>JAZRBM010000021.1:0-17330 GCA_045635085.1 Congzhengia sp. | reverse complement strand
AATTGTTTTAACCCATTTTTCTGATGCTACGGGCAGAGTAAAAGAAAAAGTTGGTATAAGAAAAACGGGACCGGAAGAATATTGTCTGGCAGAACCGGATATGTATGCAGAACTTATCAGTGATTCCTGCGGCGTTCATGTAGAACCGGAAATGCAGCAAATGTTGATTCGTTGCAAGGGAGTTCACAGAACAGTTTTGATTACTGATAGTACAGTGTATCAAAATCCGACGCCACCTGAGTATGCTCATATTACTGATATAAACTTTGATGACAGAGGCAGCATCAGTGGTAGCAAGCTTACTATGGACAAGGCGTGTCAGAATGTTATGCAGAGTACAAATTGCGGTATAGCACAGGCCTTTGTAATGGGATCGTTAAACCCTGCTAAGGTTATTGGTTTAGACCGTGAGCTTGGCTCTATTGAGGTTGGTAAAAAGGCAGATCTTATCTTTGTCGATGATAAATTCAATGTGCAAAAGGTTATGCAGGAAGGCAAACTATGCAACTTTGATGAATAAACAGATACGTCTTAGCATAAAAAATATTTGTTATTATGGGATGAGTGATTAAATATGAGAAAGATAAAAAGAGCGGTTCATTTTGATTTTCATAACATGCCGGCCCTGCCGGATTTGGGTGATGATTTTTGTGCTGAAAAATTTGTTCAAACACTCGTTGATGCAAAAGTTAAATATATAAACTTTTTTGCAAGATGCAATCTAGGATATTCTTATTATCCAACCAAGGTTGGCAGAATGCATCCGTATTTAAAAGGACGCGATATTTTTGGTGAGCTACTTGCTGAATGTCACAAACATGATATTGGTGTAACTGCGTATTTTAACGCCGGCCTTTGTCAGGAATTTGCAGATAAGCATCGCGAGTGGACTGTAGTTGACCGCGATGGTCAGATTATATGGGGCGACAGAACAGGCAATAACATAAGACATATGTGCTATAATACAGGTTATGGTGATCATCTGCTTGCTGAGGTAAGCGAGGTTTTAAAGCTTTATCCGGAGGTTGACGGTATATTTGTTGACTGCTTTAACTTCCCTAAACCTTGTTATGGCAGTGAGTGTATTGATGCTATGGTAGCAGAGGGAATTGATATTGAAGACGAAAGTGCAGTCGTTGAATTTAACGAACGAAAAATTCTTAAAATGGCAGAGCGCTTGCGTGCTGCAGTGCCGAAAGATAAATATTTCTTTATAAACGGTGCACTTAAAAACAAGACTTGTCTTCCAGGTCGTACGCATATGGATTCTCATTCCGAAATTGAATGCTTAGCGACTGGCGGTTGGGGATATGACTGTTTTCCTACCAAGGTAGCTTATGAAAGAAACTTATTTGAGAATGTTGTCTTTATGACTGGTCGTTTTCATGCTTCGTGGGGCGATTTTGGCGGTTTGCGCGAAAAAGCAGGACTTGAATTTGACGTATACTCAGCCTTGGCAAGTGGAGTGGAAGTATCTATAGGAGATCATCTGCCACCACGTGGTCTTCCTGAAAAAGCCGTTTTTGAAACGATTAAAGAAATTTATACAGATGTCGAAAAAGTAGAAAAGTGGACAGATAACACAAAGTATATCCCTGAAATAGCGGTTATGATTTCTAAAAATGACTGGAAGTTTACCGCAAAAGGCGAAACTGCCGAGGGCAGAGATATTGAACGTGGTCTTAGCAGCGTGCGTGGTGCTGTGCGTATGTTGTCTGAACTTAAATATCAGTTTGACGTTATTACGGATGATATGGATTATTCAAACTTTAAACTCCTGATTATTCCTGATTGTATGACGTTTAGTGATGAAACGGCAGCGAAGCTGTCTGACTATCTTAAAAACGGAGGCAAGGTGATTTCGTCAGGAACTGCTGGTTTAAAGCGTGATTTATCAGGGTTTGCTGCAAAAGAATGGAACTTTGATTGCGGCGGTAAAGAGCCATTTAATAAATCATATTTTAAAATCTGCCAAGAGGCAGGTTTTGGCTTACCGGATATGCCTACAGCAATATATGAGCAGGGGATTGCACTTATTTCAAAGGAAGGCAATACTGTCCTTGCAGATTATTGGACGCCGTATTTTGATAAACATTGGGACGGACATCAGGGGTATTTTTATACGCCTTATTCTGAAAAAAGCGAAAAATTCGCCGCAATTCTGCAACAGGATAATGTAATTCACATTAACTTTAAAATTTTCGAAGATTACTATCTTCACTCTTATCCTGCGCATAAAAAAGTTATAGAAGGATGTTTAAATCGACTTAATATTGGGAAAATACTTAAAACAAATCTGCCTTCTTTTGCACGTGCGTCGTTGACGGCCAAAGATAATTTATTGCTTTTACATGCTCTTGCTTATTGCCCTGAACAAAAAAACAGTGTGGGTATTATTGAAGAGGGTATTAAACTTTGTGACAATGAATTTTCGATTGCATGGGAAAGAGCACCAAAGAAGGCATACTACGTGCCAGGTGGAGAAGCAATTGATTTTTCCTATGAAAATGGACGTATTAATTTTATTGTACCAAAAATAGATGGACATGCCATTTTTGCAATGGAATTTTAATTTAGCCTTTGGTATTTTGACATGAACTATCGATAAACATTTTTAAGTTATAATAAAAAAATAACATACAGCAAGAAACATTCCCCCATAAAGCGACCTTCGAAAGTTAGACCGAAAATCTAAACTTTGAGGAGGTCGTTTCTTTATACAAAACCCTGTAATATGCGTAAAAGGAGGGTTTCGACCCCACGTGCCCGTGAAGACAAACGCATTTCGAGCTCCTAGACAGTCTTTTTAGATAGAGTAAATTAGCGGAAGTTAAAGGAACTTAAAAAGCGATAAAAACCGCATAAAATAAGGGCTTTGAGGGGTTAAAATCCTTCAAAGCCTTTGCTGTTCTTGCGATTTTCGTATTGCCGCTTTTTGATGCATTTTTTGGGTTTTCGCTAGAAAAGTGCTAGAAAAATGTTAGAAAAAACATATGAAAGGATGAAACAGTTTTGCAGAATAACTTTACCTTAAAAACAAATAATAAAAAAGGGAAAACCTACTTAAAGCATTGACAATTCCCTTAATATGTGATAATATTTAAGGGGAAGAAAGGAGGTTAAGGGCATGAGAATGTTTAATTATTCGATAATCAAAGAACATAAATGGGATTCTGAACTTCTCGGTCTTGTAGCTAGCATATATAAAGAAGCTGGAAAACAGGACTTCTATTTAAAGATGCGCCCGGAAGAACTTGAAAAACTTGTGGAAATCGCAAAGGTACAAAGCACAGAGTCTTCCAATGCAATCGAAGGTATCGTTACAACAAATACACGTATTAAACAACTTGTAGCAGAAAAAACGACTCCCAGAACCCGTGATGAACAAGAAATTGCGGGATACAGAGATGCTCTTAATATTATCCATGAGAACTTTGATGCAATTCCAATTTCTAAAAACTATATCTTACAACTTCATAAAATAATGTACAGTCATATGAATAACCCTATGGCTGGCAAAACAAAGAGTGTGCAAAATTATATAAGCGCAACTTACCCTGACGGACATTCAGAGGTTTTATTTACTCCGCTTGCACCATTTGAAACGGAAGAAGCACTTGATAAAATCTGCGAGGAATATAATAAAGTTATCGGCAATCTCGAGCTTGAGCCACTTATTGCAATTCCGACATTCATTCACGATTTTCTTTGCATTCATCCTTTTAATGATGGTAATGGAAGAATGTCAAGACTGCTTACCACCTTGTTACTCTACAGAAGCGGATTTTATGTTGGTAAATACATCTCGCTTGAAGCTAAAATTGCAAGCAACAAAGATTTATATTACGATTCCCTTAATAAATCTCAGGATGGATGGCATGAAGGCTTAGAGGATGCAACACCGTTTATAAAATACATCCTTGGTACTATCCTTGCTGCATATAAAGACTTTGAAGACAGATTTTCCATCGTAGAAGAAAAACTTCCTGCAATTGAAATGGTGAGAAAGGCGTCACTGAATAAGGTGGGGCGTTTTACCAAACAGGATATCAGAGAACTCTGTCCGTCACTCAGCATAAGCTCCGTTGAAGGGGCACTTCGTAAAATGGTAAGCGAAGGAGAATTAAAGCGTGAAGGTTCGGGCAAGTCTACTTGCTATTATAGAATAAAATAAGAAAGTTTTGAATAACGGAGGTGTAAAAATGAAGGTTGTTATTGTTGGAGGAGTTGCAGGCGGTGCTACGGCTGCGGCAAGAATCAGAAGACTTGATGAAAATGCGGAGATAATCATTTTTGAGCGAAGCGGATATGTTTCTTACGCAAACTGCGGACTCCCTTACTATATCGGTGGAGAAATCTCTGACAAAGAAGATTTGTTTTTACAGACTCCCGAAGGATTTTGGTCGAGATTTAAAATTGATGTAAGAACGCTCCATGAGGTAACTAAAATAAACCGCGAAAGAAAAACTGTTACGGTTTTGGATAAAATGAGCGGAAACGTGTTTGAAGAAAGCTATGACAAACTCATTTTGTCTCCCGGTGCAAAGCCTGTTATGCCTGATTTTTGTAAGGGTAATTTCAGTAATATTTTCACACTTCGCACGGTAGAAGATACGCTTAAAATTCGTGAGTTTACAGACAACAATCCTACTCGGACAGCCGTTATCATCGGCGGTGGTTTTATAGGACTTGAGATGGCGGAAAATCTTAAAAACCGAGGAATAGATATTACTGTCATCCAAAAAGGCGACCACCTTTTAAACACAGTAGATAGTGACATTGCATCATTTGTCCACACAAATTTAAGGACAAAGGGCATCAACATTCTTTTAAATGCCAATGTAAAAAGTATTGAGAATAATATGGTTGTTACCGATTGTCAGGAAATACCTGCCGATATGGTCATTGTATCTGTTGGTGTTTTGCCTGAAAACACGCTTGCAAAGGAAGCGGGACTCGCATTGGGCGTAAAGGGGGCAATTGCAGTTTCTGACAACATGCAAACCTCGGACGAGGACATTTATGCAGTTGGTGATGCGGTAGAGGTGGAAAACTTTATTTCAAATGATAAGGCAGTTATAACATTAGCGGGCCCTGCCAATAAAGAGGGGCGAATTGCGGCAGACAATATTTGCGGGATTAACAGCACTTATAAAGGCACGCAAGGAGCATCGGTTATTAAGCTCTTTGATATGACAGTCGCATCAACAGGAATGACTGAAACTCAGCTTAAATTAAGCAATATTGCTTATGAAAAAGTTATTCTTTCACCCCTTTCTCATGCAGGATACTACCCGGGGGCAACAGTTATGACACTAAAGGTTATATTTGAAAAGGAAACATATAAAATCCTTGGCGCTCAAGCGGTAGGTTATGAGGGTGTTGAAAAAAGAATTGATGTGATTGCCACTGCAATTTTTGCAGGACTTACAGCGGACAAGCTAAAAGACCTTGAGCTTTCCTATGCACCGCCATATTCTTCGGCAAAAGACCCTGTGAATATGGCAGGCTTTATCATTGAAAATATGAAAAATGGTATTGTAGGGCAGTTCTATTATGAGGATATTCCTTCACTTCAAAAAAGAGACGATGTCACGCTTTTAGATACAAGAACCGTCTACGAATATATGCGCGGTCATGCAGAGGGCTTTATCAATATTCCAGTTGATGAACTGCGTGAAAGACTTACAGAACTCGATAAATCAAAACCTGTATATGTGATGTGCCAGAGCGGTTTAAGGAGCTATCTTGCGACAAGAATACTTATGCAAAACGGTTTTGATGCTTACAATTTTGCAGGCGGATACAGACTTTATGGCGCGATGTACTATGATGAGGTTGTATCAAAAAATGCATATGACTGCGGAATGGAGAAATAAAATGTTAAATAAATTATTAAAAAGTGTATTAGACCAAGACCTTGCCCCTGTCGTTGTTTGCGATATAGATGATATCATTGTATATATGAATCCATCTGCGATTACTCGGTATCACAAGAATTTGACGGGCAAAAGCATTAAAGACTGCCATCCGCCAAAGGCTAATGAGCAGATAGACAAGGTGCTTGCTTGGTTTAAAGAGAGCAAGGACAACAACATCATATACACATATCGCAATGACGAGGAAAACAAAGATGTGTATATGGTTGCTCTTCGTGATGATGACGGCAGTCTAATCGGCTATTACGAAAAGCACGAGTATAGAAATAAAGAAACAGTAGGGCTTTATCAGCCGAAGAAATAAGTTTAAATTTGACGAGGTAACCCAAATGATAGAAATTAAAACTTGGATGGATAATTTTTTGAAAACCATAAATGACACTTTTGGAGACCGTGTGTGGTTTGTCGGTCTGCAGGGTAGCTATGGTCGTGGCGAGGCAACAGAAAAAAGTGATATTGATATTGTTGTAATACTCGATGAATTGTCCCCTGCGGATATAAAGACCTATAATACGATGCTTGATACCTTGCCGAACAGGGAATTGATTTGCGGATTCCTTTCAGGAAAAAGTGAAATCTTAAACTGGGAGTCTTCAGACCTTTTTCAGTTTTATTATGATACAAAGCCGATAAAAGGAAGCCTTGATGAATTACTGCCTAAGATTACCGAAACTGCTGTTAACAGAGCAATAAGAATCGGTGCATGCAATATCTATCATGGCTGTGTGCATAATATGCTGTATGAAAAGAGCGAAGAAATTTTAAGGGGATTATATAAATCTGCGTCTTTTCTTGTACAGGCGATAGCTTTTCAGCAAACAGGAAAGTATATCAGCCATCAAAAAGATTTACTGGAAATTGTTTCTGCCGATGAACGAGCTATTGTTGAAACATTTTTGAGTCTAAAAAATAGTGGAGCGGTTGAGTTTGACAAAATGTCCGAAGTTTTATTTTTATGGTCAAAGAATTGGATTGTTTCAACCGAGAATTGAAAGGTGAAATCTATGAACACATTTGAAAAGATATATGAGGTTGTGAAAAGCATTCCCAAAGGCAAGGTTGCGACCTATGGACAGGTGGCATTGCTTGCAGGGAATCCACGGTGGGCAAGGGTTGTAGGATATGCTCTGCACATAAATCCTGAACCAGGGATTATTCCTTGCCATAGAGTTGTAAACAGAGAAGGCAAGGTTGCACCTGGTTTTGCGTTTGGCGGCGAAGGAGTTCAAAGACAACTGCTCGAATCAGAAGGCATTGTTTTTGAGCCGGACGGCAGGATAGATTTGGAGAAATATAGTATATAACATAAGAAAATTTACAGGTGTATTCAATATGAACAAAATAGCATTTATAAAATATATATCAGCACTATTGCTGTTTGGACTTAACGGTATAGTTGCAAGTCATATAGCAATGAGCAGTTATGAGATAGTTTTTATGAGAACACTCATAGGCAGTATTCTTTTGATTATCTTATTTATGCTTGGAAAAGGGAAATTTCATATCAGGGAAAGTAAAAAGGATTTCCTCTTTGTAGTATTTTCAGGTATTGCAATGGGAACAAGCTGGATGTTTTTGTATGAAGCATATCAGCAGATTGGTGTCAGTCTTGCATCTTTGCTTTATTATTGCGGACCGGTTATAGTAATGATTTGCTCTCCGGTTATATTTAAAGAAAAATTAACTGCACCAAAAATAATTGGCTTTTTGACTGTGCTTGTCGGCATTTTTCTTGTAAATGGAAACACTGCAGATAATAACACAAATGTTTGGGGTTTGTTTTGTGGTATTATGTCGGCAATTACATATTTCTTTATGGTAACGCTGAATAAAAAATCCAAGAAAATTGTTGGTATGGAAAACTCGGTAATTCAGCTTATAGTCAGTTTTATAACAGTAGCAATATTTTTAAGCATGAAGCAAGGAATACATATAACAATCCCGGCTGATGCGTGGGCTTGGATTTTGATTTTAGGTGTTGTAAACACAGGAATTGGATGTTACTTGTATTTTTCGCCATTATCTAAATTGCCTGTACAGACGGTCGCTGTTTGTGGCTACCTTGAGGCACTATCTGCAGTAGTATTTGCAGCACTTTTGCTTGGCGAAAAAATGACCTTTATCCAAGTTGTCGGTGCAATATGCATAATCGGTGGTGCAATGATAGGAGAATTGGTGAAACCCAAAAGCGAGGCGAAAAATGATGATAGATAAATTTGCAGAAATGATAAAAGAGTGCAATAACATCGTTTTCTTTGGCGGTGCAGGTGTTTCTACCGAAAGCGGTGTAAAGGACTATCGCAGTCAGGACGGACTTTATAACACCGTAAAAGAATACGGTGTTCCTCCCGAAGAAATATTGAGCCACGGCTTCTTTTTTCAGAACACCGAAACATTTTACGATTTTTACAGAAAATATTTTATCATTGAAGTTGATCCGAACAATGCTCACTATGCTATTTCAAAGCTTGAAAACACGGGTAAACTCAAAGCAGTAATAACGCAAAACATAGATGGTCTGCATCAAAGAGCAGGCAGTAAAAATGTAATTGAACTTCACGGAACAGCAGAGGAATTTTACTGTGCATCTTGTGGTAGAAAGGGAGATACAGACAAGGTCTTGTCAGAAATCAAAGACAAGAATGTGCCAAAGTGTGAATGTGGCAGCACTATGAAACCAAAGGTTGTCCTATATGGCGAAAATCTCTATGACGGCGTTGCAGAATCTGCGATACACTATATCGAAAATGCTGATATGCTGATAGTTGGCGGAACTTCTCTTGCAGTGTATCCTGCCGCATCCTTTGTGAGATATTTCAGAGGCAAATATATCGTTATGATTAATAAGTCTGAAACGGAATACGATAACAACGCCGACCTGGTTATCAGGGAAAATATCGGCGAAGTATTCAGTCAAGTAATGGAAAAGATTGAGGGTTAATGTGATGAAGAAAGCACTATGTATTATATCAGTTCTGCTTTGCATACTGCTCACCGCTTGCGGAGATGATAGCAGTATCGGAATTATCGGCGGAGCGGACGGACCGACATCAATAATCGTCGCAGAAAAAGGAGAAAAAGCAATGTACGAACAAATTACGACAATTGATGCCAAAAAGATAATGGATTCAGGCGAAGAACATATCATTTTAGACACAAGAGAGCAGGACGAATATGACGAGGGACACATTCCAAATGCAATCCTGATTCCATATACTGAAATTGAAAACAAGGCAATCGAGCTGATGCCTGATAAGGACAAGTTAATTCTTGTATATTGCAGATCAGGTCGCAGAAGCAAAATCGCAGCCGAAGCTCTTTCCAAACTTGGCTACACCAATGTAAAAGAGTTCGGCGGTATCATTGATTGGCCATATGAGGTAGAAAAATGAGTGAAGAATGTTTAATTTGCAAAGCACCGCTTGAGTATCTGGAAACGGATACAATGATGGAATGTGTGATTTGCCACAAAAAAGAAAACAGCAAAACAAGATGCGTAAACGGGCATTATGTCTGCAGCGAGTGCCACACAAACGGAATGGACGAAATCATAGCGTTAGCTTTAAATGAAAAGTCCAAAAATCCAATTGAGATTTTAGAAAAGATGATGTCAATGGACTTTTGTCATATGCACGGTCCCGAGCATCATGTTATGGTGGGAGCATCACTTATTACTGCATATAAAAACGCAGGCGGAGAGATTGATTTGCCGACTGCTCTATCCGAAATGTATGCAAGGGGAAAGCAAGTTCCAGGCGGAGCATGCGGATTTTGGGGTGCATGCGGTGCAGGTATCAGCACAGGAATGTATATGTCGATTATAACAAAGTCAACACCGCTTGCAAGCAAAACTTGGGGACTTTCCAATCAAATGACGGGGCAAGCACTTACTGCAATCGGTAAAAACGGCGGACCTCGTTGCTGTAAAAGAGATTCGTATCTTGCAATTCGCGAGGCGGTCAAGTTTACTGCTGAAAACCTTGGCATACATATGGAGCTTGACAAAATTGAATGTTCACGCTCAAAGCTAAATAATCAATGTATTGAAGAAAGGTGTCCTTTCCATGTCAAAAACTAAAATAGTATTTATTTGCGTACATAATTCTTGCCGTAGCCAGATGGCAGAGGCTTTTGGAAAAGTGTATCTTTCAGAAAAATATGACTGCTATTCTGCAGGCACAGAAACAAAACCGCATATAAACCAAGATGCCGTGCGGATTATGAAAGAACATTTCGGCATTGATATGCAAGGTCAGTATTCAAAGCTGATTTCGAATATTCCTGAGCCTGATATTGTTATCACAATGGGATGTAATGTTCATTGTCCCAATATTCCATGCAAAGAACGCTACGATTGGGACCTTGATGATCCCACAGGAAAAAGCGATGAAGAATTTATCAAAACAGCGAATAAGATAAAAGAGAAAATATTGGAATTACAGAGGTAGTAAGGATAATGCAAAATTGTAGAATTACCGTTATGAAAATGGCACGGTATGATGATTTGATAGAAAAATATGAAAACCCAATTGAGCACACCTGCGATATGAGGCTCGGTCAGGAGTTTATTTCCGTTGGCGGAGAAAAGCCTGAAAATATGTGTGATTCTGCTTGGGAAAGTATGGAATACTTTGTGAAAGAGCTTTCAAATGGTGGCGGAAATTTCTATGATGGCTGGATGAAAAACAAAAAGTCGGCTATGATTTCCTGTAATGACGGATTCAGGCCTGTCAGTTTTTACATAGAAGTTATAAATGAAGGAGAATATGCAAATGAAAAATAAAGGTAACATAATATTATCTGTTATCGGAGTAGTTTTAAGCATCGCTTTGCTTGTTGTAAGCACAATTCTTGCGGAAGAAAAAATTATAAATACTGCGACTGCAGTTGTTCTTATAGCGGTTTCGGTGGTTTTGGTTTGGATTGCGATTTTCTACGCCGCAAAGGTTGATTACGAAACAGGCGTTTATAAATGCAGAAAGTGCGGACACACATTCAAACCGACCTTTAGGGCATATGTTTGGGGTGTGCATACACTAACTACAAGACATCTTAAATGCCCCGAATGTAACGAAAAATCCTGGTGTACAAGAAAGAAGATGAAGTAATATGAGCAAAATTGTTTTCTTTTGTATTCCTGCACACGGACACACGAACCCCACCTTGGGCGTTGTTAAGGAATTAGTTTCTCGCGGACATCAGGTGTGGTACTACTCATATCACATTATGCGTGAAAAAATCGAGTCGGCAGGTGCAACATTTATATCCTGTGACGATTATGATATGGAGCAGAAACTGAGTGCCAAAGACTCTACCCGTGTGGGAAAAGACTTAGCGTTCTCGACAAAGATTTTGGTAGATACCACTTTGGCTCTTGATGACAAGGTTTGCAAAGAGATGGCAGAGCTTAAGCCAGATTGTATAGTGGCAGATTCTATGGCATTATGGGGAAAAGCCGTTGCATTAAAGCACGGCATTCCTTTTGTTTCTTCAACAACAACTTTTGCCTTTAATCAACACTCGGCTAAAATTATGAAACAAGGTATCGGAGATTTGTTTAAGATGCTCTTTGCAATGCCAAAAACATCTAAACAAGTCAAACGGCTAAAGGATAAGGGGTATCCTGTTAATAATATTCTTGATATTATTGGCAATGATGATAACACCCACACGATTGTCTATACTTCTCCCGAATTTCAACCATGTTCAGAAACTTTTTCGGAAAAGTACGCATTTGTCGGGCCCTCGATTCGTCCTACAACTGAGGAAATAGAGAAAAAGAGGGATAAATTGATTTATATATCTATGGGAACTGTCAATAATGACATGATGCCTTTTTACAAATCTTGTATATCTGCCTTGACAAAAACAGATTATCAAGTGATAATGTCTGTTGGCAATTTGGTGTCAATCGAGGACTTTGGAAGACTCCCTGAAAATATATCAATTTTTTCACATGTTGACCAAATTTCCGTTTTGGAAAAAGCTGATGTGTTTGTATCACACTGCGGAATGAACAGTGTCAATGAAAGTTTATATTTTGAAGTTCCACTCGTTATGCTACCACAAACATCAGAGCAAAAAGGTGTTGCCGAGCGAGTTTCGCAGCTTGGTGCAGGAATAAAATTTGATAAATCAGACGGGGCATCCGTTTTGAGAGCAATAAATAAAATATTAAGTGTTGACACCTATAAGCAAAATGCCAAGAAAATTGCTGAGGGCTTTAAGAACAGCTCAGGTGCAAAAGGTGCAGCAGACAAAATTATAAAGGTTTGCAATGATATTAAACTTTAATTTGGAGTGGAGAATTAAGCAATGAAAATTTACGATATTTCACAAGAAGTTTTCGGTTGTCAGGTGTATCCCGACGATCCACTACCTGAGAAAAAGATACTTAAATCAATGAACAAAGGTGAAGTGTATAATTTGACAGCATTTAATATGTGTGCACACAACGGCACGCATATAGATGCACCATTCCATTTTGTTAAAGACGGCAAAACTGTAGATGAGATATGTATAGAGACATTTGTGGGAATGGCTTATGTGGCAGAACATCATGGTATCGTCACCGGTGATGGTGCTATAGAAATAATTGAAAAAGCAAAAAAACAGAACATTGAAGCTGCAAAGAGAATTCTGATTAAGGGTGATGCCGAAGTATCACTTGAGGCAGCAAAGGTATTTGCATCTTCAGATGTTTTGCTTTTAGGAAATGAATCCCAGACAATCGGTCCGCAAAATGCCCCAATGGCAGTACATCTTGTGCTTTTGAGTGCTAATGTTATATTGCTTGAGGGAATTCGTTTATCAGAAGTGCCTGAAGGTGTTTATTTTTTAAATGCTGCACCGCTGAATTTATCAGGTGCGGACGGTTCGCCATGTAGAGCTGTATTGATAGATTTCAAATGATAAATTCCAATTTAACGAGGTGATTAAAATGATAGATATTGCTACTTGGATGCAAAACTTCTTACAGACATTAAATGAAACTTTCAGAGACCGTGTATGGTTTGTTGGTTTGCAAGGAAGTTTCGCCCGTGGCGAAGCAACAGAAACAAGCGATATTGACATTGTCGTAATTCTTGATGAATTGTCTGCTATGGATATTCAGACCTATAACAAAATGCTTAATACTCTTCCCCACAGAGAACTTATTTGTGGTTTTCTTTCAGGTAAAGACGATATTATGAACTGGGAGCCATCTGACTTGTTTCAGTTTTGCTATGATACAACACCGATTAAGGGCGGTCTTGACGAAGTTCTAAGTCTTGTTGACGAAAGTGCTGTGAACAGAGCAATTAAAATCGGTGCCTGCAATATATTCCACGGATGTGTTCACAATATGCTGCATGAAAAGAGTGAAGAAATTTTAAGAGGGTTGTATAAATCCGCATCTTTTGTTGTTCAGGCAATTGTCTTTAAGCAGACCGGAAACTATATTAAACATCAGGAAGAATTGCTCACAGTCGCAAATCTTAACGAACAAGCCATTATCAATACTTTTTTATGTTTGAAAAAAGGTGGCACGGTTGATTTTATTCCGATGTCCGAAACATTGTTTGCTTGGTCAAAGAAATGGATTTCTGAAAACAGTTAAACAAATAAGAATTTGTAGGTGCGTGCAATGAACCTAATAGAATTAACTCACAAGAACGATATTTTACAAACATATGAGATTTACAAACACTGTATGTTTATGCCTACTGAAGAAAAGTTTAATAAGAAAGTAGAACAATTTCTGAATAATAACTCTGTAAAAATCTTTGCTTGTTTTAGTCACGGAAAGATTGTGGGTGTTATGGCTGTTTCTTTTATTGAACAGAAGAAAGTTGAGATATTAGGAATTGCGGTTGATTTATCTGCTCGTGGCAAAGGCATTGGTTCTTATATGATAAAACAAGTGATAAATAATTATGATTTATTGTCTGTATATGCTGAAACGGATAATGATGCCGTCGGTTTTTATCAGAAGAACAATTTTAGTATTACAGAATTCTCTGAAATTTATGACGGTGAAACGGTTATCCGCTACAAATGTGAATTAACCCAATTCCAATAGGTCGAACAGTTAGGAAAATAAGAATTTGTAGGTGTGGTTTATGGGAAAGAAATTATCAGAAATGAGTTTGGAAGAACTGTGGCAGTTGTTTCCTATTATTCTAACAAGACATCAAGATTGTTGGAAAAAATGGTATTTGGAAGAAGAAACTTTATTGAAAAAGAACCTTCTGCAGGTCGAAAGAATAAGCCATATAGGAAGTACGGCAATCCCTACTATATGGGCAAAGCCAATTATCGATATTCTTGTAGAAATCCCAAGGGAAAGCAATCTGTATGACTATAAAGATTTGATTATTAACAATGGTTATATTTGTATGTCACAGAGTGAGAATGGATTATCTTTCAATAAAGGATATACAGAGAATGGTTATGCCGAGCGAGTGTTTCATTTGCATTTAAGATATGTAGGCGATAACAATGAATTGTATTTTAGAGATTACCTCATTGAGCAACCAGATGTAGCAAAGGAATATGAAGAATTAAAGTTAAGGTTATGGAAGAAATATGAGCACAACAGAGATGCCTATACAAATGCGAAAACTGAACTTGTAAAAGAATATACCGAAAAAGCAAGAATACTGTATGGGAATAGATACTGACAAATTCCAATAGGTCGAACAGTTCGATAAATAAGAATTTGTAGAGAAACAATTACACATTTGTGTTTACATAGATATTTTAATCCTAAAGGAGATGTTCATTATGAATAAAAAATATATATTTGTAATTATTGAAACATTAAATCTGGAGGGATGTTATTTACTTTAATCCTTCCAACAACTCGGAGGTATTATGAGTAAAATTGAATTAGTAAGAATTGATGAAAATAATTTCATACAAGCATTCAACTTAAAGTTAGAAACTAAACAAGAGCAGTTTGTTTCAAATCCGATTAGAAGTTTAGCACAAGCATATGTATATTATAATCAGTGTTATCCTTTTGGAATATTTAACGATGACACAATGGTTGGATATATGATGGTAATATACGATTATGACCTTGAAGAATACAATATTTGGCATATGATGATTGATATTGCATATCAGCATCAAGGATTTGGAGAACTTGCGCTAAAAAAATGTTTAGATTTCATTGCTACTAAACCATTCGGAAAATCTAATAAAGTAGTTTTAACATGCAATAAAGATAATTGGGTTGCACAACACTTATATTATAAACTAGGTTTTAAAGAAACTGGCAGGGGAGACGATGATGAAATTGAACTTGCCTTATTGCTGTAAAAACAAAAACTCCGTCGGATTTTATCCAACGGAGTTTTGGAGCTGGAAATGGGATTTGAACCCACGGCCTATTGATTACGAATCAATTGCGCTACCACTGCGCCATTCCAGCAACGCGTGAATAATTTTATCACGAAAAATTGTTTTCGTCAAGTTATTTAATAAAAAAAGTCGTGTAGTTTTTCTACACGACTTTTTACTTATTTTTTGAGTTTCAAAGAGTCTTTCGTAACGTTGTAAATATTTTCACTGCAAAGGCCAAACTGCTCTAAAAGGACAGTTGCAGGACCTGAGTAACCAAAACGGTCTTCGACGCCGATTTTCACAACGGGCACGGGATATGAGGAACAAACCGCTTCGCATACTGCCTCACCCAAACCGCCGATAACACTGTGTTCTTCTGCGGTAATGATAACGCCTGTTTCTCTTGCCGCTTTTTCAATTAGCTCTTTGTCTAATGGCTTAATTGTGTGAATGTTAATAACTCTCGCACTTATGTTTTCACTTTCTAATCTTTTAGCAGCTTCCAAGGCCTCGTTAACTAAAAGTCCCGTAGCGACGATAGTAACGTCACTTCCGTCCTTTAACACAATACCTTTGCCTAATTCAAATTTGTAATCGTCATTGTCATTTATAACGGGCACTGCCAAACGGCCAAATCTCATATAAACAGGGCCGTTATGCTCAACAGCCGCTTTAACAGCCGCTTTTGACTCAACATCGTCAGCGGGGTTGATAACAACCATTCCGGGAATGGTACGCATTAAAGCAATGTCTTCACAACATTGGTGTGTTGCACCGTCTTCTCCGACGGAAATACCTGCATGGGTAGCCCCGATTTTAACGTTTAAGTGTGGGTATCCAATGGAGTTTCTGACAATTTCATAAGCTCGTCCCGCCGCAAACATTGCAAAAGAACTTGCAAAGGGAATTTTACCGCAAGAAGCAAGTCCTGCCGCAATGCCCATCATATTTGCTTCGGCAATTCCGCAGTCAATAAAGCGCTCAGGATATGCTTTTTTAAATTTAACGGTTTTGGTAGCTTCAGCTAAATCGGCATCTAAAACAACAATGTTTTCGTTGTTTTTGGCAAGTTCAACTAATGCCTCACCGTAACTTTCACGGGTAGCTTTTTTTATCATATCAGCCATAATTACGCCTCCTCAAGCTCTTTAAGTGTTGCATTAAGTTCGCTCATCGCAATATCATATTGTTCGCGGTTAGGAGCAGAGCCGTGCCACGAAACAACGTCTTCCATAAACGAAACGCCTTTGCCTTTAACCGATTTCATAATGATTGCAGTTGGCTTTTTAACACTGGCTTTTGCAAATTCAACAGCGTTTTCAATTTCGTCAAAGTTATGAGCGTCAATTGTGATAACGTTAAATCCAAATGCTTCAAATTTTTTGTCAATCGGTTCGGCTGAGTTAACTTCGTCAATTCTTCCGTCAATTTGTAATCCATTGTAGTCAACGATAACGCATAAATTATCAAGTTCGCGGTTACCTGCAAACATTGCGGCTTCCCAAACTTGTCCTTCTTCAATTTCACCGTCACCTAAAATTGTCCAGACTCTGTAGTTTTTGTTTGACATTTTAGCAGAAAGAGCCATTCCGCAAGCCGCAGAAATGCCTTGCCCTAAAGAACCGGAAGACATATCAACACCGGGAGTTCCTTTCATATCAGGATGTCCTTGCAACATAGCACCGGGATGACGTAGAGTTTTAAGCTCGTCAGGAGAGAAAAATCCTTTGTGTGCTAAAGCCGCATATAAAGCAGGAGCACAGTGTCCTTTGGAAAGAACTAATCTGTCACGGTCTTCCCATTTAGGATTTTTCGGATCAACGTTCATTTCCTCAAAATAAAGATAAGAAAGTATGTCGGCAATCGATAAAGAACCTCCGGGATGTCCGGATTTTGCATTAAAAGTTCCCTCGATAACGCCCATACGAATTAGTGTAGCCGTTTTTTTAAGTGAAAGCTTTGTCGAGTCGGTCATGAATTTTCCTCCTGTTTATCTTTTATGAAATGCTTTTTAAAAATTTAACAAAGTAATCGGGCAGGGGAGATTCAAAGAATAACTCC
>JAZRBM010000020.1:0-160779 GCA_045635085.1 Congzhengia sp. | reverse complement strand
TATACCATTTGAATATTCTGCAGAGAACAGCCGAAAACTTTTTTTAGAAGCAATCAAAGATATGCGAGGTGGCAAATTCCCTACCACATCTGTTTTAACGGTTGAAGACCACGAAATCAAAACTGCTTTAACAAACATTGTTTCGGGTTGGCAAAGCAACCTTGGTGCTTTTATTAACATTGAAACAGTTAAAAACGAATCAACACTTTTAGAACGTGTCAAATCAGGCAACTACAAAATTGCTTTGATTCCTGTAACGTCCAACGTTATTGAAGCTTTGCATTTATTCACCAAAGACTCGGCAGCCGATATAAAATCAGCCGACTTTGATAAGATTGTTACAGTGCTTGATAAAACCTTTGATTCAGACACTTCAAATAAATTGCTAAACGAAGCATTGAGCATTTTGCAGGAAAGCAGCTCGTGTATACCTGTTTTCTCAACACCAACCGCTTTGATTTGGGATATCAATTACAAAAACGTTTATTTTAATGAAAACGATTTAACGGTCGATGTTTCGCTCATTTACAAATAATAGTATAAATAATTTAAAGCTCCTTTCAAACACTAATGTTGAAAGGAGTTTTATTTATGAACGACAAGAAAAAGAAGATACCCGTAATAAAAGAGCCAAACGATATAGTTGACACCATTTATTGCAGTGAGCATAGCGATGAATATAAGAGCATGTTGCAAAACGACATATTCCCCTATTTGTCACCGCTACCGAAATACCGTCGCGACCCCGAACCACCTATAATTTAAAAATCAGAAATAGAAAATTAGATGAAAATAAAAAACCGACAAGTAAAACTTGTCGGTTTTTTGGTGCGAGTGACGGGACTTGAACCCGTACGTCGTGGACACACGCCCCTCAAACGTGCCTGTCTGCCAGTTCCAGCACACTCGCTAACAAGGATAAATTATACCATCTTCATATTTACTTGTCAAGTTATTTTATCTTATTTTTTAAAAAAAGTTTTTTCGACATATTATTCAAAAACTTGACTTTTTTTTAGTATTATAATATAATTTTTCTATCTTGACTAAAGGAGCTTTTGTTGATGACTACCCCACAATTAAATGATAAAGTTACAACTTTAAAAAATAAAAATCACACATTTTCAAAGGTTTTATCCTCTGTGCTGTTATTTGTTTCAATATTGCTTTTCTTCCTGGCAAGATGGTATATTGAAAAATTCGGAGATACAGGCTTTGACTCTATTCTTTTTACAATTTTTTCTAACACCGGCGGTGCACAGACCAACGAACTCATCAGAAGCTTTTTAATAAGAGGTCTGTTGCCTACAGTAATATCATATTTTGTTGTTGAATATGTGCTTTTTTTCATTCCCAGCACAAAGAAATTAAAGCTTAACATATTCCCGTTAAAGCATTGGTGTGCAGTAGCAATTTCGCTTATTTTGTCGTGCGTACTTTTGTTTTCTGCTTCACATGTTTCCGGACTTAATAGCTATATACACGGTATGGTTTCTATGTCTACGATTTTTGAAGATGAATATGTAGACCCCGACAAAACAAAAATTGAGTTTCCTGAAAAAAAACGAAATCTAATATATATTTTCTTAGAATCAATTGAAACAACTTATTTTTCCAAAGAGCAAGGAGGGGCATTAAAAAAATCAATCATACCCGAGCTTTATTACCTTGCCGACAAAAACATTAACTTTTCACACAACGATAATATTGGAGGGTTTTTAACTCCAAACGGTACAACCTGGACGGTTGCAGCAATGACCGCACACACTTCCGGTGTTCCTTTAAAATCTCCGCCATCATTTGAGCGAAATACGTATGGTGCCGACACTTTTCTTCCAGGACTTACAAATCTTTCGGATATTCTTTCAAAAAATGGTTATTATCAGGCTTTAATGGTAGGTTCTGCGTCTGAATTTGCAAACCGTAACATTTACTACAAAGACCACAAAACCGATACAATCTACGATTTGTATACAGCAAGAGCAGAAGGAATCGTGCCAAAAGATTATCACGTTTGGTGGGGAATGGAAGACAAACACTTATTTAAATATGCAAAAAAAGAGCTTGCTAACATTTCTAAAAAAGACGAGCCATTTGCATTTACAATGCTTACAGTTGACACACACTTTACAAACGGTTATGTGTGCGATTTATGCGACGATGATTTTACTGAACAATATGACAACGTTATATCCTGCTCTAGCAAGCAGGTTGCAGATTTTGTAAACTGGATAAAAAGACAACCCTTTTACAAAGACACAACTATTATCATAGCAGGCGACCATCTTACAATGGATTCTGAATATATCGGAAGAAATGTAGAAAAAGGTTTTGATCAAAGAGTCTATAACTGTTTTATAAACTCTGCCGCAGAGGGCAAAAACTACAAAAACCGCGTGTTTACATCACTTGATATGTTCCCCACTACCCTGGCTTCGATAGGTTGTAAAATTGAAGGCGAACGTTTAGGATTAGGAACAAATCTTTTCTCAAGCAAAAAAACTTTAGCAGAAGAAATAGGATATGATGAATTTAACAGACAATTAGGCTTAAATTCAAGGTACTACCACGAAAACTTCTTAAACGACTGATTGATTTATTGACAAAAGCATTCTTTAATGTTAAAATATTTTCGTTAAGTAAGCCAGATGGTTGCGGGAATTTTATTCACGAGGAAAGTCCGGGCTTCACAGGGCAAGGGTGCCGGGTAACTCCCGGTGGAGGCGACTCTAAGGATAGTGCAACAGAAATAGACTGCCAGTTTTGGCGATGGTGGAAAGGCGAGGTAAGAGCTCACCGGCACTGACGGTAACGCAGTGGCCATGTAAACCCCACTCGAAGCAACACCGTATTGGCTCACATAGGCTTAATCTGCCCGATGTGCTTATGTTTGGCGGTGGCTTGAGCCATATAGTAATATATGGCCTAGACAGATAATCATCAAATACAGAACCCGGCTTATAGACTTGCTTAACATACAAAATAAAAAAGAGCTGTAGCTTTTGCTACAGCTTCTTATTTTTTTGTAATATGACTTTCCGACAGCGATATGTCATTTTCTAATATATCTGCCGTCTTTACACTGTTAAAACCATATTTTTTCCGAAGATTTTTGATTGTTTCCTCAAGATTTTCACGCTTTTCATCACTTTCTTCATCAAAAAAATTCATCTGCACCCCGGCTGTATCGGAAACTAAATTTGCGCCTGTTATAGTAATTGCTCTTATAGGTTTGGTCATATCCCAGACCTCACACAAAAGTTCATACGAAACATCGCGCAGCACTTTTTCAAGATTTGTCGGAACATCAATTGCACGTTGACGAGACACTGTTTTAAAGTCTGCGCCTTTTATCTGAATTCTTATCGTAGTACATTTAACGTTCTGGCGTTTCATTTTCATTGCAACGCTTTCGCTCAAAAGGTGAATGCCTTGTTTTATCTGCTCTTCTCCATACAAATCGCTCCTGAAGGTTATTCCGTTACCTGCTGATTTTAATTCTTTATCATTTTCAAACTTTTTAACAGGACTTTCGTCCTCTCCGCGTGCATAGGAAATTAGCATTTCTCCGTTTTTTCCAAGGAGTTTTAAAACCTTTTCACTATCACAAGATGCCAAATCACCAATTGTTATAATATTTAGCTTTTTAAGCTGCATTGCAGTTTTTTTGCCTGCAAAAAGCAGTTCTGAAACAGGCAAAGGATAGACTATATCTTTAAAATTTTCACGCGTTATTACTGTTGTTGCATCAGGTTTTTTATAATCACTTCCAAGCTTTGCAAAAACCTTATTAAAGCTTACACCTACTGAAATAGTAATACCCAATTCTTCCTTTATGCGATATCTGAGCTTATCTGCAATTTGTCTGCCGTCGCCAAAGAGCGCACGGCTTCCCGTAACATCGAGCCACGACTCATCAATTCCAAAAGGCTCTACTAAATCAGTGTATTCTCTGTATATGCTATTTACCTTTTTTGAATATTCTTCATACAAATCATGATGAGGAGCAACTACAACCAACTTAGGACACTTTTTCTTTGCTTCCCAAATTGTCTCTGCTGTTTTTACGTTATACTTTTTTGCAAGTTCATTTTTAGCCAAAATTATTCCGTGTCTTGCCTCAACATCACCGCCTACTGCCATTGGGACATCTTTAAGTTCTGGCGAGATTGCACATTCGCACGATGCATAAAAACCATTACAATCGCAATGAAGAATAGTTCTGTCCATTTTCCCCTCCGAAAAAGTAACTCCCGAACGAAAGCTCGGGAGTGTGATTTATTTTTTATATACCAGCGATACCCAACCGCCCTGATGTTCTTCGCAAATTTTTGTAAATTCAGAATTTTCATAAGCAGATAAAATATCAGCCAGTCTTTCTTCAATAATGCCCGATGTTACAAAAATACCGTCATCTTTTAAAAACTTAGGCACGATATCACGAATAGAAATAATAACATCAGCAACAATATTTGCTAAAACTATGTCGTACTTTCTATCGGAAATCTTTTCAAAAAGCTCCTTATCACAAGTAACATTCCCTGCCATTGTGCGATACTTTGATAAATCTATATTGTTCTTTTGGGCATTTTCCACCGCTATTTTCACAGCGCCTTCATCAATGTCAACTGCAGTAGCATGCTCTGCCCCTAAAAGAAGAGAAATAATCGATAAAATACCACTGCCACAGCCCAAATCCAGAACAGTCATACCGTTTTTTAAATGTTTCTCCATAGCTTTAATACAAAGCTGTGTTGTATGGTGAGCACCCGTGCCAAAGCTCATACCCGGGTTTACTGTAAATACAGTTCGGTCAGTAGGTTCATCCAAGGTTTCCCATTCAGGTAGAATCAGTATTTTATCGCCCACATTTAGTGGTTTAAAATACTGTTTCCAGTTTTCTGACCAGTCCTCTTCTTTCATATTGACACAGGCAAGTTCTAATGCGCCATACTCACTATCAGTATCCTGATTTTTTAAATCATCAAGCAGGGATTTAACTAACGACACCGTTTTTCTTCCATCGGCGTCATCCGTAACATAAAAGCTTACATAAGAGCCTGATTCATGGGCTTTTAGCAGTTCATCATCTACATAATCCCACTTGTCACGATTATTTTCTAAAAAGTTATGAAAATCTGTACTATCATCAATTTCAACACCCAAAATATCATGCTCCATCAAAATGGCACATACGGTTTCTATCCCCTCTGTGGTCGTCGAAATCGAAAGCTTAATCCAGTCCATTTTGCCCTCCTAAGCGAGATTTAGCATTTCGCTTACAACATCATACATTTCTTCTTTTTCGCATGTTGTAGTAAATATTACTGCCTTATTTTCAAGATTTGCCAAAGGCTTTGGAACAGCTAAGTCAGATGCTTTTGATAGTTCGGCTAACATTTCAAATTCATTAGAAGATGTTATTTCATCCTTAATTGCAGATAAAACGCTGTCAGCGAATTTAAAAGGACTGGCAGTTGAAACGATAACTGTCTTTGTTTCATCGTTTGTCGCTTCTTTGTAGTCGCTGTAAACTTTTTTTGCAACAGCTGTGTGAGTATCCATAACGTAGCTGTTTTCTTGTTCTACTTTCTTGATTTCTGAGAGCGTTTCGCTATCTGAGCAACATCCGCCAACAAAAACTTTGCCTATTTTATCTAAAACATCTTTTGAAACTTCGTACTTGCCATTTTCTTTTAACTCGTTCATCCAGTTTGAAACTTTTTTATCATCGCCGTCGGTTACGATATATAAAAGTCTTTCTAAATTACTTGAAATTAAAATATCCATAGATGGAGATATCGTTGTTTTAAAGGCGCGTTCCTTATCATAAACACCAGTTTTGATAAAGTCTGTCAAAACATTATTTTCATTGGATGCACAAATTAGTTTATTTACCGGAAGTCCCATTCTCATTGCATAGTAACCTGCCAGAATATTACCAAAGTTTCCTGTCGGAACCACAAAATTTATTTTTTCGCCAAGCTTGATTTCTGCATTTTTGAGCAAATTAGCATAAGCCGAAAAATAGTAAACAATCTGCGGTACAAGTCTTCCCCAGTTGATAGAGTTAGCACTTGAGAGAATAAAATCGTTTTGAGCAAGTAGGTCGTTATATTCTCTGTCCGTGAAAATCTTTTTAACACCGCTTTGGGCATCATCAAAGTTACCTACAACTGCCGCAACGTCAACATTATTACCCTCCTGAGTAACCATTTGGCGTTTCTGGATATCGCTGACACCATCTGCAGGGTAAAATACAATAATCCTTGTGCCATCAACATCTTTAAAGCCTTCTAATGCTGCTTTTCCTGTATCACCGGATGTTGCAACCAAAATTACAACTTCTTTTGTTTCCCCTGTCTTTTTAATCGATTTAGACAAAAGGTGCGGCAAAATCTGTAGTGCCATATCTTTAAAGGCACAGGTTGGTCCATGCCAAAGCTCTAAAAAGTATGTTCCATCTGTTGTTTTATAAACAGGTGCAATCTCATCTGTTTCAAATTTTTCACGGTTATATGCTTTATTTACACAATCTGTAAGTTCTTCATCTGTAAAATCTGTCAAAAAGAGCCCTATTATTTTCTTTGCTCTTTCATTATAAGACATGGAAGACAGACTATTTATTGTATCCAGCCCGACATAAGGGATGCTCTCGGGCAAAAAAAGTCCGCCATCATGAGAAAGTCCTGTCTTAATAGCCATCGCTGATGAAACGCTTACGTTTGCATCTCTTGTACTTTTAAACTGCATTTTATTACCTCCATAGGTTTTCCGTTAAAAAAATCATACACTCGGATTTTGTCAAAAAATTCCGAGTGCATTAATTATATCATAATCCTAATCTTTTTTCAAGTATATCTTTTTGTTCCTCAAATCCGGGCTTTCCTAAAAGTGCAAACATATTCTTTTTATACGCTTCAACACCAGGCTGATTAAAAGGATTAACCCCTAAAATATAACCTGAAATGCCGCAGGCTTTTTCAAAAAAGAAAATGAGTTGCCCCAGGTAATATTCGTTAATTTCAGGAATATTAATAATCATATTTGGCACGCCGCCATCGTTATGAGCAAGCAGAGTTCCCAAAAACGCTCTGTTATTTACAAAGCTCATTGTTTTTCCTGCTAAGAAGTTTAATCCGTCAATGTCATCGGGTGTTTTTTCTATAACAATATCTTCGTTTGTTTTCTCAACATTCAACACTGTTTCAAAAAGCACACGTCTGCCATCCTGAATATACTGTCCCATTGAATGTAGGTCAGTTGAAAAATCAACCGCTGCAGGAAAAATACCCTTACCGTCTTTACCTTCACTTTCGCCGTAGAGCTGTTTCCACCACTCGGCAAAATAATGAAGTCGCATCTCATAGTTGACCATTATTTCAGTTGACTTGCCTTTAGCATACAGTATATTTCTTATAGCTGCATACATATAGCAGTCATTTTTATAGATGTCGCATTTGCTGTATAGGTCAGATGCCTTTTGTGCACCATTCATAAGACTTTTTATATCTGCGCCAGACACTGCAATAGGAAGGAGTCCCACTGCTGTCAAAACTGAAAATCTGCCGCCAACATCATCAGGAACTACAAATGTTTCATATCCTTCTTCATCAGAAAGATTTTTTAAAGCTCCGCGCGATTTATCTGTAGTTGCATAAATTCTTTCTTTTGCGCCTGCTTTTCCGTATTTTTTCTCAAGCAAGCTTTTGAATACACGAAATGCAATAGCAGGTTCTGTAGTTGTGCCTGACTTTGAAATTACGTTTACTGAAAAATCCTTATCCTTTACAAAATCAACAAGCTGTGCAAGATACGAACCGCTTATAGAATTTCCTGCAAAAAAAATCTGAGGTGTTTTTCTGTCTTCTTTTGAAAGCAGGTTATAAAAATTATTAGAAAGCATATCGATAACAGCTTTAGCTCCCAGATATGAACCACCAATGCCAATTACTATCAAAACATCAGAATCACTCTTTATTTTCTCTGCTGCTTTTAAAATTTTGGCAAACTCTTCTTTATCATAGTCAAACGGCAAGGTCAGCCACCCGAGAAAGTCATTACCCTCACCTGTACCACTTGTTAATTTTTCATGTGCAGTTTGTACTGCATCTTTCATTGACTTTATTTCTTCATCAGTAACAATGCCACATAAATTTTTATAATCAAGCGATATACTATTCATTTTACACTCCTAATTATTTTAAAAAAGATTCTAAACGATCAAGTCCCTCTTTGATGTTTTCCATACTTGTAGCATAAGACCATCTTACGTAATCTCCGGCTCCAAAGCTCTCACAGGGAACCAACGCAACACGAGCCTCATCCAAAAGAAGTTCTGCAAGGTCTGCGGCTGTATTTATTTGTTTTCCTTTTATTATTCTTCCCTTAAGCTTTGATATATTCATCAAAACATAAAAAGCACCGTGAGGCATTCTGCATGATATACCTTCAATACTGTTTATTCTTTCAACCATATAGTTTCTGCGCTTTTCAAATTCTTTTCTCATTGCATCTATTTCTTCTTTGCCACCTGAGAGCGCTGCAATCGTTGCCGCCTGTGCAATTGAGTTAGGATTCGATGTTGCGTGTGACTGAAGACTTGCCATTGCCTTTGCAATTGTCTTGTTTGATGCACTGTAGCCTATTCTCCAGCCTGTCATAGCATATGTTTTTGAAACACCATTTATGATGATTGTAAGGTCTTTTATTTCTTCGTTAAAAGATGCAATACTAACGTGTTTGCCCTCATAGATCAGGTGTTCATAAATTTCATCTGAAACAACGTAGATATTATTTTTAACCGCAACTTCTGCTATTTTGCGAAGTTCATCCTCTGTGTAAACCATACCTGTTGGATTTGAAGGGCTGTTTAAAATGATGGCGCGTGTTTTTGGATTTATTGCTTTTTCAAATTCTTCTGCAGTAAATTTAAACTCGTCTTCTTCTTTTGTTTCTATAATTACTGGAACACCATCTGCGATTTTGACCATTTCAGGGTAGCTTACCCAGAAAGGTGCAGGAATTATTACTTCATCCCCTGGATTTAAAATCGCCATAAACGCATTTACCAAAGCATGTTTAGCGCCATTTGAAACTATAATTTGTTCTGGTGCATAATCTAAGCCGTTCTCATCCTTAAGCTTTTTGCATACAGCCTGGCGAAGTGCCATTGTACCTGCTGCAGGTGTATATTTTGTAAGGCCATCATTAATAGCTTTAATGGCTGCGTCTTTTATATACTGCGGTGTATCAAAGTCAGGTTCGCCTGTACCGAAGCCTACAACATCAATACCCTCTGCCTTCATAGCTTTAAATTTTGAATCAATTGCCAAAGTTGCTGACGGAGCAATTTTACTTATTTTTTCTGAAATGTGCATTTTTAACCTCTTTTCAATAGTTTTTTGCTTGTTTTAAAAAAACAAATTCTTTTTTTATTTTATAATATTTTTCCAATAAATACAAGAAAAATTATTTTTTTAATTTCCTTTTTCTACCTTTTTCATAAAGTTCATTATATTTTTATATGCTATTTTGTTTACTAATTCTATATTGTATCCTATTTTAACCATTTTTTCAAATATTTTTGTATAATCCTTTAAGTTTTTTATATCTTTCGGCACAGAATCTATCCCGTCAAAATCAGACCCAAGCCCCAAATGGTCTTCTCCGCCTAGCGAAAGCACGTGTTCTATGTGCGAAATCACGCTTTTAGCATCTGCATCATCAGGATTATTCTCTAAAAATGGCGGGTATATATTTATACACATTATACCGTCATTTTTTATAAGTGTTTTTATCTGCTCATCCGTTAAATTTCTTCTGTGACTGCATAAAGAATAACAGTTAGAGTGCGACGCCATAACAGGGGATGAACTCTCCTCTATAACGTCATAAAAACCTCTTTCGGTTGTGTGTGATACATCAATTATCATACCGAGTCTGTTCATCTCTTTTATCACTTTTCTGCCAAATGGTAAAATCCCTCTGTCTTTGGGAGAATTTGCACCATGTATCACATCATTGTCATCATTCCACGCAAGTGTTATAGCACGAACTCCATAGTCATAAAAAAACCTCACCGAAGCAACCGATCCGCAAAGCGCCCTCGCGTCCTCAATTGCAAGGACTGCTCCATGCTTTTTTTGTTTTATAACATCTTCTAAATCGCTGTATTTTTTTATTAGTTTTATATCGTTTTTTTGTATTTCCTGCCTGGCTTTATCTAAAATTTCAACTGCCCGAAGAAACGAATTTTCGTATTTTTTATTGACATACGCAGCAAAAAACTGCACATATCCGTCATAATTTTTCATATAGGAAGTATTTATCATACAACTGTTTTTTTCTAACGTTTCATTCTTGTCTAAAAGCTCGGATGCAGTGTCGCAATGAGCGTCAATTAGTTTATACAAATAATCACTCCTGAATATAAAATGCATTTACTATATGATTTATATCTTTGATTTTAATCCCATTTGTATATACTTCTACAATATCAAACGTAAATTCAGCATCTAAATTGTTTTCCTGAATGTATGTATAAGCTGTTTTGATAATCTTCTTTTGTTTTGAAATGCTTACAAATTCTGACGGGGTGCCAAAGCTATCGCTCTTTCTTGTTTTAACCTCAACAAATGCGATATTTTCTCCACGTTTTGCTACGATATCTATTTCGCCATAGTTTTTACGATAATTTCTTTCAAGAATTTTATATCCGCATTTTTTAAGGTGTTTTGCAGCGGCATTTTCACCCGCTTTTCCACTGTTAAAAATCATTTCTTACCACCTAAAATTTTAGTCAAAAAGGACATTCTGTGCTCCTCGCATGGCCCAAACTCTAAAATTTTCTCTGTATGAAGCTTTGTACCGTAGCCCTTATGCTTTAAAAAACAATACTCGGGATATTTCTTATCTAAAACCTCGATGCAATATCTGTCTCTTGTGACCTTTGCAAGAATTGACGCTGCCGCGATAGACTGACTTTTTGCATCTCCACCTACAACACATTCTGTCAAAATATCAATTCCCTGTGTACGATTTCCGTCTATCAAGACATAATCAGGCGTGATTTTTAAGTTTTCTACCGCCGTTTTCATGGCATAAAATGTAGCATTAAGTATGTTGTTTTTTTCAATATAGTCAACATCTGCAAAGGCTATAGAATACGAAAGCGCATTCTCTGTAATTACATCATACAGCTTTTCGCGTTTTTTCTCGCTCAGCTTTTTTGAGTCGTTTATTTCCTCTAAATAAAAATCCTCAGGCAAAATCACAGCCGCAGCGCATACAGGACCGGCCAGCGGACCACGCCCCGCCTCATCAACACCGGCTAGGGCTTTAACTTTCTTTTCTTTTATTATTTCAAGATCAAACTCGTGCAGTGTCATACTCTATTATTCCTCCGGTTTTTCGATACTGATTTTGCCGATTTTAGTCGAGCGGAATTCATCGAGTAAAGTATTAGATGCACGAAGAAAATCTATTTCTCCGCCAGACACAACAAAACCTCGTTTTCTTCCAATGTATTCTACCAGCTCATAACCCTGCAAGCCATCTGTATTTTCAAGCTTATAGCGCTCACACAGGGCGGTTTTATAGTTTTTGTTTAAAAATTCTGCCAGCTTACAGGCAAGCAGTTCAATATCCATAATCTCATCTTTTATTGCACCGGTAAATGCAAGATGGAGTCCTACCTTCTCATCTTCAAACTTTGGCCATAAAATTCCGGGCGTATCTAAAAGCTCAATCCCGGATTTTAATCTTATCCACTGTTGACCCCGGGTAACACCGGGTCTGTCACCTACAATTGCACTCGCCCTTCCTGCTAAACGATTTATATACGACGACTTACCAGTATTAGGCACGCCTGCAACCAAAATCTTAATCGCTTTATTCATACCCTTTTCCTGATTTTGGGCGATTTTATCAGCTATAACGTTCTTTACCAAAGTGATTGATTCGGCTACTCCCTGACCTTTGGAGCAATCTGCACAACACGATAAAATCCCAATTGATTTATAGTATTCAATCCACTTTTTTGTTATAACCGGATCTGCTAAGTCTGCTTTGTTTAAAACTACAACTCTGGGCTTATTTTTAGTCATTTCTGAAATATCAGGATTCTTAGATGACATCGGTATTCTTGCATCTAAAATTTCAACAACTACATCTATAAGCTTTAACTTTTCTTCAATTTGTCTGCGGGTCTTCGCCATATGTCCCGGAAACCATTGTATATTCATAGCTTACTCCTTGCTTTATTATCCACAAATCGGCAAAGCTTTTACGCTTTGCCGATTTTTTGTTCTATTTTATTTTGCCTATTACATCAAATGGGAAAAATCTGAATATTGCCTTACCTACAATCTCATCTTCAGGCACAACACCAAAAAAGCGACTGTCTGCTGAATTGTTTCTGTTGTCCCCTAAGACAAAATATCCATCTTGTGTATATGTTGTCGTGCCTGCTGAAAACTCTCCGTCCTCAACAAAGCTACTGCCAGAAACGTAGATTTTTCCATCTTTTTGCTGTATTGAAATTTCATTCGGTCTATTTACCTGTTCTGCAAAAATTATTCCCAAATCTGCAATCTCGCCTTTTTTTGGCACAGTTATCGGGTAATTGTAAAGATAACCGGCAGTAAGCTGTTTTGACTCAATATAAGGCTCACTGACTACTTTTTTGCCAACTGTAAGATTTAATTGTGCATCAAAGCCTACTTCCTGATACGGCACGGCAACTACCCTTTTTACAATAAACTTTTTGAGGGGCTCTGACTTTACAATAACAACATCTCCACTTTTTGGTGTGTATGCTATTTTTCTGACAATTAAACGTTCTGCATGGTGAAGCGTTGGCACCATAGAGCTTCCGTCAACCTGTACCAAAGAAAACAAAAATGTATTTATGACAAAAGCAATGAATACTGCCATAGCGATAGATGATATCCACTCATAAATCTCTTTTAAAATATTCTTTTTATCAGGCTCTTGCTCAATAATTATCGTATCATCACAAAATGTAGCTTCATCGTATGATAATTCATCTATATTTTCAGTCTTTATTTCCTGGTTGTTTTCGCTCATAGTTTCTCACCTCAATAGTTCAAATGGCAAGAGTAGAAGCTACTCCTGCCATTGCATTTTTTAAAAACAATATTAGAATTAGAGTCTTTCACGAACCTTAGCGGCCTTACCAACTCTATCTCTTAAGTAGAACAGACGTGCTCTTCTTACCTTACCCTTTCTAACTACCTCGATTTTAGCAATCTTAGGTGAGTTAACAGGGAATGTTCTTTCAACACCTGTACCGTAAGATAAACGTCTTACAGTAAATGTCTTCTGAATACCACCGTGCTGAATCTTAATGATTGTGCCTTCAAAAATCTGAATTCTTTCACGGTTACCTTCCTTAACCTTAACGTGAACCTTTACTGTTGAACCTACTTCAAGTTCAGGTAAATCAGTTCTAATCTGGTCTTTGGTTAAATCCTTAATTAAATCCATTGTGAGTTTCCTCCTCCCCATCTAAGACGTTCATTCGTAAAAATCATACCAGAGGACCGCCCGTAATACATAAATTGCTTATGAGCAATATTTTACATCAATAGATTATAATACAACTTTTTATAAAAATCAAGTGTTTTTTTGCCCTTTTTGTAAAAATTATTCTTTTTTATCCAAAATTTCATGTGACTTACTTACTACCTGGTTGATTTTTTCTTTTTCGATCAAAGTTTTGGCGTTTTTCTTAAGATGAATCAAATACTCTATATTGCCCTCAGGACCTTTAATTGGCGAAAAATCGAGACCCAGCACAGAAAAACCAATATCACGCGAAAAATCATAGATTGTTTTAACTACCTCTTCATGAACTGATATATCTTTTACAACGCCTTTTTTACCTACTTTTTCCTTACCTGCTTCAAATTGCGGTTTAATAAGAGCAACAACCTCTCCATCATCATTTAAAAGGCTATATGCTACAGGAAGAACCAATTTTAAGGATATAAACGCAACATCCACAGACGCAAAGTCAAGCAGCTCCTTTGTATCATCTATTGTCACATATCTTATGTTTGTACGTTCCATATTGACAACACGCTCATCACAACGAAGCTTCCAAGCAAGTTGACCGTATCCCACATCAACGGCAAATACTCTTTTTGCACCGTTTTGGAGCATACAATCAGTAAAACCTCCCGTTGATGCACCAATATCCATACAAACCTTGCCATCTACATTTACACTGAATACATCCATCGCTTTTTCAAGCTTTAGTCCGCCACGGCTTACGTATTTTAATCCCGAGCCTCTTACTTCAACCTTTTGCGTTTCGGTAATAAATGTACCTGCCTTATCCTCTTTTTGATTGTCTACATAAACCACACCCGCCATAATTAAAGCCTTTGCTTTTTCGCGGCTAGGTGCTAAGGCATTATCTACAAGATAATTATCGAGTCTTATTTTTGCCAAGGTTTTTCATTCCTTTTTTATAATATTCACACATGTCATTTAACCCACATTCTGCACATTTAGGCCTACGTGCCACGCATATTGCTCTGCCATGTTCTACTAGCTGGTGACAAAAAAGCGCACCATATTCCGGCATAACAATTTTTCTTAAGTCCATTTCGATTTTTGTCGGGTCTGTATTTTTTGTAAGGCCTAAAAGATTGGTTATTCTTTTGCAGTGTGTATCTACCACGATACACGGTTTTCCAAAAACATCGCCAAGCAAAAGGTTTGCAATTTTTCTTCCAACGCCGGGGAGAGCTACCAGCTCTTCCATGGTATCAGGGACTTTTCCTTCGTGCTTTTCCATTATCATTTTAGCACAAGCTACTATATTTTTTGCTTTATTTCTGTAAAAACCAGTAGAGTAAATGAGCTTTTCAATATCCTTTACATCGGCTTTTGAAAATGCTTCTACCGTCGGATATTTTAAAAACAAGTCGGGCGTAACCAGATTTACCCTTGCATCCGTACATTGAGCAGCCAAAACAGTAGCCACAAGCAGCTCAAATGGGTCTTTATAATCTAAAGTACAAGGTGCATCACCATAGGTTTTATCAAGATACTGTTTTATTTTTAAGATCTTTTCTTTTTTTCTCAACTACTTCACCGCCTGTTTATACTCATACGTCACATCATTGCCATTTACTGTAACAAGCACATATTCTATATAATCAGGGCTAGTACCCTCAAGTGTCACACTGTTGAAAAATCCCGCTGTATTTACATATCGCACGTTGTTTTCAATTGTACTGTCATTTACAAACCCACCGCCAAAAACGTACACAGTTTTATTTTCGGCTGCATCTTCTAATATTTTTTTAAAGATGGAAGCTTCTACTTGATTTTTTGAAATAAAGTTTCTGTCAACGAAAACAAACAGGTTTCTTCCAGAATTTTTAACATCGTTTTTAAATTCAGTCCACACTGCAGTGTCATTTTTGTATATATAATTACTTTCATTTGGCAAGGTAATGAACGTATCACCGTTTTTTGTTATACAGGCATATTCTTTAGCCTTATACGATGTTTCGGAAATGTTTAGAAGAGTTTTATCATTTACATCGCCGCCTAAAAAGAACTGAAAGCTACTTGTGTTCTTCATTTTAATAGTTGCTCTGTTCATAATAAACATATCAAACAACGTTTCGTTTTTCTTCGTATTACCGAATACAGAAAAACGATATCCGCCATCTAAAACCTCTGAAGATGTGCATTTTGAGTCTTTGATTTTTACATTTTTTAATTTACCAATAGACTCTGCTCCATCCACCAAAATCTGCGTATTGGCTGTGATTTTGCCTGTTTTGGCAGTTACGTTTGCCGCACCTTCTGATACTGCCACAATCTCACTGCTTTTAATTTTGACACATTCATCAGAAGAAGTCAAATCTACATCCGATAGGTCAATATTTGCCATTTTTCCGTTCTTATCTTTAGCTATGAGCGTAGGTTTTATTGCTGTATCTTTCTTCATTTCATATTTATCATCTGAAAAACTTATTTCATGCGGGGTATCCAGCACTGTAATTTTTATCTTTTTTGTTTTACCTCTTGATGATACTGTTATCGTAGCCTCGCCTTTTTTGTCAGGTATTAGGACACCATCAGATATTTTTCCGTTATCTGTTTTGTATACGACTTTTCCTGAAAGCTCCACCTTTCTGTCGTATATATCTATACCGTATACCTTAATAGCCGTTTTAAATCCTGAAAAAGCATTTCGAGGAGCATCGATAACCAAATCGCGCAAAGCATCAGTGTTCTTTAAATTTGTCTTAATCCCTATAGAATTTGTCACACTGCGCACGCTTCCGTTTGATGGGGTGTTTACGACTTTCTTTTCGTCAAAATCATCAACTACCATGACAGACGAGCCGCCACCATCAAAATTAAGTGCTGTATAGCACCCTAATTCTGCCATCAGCCGGGCGAGTTCTTTCTGGTCCATACCTTGTGCTTCAGTTCGTCTGCCATCTAAAACAACTAATGTTATTTTCTTTCCTGTTTTATCAAGACCTATTGCAGTTCTCGGGTTTTTTCCACTTATGTTATGCGAAAATTCAGTCTGCGCCACACCTTCTTTCACAAGTACACCGCCACCGCCGATTGCAGTTTCAATCTTTTTGTAGTCGGGCATAGATTTGATATCAATTTTTAATTTGTCCCCTACATTTACATTGTCCAATAAAAAAGTATTATATGACATATGCGCCGATAAAACATAGCCACCATCCGGGATTTTTATAGGCTCTGCCTCTGTCACTTTTTCCAGTACATAACCTTTTTTATCAACAGAAACCTCTATAACACCACCAAGTGAACCAACTGATGTGTCGTTCCAATCTGAGGTATACATAACGATGCCCGTTAAGTCATCATACTTGTTTATAAGCTTTATCTTATCACAAAGTCCGTTAGTTGCGGTTAAAGTTATGTCAAACGTAAAAGCACCAACACCAAATCCTGTTTCATTAAATGCTTTATAAAGCGTATTCATAGACTCCTCTACACTGGCCGAAGAATATAGCTTTCCGTCACGAATTTCAACACCTATTGCGCTTCCTCTGCCGCTCTCGCCTCTTTTTGCAGCAAAAAAATCCGCATTTACCGCAACTACTGTGTCGTTATTTTTCGCAGCAGTGTAAGTGTTTTCCATATAGCTTTCGCCGCATGCATTTTTTAACACCTCAAGGCTTAAGTGCTTTTCATTCAGGTCCGCAGTCACGATATGAACATCCTGCCATCCTGACTCATAAAGCCCTTTTATGTTTTTATATTCTACGCCGCGAACTAACGTTTCCTCCCTGGTTTGTTCAATTACAGGAAGAGCAAAGGCTGTAGAACTAAATAAAAATATCGATATTAATAAGAATATTGCTTTTTTCATATTTTTCTCCTAATTTATTTTTTCCATCCACTAATATCTGAGTTTTGAATTGCCGTAAACAGTCGATTACGAAAACCATGATTTTCATTTTCCAGTTTCCAGATTAAATCGTGCGCATACTGTCTTTTCGTGTTTTTATCAGCAGGGCAGGAATTTTGTACTACAGGCAAATTTGTCTTTTGTGCATAATTCCTTATTTCTGATTCTTCAACGTAAATTAAAGGTCTTAAGACCGTCACTTCCATTCTCTCTAAGTATGTAACAGGAGAAAACGTATTCATTCTTCCTTCGTAAATAAGGCTTAAAAAGTATGTATCTAATACATCATCAAAGTGATGTCCGTAGACAATTTTATCAATATCCCGTTCCCTGACTGCATTACACATTGCACCTCTTCTCATTTTGGCACATAAAGAGCAGGGATTTTCTTCTTTTCTTATGTCAAATACAATTTGCTTGATATCTGTATGCTCTATATGATACGGCACGCAAAGCTCTTCGCACAGTTTAGCGATAGGTGTATAATCCATATCAGAAAATCCCAAATTAATCGTCACTGCTTCTAAGTGGAATTTCTTTGGATAAAACCTTTGGAGCGACTTCATCGCAACCAGCGAAACAAGCGAATCCTTACCACCAGATATACCTACTGCAATCCGGTCGCCATCTTTTATCATATTGTAGTCATCTACTGCTGAGCGCAGTCTGCTTAATATTTTTTTCATTAAGTTAGCACCTATAATATTCTTAATACATATAAATTCTTTTCAAAATAATTGATGCACAATCAAACTGCAAAAAATCATTTTACTAAAAGAAACTTTTTCAGCGCTGTCAATTGGTGGGTAATATCAGTGATTAATTGTTATTTAATTTTCCACAATTGATTATAATTACCAGCGTGGCACCTTCCATTGCTATGTACAAAAGGGCAAAAAGCCACCACCAAAACACATAGCAAAGGTAAAGAGTATCACAAAAAACGGCATCTTCCCAACAGACATAATCGTACTGACAGATAAAGATGCGCCAAGAAAAATAATAGCCGCCTTTATCCAATCAAGGTGAACAGTGAATAATAGGATCTACTATTCTCTCCTTTGATTCTTTAAATATTTTCCTTCAGATCCCGCAGGAATGCTAGATTTCCCTACACTAACATTATAGCACAAACATCAAAAAAAGCAAGCTATTCTTTGAAGTATGAGTTGTTAATTTTATTAAAAACATCCTTCATTCTCTTTAGGCGACAAATCGGTTTTTATATCAAACAATGTATCAAATAACAAAATTTCAATTTTAATATAAAAGACGCAAATTCTGTCGATTTGCGTCTTTTATATCTTTTTATTATATATGATTATCTTTCCACCAAACCATATTTAACCTTAATTCTTTCGAGTTTTTCTATCATGGGTTCGGATATAAACCAAAGGAAAAAAGCAGTTGCTGCTGCATGAATCAAATCAAGAGGCATTCCCACAATATAGGCAGATAGTATCATCTTTAATGTGATTTTATTCTGATACATAACGATTGATGCAGGATTCATAATACCACCGTAGATAACAAAGGTAGCTAAAAAACCGAATATGCAAAGGGATGCTTTTGTCTTTTGTAAGGCATCCTTTTTAAAAAGTATTCCTGCAATAAAACCGATAATACCAAAGGCAAACATCTGCCACGGTGTCCACGGACCTTGTCCTGCAAAAAAATTTGAAACAAATCCTGTAATTGCACCGACTAAAAAGCCCGTTTCGCCGCCGAAGCACACACCTGCAATTATTATAAGTGCCACAACAGGCTTAAACTCAGGAAACATAAAGAATGCCGCTCTGCCTGCGACCGCTATTGCACACAACACACTTATTACTATAAGTTCTCTTGCTTTTGGCTTTTCACTCTCGAACACCATACAAAAGGGTATTATCGTTTCAATAATTATTAAAAGGCTTGTAAAATAATACTTTCTGTCTCCTAAAAAGGAAATGCCCATATAAATAGTCAGCGGTATTAAAATCAGTATAAGAAACGTTGCCACAAGGGTTCTTTTCGTCAGTTTTCTGTCTGACTTTGGAGCTTTAATTACTAAATTTTTGATATCTTTTTGTGTCCCCGTTTCGTTTTGAACCTTATGTAATTCTATATTCCAGGATTGTCTTTCTCTTTTTTCTACTCTGCCACCACAAGCAAGGATAATATCTTCTGCCAAAACTGCATCAGGAAGGCAAGTTCTTGCCATACGGTTTGCAGATGTGGTATAAAAATTCTTACCCTTGAAAAACTGCCTCGGCGTGTCAACTGATGTTATGCTGCCGTCAAAACAAAGCGAGCATCTGTCAGCATACTCTGCACAGAACTCTATATCGTGAGATACCATAACAATTGTAACGCCATTTGCTTTTAAGTCTAAAAGGATGTTCGCAAATTCTTCTTTGAAATGTGCATCCATCCCTTTTGTCGGCTCGTCAAGAAGCAGAATTTGCGGTTCCATAAGAAGTATTTTAGCAAGTGCTGCTCTTTGTTGTTCACCGCCCGATAAATCATATGGATGACTTTCTAAAAGGTTTTCAATCCTGCAAAGTAAAGATATATTATGTATCTTTTGTTCTTTTTCTTGTTTTGATAATTTCCTTTCTGATAAAATCTCCATCAAATCAAGATAAACAGTTTTCTTTACAAACACACTCTGCGGATTTTGCGGAAGAACGCCCAAAAGACCATCGTATAAATTCTTGATTTTACAAATGCTTTGTCCTTTTATCTTAACTTTTCCTCTGTATGGTGTATTAAGACCTGACACGAGCGAAAGCGCAGTTGTCTTTCCTGTGCCGTTACCACCCACCAAACAGAAGATTTCACCTTTATTTATGCTTAAATTAAATCCTTTAAGGACGTCTGGCAATTCCTTTTCATATTTGAACCAAGCATCTTTAATTTCAATTACTGCATCGGTGTTATCCTGTACCTTATCTTTCGGAATAACCTCGATATTCAATGTGTTTTCTTTTGAGTATTCTAAAAGCCATGCTCTGCCATCCCTGACAGTTAAGGGACAGGTCAGATCATTTTCCACTTCACCATGAACTCTCATCGGAGTCGGGAGTGCTTTATACATATCATGGTTTTGGTTTTTTAAAATTCTGCCGACTTCTTCAGGTGCTTCATCTGCAATGATTTTTCCCTCATCCATAACGATTACTCTGTCAGCCATTGGAAAAGCATCTTCCAGTCGATGTTCAGTGAGAATAACGGTTGTACCAAGCTCACGGTTTATCTTCTCTAAAGTCTTCAAAAATTCACCTGCTGCGATTGGATCAAGCTGACTTGTAGGCTCGTCAAGTATCAGTACAGATGGCTGCATAACCATAACTGATGCAAGGTTAAGAAGCTGTTTCTGACCGCCTGAAAGCTCACATACTTTCTTGTAGAACCAAGTCTTTATTCCGAAAAACGATGCCATCTCGGACACCCTTGTCCTGATTTCTGAAGTTTTCATTCCCAGGCTCTCTAACCCAAATGCAAGCTCATGCCACACCTTGTCCGTGACAATCTGGTTATCGCACGTTTGCATTACAAATCCAATGTCTGATGCCTGTTCTTTTATATCGTAGTCGGCAAGAGGTTTGCCGTTAAAAAAGATATTACCGCTTATCTCTCCGAATGGTGATAAGGAAGGTTTTAATAGTCTTAAAAGCGTAGTCTTACCACACCCTGATTTTCCGCAAAGCAAAACAAATTCGCCCTGATTTACCGTAAGGTTTATATCTTTAAGCACTTTATCGCATCTGGCAGGATAAGTAAAACTTAAATTTTCGATTCTATAGCTTTCCATTTTCTCACCTCCCACAGTTCAATTATTATAGGGCATATACAAAGCATTAAATATGCCACGAATACACTTATGCCAAATACAGAAGCTTTTGCCATTTTCATTGATGGAAAGAAACTAAAAGTCATTTCTCCCATTAAGCTTCCCACAAGTGTATATATACCTAAAAGCAAAATAAAAGCAAGTGCGCATTTATCTCTTATATCAAAATTAAATATTGAAAACGCACTTCTTCCTGGGATTCCATAACCGCGGGATTTCATGCTGTCTGCTGTTTCAATGGCATTCTCTAAAGACCATGTCGTCATAATTGACAATATATTAAGTCCACATTTAGCACGCTTTATAATACTACCGCTACTCACATCACGCCCCATACACCTTTGAGCGTTTGTTACGATTTTTAGCTGATGAGCAAACTTCGGCACAAATCGGAGCGTCATAGAGATGATGAGTGACATCGCAGGAATAATTTTTCCAAACAGATAGATAAACTTATCACTTGTCATAACCTCGTTATAGCAGGAAAAATGACAAATAACACTCACTATCATGACAGATGCACAAAGCCCGTAAATAATGGATTCAAGCGTCAACGGATTTCCGTTTGGCAAATACTCTATGATTGTAACTCCCTCGTGGTTAAAGGCAGGGTTTATCAGTGCCATCATAAGTAGCATTGGAAGCATATATATTAAGTTTGTTTTTACCTGTTTTTTGCCTTTTAGCATCACCGAATATGTAAAGCCGGATGCAAGCGAAATACCAAGACATACCGGATGCATAAAAAAGCAGGAAAACCCAATTACAAATACGAAGTACACAAAATTTACAATCGGGTGATATGTTTTAAATTCGTTCATTTTATTTTGCCTCTTTTTCAATGAGATAATCAATTAATATCTTTACCTAGATTACAGGTATATACAAACTCAATTTTGTCCCCGTTATTCAACATATATTGTGAACATCCAATGCTCGGTACCTTGCCGTTGACTCTATATATCCATCCGGAAAGTTCCCCGCAATCGTGTTCATATAGGTTTGAAATTCCTCTTATATACACCGTATTATATAACGGTGCATTAACAAAATCAATATGTATTTTGTTTTTCTTTAACTCTCTTTTCAAAACATTAAATACACTTTCCCCCTCATAAAAGATAACCTCGGTTTCAGGAAATATTATACCGTTCTTGGGCAAAATTTCGATTTTCTCTTTTTTAAGTTCGGTTATGTTTTTTAAAACAGTATCACATTTTACCGACAAAGTGCACTTAAATACGTAATTTTTTACCTTTTCTTTCTCACCATCACAACTCACTTCATCCGTAATATCAGTTTCACCAGTTTCGGTCTTTTCAAAAGAGTTTTCATCTTTTATCGCTTCTGTTTTTTCACTTTTTGTTAAATCAACTGTCTTTTCTGTTTCAACCGTAGAAATCGACAAGCTTTTCTCTGCCAGCTTGTCTGCTTTATTAACGGACAAGTCAATATCGGCGTCTTTCGGAGCATTTACACTGACACAAGAAACAAGCGAAACTGCAACTAATAAGCAAGTAAGTACAGTTAATAGTTTCCTTCTCATAATAGTTTCGCCCTGCCAAGCATATTATAGAGAATTTGGGCCACTTCTGCTCTTGTTATCTCTGTTTTGGGTTTTACCTCAATAACATCTTTATCAAGAATTTCCTCATTGTAGCAAAAGGCAAGTGCCGCCATCGCCCATTCTGACGTCTCAACATAATCAGAAAATTCAGACAGTGTATTTCTAACTCCTGTCTCACTTGTATCTGCATTCATTCCACAAAGTCTTGCAGCTCTCAAAATCATTGTGGCAGCTTCTTCACGTGTTATTTCTCCATATGGATTAAACTCATTTTCTGATACACCATTTACTATACCATAACTGTAAGCGGTATTTACATACACATTAAACCAATCATCCTCTGCTACATCATTAAATATCTCATCGTTCTTCTCAGGTACTCCCAATGCTCTAACCACAATAGTTGCAAATTCAGCTCGTGTCATTGTTTCATCGGGACAATAGTTCTTTTCATTTTTGCCATTTATAACTCCCCTCACAGCAAGTTGCTCAATGGCATTTTGACTTTTATGGCTTTGTATATCCTCAAAAGTCTTTTCTTCAAAAATTATTGGCAAAATTCGTATATCCTCTTTTTTTCCGCTTAACCCTTGTGGCTTTTCATCGATATTTTCAGGTTCTTTTTTTGTATCATCATTTTTGTTCACTTCAGTTTTCCCGGTTGATGAGCCTCCGCCCCACGACGGAGTGTAAACAATTTCCAAAGTTGCCCTGGCTTCATTTTTTGGATGATCTTTAAAGTCATAAATCATTTTATCAATATCCAAGAGTTTCCAAGCGATAAGTCCTCTTAATCCCTGTTCTGTAGCAAAGGAGTTATCCTCAGGTAAAAATCCGTTAAAATCACCATTACACTGGCTCATAAGCCCGTCAACCATACTTTTTCCATCTTTTAAAACTGTTTCAGGATTTATTCCAGCAGCTGAAAATCCCGCCATCGCAAGACCCGTCGATGCAGCATTCCCCATAGAACCGTCGCTTCCCTGAAAACTCTTTATTAATTCTAATGTCTCGTCAACAAGTGCTTTTATTTCAGCATTTGTGTCACAATAAGGAGCGAGAGCACGGATCATAGGTGCTGCCCCATCAATTCCCCAGGTTGTATCCTGCCACGAAGCCCTTATTTCAATAGCTTTATTTATAAGAAAATCTTTAGTTTCCTGCGAGGCATAATCTTCACCCTGTTCAAGGGCAATTAATACATACGGAAGTGTGTATTCATAATAAGGTACTGCTACTGATTCTTCGGTAATAAGTGACGTAAGCTTTGATACAATATCAAATGCTGTTCCATTTTTTCTGTAGGTGTTTTTCGCATCATAATTTAATGCACGAAGAGCAATAATAGCTTTTGCAAGGTCACTCTGTGATGACGATGCATCAGCAAAAGCAACTATTTTATCAACAAAGCATTGTTTTTGCGAAGCTGTGAAAACATATTGAGTTTCAGGATATATTTTAAGATAATCAGCAAAATCTGCTAAAAACCAATACATATTTCCATCGTTTAAAATGATATCAGAAAGATATTTTCCCACTATGTTATCCATCTGTTCTGCTGCTGTCACACTTGGGGAATTATCTTCAGGCTCATCTGAAGGCGTGTCTGTCGGGACATCTGTCGGCGGAATTTCATCATCGCTCACTGTAATTACACAAATAGGCGCCTCAATGGCAGTAACCGTTTCATCGACAACGAGCTTTGTCTTAATGGCTGAAACAATATACTGACCACACTCATCAAAACAAACAGATACCATACCATGTTCATCCGTTACATTTTCAGTGGGCAATCCATTTATGGTTACTGTAGCATCTGAACAGGCAGAGAACGACATCCCATCTGCTGTGTATTCAGCTTGCGACAACACTAAATCAACATTTTCTCCCGTTTGAGTCAGAACTTTTCTTTTATCAAACCTGGTATATACCTCCATATCATTGCCACTGCTTTTATTTATACAAAACTCAATACAGTCACCGTCTTCAATCTCATGTGTAGGTCCCCATACACTTTCTTCACCAAAATTCACCTGATATGTGAAGTTTTCGCTTGTATCTTCCCAAAACTTTGAAACATAAAGCCCATAATTACCCGTCGCGGTATCATAACCCGACACACCTGTCTCACACAAGTCAGTATGCACGGCTTTGAAGGCATCATCAAGTACATAAGTTTCTTTCCCCGAAAGCTCAACAGACGCCATAGCTACAGGACAATTATTCTTATCATTTACTATTTCTCCATATTTACTTATTGTTATGTATACTGTAACTGCATTAGATTCACTCTCCGTTGCATAAGCCACCGCACTAAGAGAACTCATAACCATTACTATGCTCAAAATTAAAGATATTATTTTTTTCATTGTAATCCTCCGTTTTTTATTTTCTGTTTTGTTTTTATTGATTTTCACCTCCACACCGCAGAAAACAAAAAAACTGCGGCAATTTTTCTTTGAAAAATTACCACAGCTGAGTTTTTCTGTGACAAATCACAATTTGTTTGCACACAGCAATAAGTCCTGCCTCAAAGCAATCACAAACAAAAACGTTACCCCTATGCAAATACGCACTTACAGAATAACATCAAAGTAGGTCTTGTGACTCGCACCATATAGACTGATTCGTCCGCATTTTTATACCCTGCCTTCTCAGTTTCCCAATGACTAGCTTTCACTAACGGATACAAAAACATTTAATGCACACACCGACAGTTATCGTAGGAGATTCTCACCCCATTCCCTTTTCACCAGTTATACCTTGTAATATATACCTTTACAGTATAACCAACACTCTGTGTGAATATATTAAATTTTACTTTTTAATTTTAACATATAACCATAATAAAGTCAATACACAAAAAATATTTTCAATAAGAAAACAATGTTATCTTATATTTTTATACATTGGGCCATATGCCTGGTAAGCCCTGTAATCTTGTCCTTACTTATCCATACCAAATGCATTCTATGATGCAGGTCTGAAAATTTTCTCTTCAGGAACATTATGCATACATACGGGTATTCTGAGAATAGAACAACGAGTGATAAGGTCTGCACCAATATGTCCGTAGCTTACAGCTCCGTGATTAGCACCCCAGTTATTCATCACATCGTACGCTGTTTTGAATGCCCCCTCACCTGTACATCTGGGAGCAAGCCATAAAAGCGATAAATTCCTATTCAACAACAATAAGAGCGATAAAAACAAGCATTTCATCACCGGTATTTTTAATAGAGTGACCTTGACCCGACGGGGTGAATGTTACCATCCCGGAAGCTACATCAACCTTGTTTCCGTTATCATTATACACGCCCTGTCCTGAAAGAATAAAGAAAGTTTCACTTTCTCCTACGTGCATATGATATTCAACCTCTTCGCCAGGTTTTACCTGTATCAAAGAAAAAAGCCTGACTTTAGGATCCCACGCATCAAAGTCTGCAAGGTTAGTTTTAAGCATCTTTTCCTTGCCTTCATTGTTCAGCTTTGTTTGTGTTTTCAGTTCTTGTATTTTTTTGTACATATAGATATCTCCTTACAATCAAAAAAAATCTATTTTTACTTAAACATATTATAAAATCAATGCACAGTTTAGATTGGCAATCTAATCAGATTTTAATTTTTACTACAACCTTGCGGCACTTAGCCGGTTTATCTGTCATCACACCAGGATTGTGTATATCATCAGGATACAAAACCATAAAGTCTCCGCTATTCATCACTAAATCTACTGTATCACAAGCGTACAGATAAAAATCTTTATCGTCTGATGCATCTATAACCTTTTTATCACATGATATAGGTGCATAACCTATAATTTCTTCACCATTTATAATTAACTGGATATCTATGTATTTTTTATGGCTTTCGCCAGTATTTTCATTAGGTTTGGTGTCATATTCCTGAACCATATAAAAGATATTATCACCGTCTATTATATATTTTCCTGTTTCCATGTCAGAAAAATCTGTTTTAGCTAAAAATTTAAGCACATCATATATTTTATCTAAACCTTTATAATTTTCAATGTTTCTCAGTGAATCTTTAATCATTTATGTCCCTCCCGACTTTTTTATTAAATGTCTAGTTATTTTTCCGATATACTGCAGATGGAGATTGCCGTAAGGCAATCTCCATTTTTGTTTTTAATAATTTTGGGCGCTTATTTCAAAATAACTCTTCGGATGAGCGCATGTAGGACAAAGTTCAGGTGCTTTTGTGCCAACAACGATATGACCGCAGTTTCTGCACTCCCAAACCTTAACTTCGCTCTTTTCGAAAACTTTTGCTGTTTCAACATTTTCCAAAAGTGCTCTGTATCTTTCCTCGTGGTGCTTTTCAATCGCTGCAACCAAGCGGAATTTTTCAGCAAGTTCTAAAAAGCCTTCTTCTTCCGCAGTTTTAGCAAAACCTTCATACATATCTGTCCATTCATAGTTTTCGCCTTCTGCGGCGTGCAAAAGATTTTGGGCAGTATCACCTATGCCCTGCAATTCTTTAAACCACATTTTTGCGTGTTCTTTTTCGTTGTCTGCTGTCTTTTGAAAAAGGGCACTGATTTGTTCATATCCCTCTTTTTTTGCAACAGATGCAAAATATGTATACTTGTTTCTTGCCTGACTTTCTCCTGCAAATGCTGCCTCTAAATTTTTTTCTGTTTGTGTTCCTGAATATTTGCTCATTTTTTACTTCCTCCCTGATTTTTAATAATTTATTTACTGCTTCTTGCATAACAAGTAAGCAGATTAGATTTTTTACTAATTTTTAAGACTATTTTAAAAGCTCTAAAACCTCTGTTTTTGACATAAAGCCTACGGATTTATTAACCACCTTTTTATCATTAACAACTACAAGCATGGGAATACTTACCACACCAAATTCTACTGCCAGTTCAGGTTCTTCATCAACATTTATCTTGCCAACCTTAAACTCACCGTTTGACTCATCTGCAATTTCTTCGATAACCGGCGAAAGCATTCTGCAGGGTCCGCACCATGTTGCCCAAAAATCTATAAGCACAGGCACATCTGAATTTAATACTTCATTTTCAAAATTTTCTTTTGTTATTTTAATTTCTTTCATAACATTTTCCTCCTTTAAATCAGTCTTTTGATTTATAATAAAGCATACAATGACAAAATCCTTCAAAATTAGGGTCTTTAATCTGCTCTTTAAATTCCTTGCACATACATTTTGTATCCTCAGAGCGCTTTATTATGCACGGGCAATATCCGCCCGTTCTTTTTAATCCTTCTTTTACGCTATTTACAATTTCTTTATCGGGGTTTAATGTAATTGCCATCAGTTATCCTCCTGAAAGAATTTTATTATATTTTTACCGATTAATCTAAAATTATATCGTCAATTTTTATTGCGCGCAAATCTGCTAAGGAGTCAATACATTTTCCGCAGCTGTCGCATTTTTTATTTTTATCCAAATCGCAAACTTCACATTCTCCGCAATTTATGCATTCTCTGTCTTGCAGCACGCATTCTTTCATAATTTTAGCACCTACTTTACAAATGATTTTATTTTAGACTCTAAGTCCTTGTAGCTGTCTGCAACACATACAACCAGCAGTTTTTTGTTAACATAGACAAACGGGCGCTTAAGCTTTGGCATTTCTTCAGGAATATATGATTCAAAACTATGTTTTCTGTTTTCAATATGCTCATAAATCAGATTTTTAACAGTTTGGGTATCTTTACTTTCTTTTACTTCAAATACCGCTATTTCTTCTGCTGTTGCACCGCTGCCCAAATATCCCGATGCGTTCACTATTATATTTTCATCTATTCCATAGTTGCCAACTAAAACCCTAGGATTAATCAAGGAAAGCTCATCACTAAATGCCACATTTTCTAAAACTGTTTTTGAAATTTCAGAAACACTGTAGTCTCCGTCTTTAAACACTACTCTTTTTACTCCGTCTATATTTCCCTCATCATCAACTTTTATCGCATGGGTCTTTAAATAATAAAGCCACTTCATATAATAGTCTTTTTTAAAGTGGACACCGTCTGTTGATGCGACTTGCGGAAGCTGACCATTTTCATCAATTAACGACCTGTTTATATCAAGATAAAACACTTGTTTATCTATTGAAAGTCCGTATAGACCGTCGTTAAATGAATTTATTACACTGTTTGTAATTCTTCCCTCTTTATCCATTGACTGCGAAACAGGCATAATTGACTGTATGTAAATCACAGCGTCGGGGTTTGAAGCTTTTATAGTGTCTATTAGTCCTGCATAGCTGTTAATAAATGAGTTTTTATGCTCTAAAACAATATTTTCATTTATACCCAGCATAATATACACTTTTTTAAATCCGCCCTGACGAATCCTGTCGAGCATACTTATACCGTCTTTCCATTCACGTGATTCAAGTCCTGCTATTGTCATACTTGTCCCGCAAAGGAATGTAGCACCAGAAAGCCCCGTCTGCATACGAAAACCATCAGTCAGAGAGTCTCCTATAAATAACGCATTATTAAAATATCCGTCGTCAACTGTTTCGCTTTTGTTTACTGCTCCAAAGCTTTGAGTACAATACGGTGAGTTTTTTGCATAGCTTGTTATTTTACTTATACTTTCATCTGTCATAAATGTTTGCGAACTATACAAAAACAAAATATCCTTAATTTTATTTTCATAAAGGTACTTTATAATGTCGTCATTATAGTATCTTAAGTCAATCATATGCACTGTTTCAAAATGATTTGCAATCATCGGGACTGTACAATTGGCATAAGAATCCTTAAATACAACCAGACTCTTACCGTTTTTGTTCGGACTTTTTATAACAGTAAGTGCATGATTTCCGTCTAAAAAGTACGAATATTTATCCTTCGTAGCAAGGTGCTCCGGAAAATACATAGAGTCTGCTTCTTTATTATCATAAGGAAATTCTACTTTAAAGCGAGCAGTTTCCAACGGCTTATATTCGGAAATAATATCAGGAGATACATGGCGTAGGGCTTTAGAATACGTTGTTCCGTAAAAGTTTCTCGTAACGTCCGAAACCTTAAAATCATCGCCCGAAAGCGCTTTATACCCTAAAACGCCTGATAATTTGTTGTAGATTATAAACGCGCCGTTACTCGTTGTATGGTGGTCCGTCCTGTAATAAAGATATGAATCTTTATATCGTTTTAAATCTTTTGTTGTATCAACGTTTTTTATATTGGCATCAGTCAATGTTTTATCTATATGCTTGTTTAACTTAAGTATTGTATCTTTATAGACATTATCAGGAAGGTTTTCCTGCATAACTTCATACGCTGGCGGAATTACGGACACTGCAATATTATACCGTCCCAACTCGTTTAAAGTCTTTATAGCACTTAAATTGTTGTCGATTATCTGTTCGTTATATACTGCGGGTTTTTCTATCAGATAGTCATTATCGCACGCATATACCCCGTTGTTTTCTTGTTTTCCTATTATATATTCAAGATTTGCCTTTAGCTTGACAAAAGAATTTCTTAAAATAAAATGGTCGTTAAGATAATTTTCAAAATCCTCCATATAAGTACCGTCTAAAATCGCATTTAAAGTTATTTTGGGGAATTTTTGAAGGTATCTGTTCTCAAGTTCTGAATATTCTTCTAAAGGAGCCAGCATGTTAAATAAAAACACAAGCATCATAACGAGGGCACACGCATTATTAAATCGCCTGCAGGAATTTCTCTTTATATACTTATCCTTCATAAAACACACCTCCTTTAAAAACTAAAAATTAAAATCTAAAATATAAAAACGGATTATATGATGAATCAAGCAAATACGCAGTGCACACTATAAGGATAATTATGACTGCAAAAAGAAGGGCGAAATTTTTTCCCTCTAAACGCTTGTTCCAGATCATTTTCGGGTACGGAAGAGAAGAAACTATACCCACTCCCAACAAAACTGCATAAGACTTAAGATTATATATAAACGATGCGTCTATTGCAGGATTTTCTCCTATACCGAACATTACCCCAAGATACCGAACAGCACTCGTTATATCTGATGATGCAAATAACACCCAGCCAATCAGCACCAACACAAGAGAATAAACGATTCTCAATACAGCGGGCAGTTTATCTAAAACTTTATGCATAAAGCTCTTTTCTGCAATTAAAATAACTGCATAATACAAGCCCCAAATCACAAAATTCACACCTGCGCCATGCCAGACTCCCGTTAGCGTCCACACAACAAGAAGATTTAAATAAAGTCTTTTATTTCCTTTTCTGTTGCCTCCCAGCGGGATATAAACATATTCTTTAAACCATGTACTAAGCGATATGTGCCAACGACGCCAAAAAGCAGTAATCGAGTCTGAAATATACGGATAGTCAAAATTCTTTTCAAACTCAAAGCCAAACATTCTGCCCAAGCCTATAGCCATATCTGAATATCCCGAAAAGTCAAAATAAATCTGCAATGCATAAGCAACTATTCCAAGCCACGATGACAACACTGACAGTTCAGCAGTCGGCATAGCATTTATACTTTCCCACAAAAGACCTATGTTGTTAGCTATAAGCACTTTTTTGGCAAGACCTGACGTAAAAGTAATCGTTCCCTTCGTAAAGCCTTCGATAGTCTCACGTCTTTTAAAGAGCTGTTCGTCAATCGAATTGTAACGCACGATAGGTCCTGCAATGAGCTGAGGAAAAAGTGCCACATATGTACCAAAATCAATGTAGTTTTTTTGTGCCTTTGCGTTTTTTCTGTAAACGTCTATGATATATGACATAGTCTGGAACGTAAAGAACGAAATACCGATAGGAAGTGTAATGTTCGTCATGGGTATGTCGTGCACCAGGATAAGATTTATCATTTCTATCAAAAAGTTTGTATATTTAAAAATCACTAAAAGCAGAACATTTAGTACAATTCCAATTGTTAAAATGCGTTTTTTTCTTTTGGGATTTTTGTCTTCTTTATCTATTTTCAAACCGATAAAATAGTTAAATATCGTAGATAACAAAAGCAAAATAACATACACGGGCTCTCCCCACGCATAGAAAAACAAGCTGCCGAAAAAAAGCACAAAATTTCTCTTTTTCTTAGGGTCTAAATAATACAATATTAAAATGGCGGGTAAAAAGTAAAATAAAAATAAAATACTTGAAAATACCATTTATAAACACCTAGTTACCAAAATTTTATTATAGCTAATAGATTATACCACAATTTTTATGCAAAAACAAGCACTTTCGACAAAATATCATATATAGCAAAACAAAAAAAGAGCACACAATCTTATTGTGTACTCTTTATAATAATTAGTGTTATTATGCTTTATTTACTGAACCGAAAAGTTCCATTTTTTCCTTCACTGTTGCTTTGATTGCCTCAACACCAGGAGCAAGCATTTTTCTTGGGTCAAAACCCTTTCCTTCTAAATCCTTACCTGCTTCGATATATTCTCTCGTCGCTTTAGCAAAGGTTAACTGGCACTCTGTATTTACGTTTATTTTTGAAACTCCGAGCGAGACAGCCTTTTTAATCATATCTTCAGGAATACCTGTACCGCCGTGTAAAACCAATGGCATATCGCCTGTTGCTTTGCTTATTTCTTCTAATACATCAAAGCGAAGACCAGCCCAGTTTTCAGGGTATTTTCCGTGAATGTTACCAATACCTGCCGCTAACATATCAACACCTAAGTTTGCAATCATAACACACTCGTTTACGTCTGCAACTTCGCCGCCACCAATTACACCATCTTCTTCGCCGCCGATTGAACCAACTTCTGCTTCAACAGAAATTCCTTTTGAATGTGCAAGTTCGATGATTTCTTTTGTTTTTTCGATGTTTTCGTCAATTGCATAATGAGAACCATCAAACATTACAGAAGAAAAACCTGCCTCAATAACTTTCTTTGCATGTTCATATGAACCATGGTCTAAATGAATAGCAACAGGCACTGTGATGCCTAAGTTTTCTATCATACCTTTTACCATGCCAACTACTGTTGTGTAGCCACACATATACTTACCTGCACCCTCAGATACGCCTAAAATTACAGGTGATTTACATTCCTCAGCTGTTAAAAGTATTGCTTTTGCCCACTCTAGGTTATTTATATTGAACTGACCTACAGCGTATTTTCCTGCCTTTGCTTTTTTTAACATGTCTTGAGCTGAAACTAACATTTATAATACCTCCAAGATTTTTTCTAGGTATATTATACCTTTTTTATAAATCATTGTCAAGGTAGGCGAGTTTTATTTTTGCAGTCTCTTTAGATATTCTTCCACTTCAGATTTTATCACTGTAACCTTTGGACCGTAAATTATTTGAACACCGTTGCCTTTTTTAATAATACCTGATGCGCCGGTGGAATTTATCATTTCTTCTGAAACCTTTGTCAAATCATTTACCGTTACACGAAGTCTGGTAGCACAACAATCCAAATCGGAAATATTTGAGCCTCCGCCAAGACCTTCTACGATCTTTTCTGCCCGGCTTTCACTATTTTTGCTTTTCGATTCCTGATAATCCTTTTTGGTATAAAGTTTGGTTTCGATGCCTATATCCTCTCGTCCCGGTGTTTTGAAATTAAATCTCTTAATTAAAAAGCTAAATAACAAATAATAAATAACAAAATAAACTACACCGACCAATATTATATAAATCCAATTTGTCTTTGCATTTCCAGGTAATACACCAAATAAAATAAGGTCAATCAGTCCGCCTGAAAAGGTCATTCCTACAGCAACCCCAAGTATGTGCATAAGCATAAAGGAAAGACCTGCCAAAATACAATGAACCACATAAAGCGCAGGTGCTACAAATAAAAACGTAAATTCCAAAGGTTCTGTAATACCTGTTAAAAATGATGTCAGAGCTGCACTGAACAAAAGTCCGCCCGCTACCTTTCGTTTGTCGGATTTAGCGCATTGATACATAGCAAGAGCAGCTCCCGGAAGACCAAACATCATAAACGGGAATTTACCGCTCATGAACCTACAGGCATCAACACTAAAACGTGTTGTTATTGGAGATGCAAGTTGTGCAAAGAATATATTTTGTGCACCCGCAACTTTAACTCCGTCTATTATCATCGTACCGCCCAATCCCGTTTGCCAAAACGGCAGATAAAATACGTGATGAAGTCCAAACGGGATTAATGCTCGTTCTATAATTCCGTAAATCCATGTTCCTGCATATCCGCTCTTCGTTACTAATGCACCTAAGGCGTGGATACCCGTCTGAACAAGAGGCCATACAAAATACATAATTACGCCTACTAAAATGTAGAAAAGCGTAGAAATAATAGGAATAAATCTTGTACCGCCAAAAAACGAAAGTGCAGTCGGAAGCTCAATTTTATAAAATCTATTGTGCAGCCATGCAACACCTAGGCCTACAATTATACCGCCAAACACACCCATTTCTAATGATTCTATGCCGAGGACATTTCCCACTGCACCTTCTTCTAACATATTGATTTTACCCGTTGTGCTTAAAAGTGTAGAAATTGTAGTGTGCATTACCAAAAAAGCAACCGCAGCGGATAATGTAGCAATTTCTTTTTCTTGTTTTGCCATACCGAGTGCTACACCCATAGCAAAAATGAGCGGCAGGTTAGCAAATATTACATTTCCTGTTGCTGACATTGTAGAAAGAACTAAATTTAAAACGGTGCCCTTTCCTAATAGCCATCCTAAGTTGTATGTCTCAATAGTTGCAGAATTTGAAAATGATGAACCAATACCTAAAAGCAATCCTGCCACAGGTAAAAGAGCAATAGGAAACATAAATGACCTACCTACTCTTTGGAGTACAGAAAAAAAACCATTATCTTTTTTAGACATTTTTTCATCCCCTTACTTAAATTTTTTTATATAAAAACAAAACATCCTTGCCGCCAACAACTTTTCCCTCATTAAAATGCGTTATCCTGTAATTGTTTGACTCTGTTAAAACAACAGGGGTATGTCTTGGAATTGAGTTTTTTTCTAAAACATTAAGATTAACCTCAGCGATCTTTTCCCCTGCCTTTACCTTTTTGCCTGATACAATTTTTACATCAAAACCTTCGCCTTTTAATTTGACAGTGTCTATACCAATATGAAGCAAAAGCTCTGTCCCATCATCTGCCGTTATGCAAAATGCATGTTTTGTATCTGTTATATCTATAATTTCTCCATCTACAGGACTATAAATATTTCCGCTACTGGGTATCACAGCAGCACCTTCGCCTAATATACCTTGTGCAAATGCTTCATCAGGAACATCAGAAAGTTTTATCAAAACCCCATCTGCAGGTGAATATACAGCCATTTCTTTTTGCTTTTTTTTAAAATCAAACATTTTTTCCTCCTAGTTGCTACCTAATATAGCTTCTCTTATTTGCAAAACATAAGGCGGTGACACCGATAATTCGTCAACACCCAAATCTATTAGAATAGACGTTATATCAGCATCTGATGCAAGCTCTCCGCAAACACCTACCCATATACCTGACGCATGAGCATTATCGCACGTCATTCTTATCAGCTTAAGCACTGCCTCGTGATGAGGATTATATGTTTTTATAACCTTTTCATTTTCCCTGTCACAAGCTAAAGTATACTGCGTTAAATCATTTGTCCCAATGCTGAAAAAATCAACAAGCGGCGCAAGTTCTGAAGATATAATAGCTGCTGCAGGCGTCTCAATCATAACGCCAATCTTCATATTTTCATCATAAGGCACATCTTCATTTTTTAATTGGCGCTTTACATCATTTACAATATCTATCGCACTAATAACTTCTTCCTTCGACGTTATCATGGGGAACATTATTGAAAGTTTTCCATATATTGAAGCCCTCAAAAGTGCCCTTAATTGTGTCTTAAAAAGCTCGGTGTCATTAAGACATATTCTGATCGCGCGGTATCCCAGCGCAGGATTTTCCTCGTCGCCTAAATTCAGGCACTCTGCCTTTTTGTCAGCACCAATATCAAGCGTTCTGATGATTACATCCTTGTCCTGCATTTTTGTAAGAACACTCTTATACACATTAAACTGCATTTCTTCGCTTGGTAATTCTTTCTTTCCAATATACAAAAATTCACTTCTGAAGAGTCCTATGCCCTCTGCATCATTTTCTATTACCTTATCTACATCATCCAGACTGCCGATATTTGCATACAGATTTATTTTTTTCCCGCTTTTTGTGATACTTTTTCTTCCTTTTAGTTCAAGTAGTTTTTCTTCCCTTTTTTCAAGCTTTTCTTTGCTTTTTAGAAAACTTTTTTTGTAAGACTCATCAGGTTCAACAATAACTCTGCCACTTTCTGCATCAGCGATGCAAGAAAGTCCGTCAAACTTTTCATTTATACATCCTGAAACATTTACGATAGATGGAATTTTCATAGAGCGTGCAAGAATTGCCGCATGAGAGTTTTTAGCGCCTTTTTCTGTCACAAATGCAACAATTTTTTTCTTATCAAGATTAATGGTCTCACTGGGGGTTAAGTCAGAGGCAAAAACTATGCTGTTTTCATTTAAAATTATTTTTTCTTCTTTTCCCAGAAGATTTGATAAAATGCTTCTTTTTATATCTTCTATATCACTAGTTCTTGCCATCATATACTCGTCATTTGTATCCAGTAATGTCGAAGATAAAATTTTAGCAGCCTCTTCTATCGCATATTCTGCATTAACGCCCTGTTCATAGATTATGCTTTCACACACATCTGTTAAACTGCCATCTTCTAACATCATAATATGAATTTGAAAAATTTCTGCTTCTTTTTCTGTGGCACTCTCTATCGCCTTTTCGTATGAATTTCCAATATTTTCTTTGGTTCTTTCAACCGCATTATTAAATCTTTCTATTTCTATAGGAATGCTTTTTACTGCATACTTATTTACTGTTTCTTTCTTTTTTCCTATTATCTTTATCTGCCCGAAAGCTATTCCACCAGATGCGCTCGTACCTTGCAAAATCTCCATATTTATCCTCCGAATGGTCTATAAATTTTCATTTAAGTACTTATAGAGCATTTCTTTCACTTCTGCCTCATCTTCACCTTCAATTTCTATTTTTATTTCATCGTCTTTTTTTGCAGCAAGTAAAAGAAGTGAAAAAATTTTTTTTGCATCGGCACTTTTTCCATTACATTCAATTTTCACCTGACTTTTTGCATCTTTTATAAGCTTTACAATATTTCCGGCAGGTCGTGCATGAATACCTATTTCATCCTTTATAATATAGCTGAATTTTTGCACGTTGTTTTCCTCCCTTTTCTTATTCTCACAAATATTATGCTTTTTTCTTTATCTTTTATTCGTTACAAAAAAAAATTGCACACAACTTTTTTTGTAAAAAAAATGAATAAATATCTAATTTTTTATTGATTTTATAACAATTTTGGAATATAATATTTTGTATTAAAATATTTAGGAGTTTTTATATGTTATGCAGTAATATTTTAGAAGCAATGGGAAATACTCCATTAATAAAATTAAATAGACTCACAGAATTTGACAGCGCGGACATCTATGTTAAATTTGAGGGCCTTAATATCGGAGGTTCTATAAAGACAAGAACCGCATACAACATGATAGAAGATGCCGAAAAAAAAGGTCTTTTGACTCCTGATTCAATTATTGTTGAACCAACAAGCGGAAATCAGGGCATAGGTCTTGCACTGGTCGGTGCAGTAAAGGGATATAAAACAAAAATCATAATGCCCGACTCTGTAAGTGAAGAAAGAAGAAAATTGGTAAATCACTACGGTGCCGAGGTAATTTTAGTGCACGATGCAGGAAATATCGGTGCATGTATTGAAGAATGTTTAAATCTTGCGCTTAAAATGAAAGCTGATGATCCCAATGTTTTTGTTCCTCAGCAATTTGAAAATCCTGCTAACCCTGAAGTTCAAAGGAAAATTACAGCTTTAGAAATTTTATCAGATATAAACTGTCCGATTGACGGTTTTTGTTCAGGTATAGGAACAGGCGGAACAATTACCGGTATCGGCGAAGCTTTAAAGGAAGCAAACCCGGATATGACCATTTGGGCAGTTGAACCAAAGCATGCTGCCATTCTTTCCGGCGGTTCAATCGGTACTCACATACAAATGGGTATTGGCGATGGCATTATACCCCAGATTTTAAACTGCGATATTTACGACGATATTTGTATTATAACAGATGAAGAGGCTATACATACATCAAAAGAGCTTGCATCAAAGGAAGGCATCATGTGTGGCATTTCATCCGGCACTAACGTAGCAGCTGCGATAAAGCTTGCAAAAAAATTAGGAAAAGGCAAAACAGTTGTAACAGTCCTGCCTGACACAGCAGAACGCTACTTCTCTACACCACTTTTTGAATAATTAAGACTTATATACTAATGAAACCGGAGGACAAAAAATTATGGAAATCATCAAACGTCCCGAAACAATGGAGCGTATCACAACAAAGGCTTTAGCTGATGCTTTTATAGATGAGCAAATAGCCGAAATTCGCGCCCAGGTAGGCGAAAAGAAAGTTCTTTTAGCTTTATCTGGCGGTGTTGACTCTTCAGTAGTTGCGGCACTTTTAATTAAAGCAATCGGCAAGCAGTTGGTTTGCGTGCATGTAAACCATGGTCTTATGAGAAAAGGTGAAAGCGAACAGGTTATAGATATATTTAAAAACCAATTAGATGCAAACCTGATTTACGTCGACGCTACAGACAGATTCTTAGACCTTTTAGAAGGCGTATCTGACCCCGAAAAGAAGAGAAAAATCATCGGTGGTGAATTCATCAAGGTATTTGATGAAGAAGCATCAAAGCTTACTGATATTAAATTCTTAGCTCAAGGTACAATTTACCCCGATATTTTAGAAAGCAATGGAGTCAAAGCTCACCATAACGTTGGCGGACTTCCTGAAGATATGGAGCTTGCTCTTGTTGAGCCTGTAAAGCTTTTATATAAAGACGAAGTAAGAGTTGTTGGCTCAGCATTAGGTCTTCCTGATGAAATGGTTTATCGTCAACCATTCCCTGGTCCTGGTCTTGGCGTAAGATGTTTAGGCGCTATCACACGTGACAGGCTAAACGCCCTTCGCGAAGCTGATGCAATATTGCGTGAAGAATTTGACAAAAACGGTCTTTCGGGCAAGGTTTGGCAGTATTTTATAGCAGTTCCTGATATGAAAAGCGTAGGTGTTAAAGATGACAAGCGCTATGAGGGCTGGCCTGCTATCATTCGTGCGGTCAACACAATTGACGCCATGACAGCAACAATAGAAGAAATCCCTTACACACTTCTTCACCATATAACAGGCAGAATCACACACGAAGTTGACGGAATTAATCGAGTACTGCTCGACTTAACACCAAAACCAATCGGCACAATTGAGTGGGAGTAATCCCGTACCCTCAAAAAACCCTTATTTTAAGCGGTTTTGCGAGATAGGCAAGGTGTTTTGACAACACTTTGACAACACTTTTTTTAGATAGCATATAAAATGAACAATGCTTCACCGTGATTGGTGAAGCATTTTCTTTTAGGCAGTTCTTATTAAACCGCCTATGCTTTTTCTGAAACAGATATAACCGAATTCGCTAAAATGTTCAATATCTAAATTTTTAACATAACAAAGTTGTCTGTTTTCGGGAATGTTGCCTATGTCATATTCCCATTCTTCAATATACTGTGATACATAAAACATATTAAGAAGAATACCAAACTCGGTATAACTTTTAATGATATGATAAACGACAGCATTGTGCTTTTTTTCAAATTCTTTGACGATTTGTTTTTCTTTATCGTCTAACCAATATACAACGCCGTAATCTTCCGACTTATGTAATGTGTTATCGGTTATAAATTCGTTAATCACATTCGGATGAAGTGAAAGCATTCTCATTCTCTTGATAGCTTCTGCTTTTTGCTGTTCTCTTAAAGATAAATTTTTACTCATAATAATTCTCCTGTTCTTCTGGTGTTAATTTACTAATCAATTTAACAAGGTATATAAGATTTTCCAAAACATCACTTGTTTGCGGAATACTTGACAGCCTTTTTAGCTCGGCTGTCAAGTCAACTAAATACTTTTCAAGATAGTACCTGATACGAATATTCGGACGAACAATAATATCTTCGTTTAATAATCGTTTCAAAATAAAATCTTGTTTTGTTAGTCCTGATGTTCTAACTTCCATATCAACTCTGTACGCTTCTTCGGGCGAAACACGGAAGCCGATTGTAATACTCCTAAAACGATCTTTTCTGTCGTTATTCTTCGCTGACATTCATTTTCCCCTCTTTCATAATATCTTCTAATCGTCTTGCGATTATCTGGTCTCGGTTCTTGTATAGATGTGAATACAAAAGTGTCATATCTGGTTTTGCGTGTCCTGCTCGCTTTGCGATTTCAAGGATAGAACCACAATTTGAATTCATTAAAAGGCTGATATGGCTGTGTCTAAATTCGTGTATGGTTAGTTTTTTAACCCCTGCCTTTGCTGAACCCTCTTCAATAACACGATGAAGTTGTGATTTTGAAACAGGAAATAGAACATCTGTATCTTGTAAGCCATAAAGGCTATCCATATACTCCTGTAATTCTTCGGCAAGTTCAGTTGGCATATGTACTGTTCGCTTACTGCTTACATTTTTTGTTTTTCCTTTTTCTTTTTTCGCTTTGGAATAACTGTTTATTACTCTTAATGTTTTTGCTTTACAATCAATATCTTCTTTTGTGAGTGCTAACAATTCTCCTAAACGAATACCAGTCCAATAAAACACCTCAAATGCGTAAAAGTAAAGTGGTTTATCTTGTAGTGTCGCTGAAAACTTTAAGTATTCATCAACTTCCCATACTTCCGCTTCTGTTTCACGCTCTTTTGAACCTAATTTTTCAACCTTTGATGTAGGCGTTTTTGGTAGATTATGAAATGTTTCAGCATAATTAAAAATCGCCCATAATTGATTACAAATTGTATGTTGATATGTTGCGGAAAATTCTTCACCGTTAGGTTTTCTCATTCCTAAAATGTAGTTTTCCCATTTTAGAATATCTTTCGGAGTAATATTGAAAACTATTTTATCCTTAAAATAAGGAAGAATTTTAGTATCAATGATATGCGACTTTGTTGCTACCGTGCTTTCCTGTCGGCGTAATGATGAAAATTCTAAATATTCCTTAACCAGTTCGCCCATTGTCAATAATTCGTCTGGTGTTTCATAATCAAGCGTTTCTAACTGCTTAATAAGGTCAGGCAATTCGTTCTTCTGCCACGCTGTCGCTTCTCTTGACAACTTGAAACCACGCTTACAGGTTCTTTTTCTCACCTGTGTTATCGGGTCAATATAACTATAATCTACTCTGTATAAATTATTTCCGTACTTATGTACTGATGATTTGAAATCACTCATAATGATTGTCCTTTCTGTGTTTAATATTTAATAATAAATGGTAGAAAAAAATCGTCATCAGACAAATTGCTGATGACGATTTTTGCTGTCTGGCTTAACTTGCCATTCCGTAAATCTTTTCATAGAAATATCTACGGTTAGTCTTTCCCTGTACTACAAGGAAGCCTTTCTTCTGTAATTCGTCATTCAACTGCTGAATTAGTCTGTATGCGTATGATTTTGATACGCCCAGTTGTTCGCTCATTTCCTTTGCGTTAATAAATATAGCAGACGATTGATTTGAATTCGTATTTGTATGAATGTTGTTATTCATAATAACGCCTCTTTTCTTTTAATAAATTTATATTTGTATTTGATTTCGCAACGAGTGCGAGTTGTTTTCACAATTTTATTATAACACGAAAATTGCGAAAAATCAAGAATATGCGTTCCGTCTAAACGGAACATTAAAAGGAAAAGACGTTTTTTTCAATTATTAAATATTTAATATTTCAAATCTGATTACTGCCTATTTCCCCATATTTACGGTGTTCATTACATAGTCAACCGCTTGCTGTGCCTTTGCTGCCGCCGACACTAGCTCTCTTGTGTTATCTTTAAGGTGCGATAACCAACCACGAATGTAATTTACATCGTTGTTCACCGTTTCGGCAGTATCGTATCCGAGCAAAAAGCACAGAAGCGAACTTCCCAGTTGTGCGATAAGCTCTTCTTTTGAATATGTTTCTTCTTCGCGGAAATCGTCTTTGATTCTGTCAAGCCGTTTCTTGCTTCCCGAACTGTGAATTATTTCGTGTGCCAACACAGCAACATAATTATTAAAGTCTGGGTACATTGACGGTTGCGGTATAACGATTTCGTCAAACAACGGCGAGTAGTACGCCTTGTCCGATTTCTTGACCGTAATTCGTACATCAGCGTTTTTCGCATAGGCAGACATAAAATCGTCAATGTCTGCGTGTTCACCGTGTTCGTAATCAATCAATTTGTCTTTTGGTGGTAAATTCTCAAAATCTCCACTTTCAAACAAGCGGTAATATTTGAGATACGGCACTTTCTTCATTTCGCCTGTTTCTTCATTTTCAACTTCGTTGTAATTGAAGTAAACGCAAAGGTGGCTCTTACTACCTTTCTTCAAACTGACATCTGGATTTTTCTTTTTGATGTCAAGGTACTGATTCCAAGTCAGGTAATAACCACTTTCCAGAAGCCAGAGATTGATACCCGAATACGCCTTTTCGCTTATGTACGACTTCGGCAAACCTAACCTCTGCCAAGGACACAACCAATTCGCCGTTTCGCCGTTCTCAATCATAGCTTCAACTCTTTCAATAATTTTTTCTGTAATAATCTCGTAAATGTTCATTTCCCTTATCCTTTCGTTTCGTAATATTAACCGTCTGTGTTTGTCGGTTAATATATTATACTGTCGCTTTCTGTCAGTTATTCCGTACCTACTGAACAAAATCAAGCATAACAAAAAACTCAAAAACTCCGACAACCTGATTTTTTCTGACTTTTTTCATCATTTTGTTATGAAACGCTGATAGCAACAGTATAATATAAAGAATAAAAATAAAAACTCGTATCAAACCTCACCGCCGTTTGATGAAAACTTTTTTCATCAATCAAGCGAGCAAAATTGCCTGTCGGCACCATATCGCAAGCCAATATTATTTTCATCGCTTTACGGTTCCCAGATTATCAATCTGGCGGTTCGGTTTGCTACTGCGTTAGCAAAAAGGAGGTGATTTTCTTATGGGAAGAAAATCACATTACATTTCCGCCGAACATCTGAAGCTGTCCGATAAACAGTTTTTGAATGCCTTGCGTTGTGGCGGTTATGCTACGAAAGAACAATGCTTACATTACCTTTCGTCAAATAACCGCTTAAAAAACTATGTTTTAGAAAAGGTACTTGATAAATGTTCGGTAGTCATTGACGGTAAAACTCAAACTGTTTATCGCTTCTCGGACGGCGGAAAAGAATGGGTGCGTGAAAATGTTTCTGATTTGGCAGACAGAAAATTTTACATTTCAACAGGGGTGGAACACGATATTAAGTTAATGGATAAAATTCAAGAATATACGGACAGGCTTTCCTATGAGGAACAATTACAATTCCGTACAGAAAGCGAGAACCGAGATTTATTCAAGGAACTTTGCGATAAAATGGAACAGGGGCAATACTACCTAGACCAATTACAGCAACATACAATCAGTATGCCCGACTTTTCTTATCAAACGGAATTTATTGAAATTATAACGAGTAATTATTCGGGCGAAGCTATCGCATCCCACGAAACGGCAATGGAAGTATTTAACGGTTCGATCTCTATTATCAATTCTTAAAATATAAATTTTCAAAAAACGAATGGGGGGAAATCAAATGAACGAAATTATCAATAAAATAATAATTGAAACACTTGAAAAACACGATACGGCATTAAGCCTTTTGATTTACGGCTTCGGTGGTGTAATTTTCAAAAATCAATTCAAGGAAATTACAGGAGAGAAAAACGACAATCTTGTTAATTTTCTTGTTGAACACAAATATATTAAAACGGTTAAACTAAATAAAAATACCTTGCTCGTGGCAAGGTATAAACTATATTCGTATTATGGTTTGAAGAACAAATCATCTGTTGTGTCGGGCAAAAGAATATTACATAGCAGTTTGTACGGCGAAATCTTGATACGCTGTCATTCTGCTGATGGACGATATATCAAGAAATCGCTTCACGCAGGAACGGTCTGCTACTATTCGCCAGAGGACGCATTGAACCTTTTAACCAGAGTATCAGCTCACGCCGAAAAGCACGGACACGATATACAATATCTATCTTCAAGCATTGACGAAATCAGAAGTAAAGTCAATTTCTGTAAAAGTAGGACAAAGGGCAACAGAGAAACTTTGAAAAAGTCGGCAATCGCAAAAGAAACAAAAGATATTCTCGTTCTCAAAGATAACGGCATTTATATTTTGGGGGTAAATTATGACGGAGAAAATTATATCTTTGAAGTCGGCATTTTTGCTCACACTCTTCGCTTTGATAAAATTATCAAGCAACTGTTTCTAGCTGACCGAGTAATTAAAAGTACCTTTTACGGCCTGCCTGTAAAACTTAATATCACGGTATATTCTCACTTCCCAGAGAACAAGGGGTATTCTGCCAGAACCGAGAAAGTGTTAAAAGAGAAGAATTATACGAACACCGTGAAATTTATGTTTTTTGACAGCAAGCGTAAATTGTTTTCTGGAATAGACATCAATAAATGGCTTTAATTGTTATATTCTGTCGCAAAAACGCATAGTATATAGAAAGAGAAAAGCACAGAGGAGAAATTTATTATGAGTTTTTGTTTAACAGCCGATGAAGAGGCTTTCCTACACGAAATCTATTTAGAGAATCACGAAAAAGATTTTTCTGAATGGTGCGAACACCTTGAAGCAGATTTCGCTTCACTTGCCGAAGCTCGCTAATCGGCAATACATTTTTATTTCATCCCTTTGTATTAAGACGGCTCATTGTAGCCGTCTTTTTCGTTTGCCTTTCAATTTTTTATTTTTTAATTTTTGAAACGCCCATGTCAATCGCTGTTCAATGGGTAGAACATAACAAAATTATATTTCTTTTGTTTCGTGCTTATTTTGTAAAAAAGTCAGACAAAACAGAAGAGGTATATATTATGAGGAAAAGAGTGTTCAGAATGATTACGGCTTCCGTTTCTTGCGGCATCTACAAAACGAAAGATGAAGCAATAAAGGAAGCGAACGCAATCAAAACCTATCTTAAAAGATTGTGCGATAAGCACGGCTACAACATAACAGCAAAAATCGGTGTTAGCATAAACAACGCAAAATGCGGTGAAATCACCGCCGAACAAACAGGCAAGCGTGGGCGACCACGAAAAGTATTCGCCCCGAACGGAAACTCTAACCGTCTGCCTGTTGCTACCGAACCGCATATACATATCTGGATTGAGGGTGAGGGTTCAAGCTCCGTCATCAAATCTCTGTCCGAACATCTGAATAAGAAATATAAAAAACAGGTCGTATGGCATAAGAATTGCGACAAATACGCCGAGAACGCCAAGAATTACCTTGACAAACAATGTATCGCCGTAAGGAAATTAAATACTTGTTCGGACAGAATGTATTGATGATTTATTTTTACATACTGATAGTCGTTAAAGATAGGAACAGACACGGTTTTCATTAAAATACAATTCCGTTATAATAGGGGCGAAAACCAATTTTTGCCTGACGGAGTATTTGGGCGAAAACTTATCTGTGCTTGACGGAGTATTTTTCTTTAATCCAATATACTATGCTTCCTAGTAGTTGAAATAATAACATCGGTAATAAATTATCTGTCATCAATGTTTTGTATTCTTCGTATGATTCTCGTTCTGATTTTTCTTTCATTCCTGTTAGCTGTTCAAAAAGTTCACCTATTTCCCATAGACGAAGCCAACTTGTAATGTGATTATCATAGAAGTTTTCATATTTCGTTAAATCAAGTTTAATCGTCTTATGCTGTTTGAGTCGGGTATAGATATTATCAGCAATTTTTAATTGTTCTGTAAAGTCATTACGGTTCTTAATTTCATTTCTTTCGTTAATACATTTTTCTATTGAAGAAAGAATGTCATTTATAAATGTCTTTTCTTTTTCGGTTATAGCTCTCGCTTGGACGGAAATAAGTCGTGTTAATCTTATTGATAACAATATTTCATCAATATCAGCTTTCATAGATTCTGGTAGTATATCGTAATTAATTTTCATATAAAACAGCTCCTTTTTTAATATAATAATTTTTTATCATTTGGCAAATATCTTCTTCAAATTCTTCGGTTGAAGTGGTGCGTATGCCTGTTTCTGTTTCCTGTGGAAAAACAGTACCGAAATCAAATTGTAAATCAGCTTCGTCTTTTGGCGAAACATATACGGAGCATTCATACTTTCCGTTTTCAAGCTTTTCATAAATTATATAGACATCTTTTTCATTACATAATTCAAGCTTTATAGTGTTTAATTTTTTCATTTATGCTCACGATACAGAACACATCAAAAAACTGTATCTGCTCCTTTTTTATAGTATTTTTTGTAATGCCGTTTTTGTCAGGTTAAGTGCTAGCGGTTTAACTCTGTGATTTTATTATAACACGAAAATCGTCAAAAATCAAGGAATTGTGTTCCGTCTAAACGGAATATTAAAAAGCGAACAATTTACACATCTAAACATTAACTTTTGAAAGAAAAATATAAAATTTAGAAAATTAAAGCCGAAAAATTGACTTTTCGGCTTTAATGTGTTATACTATCTAATGAGGTGATGAAGATGTTTAATTATCAACCGTTAGAGATACTACTCGCCCAACATTCAATGAGCAAAGGGCAACTGAAAAAGGAACTCAATCTATCTTCCGCAACGGTGGCAAAATTCAGCAAGAATGAATATGTCAGTATGGAAGTGCTTGATAAAATATGTAAGAGATTTAATTGTAGTCTGAATGACATCGTTAGACACGAACACGAATAATAGGTGAAAATATGAAAGATACAAATTCTTTAATAAAAAAAATGATAATATGGTTAACCATACTTCTAATATTTTCCATATTGTACCCCATAGCGATACATTTTTTATTTAAGTGGAAAAGTAATTGTGATTGGATAATTGCCGAATGGGAAAGCGGTGATATTTTAGGGTATGGTGGTGCTGTCCTAACAGCTATCGGAACATCCCTTTTAGGCTTGACTACACTTATTATTCAAAAAAGAACAGAAGAAAACAATCAACTGCTTCAATGGCATCCACAGATTAAAGTATCAAAGATTGATGTTAATAAAACAGACGCCGAATTAGTAAAGCCATATAATATGGATAACCCTTTTCCGCACGCTTTAACACTTAATAGACCGTGTTTTGATTTTTCTTCCAAATTGAAATATAGAGAATTTTATATAATCTGTAAGAATATTCACGGAGTTGAGCCAAATAATGTCAAACTTCTACAAGACCAATGTAATATATCTTTTAATAACGGAAGAAGACGAGGAACTTCACTTGCCAAACATAAGACACTCTTTGTTGATGACACAGCCTTTATGTTTGAAAACTGTAAAAAATTGAATGTGTTTTCGGAAGATTACATAAGCATTGACGCTTCTGATAACTTATATTTCAAATTCCCTGTTGTAGTGATGTATAATGAAAATGACGATGAATTTATAGAAGATATAAACTATTCTATTGAAAATAATATGTATGGTCTTTCATTAGCGTTAAAATTCAAAAACAATCTTGGCTATTTTGAAGAAAGCATTTTTACATTTTCAGTAGCAGGAGAACAAATTAACTTTAATAAAACAAGAACTCATTTTGGTAGAGAAAAGAATATCCAAAGAAAAAGTAAGAGGGGGAAGAAACAATGGCTAATCTATCGCAAATCAAAAGACAGCGTTTGATTGACTTCCTTAATAAAATAAGAGAAGAACATAAAGAAGATGATACGGCGTTAATCGCTATCAATGAAATTGAAAGCGAATTGAATGATAAGAAATACGGTCTTGTATGGGAAGAACATCAAGAACAAGTTGATGTTGATATGCTGACGAAAGTGCCTGTTTTCTTGGAAATAACCGACAAGGAAATCACAACAGATGAAACGCTTCCTTATAATTTTTTATTAGAGGGAGACAATCTTCACAGTTTGAAACTTCTTGAAAAAACACACAAAGGTAAGATTGACCTTATTTACATAGATCCACCGTATAACACAAAAGAAAAAGATTTCATATATGATGATACCAGAATTGATGTGTTAGACGGTTATAGACATTCAAAGTGGCTTTCTTTTATGGAAAAAAGACTACGCATAGCTCACTCCTTGTTAAAATCAAATGGTTTTATATTTATTTCTATTGATGATAACGAAGCGTCTCAATTAAAGATTTTATGTGATGATATATTCGGTGAAGCCAACTATCAAAAGACAGATTATATACAAGTAAGATATGCCGACAAAACATTGAAATCTGATATGCGTTATCATAAACAGATTGAACAAGTTTTAGTATATGGGAAAACCGAAGAAGCAAAGCCTTATCTTATGCCTGTTGAATATGGTTATGATAAGTTTATATATTCAGTAGAAGAATTAGAAAAAGGAACAGTAATTGAACTTGGCGGAAAAAAGGTTGAAGTTTTCCAGAAAAACCAATATAAAATTGTGAAACATAAAGAGGGATTCAAAGAGGGGCTAAAAGAAATCTGGGCAAGTGGAACTATTCTGAACGGAAATTCTTCTGGTAGATTTTTCAGAGATTTTCTGACAGGACGAAAAAATATTGACGGTTTGGGCGTAATGTATAAGGTGTATGATATAGGTGATGACATATACCCATATAGATATTTTACAGGACCTCAGAAAATCACAGCAGACAAGGGTAAATATTATCAAGGTGTGCCAACTGAAAAATTATCAGAAAACGCTACAAAGACATTACCAATTCCAAATTTTTATGATATGGCAGGAGATTTCGGGAATATCAGCAAAGAGGGCGGAATTGATTTTAATAGTGGAAAGAAACCTATCAAAATGATACAAATGTTTTTAGATTACTTTGAGGATAAAAACATAACCGTTTTAGATTTCTTTGCTGGCTCTGGTTCTACAGCTCACGCTGTAATGAAGAAGAATAGCATTGACGGTGGAAACCGTAAATTCATTGTATGTACGAATAATGAAAATGGCATTTGTGAAGTTAAAACATATCCCAGAATAAAAAATGTTATTTCTGGCTATGGCAGTTATGACGGTATATCTGCTAACCTCAAATACTATAAGACAGATTTCATCAACAAGACTTCCGAAGATGAAGATTATTCGGTTGGTGATGAACTGTTAAAACATATTGCGGAAATGGTTCAGCTTGAATATGCTGTCCGTCTGGACGGAACAAATTATGTTCTGCTTCTCTCGGACGAAGAAGCAGATAATTTTATTGCTGATAATGAAAAATTATCTGCGTGCTCGGCGGTCTATGTTTCAACCGCAGTTTTACTGACGGCAGAGCAGGAAAAGAAACTGTCTGAACTTGGTATATCAATGTTTCTTATACCAGACTATTATTTTGAAAATGAATTGTTGGAGGTGGGTGAAAGATGATAAATTTACCGAAAGGACTTTTTGATTTTCAGGAAAAATGTTCAATGTTCCTGATTGATACTGTCGGCAAACAGGACAGTAAACAGATAATTACGGTAAAAGCACCGACAGGAGCAGGAAAAACAGTTATCCTTATTGATTTTATTGATAAATACCTTTCTTTTGTCAATTCAAATACCGCTTTTATCTGGTTGTGTCCAGGCAAGGGCGACCTTGAAGAACAAAGCCGTCAGAAGATGATTTCACTTCTTCCGAACAGGCGGACAAATACACTTAATGATGTTTTGCTTTCTGGTTTTGAAGCAGGAAGTACAACATTTATAAATTGGGAACTGATAACAAAAAAGGACAACAAGGCAATCAGCGACACCGAAAAGAAAAACCTCTTTGACCGCATCGCACAGGGCAACCGTAAGAATATAACATACATAATCATTGTAGATGAGGAACATTCAAACGATACAAAAAAGGCAAATGACATCATCAACGCATTTTCGGCAAAAAATATAATTCGTGTGTCGGCAACAGCAAAGGAAAACAAGCTCTACGAATTTTACGAAATTGACGAAATTGATGTTATTACTTCTGGCTTAATAACAAAGGCACTCTATATCAATGAAGATGTTGATTACAACGGCGACTTTGAGAACGAACACGGCTATCTGCTTGAAATGGCGGACAGAAAGAGAAAGCAGATTGCTGCAGAGTATTCGCAACAGGACGGCGTGGCAAAAACGATACGCCCACTTGTAATAATTCAATTTCCAAATTCTTCGGATAAACTTGTCGAAGCCGTTGAAAAGAAGCTTGAATCAATGAATTACACCTATAAAAATAAAATGGTGGCGAAATGGTTTGCTGTTGAAAAAGAAAATTTGGACGGCATAACAGAACTTTCAGCAATGCCTATCTTCCTTTTGATGAAACAAGCGATTGCGACAGGTTGGGATTGTCCTCGAGCGAAAATTCTTGTTAAGCTCCGAGAGAATATGTCAGAAGATTTTGAAATACAGACTATAGGACGACTTCGCCGTATGCCAGAAGCAAAGCACTATGATATTGATGTTCTGGACTTCTGCTATCTCTACACCTTTGATGAAAAATACAAGGAGGGCATTAAGCTCGCTATGTCGCAGGCCTTTGAAACAAAGAGAGTTTTCCTCAAAGACAAATGTAAGGTTTTCACTCTGGAAAAGCAATACCGAGATAAAGATTTCGGCGGTCTAGGTGAAAGAGAAACCTTTAAGCAGATTTATAAATTCCTTGTTGATAAATATAATTTGTCTGGCAATAAGCAAGAAAATCGCTTGCGTTTAGAGGAAGCAGGATATAATTTTGAAGAAAGAATTGTAGGTAAAATGCTCGAGGGTAAATTCATTACAACTGACAGCGTTTTTTCCGAGCAAGAGGACAATTACCGCAAAACTTTTAGAACGGTAAGTACACATCATCACGGAATTGAACTTCTTCACTCGGTTGATGTGCTAAAATCAACAATAGGTATGACAACGCAGAAAACAAAGGTAATTCTTGAACGCCTATTCCGTAAAAGCGTAGTTGTTCCGAATAAAATCCTGTCTTTGACTACTGCTCAATATTATGCGTTTATCATCAACAACGAACACCAATTAAAAGGCGACTTCCGAGAAGCAGTAAATATCAAATATAGACAGGAAAGTTTTATTATTCAGCCGAAAACATCAACATTCCGCATACCCGAACAGGAATTATACAGATATGATAGCACGGAAATAGATGTAGAAGAAATCAATAGCAACGCCTACAAAGATTATTCTTCCGCAATGATTGTTGAGGGGATACGGTCAAAGAGCGAAAGACTTTTTGAACGCTACTGTGAAGAACAGGACGATGTTGATTGGGTTTATAAGAATGGCGACACAGGACAACAGTATTTTTCAGTTGTCTATATTGGCGAAATGCGGAGACAATGGCTTTTCTATCCTGACTATATCGTGAAGAAAACAAACGGCGACATATGGATAATTGAAACAAAGGGCGGTGAACTTGGCAACAGGAGCAAAAACATTGACGACCAAGTTGAAAACAAATTTGCTTCATTCAAGGAATATGCCGAAAAGCACAATATCAAATGGGGTTTTGTTCGTGATAAAAACGATAAGCTCTACATTAACAATTCTGTCTATACGGACAATATGGCAACTGAACATTGGAAGCCATTGAAAGAGATTTTTTAATTCAAATATTAAGAAATAAAAAAACGAAAAGGAGAATTTATTATGGTTGATACATTGGCGTTTTTATCAAAAGACTATAAAGAAGAAAAGGCTATAAAATTGTGTCAGAAAGTTGCTCCAAAAGCAAAAAAAACAGGTGCTTATTCTACCGAGCTTTTAAGAGCGACTAAAGATTTTACAATAACGCAAGTAAAAGAAAAGTACGAAGAAATAATGATAGAAATGCGTGGTAAGATAGAAGAAGAAATTTATGCTAAACACGGCATAGATGTTAATGCTGATGATGATTCATCTGAAAACATTAGTGAAGAGTTAAAAAATCAAATTAGCAACGAAATAAATGAAGCCATTGATAAGTATTATAAAGAAAATGATGCTTATGAGCATACATCAATACGAAAAGGTCAGTATGTAATTAAGTCGTATATGAATACGAGAGGATATGTTCATTTGGCAAAAATACTTAAAAAAATGTTTATTCCATTTGATTTAATTTTTCAATGGTGGGGTGATGAAATATCACAAGATTGTTTTGAACCGATTGACGCAAGAGCACCAGAAGATATTAAAGATCAAGTAGTAGTTTTATTAGGTGATTGTAAATCTCCAGAAGAAGCAGAAGAAGTAAAACAGCTAATTTGTCGCAAAGTAAAAAAATGCGGTTTTGATGAAAAATGGGGATGCCATAAATTTGTAGCTACCGCTGATTTTCAATTTGATGAAAATAATAAAAAGTTGGAAGTTAAGAAAGGACAATATTTTCTTTACTTGGTGACTTATGAGTATAAATGCGATATAGCAGGGCAAAAAATTGAAGCTCTTAATATAAATAACTCTACTGTTCTTACTCATCATATTATAACGAATGACGAATTTGAGTTTATTACTAACGCATAAAATTATTCCGTCAAATTGGAATAATTGAGTTATTTTTTGTGTATAATACAATATGGAAGCCTGAACAACTTCCATACTCGTAATATTTATAGACCTTATCTGTGTAAAGGCAATAAGAGAGGTAGGAAAACGAGAGGACGGAAACAAAGAGGTTCAGAATTGAATTTACTCGCCCGAAAGGGCGATTAAATAAAAATGGTAGGAATATAAAATAAAAGCACTCACAAATCGTTGTTTGTGAGTGCTTTTAACTTTCCGTCTAAACGGAGTGCTTTTCTTGACTTTTCCGATTTTATATGTTATAATATCAGTAGATAACGAAAGGTGGTATTATTATGCCAGAAAAAAATATATTCGGCGAGAACATTTTTGAATATAACATTTACGAGTTGGCTCATTGGATATATAGATGTAAAAATCTTTATCCTGCCCCAGAAACAGAAGCAGACAGCGAAGCAATACAAGACTTCGCTTCAAAATGGGCGGAACACAGAGCATTACATAAAGAATTTTATGAAAGCGAATTATATCAAAGTGCGATAATCGGTTCTAATTATAAGAGACCGATTATTTACGCAAGACACGGCAAAAAGAAAGTTGATATATCCGAGTTAGTTTATCCAGACAGAATGGCGTGGGTTGGTACTCTTCCGTCAGCGACACCAGAAGAATTTGAAGAAATCTTGAAAAACAATGTAATAGAAACGATAGACGAGTATCTAACAATAGTTGAATACTGCTTCAATCATTCTCCAAATTACAAGGAAACGATTGAACATATCTTAAAAACATTCTTTAAGGAAACATACATTGAAATTGACCTTATTTCACTTCCGAAAGATACCGACATCTCAAAAATGACAAAAGATGAAATGCTTGACGCTTTGAGAAAACAGAAACGCCCAAGTGGTTATTATCTCAAAAAAGCTGTTCCGAAAACAACAAGAAAATCCTTCGTTGAACAGTTTAAGGAATTTGAAATTACCAAGACAACATATTTTGATTGGAAGAATGAAGCAACCGAAGAAAAAGACATTGATAAGAAATTTTTCGTTTCTCTCGGTCTTATGTTAGGACTACCGATAGCCGAATTTGAATCTCTGTTAAATTATAACGGTTTTCTTGTTTCTGGCAGTATGCGAGAATTTGACAAGATTGTTTGTGAGGGTGTATGTTGCGGTTATGGTATAACATACATTCAAGAGTTAATCAAGAAAGCAAACGATAAATTGATAAAAAGATACGGCAGTAATTGTAAGCTGATACCATTACTAAAACGCCACGAGAGAAAAAATGCGAAATAAGATTTTAATGCCATTCTATTTGAGTGGCATTTTCTTTTGCTCAAAAAATGTTCCTGTTAAATCGGAAAATATCTCATTTCACTTGATAACCATAAAATTATGTGATATAATATATACGCTACAACTTTTTTTATTATGTCATTTATTGACAACACTTAATTGAATAAACCTTAATTCAGAGGGTACGCTATTTTTGTAAAAAGCGTACACTTTGTTTCGTCATACTCTTGAATTAAGGTTTAAGTGTAATGAAAAAAGTGTGTAGCAACCTTTGAAGCAAAGTCCCTGCGTTTTTTGGTGCGTGGCTCTGCTTTCGGGTAGGCTACGCACTTTTTTATTAGCGGAGTATGTTATGAATAAAGAAAAAAAGGCTTGTTGTGTTTTCGGACACAGAAAGGTCGCAGGAAAAGATGTACTAAAAGAGAGATTGACCGAAATATTTGAAAACTTAATCACTTCTGAAAATGTTGATACTTTTCTTGTAGGAAGCAGAAGCGAGTTTGACGATTTATGCCGTGCGGTTCTTGCTGTCAAAAAAGAAAAACATCCGCACATTCAGAGGGTATATGTTCGGGGTGAATATCCGTATATAGATGAAGATTACGAAAACTATCTCTTGGAAAGGTGTGAGAAAACTTATTTTCCCGAAAGGGCGATAAACGCAGGCAAGGCGGTTTATGTAGAACGCAATTATGAGATGATAGATAATGCCGACATCTGTGTTGTGTATTTCAAAGATGATTATTTACCGCCCAGACGGAAAAACAGTTGGAGAGATTTAACCGACTATCAGCCAAAAAGTGGTACGGGTATAGCGTATAAATATGCTGTTCAGAAAAAGAGGACAATTATCAATCTGGCGGAAGATATATAAATTCACACAGCACTTTTACAAGGTGTTGTGTTTTATTTTGTCTTGATTTTTCAAACTAAATATGATATAATTAAAGACACCAAAGGCACTTGATATTATCGCCTTTGAATAATAAAAAAGTGTTGACAACACTGACAACACTTTTTGACAACACTTTTCCTGTTGAATGGGTGGAATGGGTAGAATTTTCGTGCTGAAACAGCACGAAAACGCACTATTTAGACCTAAATTCACGGTCAAAACAAAAGTGATGTTAGAGTGGGAATAAAAAATCGGAGCTACAGCAATTGCTTTAGCTCCTTTTATTGTATTTACCTTTCAGTAGTTATCCCGTAATTTTGGTATAAAAAAGCAGAGGTGTTTATCACCTCTGCTTTTTTATTATTTAGATAATTTTGCTTTTAATTTTTCTAATTCTTCTTTGATTTCTTTAGGTAGCTTATCGCCAAACTGAGCAAAATATTTTTCCTGGTCGCTAACATCTTCTAACCAGAGCTTTTTATCTACTTCAAAGAGTTCTTCTAAGCTTTCAGGTGTCATATCCAAATCTGTTGTATCGATTGCACCCTCTTCAGGAATATAACCGATTTCACACTCTCTTGCGCCAACATTTCCTGCGCATCTGTCTAAAATCCAAAGCAGAACTCTCATATTGTCGCCAAATCCAGGCCACATAAAGTTACCCTCATCATCCTGTCTGAACCAGTTAACGTGGAAAATCTTAGGAGCTTTATCAGCGTCTAATTTTTCGCCCATTTCAATCCAATGTGCAAAATAATCTGCCATATTATAGCCTACAAAAGGTTTCATAGCCATCGGGTCACGACGTACAACACCTACAGCACCAGCTGCTGCTGCTGTTGTTTCAGATGCCATTGTAGCACCTACGAATACACCGTGGTTCCAATCTCTGGCCTGATATACCAACGGAGCTGTTTTTGCACGTCTGCCGCCAAATACTATAGCCGAAATCGGCACGCCTTCAGGATTTTCAAATTCACTTGAGATACATGGGCAGTTAATAGCAGGAGCTGTAAATCTTGAGTTAGGATGAGCAAGCTTTCCTTCATATGTCTTGCCATTAACCTTTTTACCTGTCCATTCTGTGCAGTTTTCAGGAGGATTCTTGTCTAAGCCTTCCCACCAAACTGTCATATCGTCATTATTTATAGCAACGTTTGTGAAAATTGTGTTTTTCTTTGTTGATTCTAAAGCATTAAAGTTTGTCTTAACGCTTGTACCCGGTGCAACACCAAAGAAACCAGCTTCAGGGTTGATAGCGTATAAACGACCGTCCTTACCCTTTCTGATCCACGCGATGTCGTCACCTACTGTCCAAACCTTGTAGCCCTTTTCCTTCAAATATTCAGGAGGAATAAGCATAGCAAGATTTGTCTTACCACAAGCAGACGGGAAAGCAGCACAAATGTACTTAACTTCGCCCTGTGGGTTTTCTAAACCAAGGATAAGCATATGCTCAGCCATCCAGCCCTCTTTCATGCCCTGGTATGAAGCAATACGAAGAGCAAAGCACTTTTTACCTAAAAGCACGTTACCACCGTAAGCTGAGTTTACAGACATAATTGTGTTATCCTGTGGGAAGTGAACAATATATCTTTCGTCAGGATTTACATCCTTTTTAGCGTGCAGACACTTAACAAAATCATCGCTGTCGCCTAAAGATTCCATTACTTTTTTGCCTATTCTTGTCATAATAGCCATGTTTAATACAACATATATGCTGTCTGTTAATTCGATACCAATCTTAGAAAAAGGTGAACCAACAGGACCCATTGAATAAGGAATAACATACATTGTTCTGCCCTTCATTGAGCCTTTGTACAATGCGTTTAGCTTTTCATACATTTCAGATGGCTCCATCCAGTTGTTAACAGGACCTGCTTCTTCCTTTGTAGGTGTGCAGATGAATGTTCTGTCTTCTACACGTGCAACATCATTTTCTGCTGTTCTATGATAGTAGCAGCCAGGTAATTTCTCCTGGTTGAGTTTAATCATTTCGCCAGATTCTACAGCCTCTTTGCGAAGTGCCTCAAGCTGCTCTTCTGAGCCGTCGATCCAAACGATTGAATCAGGTGTTGTTAAGGCTTTCATCTCTTCAAGCCAAGCTAAAACTACTTTGTTATCAGTCATTTGATTATCTCCTTTCAACATTGCGGTATGTAATAATATGGCTATATTTACGCATATTATCACATTTTATAATTTGACATATATTATTATACACTTTTTTAAGCAAAATTCATAGCATTTTATTGGATTTTTTTCTACAAATTTCTTGATAATATTTCTTTTGAAATTTGTGAATATTGCACTAACGAAAGTGTCTCTCCTCTTACCTTTTCAGAAATTCCCAGTTTATTCAAAATTTCACGCAGAGTTTCTTTGTCGCAGTTTATTGTTTTGTTCTGTGATACGCAGTTAATAAATGTCTTTCTTCTCATTAAAAACGAAGCTTTAATCAGCTCAAATAAATGCTTTTCATCACTTACTTCAACAGCAGGTAAACTGCGCAGCGTTAGTTTTATAACAGATGACCATACCTTAGGCGCAGGAACAAAGGCCTCCGGAGGCACATCAAGCACCTTTTCAGCATCACAATAGTAATTAATACTATAGGTAATTGCACCACAGTTTTTGCCACCCGGCAAAGCCACCAATCTATCTGCAACTTCCTTTTGTACCATGACCGTTATAGAGGAAAATCCAGGGTTTTCCTCTAACAGTTTCATAACAATAGGTGTAGTTATATAGTACGGAAGATTTGCTACAACGCATACATCTTCGCCATCAAACTCATCCTCTATTAGCTGTTTTAAATCAATTTTTAAAATATCTTTGTTTATTATTTTTACATTATCAAAGCAAGATAATGTTTCTTGCAACATAGGAATTAATGAAGTGTCAATTTCTACAGCTACAACACGTTTTGCACTTTTTGCAAGTCTTGTCGTCAGAGCACCCGCTCCCGGTCCTATTTCGAGGACGCTTTTTTCTTTATTTAATTCAGAAGCAAATATAATATCATCCAACACTCCGTCGTCAGTCAAAAAATTCTGCCCGAGCGCCTTGTTAAAATGCAGATTGTTTTTTGACATCTGCTGCTTTAAAGCTTTTTTGTTGTCTTGCATAATTTTCCCTACTTTTGTAATTTTTCTTCTAAAATTCTGACAGCATCTTCAATACATCCGTCACAAGAGCGCAAACATTCACCCTTTAATCTGCTACAGATTATACTTTGATTCTTCTTTTCAAAAATTTCCATCAATTCATGTGCAAAGGCATAGCTTTTTTGCTTATTTGTCTGGGGCAGGTTTTCTATTCCTAAACTATTTTCAAGTCCTGCTAAAAAAACCATAGCACTTACTGCTCCGCAGAGGCCTCCGGTTCCACCCATACCTCCGCCAAAAGCCTCTGAAATCTTAAAAAGCTCATCTTCGCTAAAATCTGTAATATCTGAAAAAGCGCAAAGAACCGCCTGAGCGCAATTGTATCCTTTATGATAATTTTCTATAGCTTTTGTTACTCTATCCATTCTCTTTCCTCCGAATCAGCTGTTTTTATTTATTATTAAAACGTCATTTTCTAAAATTTTAGTATTTCCATCAGGGATTACTAAATGTTTTCCCCTTTTTATCATAATCAGAAGTTCATCTTTTTTTGATATATTTTTTATACTTTTGCCAAGCATCTCATGTTCTTTAGTTATTTCAACCTCTGATAACGACACACCATCGACGGAATTTCCCTCTCTTCCACACAAAACCACCTTGTCGTTCGCGAGAATATATGTAGAACCATTAGGGATGATTTTTTCTTCTTTACGCAGAATCAAAACAACAATCAAATTTTTAGGAAAATTTATCTGTTGTATGGTTTTGTCTACCCATATATGGTCACTTGCCACGTCAAACTCTATAAAGCTTACAGGAAGCTCATAAGAATAATCCGTAAAGGTTTTCATGACATCGCTTTTTTCATCTATCATATTGAGTTTTTTTGATATTAAAGGAATAAATGTTCCCTGAATCAAAATTGAAAAAAGCACTATAAAAAATACGATATGAAAGATATCGTTATTTAAAACCGCAGGATTTACCACAGTCATAATCGCAAAAACAATAGATGCAGCGCCGCGAAGTCCAGACCATGCAACAACAAGCTGCTGATTCAGTTTGCAACCGAACGGTGTTAAAATCAAGCCGACAACAAGCGGTCTTGCAAAAAAGCTCAAAAAGAGAGCAATAACAATCGCAGTAGGTGCGATTTGCAGCAATTGTGACGGAAACGATAAAAGTCCCAAAAGGAAGAACAACAGCATTTGCATAAGTCCGGTAATTCCATCAAAAAAGTGAATTATTGTTCTTTTGTTTTTGATTTCGTGGTTTCCCAGTATGATACCGCAAATATAAGCGCTCAGATATCCGTTACCGCCGATGAGCGCAGGCAAAGCATAAGACATAATTGCCACAGCCACTACAAATATCGAGTCCATTCCCTCAGTTTTAAACTTATAACGTTTAAAAAACCAAAGTGCACAGTAAGCAATCGCTATGCCGATTATAGCTCCATAAACTACCTGAGCAAAAATCATATATGATATTTTACCGCCCGAAACATCTCCGCCGATAAGCGTTAGAAAAATCACTGTCAGCATATACGAAAACGGGTCATTACTTCCACTTTCAAGCTCTAACATTGAGGCTGTTTTATACTTTAGGCTCAATTTTTTCGAACGTAATATAGAAAAGACAGACGCAGCGTCAGTAGAGCTTATAACCGAGCCTATCAAAAAACTCTCTAAAATAGCAATATTAAGCACAAAATGACAAAAGGTTCCAACTAAAAAAGCCGTCAGTACAGTACCTAAAGATGAAAGCAGCACTGACTTGACTGCAACGTTTTTAGCTTCCTGAATTCTGGTACCTGCACCACCATAAAACATTATGAAAATAAGTGCAACCGTACAAATTTGCTCTGCAAAATAATAATTGTCAAAATGTATTTTGAAAATTCCGTCAGAACCAAAGCACATACCTAAAAGGATAAATATCAAAAGTGTTGGAATTCCTAATTTTCTTGAAACTCTGTTAGAAATTACACACAAAAATATTATAATAGACGAAACGAGTAAATATATTGCCACAGATTTTCCTCCTAAATTTTCTCTATTTTATAATACCACTTTATTTATTCTATGTCAAGAAATGCGCAAAAAAACACCGCGCCATATGGCGCGGTGTAATTTGTTTGATTATTCAGCACTGAATGGTAACAGCGCGATATGTCTTGCTCTTTTAATCGCTTCTGTTAACTGTCTCTGGTGCTTTGCGCATGTGCCTGTAATTCTTCTTGGAAGAATCTTTGCGCGTTCAGAAACATATCTTCTTAACTTAGCAACGTCTTTGTAGTCAATAAATTCTACTTTATCCTGACAAAATGAGCAAACCTTTTTCTTCATTTTGCGGTTTCTAACCATAGGTTTTTCTGCCATTTTAGCTTTCCTCCTTTACAGTTGACACTAATCCTCTTTTAGAAAGGTAAGTCGTCTTCTTCAATAGGCATAAATCCATCAATATCACCCATAGCGTCAGCTTCAGGTTCTACCGGATACAGACCGGAGTTTGTATTCGGAGTATAAGGAGCTGTTGCTCCACCCTCACTTTTACTTTGAGCAAATTCCCAACTATCTACAACAACCTCTGTAGCATAGCGATTTTTGCCTTCGTTATCCTGCCAGCTTCTTGTCTGGATAGAACCCTCCAAAGCAATTCTGTTACCTTTTACAAAGTATTTAGAAATCGCCTCAGCACTCTGTCTCCAGGCAATACAGTTTATAAAATCTGCTTTTCTTTCTTCGCCTTGCTTTACAAACCTTCTGTCACACGCAACTGTAAAGCTACATACGTTAATACCAGATGCCGTTGCACGAAGTTCAGGGTCTTTTGTTAATCTGCCTACCAAAATAACTTTATTCATAAGTCGTTACCCTCCTGCTAAAACTTAGGCTTTAGCGTTTTTTTCGTCTTTTTTAATGATGATGCTTCTTAATAAGCCGTCTGTGATGTTGTAGATACGTTCTAATTCAGCAGGAAAATCAGATTTTGCGCTGAAGTTAACGAGCACGTAGTAACCTTCTGTTTTAAAATCGATAGGATATGCTAATCTTCTCTTACCCCATTCGTCAACAGATTCGATTTCACCTGCGTTGCTGATTAATGTTTTGAACTTATCAACAATACCCGCGATAGCTTCTTCTTCCAAAGACGCGTCAACTACAAAGATAGTCTCGTACTTATTGATTACTTCTGACATTTTTTACACCTCCTTTTGGTCTTCGGCCCTAATCACACGATTAGAGCAAGGATAAAACTGAAAATTCAGCTTTAACTCAAATCATTATATATAAAATATATTAATTTGTCAAGTATTTTTTAAAGTGCCTCAATTAATTTTTCTACATATAAAAGAGCTTCTTCAATCTTTGAAGCATCGCGAGCACCAGCTTGTGCGCTTTCGGGCTTACCGCCACCACCGCCGCCGCAAATCTTTGCAACCTCACGAACGATATTTCCAGCGTGGGCACCGCGCGTAATAGCCTCTTTTGTAGCCATTGAAACGATGGACACTTTATCACCGTCGCTTGACGCCAAAACAATAACGCCTGCTGAAAGCTTTGATTTAAAGCCATCACCTAAATTTCTTAAAGCGTCAACATTTGCACCGTCCACACGACCTGTAACCACTGTAATACCATTGATTTCCTTAGCATTAGCTAAAATGTCATCAGCTGCACCTTTGGCAAGTTTCGTATTAAGACTTTCTATTTTAGATTCCAGCGCTTTAACTTCTGAAACAACAGATTCTGCCTTTTTAACAACATCGCCAATACCGCATTTTAAGTTCTGTGCGATTTGCATAACTGTGCTTTCTGCCTTTTTAAGTTCTGCTAAAACGCCCTGACCGGTTACTGCTTCAATACGTCTTATTCCTGCAGCAACACCTGCTTCTGAAATTATTTTAAACAATCCGATTTGTGAAGTATTTGATACGTGGCAACCACCGCAAAGCTCTATAGAGTAATCCCCCATTGAGACAACTCTTACAACATCGCCGTACTTGTCGCCAAATACAGCCACTGCACCGATTTTTTTGGCTTCATCAATCGGCATCTGTTTCCATGATACAGGCAGGCTTTCTAAAATTTTCTCATTTACCTCTTTTTCGACAATATCTAATTCTTCTTTTGTTACTGCTCTGTCTAATGTGAAGTCAAACCTTAATCTGTCAGCAGAAACCAAAGAACCTGACTGTGTCACACTCTCCCCTAAAGCGTTTTTAAGTGCTGAATCCAAAAGGTGTGTCGCACTGTGATTTGCTTCTATGAGCCTTCGTGTCTTTTTAGAAACTATAGCTTTAACCTTATCGCCAGGGTTAATTTCCCCATCTTCCATCTCAACAAAATGATAGTACTTGCCATCAGGTGTTTTTTTGGTGTCAACTACTTTTAATCCGTCGATTGTGCCAACGTCACCAACTTCGCCGCCACTTTCGCCATAAAACGGTGTTTTATCCAAAACAACAATAGCTTTATCCCCATCATTTAGCACCAACAAAACCTGAGCTTCTGCTTCGTGTGTTTCATATCCTACAAATTCTGTGGGCGCAACACCAACCAACGCATCAGCAATTTTGTCATCCCAGCCAACCTCTGTCATCTTGGCAGCAGAGCGGGCTCTTGTTCTTTGATTTTCCATTTCAGCATTAAATCCATCTTCGTCAATTTCAATGCCTTTTTCAGCTAAAATTTCACGTGTTAAATCAATAGGAAATCCATAGGTATCGTATAGTTTAAACGCATTTTCTCCAGAGAAAACCTTGCCGTTTCCTTCTTTTAAAAAGTTATTAAGCACAGCAAAGCCTGCGTCAATCGTCTTTGCAAAACGCTCTTCTTCTTTTTTGATTTTATCCTTTATCAAATCAGCTTTTTCCGAAAGTTCAGGATATGCGCCTTTAGATGCTTTAATGACCTCATCTGCCAGCTCATAAAGGAATGTACCATCAATACCTAACAATTTTCCATGACGAGCAGCACGACGCAGAAGTCTTCTTAAAACATAGCCTCTGCCTTCGTTTGATGGATTTACACCATCTGAAATCATAAACACCGTACTTCTTATATGGTCAGTAACAACACGGATAGAAACATCGGTATCTGTATCCTTACCGTATTCGACACGTGCCTTTTTGCAGACAGCATCACGGATGCTCTTGATTGTGTCAACATCGAAAATCGACATAATTCCCTGCATAATACAAGCTATACGTTCAAGGCCCATACCCGTATCAATGTTAGGATGAGCAAGCGGCACGTATGTACCGTCTTCCTGCTTGTCAAACTGTGTGAAAACAAGATTCCAGAATTCTACAAATCTGTCGCACTCACAACCAACTTTACAATCAGGTGAGCCGCAGCCGTATTCTTCGCCTCTGTCAAAATAAAGCTCCGAGCACGGACCACAAGGACCTGTGCCTATTTCCCAGAAGTTATCCTCTTTTCCCATTTTTACAATATGGTCGCGTGCAACACCGACATGGTTTGTCCAGATGTCAACCGCCTCGTCATCCTCTTCATAAACAGAAATCCAGACTCTGTCTTTAGGTAATTTTAAAACTTCTGTTACAAACTCCCAAGCCCAGGACGTTGCTTCGTGTTTAAAATAATCACCAAACGAAAAATTACCGAGCATTTCAAAAAATGTACCGTGACGTGCAGTTTTACCTACTCGCTCAATATCTGGTGTACGAATACATTTCTGGCATGTTGTAACACGCGATTTAGGCGGTGTCTGCCTTCCCGTAAAGTAAGGCTTAAGTGGTGCCATACCAGCATTTATCAAAAGCAGACTGGGGTCATTTTCGGGCACCAGCGAAAAGCTTTTTAATCTTAAATGCTCCTTTGATTCATAAAAAGAAAGATATTTCTCTCTTATTTCGTTAAGACCTAATTTTTCCATTTATCTCAACCTTTCGTGACAAAATTACTAAAGTTTACACAATATATTTATTTTACTATAAATTTGACATTTAGTCAAGTAAAAATGCCCCTTGATACGTATTTCGCATTGCCATCTCTTTGTCTATTCCGCCGAGGACAGAAATTTTATCCATGCTCCATAGGGGCGATATGAGATTTTCTTTTTTTCCGTCTCCTGTAATTCGCTCAATTACTGTTGTTTGCGGTAACAATTCAAGTTGTCTTACCACGACGTCAATATATGCATCTTTAGTCATAGGAATCAGTGTTCCTTTTTTGTATTCATCTTCATACAGTGTACCCTTTAAAACGTGCAAAAGATGGATTTTCACAGCATCTGGAAAAAGCTTTCCTACTTTCCTTGCAGTAGCAAGCATGTCCTCCTTCGTTTCCCCTTTAAGGCCATTTATAATATGTATGCAAACACGAATACCTCTATCCTTTAAAAGCTTGTACGCCTTTAAAAAAATGTCATAGTCATATCCCCTGTTAAATTCTTTTGCAGTTTTATCGCAAGCAGTCTGCAAGCCCAGCTCTACTGTAAGGTAAGTCTTTTTTGAAAACTCCTCCAACAAATCTGCAATATGTTCATCTATACAATCAGGTCGCGTCGCAATCGAAAGTCCTAAAACATGAGAAAAGCTTAGTGCCTCTTCATACTTTTGCCTCAAAACATCAATGGGGGCATAGGTATTTGTATGTGCCTGAAAATATGCAATTAACTTGGGATTTTGCTGTTTTTTGGAAATTCTTTCGTATTCTTTATGGAGCTGTTCGGATACAGAAAGAGAAGATTCACAGGTAAACTCACCAGCTCCCGAAAGACAATACGCACAACCGCCAAAACCTACAGTACCGTCAATGTTAGGACAGCTAAACCCTGCGTCAATAACAGCTTTATAAACTTTTTTGCCAAAAGTCTTTTTCAGGTGGTAGTTTAAGGTATGATACCTTTTGTTATCTTCAGTATATCTAAACATATTTCCCTCCCATTTTGTTTAAAAAAAATATACCACACTAGCCCCTCTTTGTCAAACGAAAGATACACAACATCCCACTTACTAAAAACAAAAACAAAGGAATCAGGGAAATACTTTTTTCTAAAGGCACAGGCGAAAATACAGCTCTTACTTCAAATATGCTAACGTAAAAAAAAGTCAAAAGCATAGAAATTACAGACTGGACTATTTTTCCTAAAACATAAAACTTTAGCGAAAGCCCCACTTTTGCTACCGCACTTTGAACCTGCATCAAGACACAGATTCCCCCAAAGCCGATAATTCCTGAGAGCAAAACCAATGTAATATCTTCTTTCAGGCCTTGCAAAATCAAGTTTTTTGCACCAATTGTTACCTCAAGGAGCGAGATTAAAAACACGCTTTTTGCCATATCGCATAAAATGGCAAAAAACACAACGTACCCGCATACATTTAAAACTGACCTGACCGCACTTTCTATAGCTTTAGATATTGCCTCTGCCACGTTATTTGCTTCAATTTCATTATTTTTATATAACTTTTCATCTGTTGCAAAGTTTCTTAATATGACACCCGTAATAATACTTGATAAAAGATGAATTATATAAAGAATCACGCCAAGATTATGATTTCTAAGCATTGCAGTTCCTACAGCGCCTATTACAAACAGCGGTCCTGAGTTGTTACAAAAAGCCAAAAGGCGTTCTGCCTCGCATTTGTCAAGGCTTTTTTCTTCTACCATATTTGCTATCACCTTAGCACCAGTCGGATATCCGCAAATTATACCAATTATAAAAACCACCGCACCCTTGCCTGACACTTTAAAAAGCAGATGTGCAATCGGCGAAAAAAACTTTCCTAAAACCGTCACAAAACCGAGGTTTACCAAAACCCCTGATATCACAAAAAAAGGAAACAGTGTGGGAATTACAACCGCACCGCAAAGTTTTAAGCTTTCTATAACAGAACAGCGCACCTGCTCGGTTTTAAAAATCAAAAAACCAAGTAGTAGGCATAACATTAAAAAACTTGCTGTTTTCTTCATTTTCACCAGTATCACCTCAAGTAATTATTATGATTTTTTTAGCATAAGTATTACAGAGGTGAATGTATGGCAAGGCGTAAAACAAAAAGGCGGAGCGTCCCTAAAAAAATAGCTAAAACACTTGATATTCCCGAAGATATTTTATTCGATGTACCAAGGATATTAATGACCTCAAACGAAGATGTAAGAATTGAAAACTATAAATCAATCCTAGAATACGAAAACGAAAAAATAACATTGATGGCAAAAGAGTTTATTATAGAACTACACGGCAAAAATCTAAACATTACAATAATCACAGATGATGAAATAAGTATTTGTGGTACTGTTTTATCAATTAATTTTTCTGATTTACGGAGTTGATACAAATTGTTTGTCCCGTCAATATTTTTATATTTAAGAGGGTACTTAACCATAACGGTAACAGGAAATTTTTGTGAACGCTTTATTCAGGTTTGCGCTTTAAACAACATTTTTTTGTGGGATATTATAAGAATCTCAAAAAAATCAATTCGTTGCAAAATTTCGGTTAAATCCTTTTTTCGCTTACCGCAAATTTCATATAATACCGGTGTTTTGGTCCATATAAATGTGCGTCACGGATTTCCGTTTTTTCTAAAAAAATACAAAAACCGAAAGATAGCACTCCTCAGCGCTATAATATTTGTTTTAACTGTTGTTATCTTAAATCAATTTGTATGGGGAATTAAAGTCCGCGGAAATCACAAAATTCCAAAAGAAAAAATCATTTCAGTCCTAAACGAGTCAGGACTTAAAATAGGCACATTAAAATCTAAAATTAACCAACAACAGTTAAAAAAAGATTCTCTGCTTAAAATCCCCGAACTTGCCTGGTTATGGGTCGATAAAAAAGGTTCTATGATAGTTGTCGACGTGCGCGAAAAGATAGAAACGCCCCCAATTCCGTCTTCTGATGATTACTATAACATTGTTGCATCAAAAGATGCTATAGTATCTGAAATGACGGTAAAAGAAGGTGTACCGGTAGTCGAGCCGGGAGAAACTGTTCTTGCCGGTACCACGCTTGTGACAGGAAAAATTCCTGTACCTGTAAAACAATTAACGCGTTACGTAAAAGCAGTTGCAACTGTAAATGCCCGTGTCTGGTACGAAGAAAAAGAACTTTTTTCAACAATTTCTACCACTCGTCACGAAACAAAAAACACAAAAAACCAATACACAATAAACTTCTTTGGCAAAAAGTTAAGACTGTTTCATAAAGATAACATTCCATTTAAAGAATATGACTTAGAGGAAAAAAACTATGGACTATCAGGATTTGGTATAAATAAAAAATTCTATAAAGAAATAGAACTGAAAAAAGAAATTTTAACTCCAGAGAGCGTTAAAAACTTCGGCACTAAAGAGATAATCAAAAAAATTGAAGAAAGCGTCGCCCCCGACTCACACCAGATAAGCTGTGAGGTAACACATAACGTAATTAACGACACCACAATAGAAGTTTGCGTACGCGCAGAGTATTTAGAAAACATTGCCCAATCTGTAAAAGGCTCTATTGAAGAAAGTGATGAAAACCTGTAACTGTTTTTTAAAACTAACTTTTTCCAGTTGACATTTATGCAAAAGAGTGGTATGATTATTCATACAAATCATATAAAGGAGCATCAGATATGAATATAAACGAAGGAAAATATGCTTGGATGGTCAAAATCGGCGAAAAGGGACAGTTTGTTATTCCTAAAGAAGCAAGGGAACTGTTTGACTTAAAGCCCGGTGATGAGATTTTAGTTCTCGGTGATAAAGAAAAAGGGATAGCTATTCTTCCTAAAGCAAAGCAACAAGATTTTGTTAAACAAATTTTCAGCAATATAGACGAATGAAACAGGTGAGTAATATGAGCAAAATAGTTTTCTTTTGTATTCCGGCACACGGACACACTAACCCCACCTTAGGAGTTGTCAGGGAATTAGTTTCTCGCGGACACGAGGTTTGGTATTATTCATATGATATTATGCGCGAAAAAATCGAGTCAACAGGTGCAACATTTATATCCTGCGACGATTATGATACAGAGCAAAAACTAAATGCAAAAGATTCTGCCCGTGTAGGAAAAGATTTAGCCTTTTCTACAAAGATATTGGTAGATACAACATTGGCGCTTGATGAAAAGGTTTGCAAAGAAATAGAAAAATTAAACCCTGATTGTATAGTAGCAGATTCCATGGCTATATGGGGCAAAGCTATTGCACTAAAGCTTAATATTCCTTTCGTTTCTTCAACAACAACATTTGCTTTTAATCAACATTCAGCAAAAATTATGAAACAGGGTTTTAAAGATTTATTTAAGATGCTTTTCTCAATGCCAAAAACCGCACATCAGGTCAAACGACTAAAAGATAAGGGATATCCTGTCAAAAGCATTCTTGATATTATCGGCAGTGATGATAACACCCATACTATCGTGTATACCTCTCCTGATTTTCAGCCTTATTCTGAGACTTTTTCAGAAAAGTATGCATTTGTCGGTCCTTCAATTCGAAATTCTGATGAGAAAATAGAAAAAAAGAAAGATAAACTGATTTATATATCAATGGGGACTGTCAATAATGATATGATGCCTTTTTACAAAACTTGCATATCTGCTTTTAAAAATACAGACTATCAGGTGATTATGTCTGTTGGCAATCTGGTGTCTTTAGATGATTTTGGAAAACTCCCTGAAAATATATCAGTTTTTTCACACGTCGACCAAATTGCAGTGCTCAAACAGGCGGATGTTTTTATATCTCACTCAGGAATGAACAGCGTCAGTGAAAGTTTGTATTTTGAAGTTCCTCTTGTTATGTTGCCACAAACAACAGAACAAAAAGGTGTTGCCGGGCGTGTCTTAGAGCTTGGCGCAGGAATAAAACTTTATAAAGCGGATGCATTTTCTGTTCTTCGTGCTGTAAATGAAATATTTAATAATAGAACATATAAGCAGAATGCGGAGAATATTTCAAAAGGTTTTAAGAGCTGTTCAGGTGCAAAAGGAGCTGCAGACAAAATTATAAAGGTTTGCAACGATATGATATAGATAAACATATAAAGTCAAAATGACAAAAATCAAGACTTGAATTAAATTCTGTTTTATGATAAGATAAAGAAAATATTTTTGGAGAAATGCCTATGAAAAAGATAGCTTTTATAACGGGCGCATCACGCGGAATAGGAGCTGCGTGTGCTATTTATTTTGCCGAGCACGGCTATGATGTTGCGATAAATTATCTAAATAGTGATGAATATGCTGAAAATATTGCATCAAAGATAAAATCTTTAGGTCAAAATGCCATCTTGCTTAAAGGAGATATTTCTGATAAAAATCAGGTTTATTCAATGATAAAAGAGTGCAACAAGCATCTGGGTACTATATCCGTACTGGTTAACAATGCAGGAATTGCAGAACAAAAGGTGTTTGGCGATATCAGCGAAAATGACTTTAGAAAAATGTTTTCAGTAAATGTTGACGGAGTGTATAACACAATCCACGAAGTGTTGCCTCAGATGCTCTGTGAAAAGCACGGTTCTATTGTTAATGTATCATCTATGTGGGGCGTTACCGGTGCATCCTGCGAGGTTCACTACTCCGCCTCAAAATCAGCAGTTATCGGTCTTACCAAAGCGCTCGCAAAAGAGCTTGCACCATCAAACATCCGTGTTAACTGCGTTGCCCCCGGACTTATCGATACTGATATGAATAAAAATCTGTCAAAGGAAGAGTTAAGCGCAGTCATCGATGAAATACCTCTGGGTAAAATTGGCAAAGCAGAAGACGTAGCAAAAGCGATTTATTTCTTAGCAGATGATAATCTGTCACCCTTTATAACAGGCGCGGTACTTGGCGTTAACGGTGGCATGGTAATATAAAGAGGTTGTAGCCTTTGGCTACAACCTCTTTATATTATCTATAATTAATTTTCCCATTTTGCTGCAGGTTACTTTTGTGCATCCATCTGACATAATATCTGATGTTCTGTATCCTTTGTCTAAAACATCGCTTACTGCCTTTTCAATCGCCTCTGCTTCGTCTTTCATATCAAAGCTGTATTTTAGCATCATAGAGGCAGACAGTATCATACCTATCGGATTTGCTATGTCTTTTCCTGCGATATCAGGTGCAGAACCATGAATTGGCTCATATATACCGCACGACGTACTGCCAAGACTAGACGACGGAATCATACCGATGGAGCCTGTTATCTGCGATGCTTCGTCAGATAATATGTCGCCAAACATATTTTCAGTAACTATGACGTCAAATTGTGACGGATCTTTCACTATCTGCATTGCGCAGTTATCGACAAGCATATGAGAAATTAAAACATCAGGATATTCATCGCTTACTCTCATCATCACACTTTTCCACAGTCTGCTTGACTCTAATACATTGCTCTTTTCAACAGAGCATAGCTTTTTATTTCTCTTTCTTGCTGTCTCAAAACCAATTCTGGCTATACGTTCAATTTCTTTTTCTGTATATATAAGTTCATCTATTGCATACTTTTCTCCGTCATCTTCACCTGACTGGTGCTTTCCAAAGTAAATTCCGCCTATGAGTTCACGAACTATAATAAAATCAATTCCTTTATCTACTATCGATTCTTTAAGCGGCGAGGCAGATGCTAACTGCGGCCAGATTTTAGCAGGTCTGTTGTTAGAATATACACCCATACCTTTTCTAAGCTTTAATAAGCCTTTTTCAGGGCGCAACTCACCTGGCAGAGCATCCCATTTTTCTCCGCCCACAGCACCTAGGAGCACACTGTCAGAGTTTTTGCACTTATCAAGTTCACAATCTGGCAAAGGCTCTCCATATTTATCAATGGCACACCCTCCCATATCTACATCTTTATAAATGAACTGGTGTCCGTAAAGATCAGCAATTTTTTCTAAAACTAAAAGTGCCTGAGCAACAATCTCTGGTCCGATTCCATCACCACGTATTACAGCTATGTTTTTTAGCAAATCGCTCACCTCAATCTTTTAGCGAGTTTAATAAACTACCCGATTTTATTATGTTTTGTATAAAATCAGGAAACGGTTGTGCATGATACGTTTTATTCTTTGTTTTATTTAAAATAACACCCGTGTCAAAGCAAACCTCAACTTCATCATTTTCGTCTATTTCTTCTGCTGCGGCCTGGCATTCTAAAATAGGAAGACCTATGTTGATTGCATTTCTGTAGAAAATCCTTGCAAAGCTCTTTGCGATTACGCAGGAAACACCACACTCTTTTATGACTAAGGGCGCGTGTTCTCTCGACGAACCACAGCCAAAATTAGACCCTGCAACTATAATATCACCTGAAGATACTTTATCTACAAATGTTTTGTCAATATCCTCCATACAGTGCCTTGCAAGTTCTTTTGCACAAGACGTATTAAGATATCTTGCGGGGATAATTACGTCTGTATTAACATTGTCTAAAAATTTAAATACCTTTCCCCTACTCTTCATTAATCTTCCTCCCCGGGCTCTGTAATATGGCCTGTTATAGCGCTCATTGCAGCAGTTTTCGGGCTTGCAAGATAAATCTCGCTATCAACATGCCCCATACGCCCTACAAAATTTCTGTTCGTTGTAGCAATACACCTTTCTCCGGAGGCTAAAACTCCCATATAGCCACCCAGACAAGGTCCGCACGTAGGTGTTGAAACGACAGCACCTGCATCAATAAAAGCAGATATATATCCTCTCTCAACACACTCTTTATAAATCAAAGCCGTGGCAGGTATTATTATACATCTTACGCCCTGTGCTACCTTTTTTCCCTTTAAAATTTTATATGCATTTTCTAAATCTTCCAATCTTCCATTTGTGCAGCTGCCAATTACCACCTGGTCAACCTTGATATGCGACAACTCTTTTGCAGGACGGGTATTGCTTGGCAGGTGTGGACAGCTTACTGTCGGTACAATTTCAGATAAGTCTATCTCTATGACCTCATCATAAAGAGCATCGCTGTCGGCTGTAAAAATTTTTGGCTGTCTTTTGCATCTTCCGTTCATATATTGTATCGTCACTTCATCAACTGGGAATATTCCGTTTTTTGCCCCTGCCTCAACCGCCATGTTGCAAATACAAAATCTATCGTCCATCGAAAGCGACGAAACTCCGTCGCCAAAAAACTCAATGCTCCTGTAAAGAGCACCATCAACACCAATTTTTCCGATGATAGTTAAAATTACATCTTTTCCGCTGCAATTTTTTGGCAGTTTGTTTATGAGTTTAATCCCTATTGCAGATGGAACACGAAACCAGGCTGTACCATTTGCCATTCCTGCTGCCATATCTGTACTTCCGACTCCTGTTGAAAAAGCACCTAGAGCACCATAAGTACAAGTATGACTATCAGCGCCGATTATGCAATCACCGGCTGTAACCACTCCTTGTTCAGGCAAAAGCACATGTTCTATACCCATTTTTCCCACATCGTAAAAGTGACTTATTGAGTAGGCACACGAAAATTCTCTGCACTGTTTTGAGTGTTCTGCTGCCTTAATATCCTTATTGGGTACAAAGTGATCTAAGACAATAGCTATTTTATCTTTATCAAACACCTCGCTAAATCCTGCTTTTTCAAACTCATTAATTGCAACAGGTGTTGTTATGTCGTTTCCTAAAACAATATCTAGCTTTGCCGATATTAATTCTCCCGCAGAGACAGAATTAACACCTGCATGGTGAGCAAGAATTTTTTGAGTCATTGTCATTTTCATACTACTCGCCCCTTACCATATTGTTATAAGCCGCAAGCAACGCACGGGAGCTGGCTTTAATAATGTCGGTGTGAATACCAACGCCCCAGAACATATTACCGTCTTTGTCCTCAATGCCAATATACGCTGCAGCTTCACTCTGTGAACCATCCCCCTGCATACTGTGTTCTTTATATACAGAAAGTGTAAACAGACTGCCTGTGTACTTTTTAAGGGCGTTACTTACTGCATCCAGCGAACCATTACCCTCTGACTTTATTGTTGTTTCTACCTTATCTTTTATAAACGTTATGTATGCCTCTACTTTATTATCTGCCTGTTTAAAGTGGAATTCAGAAATTCCCACAGGGTTTATGCAGTTAAAGTAGCTTTCTTTAAAGACAGAAAGCACATCTCTAACCATAAGTTCACGATGTTCGTGGTCAGAAACACTCTTACAAGCATAGCTTAAGTGTTCGCGCATACCGGTAGGCAAATCGTAGCCATATGTCTGCTCTAATAAATATCCTATGCCGCCCTTGCCGCTTTGAGAATTTACTCTTATAACATCTGCATCGTATGTTCTGTTAATGTCAGTCGGGTCAACTGGAATATATGGCACAGACCAATTATGTAATTCTTTTTCTTCACGCCATCTCATGCCCTTTGCAATAGCATCCTGATGGCTTCCTGAAAATGCAGCAAAAACAAGCGCACCTGCATAAGGTGAACGCTCATGAACATGCATTCTGGTGCAATTTTCATAAGTTTCTACAATGTACGGCATATCAGAAAAATCAAGCCCCGGGTCAATACCGTGAGAATACATATTCATAGCAAGTGTAACAATATCAACGTTGCCTGTTCTTTCGCCATTTCCAAAAAGTGTGCCCTCTACCCTGTCTGCACCGGCTAAAAGCGCAAGCTCTGTATCAGCAACACCTGTTCCACGGTCGTTATGAGGATGAAGACTAAGCGTTACGTGCTCACGATATTTTAAGTTTTTGTCCATAAACTCTACCTGAGATGCATAAACGTGAGGCAAACTCATCTCAACTGTTACTGGCAGATTGATTATCACATTATTTTCCTCACTTGGCTCTAAAACATCTAAAACAGCATTGCAAACCTCTAATGAATATTCAGGCTCTGCCCCGGTAAAGCTTTCGGGAGAATATTCAAATCTGAAATTACCTTCATATTCTTTGGCAAGTTTTTTAACGAGCTTTGCACCGGATATGGCAATTTCCTTAATTTCTTCTTTTGACATTTTAAAAACCTGTTCACGCTGTGATATGCTGACAGAATTATAAAAATGGATTATAGCATTAGGCGCACCTTTACACGCTTCAAACGTCTTTCTTATTATATGTTCACGACATTGCGTTAAAACCTGAACTGTAACGTCCTCAGGTATCATTTTATTATCTATAATCGTTCTTAAAAACTCATACTCGGTTTCAGACGCAGCAGGAAAACCCACTTCGATTTCCTTAAAACCGATTTTGAGCAAAAGTTTGTAAAATTCAATTTTTTCATCCAGGCTCATTGGAATAACAAGACTTTGATTGCCATCGCGAAGATCTACGCTGCACCATTTTGGTGCTTTGGCAATATGGTCTTTTTTTACCCAATCATATGAAATGCTCTTCGGTGTAAAGTAACTGACACCGTATTTCGTGGCATCCATCATATATCTTCCCTCCTAACAGTAAATCAAACATATCACATATATGACTAAAAATACAGTTATTTTTTATTTTTTAAAAGTGTCTTGATTTTATCACGAATAGCAGCTGCATCTTCAAATCTGAGTTCTTCGGCAGCTAATTTCATCTGCTCTGACAAAATTTCAATTTTAAGATTAATATCCATAGAACGTGTAAGCTTAACGTCCCGAACACTCTCATCAGGTACCTCCCCCATAGGAGAGATTACCTCTCTTATGTTCTTTTTGATAGATTGAGGCGTTATGCCATTTTGTTCATTGTATGAATATTGCTTTTTTCTTCTGCGATTTGTTTCGTTTATCGCTCTTTCCATAGAGCCGGTTACATTATCAGCATACATTATAACTCTGCCATCTGAATTTCTGGCAGCCCTTCCTACTGTCTGAATAAGCGACGTTTCAGAACGAAGAAAACCCTCTTTATCGGCATCGAGTATTGCAACTAAAGAAACTTCAGGAATATCCAAACCCTCTCTTAACAGGTTTATACCAACTAAAACATCAAAAAGTCCCTCTCTTAGCTCTTTTACTATTTCCATTCTTTCAATGGTCTTGACCTCCGAGTGAAGATATTTTACCTTTATATCAAGTTCGCGAAGATACTCGGTCAGGTTCTCTGCCATCTTTTTTGTCAGGGTTGTAACTAAGACTCTGTTTCCTTTTTCTATTTCTGTATTTATCTCTCCAACGAGGTCGTCAATCTGCCCTTTAACCGGGCGAACATCTATTTTAGGGTCTAGAAGTCCCGTCGGTCTTATAATTTGCTCTACGATCTGAGTTGAACGCTCTTTTTCATAATCTGCAGGTGTTGCACTGACATAAACAACCTGATTTATTCTGTCTTTAAATTCTTCAAAATTCAAGGGTCTATTGTCAAATGCCGACGGCAATCTGAAACCATAGTCAACTAAAGCAGTCTTTCTTGCTCTGTCACCATTAAACATTGCCCGAACCTGTGGAATTGTAACGTGTGACTCATCAATCACCAACAAAAAATCATCCGGCAAATAGTCTAAAAGTGTAAACGGTGCAGAGCCCGGCGCACGTCCGCTTATGTGACGCGAGTAATTTTCTATCCCTTGACAAAATCCGATTTCCCGCATCATTTCTATATCATAGCTTGTCCTTTGTTCTATTCTCTGTGCTTCAAGTAGTTGGTCACGTGATTTAAAAAAAGCAACTCTGTCATAAAGTTCTGCTTCAATAGTAGAAATAGCTCTTTCCATTTTTTCTTTTGTAGTAACATAGTGAGATGCAGGATAAATCGCAACATGATTACGCGTGCCTTTTATTTCGCCTGTTATTACATCAATTTCTGAAATCCTGTCAATCTCATCTCCAAAAAACTCAATTCTAATTGCTGTATCACTGCTTTCAGCTGGAAAGACCTCCAAAACATCTCCGCGTACGCGAAATTTTCCGCGCACAAAATTTATATCATTTCGCTCGTACTGGATTTCAACCAGTTTTTTTAATATTTCGTCACGGTCACGCTCCATACCAGGGCGGAGTGATATTACAAGTTCGTTATAATCTATAGGGTCACCAAGACCGTAAATACAGGATACACTGGCAACAATTATAACATCGCGTCTTTCAAAAAGCGCCGCGGTGGCACTATGACGGAGCTTGTCAATTTCTTCGTTTACCGAAGAATCCTTTTCTATATAAGTGTCAGTATTTGGAATATATGCCTCAGGCTGATAATAGTCATAGTATGAAACAAAAAACTCCACTGCGTTTTCAGGAAAAAACGCTTTAAATTCACTGCAAAGCTGCGCAGCCAACGTTTTGTTGTGCGCAAGTACCAGTGTTGGCTTTTTAACTTTTTCTATAACATTTGCAATCGTAAAGGTTTTACCTGAGCCAGTAACGCCTAAAAGCGTTTGTTCTTTATCTCCACGAATTATACCTTCAGCTAGTTTTTCTATCGCTTCCGGTTGGTCACCTGTCGGCTTAAAATCTGAATGAATTTTAAAATCCATAACAATACTCCTAAAGCATTCTTTATATTATTGTACCACAAAATATCGTTTTAGTAAATATTATAAATAAAAAAACGCCTTGCGGCGTTTTTTTACTCTCTTTCATTCATTGGAACATACAGACTGCTCTTACATACACTCTTATATGCAGGACGGATAATCTTTCCATCATAAATAATTTCTTCTATTCTGTGAGCGCACCAACCTGCCATACGGGCAATAGCAAATATAGGTGTATAAAGCTCCGTTGGAATATTTAAGCACTTATAAACAAATCCTGAATAAAGGTCAACATTTGCACAGATATTTGCTCTTCCTTTATATTTTTCAAATATTTCAGGTGTTAATTCCTCTATTAAGTTATAAAGCTTAAATTCTTCTGTATTATTTGTTACATACGCAAGTTCTTCTGCTTTTTTCTTCAATGCAACTGCACGTGGGTCAGACTTTGTATAGATTGCGTGCCCCATACCATAAACAAGTCCGCTTTTATCAAAAGACTCTCTGTTAAACAATTTTTCAATATGGTTTTTAACCTGGTCTTTATCATTAATATTTGTAAGGTTTTGTTTGAAATCTTCAACCATTTCGATAACCTTACAGTTAGCTCCACCGTGTTTTGGTCCCTTTAACGAACCTATAGCTGCAGAAATCGCAGAATATGTGTCAGTATTAGAAGACGAAACCACTCTCGTTGTAAATGCAGAGTTGTTACCGCCGCCATGCTCTGCGTGGAGAATCAACGCAAGGTCTAAAACCTTAGCCTCAAGATCTGTGTATTGATTATCAGGTCTTATCATATGCAAAAAGTTCTCTGCAGTCGAAAGCTCAGGGCGCGGATTATGAATAATTAGGCTTTTTCCATCAAAATAGTGTCTTTTAGCCTCATATGCATACGCTACCATAGTAGGTACCTGAGAGAACAAAAGAATTGACTGTCTTAATAAATTATATAAATCAATAGAATCAGGGTCGTCGTCGTAAGAATACATAGCAAGCACTGAACGTGCAAGCTTATTCATAATATTGTTACTCGGAGAGTACATAATCACAGCCTCACGGAAGCCATCAGGAAGCATACGCATTTCGCCAACAAGCTTTTTAAAGTCATCAAGCTCCGTTTTGGTCGGCAGCTTTCCGAACAAAAGCAAATAACAGGTCTCTTCATAGCCGAATCTGTTCTCTGCTTCACATGCAGAAACGATATCTCTGACATCTACTCCACGGTAGGTAAGCACACCGTCATCAGGGATTTTTTCTTCTTCGTACATAACATATCCGTGAACCTGACCAATTCTGGTCAATCCCGCAAGTACACCCGTACCATCACTGTTACGGAGTCCCCTTTTAACCTTATAGTTATTATAATAATCGGGCGCAATTTTTGTATTATCTTCAATTACACTTGTCCATTTTCTAAACGCCTCTTTATAGATGTCCTGCTGTGTCCTTTTCATGTTTTCCTCTTTCTCTTTTTTGTTTTTTATCATTATAATACTTTTATGAGCAGATGTCAACAGTAATTATTAGAAAAATGATATTTTTTAATAGATTTTTTTCAAATTATAATTTTGCAAACATTAAAATAGGCGCAATTTACAAAAATTTGAAATTTATATCATTTTAAAATTCATTTTTGCATTTTTATACAACATATTTATTACTTTTTGACAAAATGATTAATTTTATCCCAAAAGGTTGACTTTTTTTTGCTTTCATATTATTATAATATAATGAACAGTTTTATTTTTTCGCACTGAGTTACCCACACTCAGTAGCTTCTAAATTTTAGTGGGAAGAAAGGCGTTAAACTTTATGAGAATGTCAAAATTATTTTTAAGCACACTAAGAGAAGTGCCTGCAGAAGCTGAAACAATAAGCCATCAGCTTATGCTCCGCGGCGGTATCATCAGAAAACTCGCTGCAGGCGTTTACTCATATCTTCCATTGGGTATTAGAGTGCTTAAAAAAGTTGAAAATATTGTACGTACAGAAATGGATAATGCCGGTGCCCAGGAGCTTTTAATGTCAGCACTGCTCCCTGCCGAATCTTATCAGGCATCAGGTCGTTGGGATGTTTTTGGACCTAATATGTTTAAGTTAAAGGACAGAAACGGAAGAGACTTTTGTTTAGGACCAACACATGAAGAAATCTTTACAGAAACAGTAAAGTCTTGTCTTAGATCTTATCGTCAGCTTCCTGTTACACTTTACCAAATTCAGACAAAATACCGTGACGAAAGTCGTCCGCGCTTCGGTATCATTCGTTCACGTGAATTCACAATGAAAGACGCTTACAGCTTTGACAAAACATGGGAAGGTTTGGATGAGTCTTATTCTAAAATGTATGATGCATATTGCAAGATTTTCACAAGACTCAGTCTTGACTACATAGTTGTTGACGCTGACTCAGGCGCAATGGGTGGCTCTGGCTCTCAGGAATTTATGGTAAAATCAGAAGTAGGCGAAGACACAATTGCACACTGCCCTTTATGTAACTATTCTGCAAATGTAGAAAAAGCAGAATGTATCCTTATTCCTCAGGAAAAAGAAGAGCCAAAGCAGATAGAAAAAATTCACACACCAAATGTTAAAACAATCGAGGAATTAGTTGCGTTTTTAAATGCCGACAGCAAAAAGTTTGTAAAAACATTAATCTATACAGCAGGCGATAAAACAGTTGCAGTTATGGTAAGAGGCGACCGCGAGGTTAACGAGGTTAAACTTGCTAATCATTTGGGGGTTTCTGCTGATGACTTGATGATGGCAGCTCCTGAAATTGTAAAAGAAGTAACGGGTGCTATGGTTGGCTTTGCAGGTCCTATAGGAATTAAAGCTCCGGTTATCATGGACAGAGAAGTTTCGCAAATGTCTAACTTTATAGTTGGTGCAAACGAAACAGATTATCACTTTATAAATGTTAATACAGAAGACTTTGAAGCAGAAATTGTCGACGTTCGCACAATAGTTGCAGGCGACGCCTGTCCTATATGCAAACAACCAATCGAAACAACACAAGGCATTGAGGTTGGTCATATATTCAAACTTGGAACAAAGTACACCGAAGCCTTAGACTGCACATACTTAGACGAAAATGGCAAGGCACAAACTATGATCATGGGATGTTATGGTATCGGTGTAAGCCGTACTATCGCAGCTGCAATTGAACAGTTCAGCGATGAAAACGGTTTGGTTTGGCCAGTGCCTATTGCTCCTTACCATGCTATTGTAATTCCTGTTAATACAAAAGACGAAACTCAGCTAGCCTTAGCCGAAAAAATATACGAAGAATTAAAGTCACAGGGAATTGAAACGTTAATTGACGACCGCGAAGAACGTGCGGGTGTTAAATTTAAAGACGCAGACTTAATCGGTATTCCCGTAAGAATTACTGTGGGCAAAAAAGCAACAGATGGTATTTGTGAGTATAAATTAAGAACAGATAGTGAAAGCGTGAATGTAAGTGTCGATGACGCAATCAGCAATGCTGTTTCTTATATAAAAGAGAATTTATAAGGAGATGTATTTATGAAAAAGTTGTTATGTTTGGTTTTGGTATTTGTTTTGTCAATGACGGTAATTGTCGCTTGCGGTAAAAAAGGCGCAGAAACAACCAATGCAGAAAACGACATCGTTGCAACAGACGATATCAACAACAAAACTCCAGAAGAAGAACAAGAAGAATTAAAAGAACCAGAAAAAGCCCCTGTAGTGGAAACTGCAAAAAAGCCAACTCCTTCCAAAACAGAAGAACCATCTGAAAAGGTTTCAGAACCAGCAATTGAAAACAACTCTTCTGATAAAAACTTTTCAATCATTTTGAATGGTACAAAGGAAGAAAGCATCTTATATCATACATATAACTGTCCGACCTTAAACGGCAGGGAAACGCGGGATATATCAATGGAAATAGTCGAAACTCTTCAGTTTAGATGCTGCTCAACATGTAATCCTGTAAAATACGATGGATATGTAGAATAAAATATAAATAAAAGGCACTCATGAGAGTGCCTTTTATTTATATTCTTTTTACAACATTTGACTGACTCTTTACAATGCATCCGGATGGAAAAACACCCCTTAAAGCATTCAGCGGATAAACAGAAGTTTTAACCCCAAGGACAGTGCCTGGATTTAAAACACATCCGCATCCAACGTCTGCACCATCTGCTAAAATTCCGCCAATCTTCCGAAGTCCCGTCTCATAATCGGTGTCTGCATGAATTACAACGGGCTTTCCATCTGTTTTAAGATTTGAGCAAATTGAACCCGCGCCCATATGAGCTTTGTTTCCAAGGATTGAATCTCCTATATAATTGTAATGAGGAGCCTGAACTCCGTCGAGTAGGACACAGTTTTTAAATTCGGATGAATTTCCTAAAACACAGTTTTCTCCTGTGATTACATTTCCTCTTATAAATGCTCCTGGGCGAACCTCGGTACCACTGCCTATAATTGCAGGTGCTTCAATAGTAGCTGTTTTATATATCTTGACATTTTCACCAACTAAAACACCCTCTTCGATTTCTTTGTATCCGGGTATCCCTTTTTTGATAAGCTCCTTTATATAGTCACCAATCTTCGGAAGCATCTCCCAAGGATATTCACAAAAATCAAAAAGTTCCTTTAAATAGTCGGTCCTACAATCAAACAATTCGCACGTCTTTACATGCTTATTCAACACAAAAACCACCCTTTTTTATAACATCAATAATTCTGTTTGTGTACTCTTTGCAAAGGTTTTCGCTTTCACATTCCACCATTACACGAACTACAGGCTCTGTTCCGCTCTTACGCAATAAAACTCTTCCCTTGCCATTGATTTTTTCTTCAACTAATGCTTTTTCCTTTAAAACCTGGGCATCATTTAATACTAAATCCTTATCTTTTACTCTTATATTTTCCATATATTGCGGATAAAGCTTAACGTTTTCTACAAGTTTTCCCAACGATAACTTCATATCACACATTTCTTCTGCAATCATAATGGCAGTTAAGATGCCATCTCCGGTAGTTGCGTATTTTTTTAATATAATATGGCCTGACTGTTCTCCGCCCAAGCTAAAATCATTCTCCTGCATACATTCATACACAAAACGATCACCAACCTTGGTCTGAACGCATTTTATTCCAGCCTCTTCTAATGATGCAACAAATCCACTATTAGACATAACAGTTGCAACAACAGTGTTGTCATTTAGCATTCCTCTTGTTTTTAAACGATTCGCTAAAACGTACATCATCAAATCGCCGTCTATGACATTTCCGTTTTCGTCTACTGCAATACATCTGTCCGCATCACCGTCAAAGGCGAAACCAACATCTGCGTGTTCATCCTTTACAACCTTACAGAGTCTTTCTATATGAGTCGAACCACAGTCGTTATTTACGTTTGTTCCGTCCGGCTCTGCACCTATTACAATTGTCTGTGCGCCAAGCGCTCCAAAAACTGCCCTTGCAATCATCCACGAAGCTCCATTTGCACAGTCAATGGCAATTTTTAAGTTTTTATATGAATGAGAAGCTAAAGATATAAGGTATGCCACATAACGATTTCTGCCTGAAACATAGTCAACTATACAGCCGATTTTTTCTCTTTTTGCTAATGGCAAATCACTGCCCTTAACTCCAAGTAGATTTAAATCACCATCTATATATGCCTCAATTAATGCTGTTGTATTATCATCTAATTTTTCACCATAGCGGTTAATTACCTTTATTCCGTTGTCATAAAAAGGATTATGGGATGCTGTAATCATTATTCCGCAATCAAAATCGTCCTGACGTGTAACGTATGATACACTCGGTGTGGTTGTAACGTGTAGCATATATGCATCTGCACCTGATGCTGTGATACCGGCAACAAGTGAATACTCAAGCATATAGCTAGAGCGCCTTGTATCCTTTCCTATTAAAATTTTAGGACGGTAATTTGCCTTGTCACATCCAGAAAGAGCTGATGAATAATACCAGCCCAAAAATCTTCCCACTTTATAAGCATGCATTGATGTGAGCTCTCCGTTTGCCTCTCCGCGAAAACCGTCTGTGCCAAAATATTTGTTACCTGAAGCTTTTTGGTCATTTTTTGCTTTTATAGAAATATTATCGCACAAAAGTTCATCGGTTGAAATATTAAACAGTTCACAAAGCTGGAGTATTTTTTCTATCTGGGGATAGCTCTGGTCCATCTCCCACTTGGAAATAGATTGTCTTGAAACACAAATTTTCTCAGCTAGCTGTTCTTGCGAAATATTCATATTAGTACGCAGTTGTATAATTTTTTCGCCTATTGTCATAAATTTTCATACCCTTCTATATAAATTACAGACTTTGTAATTTTATGATACCAAACTTTTCTGCCAACTTCAAGCAACTTTACTATGTTTTTTTCGCAACTATAAGTTGCTAATTTTATCTTCTTTTAATTATCTTATCTTGAAACAACAAAAATATACTGCTTTTTTGTAATGTTTTATTTGCATTTTTTGTCACAAGAAGGGTTACAGCATACCTGTAACCCTTCTTTTCTACTCTATTTCCAGCTTGCTTATGGACACCTCATACGCCGTCTTTTCCAAAATTGTATCCTCATCCAGCTTTTTTTGATAATTTCTTGATTGCATTCTTCCCCATATTTTAATGTTTGTTCCAATGGGCAAATTCTGCACAAATTTTGCATTTCTTCCCCAAGCAATACACGGTATGTAATCAGATTTTCCGTATGCACGATTTACAGCAAGCAATATATCCGCTATCTCTCTTCCAAAAGGTGTAGTTCTAAAGATCGCCGGCTTACAAATGTAACCATTGAGATAAATTTCATTAGCGCTTTCTTTGTCTGTGTATCTGATTTCCCTTGCAAAGAGCGTAAGTATAAGCCTGTTTCCCTCACCGGAATAGTTGTTATAGGATCTGAATTGTCCAAAAATTTCAACATTAGTCCCAATATCCAGATCCATATCAGCAATCAGTCTTTCTGAAATTGTGACTATTATTTCATCTTTGTTTTCAGAAATTCTTAAAGAGCTTATTTTCATTTTGTAAAAGCTTTCGCCATGTACCTCGTGACTGTACTCTAAATTGTCACAAACTACGCCAATCAGCCTCGCTTCATTATCATCTGCACAATTTAACATATCGCATTTCTCCTTATTAAAGTAATATACGATATATTATATTGTTTGCTTTTAAAAATAGAACTAAGGCTTTGGCTTAAGTTTGCTCGTTTGCAATTTTTGTAAGCTCGTAAAGTTTATTTAAAGCCTCTATAGGCGTCAACGTGCTGACATCTAAATCGCGAAGGTGGTCAATAATTTCAAGATTTTTCATATCGCTAAAATCTAACTGGTTATCCTCATCTAGTTGCTTTTGCGGCAATATCGAGACGTCTGTTTCTCTTTTATCGATACATGACAAAATTTCTTTAGCACGTTCAACAACAATTTTTGGAAGCCCCGCTAAAGCACTAACCTCGATACCATAACTGTCATCTGCTCCGCCTTTTATTATACGGCGCAAAAATGTGATGTCATCGCCGCGCTTTTTACAGGCTATACAGTAATTTTTTACGCCATCGAGCTTGTCCTCTAGCTGTGTAAGCTCGTGGTAGTGAGTTGCAAAAAGTGTTTTTGCACCTATTTTTTTCTTATCTGCAATGTATTCTGCTACCGCCCACGCAATAGACAATCCGTCGTATGTGCTTGTTCCTCTGCCTATTTCATCTAATACCAAAAGGCTCCTTTTTGTTGCATTTTTCAAGATAGTTGCAACCTCGGTCATTTCCACCATAAAGGTACTCTGTCCTGCCGATAAGTCATCAGATGCGCCTACACGAGTAAATATCTTGTCACAAACGCCGATTCTTGCAGACTCTGCAGGAACAAAGGATCCGATTTGTGCCATTAAAGTAATAATTGCAACTTGTCTCATATATGTAGATTTACCCGCCATATTAGGTCCGGTAATTATAATCATACGGTCAGAATCACAATCCATTAATGAATCATTAGGAACAAAAACTGTATCATCAAGCATACGCTCAACCACAGGGTGTCTGCCGCCGGTAATTTCTATCCTATCTGACATATCAACTGTCGGCATGGTATAGTTGTTCTTATGTGCAACATCTGCAAGCGAACACAAAACATCAAGATACGCTACAACATATGCCGCCCGCTGAATCCGCCCTGTAGATTCTGCTACTGTTTCACGAATTTGGCAAAAGAGCTCGTATTCTTTCGCTTTTAAAAACTCTGAAGCGCCTAAAATCTTGCCCTCTAGTTCTTTTAATTCTTCGGTTATAAAACGCTCGCCGTTAGTTAGCGTTTGCTTTCTTATATAGTTTTCGGGCACCATATCACGAAACGATTGTGACACCTCAATATAATAACCAAAGACTCTGTTATATCCTGTTCTTAAAGTCTTAATACCTGTGCGCTCTTTTTCCCTTGCCTCAATTTCTAAAACGGCGTCTTTTCCGTTTTCGGCAAGCAGTCTGTATTCGTCCACTTCGGCGCTATAACCTTTTTTTATAATTCCACCGTCTTTTATGAGCATCGGCGTATTTTCTTCAGTAATTGCACTGTCTAAAAGTTGTGCCAATTCCTCTAATGTGTCAAAATTTTCTGCAAAACCTTTAAGGAGTGGCGCATTAAAATTTTTGATTATATCATAGAGCTTTGGTAGCATAATCAAAGACTGCTTTAAAGATACCAAATCTTTCGGATTTACATTCTTGCAAGCAACTTTTCCCAAAATTCTTTCCATATCATAGATATCAGATAAAACCTCTGACAATTCTTCCCTGACAGGAACATTTGCTAAAAGCTCATTTATGGCATAAAGTCTTTTGTTTATTTTGGCGCAGTCAACCAATGGTTTTTCCAAAAAAGACCTTAACATTCTTCCGCCCATAGCCGTTCTTGTCTTGTCTAAAACCCACAAAAGCGAACCTTTTTTACTTTTATTTCGCATAGTTTCTGTAATTTCCAGATTGCGCCTTGTAAATAGGTCGATATCCATATACTCATCTTCAGAATATGCACGAATCTCTTTTATATGACCTATTTTCATCTTCTGCGTTTCTTCAAAGTGCGAAAGCGTCATGCCAAGGGCATTTACACAGCAAAAATCATCAGGCAAATTAAGCTCGGAAACATTTTCGATACTAAACCAATAACGAATAAGCTCATCACAAAAATCCCTTGTGACCTCTATTTTTGAAAGCTCTATTGTGTTAAATCTGTACTTTATTTCATTTTTAAGCTTTGCATTTTTAAATACGTTAGCATTTACAATAATTTCAGTAGGCATATATCGCGCAATTTCATCAATCAGACGTCTTTCAGAGCCTACGATCGTTACAAAAACCTCACCTGTTGAAATATCTGAAAAAGTCACACCGAAAGAGTTTTTTTCGCCATAAACAGTGCATAAAAAATTGTTTTTCTTTTCATCTAAAATTTTAGAGTCTACAATTGTACCCGGTGTTACCACGCGCACAACATCACGCTTTACTATTCCCTTGGCCTCTTTAGGGTCCTCGAGCTGTTCACATATTGCAACCTTATATCCTTTAGAAACAAGGCGGTCAATATATGTGTCTGCTGCGTGATAAGGAACTCCACACATGGGGTTTTTCTTTGCTTCTTCCCCCTTGCTGCGCGAAGTCAGTACAAGCTCTAATTCACGGGATGCTACGATTGCATCATCTAAAAACATCTCGTAAAAATCCCCCGCCCTGAAAAAAAGTATGGCATCAGGATAATTCTCTTTTATTTCAAGATACTGGCGCATCATCGGTGTCATGACAATTCCTCCAACAAAATTTTAGTGACAGCTAGAACAGTTGCTGCAGTTACCAGAACATGAGCTTGTGCCTCCTGCTGCCATATCCTGCTCCTCTCCCTGAACACAGTAAGAGATAATAGAATTTACCTTTGTTAAAATGTCATTAAACGATGACTTTGCATCTAAATATTCTTTTACTGTTTTATTTTGGATTAATTTATCCATAGCGTCTTTCATTTCTTTTTGAAACATCTTTAAGCTTTCAGGTGTCATTCCCGTTTCTTTGGCTTTAACCGTCATTTTTGCTCTTTTATCTTCATATTCCTGCATAGCATTACGAGCCGCTTCATCTTCATAATAGATTTTTTCCATTTCCCTATATGTTTTGATTTCTTCACTTTCTGCTATGGCGTTTCCTAATTTTTGTGCTAATTCTAATATTTCTTTCATCATTTTTCTCCTTATACTCTTTCTCCCATTAATGACCATGTGCTTATCTTCGTTATTTTAATATTTACAAAATCACCGTTTTTTAATGCGTCATTTTTCGGAAAATTTACAATCTTTCCTCCGCTTGTTCGTCCGCACATCATCTGGTCATTGTTTTTAGATAAGCCTTCAACCATAATTTCTGCGATTTTATCTTTATACGTTTCGTTTATTTCACGCGAGATCCTGTTCTGAACATCAAGCAAAATATCAAAATGCTTATGCTTTATATCATCAGGCACCTGATTTTCCATTTTAGCCGCAGGTGTACCGCCACGTTTTGAATAGATAAATGAATAAACACTGTCAAAACGAACCTTTTTTATTACGTCTATTGTCTCGTAAAAATCTTCCTCACTTTCTCCGGGAAAACCAACGATTATATCAGTTGTAAATGAAGCATCGGGCATAACATTTCTTATCTTTTTTGCCAGTTTTAAATATTCTTCCTTGGTGTAGCCTCTGTTCATTTTCTTTAGTATTTCGTTGCTGCCTGCCTGAAACGGCAAATGAATCTGACTGCAAAGTTTTAAAACTTTAGGAAGCGTTTCTATCAGCTTATCTGTCATATCCTTAGGATGTGAGGTGACAAAACGAATCCTTTTTATCCCATCAACCTTATCTGCCATAAGCAAAAGGTCTGCAAAATCTATATCTTTATCTAAATCCTTGCCATAAGAATTTACATTTTGACCTAAAAGCGTTATTTCCTTTACACCACTTTTGGCCAGCGCTTTAATTTCTCTTATTACATCTTCAGGCTCACGACTTCTCTCTCTGCCTCTTACATAAGGCACAATACAGTAAGAGCAAAAATTATTACATCCATACATTATAGAAACCCAGGCAGATGCTGAATTTTTTCGATATACAGGGATATCCTCTGCCAAGCGTCCCTCTGATTCTACTCTGTGAATTACACGTTCATTCTCACAAACCGCACGATACATTATTTCAGGGAATGTGTATAAAGAATGCGTGCCAAAAACTACCGTTACGTGTTTGAATTTTGACTTGATTCTTTTGGACATACTCTCCTGTTGCATCATACAGCCACAAATACCTACAATCAATTCGGGGCGTTTTTCTTTAACGCGTTTTAAGGCGCCGATGTTTCCTAAAACTCTCATTTCAGCACCTTCTCTTACTGCACAGGTGTTGTATAAAATAAAGTCTGCCTCATCTTCTGACTCTGTAAATGAAAACCCCATTTCATCAAGCATTCCTCTTATGCGCTCTGAGTCATTTTCATTTTGTTGGCAACCATAAGTTTCAACTAAGGCTTTCGGCGTTTTGCCTTGTGATTCGTAGTATTCGCGCACTTTTTTGGAATACTCTTTCTGCTTATCTATCTCATCTTGTGGTACAATTACGTTTTTTCTTTCCAAAATTTTAACCTCGTAAATTATTTTTTATTCTAAAAAGTATGTTGCTTCCATATCTGCAGTAGACAGCGCGAATGCCAAAGGATAAATTTCAAACGCACTCCCTACATTGTTTTGTGGGTCGCTTCCTGAAAATCCCATATGATAACGGATGGCAAAGGCTTCTTCCCGTGTGAGTCTTAAAAAGCCAGATATGATATATACTGATTTTTCGCCATGACCATAGGGCATATCATCAGAATATTCATACGTTGGTACCTGTTGCCAGACACCTGCTTTGTCCTTTACGTTACGCGTGCCCTTAACATAGCAATTTACCTTACATAAATCGTGCAAAAGTGAAACTATCGCTATGCTTTCGTCATTGTACTCAAGGTTGTATATGTCTTTTACTCTATCACGCTTTAAATAGTCCTTAAGACAATAATATACATTTATTGAGTGTTCTAAAAGTCCGCCTTCGTATGAACCATGAAATCTGGTTGATGCAGGCGCTGTAAAGAAATCACTTTGTGAGCTTAAAAGATATTCTAAAAGCTTATCTGCACCATCACGCGTTATGTTTTCAGTATAGATTTTTATAAATTCTTCTTTTTTTGTCATAACTCACACTCCCACACATAAACATATTATCATTTTAACACCAAATCTCAAAAAATGCAATATTTTAGTGCAAAAAAGCCTCTTTGAAATAACAAATACACCCCGAAAATCTAACGCTTTCGGGGTGTATATAATAATTATTTATACCGTCTTTTTATGAATACAAATATACCTGCACCTAAAATGAGTATAGGCACTATAACAACTAAAACTGAAAACCATATCCATTTCGGTGTGTTTTCAACTATCAGCCCGCCTTCCGGGAAGGCTTTTACATCTACACTGATGGAAGAATCATTTCCGCACATCCAGTTAAATGAATTGATTAATAATTCTTCGTTTGCACAATCTGTTTGCAACGGAAGTGTATCCATTGTATAACTTGAACCACAGACTAAAACTTTTCCTGTGATTTTTTCTCCTGCCTCTGTATAAGACTCTCTTACAGACGAAAGAATTACGTTATACTTTCCTTTAACACCATCTGAATTTTCAGCATCAAGTGCAACATCAAGCGGTTTTAGGATTGCTTCATCTGATGTTTCAAGGACACTTGAAACCTTAATTTTAGATTCTTTATCTGCCGCTATATCAAGAGCATTTGCAGCCGAGTACATAATTCTCATACCTGATGCCTTAATATCGCTTATAATTTCATGTTCGGTGTACTCTCCTACTGCAATAGATCCATATACCGACTTGTCATCCTCAGGCAGTGACAGCGTCTTTTGATTGTCATAAATTACGCCATGATTTCTTACTATTCCCCACGTGTCGGCCAAATAGCTCTCAAGTCTTGGCAATTCTTCATTAGAAAGCAGAGGATTAAAGTAAATTTGTGCATTTTTGCCTGATTTTAAGAACGCATCAAGCTTTTCGATTTCTTCTTCTGTAAAGTCCGTAGAAGGGCTGTTAATTATAATAAGCGGATTCTCGCCCTCATTAGTGTTAAAGTTTGCAAGCTCAACACGTGCCGGGGTATGTCCATTCTTTACCAAAAGACTTCCGATTGTACTGTTTACTTTCTCCCCGTGTCCTTTAGTATATAAAATCGCAGAAAAACTCTCTCTGTCTCCTGTAAATTCTGCCAACTTGTTTGTTAAGACCTTCTCTATTGCACTTTTATTTTCAATCGTGCCTGTTTCCTTTTGATAGCTTTGCACAAAATATGAATCAGCATCTGCAATTTCATATTTATCCCCCTGCACTATTATCATAGCATACATCAGGTTAATGTTTTTTACATACATTTCCTGTGTCACGGCCTCGGGATATTCTTTCAAAAGCGGAGTCGGGTCGTTATAATAGTCGATTAACTCAGGTTTTATCTTTTCGTTTTCCTCTGTATATTTATCAACTATTGTCTTCATAACCGTCAAAAAATCATCAGTTTCATCGACCTGTCTGCCATCGTATAAAATACCAATCTTTGTTTCTTTATCGATATTTTTTACAACTTGCTTTGTTGCATCAGACAGCTTATAAATTTCATTTTGGGTAAGATCGATTTCTAAAGACATCTTATCATCAAAAGCAACCAATATACTGTTTAAAAGTATGACTGCAATAATTGCGCCAATAACGATTATGGAGGAATTGATGCTGTACTTTAGCTTTTTTACATTTTTCATATTCCCTACCTCCATCGTCTTCTTTCAATTACTCGCACGGTAAGTAAAACAAACAGTGCTGTAATAGAAACATAGTAAACTATCGGCACTATATTTAAAATGCCTTGGGCAAAATCATAAAAACGCGCATTGATATCAATGAAATTAATCAGTCCGTTTAAAATTTTTCCTAAAAAGAGTAATTTTCCACCCAATGCTGTTGCAAAATCAAGTTTTAGTGTACCTGCAAAGCTAAGAACTCCAACAATAGCCATTGTTGCTACTGCTGAAATCACTTGATTTTGTGTCAGTGTTGATACAAACATACCTATTGATATGAGCATCATACCATATAGCATAATACCAAAATATCCAACTAAAGACTGTATTTCGGGCGGATTTCCGTATCGTGCCAAAACCAATAAAAAAACGAGGGTGGCACCTACTGAAATACCTAAAACACAAAGTCCTGATAAAAACTTTCCAAGTACAATATCCTTTACCTTAACAGGAGCTGTCAGGAGGAGCTGGTCTGTTTTTAACTTCCTTTCTTCTGAAAACATTTTCATAGTTAAAAGAGGAACAATTATTATAAAGATATAACAAATATTAACAAAATAGTTTGTCATTATTGATGTATTTGCGTTCATGTTGAATGTAAAGAACACAAGTGATGCAAAGGCAAAAAACAGCCCTACAAACACATATCCTAAAGGGGTTTTAAAATAAGCATTAAATTCTCTTTTAAATATCGCTTTCACTCTTTTTATCCCCCTCTTTTTTAATATTTACAAACTCTATATCACGTTCGTCAATATCTGTATCTATATGTCTGTCGTTTTCTGTGACCTCGATGAAAATATCCTCCAGGCTAAGGTCAACTGTCTGCATAGAGAGTATCGGCAGGTTTCTTTCTGCCATAGCACGAAATATCTCAGGTCTTACATCAATATTGGGCTGCGTCTCAACTAAAAAGTCGATAGAGTTTCTTTCTTTTCTGCCCATTGACTTTATCTGCTTTATACCATTTATTGCTTCTAACACATCTAAAGCAGCGCGCTCATCTGCAGCAATACGGAGCATAAATTTATTTTCATTGGATATTGTTCTTGCCAGATTTTCAGGACTGTCAATCGCTGCGACTTTTCCTTTGTTTATAATTACAACTCTATCACATATTGCCTGGACCTCCTGCAGAATATGTGACGATAAAATAACTGTGTGGTTTTTTCCGAGTTTTTTGATAACGCTTCTGATTTCTATAATCTGCATCGGGTCAAGACCGACAGTAGGCTCATCCAGTATTAAAACCTCAGGGTTTCCTATCATCGCCTGCGCCAAACCTACCCTTTGCTTATATCCTTTAGACAGGTTAGAAATCACGCGGTTCTTCACATCTGTAAGTTTTACCGATTCCATAATTTCTTCGATGTGATTTGCGCGTTTCTTTTCTTTAACGCACTTAAGCTCGTAAACAAAGTTTAAGTATTCTAAAACGGTCATATCTGTGTAAAGAGGTGGAATTTCAGGCAAATAGCCTATGTGTTTTTTTGCCTCTTCGGGGTTTTCTAAAATATCAAAACCCGCTATATTTACCTCACCGCTTGTCGCCGATAAATATCCTGTCATTATGTTCATTGTGGTGGATTTTCCTGCGCCGTTAGGGCCTAAAAGTCCTAAAATTTCTCCATCGCGAACAGTAAATGAAATATCGTCAACAGCCGTTTTGGGGCCATATTTTTTCACCAGATTTTTAACCTCTATCATCCGTAAAACCTCCTGTTACGTTTTACTTTAGTATGCTTTTTAAATATTGGGAAATAGTTGAAATTTCAACCTCTTTGCTATCGCCTGTTATCATATTTTTAACATTAACGAGGTTTTGAGAAATTTCGTCATCTCCGACTACTGCAGAAAATTTTGCTTCAATTTTATTGGCATATTTCATCTGTGCCTTTACACTTCTTGCTAAATAGTCCCGCTCTGCGGCTATTCCTTCTTTTCTTAAATCTAAAATTAATTTCTGGACGAAAACATCTGCACCATCTCCGATGTTTGCGATAAATATATCAGGACATTCGTTGTTTTCAGGAATTTTTCCTATGCTTTCCAAAACCAAAAGCAGACGCTCAAGTCCCATACCAAAGCCAACGCCAGGCATCTTTGGGCCACCGATTTCACTAACCAATCCGTCGTATCTTCCACCGCCGCAGATTGTACCTTCTGAACCTTTGTTTTTCGAGATAATTTCAAATACTGTCTTTGTGTAATAATCAAGCCCACGAACGATTGTGGGGTCAACGCTGTATGGAATTTGCATCACTTCTAAATATGCTTTTAAAGTTTCAAAATGCTTATTGCAATCATCACATATATGGTCTATAAGCACAGGGGCATCCTTTGCGATTTTTTTGCAGGAATCAATCTTGCAGTCTAATATTCTTAAAGGATTTTTTTCAAATCTTTCGCGACACGTTTCACAAAGCTCACCAAGGTATGGTCTAAAGTAATCTTTTAGTTTTTCGTTATATTCCTTTCTGCAATCAGGACAACCGATACTGTTAATATTAAGCTCAATGCCTGTTACACCCAAACGGTCAAGCAATGACATAGCTAATGATATAACCTCTGCATCGATTGATGGCAAAGACGCACCAAAAACCTCTATACCAAACTGATGAAATTCGCGCAATCTTCCTGCCTGGGGCTTTTCATATCTGAAGCAAGGATACAGATAATAAAGCTTTGTCGGTTGCGGATTTGCATAGATTGAATTTTCAACAAAGCTTCTGACGATAGGAGATGTACCCTCCGGCTTTAGCGTAATACTTCTGCCACCTTTATCTAAAAATGTATACATTTCCTTTTGAACAACGTCTGTCGTATCGCCTACACCACGTTCAAAAAGCTCGGTGCTTTCAAACATAGGTGTTCTTATTTCTTTGTATCCGAATTCTAAGCAAATATTTTTTATGTGTTCTTCTATATGATGCCACCTGTATGTTTCCGATGGCAAAATATCGTGTGTACCACGTGGTGCTTTAATCATAATATTCCTCCCATCATAGCCTGAAGCTATATTTTTTACTCTGCAAGTTCGTTAATGTTTAACTCCAGGAGCTTTGACACACCCTTTTCTTGCATTGTAACACCATATATTACATCTGCTGCCTCCATCGTTCCACGTCTGTGCGTAACAACGATGAATTGTGTGTTTTTGCTGTAATTTTTGATATAGTCTGCAAATCTGTATACGTTTGCATCATCTAGTGCTGCTTCTATTTCATCTAAGAAGCAAAATGGCGTCGGACGAGTTTTTAATATTGCAAATAAAAGTGCGATAGCAGACAGCGCCCTTTCTCCGCCAGAGAGCAGCAATAAGCTCTGAAGTTTTTTTCCAGGCGGCTGAACGTCAATGTTTATATTGCAATTTAAAATATCATCTTCATCCTCTAAAGACAGTGATGCTGTACCACCGCCAAACAACTCCACAAAGGTCTGCTTAAAGTATTTTGCAATATCTTTAAACTTTTCTGAAAACTCTTTTTTCATAACCTTTGTCATATCAGAAATAATACCAAGCAGGTCCTTTTGCGCTTTTAACAAATCATCTCTTTGTGTTGTTAAAAATTCGTATCTTTCAGAAACTGTCTTATACTCTTCAATAGCATCAACATTTACGTTTCCTAATGCTGAAATTTTGCGTTTTAAGGATGTGATCTCCTTGCCTACCTCACTTGCTGTTCCTAAATCCTTTTTGTATGAAACAGCATCAGAATAAGTAAGCTCATACTCTTCCCATAGGTTGTTTATTGCATTTTCAAGTTCTGTTTCGTGCTTGATTTTTCTCTGCGCAAGCCTTGATTCTTCGTTAGTAAGCGCAAAAACATCCTCACGAATGGACTTGATCTGTGTTAGTGACTCTCTGTCTTTTTCGTCAAGCTGCTTTCTTTCTTCTGTCAATGCCGCTACTGTTTCGTCAAGCTCGGCAATTTTTTTAATGCCTGAATCTATTTCTTCTGTCTTTTGCTTGATTTGCGATAAAAATTCTGTGTTGCTAGCATCAATATCTTTTATTTCTGTTTCGTGAAGCAAAACAGCAGATTCATTTGATAAAACATCACGATTTGCTGCATCAAGCTTTTCTTTAAGGATTTCCAAATCCTTTAAAACGCCCGAACGTTCAAAGTTTTTAGCGAGTACTTTGCCTGAAATTTCTTGTTTTTTAGCAATAATTTCTGAAATCGAAGATTCCTTTATTTCAATCTCTTCCTGTTTTTCTCTGATTAACTTCTGGGTTTGTTCTATCTCATTTTCTATGCTTATCTGCTTTTGTTTAGCCTCTTTAATTATCTGTTCTATTGAGCCAAGCTCTTCTTCGACACGTCTTTTTGCCATATCAATCTGATTGATTAAGAGCTCGTTATGTGTCTTATCGCGCTCTAATATTAAAATCTCTGAATCATTTTCAAAAATCTCTCCATCAAACTTTTTAAGTTCATCGTCAAACTTTGCCAATTCATCTTTTATGGATTCATTCTTTTTAATCAGACTATCAGTTTCCTTTGAAAGCGTCGGGATTTGCTTTGACAACTCAACAATTTCGTTTTCTCTGCCAAAAAGCGATGCCTGTTTAAAGAAGCTACCACCTGAAAGTGCACCGCCAAGGTTAAATAATTCACCTGCTAATGTAACAAGCTTTATTGAATTTTTGTACTTTTTAGAAATTTTAATGGCGTTGTCTATATTGTCAATAACAACTGTGCCACCAAGTAAAAATTCGCATACATCTTTAAATTCCTTGTCGCACTGTATAAGTTCTGATGCAACGGAGATGTATCCTGACTCTTTTTCTATGCCACTTTCGGGATAATCCTTAACCTTAATTGATGAAAGCGGCAAAAACGTTGCTCTGCCGGCGTTCTTTGCTTTTAAACATTCGATTGCAGCTTTTGCATCATTTTCACTTTTTACCACTATGTGTTGCACCGCATTTCCAAGTGCCACATCAATGGCTATGCTGTATTTGTCCTTAGTCTTTAAAAGCTTTGAAACAGGTCCATAAATTTTAGCACTCTTTAAAGCTCCGTCCTCGTGCTCCTTTAGGACTGTTTTAACCGAACGAGAATATCCCTCATAGGACTGCTCCATATTTTCTAAGAGCTTTTTTCTTGAGATTTTTTCGTTAAGACTTATTGTATTTTGGTTTATTTTTGTTGAATTTTCTTCAAATTCAGCACTTTTTTCTTCGCGCTTTTTACTGATTTCATTGCGCTCTGCTTTGATTTTTTCAAGATATGCTGTTTTTCTTTGGATTTTTTCTGCTATTTCTTTTATCTTCTCATCTATACCGGCGCGCTCTTCACTTCTGTCAGTAGATTCTGAAAGGATAGTTTCTTTTCTTGCAATATAGCTTTCTTCTGTTAATTTTTGATTAGAAAGAGAAATTTTCAGTTCACTGAAACTTTCGATTTTTTTTGCAACTAAGTTGTTTAAATCTTCTATTTCCAGTTCTGCATCTTTTGCACCGCTACTTGCTGATTCTTCTTCTGAATTTAATGACTTTATCTCTTCATCAATTAAGCTAAGCTCTGCATTTTTAACTTCTACGTCTTTATCGATTGTCTTTTTAACTTCTTCAAGCTCTGTTTTTTTGGCAATCAGTTCTTTTATTTCTTCTTTTATGCGAGCCTTTAGCATATCGTTGCCTGAAATTGTATTTCTGCAAATTTCAACTTCACCTTTTTTAATTGATATGCTCTCTGTTAATTCTCTTATCTGTTTGTTTGTTTCTGTTTGCGTTTCTTCGCGAAGCTTTGCCTTTTCATAGTATTCCTGCTGAGATTTTTCAGCAGTTTCTAAAGCTGTTTTTGCATCGTTTAACTGATTTGTAACTACAGCGAGTTTTTCATCAATTCCACCTATAACATCATTTGCGCTCTCGATGATACGGATGGCATCGTTAACCTCAAAGATTTTTAGTTCTTCTTTATACTGAAGATACTTTTTTGCCTTTTCTGATTGTTGTTTCAAAGGCTCTACACGGTCTTCAAGCTCTGTTATAATATCAAATACTCTGTCTAAATTTTCGTTCGTATGCTTTAGCTTTCTTTCCGCATCTTCTTTTCTGTAACGATATTTAGATATCCCTGCAGCCTCTTCAAAAATCTCACGTCTGTCGTCTGATTTTGTTGATAAAATTTCATCAATTTTACCCTGGCCGACCATAGAATAGCCATCGCGACCAAGACCTGTATCCATAAAGACCTCGTGTATGTCTTTGAGCCTTACAACATTTTTGTTTATCATATACTGGCTTTCGCCGGAAACAAAAACCTTTCTTGTTACTTCAACCTCATCATAAGCAATATCAAGCTGTCTGTCTCTGTTATCAAGAATAAGCGTAACCTCTGCAAAACCCATTGGATTACGCTTTTGTGTTCCGCTGAATATTACATCTTCCATTTTCGAACCACGCAGCATCTTTGCGCTCTGTTCACCCAAAACCCATCGTACTGCATCTGAAATGTTACTCTTACCACTGCCGTTAGGACCAACAATCGCAGTTATACCGTCGGAAAAATCAAGATTTATTTTGTCAGCAAATGACTTAAACCCGTTTACTTTTACACCTTTTAAACGCACTACTGTTGCCCCTTTCCTATAATTTTAAACTCTCCCGGCAGAATTTTTTCATCCCGCTTTATTGTCACATTAATGCCCAGATTTTCAAATTTTCTTATGTTGCTTTTTTTGTTACCGATAAATGCCGATAAATCCTTTTCATTTACTAAAACGTGGCTATCTTTATGTATTTCTTTTAACATTTTTCTAAAGTAAATTTCGCTTTGCACAAGCTCACCTATCGATGGGTGGTATGGCCCTGCGACTACATCAACTTCAGGATTTATGTTATCTGATGCCATAAGACCGAGTCTTATAATTTTTATATTCTCTTCGTCTAATCTCTCTTTCAAATCAGCACAAAGACTGACCGCTTCATCTAGGCTCTGGGGGCTATATATGCCCTCTTTATAGAGCTTATCTAAATACGTTCCCGAAAGCACAAGTGTCGGGTAAATCCTTACACAATCAGGTCTTAAAGAAATTATTTTTTCTAAACTTCTAATGCACTTTTCTTTCGTGTCGCCATAAAGTCCTGTCATCATTTGAAGTCCTAGCTTCATGCCACAGCCCTTTATCAGTCTGCTTGCACGTTCAGTGTCTTCGCTTTTGTGTCCGCGACGATTTTTTAAAAGTACCTCATCATCCATAGACTGTGCACCGAGTTCAACTGTTGTTACACCATAGCTTTTAAGATTTTCTAAAATTTCTTCATCGATATAGTCGGGGCGTGTAGACAGTCTTAAAGCATGGACATATCCTTTGTCCATATACTTTTTGGCAACCTCTAAAAATGCGTTTTGAATATCTTTATCAATTCCCGTAAAGCTACCGCCAAAAAAACCAATTTCCACACAACCGGTATCTTCAGGTATTGTCTTTAAAGCCTTTATGATTTGTTTATCTACTTCCTCTTTCGTAACTGATGTTGACTGACCTGTGATTTTTCGCTGATTGCAGAACGAACAATCATTAGGACAACCCATATGCGGCACAAAAATCGGAATAGTCTTCTGTTTCATACTACTTATCCTTACTTAATTTAGAGAGTGCATTTTTTGCTGCATTTTGTTCGGCTTTTTTCTTGCTTGAGCCTTCTCCTTCGCCCATTAATACATCATTTAGATATACATTTACAACAAAAGTTTTATTGTGGTCAGGACCTGTTGTTGACACCACTTTATAAAAGATATCAACATCCCCCTTTGACTGGGCTGCCTCCTGAAAGTCCGTCTTGTAGTCTTTTGATATTTTTCCTTTTGCAGCTTTTTCAATAGCATCATAAAGCTGACTAAGTACCCACTCTCTGACAACCTCTAAACTGCTGTCTAAAAAAATCGCTGCAATTAATGCTTCATACGCATCGGATAAAATTGACGGTCTTGTTCTTCCGCCTGTTCTTTCCTCACCACGACCTAAAACCAGATATTTCCCAAGGTCGATGTTTAGCGCACATTCATACAGTGACTTTTCACAAACTACGGCTGAGCGTATTTTCGTGAGTTTTCCCTCGGGAAGATGAGGATAGTTTTCAAAAATGTATTTGCTGACTATTATACTAAGAACTGAATCGCCCAAAAACTCCAATCGTTCGTTAAAGGCGATTTTTTTATTTTTGTTTTCATGAGCGTAAGAGCTATGTGTTAAAGCCACTTTTAAATAGCTCTGATTATTGAACTTATAGCCTATAATCTCTTCAAATTCTTTAATGATATTCATGCGCTTGTCCTTTCAATAAAAGGAACGCATAAATATGTTCCTTACAACAAAAATACACATCGTAGGAAACAGGTTTATGCGTTCAAAGATACCTACATAGGGGGTGTGCTTGCACACCCCTTAAATGTTAGTTGTTATTTTTAAGATATTCAACCGCATCTGAAACTGTAACAATTTCTTCTGCTATGTCATCAGGAATTTCAATATCAAAAGCTTCTTCAATAGCCATAATAAGTTCAACTACATCCAATGAGTCTGCACCTAAATCATCGATAATTGATGTTTCGGGCTTTATAGCAGATTCATCAACACCAAACTGCGCAACTAATACTTCACGAATTTTTTCAAATTCCATAAGCCAATACCTCCATATGTATAATTAATCTACCCACTTAATGTGGACATTACTATGATATTTATTATATATCATAGCAGTATAATTGTAAATAGTATTTATAATTTTTTTTAAAATTTATACCTGTTTTTCCGCGTTATTCTTCCTTATTATCTGAATTGTCAGAATACAGCTTTTTGAGTTCATTATTGATGCCTGTTTCAGCAAAAACAGCAGCACTCTTTATTGCCTGACAAAACGCCTTTGCATTTGAGTTGCCATGCGCCTTGATGACTACCCCGTCAATACCTAAAAGCGGCACGCCGCCCTGCTCTGATGAATCAAGCAAAGACTTAATTTTTTTAAAACGCGGCAGCATAATTAATGCAGATATCTTTGTGAGTAAATTTTCCAAAAAACTCTTTTTGATTAACTTAAAGAGTGAGCTTGCAGTTCCTTCAATGGTTTTTATAACCATATTGCCTGAAAACCCGTCACACACGATTACATCTGCAATTCCGGCAGTCAGGTCACGCGTTTCTAAATTGCCGCAAAAATTAATATTTTTATTTTCATTCAAAAGCTGGTATGCATTTCTGTAAAGTTCACTACCTTTACCCTCTTCTGTGCCTATATTTGCAAGGTATACTTTAGGATTTTTGATGCCCAAAACTTTTTCTGCATACAAAGAACCCATATGGCCGTACTGCGACAAATACTCCGGCTTTGCATCAGATGTGGCACCACAGTCTGTAATTACCCCAATGCCGCCCTGAATGTTCGGAATAAATGCTGTCAGAGCCGGTCTTTTTATCCCTTTAATTCTTCCTAAAATTCTAAAAGCACCGGCAAGGTATGCTCCTGTACTGCCTGCACTTACAACAGCATCAGCCTCTCCCGTCTTGCAGAGATTAAGAGCTACTACCATTGACGAGTCTTTTTTTGCCCTTATTGCCTTTACAGGTTCTTCAAAAACTTCAATAACCTCGGTTGCGTTTTTTATGGATATTTTATTACCTGTATAACCAAATTCTTTTAGCTTTTCTTCTAAAATCTTTTCATTTCCTACAAGTATAATCTCGTAATCTGCATCTTTTACAGCCTCAATACTGCCCCTTACCACCTCATCAGGAGCATTATCTCCGCCAAATGCATCTATAGCTATTTTCATCACTTTCACCCCTTGCCATTTTACCTAATAATTATACACTTATTTTGGGAAAAATTCAAGTTTTTTTACTGTTTTAATGAAAATAATTGTAGATATTTGTCGCAATTTTTTCATTTATACCTGCATTTTTTATATCAACTATTTCTGCTTTTTTTATATTCTGGATAGATTTAAAATGCTTTAAAAGCTTTTTTGCCGCAGCCTCTCCTACTCCTTCAATCTCGCATAGAGTGGATTTTTTCACCTTTTTGTCACGTATTTTTTTGTGATAGTCTATTGCAAATCTATGCACTTCTTCCTGAATTGATGCAACAAACCTGAATTCTTTGGAATTTGCCTTTAAACCTATCGTGTTTCCATCAGCTTTCAGGAGTGCTTTAGTTCTGTGGCGGTCATCTTTTACCATTGCAAATAGCGGAATATCAAAATCTGTCAGCTCTAAAAGATTCGATATCACAGACAAATGTCCCATACCACCATCTAAAAAGATACAATCAGGAAGAGGTAAAAATTTAGCATTTTCCCGCAAAAGTTCTCCCGTTTGTATCATATTTTCTTCATCGCGTGCATGGGTAAGTCGTCTTAAAATCATCTCTGCCATACTGTGATAATCATCTCCGCCTTTGGCAGTTTCTATCTTAAACCGTCTGTACTTGCTTTTGGCAGGCTCACCATTTACGAAAACAACCATTGAGCCGACATTATCTTCTCCTGATGTGTTTGAGATATCATAGCTTTCTATTCTGTATGGCGGATTTTTTAGTCCCAGTTCCTCTTTTAAATCAAGAACTATTCTCTTTACTCCGTTTTTTCCTTCGCCGTTTTTTAAGATGTAATTTAATGCCGATTGCTTTGCGTTTTTGTGCGCCATTTCTACAAGTGCTCTCTTCTTACCACGCTGGGGCGTGACTATCTTGGTGTTTCTTCCTGACAACGACGTCAAAAACTCTGATAAAAGCGTTTCATCTTCGCATTCATATTGTGTATAAATAGTCTTTGGAATGTAGTCAGAATCTTCGTAAAACTGCTTTATAAAACTTTCTGCAACCTCTTGCATCACCATACCTTTTGTATTTTTTATAATTGTGCGATGATGCCCCAAAAGTCTTCCTTTTCTTACGAAAAAAACATGAACAAAAGTCTTGTTTTCAGTTTCAAAAAAGCCTATTACATCCTCGTCTGCATATTTTTCAGAAACTATCTTCTGGTTGTTTTCCATCTGGCGCAATGCGTTGATTTTGTCTCGCATAGTCGCTGCGCGTTCAAATTCCATATTATCTGATGCTGTCTTCATTTTTGCTTCAAGCTCTGTTATAAGCTTTTTAGTGTTTCCGTCTAAAAAGCTACATGCATCATCAATTATTTTTTTATAGTCTTCTTTTGAAATTTTATTTTCGCAGGGCGCACAGCAGTTACCTATTTGAGCATTTATACAAGCTCTCTTTTTTCCCATATCGCGTGCAAGCTTTATATCACACGTGGGAATTTTAAACATCTTGCACACAAAATCAATCGCCTCGTGCACAGAAGCTGCACTTTGATAAGGTCCAAAATATTTTGCACCATCACGCTCCATTTTTCGCACAAATTTCAAGCGTGGGTAATCCTCATTTGTAACCTTTATATACGGATAATTTTTGTCATCCTTTAAGAGTATGTTGTAATGCGGACGGTACTTTTTGATAAGATTACACTCTAAAACAAGCGCTTCTAATTCGCTGTCAGTTAATATATATTCAAACGTATCAATCTTAGACACCATAGCCGCAACCTTAGGTGGATGTTTTTCTGTATTTTGAAAATACTGTCTTATGCGGTTTTTTAGTATCTTTGCTTTGCCTACATATATAACCTGACCGTTTTTGTCCCTCATAATATAAACACCTGGGTCATCAGGCAAATTTTTTAACATAATTTCGTCAACCATAGACACTTCCCCTTACAAAAAAAGGGATATGCGTATGAACACATATCCCCGTAAAAGTTTTTTAGTCGTTAAAATTTGACTCGATTAAAGCTTCTAACGCACTTATTGCTTCTTCTTCATCTTCACCGTCAGCAATAATTTCAATTTCTGTGCCTTTGGTGATTCCCAAAGACAAGACACCAAGTAAGCTCTTAGCATTTACTTTGCGTTCCTGCTTTACAATCCAGATGCTTGATTTGAATTCATTTGATTTCTGTATAAAAAACGTAGCAGGTCTGGCATGTAAACCAACCTGGTTCTGCACAACGATTGTCTTAGATAACATAATTACAACTCCTTAACAATTTTACAACTATCATAATTTTAGAATACTAAATATTCTATGTAATGTCAATAAACAAAAATATTTTTGTGAATAATATGCATATTTTTGTAAAAAACCCTCACATTTTTTATAAATTTTTACGTTAAAAATCAAACTTATCAGCAAAATAGTTGTCTAGCTCGTCAATTTTAACTGTAACCTGTTCCATAGTATCACGCTCACGAATTGTTACTGTTCCGGCATCAGATGAGTCAAAATCGTATGTTACGCAGAAAGGTGTTCCGATTTCATCCTGTCTTCTGTAACGCTTACCAATGCTGCCTGCATCGTCAAAGTCGCACATATATTTCTTAGAAAGCTTTGCGTGAATTTCCAAAGCTCCTTCAGAAAGCTTTTTAGATAGTGGCAGCACAGCAATTTTAATAGGTGCCAACGCAGGATGGAAACGCATAACTGTACGTCCTTCTTTTCCGTCTGTGCCCTCTTCTTCATCGTATGCTTCGACCAAAAATGCTAGTGTAACACGGTCAGCACCCAAAGACGGCTCGATGCAATAAGGGATGTACTTTTCATTTGTTATCGGGTCTGTGTATTCAAAGTTTTCACCGGAATGAATCATATGCTGCTTTAAGTCAAAATCAGTTCTGTCAGCAATGCCCCAAAGCTCACCCCAACCAAACGGGAACATAAACTCAAAGTCTGTTGTAGCGTTGCTGTAATGTGATAATTCTTCAGGACTGTGGTCACGAAGTCTTAAGTTCTCTTCTTTAATATTTAATGATAACAACCAGTTTTTACAGAACTCTTTCCAGTATTTAAACCATTCTAAATCAGTACCTGGTGCACAGAAAAACTCAAGCTCCATCTGTTCAAATTCGCGTGTTCTGAATGTGAAATTACCAGGTGTGATTTCATTTCTGAATGATTTACCAATCTGTCCGATACCAAAAGGAACTTTCTTTCTCGTTGTTCTCTGAACATTTTTAAAGTTAACAAAAATTCCCTGTGCTGTTTCAGGTCTTAAGAAAAGCTCAGCTGATGAGTCCTCTGTTACACCCTGAAATGTTTTAAACATAAGGTTAAACTTTCTGATATCTGTAAAGTTAGTCTTGCCGCATTTAGGACAAGGAACCTTATTTTCTGTAATAAATTCAAGCATTTTTTCATCAGACCAACCGTCAACTACTGTAGGTTCGCCTTTTTCAAGCATATAGTCTTCTATAAGTTTATCCGCTCTGTGACGTGACTTACACTCTTTGCAGTCCATCAGCGGGTCAGAAAAACCACCCACGTGACCTGATGCAACCCATGTCTTAGGATTCATTAAAATTGCAGCATCAAGTCCTACGTTATACGGACTTTCCTGAATGAACTTTTTCCACCATGCGCGTTTTACGTTATTTTTAAGTTCTACGCCCAAAGGACCGTAATCCCACGTATTAGCGAGTCCGCCGTAAATTTCAGAGCCTGGATATACAAAACCTCTCCCTTTACATAAAGATACAACTTTTTCCATTGTCTTTTCTGTATTTTTCATTAGAATTGACCTCCATAATCAAAAAAACATATTACTGATATTTTATCGCACAAACTCCTGTATTGTCAAGGTTTATTTGTCGAAATTCTTTAAAATAGTATTTTTGCCACGCCATGAAAAAGGAAAATCAAAATATTGCTTTTTAAACTCTTTGTTGCTCATATTTTCTATGTCTTCTTTTAACAGGCGAGGCTGTCTTTTTTCATAAAATTCTTTTATCGGTGTTTTTAGCGGATTTTGATTATAGGGGCATATATCCTGACACTTATCACAACCGTAAACCATGGTTTGTTTTTTTAAAATTTCTTCTTGTTCTTTAGTTAGTTTTTTCAGTTGTGTAATATATGATACACATTTATTTACATTTATATGAAATTCCCCATCAATTGCCCCACCCGGACATACTTCGACACATTTTTTGCATTTAATGCACTCTGTATTTTTTGGATTATCAGCTAAAAGATTTAAATCCGTAATAATATAACCTATAAAAAAGTAAGAACCGTACTTTTCATTAATAAGACAGGTGTTCAGCCCCACAAAACCCAGCCCTGCAAGATAGGCTAAAAACCTGTCATGCAGAACTCCTGTATCTGCAAAGCATTCACATCTTGCATTTTGTTTGCTTTTAATAAAATCGCAGATCTGGTTGAGTTTTTTGTCTGCCACCTTATGATAGTCAGTAATACGTGCATAGCGGGAAATATTTGATGCGTCATCTTCTCCTGTATAATACGGAAAAAGACAGACAATTATACTCTTTGCCCAAGGAAAAGTAGCAAGAGGATTTACCCGCTTTAAAATATCATTTTCTTCAAATTCTGATAAGCCGTATTTTTCTTTTCGGATGTTTATCTGTTCTTTTAAAACATCGTACTCATTAACTGGCGCTACGCCGATATATTCAATATTTATTTTTTTAGAAAAATCAAAAATCATATTTTTCATAAGTGCACCTATACAAAAAAGGCTATGCGACGCATAGCCTTAAAATTATTTGTTATTATTGACGTAAAACTTAACTAAAAATTCCATTATTTCGTCACGCTCAACCTTCATAATCAAAGACCTTGCGTTTTTGTGTCCGGTGATGTATGTTGGGTCGCCTGACAAAATGTAACCTACCATCTGGCTTATTGGGTTATATCCCTTTTCCTCCAAAGCGGAATAAACCTCGTTGATTATACCCTGAATAAAATCTTCACGGGATGCTCCGAATTTGAACTGTTGAGTCTGATTTAAATCCATACATAACACCTACCTTCATTACTTTGTTTATGATTATACATCAAAAGTTTAATATATGCAAGTTTTTTCATAAAAAATTAACGTTTTTTTCGTCTTTTTTTAAGATATTTTGCAGTTTTTATTCTGTTTGTATTCTTTATTTTATCATTTTTTTGTTTTTTTGATACAAAACTTTCTTCTTTATACAGCACAAAGTCTATTTTTCCGGACATTGTATCTGCTCGCACGACCTGTATTTTAATGCTGTCACCAGGCTTATAAACCTTATGTGTGCGCTCACCCGTTATTTGTCTTTTTGCATCATCATATATATAGTAATCATCAGTAAGATCAGCAAACCTGATCAGTCCTTCAACTGTATTTTCAAGCGAAGCAAAAATACCAAAGGAGGTAACATTTGAAACAGTAGCATCGAACACATCACCTATGAAGTTTTTCATGTATTCTGCCTTTTTCATATCTTCTACCGTTCTTTCGGCAGCAGTGGCAGAAAGCTCAGTTTCGCTTGAGTGTTTTGATGCACTCTTTACTATATCTTTGTATCTTTCTTCATCAAGATTTCCATCCAGCGATGCTTTTATTATTCTGTGAATCAAAAGGTCGGGATAGCGTCTTATCGGCGATGTAAAATGACAATAGTATTTAGATGAAAGACCAAAATGTCCCAAATTTTCTTCATAGTATTTAGCCTTCATCAATGATCTTAGCATAACCTGGCTTATTATTAATTCTTCTTTTGTTCCTTTTAGTTTTTCAGCTAATTTTGCCAACTCTTTAGGATGGATAGCACCGTTTGAATGCTTTACAGTATAGCCAAAAGGCGCTATAAAACGTGCAAACTCTTTAATTGATTCCTTGTTTGGCTCTTCGTGAATTCTGTATACAAACGGAATATTTAACCAAAAAAAGTGTTCTGCAACAGTTTCGTTTGCAATGAGCATAAACTCTTCTATAATATTATTTGAAATCCCGCGTTCTGACTTTTGTATTTCAACAGGTTTGCCCTCATCGTCCAAAATAATTCGCGCTTCGTCAAAATCAAAGTTAATACTCCCGCGCAATTTTCTTTGTTTTGCTAAAATTGCCCGCAGTTCGTTCATTCTTTCAATATGCTCAACAAGATGCGAAAACTCTTTTCTTTTTTCCTCGTCGCCTTCTAAAATTTTAGTAACATTTCTATATGTCATTCTGGCATGAGAATTTATCACAGTTTTTTCTATCTTATGGTCTACGACATGACCGCTCTTATCAATTTGCATAATAATACTAAGTGTCAGGCGGTCAACTCCCTGATTTAAACTGCAAATTCCGTTAGAAAGAGCCTCAGGAAGCATTGGAACAACTCTGTCTGCCAGATATATGCTTGTTCCACGTGTGTATGCTTCTATGTCAAGCGGGCTTTTCTCCGTTACATAGTTACTTACGTCTGCAATATGAACTCCCAGCTCAAAGTTTCCGTTATCGAGCTTTTTGACACAAATAGCGTCGTCTAAATCCTTTGCGTCGTCACCGTCAATTGTTATTATTTGTTCATGGCGCAAGTCAAGTCTTTGAGCTATATCGTTCTCATCAATTTGTTCAGGTATTTTTTTTGCCAGTTCCTTTACCTCTTCACAAAATTGGTATCTTATATTCTGGCTCTCCAAAACTGCCAGAATATCAACACCAGGTACAGAAACATTGCCAAGTGTTGCGACTACCTTCGCCTCAGGATTTTTTTTGCCAGTTCCCCGCACAGTCACGCTTGCAATGACCATATCATCTGGTTTTGCACCGTTTATGTTTTTAGACCTGACAAAAAAATCACAGGAAAACTTTTTAAAAACAGGCACTATAAAACCATTTTCGCCCACACGCTGAAAACGTCCTACAATCTTTTGCTCTGTGTCTTTTACTATCTTTATTATTTCGCCCTCTTGTCGTCTGTCATCTGTTGCCTCGCTTGTGATACGTGCCAAAACCACATCTCCGTAAAGAGCGCCGCATGCTTTGTCAGCCGGTATAAATATGTCCTTTTCATCTTCTGTTTCAACAAAGCCAAAACCACGTTCATTTCCTAAAAATTTTCCGCATGCAAGATTTTGTGATGATAATGATGCTATTTTCCCGCGCTTTGTTTTTATCACCATATTATCTTTAACCAACATATCCAAAAGCATGTAAAATTCTGCCCTATCACTTTCGGTAACGGACAACATAACTGCTATTTCTTCAGGCTTTAGCGGCAATTTCATTTCATTATTTATAAATGCAAGTACTTTTTCCTCTTTCGTCAAACATTTCACCCCGCTTCTTGTTATATTTTAAACAAAATAACAAAAGCCATTCCATATGGAATGGCTTTTATAATTCGCATAGTTTGAAAATATCTTTAAGACATTAAGAACAACGCTATAGAGGTTGCCAAAAATGCAATAGCAACAACAGATGTCCACTTAGATAAAATGGCATCAATTGTTCTGCCCTTATTCTTTCCGAAGAATGTTTCAGAACCACCTGCTATAGCACCTGAAAGACCCTGAGCCTTACCTGACTGCAATAAAACAACAGCAATCAATATTAAAGATAATATTAAATGTATTATACGAACTACTGTAAGCCACATAGCCTACTACACCTCCAAACAAGTTGAACTAATGAAAAATTATTCGCCTTTAAGACCAAATTTCTTTCTGAATTTTTCAACACGGCCGCCTGTATCAACAAGCTTCTGCTTACCTGTGAAGAAAGGATGGCATTTTGAACAAATTTCAACTGTGATGTTTTCCTTTGTTGAACCTGTCTCGATTACTTCACCACAAGCACATTTGATTGTTGTCTGCTTGTAATCTGGATGGATACCCTGTTTCATATATTTCACCTCTTTCGAACTAATAGATAACTGTTTAAATGTTGTATTTTAAGTAAAAAACATACAATTTCAGAATACAACATTGAGATTATAACACATTTTATTTAGATTTGCAACAGTTTTTTTAATTTTTTTTACTTTTCAATGTCAAGATTTTTTTCTTTTAATCTTTTCTCTATAAAACCATCATAAAAAACGAGCTTTACAACTGCGACTACAGGCACTCCTATAAACATACCAATGACGCCACCAAATGTTCCGCCTATTGCAACACCGGCTATAACCAAAAGCGGACTGATACCTACTCTGTCAGATGTTATTTTCGGACCGATTAACACATTATCGAGTATCTGCATGCCTAAAATAAATGCTAACAGAATCAAAGCCTGAACAGGACTATACAAAAGAAGCAATACAACACAAGGAACACTTCCTATCCATGGTCCAATATACGGAATCATATTTGTGACAGCAAGTAGCAGGCTTATAATCGGTGCAAAGTGTATTCCTAAAGGCGCTAATACTATGAGTCCTAGTATAAATATTACAAACGCCTGAACTATCTTACTTAAAATAAAGTCATAGAAAATCTTGTTGATTTTTCTTCCACACTCAAGTATGTTCTCTGCCCTTTCATTGCTGAAAAGTGCATATATAAATTGCTTTATCTGTTTTATGATTTGCTCTTTTCCATGCAGAAAATAAATCGAAACAACTATACCAAAAACAAAGTTTAATATAAATTTAGCAGAGCCGGACACAGCTGTTGATAAAACTCCGCCAACCTTTTCTACGTCAAGCTTTGCCGCCGCCCAACTTGTTACAGAGTTTGCTATTTGTGAAAGAATGACATTCAATCTTTCCGTAACATCAGGGTTTAAAAATGCAAAAGTGCCGTTTATCCAATTCTGAAAATTCGCCAGATATTTAGGGAAGTTCTCTACAAAATCCCTTGCCGCATCTACAATAGCAGGAATGATATTAATAAAAAATACCGCAATAAGACCTATAACAACTAAAAACACAGTGGCAATAATTATCGTTCTTATGGTGCTTCGTTTTTTCTCACTGTCACTTTCTTTAACTACTCTTTTTTCAATTTTGGAAACTAACGGGTTTAAAAAATACGCAATAATAAATCCATAAATAAAATATGCCACACATGAATACACGGCATCAAATGCCCATGCTATAGAAACATTCGCAGAAAACACCAATTTAAAAAGCAAAAAAGCAACTATTAAAATCGGTATTAAGTCCATGTGTTTCAATCTGTTTTTTTTCACCCTTATCACTCCTTATTTTTCGTTAAAGTATTCTATAACTCCGCAATACATTGACCACGCAAGTTGTCTTTGATATTTTTCGTCCTTTAGCATTTGTTCCTCTTTGGAGTTTGACAAAAATCCACACTCAACCAAAACTGCAGGTATTTGTGCTGTCTTTAAAAGGTATATACCATCGTCAGCCTTTTTAATTTCGCGCCTGTTTTCGGGATTAAGTGCTGCTAGCATGCTTTTTTGTATACATTTTGCAAGCAACTCACTCTTTTCGTTATTTCGCGAAAAAAACACCTGTGGTCCGCTATATTCTTTCTGCCCAAACTTATTCATATGGATGCTTATAAAAAGCTCAGCATCAGATTCTTTAATAAATTCCTCACGGTTTTTAATATCTGAGATTTTTTTACTTTTTATGCTGCCATCTATATCATAAATTCCATTATCATCAGAACGAGTGAGCAAAACCTGTGTTCCGTTAGATTCAAAAAATTTCTGCAGAGCCTTTGCAACAGCCAAATTTAAATCTTTTTCTAAAACACCCGTATCACCTACTGCCCCTCCGTCAGGTGCACCATGACCGGCATCAATAATTATAGTTTTTCCCTCAGTAGGCAGAAAAGTTTGCTTCGTATCAGAAATATTTTCCTTTAAAACCCCTAGTGCAAATACCAAAATCACAGTCAATACGAATGCTATTATGACTTTGCTTTTTTTAAATACAAACAACATATACATCCACCCTTTATAAGCCTTTTTTTAAAACTTATTCACTAAAGGGCAAATTTATACAAAAAGGCTGTAGCTTAGCCACAGCCTTATGAATTAATACTTAACCTTTATTCTGTTTAGGATATTATCCTTCTTAACCACGTTAAGTTCAGCAGTCATTGAGTCTAAATATTCTTCAAACTTTTCATATTTTAAGCTGCTTTCAATATTTTCCATAATTGTGATATAGTTATCATTTGCTTCTGTGATTTTGCTTCTTTTGATGATATGCCAGCCGTAATCACTCTCTACAAGCTTTGGATTTACCTCATCAGGTTTAACCGCAAATGCTCCTTGTGTAAATGATGGAACCATCTGGCTCTGTCCATCTAGAGTGCTGCCTGTTTTTGTTATAAGGTAACCTTCGGGATTTGATTCCATACCCGGATCTTCGTTATATTCTTCAATCAGCTTTGCAAAATTCTGACCTTGTTTAGCCTTTGCCAAAACATCCTCAGCTTTTTTCTTAGCTTCAGCAGCATAGGCTTCGTCAACTGTTTGTGCTCCTTCAGCCTTGTTTTGGATTAAAACATGCTGAACTAAAGCATACTCTTCATCTAATTTCGCAAAAATTTCTTCGTCTCCTGCAACAAACTTTTCTCCATCAGCTGAAAGCTCATCATAATACTTGCTTACAAGTGTTGTTTTTTCCATAATGTCAGCATATGTATGCTTGCTTATGTTATACATTTTTAAAGTTTCGTCATCTACATTTGCAGAGCGTGCTGCATTTATTTCTTCTTCTGTTAGTTTAATGCCTGCTTCTTTTGCCTTAACAACAGCAGTTTCGTTTCTTAAAACCTGCTTTAAGGCTTCTTCTTTAATATAGTCGGATGCAATCTTTCCTTCAACCATACCATTTTTCAAAAACTCAGTTGCTGCTGCTTCATCTACAGCGCCCTCCTGGCTGAGCACCTGCATCTTCATTACTTCTACATAAAACTTATATTCTTCCTCTGATATTTCGCTGCCATTAACCGAAATAACAGTGCGACTTACATTAAGTCCGTTAATACTCGCTAAAAATACTGCTACAACACATATTATCACGATAGCAGCAATCCATTTAATTGCTGATTTAAATCCTTTCAACAAAAACACTCCTTTTATAATTGTAATCGAGTATATTATACACTAAATTCTGTCAGTATGCAATAGTTTATTGTATTCTTTGAGTAAATTTTTAACAGTTTCCAATATATCGTCGCATCCTGACAGCTTTGGTTTTAATACCATATGCGGCGAAATTCCTGCAGACAGAAAAAATCTCTTTCCATAAACGTCAACAAGACCAGAGACAGCACGTATATCCATATCATTTTTAAAATAACATATTATATTTTTGTCCTTTAATGTGACCTCTGATATATGTGCATCTTTTGCCAGATATTTTATCTCGGCTATTTTGATAAGATTTTCTACTGCCTTAGGCAAGTCTCCAAAGCGGTCACAAATTTCACTTTCTACATCAAGTTTGTCCTCTTCGTTTTCTATTGATGCAATTTTTTTGTAAATATCAAGCCTTGTAGAATGATTTTTTACAAAAGTGGGCGGAATATATGCCTCCACATTGATATCAATATTAGGCTGCCAGCTTTCTTTTGGCGCCTCGCCCGTAAGCTCACCCACACTCTGAGCCAAAAGCTCACAGTACATATCATATCCGACTGTGTCTATGTGCCCGTGTTGTTCGGCGCCCAGAATATTTCCCGCACCTCTTATCTCTAAATCCCTCATAGCAATTTTAAAGCCCGAGCCGAACTCTGTAAATTCTTTGATTGCGCGAAGTCTTTTTGCTGCAACTTCATTTAAGACTCTGTCAGGTCTGTAGGTGAAATATGCAAAAGCACGTCTTGAGCTTCTTCCTACTCTGCCCTTTAACTGATATAGCTGAGAAAGTCCCATTTTGTTTGCATCTTCTATAATTATAGTGTTTACATTAGGAATATCTAGTCCCGTTTCTATAATTGTTGTGCAGACCAAAACATCTATTTCGCCATTTGACATATCCATCATAATGCTCTCTAGGCTATCTTCGTCCATTTCGCCGTGGGCAAAGGCTACCTTTGCATCAGGAAAAGCGTCCTGTATTTTTTTAGCACAAGATGCTATACTTGCAATTCTGTTGTGTATATAATAAACCTGTCCGCCACGGGAGAGTTCTCGTCTTATAGCATCAGCTAAAACGCCATCATTTTTTTCCATAACTATAGTTCTTACTGGAAAACGATTTTCAGGCGGCTCTGTTAAAACGCTCATATCTCGGATGTTTATCATGGACATATGAAGTGTTCTTGGAATGGGAGTTGCTGAAAGAGTTAAGACATCTACATTATTTTTAATCTCTTTAATTCTTTCTTTATGTTTTACACCAAAGCGTTGCTCTTCATCTACCACCAAAAGTCCTAAATCCTTAAACTCAATATCGTTTCCCAAAAGTCTGTGTGTGCCTATAATTATATCAATTTCGCCAGATTTTAGTTGTTTTATAATTTTTGCCTGTTCTTTTTTTGTTTTAAATCTTGAAATTTCTGCAATTGTAATCGGATATTTTTTCATTCTCTCACAAAACGTATTAAAATGCTGCATAACCAAAACAGTAGTAGGTGCTAAAACCGCGACCTGTTTTGAGTCCATAACTGCCTTAAATGCGGCACGAAGTGCTACTTCTGTCTTGCCGTAGCCGACATCTCCACAAAGGAGTCTGTCCATACTGCGCGTGCTTTCCATATCCTTTTTAATCTCTGCTATACTGATTAGCTGGTCCTCTGTTTCAACATAAGGAAAGGCTTCTTCAAACGATTTTTGCCATTCAGTGTCGGGCGAAAAAGCATAGCCTTTTGCATTTTGTCTTGCAGCATATAAAGCGACAAGTTCACGCGCAAGCTCCTGGGTTGATGCCTTTACTTTTTTCTTTTGACGTGCAAAATCAGCCCCACCCATACGATTGAGTCTGATGGTGCCTTCTTTTCCAACATATTTTTGCAAAATATCAAGCTGCGATGTCGGTACATATAAAAAGTCATCGCCATTATATTTAATTTTTAAATAATCTCTGCGCTGCCCCTCTACCTCCAGGGTGTCGAGTCCTAAATACTGACCTATACCGTGTGTATGGTGTACCACATAATCTCCGATATCCAAATCGTTGAAGTCACGGATTTTACTGGCCGAATCAAGTTTTTTTCGTCTGCCCCTTTTCTTTGGTGCTTTTCCGAATATTTCTTCTTCGCCAAATATTGCAATTTTTTCTTCTTCGTAATAAAAACCGTGTACAAGTCCACCCTTTGCAAAGTTTATCTTACTTTTTAAAATTGTATCTTTTTCGTTTATGCTAAAACCTTTTGCACAAAGGTCGTCTGACAATTTTTTTCGTGCATCGTCACCTGCACTGAAAATCACAGTATATCCGCCTTTTAAAAACTCACGGACTTCTTCGTAGAATCTCTCCCTTTCACCGAGAGTTTTTCCCATGTCGCCGACTGTTATGTTTTTCTCGTACATTGGTCTGTAGTCACGGCAAGGAAAAGGCAATTCCTGCATACCGATAAATGGATGCTCTAGGAGTTTTTTCAAAATATCAAAGTAATCATGAATGTATTTTTCTTTAAATATAAAGTTCTCATTATCTTCTGCCAGCGCCTTGACAGTTTCTTCAATATCCCACTTAAGACCATCATATCTTTCTGAAATCCTTTGCGGCTCATCAAAGAAAACGTATGCATTATCATCAAAATAGTCTAAAACAGATGTTTCTTCGCTCTTTTTTGCAAAAGAGTCATTAGCTGCAGAAATTGATGCTTTCATAACATTTTCTACCGAAACCTGGGTGAATACATCAAACTGACGGATTGAGTCAATTTCATCACCAAAAAGCTCGATTCTTATCGGGTTTTCCATGGCAGGTGCAAAAACATCTACAATGCCGCCGCGAATGGAAAACTGCCCCTTGCCCTCTACTGTATCTTCTCTTACATATCCGAGATTTACCAGTTTTTCTGCCAGGTCATCTATTGATATTTCATCGGCTACAGATAAATTAATTACGCTTTCTTTATAAGAATTTAAATCAACCGTAAACTGCAGCAATGCATCAAGTGACATAACGGTTATTGTGTTTTTTCTATCAGCAAACGCCAGCTTTTCTATTACCTCAAGACGCTGATTTAAAAGCTCGTGGCTTTTTGCATCGGCTTTGTAAAATTCAAGCTCTTTAGACGGATAGTAATATACGCCATCCTCTAAATAATACATAAGCTCATCTGAAATTTTCTTCGCCTCATAGTCACTGTCAGTAACATATAGCCCCTGAGATGATAACTCCAGGCACAAAAATGCGGCAAAATGTACTTTTGCAGGACGTGTTAATCCTACTACATTCTTTGCACCTTTGCCTGATAGTTTTATTATTTCGTTAAATACTCCTATTTTTTTTGCCGCTTTTTGTAATAGCATTTAGTATACCTTTCCGTTAAAGCTGTTCATTGCAGCATCTAGATTTTTACGCAGTATCATCGGTATTGCGTCTTCTACGACAGCATCAACCGCAGCCGACATATGGCTTATCTCTTCTTTTGAAAATTTGCCTAAAACCCAATCTGCCAAATCAAAATTTTCAGGCGGCTTGCCGACTCCTAATTTAATTCTTATAAATTCATCACTTTTCAACTGATAAATTATAGATTTTATTCCATTATGACCACCATCTGAGCCTTTTTTTCTTATTCTTATCTTTCCCACTTCGAGCGAAACATCATCGTGAATTACGATAACTTCTTGTGGGGCAATTTTATAAAATGCGCAAATCTCACGAAGGCTTTCGCCTGATAGATTAACATATGTCTGTGGCTTTACTAAGACCACTTTTTCTCCTGCTATATTCCCCTCTCCTATTAGCGCCTTATGCTTTATCTTATTGATCTTAATGCCATATTTTGACTCCATATAGTCCATTGCAATAAAGCCTATATTATGTCTTGTTCGATCATATTTTTTTCCAGGGTTTCCTATTCCTAAAATTACGTACATTTTTATCTCCTACTTTACGTATGTTATTGCCACACCATCGCCAATTGGCAAAATATTTGTTTCAAATCGTTCGTCATGACATAAAAAGTCCAGATACTGACGAAGTTTTTTTGTTATTGTGTCGTGTTTTTTTACCATAAATTTATCACTTGCCGTCATGCCAAAGTACAAAACATCATCAGTCAAAATCACGCCGCCAGATTTTATTAGCTTAAGACTCTTTTCAAAGTGGTCACGATACTGACCCTTAGCGGCATCTATAAATATAAAATCGTACTCACCGCTTAAATTTTCTAAAACCTCTGTAGCGTCGCCAAAAATACAACGGATTCTATCTTCTATCCCGCGTGATTTTATATTTTCCTTTGCGGTCAGCAAAACTTCTTCATCACGCTCAATCGTCGTCACGAAAGAATCATCCCCCGCATACTTTAGCATAAGCATTGAGCTATAGCCAATAGCTGTTCCTATCTCAAGAATTTTTTTGGGTTTTAGCATTGACATAAGCACTGCGATTAGCCTTTCAACCTGCGGCTTTACAATATAAATGTGATTTTCCTTTGCATACTCACGAAGTCCTTTTAAAAACTCGTCCTCTTCTTTGTGCGTTTTGTTTATGTAATTTTCAATATAATCATACTGGATATTGTTCATTCTCTAAAAGCTCCTTAAGATACGAAAATCTCCTCGCCTCGTAATCGTTATCAATCATTTTAAAAAGTGCTGCTCTTTGCCCCACTAAAACCACCCTATTTTTAGCTCGTGTTATGGCGGTATAGAGCAGGTTTCTGCTAAATAGCTTTTCCGTTCCCGAAAAAATCGGCATCAAAACTGTGTCAAACTCGCTTCCCTGACTCTTATGAACGGTTATAGCATAGGCAAGTTCTAATTCTTCGAGTTGTGAGTTTTCATAGTTTACTATTTTTCCGTCATCGTATGTCACTGTTATTGACGTTGGCTTTACATCAGATATTATTCCGATATCACCATTGTAAACACCATAACCCTCGTCATTCTGTCTTTTCCACTTTAAGTCATAATTGTTTTTAATCTGCATTATTTTATCGCCACATCGAAGTATTCTGTTTTGAAAAACTCTTTCCTGTTTCTTTTTATCTTTAGGATTTAAAATTTCCTGCAAACCGCTATTTAGCGCAAAAACGCCCACATTTGTTTTTTTTGTCGGGGTTATAACCTGTATATCAGAAAAACTGTCAAGGTTATATGCGCTAGGTAGTCTTTTATAAACTAAGTCGAGCAATTTTTCATAAGTTGTATCAATATTTTCTGCTTCGACAAAGAAAAAGTCCTTATCGCGCACATTTAATACAGGATACTCTCCTTCGTTTATTTTATGCGCATTTACTACTATCATACTTTCTTCTGCCTGGCGAAATACTGTGTCAAGGGCAACAGTAGAAACCAGGCTGCTGTCTATTATATCAGCTAAAACATTACCTGCACCAACAGACGGCAACTGGTCAGAATCACCGACTAGAATAATCCTGGCGCCATATCTTACAGAAGAAATCAACGAGCTCATTAAAATGGCATCAACCATACTGACCTCATCGACTATGATTACATCTTCTTCTAAAGGCTCTTGATTTATGCGAGAGTATTCTCTTAACGCATCGTCTTCAGTATAGCCTACCTCGAGCAGTCTGTGTATGGTTTTTGCTTCTTTATTGCACAGTTCTGTCATTCTTTTTGCAGCTCTTCCCGTAGGGGCACACAGGGCAATTTTTTTGCCTCTTTTTTCAAAAAGCTTTATTATAAAGTTTATGGTTGTTGTTTTTCCTGTTCCCGGTCCACCCGTTATTACAGTAACACCTGAGGAAAGGGCGCGCATAACTGCTTCTCTTTGTTTTTCGGCTAAAACAATACCGTCTTCTTTTTCTATCTGTTTAATTTCGTTATTTATTTTTTTGTCATGCGCATTATCTAAAACATTTTTACATATTTTTGCTATACATTCTGATATAATCTTTTCTGCACTAAAAAGCGCGGGCAAAAATATTGCATCTTGTCCGTCATGTGTTTTTTTCACCACAAGCTGATGCTCAAAGAGTAGCTTTGTCAGACTATTTTCTGCATCATTTTTATCGATTCCAAGCATCTTGACAGCATAAAGAATCAGCGTATCTTTAGGCAGGTATGTATGCCCCTCACTTATTGCAAAATGTGTCAGTATGTACTTTATTCCCGCTTTTACTCTGTCAGTATTATTCCTATCCGTGCCTGATAACGACGCCACTCTGTCTGCTGTTTTAAAACTTATTCCTTTTATTCTTTCGCACAAAATATAGGGGTTTTCTTTTATTTTTTCAACTGAATTTTTGCCTAAAATATCATAGACCTTAATAGCATATTCTAAAGAAATGTTGAATTTTTGCAAAAACATAATCAGCTTTTCTTTGTCATAGACATTCATATAGCTTTCGTTAATTTTTATTGCTCTTTCACGGGAAATTCCCTTAATAATTGACAAGCGCTCGGGAGTGTCTGCTATCACTTTAAGCGACTCTTCCCCAAATAATTCAACTATACGCTCTGCTGTTTTTTTTCCTATCCCCTTTACAATTCCTGATGATAAGTAAGCCAATATAGAATCTTTTGTTTCAGGCTCAATTCTTTCAAAATATTCTATTTTTAACTGTTGACCATAATTTGGATGGTTTACCCATTTGCCACATACCATCAATATTTCGCCGCACTTAATATAAGGCACAGTTCCTACGCAGGTAATTAACCCTTCGTCATTGTCTTCTAAATCAAAAATCGCGTAGCCGTTGTCTTCGTTTATATATATGATTTCATCTACAGTGCCACGGAATGCATCTAATTCATTCATATTTTTTCTCCAATGTATGTGCGTACCTTTTCATATAAATTATCATCTGTACAGTCAAACCATTTATACTTACTGCGTCTGAACCAGGTAAGCTGACGTTTTGCGTAGTTTCTGCTATTTTTCTTTATCAATTCGATACTTTCTTCTTCTGTTATTTCATCATTTAGTGCCATAACTGCTTCTTTGTATCCTATGCCCTGCATAGACTGGGATTCTTTTTTGATTCCTGATGAAATGAGCTCTTTAACCTCTTTAAAAAGCCCATTTTTAATCATAATATCAACTCGCAGGTTTATGCGCTCATATAAAATTTCTCGTGCGCAATTAAGCCCGATTAGGTAAAATTCGTACGGTGATTTGTTTTGTTTTGATGCTTTTTCCTGCTCTGTTCTTGTCTTTCCTGTTATTTCAAAAATTTCAAGCGCTCTTATTACTCGTTTTGTGTTGTTGGGATGAATGGCGTCAGCAGACGTTGGGTCAATCTCTTTTAATCGTTTGTGCATAGCGTCGGGTCCTAATTTTTTTAGCTCTTCATTTAATCTTATACGAACAGACTCGTCCCCGCTATTTTCGCAAAAATTGACGTTATCAACTAAAGATGAAATATAAAGACCTGTACCCCCTACAACTATCGGTACTTTTTTACGACGCAGAATATCATCTAATATTTCCTTTGCGTCCTTTACGTAATCAGCTACAGAATATGAGCCATCCGGCTCTACAAAATCCATCAGATGATGAATAATGCCCTCTTTTTCTTCTTCTGTCGGCTTTGCGCTTCCAATATCCAGTTTTTTGTAAATTTGAATAGAATCGGCAGATATTATTTCACCACCGAGTTCTTTTGCCAGTCTTACAGAAAGGGCAGTCTTTCCCGTCGCTGTAGGCCCTGCAATTACAATAACCTTATTCATTTAAACTATCCTTTTAAATTGTTTTTCGATAAATTCTTTTGTAAATTCTATTGTTATCGGTCTGCCGTGCGGACAGGTATTGATATTTTCTAAACTAAAAACATCCTCTAATAAGGTGTTAATCTCTTTTTCGTTTAGCTCCTTATTTGCTTTTATTGCGCCGCGACAAGCAATTCTATAGAGCATTTTCGCCGCTAAATCATCATCTATATTTTTACGGTTTGCATTAAACATTTCAAGAAGCTCAAAAATTATTTCTGAAACATCAGCACCTTCTGCTTCCATTGGGATTTCACGAACGATAATTTCCCTCTCGCCATACATATCGCATACATAGCCCAAATCATTCATTGCCGCCATATTTTCGCAAAACACAGAATATTCATTAGCAGTAAGGCTCACAATTTCCGGCATCAAAAGAATCTGCGTCACTATATTTCTTTCCCGATACTGCAAAAGCAGCTTTTCATATCTTAATCTTTCGTGGGCCGCGTGTTGGTCAACCATCAGCATTTTGCCGTCTTTTTCTACTATTATGTATGTGTTAAAGACTTGTCCGCAAATTTTAAATATCGGTTTTTCCTCTGCGTAAACTTCCTCTTTTTGATTAAAACCAATCTCTTCCTTTTCTTTTACTTTTTCAGTTGTTACCTTTTCCTCTGGTATGCGCTCGGGAGCTTTATATGTATTTTCTCCAAAACTGATTTTTGCCTGTTCTGTTTTTGGTGGCTCTTTATGTACTATCGGTGTTACTTTTGAAAAATCAATTTTCATTTCTTTTGGTTTTATATCAGGTGTTGATTTAAATATTTCCTTTACTACCTCTGGTTTCGGACGCGTAAACGTAGTCTGTGAGACTTTAACATCATCAACCTTGGGAACATATGCCTTTTTATAAAGTGCATTTTTTGCCGCCCAATAAACTGCGTGATATACTGCTTTTTCGTCAGCAAATTTTGCCTCAAGCTTTGTCGGGTGAATGTTTATATCAACCATTTCAGGGGATATTTCAATATTTAAAACACACGCGGGAAATTTTTTTACCATCAGTTCATTTTTATACGCCTCTTCTACTGCGTGTGACAAAAGAGCACTTTTTATATATCTTCCATTTACAAAAAAGTTTTGCATATTGCGGTTAGCACGTGCAGCTGATGCTTTGGCGCACATACCAAAAACCCTCACTCCGCCCTCGTTATAGTCACATTCGACCATAGCATCTTTTATTTCTCTTCCGTAAACAGCATAAATTGCCGACGATAATTTGTTATCCCCGGGTGTAAAAATTACTTCTTTTCCATTATTTATTAATTTAACAGAGATTTCAGGATGAGACAGCGCAAGACGTGCCACAATATCTTCTATGTATCCTGCCTCGGTGTAGTCCTTTTTTAAAAACTTCATCCTTGCAGGCACTGTGCAAAAAAGTTCGCGCACTAAAATGGTTGTACCATCAGGACAACCTGCGTCGGTGATATCAAGTATTTCTCCGTTATGAGCAATCATATATGTGCCCACCTCGTCATCCTTTGTCTTTGTATATATTTCAAGCTTTGAAACCGCAGCAATTGACGAAAGTGCCTCTCCGCGAAATCCTAATGTCGCAATACGATTTAAATCATCTTCGGTAGAAATTTTGCTCGTCGCATGGCGAAGAATACAATTTTTAGCGTCTTCATACGACATGCCAAAGCCGTTATCCGTTACCCTCATATACTTTATGCCGCCATTTTTTATTTCAACTGTGATGACAGTAGCACCAGCATCAACAGAATTTTCCAAAAATTCCTTTATTACAGACGCTGGCCGCTCTACTACTTCACCTGCTGCAATTTTATCTGATACGTTTTTTGAAAGAACTTTTATCTTTCCCATAATCTTCACCTACCAAATAGTAAAAATATCCTTAAACGCAATAATTATCGAAAGAGTGAGTAAAAAGACGATACCTATAAAATGAACTATCGCCTCTTTTTCTATAGGTACAGGTTTTCCTGCTAATATTTCAATGATTACAAAAAGTATTCTTCCTCCGTCAAGCGCAGGAAGAGGTAATAAGTTAAATACACCTAAATTTATAGTTAAAAGCACCGCAAGCGATATTAATGACCTTAATCCCGATATGCCCGTTTGCTTTGCTGATTCTACAGCTGTTCCTATTTCGTGCACTATTCCAACCGGACCTGACACCTGAGAAAAAGATGCCTTTCCGGTTATTAAATCAAGTAATGAATCAATCACAACACGTGAGTAAAATACTGTTTTAAAAAATGAATTCTCAATAGATTTTAAAAATGAATTTTCACGAGTTATGAGTATAATTCCGTAAGTTTTATTGCCGTCAATTTCCTTAGGTGTAACTGATACTTTTCGCTTTTGACCGTCATTTTTTACAACTAGATCAAGACGTGCGTCAGGATTTTTGTTGTTAGAAATTTCCCACGAAAAGTCTTCCATTATATTTATAGCTCTGCCATTTACACGAACGATTTTATCACCCGTACGAAGACCGGATTCTTCTGCTGCGCTTGATGATACTACTCTATCTATTTTTGGCTCAACAAAACCGTCTGCGGCTGCATTTATTCCAACTAAAAGAACAAATCCAAGCAAAATATTCATAAACGCACCAGAAACTAATATGATAAATCTTTTCCATGGTTTTTTCGAAGAAAAAGAACGCTTGCTTTCCACCTTTTGGTCTTCGCCTTCCATAGAACAAAATCCGCCAATAGGGAACAACCGGAGAGAATATATCGTTTCTCCCCACAGTCTGCTCACGATTTTTGGTCCCATACCAAGTGAAAATTCAATAACCTTAACACCCAGGGCTTTTGCCGCTATAAAGTGCCCTAATTCGTGAACAAAAATCAAAACTGCAAATATTATAATTGCCAAAAGCGCTGTTAAAACTACGTTCATAAACTCCCTTTCCAAGCATTCATATAAAATACGTCAAACCCTTATATTTAACATATAAGGGTTTAATTTAATCACTTTAGTTTATGTAGATTGTCTGCAGCATATTCTCGTGCCCAAGCATCTGCTTGTAAAATATCAAAAATACTAGGCTCTTTTATGTTTTTGTGCTCATCAAGTGCCATTTCTATAATATTGCCAATATCTAAAAAACCTATTTTATCTTCTAAAAACAAAGCTACAGCCGCTTCGTTAGCACCATTTAAGACAGTTGGCATTGTACCGCCCTGTTCTCCTGCTCTGTATGCTAAAGCTAAGCACTTGAACGTATCTGTATCTGCTTTTTCAAAGGTTAAGCACTTTTTTGTCAGGTCGAGTTTGTTACCAACCATAGAAAGCCTTTCAGGATATGTCAGAGCATATTGTATGGGCAATTTCATATCCGGTGTGCCAAGCTGTGCTATTACGGCATTATCCGAAAACTCAACCATAGAGTGAACAATGCTTTGTCTGTGAACTAACACATCCACCTTAGATAACGGAACTGAAAACAGGCTCTTTGCCTCTAACACCTCTAGTCCCTTGTTCATCAAGGTGGCACTATCTATCGTTATTTTTGCGCCCATTGACCAGTTGGGGTGCAAAAGAGCTTCCTTTTTTGTAACGTTTTTAAGGTCATCTATACTCTTTCCAAAAAATGGCCCGCCCGATGCAGTAAGTATTATTCTCTTTAGCTCTTCATCGTAATTTTTATCATTTACACGGGCAGCCATACATTGAAATATCGCACTGTGCTCACTGTCAACTGGAATGATTTCGGCTCCTGTTTTTTTTGCAGTTTCAATTACGATATCTCCTGCAGTGACTAGCGTTTCTTTGTTAGCAAGTCCTATTCTTTTACCGCTTTTTACCGCAGATATAGTCGGCAGAAGACCTGCTATTCCGACAATGCCTGTAATTACTGTATCCGCTTCAGGAAGAGATGCTATTTCTTCTAAACTTTCTTTGCCGGACAATACTTTAGTAGATGTATCTTTTATTTTTATACCAAGTTCGTTTGCTCTGTATTCATCAGGTACAGCAACAAATTTTGGTTTGAATTTTCTTACTTGTTTTTCTAAAAGGTCAATGTTTGAATTTCCCGAGATTGCCGTAACCGAAAAGTCGGGCTTTTCTTCAATAACCTCAAGACTCTGGGTTCCTATAGAACCCGTTGAACCTAATATGACTACATTTTTCATATCGTTCTCCTACTTAACTACGGGTAAGAATGTGATAAAATGATATATTAAAGGTGCAACAAACATCAACGAATCCACTCTGTCAACTATACCACCGTGACCTGGGATAATATTGCCAAAATCCTTAACCTGAAAGCTTCTCTTCATAACAGATGCTGACAAATCACCGAGTTGTGCAACAACTGCACAAAGTACAGATAAAATCAAAAGAGGTAAAAAGTTGACTTCGTGTCCTGAAATTTTCATAACTACACCATAGATTAAAAATCCAAAAAATGTAGCCAAAATTCCACCGATAGCACCTTCTATCGTCTTATTAGGGCTTACCTTTTCAATAAGCTTATGCTTTCCTAATGTTATACCCGTAAAATAAGCACCCGTGTCTGTTACATATGCGCCGATTAATGCCAGAATAATAAGTGCTATACCATTATCCATTCTTCTGATAAGTGCTAAATGAATTAGCAGTACCACTGAATAAAACACTAAAAATACCGAAGAGCATACATCTAAAAATTTTACTCTTTCGTTATCTATTATGGCACACGATAAAAGTGATATTATGTATAATACTATAAACAAACCGAGCAATTCCAAAGAATCAATATTTAAAAGAACCATAAATACTGTTGCAAATATAAAGTTTATTGCTGTTAAAAAACGCTTTTCCTTTAAGTCAAAAACCTTTGTAAGCTCATACATCACAACGTATGTAATACCACTTACAATAATTGACACACCAAAAGCAGGGACTAAAAACAGTGCTATCAAAACTACAGCTACCAAAACCACAGCACTTATTATTCTTGTCCTGACTAAAGACCACATATCGTCCTCCTGTTATACCCCGCCAAAACGACGATTACGTTCCTGGTAATCTAATATAGCACGGGTAAAATCTTCCTTTGTAAAATCGGGCCAGTTAATATTTGAAAACCAAAATTCACTATATGCTGACTGCCATAGTAAAAAATTACTCAGGCGGTACTCACCGCTCGGTCTTATAATTAAGTCGACATCAGGAATTTCTGTGTAAAGGTTTTCACCTATTAGTTCTTCGTTAATTTCCTCTGATGAAAGCTTTCCTGCTTCAATTTTTTCAGCTAAACACTTTAGCGCTTTTGTTATTTCCTGCTGACCGCCATAGTTTATAGCAAGGTAAAGTGTTGTACGTGTTCTGTCCTTTGACTCTTCCTCTGCGTTTTGCATTTCTTGTCGTATTTCATCTGTCAGCACGCTTCTGTCACCGATAAATTTAACACGTACTTCGTTCCCCTCCAGCAGCTTTTTGTCCTTTAAATATTCAAGCAAAAGCTTCATAAGAGCGTCTACTTCCTCTTTTGGACGTTTCCAGTTTTCAGTGGAAAATGCATAGGCAGTAATATATTTTATACCCATTTTACTTGCAAACTCGGTAATAGTTTTAAGATTAGCCGCTCCTACTCTGTGTCCTGCACTCCTCGGAAGTCCACGTTTTTTTGCCCATCTTCCGTTTCCGTCCATAATTATACCAACGTGATTCGGAAGGTTGTTTTTATCGATTTCGGATATTAACTTTTCATCTTTTTTATTTTTAAATAAGCGAAAAATTTCAATTCACCCCGAATAATCAGATTTCCATAATTTCTGCTGTTTTCTTTTCTGCTAAAGCATCAATATCCTTGATGTACTGGTCTGTAATCTTCTGAATATCTGTCTCTGCACCTTTTAAATCGTCCTCTGTGATTTCGCCGTTCTTTTTCTGTGTTTTGTAAGCGTCAATAGCGTCACGACGCGCATTACGAACTACTACCTTTGCTTCTTCTGCTCTTTTTGAAACATTCTTTGAAAGTTCCTTTCTTCTCTCTTCTGTAGGAGCAGGGAAATTAAGTCTAATGCCTTTTCCGTCATTGTTAGGTGTTAAGCCTAAGTCAGAAGCTAAAATTGCTTTTTCAATATCGTGCAAGATGCTTGCATCCCATGGCTGAATTAAAAGCTGTCTGGGGTCCGGAACTGAAATTGTTCCAACCTGTGCAAGTGGTGTCTGAGCACCATAATAATCAACTGTTATTTTGTCTAATATTGCAGGGTTTGCTCTGCCTGCTCTGATACCTGCAAAGTCATATTCCATAGCAGATATTGCTTTATCCATTTTTGCTTTTACGTCTTCGTACATATCTAAAATCTCCTTCTATATTAATTTTTTACTACTGTTCCTATCTTTTCTCCGCCTAAAACCTTTAAAATGTTTTCAGGTTCTGCTATTCCAAATACTAAAATCGGAATATCGTTATCCATACAAAGCGATGTCGCTGTCGAATCCATAACCTTAAGACCTAAGTTTAATACTTCTTTAAAGGTTAATGTTTCAAACTTTTTAGCATCAGGGTTTGTTGCCGGGTCGCTGTCATAAACTGCGTCAACATTTTTAGCCAACAGTATCGCATCAGCTTCTATTTCAGCAGCGCGAAGTGCTGCAGTTGTATCTGTCGAAAAGAACGGATTTCCCGTTCCACAACCAAAAATTACAACCCTGCCCTTAGCTAAATGTCTCATCGCTTTGCCTCTGATGTAAGGTTCTGCAATCTGACGCATTTCAATAGCAGTTTGCACTCTCGTGGGGATTCCTGCTGACTCAAAGGCACTTTGAAGCGCAAGTGAATTCATAACTGTTGCAAGCATTCCCATATGGTCTGCACGGGTTCTGTTCATATCTTCGCTCTGTCTGCCGCGCCAGAAGTTTCCGCCGCCTACAACTACTGCGATTTCAACCCCTGATTCATGGCACTTTTTAACAACCTTAGCAACTGCATTTAAAGTATCTGTATCAAGACCTGTACCCTTGCCGCCCGCTAAGGCTTCGCCACTTATTTTGAGTAAGATTCTTTTGTATTTTGTTTTCATTTTAATCTCCATTCCCGCAGATGTCAAAACTAATATTTTGCACTCTACTAAGTTCAGTATATATCACATTATATTATATAATGTTTCACATAAATATTCAAGTAAAACTTAAAGTCAACAATAGAGGTTTACATAATATTTTTATTTTTTGCGAAGTTATCAACATTATCAACAGATTTTTAACAGTTTTTTAATAACTTTTAATACTTTTATAAAATTTTCGTCTTGTGTCTTGTAACGTTGCAATAGATATTTACAGCACAAGGGAGTCCTGTAATATGAACAGGATACGTCAAAATTTTAACGGTTAACGCCGTATTGTTTCCGCCAAATCCTTAGAGTCCTATGACTGTTTTATTAATTTTTTCTAAAAGTTCCGTTTCCAAATCCCTGTAGAGGTGATTTTCATTCTCTTTGTCGAGTTCAATCATCAATGCAAAGCGTCTTCACTGCTTTTATTATTTCGTTTATATGTATTTCGCGCATAGCTACTCTTCTTTACTGCCAACAAAAACCCAGAATTTATTTCCTATAAAATTTACAGCAAGTGAAAAAACAGATGCTACAATCTTACAAAACATAACTCCAATATCTCCGTTTAGCCTGTATGTAATTCCGATAGTTTCTAAAACAGTATTTGCCCATTCGTGTATGTGCAGCAAATCGTGGAATAGTATCATAAAAACTATTGTAAAACACATAGATACTATGTTTGTAGCTACAAATTTTATGATTTGTTTTTTATTGCTTTTTTCTCTATTATTAAATGTCCAGTACTTATTTATTATGTAGCTTCCGCACATTGCAACAGCCGTTGCAAAAATTTGCGAAATACCTTTATCCGCGTTTACGAAAGCCAACATAATGTAAAAAACAGCATAATCAACAGCTGTATTAAAAATACCTACCAAAGAAAACTTAAAAGCTTGTTTTATGCTTTCTTTATGCATCGGACGCATCTCCTCTGTGGTAATTTTTTATTTGCAAAACTTCTCCAGATAATTTTCCATAGCAGTTTCAATAATTTTCACAGCTACATCTTTGCCCTGCACTTCATTAACTGCAGTTTCTTTATTTTCAAGATTTTTGTAAACTGTAAAAAAGTGCTTCATCTCATCAAAAATGTGCGTTGGCAGTTGGTCAATGTCAGTGTATTGATTATAGTTTGGGTCCTGAAACGGAATTGCTATAATTTTTTCATCAAAACGTCCATTGTCAACCATTGTAATCACGCCTATGGGATATGCGCGGACTAAAGACATTGGCTCTAACGGCTCAGCGCACATCAGCAAAACATCAAGCGGGTCGTTGTCATCACCGTACGTCCTTGGAATGAAACCATAATTTGCAGGGTAATGTGTTGAAGTATACAAAATTCGATCAAGTATGATATATCCCGTTTCCTTGTCAAGCTCATACTTTTTCTTACTGCCTTTAGATATTTCGACCACACATATGAAATCATCAGATTTAATTCTTCTTGGTGAAATATCATGCCATATATTATTTGCCATTTTTACTCTCCACTCTTTTTGTTTAATTATATTATATTATCAGTTTAAATCAAAAAACTATTCTTCCAAAAAAGTCAGGAACATGAAAGTCACTGTTTTCTGTTTCTATTTCAGACCACATAGCAAGATGCGGATGGTCTGTGTCACCTCCACATTTATAAAAATTTGCTCTTACAATATTGCAAGAGTTCCCTCTTGAAAGCCTTTCTAAATCAGGGTACCACTCCTTAATAAAGCTATCAGGAATATAATACTTTAGTGTCCAGTCGCCATCCTTTGCAATCGATACAACATCAAATGTCGCCCTATCTTCAAAAATAAGAGTTCTGTCAAATCTGCCGCTTCCTATACCAACATGCATAACGCCTTTAGGATTTACCTCAAAATTAATATATCTTGCATCCCATGGGCTTGGTTTTATAAAAAATTCCATACAGCTATCACAACAAATTTCACCGTTTTCTTCGTCTATTTCGGCACGAAGATTACTTTCATTTGTGTGCATCAAAACAGATATGCCCTCGGGTCCGCGCAACAGCTTGAATGTGGTATCAGGACTCTTGCAAAGACCTTTTTCCCAGCGCTCTTTATCAACATGTCCTAGCTTTGCTTTTTCCCATTCAGGTGAATTAATGTCAGGGTTAATTACGTTTGTTTTTTCTACAATGTACTCCATATAAAGCCTCCATCTTTATTTATAATTATACTATATTACATTGTATCACAAAATATTTTTTTAGTCAATTTTAAACTCCTATAAAAAACAAGAAAGACTTTAAGAATAATCTTAAAGTCTTTCTTGTATATGTTCTATTAAACCAACTCGATAATTGCCATTTCGGCAGCATCACCACGTCTGGGGCCCATCTTTAAAACTCTTGTGTAGCCACCGTTGCGTTCTGCATATTTAGGAGCGATTTCTTCAAACAATTTGTAAACAACCTCTTTATCCGTAATATAAGACAATGCCTGTCTTCTTGAATGTAAGGTGTTCTTTTTGCCAAGTGTAATCATCTTATCAGCGATGCATCTTACTTCTTTAGCCTTTGCTACTGTTGTAACGAGTTTGCCGTTAGCGAGTAATGCTGTTGTAAGACCACGAAGCATTGCAATACGCTGGTCTGTAGGACGACTTAATTTTCTTGTTCCCGGCATCTTAAAACCTCCCTAATTTTATATAATTAGTCTTCGCGTTTTGCAAAAGACTGTCCAAGTGCATGAAGCTTTCCGATAACTTCGTCCAATGACTTACGACCTAAGTTACGAACCTTAACCATGTCCTCTTCTGTTCTGTTTGTGAGGTCTTCAACTGTGTTGATACCTGCACGTTTTAAACAGTTATAAGAACGAACAGAAAGGTCTAACTCTTCGATTGTCATTTCGAGCACTTTTTCTTTCTGACCGATTTCTTTTTCAATTAGAATATCTGCATTCTTTGCTTCTTCGGATAAATCAATAAACTGCATCAAGTGATCGTTAATGATTTTTGCCGCTAAGCTTACAGCTTCATCAGGTGTAATTGAACCATCTGTCCAAACTTCCAATGTGAGCTTATCATAGTCAGTAACCTGACCAACACGTGTGTTCTCTACAGAGTAATTAACTCTGTGAACAGGTGTATAGATAGAGTCAACCGGAATAACACCAATGATATTCTGATTAAGCTGCTTGTTTCTTTCAGCCGAAACATAACCTCTGCCCTTAGCAAATGTAATCTCCATATAGAGTTTAGCATCTTTATTTAAAGTCGCTATCTTTTGTTCAGGATTAAAGATTTCGATATCTGAATCAAGCTTTATATCGCCTGCTGTAATAAGACCTTCGCCTTCAGCTTCGATATACACAACTTTTGGTGTGTCACAATGAAGCTTAACTGCAATCTGCTTAATGTTTAAAATAATCTCTGTAACGTCTTCTTTAACGCCAGGAATTGTTGAAAACTCATGTAAAACTCCGTCAATTTTAACGGATACAGCTGCAGCACCGGGAAGTGATGAAAGCAACATTCTTCTTAAAGAGTTACCAAGTGTTGTGCCATAGCCGCGTTCTAACGGTTCTGCGATAAACTTACCGTATTTTCCGTCATCACTTAACTCTACGCACTCTACTTTTGGTTTTTCTATTTCTAACATAAAATTAACCCTCCCTCATAATTATTCGGTTAATATGCGAACCTCGCATAAAGCCAAGGGTAATACGAATATATACCAAAACAATATGGATATTATTTTGAATATAATTCGACGATAAGATGTTCTTCTACCTCAAAGTCAATATCTTCTCTTGCAGCTAAAGCGATAACCTTAGCAGATAAAGTATTCTTGTCCATATCAAGCCACTTCGGAACGGCTCTTGTTGAATTAGCTTCAACAATGTCCTTGATTCTTTCTGATGACTTTGTGGATTCTTTAAGTGTGATAACATCTCCTACCTTTACACGGTATGAAGGAATGTCAAGTCTTTTGCCATTTACAAGAACGTGACCATGACTTACCATCTGTCTTGATTCTCTTCTTGTATTAGCAAGACCAAGTCTGAAGATTACGTTGTCTAATCTTGACTCTAAAATCTGGAGTAAGTTTTCACCTGTGATACCAGGCATCTTAACTGCCATTTCATAATATTTGCGGAACTGCTTTTCAAGCATACCGTATATGAACTTAACCTTCTGCTTTTCTGTAAGCTGGAGACCGTATTCGCTCTGCTTTCTTCTTGCAGGTTTAGGGTTTCTCTTTGACTTTTTGTCAATACCCATAACAGAAGGGTCTATGCCTAATGTTCTGCATCTTTTCAATACAGGTTGCATATTTCTTGCCATGTGTATTTCCTCCTATCTTCCAAAAATATAAATCAAACTCTTCTTCTTTTAGGCGGTCTGCAGCCGTTGTGAGGAATAGGTGTTACATCTTTAATCATTGTAACCTCAAGACCTGCAGCCTGTAGAGCTCTGATAGCAGCTTCTCTACCAGCACCTGGGCCCTTAACAAAAACCTCAACAGTTTTAAGACCGTGTTCTTTTGCAGCATTAGCAGCTGTTTCAGCAGCCATTTGGGCTGCAAAAGGTGTGCTCTTTCTTGAGCCTCTAAAACCCAATCCACCTGCACTTGCCCAGCTGATTGCATTACCTGCTACATCTGTAATTGTAACAATTGTATTGTTAAATGTTGAACGAATGTGAACCGCACCGCGTTCAATATTCTTTTTAACTTTTCTACGGGTACTTCTTTTAGCAACCTTTGCCATTTTAGATAGTTCCTCCTTTCGAAGAATATGGTCTTTTAATTTTAGCCTTTATTATTTCTTCTTGTTAGCGATTGTTCTTGCGGGACCTTTTCTTGTTCTCGCATTTGTCTTGGTTCTCTGACCTCTTACAGGAAGACCTTTTCTATGTCTTACTCCTCTGTAACAGCCGATTTCCATAAGTCTTTTAATGTCTAAAGCAACATTTCTTCTCAAATCGCCTTCAACAACATAATCTTTGTCGATAATCTCTCTGAGCTTCTGTACTTCATCCTCTGTTAAGTCCTTAACTCTTGTATCAGGATTAATACCAGCTTCAGCGAGGATTTTTTGAGAGCTTGGAAGGCCAATACCATATACGTATGTTAAGCCAACTTCAACTCTTTTTTCTCTGGGTAAGTCTACGCCTGAAATTCTTGCCATGCGATTGTGCACCTCCTGTTATAGTGTTTTTCATCTATAGCTACTTCGGGAAAACCGTATTTTCATACGGTAGCCGCTTCCCGAAAAAAATTACAACTGCTATAAATCAGCCTTGTTTTTGTTTATGCTTTGGGTTTTCACAGATAACCATTACTTTACCCTTGCGCTTAATTATTTTACATTTTTCACACATCGGCTTTACACTGGGTCTTACTTTCATTGTAAATACCTCCTTCATGGGATTTTCGCTTTCGCGATTATTTTAGCTTATTATTTAGCTCTCCATGTTATACGCCCTTTGGTTAAATCATAGGGCGACATTTCGACCGTTACCTTATCTCCCGGTAAAATTCTTATATAGTTGGTTCTGAGTTTTCCTGAAATATGAGCTAAAATCTCATGACCATTTTCAAATTTTACCTTAAACATTGCATTTGGAAGAGCGTCAGACACAATGCCTTCTAACTCTATTACTCCATCTTTCGCCACAATAAATCCTCCTATACGTTAGTCTTGTAGTCTGCAAGTTCTCGCAAAAGATCAGGATTCGTAACACGAACGCCATCTCTTAGTTTTTCGCAGACTCTCTCAGATGTTTTTCCAGTATTCTCAAGATGTTTACATTTCTTTAGTTTCGGATTATCTACCTTTCGCATATCACCATCTGCGATTAAAACGAAATTTTCGTCTACAATTTTCAGTACAACGAAGTAGTTATCCTTATCTCTTCCCGCCTTTGACAACACTATATTACCATCACGGAAATCCAAAATAACATCACCTCAAAACAATTAGCACCTGGTAAGTATTTCAGCTCCATCATTTGTAATGAGAATTGTGTTCTCATAATGTGCTGAATATTTACCGTCTGCCGTTACCACTGTCCAATCATCTGACAGGGTGTTGACTTTATACGTACCTATATTTACCATTGGTTCTACTGCAATGGTCATACCAGGAACAAGTCGCGGTCCTCTACCTGCTGTTCCGAAATTAGGAACTTCAGGATCCTCATGCAAAGCACTTCCTATCCCGTGACCAACATAGTCACGAACTACGGAAAAACCGTTATTTTCAACAAATACCTGAACATTAGCTGAAATGTCTCCTATACGGAAACCCGGTTTTGCAAATTCGATGCCTGCAAAAAAGCTTTCTTTAGTTACGTCAATAAGTTTTTTTGCCTCAGAAGAAATTTCTCCTACTGCAAAAGTCCTCGCTGCATCACCATGATAGCCCTCTACACAACCTCCTACGTCTACACTGACTATGTCGCCACTTTTTAGCATTCTTTTGCCCGGAATGCCATGAATTACCTCGTCGTTAACGGATATACACACGTGACCAGGATAGCCATTATAGTTGTAAAAAGAGCAAACAGCACCGCTTTTTTTAATATGCTCTGCCGCAATTTTATCGAGCTCCATTGTCGTAATTCCAGGTACAATGTTAGGCTTTATAATTTCAAAAACCTCTGCTACAATTCTACCTGCTTCTTTCATTTTTTCTATTTCGTGCAATGATTTTATCTTAATCATAATTACGCCTCAACGGTTTCTCTTAAAGCTTTTATAATTGCTTTTGCAGTGTCTTCTACTTCGTCAAGTCCCTTGACTGTTAAAAGCATACCGCGCTCACTATAAAAATCTTTAAGAGGTTTAGTCTGCTCATTATAAACCTTAAGTCTGTGTCTGATAACCTCAGGCACATCATCTTCTCTTGTTTTAAGAGCGCCGCCACATTTGTCGCACACACCCTCTACCTTCGACGGATTGTCGCTTATATGGTAGGTAGCACCACATTCTAAGCAAACGCGTCTACCTGATAGTCTGTTCACGATTATATCCTCGTCAACATCTATCTCCAAAGCAACATCTATCAAAATTGGCAATTCTTCCATAATAATTGCCTGTGAAATAGTTCTCGGAAAACCATCTAAAATATAACCATTTACACAGTCATCTTTTTTAATTCTTTCTTTAACCATTTCAACTACTATATCATCGGGCACCAACTCTCCCCGGTCAATATATTTTTTCATTTCATTTCCCAAAGGGGTTTTTGCCGCAATTGTATCTCTAATAATTTGTCCGGTTGAAACTGCAGAGATGTCATATTCTTTTGCAATTATTGCAGCCTGTGTACCTTTGCCGGCACCAGGAACACCTAATAAAATCAGTCTCACCAATATTCGCCTCCGGAATTATTCAAGAAAACCTTTATAGTGTCTCATCAACATCTGAGATTCTATATTCTTAACTGTTTCTAATGCTACACCAACTACGATAAGAAGTGATGTACCACCGATTGAAATACCAGACATGCTCGGCATTATAATTGCCAGAACAATCGGAAGTATTGCAAGTATTGCCAAGAAAAATGCACCTAATAGTGTAACCTTTGATAATACTTTAGCAACATAATCTGATGTTGGCTTTCCGGGTCTGATACCTGGAATAAATCCACCGTTATTCTTCATATTGTTAGCAACTTCTATAGGATTGAACTGAATAGCTGTATAGAAGTATGTGAAGAACAATATTAATAAGAAATAGCATACAATATAGAATGGATGTGTCTGTGAGAACCATCTTAATACTGTTGCCCAAACACCTGTTGTAGGAGCATTGCTTCCATTGATAAACATTGAAATTGTCTGTGGGAAAGACATAATAGAAACAGCAAAGATGATAGGCATAACACCCGCCATAACAACCTTTAGCGGAATGTGTGTGCTCTGTCCGCCGTATGTCTTTCTGCCAACAACACGTTTAGCATACTGAACAGGGATTTTTCTTTCTGCGTTGTTAAATAAAACAACGAAAGCAACAGCAACTAATGCAATTACTAAAATCGCAACGATTGTAGCAATGGCATTGATATTAAGACCGCCACCCTGCTCTACCATAGCCTTCATAGACTGAATAGCAGCAGGACCACGTGATACGATACCGATTACGATAAGCAATGAGATACCATTACCGATACCACGATCTGTAATCTGTTCACCAAGCCACATCAAGAATGCTGTACCGGCTGTAAATGTAAATGTTACTGTTAAATACTGTAACCAGCCTGTTTCTGTCATAGCACCCTTAAGACCTAAATAAAGTCCTGTAGCCTGTACAAACGCTAAAATTACTGTTACATATCTTGTGTAGGAAGCAATTTTCTTTCTGCCTTCTTCGCCTTCCTTTGCAAGTCTTTCCAAGGCAGGGATTGCAACTGTTAAAAGCTGCAAAATAATTGATGCGTTGATATAAGGTGTAATACTCATCGCAAAAATCGAAGCACGCTCTAGCGCACCACCTGAGAAGTTATTGATAAGTCCTTGAATACCACCTTCAAAACCGCCCATCATCTGTGAAATCATATCAGGGCTGATTCCCGGAACCGGAATAAATGAACCTAATCTGAAAATCACGAGCATGAGGACTGTGTAGAACATCTTTTTGCGAAGATCCGGAATTTTCCATGCGTTGCGCAATGTCTGAAACATTCTCAGATCACCTCCGCCTTACCGCCAGCAGCAGTTATTTTATCAATTGCTGACTTTGTAAATTTAGCAGCCTGAACTGTTATATTCTTAGCAGTAAGTTCGCCTCTTCCCAACACTTTAACGCCATCATTGAGCTTCTTTATAATGCCTGCAGCCTTAAGTGATTCAGCATTTACTGTTGCGCCATCTTCAAAACTGTTCAAAGCTGTAACATTTATTTCTGTATAAACCTTTGCAAATACATTTGTGAAACCTCTCTTTGGAAGTCTTCTGTAAATAGGCATCTGACCACCTTCAAAACCTGGTCTTACGCCACCACCAGAACGTGCTTTCTGACCTTTGTGACCTTTGCCTGATGTTTTGCCGTTGCCCGAACCGTGACCGCGACCAACTCTGAAAGAATCTTTCTTGGAGCCTGCAGCAGGTTTTAATTCGTTCAAATTCATTGTGGCACCTCCTTTGGATTAAAGTTCTTCTACTTTTACCATATAATCTACTTTCTTAATCATTCCCAATATTGCAGGGGTTGCTTCGTGAATTTTTTCATCACGGATTTTCTTAAGGCCAAGTGCCTTAACTGTTGCTATATGGTCTTTTTTTCTACCGATTGTACTTTTTAATAAAGTAACCTTAAGCTTAGCCATGGCTTTTGCCTCCTATTTTAAAATTTCTTCAACGGTCTTGCCGCGAGCAGCAGCAACCTCTTCTACACTCTTCAGAGAAGCTAATCCCTGAATTGTAGCTTTAACAACGTTTCTTGGGTTGTTTGAACGAAGTGATTTTGTTCTGATATCACCAATTCCTGCAAGTTCTAATACAGCACGTGCTGCACCACCTGCGATAACACCTGTACCTTTGCCAGCGGGTTTTAATAATACTCTGCCCGCACCAAATTCGCCGGTAATTTCGTGAGGAATTGTTGTTCCAACCATGTTAACGTGAATTAGGTTCTTCTTAGCATCTTCAATACCCTTACGAATAGCGTCCGGGATTTCTGCTGATTTACCTGTGCCGCAGCCTACATAACCGTTGCCATCGCCTACTACAACAAGCGCTGAAAAACGGAATGTTCTACCGCCTTTTACAACCTTAGCAACTCTGCCCAGGTTAACAACTCTTTCTTTTAAATCTAAAGTACTTGCGTCTATAAGTTGAGCCAAAACTATTTCCTCCTTTTTTAGAATTTAAGACCGGCTTCTCTTGCACCATCTGCAAGTTCCTGTACACGGCCGTGGTATATATATCCGCCTCTGTCAAACACTACGTTTTCAATACCTTTTTCTAAAGCTTTCTTAGCTACTAATTCGCCGACTGCTTTAGCTGCTTCTTTGTTTCCGCCGTTACCTTCAAGTTCTAAAGATGAAGCGGATACTAATGTAGCACCTTTAACGTCGTCGATTATCTGAGCATAAATGTTTTTAAGACTTCTGAACACGCAGAGTCTGGGGCATGCAGCTGTTCCGCTTACTGCTTTACGAACTCTTTTATGACGTCTGAGTCTTGCAACATTACTTGACTGCTTTTTAATCAATTCGATTCACTCCTTTTGATATTTTTACTGTTTACGAAGCTATGGATTTTGCCATAACTTCTAACACCAAAAAGATTACTTCCGGACTATTTCTTACCGCCGGTTTTACCTTCTTTTCTTCTGATATGCTCTGTTACATATTTGATACCCTTGCCCTTGTATGGTTCAGGCGGTCTCTTTTCACGAACCTTAGCTGCAAACTCGCCAACGATCTGCTTATCAATACCCTTGATAATAATTTCGTTAGCTGTAGGAGCCTCAATTGTGATACCTTCTACAGGAACCATTTCAACCTGGTGTGAAAAACCAAGGTTCATAACAAGGTTCTTTCCCTGCATCTGCACTCTGTAACCTACACCATTAACTTCGAGCTTCTTTTCGTAGCCTTCTGTTACACCAACAATCATGTTGTTTAAAAGTGTTCTTGTCAAACCGTGCAGTGCCTTGTGCGCTTTTATTTCAGAAGGTCTTGAAACTGTAATTTCTGCGCCTTCCTGTTTGATAATCATATCAGGATGTAATTCCTTTGTAAGTGTGCCTTTAGGTCCTTTAACTGTAACAACGTTTGAGTCTTTAATCTCTACTGTTACACCTTGAGGAACCGCAATAGGCATTCTTCCTATTCTGGACACTTTGTGCACCTCCTATAATATTTTAACGTATTACCATACGAATGCCATTACTTCGCCGCCGACATTTTCCTTTCTTGCATTCTTGTCAGTCATAATGCCTTTGGATGTTGAAACAATAGCGATACCGAGTCCCTTTAATACTTTAGGGAGCTCTTCTTTACTCTTGTATATTCTGAGGCCGGGAGTTGAAACTCTCTTGATACCTGAAATTGCTCTTTCTTTGCCATTGTATTTTAAAGCAATACGGATGATATCCTGTTTGCCGTCCTCTATTATTTGATAATTCTTGATGTAGCCTTCTTCTAATAAGATTTCAGCGATTGCCTTCTTCACATTAGATGCAGGAACATCTACGCAAATATGTTTCGCTGCATTTGCGTTTCTGATTCTTGTAAGCATATCTGCGATTGGGTCGGTTGTATGCATATTTATTACCTCCTTCTTCCGAATTCAATAAGATTTTACCAGCTTGCCTTTTTCACGCCCGGAATCTGACCTTTGTAAGCCAATTCACGGAAACAGATACGGCAGATACCGTACTTTCTGAGATACGCATGGGGGCGTCCGCAGATTTTACATCTGTTGTACTGTCTTGAGCTGAATTTAGGCGTTTTTTGCTGTTTAAGTTTCATTGCAAGTTTAGCCATTTTTCTTCCTCCTATTTACCCTTATTATTTGGTTGCGAACGGTGCGCCCATTAATGATAAAAGCTCTCTTGCTTCTTCATCAGACTTCGCTGTTGTAACCATAATAATATCCATGCCTCTTATTTTATCAATCTTATCGTAGTCGATTTCGGGGAATATTAACTGTTCCTTAACACCTACGCAGTAGTTACCGCGGCCGTCAAAAGAATTTGGGTTAATACCACGAAAGTCCCTAACTCTGGGAAGTGCTACGTTAAAAAATCTGTCTAAAAATTCATACATTTTAGGACCACGAAGTGTAACTTTGCAGCCGATTGACATACCTTCTCTGATTTTGAAAGTAGCCACAGATTTTCTTGCTTTTGTGATTACTGCCTTCTGACCTGTAATCGCTTCTAAATCGGTAACAGCTCCATCTAAAGCCTTTGCGTTGTCTTTAGCTTCGCCACAGCCGATATTTATTACAATTTTCTCAAGCTTAGGAATCTGCATTGTGCTTTTATAGCCGAATTTTTCCATTAAAGCAGGAGCAACTTCCTTGCTGTATTTTTCCTGTAATCTAGCCATCTGCTTAGTTTACCTCCTTTTACAAAATTAGTCGTTAAAGGTTTCTCCGCACTTTTTGCAGTAACGAATTAAAGAACCGTCTTCTAAAACTTTTCTTCCTGCTCTTGTTGCCTTTTTGCACTTTGAGCAAATAACCATTACGTTAGATGCATCAATTGCAGCTTCCTGCTTAATGATGCCGCCGGGCTGTGCCTGACCACGAGGTTTCTTATGCATTGTAGCAACTGCTACGCCTTCAACGATTGTTTTACCCTTAGTAGGCAAAACTTCGATTACTTTACCTTTTTTACCCTTATCTTTTCCTGCGATTACTACTACTTCATCGCCGGATTTAATATTCATTTTTGCCATTATGTGGGCTCCTCCTTAATTTTAATTTAAATTAGAGTACCTCAGGCGCTAACGAGAGAATCTTCATGTATTCTTTTTCTCTGAGCTCTCTAGCTACGGGTCCAAAAATACGAGTTCCTCTTGGGTTCTTGTCTTCCTTAATTATAACAGCTGCATTCTCATCAAATTTGATATATGTGCCGTCATTACGTCTAACGCCGGAAACTGATCTTACGATGACTGCCTTAACAACGTCACCCTTTTTTACAACGCCACCGGGTGTTGACTTTTTAACAGAAGCAACAACCACATCGCCGATTGCCGCGTATCTTCTCTTAGAACCGCCCAATACTCTGATACACATCAACTCTTTTGCTCCGGTATTATCCGCAACCTTCAAAAGTGTCTGCTGTTGAATCATAATTGGTTACCTCCGTTTCTCAATATCAATTACTGTGCTTTTTCTAAAATTTCAACAAGTCTCCATCTTTTATCACGAGAAAGCTTTCTTGTTTCCATTACTAACACCTTATCGCCGATTCCGCAGATATTATTCTCGTCATGGGCTTTAAGTTTATAGGTCTTCTTCATGAATTTACCATAAAGAGGGTGTTTTACCTTATATTCGATAGCAACTACGATTGTCTTATCCATCTTGTCGCTAACAACTTTACCTATTCTTTGTTTTCTAAAGTTTCTTGTTTCTGCCATGATTTCACTCCTTTCAAGGACTTATTTATCCTTACTCTGCAAGTTTTCTCTCTGCCATTACTGTTTTAACCTTGGCTATTGTCTTCTTAACCTCAACGATTCTCATGGGGTTTTCCAACTGATTTGTAGCGTTCTGGAATCTGAGGTTAAAGAGTTCTTTCTTAAGGTCAGCGAGATTACTTTCGAGTTCAGCTGTGCTTAATTCACGTATTTCGTTTACCTTCATTAGATTAACCCTCCATTTCTTCAGTTTCTTTAGCTACAAACTTACATTTAATAGGAAGTTTGTGCATAGCAAGACGAAGTGCTTCTCTTGCAACTTCTTCTGAAACGCCGTCGATTTCGAAGAGCACTCTGCCAGGTTTTACAACTGCAACCCAGTACTCAGGTGAACCCTTACCACTACCCATACGTGTTTCAGCAGGTTTTTCTGTAACAGGCTTATCAGGGAAAATCTTTATCCAAACTTTACCGCCTCTTTTGATGTAACGTGTCATCGCAATACGGGCAGCTTCAATCTGGTTTGATGTAATCCATGAAGCCTCTAATGCCTGTAGACCGAATGAGCCGTTTGTTACTTTGTTACCGCGTAACGCCTGACCCTTCATTCTACCACGCATTACTCTTCTGTATTTTACTCTTTTAGGTAATAACATTCTTATTTACCTCCCTTAATCTTTTTACTCTCGGGAAGGATTTCTCCTTTATAGATCCAAACTTTAACACCGATTTTACCGTAAGTTGTATCAGCTTCAGCAAAGCCATAATCGATGTCTGCTCTTAATGTCTGGAGCGGAATTGTACCTTCATGGTAGTGCTCTGATCTTGCGATTTCAGCACCGCCAAGACGGCCAGAACATGTTGTTTTAATACCTTTAGCACCTAACTTCATTGCTCTTGACATAACTGATTTCATAGCTTTTCTGAAAGAAATTCTTCTTTCAAGCTGTGAAGCAATGTTTTCAGCTACTAATGTAGCATTCATATCAGGCTGCTTTACTTCTTCGATATTTAAAGCAACTGTCTTATTTGTTAAGCTTTCAAGCTCTTTCTTAACCTTCTCGATTTCAGCGCCGCCCTTACCAATGATGATACCGGGTTTTGCTGTGAAAATATTAACCTTAACTCTTTTAGCTGTACGCTCGATTTCAATCTTTGCGATACCGGCTGCATAGAGTTTTTTCTTTAAGAATTTTCTTATTTTATAATCTTCAACCAGGTAATCTCCAAAGTCCTTATCACTTGCGAACCACTTTGAATCCCAGTCTTTAATTACGCCTACTCTTAAACCATGTGGATTAACTTTCTGTCCCAAACCGACTTACCTCCTTCTTAAACTATTCCTGACCAAGCTCTTTTACCACGATTGTGATATGACTTGTTCTTTTTCTGATTCTGAACGCTCTACCCTGTGCTCTAGGTCTTACACGCTTAAGTGTTGGGCCTTGATTTGCATATATTTCAGAAATATAAAGCTTTTTAGCGTCCATGTTGTGGTTGTTTTCAGCATTAGCCACCGCTGATGCAAGAAGCTTAATGAGTAATTCACTAGCTGCTTTTGGTGTATTCTTTAATATGCCCATTGCAACGTCAACAGGTTTATTTCTAATCATATCGATTACTATTTTTACTTTTCTTGATGAAATACGGGCGTAACTAAGTTTTGCTCTCGCTTCCACTATTACTCCTCCTCTCTTAAAAGGAAATATTATTTACCGCTTGTTTTATTACCGGCATGGCCTTTGTATGTTCTTGTTGGTGCAAACTCTCCGAGTTTGTGACCTACCATATCTTCTGAAATGAATACCGGAACATGCTTTCTTCCGTCATGTACGGCGATTGTATGTCCTACCATATCAGGGAAAATGGTTGAGCTTCTTGACCATGTCTTTAAAACTCTCTTTTCGTTTGTTTCGTTCATTTTCATGATGCGAGCAAGTAACTTTGCATGCACGAAAGGTCCTTTTTTAACCGATCTACTCAATTTAAATCCTCCTTCGCCTAAGATTATCCGAGGGAGTTCCTCGATATCGTTACGAAATATTATTTATCGTTTCTTCTCTTAACAATGAACTTATCGTTAAGGTTCTTTTTCTTTCTTGTCTTAAGACCAAGTGCAGGTTTACCCCAAGGTGTAACAGGACCAGGTCTACCAACAGGTGAACGTCCTTCACCACCACCATGTGGATGGTCGCAAGGGTTCATTACAGAACCACGAACTGTAGGTCTCCAACCCATATGACGTTTTCTACCTGCTTTACCGATGGATACGTTTTCGTGGTCTAAGTTACCAACCTGACCGATTGTAGCCATACAGTTAAGAGCAATAAGTCTAACTTCTCCGGAAGGAAGTCTTACCTGAGCATATTTGCCTTCTTTAGCCATAAGCTGTGCACTAGCACCTGCTGTTCTTACTAACTGACCACCTTTACCGGGCTGAAGCTCGATGTTGTGGATAAGTGTACCAACAGGGATGTTAGCGATCTGCATTGCATTACCTGGCTTAATATCAGCACCAGCAGGATTTGTAACGAGTTCCATACCATCAGTAACACCTAATGGTGCTAAGAAGTATCTCATTTCTCCATCTTCGTACTGAACTAAAGCAATATTTGCTGATCTGTTTGGATCGTACTCAATACCTATAACCTTTGCTGTACCAACTTTATTTCTCTTAAAGTCGATTATTCTGTATTTTCTTCTGTTGCCACCGCCTCTGTGACGAACGGTGATTCTGCCATAGTTATTTCTACCGCCGGCCTTGTTTAAAGATTCTAACAAGCTTCTTTCTGGTTCTGACTTTGTGATTTCCTCAAATGTGGAAACAGTCATAAAACGTCTAGCCGGTGAGGTAGGATTATATTTTTTTGTCGGCATATCCTATTTCACTCCTTATTTTTGATTAAACCATGCTCTCGAAGAATTCGATTGTTTTGCTGTCAGCTGTAAGTTTCACAACTGCCTTTTTGTAGGAAGCGCGTCTTCCTTCATATCTTCCCATTCTCTTGAGCTTGCCATCGAAATTCATTGTTGTAACCTTGTCAACCTTTACGCCAAAGATTTCTTCGACAGCTTTCTTAATTTCGATTTTGTTTGCGTCTGTAGCCACTTTGAAGGTGTACTTCTTTTCACTTAACATGTCCATAGTCGCTTCTGTTACTACAGGCTTTATGATAATATCATAAGGGCTTTTCATTACGCATACACCTCCCCTAATTTTTCGGCAGCGTCTTTAACCATGATGATTTTCTTGTACTTTAAGATTTCGTACACGTTAACCATACCTACGTAAGATACTGCAACTCCGGGAATGTTTCTTGCAGAAAGATAAACGTTTTCGTTTTTCTCTGAAAGAACAATAAGAGCTTTTTCTGTTACATTTAAGTTTTTAAGCATCTGAGCTATTGTCTTTGTTTTTACTGATTCAACTGTTATGTTGTCTAAGAAAATCATTTCATTGTCAGCAAGTTTTGCAGATAATGCTGAGCGCATAGCGAGCTGCTTGATTTTCTTGTTAACGCTTGTTCTGTAGCTTCTCGGCTTTGGAGCGAATACTACGCCACCACCTGTCCACTGAGGGCTTCTTGTAGAACCCTGTCTAGCACGACCGGTACCTTTTTGTCTCCAAGGCTTAATACCACCGCCACGTACTTCAGCACGAGTGAGTGCGCTCTGTGTGCCCTGTCTTTGGTTGCCAAGGTAGCTAACAACTACTGTATGCATAGCTGACTTGCTTGGTTCGATACCGAACACTGCATCGTTTAATGCGAGCTTGCCAACTTCTTTACCTTCCATATTTAATAAAATCGCGTTAGGCATTTAACTTCCTCCTTTCGTATCCGTTATTTGTTATGCCTTAACAGAATCTTTAATGATTACTATTCCGCCCTTAGGACCAGGGATTGCACCTTTAATTGCAACGATGTTCTTTTCGGCATCTACTAATACTACTTCAAGATTCTGAATTGTTACTTTTTCAACACCAAGGTGACCAGCTAACTTCTTGCCCTTCATAACTCTTGAAGGTGTAGAACAAGCACCTAATGAACCCGGGCCTCTGTGATAGCCTGAACCGTGTGTCATAGGACCTCTGTGTGCTCCCCATCTTTTGATAGGACCTGCATAACCTTTACCCTTGGTGATACCTGTTACGTCAACAGATTCACCTGCTACGAATACATCTGCTTTGATTTCATCGCCAACATTCATTTCAGCGGCATTGTCAAGCTTGAATTCCTTTAAGAATCTCATATAGCCTGTGCCAGCCTTCTTGAAATGTCCCTGCATAGCCTTTGTGGTATGCTTTTCTTTCTTTTCACCGAAACCAACCTGAAGAGCCAAATAGCCATCATTCTCGATTGTTTTCTTCTGGATTACTCTGCATGGGCCTGCTTCAACTACTGTTACGGGGATCATAACGCCGTCTTCAGTAAAAAGCTGTGTCATGCCGAGCTTTTTGCCTAAAATTGCTTTTTTCATAAAAGCACCTCCTAAATTGGTTATTGGTTTGCTTGTTCGCAAACGTGACCCTGAGTTTCCTCAAGGGTGCCTTTTACAAACCGCCTAGCAGTTTGCTCAGTTCTTAATCTCAATATCTACACCAGCTGGAAGCTCGATGCGCATTAATGCATCAACCGTCTTTGCCGTTGGCATTAAGATTTCAATGAGTCTTTTGTGAGTTCTCATTTCAAACTGTTCTCTGGAATCTTTGTACTTATGAACAGCTCTTAAGATTGTCACGATTTCTTTCTTTGTTGGAAGCGGAATAGGGCCTGATACCTTAGCTCCGTTTCTCTTAGCTGTTTCAACAATCTTCTCTGCTGACTGGTCTAAAAGAACGTGATCATAAGACTTTAATCTGATTCTCATTTTCTGGTTTGCCTGTGCCATTTGTGTTTCCTCCTTATTTTTTTGTGTCTGTGATTAAACGACAGCATCTTTTGAAAACCGAGCCGGGCGTTTTGCGGCATTTCATAAATAATACCGAAAACCGATTCGGCCTCCGGGGTTAAGATGTAGTCTTCTTCTGCACAAACGGACACACGCGCAAAAAGGGCATAGTTGCCCTACTTTCGCTAATTGATAATACCGTTTTTGCAATGACTCTGTCGCCCGGTTTCAATGAATCGGACATTCTCCATGGAAAAACCCGCGTCCTGCGCGGCAACCTCCCACTTCCTCGTATGCCATGTCACAGCTCTTATATTATACATTATATAATAGGTAAATGCAAGTTTTTTTATAAAAAAGCGCCAAAAAATTTTTCACAAACTTTTTAAATCTTTATAGCTTCTTTTTGTGCAATATTCCTATTTGGTTTTGCCTTATTATTTTTACTATATCACACCAAAATGTTTTAATATGCCGATGCAGTCACAAAATCCTTGCTTGTATAAAAATTTTCCCTCAGCTTATACATCTTTTAAGGTGTAATGTCAATACACCTTATTCTGAAGGTTTAATATATAATTTGAGGTGATAATATGTATCAACGGTTAAAAGACTTACGAGAAGATGCAGACTTAAAGCAATCTGACATCGCCGAGCTCCTTAAGACAGCTCAGCAACAATATTCAAAATACGAAAGAGGCATTCAGGAAATTCCTGCACGTCACTTAATTACACTTGCAAAGTTCTACAAAACCTCTGTAGATTACCTCTTGGGCATTACGAATAAAAAATAAAACACATATTGAAAAGTAACCTTATTTATTATATAATAAGGTTACTATTTATTTATTAAGGAAGAAACTATGAAATCCATTACTATTACAAAAAACGATTCCGGCCAGCGAATCGACAAATTTCTAATTAAATATTTGTCTAACATGCCGAAAAGTCTTGTGTATAAATCATTGCGCAAAAAGCGTGTAAAGGTAAATGGAAAGCGTGCGCGTGAGGATATTATTTTAGCAGAGGGCGATTTTTTAGAGCTGTATATAAATGATGAGTTCTTTGAAAAAAAAGAAGCTCCCTATGAGTTTACGTTTCTTACTTCCTGTGATTTGGATATCGTATATGAGGACGGAAATATAGTCATTGTAAATAAACCGCAGGGGCTATCTGTTCACGCAGATGAGAGCAAAACGCCCGATACACTGATTAACAGAATCCAAAAATATCTTTATGACAAAGGCGAGTATAATCCAGATGCAGATTTGACTTTTTCTCCAACCCTGGCACACCGCATCGACAAAAACACTAAGGGCTTGGTCATAGTTGCAAAAAATGCTGAGTCACTCAGGATTTTAAATGAAAAGATTAAATATAAGGAAATAAAAAAATTCTACCTGTGCATAATCTGCGGTCACATTGATAAAAAGGAAAACACTCTGCGTGCTTTTCATTTTAAAGATGAAACTACAAAGCTTGCACTTATTTCAGATACAGCCAAAAAAAATTATAAAGAAATAATAACCAAGTATACCGTAAAAAAGCATTACAAAAACCACGACCTGTTAGATGTCGAGCTTATAACAGGCAGAACGCACCAAATCAGAGCACACTTTGCTCATATTGGTCATGCGCTACTTGGCGACGGTAAATACGGAAAGCTTGACAAAAACTCACCACTTAAAAGACAGGCACTGTTTGCCTATCGACTTGTGTTTGATTTTAAAACTGACGGCGGTATTCTTTCCTATTTAAATAATAAAGAAATTAAAATAGACCGCCCAATACTAGTAACTAAAGAAATCGAGGAAATCCTATGAAAAAAATAACCAGCTTTACTGTAGACCACAGATTTATAAAAGAGGGCATTTATATTTCAAGAGTCGACGGCGATGTTACGACCTATGATTTAAGAACACGAAAGCCAAACTGCAATGATTATATGGATAATGAAACTATGCATACGTTTGAGCATATGTTTGCTACATTTGTAAGAAATTCCTCTATAGCAGAGGATGTGCTCTACTTCGGTCCTATGGGATGTCAGACAGGGTTTTATCTATTGGTTAAAAATGCCGATAACGAAAACGTACGCAAAATAGTGACCGACATTTTAAAAAGCATCATTGACTATGACGGCGAGGTATTTGGAAACAGCGAAATAGAATGCGGAAACTATAAAACGTTAAACTTAGAAAAAGCAAAGTGCGAGGCAAAAAGATTTTTAGAAAGTCTTAAAAACGATGACAATAATTTCATTTACCCAAAAGGAGAATAATATATGATTGGAATAATAGGCGCGATGGGTGTTGAGATTAACTCTCTCGCTAATTTATTAGAAAACAAAAAGACACAAACCATATCCGGCATCACGTATATGTCAGGCACAATCTATCAAAAGGATGTCGTCCTGGCAGTTTGCGGCATAGGTAAAGTGTTTGCTGCAATATGCGCACAAACCATGATATTAAAGTATAACCCTGATGTTATTATCAACACAGGCGTTGCCGGAACTTTGACCGATGAGCTTTCAATCGGGGATATCGCAATAGCTGACAGTGTAGTTCAGCACGATATGGATACATCTCCGCTTGGTGACCCTGTCGGGCTTTTGTCAGGTATAAATATCGTTAAAATTCCCGCTGACAAAAACACCTTAGAAAAAATAAAAGCCTGCATTAAAAACACAAACACAAACTACAAAACAGGTACAATAGCATCAGGCGACCAGTTTTTGGCAAGTAACGAGGTTAAAAGCAGAATAGTCAAAAATTTTGATGCCATAGCAGGCGAAATGGAAGGTGCCTCTATCGGTCATGTCTGTTATGTCAATAATAAACCATTCTGTGTTCTTCGTGCAATTTCAGATTGCGCCGACGGAACAGGCGCTGAAAACTATTTAGAGTTTGTAGATAAAGCAGCAGAAAACGCAGTAGAGGTTATGAAGTCATATATTAAAAATTATTAAAAGAGTGTCCAAAGGACACTCTTTTAATAATTATAAAGCCATCTTGTCGGAACTAAAAATGTATAAGGCGCAGTAATTATCGCAAATATCAACGATAGGCAGAGTCTTTGTTTTTGTTGGCACTTTTTAAAGGTTATATGGTAATTTAATACAAAAATCAACACAGCAGAAATAAGAAGGCCAGGTAAAGTTATGTACCATTCATTAACTACATCGTAAATTTCTAAAACTACCATCAGTAGCATATACAAAGAGCCAATAACATCAGAAAATATACCGATTGCAAATATTTTTAATATGCTCTTTTTATAAAAGCTCTTTTTTTCATCAATTCCAAAAAAGCACATAGAAACGATTAAAACGAGGCTGTCAATTATGAAGTTTCCGGGAAGAACAACGAGCCACGTTACCGGAAACATCAAAAGCATCCATAAAGGAAATAAAACATTATAAATCTTAATATCTTTTTTCATACTTTAATCACCTACCAAAAAAGAAATTCTTTCTTTAACCCTGTTAAGTTCCCTATAAAACTCATATTATATTCCATCTTAATACATCTTTTTAAAAAAATTTTGGTTGTGCAAAAAATACTTTTTTGCACAACCAAATAAATGATGATATTAGAAATCTAATTCAATAATACCCTTCTTTAAGTAGTCTGTCATTGAGTGACAACCGTCCTCTGTTACAGAGATACCCTTTTCCCATCTGCAGCCAAATCCGTCGCCCATGATAAATGTATCAACCTGGAATGTCATGTTCGGCTGTAATAAGTAATCTGATGTTGTTTCCATCCAAGGAGCTTCAACTTCAATCATACCTGTACCATGGCAAGGTCCGTAAACGTAACCGTCTTTGAAACCGTTTTCTACATACATATTGTAGAATTCCTTAGCGATTGAAGATGCAAGCTTACCTGCTTTAATCTGTTCAACTGTCCAGTCGTGAGCTTCCTTACAGAACTCAACAACCTTTCTTCTTTCGCCTTCTAATTTGCCCATAACAACAGGGAGTCCAATAGCAGGTGAATAACCGTCAATCTTAGCTGATAAGTTAAGCTGAACGATGTCGCCCTTGTTGATTGTTCTATAGCCCGAACGGCTGATAGCGTGGCTTGTTGATTTTTCACTGAATACATACATTGGAAGACCTTCGTATTCTGCGCCTTCTTCATATATTACTTTCTGTGCAATACCAACCATCTGTAATTCTGTTACGCCTGGTTTTAAGTTACGGACAACTTCATCTGTAGCAAGGTCAACAATTCTGAAACCTTCCTGAATACAAGCAAGTTCGTTTTCACTCTTGATCTGACGAAGCTCTACCATAATATCGTTGCACTTTGAAATTTCAGCCTTCGGGAAGCTGTCCTTTAAGCCTTCAAAAATAGGTAATGTACATTCAACATAGCTACCTAAACCAATTTTGATGTTTTCGCCTGTTACACCGATTGCACGGAATACATCACGGAATGAGCTTGCCTGAAGTTCAGGATATGCTGGGTCAGCTGACTCTCTGAATTCACGAAGACAGAAGATTTTGTCGATCTTTGCAACGTCCTGTGCAAAAATGATACATTCAGGACCAACCATTAATGCAGCATCGCCTGTAGCTGAAATAGCAACACCGGCTCTTTCGAACAATGGCCAGAAGCCTGAAAAATATCTTGCGTTAGCATAGTCTGACTCTGTTGAGCAAACTACCATAACGTCTAAACCTTTTTCACGTACTAATTTAGCAGCACGTGCTACTCTTTCTTTGTACTCATAATCTGGGATACAAATTCTACTCATTTTAATTTCCTCCTAAAATTAATTTATTTTATTTTGTTTTTAAGTTTTTCACTTTCATCTGGCGTCAATATACCTGTTGTAATGTGGAAAGTCATACTCTCTCCCGGCTGAAGAATTTTCTCATAACCTCTTTCCTTACAGTATAAATAGCCTTTATGCTCTGCTGTTGCAGGAAGCACCATACCCAATGCATCTTCATCTTCTGTACGGGCAACCCAACGAACACCAAAAGGCAATTCCTCAGGCACGTGCTTAACGAAACAGCTATATCCATCAGGTAAAAGCTGCATTGTGTAAGCATTTCCTTCGCTGTCTGAATCATATTTGCATGTAAATACAATTTCAGGAGCGTAAGACTGTGACGCCTTGTCAATTGTGTCCATAATAGATGCATCTTTTAAAAGTCTGTCTATGTATTCGTTTGTTTCCTTGTATTTAGGATAGCCTTCAGGCACTTCTCTGTGAGGAATTACATTTTCATGTTTTGCTGTGTAGTATAAATGTGAACCGTCTACGGGCCTATAATTTATATGGCACAAATAAAAATACTCCAGTGGCAAGTCCTTCTTATTTGTAAAGCACATTGTCATTTCAATTGTTGAAGCATCCTCATATAATCTGCATTCCGGCACAAATTCATAGTTTAGTTCAAAAGCTCTTTTATGTGTGTATATACCGCCTAAACCGATGTATTTACCCTTTTCATCTTCGCCGAATGTGATATATGCACTTTTATATTTTGCTATTGGCAATTCACCGTGAGGAATGTGTGTATCTTCAGCTGTTGGGTTGCCCATTGCAGTAAGTCCGCAATGCATCATAAAGCAACCATAGCTCTCACCGTAAGTTTCATAGCAAACCTCAGGTTCATCATATATTGATTTCATAACCAGATCGTGACCTAAAAATTCCATGTTCCATATCATCTGTCCCATGAATGGCAAAAGAGTCATATACCCTTTAGCGTTTTTGATAGTTACAGCATCAACTCCTGTTGAATAACGAAAAGACGACGCCGAAAGAGTTCCATTTTCAAATAAAACCTTTTCATTATCAGAAAACATTTCTTTATACAAATAAACTTTTCCGCTCATATAAGAATACCTCCTAATTATTTTTTCTTCTTTTTATATAATATCAAAAATCACGCAGAATGTATTTGTAAAATTTTAAATTATTTTTGTAAAATAGTAAATTTTTGTCGTTGACAGAACCAGTCATTTTTTGGTATAATTTATATGTAGGAGGTGTTTTTATGAATTCTGAAAAAAATATCGAATTTAAACTAAAAAGCTTAAAAATTGATATTTCTGTAACAAGAATTGCAAATGTTCATTATTTTGAATTTATAAGAAATTACCATACTGCCAAAGACAGTCATCCATTCCGTGAACTTATTTTTGTAGACAGCGGTTCAATCAAGGTTGACTCAGAGGGATATGACGGGATTTTGACCAGCAAACAGCTTCTTATACATAAAAACGACGAAATGCACGCGCTTTCCTGTGTTGATAATACTGCCCCAAACGTAGTTATTATCGGCTTTGAATGCAGCTGTGCAAAGCTTGATTTTTTCTCAACACACGTTACTACTCTGTCGAATGAACTCACAAAGCTTCTGACCGAGGTGGTAAAAGAAGGCCGTTTTGTTTTCTTTCCGCCATACGATGTTCCTAATATAAAGGATATGAAAAAACGCACAAACTTTGTTCTCGGCGCTGACCAGATGCTCAAAATAAAACTTGAATGCTTTTTAATAGAGCTTTTAAGAAGTGTGCAAGCCTCATCTCATCTGGGCAATAGCATACACTCTGAACAAAACTACGAAGAAATCGCCGCATATATAAACAACAATTTTAACCAAAAGATTACTTTAAATGATTTGTGCTTAATGTTTGGCACAAACAAAACTACCCTTTGCAGGAAATTCCGTGATATGTACGGCATTACAATAATAAATTATATAAATAAATTACGAATAAGACAGGCAAAGGTTTTACTCCGCGAGGGTAACATAAGTGTTTCTCAGATTGCTACCTTAGTCGGCTTTGACTCTGTTCATTACTTTAGTAAAACCTTTAAAAAATTCGAAAATAAGTCTCCACTTGCCTATATAAATACGATAAAATCAAAGCTTGGAGATTTATAAATAGATTTTTTGAAATTTTTTTTGATTTTTTTAAAAAAAAGTATACACATTATGATTTTTATATGTTATAATAAAGTCATTGAAAAATGTTCCAAGAAAAGAAATATTTAATTTGTCCTTAAAATGCAAATAAAGCATTTTAATAAATAAATTTTTTAAGGAGGAATTTTCATGAAAATGAAAAAAATCTTAAGCATTGCCTTAGCTTTAGTTTTTGCTATTGGTATGCTTACAGGTTGTGCAGGCGGTGGCGCAGGTTCTGATGCCGACATCTCTGCTTTCGTTGACACAGACGAAAAACTCACAATTAGTTGGTTGAGCTATCCTGTTTTAGCAGGTTGCGAAGAAGGTTTCCCTTCAGAATTGTTAATCGAAGACAAATTCAATGTAGATATGAAACCTATTTTTGCTGAATATAATGGCTACAACGACAAGAAAAACGCTCTCCTGCAGTCAGGTGATATTCCTGATATGATTTACGAAATGGATCCTATGAATCTTTTCGCAGACGCAAGAGACGAATATCTTTTAGAGCTTCCTTTTGCAGCTATCGAGAAGTATGCTCCAACACTTTACAACACAATTAACGAGCTTGCTCCTGCTGCATGGGCATATGGCTACTATGAAGGCAAAAACTATGGTCTTACAAACATAAACCATGGCCATATGGCTTCTACAGCCGCAGCTTACAGAGCTGACTGGTTAGAAAAAGTAGGTATGGACGTTCCTGAAACACTTGATGAATTACACGATGTTTTATACGCGTTCACACACGACGATCCAGACGGTAACGGCAAGGATGACACATATGGTTATTCTATATACTCATCTTATTACCCATACTATTTCCCAGAAATCTTCGGTGCATACGGATTACTTCCATTTGACTGGCAGGAAGTTGACGGCGAAATTGTATACGGTGGTTTAAGACCTGAAATGGAAACAGTTCTTAAAATATTAGCTGATTGGTACAAAGAAGGTATCATCTACCCTGGATTCGTTGAAGTTGACAAATCAGCAAACGTATTGTTCCAGCAGGGCAACCTTGGTTATACATACCGTGGCGGTTTTGACAATCCAGCAAACCAGACCTCTATCTTCTCTTTAACAAGAGCTTTGAACCCAGATGCTAAGTTTGTCGCTGGTCGTATGATCAAAGGTCCAGAAGGACATTCTGGTATCAGAGGTTGGGGTTATCCGGCACACACAGTTGCAATCGGTAACAACGGTGAAGATTCACCTGTAAAAGCTACAAGAATTCTTAAAATGTTAGAAACAATGTATACCGATAATGAACTCTTAAAGGAAATCAGAATAGGTAAAGAAGGCGAAACATATACATTGGCTCCAGAAAACACAACATCTCCTTCTATAATCATTCCTACAGAAGCATATGATGATGCTACAGAACAGAGACTTGCTGGTTATGAATTCAACTTTGGTGGTGCATCATTCTGGTCACCTATCGCTCCTTCAAAAGAGTTATACGATAGCACATTATCAAAAGCAAATCTTGAATGGACAGAAAAATATCCTCCTACATACTTAACAGACGTATTCTATAAGGTAGATATCATTCCTTCTGCTCCTACATATATCGTAGACTTAGAAAACGCTCAGCAGGCGTTGATGGCACAGATTATCAAGGGCAAAATCGCTGCTGATCAGTACATTGAAGAGTTCACAAAAATCTGGGAATCAACAGGTGGTCCTCAGATGCTTGATGAAGCTAAAGCACAGCAGGAAATTCTTGATGATATTTATTCACAAATCGGTTTAGATAAATAATCTAAAACTAAAAAACAGACAGCTGTACGCAAATTGCGTACAGCTGCTTTTTTATCAAATTAAAAATGACGCTGCGTTTATCTTTGCAGCGTCCTCTTTTAAATTGAAATTTCTTTAGCTAGTTTTTTAATTTGTATCAAATTTTCATCTGCCACAGCAGATTTAATATGAACTGTATTTTCTGCAAAAGTTAAATTCTTTGATTTTTCAAACATTGATTTAATAGTTTTTTCTGCCATAGGTGCCCATGAACCATTTTCTATAATACCAATAACTCTGTTCTGATAATTTCTTTCAACCAAATTATTTACAAATTCGTGCATAAACGGGAAAATTCCGCCATTATATGTTGTAGTAGCAAGAATTATCCTGCCATAACGAAAAGCGTCCTCAACCGCCTCTGCCATATCCTCTCTCGCAAGGTCTGTGACTACAATTTTCGGGCATCCTGCCTCTTTTAGTTCTTTTTCTAAAAGATCAACTGCGTGTTTTGTATTTCCGTATACAGATGTGTAAAATATTGCCACGCCATCACTCTCGACACCATAAGATGTCCACACATTGTAAAGATTTAAGTAATATTCTAAATCTTTATCAAGGATAGGACCGTGAAGAGCACAGATTCTGTCAATCTCTAAAGTTGATGCCTTTTTGAGCAACGCCTGTGCCTGCATGCCATACTTACCAACTATACCAAAATAATAACGCCTTGCTTCGCATGCCCAATCTTCATCTGCATCAAGTGTACCAAACTTACCAAATGCATCAGCAGAAAAAAGCGTTCTCGTTTTGCTTTCATAGCTTACGATAACCTCAGGCCAATGTACCATCGGCGCTGTCACAAATGTCAGTTCATGCTCTCCAAGCAAAAGCTTGTCTCCCTCTGAAACAACAATTTGCCTATCGCTGTAATCCGTACCAAAAAACTGTTTCATCATAACAAATGCTTTAGCACTTGAAACAATTTTAGCATTCGGAAATTTTGACATAAAGTTATCAATATTTGCAGAATGATCAGGCTCCATATGATGAACAACCAAAAAATCAGGCTGTTTTTCACCCAAGACATCTTCAATGTTTAAAAGCCATTCATCCGTAAAATTTTTATCTACTGTATCTAAAATTGCAATCTTCTCATCAACAATCATATATGAGTTATATGCCATTCCATTTTCGACTTTAAACTGACCTTCAAACATATCAATTTCATAGTCGTTTACTCCAACATAAAATATTCTATCTGTTATTTTCATATTCTCATCTCCAATATTCTTTATTTTGCTCTGAAAATTATATCTTATAAGTCATAAAAAACATATCAAAACTAGTCCTTTTTTATCATTCCAAGCTCTTTCATCATCTGCATTCTTTCATCAAATTCTTTGGTGTTCTTCGGCTCAATCTTAGGTTTACGCGTACCTAAAATAACATCTACATATCTATGGATCCACGCAATCGGTAATAAAACCTTGTATTTTGAGTATTTATAGCCATAGTTTTTAATAAGTTTTTCCCGGCTTGGAAACCAGTCATAACCGCCTTCTTTTTTGAAAATCATATATAATTTAGAATTCGTGTGAGACATCATCGTGCGTTTTTTGCAGTATTCATCATAAAAACTACTTCTGTTATTTGCAGAATGACCAAATATGCCACCTTCTTCTGTATCGGCGAGGAGTTTGTTCATAAGTGACTCATTTTTGACTTCATAATCAAATCCAAAGTATTTGCCACCTATCGACTTCACAACCTCTATCAGTTTGTCATATCTGAGCAGTTTTAATGTTTTTTCATATTCTTCAAAATCAATATTGTCCTTATTTTTTTTAATAAACAAAAGCAAATCCATCATCTGACGTACGCCTCCGCCAGAATTGATAAGATGCTTAATGTAGTGGGCTGTCAGATACATAAGATTGTCTCTGACTCCAAGCGTTCTGTAGGTTTTTCCTCCCAGTTCAATAGTGCTCCACTCATCACGGATTATCTCTGCATTGTCAAAAAGAATCTTCTTAGTTACGTCACTATAAAGACGAACATGCAGTTCTAAAACTCCGCCCATATCAGACACTGCACTCATATGATGGTGATTAAGCGGACGTTTATTTACAGAATATCCGTATTCTAAAAGTAGCTCACTTGCTCTTTTTTCGTCTTTTTCATCAATTAAAATATCCGTGTCGCTTGAAATACGGCACTCAGGTTCAGCATAAAGAGACGAAAGCGTTGCTCCCTTTAAAAGGCAACACTTAATTCCTTGAGCTTCAAGCTTTTCTATGATGCCTAGGGTAAACTCTTTTCTTACCATACCCTTTAATATCATAGAATAAAACTCTGAATAATACTGACTCATATCGCAAATCTTCACAAGTTCAGGGTAAACCATTGTCCAGATACCTTGCTCGAGGGAATACTTTCTGATTTTTTCTATATCTATTTCTTCTTTGATTTCAACATCTGCTCCATTAGCATTTCTGCCAAACAGATACAGCACATTTTCAAACTGTGATGTCATCTTAGCTCCTTAATTATATATCCAGATTGCGGTATATGTGATTAATATCAAATCTTTTTGAGATTGGAACCTTTGTAGAGTTTTTATATTTTCCTACTCCAATCATTACGACAACTTGTTCGTCTTCAGGAATTGCATTTTTCCGTCTGAAAGAATCCCATAACTTATTTGGCAAAAGCGAGCGCTGTATAGTACACGCCGCAATATTATATGCATGAAGTGATAATGTCAAATATCCCGCAAACATCGAAGCGCTTACAATATACTGATTTTTTTCGTTCAGTCTATACGCTGATTGTTTGGCAGTAATTAACAAGAACTTATCAACCTCATTTGCAAATCCGCCTATACCCTCTAATGACTGACCTATTTCGTCTATGTATTTTTTGCCGCTTACAGAATAAACGCGCACAGCTTGCCTGTTGCAGGCAGAGGGACTTCTTTGTGCCAATCTTATTGCTTTTTTTATTTCTTCGTCCGTAACCTCTTCTCCCGAAAATTCGCGAATACTGTGTCTTGTATTAAACAGTTTTTCTACATCTGAAATATCAAAATTAAACTCATCCGCTTTAATCTCTATAATCCCGCCATGTTCGTTAGTATCACACAGAGGATTATTAAACATTTTTTTGTATTCATTTTCAATCTCTTTAAAGTCTTCACTGGTATATTCATTTTTTTTATTCCATTCAAAATACTGCAAAAGAGCATCTTTTACAGCAGACAAACACTCATTATCTTCATAAGCTGATTCTATATACTTGCCTACCATACACAGAAGTTTTTTTATTTTATCTATACCAAAGCCTTTTCTTGGGTTACTTATGGAAAGACCTTTTTCAATCGAATGAACATATCTCATTATCTCAGCTTCCAGTCTTGCTTCGGAAAACTGCGTACTGTCATTCATTTTTAAATTATGTTTTGTTTCCATAATGCAATAGTAAAGCTGAATTAAGAATCTTTTCATTTTTTCACCTTCTGTCTTTTCTTAACAAATCTGTTTTTAAGATATATTAATTGTTCTTTATTAAAAATTAAGCTTATTACCACTACAATAATCATTGCTGACACCATTACGACAATAGCATATTCAGTCCAGACAAAGAAATTTTCCATCTTAATTGCAGATACCTTGCCAAAAAGTATGTAAATTCCTACAAATAGCGCAAAATATAACACGTAAGATTTAATCAAATTCCATGTCGGTAGCTTTAAAATATGCTTATAAGCATGTATAGCATATTGAGCTGTTCTTATAAGTGCTGCCACAAAGGTGCCTATTATTACACCAATAATTCCGTAAAAATAAAGCATAATTATTGATACCACAATATTAACAACTACCTCTAATATCGATGCATTTCTTGTTTGCTTAAAGTGGCCCGCTGCCTCAACGAGCATCTGATACGGTATACGCATACAATTCATCATTGCTACCATAGTCATTGCATATGCAAATGCAGGTCTTATGTAGTTAACATCTGTTACACTCGAAGTATATATTCGTATAAAAGGAGTTATCATAATTGCTGTTACAGAAAAAACAACCGCACAGCTTGCAAATAAGCCCCACTCTATAAAACGAAATGATTTTTTCAAATTTTCGTTTTCATTATTGGCTATCATATTTCCAAATGTCGCATTGATACCATTTACCATAGATGTAATAAGCTTTTCTATATTGTGAGTTACCATCGCATGTACGGTATAAACTGAAACTTCCCTGAGGTGAACAAACATGCTCAACAATACAAGGTCAATATTTCCATTAACTACAACTGCCATTTGTTGAGTAAATGCATCCCAACGTTGCTTGATTGCACTATTATCAGGCTTGACTGATTTTATAATAACATAGCGCTTCTTTACATACATATACAATATCAAAGGACCAGATAGCGCCGTTATAACTGTACTGAGTTTTACCATGTGCATGGAAAAGCTCAGCTTAATCAAAATGACAGCAACAATAAAGCATAAAATACGAGCTACTATAGAAGTAAATGTTTGTATGTAAAATTTCTGATCAGCCTGCAATAAAATTCTGTACTTTACAGCAAAAAAGTTTTCTGTAAATACAGTAGCTCCCATTATAAGTACCATAGTAAATGTCTGCATAAAGCTATATTCGCTCACAGTTATAAAGGGGAATATAACTGCAAAAATCATAATATAAGCAGCTACCACCAGCGCAATTTTTTTCATAAAAATGTCTGTTGCAGCAATGATTGCACTTACTTTTTCATTATCGCCTTCTGCTAATGGTTTAAATAACGCAGCTCTTGTTACAGAACCTATACCCGCTCTTAATATGGTTGTAAAGCCCATAAACTGAGTTATAGCACCTATCATACCGTTGTATGATGAACCGAATGTAACAAGAATTAGTCTCGGCAAAATAAGACCGGTTATTAAAGTTACAAGTTCTGCCAGCCAGCCTGAAAGCATATTCAATTTTAAAGCTTTCGCTCTACCCATAATATGTTTTTACTCCTACTGCAAAATATTATCTAAATAGTCAATGGAATCTTCTCTTTTTTTTCTTATCAATTCATTAATCTTATTATAGTCAATATATTTTTTGATAGTTTCTGATATATCGTCTGCTTTACTTATGCATCGGTCTGCAAGTGAAAATTCGTCCAAAAGTGCCACAACTTTCTTTTTATTTGCACCGTAGCTGACAAATTGTTTGTTAAAAATGATAGAAAATATATTTCCGTGAAAAGTGTTAGTTATAATATAGTCAGCCTTTTTATAATAACTGATCATATATGCAGGGTCAAACGGAATATTTTTGTCAGCAGGAAAACTATCTCCAAAGGCAATAACTCTCTTGTTCTCCTTTTTTGCAAAATCTAAAATCCGCTCTGTTGCTTCTTTGTCCGAATCAGAAAAAAGATATATAAGTACAAAGTTTTCCTCATCACACGTCATTTCTATATCACTGTATTCTTCAGAATCCAAAAGCATTGTCGGATCAACTGTTCTCGCTATATCTACATTTTCCGGCAAAATTTTTCTGATGATGCTATATGTGTACTCATCCCTTACTGCAATCCCGGCAAATTCTAAAAGACATTTTCCAAGTTCCTGTCTGTTTACTATATCATTTTCATTAGTTGATGCAACCGATGCTGCATAGGATGCTTTTTTCTGCTTTACACCATACCCCCAATAACGCTTCCACTCTTTATTAAAGTATGGGTCGGCAATATTCCATATCGTGTCACTGCCATAAAGAATCAAATCCATATCTGCCATTTTATCAGTAACAGGTAACATACTTCGGCATTTTTTGAATATAAAATAAGCTTTTACCAAAAAATATGCTTTTTTAGCATCTCTTCTTAATATGTACTTGATAGCCTGCAGAAGTTTGAAATACAATTTGCCTGTGTTTTTTAAAAAGTCATTCTTTATAAAATATACATCATGGTTTTTTACCTTTAACGCACGATACAATGCATATGCCTGCAGAAAACTTCCGCAATTATATGCATTATACACAGTAACAATTCCTATTTTCATTTTATTTTATTTCTCCAAATCTATATTTTGAACGTTCTTTTTTTCTAATCTTTTTCATACATTTCATCCACCTAAGAATTTCTTCTGTATTCTCTCCAAACACGCCTTTTCCATGAGCCATCTGAAATAACCAAATGCCTCCTCCTACAAGATTTCCTTCTATTAACAGAGGAGTTCCATCATCGTCAATAGTAAAGTCCCAATTAACAATCCCTACCTGTGGTATAGCATCATGCATCTGTTTTGCTGCAGAAATAACCTTAGAAAATAAACTTATTTTATATCCTTCAAATATAAGCCCTGAATCCGGATGCATAGTAAACTGCTTATTAAACTCGGTAAAGGCCGTTTTATGTAAAGTCCCATCGTCATCAACAGCAATAAACATTCCCCCTGCATGTGCGTTATCAAGAAACGAACCTCCCTGCCCGATACGCATTATTACCGGCGCAACGAACAAGTTGTCTCTCCATCTATAAGTCATTATTCTAAAAGTATTAACGCTTTCTGAATATATCGCTTTTATTTCCGGATGACAAATGATTCGTTCCTGAATAACAAAATCAGACCCAAGTTTTTCAAAAATTTCACCTATATTTTTGCCAGATATAGTATCAATACCTTTCTGAAAATCAACTATCATACAGCCATTTCCGCTACAAGAATCAACAGTCGGTTTAATAAATACCTCACCTATATCAGATACACTTTCAATTGCTGCATTTCTATTTATGCATACCTTATCTTTTCTATAATTACCTTTTATACATTCCAAATATATTTTTGCAGTTTTAACACCTACGGCTTTTGCGAAATCTGGTAAAACATTTTTATCTGAAAACGCTTTGGAATATTCCTTATCCAAGTTCATGAATTTTTCGAATTCGGGAATATATAAAAGTTCAGGAAAATAGTTTTTATCAAATCTACCTGTGAAAGCAGAGTAATGCTTATGCCAAATATAAGGTATTTTGCTTCCATAATTTTCTTTATACAATATATCAATGTCCCTTTTTTGTTCATGAGTCAATATAACTTTGCTATATATTTTTTTCCTGTTCGGATTTTTAAATTTATTCTTTTCTCTACTCTTTGAACGGTATATACAGTATAGCTCTAAACACCTATCATAAAAAACCTTGAATTTATGCAAAATAAACTTAAACATTATATCACTCTTTCTAAATGTTATTTGTTATAATTTGATCATTTCACCTAATTTATAATCCCATTCCTCCGGCTCAAATGGTGTCATGCCGCTCCAATGAGAAAACGTCAGCTCTCCAAAATATATTTTTCCATTCACTTCGTAAAAATCTACCCTTAAATGAGGAATATTTTCTGATAATTTTCCTGCAAGTTCGCGCATTTTGTCAAAATTTTCAGGCTTTTGCGGCGCAGAATTTGCATTGGGATGGCCATTTGTAAATGGCAGGTGATTAAATTCCATATCATAAAAATCAAACTTGGTTTCTTCTTCCTTGTTGCTACGATCAGTTGCTATAAACAGTGCCTTGGCAACACCGTCAAAACAGAAAAACTTATAATCTCTAATCTCAGCTGTTTCTTCATCCTCCATATATTGCTCTGCAATAATTCTTGGCTTCACATTTTTATACGGCCACTCTCTGCCATGCCAATAATAGTTGCGCTTTAGACATTTGTCTATCTTTTTTCTCGCTTGTTCTATATCCAATTGTGACTTGTCCTTACATATTACTAATCCACCGCTGTCATGTGTACATTTAAGTACAAACTGCTCAGGAAGTGCATCAAAATCAATATCATCAAACTTGTCCCAGACACCGAGGATCGGTATTATGTAATCTTTGCCAATTTTATCTGCAACATATTTTTTAACCTCATGTTTATCAACCATGACTGTATACTCAGGTTTTCTGTCATAGAGTTTGAGCCATTGCAGTTTTTCATTAAATGTCTTGGGATTTTTAAGATTTAATTTTTTGCCAATACGTGCTTTATATCTTGATTTTAAATAAATTTTATCTGGTATAAACCTTGCAAAACAAGTTCCGTTCAAATAAAACAATATGTATTCCGGGTGCAATAAGATCTTTAAATATTTTCGATTTTTTTTCATAGCTACACACCAACTTTATTATTATTTATTTTTATCTGCAAAAACATCATCTCTTTGGCAGAGCAAATGCTCTGATATCCGAACTTTCTCCATTAGGACTTCAGTAGTCCCCGAAAAGCCATTTGCTTTTTGGGGAAAAGGAGCAACAGCGGAGCTTGTTGCGACGTGGTGGAGATGAGGAGAGTCCGGTCTTTGCTTTGCAAATCCCATCTGCTCAACGACCGAATACTTCGTATTCA
>JAZRBM010000019.1:0-11268 GCA_045635085.1 Congzhengia sp. | reverse complement strand
GGGATATGCCTATATTCTCGCCGATTTTACCCCTAACGAAACGGCCACCGTGTCGGCTGGCGTGTCGCCTGATGTTTCACGTGAAACGCTGGGCGGTTGTTTGTTAGGCTTGACTAACATTTTAACTAACGATTGTTAGTTTTAGAGTGTCATATAATGGCACTACAAAAATATTTATTTTGCAAAAAATAAAAGTTGACAAAAAATATTTTTTGCATTATATTTAATTTATAAAATCTTAATGACGGGGGTAACGTTATGTATAATTACATTTTGTTTAAAAATGTACGTGGCACGACTAAACTAAACCTACAGTTAACTAAACCGCTGGATAGTTTAGCCGACCTGACCGACCGACAAGCTACAATTATTAACTACGTGACAAAAGTTAATAATTATAATTTCACGCTTGCCAGCGAGTTAGACACTAGCGCTATAACGCTAGACGAAATGTCAATTAACATTGACTACATTTTTAGCGTTGTCAACGCTTAATTAAATCTTGTAAAATATGGCCGTAGGCCGTATAATATTTTTTAAGGGGGTAAAGCAAATGGACTTTACTAAATACAATAAAAGCAATTTTGAAAAAATCGAATGGAATGTAAAAACCGACGGTTTTACATTTAAAAAGCTGGGTGACTTCTACGGCGCTGGTGTTCGTGCCGTTCAAGTTTTTGGATTTTTCTTTACAAAATCCGACAATTACGGTTTGCAACCTATCGCAATTTGTAGCGATTGTTTGTTAAACTTGCCTACTCACCAGCGTGACACTATTAGTGAAATGCTGAAAGATAAAGACGCCGTAAACGCTATTAAATCGGGCGCTTGCTGGTTGAAAATCCGTGAGTACAAGTCTAAATATAACAAGATTTGTTACGACATTGACTTTACAAATGCGCCAACAACCGAGCCAGCGCCAGCGCCAGCAACCGAGCCAGCGCCAGCAACGCAAGCCGACATCTTTTAATAGTGTCGAATAGCTAACACGATATATAGCGCATTTTCCCAAAATGCGCTATTTTTATTTAAGGGGGTTTTAAATGGCAAGTATTTTTACTGACCGAGTTATTAACGGCACTACTCAAACGATACACGATTTAGACGTATTAAAATACGAAATCGGTAGCGCTGGCCTGAAAAGTCAAGTTAATAAAATCTTACAACGTGCAAATAGACGTATACAAAACGTTACTTCTAAAGGTTATGCGTCGCCAGCGGTTAAAGCCGTTATCGCTGAACGTGGCGCACGTGACTACACGTATTTTAGTATAGCTGGACTTGACCCGACTAATAAAATAGATTGGGAACAAATACGATACGAGTGTGGCCGTGCTTTATCTTTTCTACAAAATCCGACATCTAGCGCAACGGGCGCACGACAATATATTAACTATCAAGCGACTAGATTAAACATACCGTTTGAAAGTGCTAATAAAATCGTCGATATTGCGACCGACCCGACAATAGACGAATACGGCAACGTTAATATTTTTTCTTATGGTGACATACTCGACGATTTTAAAGCCGATGTCGAAACGGCCGAAAATCTAATTGACGCTAACGCCGAAAATTACGCCGAGCAATTAGAAAACGCCTTGTTAGATATGTTGTCTAGCCGTAGCGGTGGCGCTGACACTTTACTAGATAGATTTATTAACGACGATTAAAAATTAAATAAATGGGAATGAAATAAAATGATTTATACTCTAAATCAATGTAGCGAGTTTTTAGCTACAATCGACACGACAAAAATAATAAAATCTCACGGTAGCTATTTTTATAATATTCCTATGTCGTTTGATATTGAAACGACGTCTTTTTATGAGGATAAAAACGGCGTCGTTTATACTAATGAACAATACGAGCAATTAGAAAAACCCATAAAGGCAAATAAAAAAGCTATTATGTATATATGGCAATTTGCTATTGAAAATAATGTAATTTATGGCCGTACGTGGATAGATTTTATTTATTTTTGTCGCCAGCTTTATAATTATTTAAATCTTGAAAAATATTTTATTGTGGTTTACGTTCACAATTTAAGTTATGAATTTCAATTTATTTGTAAGCGCTTTAAATGGCTGGATATTTTCGCCGATAGTGAACGAAAACCGATTAAAGCAACGGCCGAAAATCATTTTATTTTTAAATGTAGCTACCGTTTAAGTGGTTATAGTTTGGCCGTGCTGGCGAATAATTTACAGTATCACAAAATTAAAAAACTTGTCGGCGACCTAGATTATACGTTATTACGAAATAGCGCTACACCCCTGACCGAGCAAGAGTTAGAATATTGTTTTAACGATGTTTTAATTGTAACGGCCTACATTGACGAAATGATTAACGAATACGGCGACATTGAAAAAATACCGTTAACACAAACGGGAAAAGTACGCCGTTTTGTACGTGGTGAATGTTTCAAAAATGAAAAATACAAGTTTATGATACAAAAACTTACAATCGACGAAACCGAATATATATTATTAAAAAATGCTTTTGCTGGCGGTTTTACTCATTGTAACGCTATGTATACCGAGTTAGAATGTAAAGACGTTACGTCTTTTGATTTTACGTCTAGTTATCCTACGGTTTTAATTGCTGAACGTTTCCCGATGTCTAAAGGTAAACCCGTAAAGGTTAAAAACGTTGAAACGCTGGAAAAGCTAATAAATAATTACGCCGTTTTAGTAGATGTTAGATTTACTAACATTAAATCGACTTTTCTATATGACAATATTATTAGTTACTCAAAATGTCGTAACATTAAAAACCCGTTGATAAATAACGGCCGTGTCGTTAGTGCTGACACTTTATCTATCACCCTGACCGACCTAGATTTTTTAAATATTAAAGATTTTTATAGCTGGGATAAAATCGAAATCGGTATTTGTTACATCTATGAACGTGGTTATTTACCTAAAGAAATTATAGAAACAATCCTAAAACTTTATAAAGATAAAACCGAATTAAAGGGCGTAGACGGTAAAGAAACCGAGTATTTACATAGTAAAGAATTATTAAATAGTATCTATGGAATGTGTGTAACGTCGATAGTTCACGATTGTGTAACGTTTGACGCTGACGGCTGGAAAACACAACCGAATAAATTAACCGACGAATTAAACATTTATAACACCGATAAAAACCGATTTTTATTTTATCAATGGGGGGTATGGTGTACGGCCTACGCCCGTAATAATTTATATACCGCTATCCGTGAATGTAAAGCCGACTATATTTATAGCGACACCGATAGCGTTAAAATCCTGAACGCTGACAAACATAAAAGCTATTTTGAAAAATATAATAAATGGATAATCGGCAAGTTAGAAAAATGTTTAAATCATTATTCTATACCGCTGGATTATATACGGCCGAAAACTATAAAGGGGGTAGAAAAACCGCTAGGCGTTTGGGATTTTGACGGCCATTATAACAAGTTTAAAACGCTGGGCGCTAAACGTTACATTAACGAAAAAGATAACGGCGAGTTAGCTATAACGGTTTGCGGTTTAAGTAAAAAAGCTGGTAAAAACTATATAGCGTCACAACATGACCCGTTTACTTTTTTTAATTGTGGTATGTATGTAAGCCGTGACAATACGGGAAAAATGACACATACTTATATTGATAGTACAATAGAGGGCGTATTAACTGACTATCTAGGCAATAACGCCAGCTATAAAGAATATAGTTATATACATCTTGAAAAAACCGATTATATTTTAAGTTTAACAAGTATGTATATTGACTATTTTAGAGGGGTACAAAAATTATTTAAATAGGGGGTTTTCTTATGAAAACAAAATATTATAGTTTGAAAAAGATATTAGCCGAAAACGCCGACTATAATATTATAATCGGCGAACGTTCAAACGGTAAAACGTTCGCAACGCTGGAATATATCCTAAAAGACTATATCGAAAATAAAAAAGAGGGCGCATATATAAGGCGCTGGCGTGACGACATCACGGGAAAACGTGCCGAAAATGTTTTTAGCGCCGTCGCTGAAAGTGGTATTATTAACAAGCTGACTAACGGCGAATATGAAACAATTATATTTTCTCGTGGTGGCTGGCATTTAGCGCACTACGACACCGAGTTAAAGAAAATGAAAGCCGACAAAAACGCTTTTTGTTATGCTTTTAGTTTGTCCGACATCGAACACGATAAAAGTACATCATATCCGAATGTTTACAATATTTGTTTTGATGAGTTTTTAACACGTCGGTATTATTTACCTGACGAGTTTGTTATTTTTATGAATGTACTATCTACTATTATCCGTGACCGTGAAAATATAAAAATATTTATGTTAGGTAACACCGTAAATAAATATTGTCCGTATTTTTCCGAAATGGGTTTAACAAACATTGAAACAATGGAACAAGGCGCAATAGATGTTTATTCTTTTGGCGCTGACGGCCTTAAAATTGCCGTCGAATATTGTAGCGAAACTAAAGGCGTTAAAAAGTCAAATAAATATTTTGCTTTTGATAACCCCCGATTAAATATGATAACACGGGGTAGCTGGGAATTAGCTATATATCCACATTTACCAGCTGGTTATAAAATTAAACCGAATAATATAATATTTTCGTTTTATATTCAGTTTAATAAAAAAACCGTCGGCGCTGATGTCGTAAGCCAAAACGACGACATCTTTTTATTTATCCGACCAAAAACGACCGAAATAAAAAACGGTGATTTACTTTATACTATGGACTACTCGCCGAATATGCTAACACGAAAAACGTTTTTAAATCCTATAGACAAAATCGACAAAAAAATAAAATCGTTTTTTTCGTGCAATCGTGTATTTTATCTAAATAACGAAATCGGCGAAATTGTACACAATTATTTATTAGCGTCTATGAAAAACTAGACAATTTTACATTATAGCTTTATATTTTAGTTAGGGTGTCAAATATTGTCACCCTGACTATTTTTATTTAATGGGGGTTTTAATATGTCTAAAAGAAAAGACATCAATTACCAATTAGCTAGACAAAATCTTTATTCTAAAGATTTGTTTCTAAATAACTACATTGACGATATGTTAACTAAATGTAATCAAATGTTTGTTTACACGGGTTTACCTGACACCGTGCCGAAACGAATACTTGAAAAGTATTTAACAGAAAACGGCGATTGTATTTTTACAAAACATAACGACAAGTTTGTTATTTTAATCGGTGGCGCTGGTGGTGAGTTAAACGAATATTACGAGCCTACAAAATACATCGTTAGCAATCCATATTTAAAATTAACAAAAGAATACACAATCAATACAGAAAATAACGATTGTGTTTTAATGCGAAATGATTGTAAATCACGAGGTTTAATACCGCTTTTGTCAAAATACGCCGTTTTGTGTAATGATTGTGAAATATCAATAAATATGTTAACTAACAATTTGCGTACACAATATTTAATTAGCGCTGGTGACAATAAGACAAAAGAAAACGCCGACATCTTTATTAAAAAGTTAATTGACGGTGATTTTTCGTGTATCGCTGAAAATACATTTTTAGACGGTGTTAAAGTGCATAACGTTGTAACAAACACCAGCTATATAAAAGATTTTATAGAATTAAATCAGTATTTGAAAGCGACCGCATTTAATGAAATCGGCCTAGACGCTAATTATAATATGAAACGTGAACGCCTGACCGCTGGCGAGGTTGAATTAAATACATCTATTCTAATTCCACTTGCCGACGATATGTTAGAACAACGCCGAAACGCTATTAACGAAATCAATAAAAAATACGGCCTTAATATAACCGTCGATTTGTCTAGCGTTTGGAAAATGCAAAAAGAAACCGTCGAAAAAGCAACGGCCGAACAAAACACCGTAACACCTGACGAAAAAACCGACGGCGCTACAGTGCCACCAGCTGACACCGTGAAACCTGACACCGAGCCACCAGCGCCACCAGCTGACAAGGCCGACGCCGATAAAGTGCCACCAGCTGACACCGTGAAACCTGACACCGAGCCACCAGCTGAAAGCGACGACGAAAAGCGCCAGCGCCTTATAAAAGAAATTGAAACGGCCGACGCTGATTTTTTTAATAACGTTGACGTTAACGAAATGACTAACGACGATTTACAAACGGCGTTAGATAATATGAACGGGAAAAAATAAACGGGGGTTTAAAATGTATGATGTTACTATTGAAACTTTACAGACTACTAAAGGATTTTTTGAAACTTATAACACCGAAAAGCACGACCATTTTATAGCGCTTTTTGGTGAGGAAGTGACCGCCGACGATATTAGCGCTTTAGATAATTTGCTAATTGATACACAAGGCGACCGCTTTTTATTGAAACGTTACGCCGATATGTTTATTAAATCGGGCGCTACCGCTACACAAAATAGACTTGTCGAAAATTGCGACCGTTTATTTTTTGATAGCTGGCAAGCCGTAAAAGATAGCATTGTTAAAACGCTGGCCGTAGATGTTGTTAAACCTGATGTTACTACTAGAAACGTCGAAACGTCACGGGATAACGACAATATAAATAAAGTCTATTCTTTTGATAGCGCTACACCAGCAAACGACAACGCCAGCGAAACCGACGAAACAATAACAACGGCCGAAACTATCGAAAAATCAAACGGCAAGTTTGCAAGCGACAACGCTAAAAAGTTGATAGATTTTACTAGAAATAATGACTTTTTAGCTATTATTTTGTCGGATATTGCGCAAAATATCGCTTTATCAATATTTTAAAATTGACAAAATTGTAACGTAGCTTTATATTATAGTTAGGGTGTCAAACGTTGTCACCCTGACTATTTTTTATTTTTAAATGGGGGTTTTCCAAAATGAAAAACGACACTAAAAAGATTGTAATAACAATTATCAACATTGTTATTTTTATCGGTAACGCTATTATTAGCGCATTGTCAAACGGTGGCGTAGACGCTGGCGGTGTAGCTATGGTGTCAAGTGCTGGTTTGTCAATGCTGGCGCTTGTCTAAAATCGGGGGTATTGTATGAACGTGATACAAGACTATAACAACGACGGCCGTATAGATTGGAAAGATTTTCTATTTTACGGCCTGACAATTACGGGAAATGTTATCTTTACATTGATTAACATTTTTCACTAAAACGGGGGTATAAAATGAACGGCGGATATATCAATATTGACGCTAGCGGTTTGGATATTCACGAAACCGAAAAACAGACAATTAGCGGTATTTACTCAAAAGTAAAAAACGCTATGTCAAAAAATAAACCGCTTTTTGTATATAATGCGGTTTTTGGTAGCTATGGGCGTATGTCGCCGATTGCTATAATGGCAAATTACGCCAGCGACGGCGAAACAATTATTTGTACATCGTCTACTATTCAGTTGATTGTAGACGCTGACGACGGCGTTATTACTAACAATCTTGTTAGTGAATAATTTTTAATGAGGTTTGAAAATGGAAGTAAAACAGATTTATTCTTTAATGAACGACGTAACAAGTGAAGTGCTGGGAAAAACTGACCTTGTAAAAGAGGATTTATCAAACGTCGTAGACATCGGAAAAGAACTTTTTAGCGCCAGCGATGTAGATAACTACGTTAAAGCGCTGGTTAACCGTGTAGGTAAAACAATTTTTGTAAATCGTAAATATGCTGGAAAAATCCCTAGCGTTGTAATGGATAGCTGGGAGTTTGGTAGCGTTTTACAGAAAATTAGCGCCGATTTGCCCGACGCTACAGAAAATGAAAGCTGGGAACTTGAAAACGGCGCAAGCTATGACCCTAACATTTTCTATAAACCTAGCGTTAGCGCTAAGTTTTACAATTCAAAAGTTACTTTTGAAATCCCATTGTCATTTACAGAAAAGCAAGTAAAGGAAAGTTTTAACAACGCCAGCGAATTAAACGCTTTTTTGTCTATGCTTTATAATGCGGTTGAAAAGTCAATGACAGTTAAAACCGACGCCCTTGTTATGCGTACAATTAACAATATGATTGCTAACACATACGACGGCGACAATACGGGCGTACGTGCCGTTAACTTGTTGACCGAATACAACACCGTTAACGGTTTGTCGGGCGCTAATGTCCTGACCGCTAACAAGGCATTGACTACACCCGACTTTTTAAGATTTGCAAGCCTTAAACTTGCGCTTTATGCTGACCGTTTGGGAACTATTAGCGCATTGTTTAACGCTGGCGGTAAAGAACGATTTACAAGTAAAGAAGATTTGCGAATTGTTCTTTTGTCGGATTTTGCACAAGGCGCAAAAACTTACCTTGAAAGCGACACATTTAATAAAGAACTTGTAGCACTTCCAAAAGCTGAAACCGTGCCATATTGGCAAGCCAGCGGAACAAGCTACAGTTTTGACAAAACGGGTACAATTAACGTACAGATTAAGGCCGACAACGGCGCTAAAAAAGATGTTACCGTTAGCGGTATTATCGGCGTTATGTTTGACCGTGACGCTTTAGGCGTTAGCAACCTTGACCGCCGAGTAACTACAAACTATAACCCAAAAGCCGAGTTTTTCAGTAATTGGTATAAGTTTGACGCTGGTTACTTCAACGACCTTAACGAAAACTTTATTGTTTTCTATGTTGCTGACGCTAATTAAAAAATAGGTTAAAAAAATCACTCCATCGGTTTTTTTAAATATTTCATTTCCATTTAGCGCCGTTGATGTAAAGACTACATTAACGGCGCTTTTTATTTTGGGGGTTTTAAATGAATTGTACATTTTATTTATGTACGGAAAATAGAAACAAGATTAACAAAACGCTGACGGCTGGAACTGTAAAGGCGCTGACGTTTAGAAATAATTTTGACGTAGAAAACCCGATAATTTATTTATCGTTTGACCCTATCGCCAGCGGTTTTAATTACGTTGAAATTGATAGCAAATATTATTTTATTGATAGCGTGGATTTTGTGCGCTATAACTATTATCGTGTAAATATGTCGCTTGATGTCCTGAAAACATACGCCAGCGCTATAGCTAATTGCACGTGTACAATTATTGAAAGCGAAAACCCTAACGCTAATAAAATAGATTGTGTTATGGGTGATGATTATAATATTAGCGAAACGGCATTAACTGACGTTTTCGACCATAACGGCAAGATTTATTTAACTACAGTTTTTAAGGGGGTTTAATATGGCTTACGTAAAATCACGATTTACATTTAGCGGTAGCAATTCATTAAATGATATGCGTAATAATTATCATATAGATTTATATGTTAATGACCATTTAATAACAAGTGAAAGCGACGCTACATTATATTTACACGACGGTGGTAGTACAAACAACCCCGACAAAATCGAAAAGCGTACACAATCGGGGTATATGTTTGACGGTGACGTATACGGTAGCTATAAAAATGGTGAGGGTACAACGTTTAGGCCACAAATGACAAAAACGGGTGACACTATAGCTATAATGTATGTTTCACAAGGTACGGCACAAAATACAATTTATCCAGCGTATAAAGGTAGTTTTACAAGTGGCGGTGTAACAATTCCAAATAATACGGTTGTCGCTAGTGCTGATGTTATACCCGTTAACAGTACGTTAAATAATTGTACAATATCGCCAGCGCTGGCAAATATTCCAAAAGATAGCACCAGCAATTTTACAATAACGGCCGATAGTGGCTATAAGTTTACAAGTGCACCGAGCGTTTACACAATGGCCGACGGCGAAACATACGCCGTACAAGTTACAAAAGTTAGTGATTATGTTTATACATTTAGCGTAACGCCTGACGAATACGACGAAAGTTTAAACATCTACGCCGACGCCGTTAGTGAAACCGTTAGTTTTATAAAAACATTGTCTAATTGTAGCGTGTCGCCAGCTGGTAACACTTTAACAATCGGCGTTTCGACTACGGTAACAATTACGGCGAATAGTGGCTATATTTTCGACGCTGAAAATACACCCGTTTTATATTGGATAGATAACGAAGAAATAAGACACGAAATCAGTTTAACTAAAGTTAGCGATTATGAATATACGGCAACGTTTACACCTGACGAAACCGACTATTATTTAACCGCCAGCGCAATAGCTGAACCGTCTAGCGTGCCTTTAACAAAAAATCTAACTAATTGTAGCGTTACACCTAACGTTAATAGTTTTATTGACGGCGAAACCTACACCGTAGTTATAACGGCCGATAGTGGCTATATTTTCGACGTTGCACCGTCTTTTAGAGTTAAAGACAGTGAGGGTACATTATTAACAATCGAATTAACTAAAGTTAGCGATTATGTTTATAAAAAAGAAAATCTAGTTATTGACGCCAGCGACGATATAGCTTTTTATATAACGGCATACGCCAGCGTTGAAAGTGTATCTAGTAACAAATACGGCGTTTTACAGATACATAAAGTATCGGCCGACAACCTGAAAGCGTTTAACGATTTACGCTATTATAGTGGTAGTGGTAGTTTATCACAAATAGATTTATCACAATATATTAGCGCCTTAAAGGTTGTATTTGTAGACGTAGCCAGCACGGCGAACGATAATATTTTAGTGTCGAATATAAACACGGGTATTAGTGCGCCTAAGATTGACGACGATTATATAACATTAAATCTAGGTAACGTTTTGTTAGCTGGATTGTATAACAATGCGCTAGATAAAAAGTATAGCGAAATATTGTTAAACTTGCCGTTTGTAGACGTCTATAAATTGGATAGCGTTTATATGAATGAAACAATCAATATTAAATACCGTGTTAATTTAATTAGTGGTGACGGCGCTATTTTTATTAGCATTGTACGAAATAGCGTCTTATATTTGATTGATGTTATAAATGTTAGTATGTCTTTTGATTTACCGTATGTTTACCCGATTGAAAGCGACATAAAACAATTAAACACAAAAATTAAAGCCGTCAATTTTAATATAGCGCCGTCGGTTACAATAAAAGAAAGATTAAAGGCCGACGCTAATAATAGTGTTTATCAATGCTACAAAATTGATACACCAGCAAACGAAAACGGCTATTTTAAAATTGAACGTTTAGACGCTGACACAATACCAGCAAGCGCAAGCATAAGAAACAAAATAGAAAATCTTTTAAAAGCTGGCGTTTATATCTAAACAATAAACTAACGGGCGTTAGTAAAGTTTGCTAACGTTCGTTAGTTTTGTTTCACGTGAAACGCTGGCCGACTAGCCTAACGAAAATCAAAACACAAGTTAAACGACAAGTAAACGTTTGTATAGGGGTAATTTTTGCGAGAGGGTAGGCATATCCC
>JAZRBM010000018.1:0-4283 GCA_045635085.1 Congzhengia sp. | reverse complement strand
GCATATCTATTGAAAATGAACTTTACTATAATCGAAATCCAAACCCCAAGAAACAATACCATTGCAACGACATTAATAATATTAAACATGATATCACCGTATTTATTTTCAGATTTTCCCAAATTTCGACAATCTTTATATAAAGACTGTATAATCTGGATGCCAATCTTTATCAGTAGTGATTCATATCAAGTTAAGACTAAAAACTATTTTATTTCAAAAATGATTCTTTATGGTTAATTATGAACTGATAATTCAATTCAACTAAATCATCTTCATATTCGAAAAATGCATCGTCACACTCATTAAGTATTGCTTCGATTCTTTCTTCCTCTTTTTCATCATCAGGAGTTAGAATTTCTTCTCTTTCATCTCTATCGGTTGGAACTTTATCTCCATATATACTAATAGCTTTTTTGCAAATCTCTGCTGTTTTCATCGCTCCTATTTTTTCAAAAGAAGAAACAATTTCATTACCCAAACATCCATCTGAATTAAAGAAAAACTGTGCAAATCCGCCATTATTAACTTCCATTTCTAAAGCCTGTGTAATATATAAAATCCTCTGTTCTGCATTCAGAGTTTCCATACTATCTCCATACTCGCATTTTTCTGCTATGTATTTATCCATCTCCACAACAAAATTTTCTTTTTCTTCTATTTTCCATATTTCATCAATACTTTTTGTTTCAAACATTGATGTATCAATTTCAACATCATCAGATATATTTATCTTCTGTTTAAATTTATTTGCAACAAATCCTACAATCAATATTGCAATAACAACTAACAAAATGATTATTCTTATTTTAACTGACATAACAAATACTCTCCTTTATTTTACATTTTTCGACAATCTTTATATGCACATATTTGAGTAAGAACTAAAAAATTAAAAACACATCAACTTTATCACTATTTCTGTTTTTCAAGCCATTCTTTTTTATAAATATCTGACGTTGTTTCATTTTTCAAAAACCGTACAACGCCGCAGAGCTTATCAACTGAAAACTCCACCATTGCGCGTGCAATGCGCGCATTCATACCTTCGTGCATATCCCCGGCATAAGAATTTGGGTAATCTGCCATCCATGCATACGGCGTATTAATTTTCAAATCTGTGAATTCATCAAATCTGTGTACAGACTTTCCGCTTTCGGCATCTATTTTATCGAGGCGCACAGTTTCGGGCCGCACACCATACACCCACCCTGTTTCTATAAAGCAGGCGTGTCCAAACCGCTTCTTTTGGGCGGTATATTCCTTTAATATTTCTTTGTCCTCATTTGTTAGATACCCGTAGTTTTCACCGAGGAGCTTTTTAGGAGTTGCAAAGTCAGAGCCTATACTGTAATCATATACCATATAGTCTGTTTTTTCATATAGCACACTTCTTGAAAATTCTGAAATCATCGCCTGATTTCCACCATGCCCGTTGTAAATCAAAATCTTTTTAAACCCATTTCTCGCAATTTCACTGCACGTTTCTTTTAATATCTGCTGACGGAGATGAGACGAGAATATAACGGTTCCCTTAAATTCAGCGGCTCCTGTTTTTTCACCGAAATACATGGTCGGAAATACGCAAAAAGGCTCTTTTTCAGATGCAAGCTTCGCAATTTCCGTAATATGTATAACATCTGTACCTACAGGCAAATGCTGACCATGTTTCTCCAAACATCCCACAGGGAGCACGCATACACCCTTAGATTCTTCTATTGCATTTTCAAATTCTTCTTCTCTTAAATTTTCCCAGAGCATAGTTCCCTCCTGTTTTGTATAGCCGATCTGTTTTTACATTTGCTACTCCGCCATATGGCAGAACTTCACTTATTTTCGTAAACTTCGCTTGCCGTCAGGCAAACTGAGTTGCGCCTAAGATCGCATATGCGGGACAGACGGTTTAGATGCAGTCTATTTTTGGCGATGGCTCATGTCGGGTTAAGACAAAAATTATTCTGCCTTCTCATTATCATCAATCTCCACAAGGCCATCGGGGGTTTCTACCATATCATGACGATTAAGCAAAAATCTTCTAACAACAAAAAGTATCGCAATAGCTGCAACTGTAATCAAATTTTCCCAAGGGGCGGTATGTCCTACTATCAACTGTCGGGCAAGGGCAAACGCTAAAACCTCAATAATTGTCTCAGGGGTGTGCTTGCAAAGCATTTTTATAAGCTCAGCACCAATAGCAAGCGTAATTGCCTTATCCAAAATCACGACAAGCGAATCTATACCATGTTCAATAAACGAGATATTAAACATATCAATCACTATCCACACAGCCAGAATTAATACTGCAAGGCTCACAAGAAGCGATATGAAAAGCTCGATAAGATAGCTTATCTCAAACATTTTGTCTTGAAGTTTCTTTCTCATAATACTTTCTCCTCTGCTCTTAATTTATATTAATCTCGACATTTGCCATTTAGTGTCGTATGAAATCATATTAAAAAATTCAATTAATATCCATTTGAAATGATACTATTTGTTTCTCAATTTTCTGCAATATTGTGTGCAAAGCTTGTCTGTGCACTCCGAACATCTTAGTGCCATATTACTGTTTTCCCAAAATCGTTCCGGATATACAAACACGCAAACTTCCCATACAACCCATATCAATGCCGCAAAAGTAACAAGTGACCATGAATAGAAGCTATTTACTGCAACAATCGGCATAAACATCATCAGATGATCCCAGTTAAATATTCTGCAGGTTGTGCAACATTTGTTTTTCATTATAAGTCTGAACGGGCACCATATAAGAACACATATTAAATCACATACATAAAAAAATGTTGACAGCAATATCATCATTCCGATATCAACAGTTCTACTTAAATATAATATACTGATAATTAATGTAAGCACAATCCATATAGCCATTACCTTATATGCAGATGTAGTTGTGTCTTTAATGTATTTCTTTAAATTTTTATAGTTAATCTTTTCTTTTATAGGTCTGAATAAAGATTCAAATATTTTTTCTGAGCCTATTGATATATGTTTTTTTACAGGAAGAAGCTGCAATATCATACACAAGCTAATTTATAAAGACTGTATAACCTGGATGCCAGGTTTTAGATATTAACCTATAAACTTAAATAAGTTTTATTTGATTTTGATATCATTTATAAGTTTTTGTATAGGTTCATCATCCAGGCAGAATTCGTGAGTTCCGCTAAACACTTTAAAATCCAGCCATTCTGTTCCGACTTTTCCGCACAGCAATTTAATCTTTTCAAAAGATTCCACACCATATTTATAATCAAACAGTTCATCCTTGTCACCTATTTCTATACATAGTTTTCTAGGATAAATTAAACATGCAATTTCTGCATCATCAAATTTTTCTGCCGATTTAAACCAAGTCCAGTCAGACCAGGTAACTGAATCTCTTTTATTAAAAAACGAGCAGGATAATGCCGATTTTATACGGGTATCAATAGCAGAAGCATAAAGTGTATAAAATCCTCCGTATGAAAGACCGACCATACCAAAAGAAGAAATGAATTTTTGCTGTTCAAAATAATCCAGGATTCTTGTAATACCAAACACTTCGATTGCAGTTATTGAACTACCCACCCTTTTAAGTTTGGCATCAAGAGCTATTCTATCAAATTTTATATCATATTCGTCGCTCCAAATCAAAAGTTGCGGTGCAAAGATGTGTACATCATTTTTTCTCACTCTTTGAAGCATATCATTATAATTTCCGGTATTTCCGTAGATTCCCGAAATCAGTTCAGGGGTACCAAGTCCCCCATGTTGCACAATGACCAATGGTTTTTTATCTTCGCTGTCTTGTTTAAAAAACAAGCCGCTCATTTTCAAGCCTTCAAGGATTTCAAATTGCATCCGATAAATTTTATATCCATTTTCATGAGACAATAATTCAGTTTCTACTTTAGCTAACTCATCCGCACAAAAATCCACAAGGGGCCATCCCAACATTTTTTTCAATTCATTACGATATTCATCCTGCTCTGAAAAAATATTTTTGGTGTATTCTTTTCTTATAACTTCAGCATTTTTTTGAAGCTTTTCAATTATATATTCCAATCCATTTACATAATTTTCTTTATATGATTTTGTTAAATCCTTTTTTTCTTTATATTGCATGATTCATTCTCCTTTACTATAAAGACTGTATAATCTGGACGCCAATCTTTTCATCATAGTCCTGCTTATGGTCAGGGCAAAAAACACTTCATCAGCTGCCCCTCTTTATGCAATAGTTAATGTTTAATAATTTAATTTATCAAGACTCAAAAGTGCCC
>JAZRBM010000017.1:0-122380 GCA_045635085.1 Congzhengia sp. | reverse complement strand
TAAATATACAATTCAAGAAAATCTAATTCTCTCATTTCTTCGCTAACGAAGTTGTTATCCTTTTGAGCGATAACTCTCTCAATCCAAAATTACTTAGGAATTTCTTAAAAGACCTGCACTGTTCATTTTTCAAGGTTCTGTATACTTCGTCCGCGTGACGCGAACAAAAATTATTATAGCACTTATCCGCTTCCGTGTCAAGCATTTTTTTAAACTTTTTTAAAAAATTTTTTCAAATTTTTGACTCGACCCGCAGGCAAGTGACTTTTATAGTATACTAGCATTTTTGTGTTGTTGCAAGTGATTTTATGCCTATTTTCATCGATTTTATTAAAATACATATAAAATACTCGTTTTTTCTTGCTATTTTGGTATTTATCCTATTTTTTTCTCGGTTTTTATATACGTTTTTCGGCACTTTTTGTAGGGGTTAAAGGAAAGCCTGACACTATATTTTGGGGTAGCAAAAACAACTGTGCCGGGCGTGTCATTTTGTAACAAAAAAAACGGCGTGATCCTATTGATCACGCCGAGTTTATTTGTTTTAAGTTATAGGCTTAAATTATTCAATGATAGCTGAAACAACGCCTGAACCAACTGTTCTGCCGCCTTCACGGATAGCAAAACGAAGACCTTCTTCAATAGCGATAGGTGTGATAAGTTCAACGTCGATTGTTACGTTATCACCAGGCATACACATTTCTACGCCTGCAGGTAACTGGATAACACCTGTAACGTCTGTTGTTCTGAAGTAGAACTGAGGTCTGTAGTTAGAGAAGAAAGGCTTATGACGGCCACCTTCTTCTTTCTTAAGAACGTAAACTTCGCCCTTAAACTTTGTGTGAGGATGGATTGAACCAGGTTTAGCTAAAACCTGTCCTCTTTCGATTTCGTTCTTCTGAACACCACGAAGAAGTGCACCAATGTTATCACCTGCTTCAGCGCTGTCAAGAAGCTTTCTGAACATTTCGATACCTGTTACAACAACTTTTCTTGGTTCGTCTGTAAGACCTGTGATTTCAACTTCATCGTTAAGGTTTAATGTACCTCTTTCAACTCTACCTGTAGCAACTGTACCACGACCTGTGATTGAGAATACGTCTTCGACAGGCATTAAGAAAGGTAAGTCAGATGCTCTTTCAGGTGTAGGAATGAAGCTGTCAACAGCATCCATCAACTGAAGGATAGGAGCGTATTCAGGAGCACTCTGATCTGTTGATGAAGATTCAAGTACTGCAAGACCTGAACCTGTGATGATAGGTGTATCATCACCTGGGAATTCGTACTCATTTAACAAGTCACGGATTTCCATTTCAACTAATTCTAATAATTCCGGATCGTCTACCTGGTCAGCTTTGTTCAAGAATACAACGATGTAAGGAACGCCAACCTGACGTGATAAAAGAATGTGTTCTCTTGTCTGAGGCATTGGGCCGTCAGCAGCAGATACAACTAAGATAGCACCGTCCATCTGAGCAGCACCTGTGATCATGTTCTTAACATAGTCAGCGTGTCCAGGGCAGTCAACGTGTGCATAGTGTCTGTTTGCTGTTTCGTATTCAACGTGAGCTGTTGAAATTGTGATACCTCTTTCTCTTTCTTCAGGAGCACCGTCGATCTGGTCGTATGCTTTGAAGTCAGCAGCACCACTTAAACTTAATACTTTTGTGATAGCAGCTGTTAATGTTGTCTTACCATGGTCAACGTGACCAATGGTACCAATGTTAACGTGTGGCTTTGAACGTTCAAATTTAGCTTTTGCCATTTTGTTTTCCTCCTAATTGAAAATTTTCATTTTTAAAAATTTAATTTTTTTATTTATTGTTTATATTTTATACTTTATTTGCTAAAAAATCAATAGTTAATTAGTCTTTTTTAGCACGAGCGTTTATGATCTGTTCCTGAATGCTCTTTGGAACTTCTTCATAGTGACTTGGCTGCATGGTATACTGACCACGGCCCTGTGTTCTTGAACGAAGTTCTGTAGCATAACCGAACATTTCTGAAAGTGGAACAAATGCGTGAATCATCTGTGCACCAGGACGTGCTTCCATGCCCTGAATCTGTCCACGACGTGAGTTAAGATCACCCATAACGTCACCCATATATTCCTCAGGAACGATAACGTCAACCTGCATAACAGGCTCTTTTAATACTGGATCTGCCTTTTTGCAGCCATCTTTAAAGCCCATAGAAGCAGCAATCTTAAACGCCATTTCAGATGAGTCAACTTCGTGGTATGAACCATCTGTTAATGTTACACGAACGTCAACAACGTTGTAGCCTGCAAGTACACCAGAAAGCATTGCACCCTGGATTCCTGCATCAACTGCCGGGATGTATTCTTTTGGAATAGCACCACCGACGATTTTGTTAACGAATTCGTAACCGCCGCCGGCTTCTAATGGTTCAAGTGTCATCACAACGTGACCATACTGACCCTTACCACCTGACTGACGAGCATACTTATGGTTAACTTCAACGCTCTTTCTGATAGCTTCTTTGTATGCAACCTGAGGCTGACCAACATTAGCTTCAACTTTAAATTCACGAAGCAGTCTGTCAACTATAACCTCTAAGTGCAACTCACCCATACCAGCGATAATTGTCTGTCCTGTTTCTTCGTCTGTGTATGTCTTAAATGTTGGATCTTCCTCTGCAAGTTTTGCAAGGCCGATACCCATTTTTTCCTGGCCTTCTTTTGTTTTAGGCTCAATAGCAACACGGATAACCGGTTCTGGGAATTCCATTGATTCCAATATAATAGGATGATCAGGATCACAGAGTGTATCACCTGTTGTTGTATTTTTAAGACCAACAGCTGCAGCAATATCACCAGAATATACCATATCAATATCTTTTCTGTCGTTTGCGTGCATCTGAAGGATACGTCCGATTCTTTCTTTATTATCTTTTGTTGAGTTTAAAATATTAGAACCGGCAGATAGCGTACCAGAATATACACGGAAGAAGCATAACTTACCTACGAATGGGTCAGTCATGATTTTAAATGCCAAAGCTGCAAATGGAGCGTCATCTGATGATGGGCTTTCTACTTCTTCTTCTGTTTCAGGATTAATACCCTTAATAGCAGGTACGTCCAATGGAGAAGGCATATAGTCAATAACAGCGTCTAATAACTTCTGAACACCCTTGTTCTTATATGATGTACCACAAAGAACAGGAACGATTTCGTTATCAATTGTAGCACGACGGATAGCCTTTTTGATGTCGTCGATTGGTAAATCGCCTTCTTCAAAATACTTTTCCATCAATGCTTCGTCTGTTTCAGCAACAGCCTCAACCAAAGCAACTCTGTATTCAGCTGCCTTTTCCTTCATATCATCCGGAATTTCAACTTCTGAGATATCCTTACCTAAGTCATCATTATAGATATATGCCTTGCTCTTAACAAGGTCAATGATACCTACGAATGTTTCCTCAGCACCGATAGGAAGCTGAATCGGAACAGCATTACACTTAAGTCTTGTCTTCATCATGTCAACAACGTTATAGAAGTCTGCACCCATGATGTCCATTTTATTTACGTAAACCATACGTGGAACGCGATAGTTATCAGCCTGACGCCAAACTGTTTCAGACTGAGGCTCAACGCCACCCTTGGCACATAATACAGTTACACTACCGTCAAGTACACGAAGTGAACGTTCAACTTCAACTGTGAAGTCAACGTGTCCTGGTGTATCAATGATATTAATTCTATGGTTCAGCCAGTGACATGTTGTAGCAGCAGATGTGATAGTAATACCACGTTCCTGCTCCTGTTCCATCCAGTCCATTGTAGCTGCACCTTCGTGTGTTTCACCAAGCTTGTGTGTACGGCCTGTATAGAATAATATTCTTTCTGTTGTGGTGGTTTTACCGGCGTCAATGTGTGCCATGATACCGATATTTCTTGTTTTTGCGAGAGAATATTCTCTAGCCACCAAAACTCCTCCTTCCTCAAATACTATAAAGTATTTTTATCGATAAATTAGATAATTTCTTAAAGTAAACGGTAAAAAAACTACCATCTGTAATGAGCGAAAGCCTTGTTAGCTTCAGCCATTTTATGAGTATCGTCTTTCTTCTTTACAGAAGCACCAGTGTTGTTGATAGCATCTAAAATTTCGCCTGCTAATCTTTCCTTCATTGTTCTTTCGCCTCTTAAACGGCTGTAATTTGTAAGCCAACGAAGACCTAATGTCTGTCTTCTTTCAGGGCGAACTTCAATCGGAACCTGGTAAGTTGCACCGCCGACACGTCTTGCTTTTACTTCTAAAACAGGCATAATGTTTGCCATTGCCTCATTAAATACTTCTAAAGGTTCTTTACCTGTCTTTTCTTTGATGATATCAAACGCACCGTACACGATTTTCTGTGCGGTACCTTTTTTACCGTCTAGCATGATGTTGTTGATTAATCTTGTAACAACTGTGCTGTTGTAAACCGGGTCAGCCAATACTTCTCTTTTAGCTATAAAACTTCTTCTTGGCACCTTTCTTCCCTCCTTCATTATTATTAATTAAAATGATATCACAGGTACTCGATGTATTACATCGTCGTGCAGTACTATATAACAGAAATTATTTTCATGTTTCGTACCGACACCTATTGTGATTTTTGATGACGCTTATTTTTTAGCCTTAGCTTTCTTTGCGCCGTATTTTGATCTACTCTGGTTACGGTTAGCAACACCTGCGGTATCTAATGTACCACGGATGATATGGTATCTTACACCAGGTAAATCCTTTACTCTGCCGCCTCTGATTAAAACAACGCTGTGTTCCTGCAGGTTATGACCTTCACCAGGGATATACGCAGAAACTTCGATACCGTTTGTAAGACGAACTCTGGCCATCTTACGAAGAGCTGAGTTAGGCTTTTTAGGTGTCATTGTTTTAACGGCTGTGCAAACGCCTCTCTTCTGAGGTGAGTTTGCGTCGGTAGTCTTCTTCTTTAAAGTGTTTAATGTCTTTAAAAGAGCAGGCGCTGTTGCCTTTCTTACAGAAGTTTCTCTACCTTTTCTCACAAGCTGGTTAAACGTAGGCATGAAATAATTTCCTCCTTCTTCTAATATTTATATATTTTAAAAAATATATACACTATTTTAATTCTACCGCAACAGCAGCAGGAACATTTATACCAAAGATTTTGCCTAATTTTGCCTTGGTTTCTATCTGCTCAACAGGCACACCGTTTTCCACGCAAAGCCTTAAAAACGGTTCTTTTACATGTTCATCTGCATCGTTTGCGATATATGCTTTCTGGGCAAGTCCGTCTGCGACTGCCTCTGTTGATTGCTTCAGCCCCACATATGAACGGGGCAATCTCGCGTCAGGGTGCATAGCTGCACAACCTTCCTTTCTTTGGCAAAACATACAGTGCCACAGCACCAATCTACATTGTAACACACAAGATTGATGCTGTCAACACAATTTTTTTAATGGTTTACGCCTCGGGAATTACGTTAGAACCGATATAGTCAAGATTCTTTTCAACGAAGTCATCACCTAGGTTTTCCTCATCAGCTACTGCGCTCACGGTTTCAATTCTCGTGTGCTGGTACTTTGTCATACCTGTACCTGCAGGAATAAGCTTACCGATGATAACGTTTTCTTTAAGACCAACAAGCGGATCAATCTTACCCTTTGTCGCAGCTTCTGTTAAGACTCTTGTAGTCTCCTGGAATGATGCTGCAGACAAGAATGAGTCTGTGGTTAAAGCTGCCTTTGTAATACCGAGAATAATTCTTGTGCAGGTTGCCTGTGTTTTGCCCTCTGCTGCAAGTTCTTCATTTACTGTCAAGAATTCATTTAAGTCAACCAAAGAGCCTGACATAAATCTTGAATCTCCGCCATCTTCAATACGAACCCTTCTTAACATCTGACGGACAATTACCTCGATATGGCGGTCATTGATATCAACGCCCTGCAGACGGTAAACTCTCTGAACTTCTTTAATCAGATACTGCTGAACTGCTGTAACGTTCTTAATTCTTAAGATATCGTGAGGATTGATTGAACCTTCTGTGAGCTCATCACCAACTGAAAGCTCGTCGCCATCAGAAACCTTGATTCTTGAGCCATAAGGAATAAGGTATGTTCTCGCCTCTTTTGACTCGTCATCTGTTACAACAATTTCACGCTTTTTCTTGTTCTCAACAATGGAAACTCGACCTGCGATTTCTGTTAAGATTGCAAGGCCCTTCGGCTTCCTTGCTTCAAACAATTCTTCAACACGGGGCAGACCCTGTGTGATGTCATCGCCGGCAACACCACCGGTGTGGAACGTTCTCATTGTAAGCTGTGTACCAGGTTCACCGATTGATTGAGCAGCAATAATACCGACTGCTTCACCTTCAGGAACCAATTCACCGCCGGCAAGGTTTGAACCGTAACATTTAGCACAGATACCAACCTTGGCACGACAGGTTAAAACCGAACGGATTTTTGCCTTTTTAACACCTGCAGCCACGATTTTTGATGCTAGTTTTTCGTCAATTAAATCGTTAGGAGTTGCAAGTATTTCCCCTGTTTCAGGGTTTACAATATTTTCAACAGGATAACGTCCTGCGAGTCTGTCTTCTAAGCTTTCGATAACTTCCTTGCCCTCTGTGATTGCAGAAACTTCGATACCGTCAACTACTCCACAGTCGTGTTCACGGATAATAACATCCTGTGAAACGTCAACCAAACGACGTGTTAAGTAACCTGAGTCGGCTGTACGAAGAGCTGTATCGGCAAGACCTTTTCTGGCACCATGAGAAGATACAAAGTACTCGATAACGTTAAGACCCTCACGGAAGTTAGCCTTGATAGGAATTTCGATAACCTTACCTGATGTATCGTTCATAAGACCACGCATACCGGCAAGCTGTCTAATCTGGTTCTTACTACCACGGGCACCAGAATCTGCCATCATAAAGATTGGGTTGTACTGGTCAAGGTTTTCCATCAGGGCATCTGTAACATCATCAATTGTCTTTGTCCATGTATCAATGACTAACTGATAACGTTCTTCGTCTGAAATAAGGCCTCTGTTAAACTGCTTTGTAATCTTGTCAACCTTTGCTTCTGCCTCAGCAAGCAATTCCTTCTTCTTTTCAGGAACTTCAATATCTGAAACTGAAACTGTAATTGCACCACGTGTAGAATATTTAAAGCCCATTGCTTTAATAGCATCCAAAACTACTGCTGTGTCTGTCAGACCGTGAGCCTGAATACACTTGTCGATAATCTGTCCCAACTGCTTTTTACCGCAGAGGAAGTTGATTTCGAGCAGGAATTTGTTATCAGGATTGCTTCTGTCAATAAAGCCTAAATCCTGAGGAACGTTTTCGTTAAATATAAGTCTTCCAACTGTTGTTCTTATAATACCGCTGTCGCCGTCATCACTTGTTACTCTTACGTTAATAGGGGCGTGCAGGCCTACAACACCATTTGTGTAAGCAAGGTTTGCTTCATTAGCTGATACAAAGGTCTTACCCTCGCCGGCTTCACCGGGGAAGCATCCTTCTTCTGTATATGAAGCAGGACGTTTGCCCTGAGCTTCTAGGTCTTCATTTTCAGAAAGCAGGCTCTTGCCTTTTTCGCTATAGTAGTAGCCTACAATCTGGCCCTTTGTGAAAATTTCTGAATCACCGGGATCTGTGATTTTAACTTCTTTAGGCTTAACTAATGTTAAGTAATAGCTACCTAAAACCATGTCCTGTGTAGGAACTGTTACAGGACGACCATCCTGTGGCTTAAGTAAGTTATTAGCAGAAAGCATCAAGAATCTTGCCTCTGCCTGAGCTTCAGGAGAAAGCGGAACGTGAACAGCCATCTGGTCACCGTCAAAGTCGGCGTTGTACGCTGTACAAACCAACGGATGGAGCTTTAATGCTCTACCCTCAACTAAGATTGGCTCAAACGCCTGAATACCAAGTCTGTGAAGTGTAGGAGCACGGTTTAAAAGCACCGGATGGTCTTTTATAACCTCGTCTAAAACGTCCCAAACTTCCGGTTTTAAACGCTCAACCATACGCTTTGCGCTCTTTATGTTGTGAGCTACGCCATCATTTACAAGCTTTTTCATGACAAAAGGCTTAAACAGCTCTATTGCCATTTCTTTTGGCAGACCACACTGATAAATTTTAAGTTCAGGTCCTACAACGATAACAGAACGGCCTGAGTAGTCAACACGCTTACCTAAAAGGTTCTGACGGAAACGTCCCTGCTTACCTTTGAGCATATCCGAAAGAGATTTTAAGGCTCTGTTTCCGGGGCCTGTTACAGGTCTGCCGCGTCTGCCGTTATCAATTAAAGCATCAACAGCTTCCTGGAGCATTCTCTTTTCGTTTCTTACGATAATTTCAGGAGCGCCTAAGTCTAACAATTTCTTTAAGCGGTTGTTTCTGTTAATAACTCGTCTGTATAAATCATTTAAGTCTGATGTTGCAAATCTGCCACCATCTAACTGAACCATAGGACGAATGTCCGGAGGAATAACCGGGATAACGTCAAGCACCATCCATGATGGGTCATTTCCTGATATTCTGAATGATTCAACAACTTCAAGTCTTTTTACCAGACGAACTTTTTTCTGGCCTGTTGCGTCTTTTAGTTCTTCTTTAATTTCAGCTGAGAGCTCTTCTAAGTTGATTTCTGAAAGCAACTCTTTAATAGCTTCAGCACCCATTGAAGCACGGAATCTGTCACCGTACTTTTCGCAATATTCTCTGTATTCCTGCTCAGAGAGTATCTGTTTCTTTTCAAGCTCTGTACGTGAGCCAGGGTCTGTTACCACATAGGCTGCAAAGTATAAAACTTTTTCGAGCATTCTTGGTGTCATATCAAGGAGTAATCCCATACGAGAAGGAATACCCTTAAAATACCAGATATGTGACACAGGAGCCGCAAGCTCAATATGTCCCATACGTTCACGACGAACGCGCGCACGTGTAACCTCTACGCCACAACGGTCGCAGACAATACCCTTATGACGGATACGTTTATACTTTCCGCAGTGACATTCCCAGTCCTTGGTAGGTCCGAAAATGCGTTCGCAGAAGAGTCCGTCGCGCTCAGGTTTTAGAGTTCTGTAATTTATAGTTTCCGGCTTTTTAACTTCGCCGCGCGACCAGCTTCTGATCATGTCTGGCGAGGCAATGCCAATTTTTATTGCATCAAATGTATTTTCTGACAATCGACTCATCTCCATTTAAAAGAATTTTTTAGCGTTATATCTTATAACAAGTCCGTTTCATCATCGAAGATTCCATTATCAAATTCATCGAATTCATCCTCTTCGTAATTATCTCCGGAGAACAATGAATCATCGATTTCGACGTCATCATCGTCGGAAAGCATTTCCAGACCATGTGCATCGTCATCATCATCGCTGTCTAAATCAATAAACGCCTTGTCGTCTTTTACAGTCATTCCGAGATTTGCTTCTTCCTCTTCCTCGGAAGAATCCTTTAAGGCTACTTCGTTGCCTGCTTCATCCAACACTCTCATATCCAGACACAAGCTCTGAAGTTCTTTAATTAACACCTTAAATGACTCTGGAATACCTGCCTGAGGTACGCTTTCACCTTTTACGATTGCCTCATAGGTCTTAACACGACCAACAATATCGTCAGATTTAACTGTTAAGATTTCCTGAAGTGTATAAGCAGCACCGTATGCCTCGAGCGCCCAAACTTCCATTTCACCGAAACGCTGACCGCCAAACTGAGCTTTACCACCCAAAGGCTGCTGTGTAACGAGTGAGTAAGGACCTGTTGAACGTGCGTGGATTTTATCGTCAACCAAGTGACAGAGCTTTAAGATGTACATAATACCAACCGTTACTCTGTTGTCAAATGGTTCACCTGTTCTTCCGTCGTATAAAACAGTCTTACCATCAGTGTCAAGTCCTGCTTTTATAAGTGTTTCCGTAATGTCTTCTTCTGTTGCACCGTCTAGAACCGGTGTTGCTATTTTCCAGCCAAGCTCTTTTGCCGCTCTGCCTAAGTGAACCTCTAAAACCTGACCGATATTCATACGTGAAGGTACGCCCAATGGGTTCAGTACGATTTCAAGCGGTGTACCATCCGGTAAGAACGGCATATCCTCTTCGGGCAGAATACGGGATACAACACCCTTGTTACCGTGACGACCTGCCATCTTATCGCCGACAGAAATCTTTCTCTTCTGTGCAATGTAGCAACGAACAAGCTGGTTAACTCCGGGCGGTAACTCGTCCCCGTTATCCTTGTCAAACGTGATAACGTCAACGATAATACCTGCTTCACCATGTGGTACGCGAAGAGATGTATCTCTTACTTCTCTTGCTTTTTCACCAAAGATAGCACGGAGCAATCTTTCTTCTGCTGTCAGCTCTGTTTCGCCCTTAGGTGTTACTTTACCAACTAAGATATCACCTGAGCGAACCTCGGCACCGATGCGGATAATACCTTTTTCATTTAAATCCTTTAAAGCATCCTCGCCGACATTAGGAATATCACGTGTGATTTCTTCTGCACCAAGCTTTGTGTCCCTTGACTCGCACTCGTATTCCTCTATATGAATTGATGTTAATATGTCATCACGAACTAACTTTTCGTTGATTAACATAGCATCCTCGTAGTTATAACCTTCCCATGTCATAAATCCTATAAGGATATTTCTTCCCAATGAGATTTCGCCGTTGTGGGTAGAAGGACCATCGGCAATGATTGTTCCCTTCTTAACCTTTTCGCCTTCTGATACGATAGGTTTTTGGTTAATGCATGAGCCCTGGTTTGAACGTGTAAATTTAATCAGCTTATATTTATGAAGATTTCCGTCTTTTTCTTTAATTACGATTTCATCAGCTGAAACCTTGTCTACAACGCCATCCTCTTTTGCCAAAACTGCAACACCTGAATCTCTTGCTGCCTGATATTCCATACCAGTACCTACGATAGGAGAATCTGTACGAAGAAGCGGCACTGCCTGACGCTGCATGTTAGCACCCATCAGCGCACGGTTAGCGTCATCGTTTTCTAAAAACGGAATCATTGCAGTAGCAACTGATACAACCTGCTTGGGTGATACATCCATGTAGTCAATCTTTGATGTTTCTACCTCTAAGTATTCATCACGGAAACGAACGATAGCTTTAGAATTTTTGAATTTGCCATCATCTGTTAACGGTTCATTCGCCTGAGCTACAATATATTCGTCCTCTACATCAGCTGTCATATATACGATTTCGTCTGTTACTTTTCCTGTCTTTTTATCAATTTTTCTGTAAGGAGCCTCAATAAACCCGTGCTCGTTGATTCTTGCATAAGTTGCCAGTGAGTTTATAAGACCAATGTTAGGACCTTCAGGGGTTTCGATAGGACACATTCTTGAATAGTGTGAATAGTGTACGTCACGAACTTCAAAGCCTGCACGGTCACGAGAAAGACCGCCAGGTCCTAATGCTGACAATCTTCTTTTATGTGTTAACTCTGCCAAAGGATTTAACTGGTCCATAAACTGTGAAAGCTGTGAAGAACCGAAAAATTCCTTAATTGTAGCAACAATAGGACGTGTGTTGATAAGCGCCTGAGGTGTTATAATGTCTAAATCCTGAATGGTCATACGTTCACGTACGACTCTTTCCATTCTGGCAAGACCGATTCTGAACTGGTTTTGTAAAAGTTCGCCTACGCAACGAAGACGTCTGTTGCCTAAATGGTCAATGTCGTCTGTTGTGCCGATACCGAAAAGAAGGCCTATCTGATAGTTTATAGATGCCATGATGTCGTCTGTGATGATGTGTTTTGGAACAAGCTCATCAATACGACGCAAAAGCTGGTCTTTAATTTCTTCTTCTGTTGTGAAGTTTTCCAGTATTTCATCTAAAACGCCCTTTGATACTTTTTCTGTTGTGATATCGGTTGTATCAAAATCGACATAGTTAGAAAGCGTAACCATGTTGTTGGAAAAGACAACTACATCGTGTCCCTTAACATCCAGCACAACGCGGTTTACACCTGCCTGTTCAATCTCTAATGCTGTTTCCTTTGAGATTGCTGCACCTGCTTCTACCATAATTTCGCCCGTTTCAGGGTTGACGATAGCATCTTTTGCCACCTGGTTGGCAATACGAGCAGAAAGTGCAAGTTTTTTATTGAATTTATATCTGCCAACGCCTGCTAAATCGTAGCGCTTGGCATCAAACAAAAGTCCGTATAAAAGACTCTTTGAGCTTTCAACTGTAGGAGGCTCGCCTGGACGGAGCTTTTTGTAAATTTCTATTAATGCTTCATCGGTGGTCTGGATTTGAGCACTTTTTTCCAATGTGTTTAAAAGCGCCTCTGTTTCGCCGAACATATCTAAAATTTCAGCATCTGTTTCAATACCTAATGCACGGATTAAAACAGTTACGGGGATTTTTCTTGTTCTGTCGATACGAACAGATATCACATCATTTATATCATTTTCATATTCAAGCCACGCACCACGATAAGGAATTACTGTCGATGAGAACAACTCCTTACCTGTTTTGTCGTGTTCCATAGCAAAATAAATTCCGGGCGAACGAACAAGCTGACTGACAATAACACGCTCTGCACCATTTATGATAAATGTGCCCTGGTCTGTCATAAGCGGGAAATCACCCATAAAGATTTCCTGTTCTTTAACCTCGCCGGTTTCTTTGTTGATAAGGCGTAACTTTGCTTTGAGCGGAGCGGCATAGTTTGTGTCTCTTTCCCTGCACTCTTCTACACTGTACTTAACACGGTTTCTCTCAAGCTTGTAGTCGATAAACTCCAAAATTAAGTTGCCTGTGTAGTCGGTAATGGGAGAAATGTCACGAAGAACTTCTTTTAAGCCCTCCTCCAAGAACCAGTTATATGAATTTTTCTGAACCTCGATAAGGTTTGGCATTTCCAAAACTTCATCGACTTTAGCGTAACTCATTCTCTGGTTTGCGCCCAACTGAATCGGATGTACCATAAACTCAACCACCTCATTAAAAATTTGTTTGTAATCTTTTGATTACTGCTTGGTTTGTTATGTATAGAACTAAAATTACATACAAAATTTAAACCCTTGAAAGGACAAAAGTCCTATTTAAGCATAATATACCATTTTGAGAATATAATGCAATTTATAATACTAGCACATATGAATTAATAAGTCAAGCTTTTTTTGAAAAAATTTTTTTACTGCTTTGACATATTATATATATAAATAAGGAAAAAACTCTTGCTATTTTTGAAAATTTTGTCAAAAAAACCATATATTTTGTATTGAATGATGCGTCCTGCTACTGTATAATGTTACTTAAGTGGTGCAAGGAGGAATTATGAAAAAAATTATTCTTACACTTGCTTTTTTATTTGTTTTAATGGGGATTTCTCTCCCCGCACACGCAGAGGGCGAGTTTTTTGCCCCTGTATGTATCACAGTTAACAATGAATATGTAAAAACTGAAAACCACGCCTTTTTAAAACAAGGTGTGACGTGTGTTTCAATACGTGACATAAGCGACATATTCGGAGCAGATATTTCCTGGAACGAAAAAACAGGAGCTGCCACCTTAACATCAGGCAACACGAAGATTACCGTAACAAAAGGAAAAAAAGAGGCGACAGTCAACAACAAAACAACAAAGCTTTCGCTTCCTGCTGTCATTGCAAACGACAGGCTTTATGTTCCTTTAAGATTTTTAGCAGAGCAGCTGGGCGCTGAGGTTTTGTGGAATTCTGATGCAATATGCGCAAAAATCACCCATCAAAAAGCATCTGTCCCTGCACATCTTAAAGGAAAAGCTCCCTATACAGACGATGAGCTTTACTGGCTTTCAAGAATAGTGAGCGCCGAGGCTCAGGGAGAAGAAAACCGCGGTAAGGTTGCCGTGGCAAATGTCGTTTTAAAAAGGGTTGAAAGCAGCGAGTTTCCAAATACAATTTACGGTGTAATTTTTGACACAAACTATGGTGTACAATTCACTCCCGTAGCAGATGGTTCAATTTATAAAACCCCGACAGCAGCGAGTGTCATAGCGGCAAAACGCGCTCTTTTAGGCGAGGACGTGTCGCAGAATTGTTTGTACTTTTTAAATCCTACAACAGCAATAAATTCATGGATTATAAAAAACAGAATATTTTATAAAAGAATAGGTAATCATGATTTTTATTTGTAAAACGCTAAAAAAGAGCTGCTAAATGCATGTTAGCAGCTCTTTTTTACTCACTTTTAAAGCGGATAAAGTTTTTTGATGAAAACCTCTTGACAAACTATCAAAATTAGGTTAAAATATAACAGGTGTTTAGGTCTAGACCTTTACATGCTGCGAAACTTTTGACTTCTCGGGGTGATGTTCTTGAAAAAGACAGGTAAAGATTTCGAAATCGCAATGTTATTTGATTTTTATGGCGAACTTCTGACAGAAAAACAAGCTCAGGCAATGGAGCTTTACTATAACGAAGATTTATCTTTGGCTGAGATTGCAGAGCCTTTGTCGATTTCCCGACAGGGCGTCAGAGATTCAATAAAACGTGGCGAAAAGCAATTGCTGGAATTGGAAAACACGCTCGGTCTTGCAAAAAGATTTAAAGAAATTGAACAAGACGTGGTCGAAATCCAGCAGATGTTTAAAGAGCTAAAAAACTATATCGACACCTACATTCACTCGGGCAATCTGTCCAGTGCTGTGCAGGAAATTTCTGATAAAATAGAAAAAATCACAGAAAAACTCTAAAAAGGAGAGCAGTTTCATGGCATTTGAAAACTTGTCTGAAAAGCTCGGCGCTGTTTTTAAAAAGCTAAAGGGCCGTGGCGTTGTAACTGAAAAAGATATAAAAGAATCAATGCGCGAGATAAAACTTGCTCTTTTAGAGGCTGACGTAAATTACAAGGTTGTAAAGGATTTTGTGACCAAAGTTTCAGAAAGATGCGTCGGCGTTGATGTTTTAGAAAGCCTTACTCCCGGCCAGCAGATTATAAAGATTGTTAACGACGAACTTTCTGCATTAATGGGAAGTGAGCATTCAAGAATAGAGTTTGGCAAAGCCCCGACGGTCGTGCTTCTTGCCGGTCTTCAGGGTGCTGGTAAAACTACTTTTTGTGCAAAACTTGCAGGCCTGATGCGCAAAAAACACAATATGCGCCCGCTTTTAGTTGCCTGCGATATTTACAGACCCGCAGCAATCAAACAGCTGCAGGTTGTAGGAAAGCAGCTTGATATTCCGGTCTTTGAGATGGGAACAGACCATAAGGCAGTAGATATCGCCAAAGCCTCAATTGAGCACGCTAAAAAACACGGTAATGATTTTGTTATTATAGATACTGCAGGACGTCTTCATATTGATGATGAGCTTATGAAAGAGCTTGAAGACATAAAGACAGCAGTCAACCCCAATGAAATTCTGCTCGTAATTGATGCTATGACAGGTCAGGACGCAGTAAACATCGCAGAAAGCTTTAACAATCGACTTGAAGTGACAGGCGTGATTGTGACAAAGCTTGATGGCGACACCCGTGGTGGTGCGGCGTTATCTGTTAAAGCGGTAACCGGAAAGCCGATTAAGTTTTGCGGTGTCGGGGAAAAGCTTTCTGATATTGAAGAGTTTCACCCTGACAGAATGGCGTCAAGAATACTTGGCTCCGGTGACGTTATGTCGCTGATTGAAAAAGCTCAAGAAGCGTACGACGAAAAAGATGCCATCGCTTTAGAAGAAAAAATAAGACAAAACACATTTAACCTTGATGATTTTTTAAATCAGATGCAGCAAATGAAAAAAATGGGGCCGCTATCTTCTCTTTTGAAGATGGTGCCCGGAGTAGACGCTAAAGCATTAGATGGCGCCAACATTGATGAGAGAAAACTAGACCGCGTTGAAGCAATAATCAAGTCTATGACCATGCAGGAGCGCGAAAAACCCGAAATAATCAACGCCAGCCGCAAGAAAAGAATTGCCGCCGGCAGCGGAAATCAGGTTTCTGATGTAAATCTTCTTTTAAAACAATTCGAACAAATGCAAAAAATGATGAAGCAATTAGGCGGTGGCGCAGTGCGACGCTTTAAAAAGAAAAAGAAGAAAAAATAGTGTATTATGTTAAATAACATATAAATTGCATTTTGGAGGTGAAAAGACAATGGCAGTAAAAATCAGATTAAGAAGAATGGGTGCTAAAAAAGCTCCTTTCTACAGAGTAGTAGTTGCTGACTCAAGATATCCCAGAGACGGCAGATTTATCGAAGAAATCGGCACATACAACCCTTTAACAGATCCTTCTGAAATCAAAATCGACGCAGAATTGGCAAAGAAATGGATTGCTAACGGCGCACAGCCAACAGATACAGTTAAAGTTTTACTCAAAAAGAGCGGTATCACAGAGTAATTTCGCGTTTTTTGATTTATAAGGAGAACGAAAATGAAAGATTTATTGGCAGTTATTGCAAAGGCCTTAGTTGATGACCCGGACAGTGTAGTTGTTACAGAGCGCGACGGAGAACGTACACTCGTTTTAGAGCTTCATGTGGCAGACGGCGATATGGGTAAGGTCATCGGTAAACAAGGAAGAATTGCAAAATGCATCAGAACTGTTATGAAAGCAGCTGCAAGTCGTGAAAACAAGCACGTTGCAGTAGAAATTGTATAATAGTTTTTTAAAACAAAAAAGACGGATTTTTCCGTCTTTTTTGTTTTTGTACCACTCAATTCAGTAGTTTTATTAATGCATTTTTAGCTATATGTCAAAGGGGAAAGGGAACAATCGCAAAAACTTTCCTTTCTCCCCCTTTAAAAAAGACCATAAAGAGTAAATAGTTATAATATCACTGATGCTAAACGGTACAAATTATCATAACATAAATTACGCTATTACTACATATTTACCCACAATATATTCTACCCCCCATTTTCTGTGTCCACAAAACCTTGAAACGTCTAAAAATATCATGTTTTTTTGCAAAAAAGCCTTGACTTGAACCTTTTAATATGTTATACTATGGGGTACTTGGGTAAGTAGGTTCTTTTTTTTTGCTCAAAAAAAATTGTAACCTATCCATAAAAACGTTAATTAATTATTAGATATAAACAAGGAGGCGTGAATAATGAGAACAAAAATTACTCTCGCATGCACAGAATGTAAACAGAGAAACTACGACACAATGAAAGAAAAGAAAAACACACCCGACAGATTAGAGCTTAATAAATACTGCAGATTCTGCAAAAAGCACACACTTCATAAGGAAACAAAATAATTTTTCCGTCGGTAAAATTTTTAAGGAGTGAATAGTTATGGCAGAAAACACACAGGCAAAAAAGCCAGGTAAAATCGCAACCTATTTCCGTGAGCTTAAGGCCGAATTTAAAAGAATTTCTTGGCCACAGTTTAAGCAGGTAAAAAACAATACCGGTATTGTTATCGCTTTTATCATCATTCTCGGCGCGTTTATTGCACTTGTAGATTTCGTATTTAACTGGTTGCTGACATTGCTTCCGTAAATACTTGCTTTAATTAAAGGAAAAGGAGGCAAAAAGAGGCTTTGCTTCTTTTGTAAGATATGGCTGATGCTAGATGGTATGTAATCCATACCTTTTCAGGATATGAAAAAAAAGTTCAGACAGACTTAGAAAAAACCATAGAAAACAGAAATCTTCAGGATAAAATCTTAGAAATTAAAGTTCCTATGGAAGAAGTCGTTGAACAAAAAGGCGACGAACAGAAAATCGTCTTAAGAAAATTGCTTCCGGGTTATGTCATTGTTAAGATGATAATGACTGATGACACCTGGTATGTCATAAGAAACACGCGTGGCGTTACAGGCTTTGTAGGCCCCGGTTCTAAACCTGTGCCTCTGACCGAAGAGGAAGTTCATGCTATGGGCATCGAAAGAAAGACCGTTAAGGTCGATTTCTCTGTAGGTTCTTCTGTACGCGTAACAGGCGGTGCTTTTTCGGATTTTGTCGGAGTTGTTGACGAAATCAGCGCAGAAAAGCAAACTGCACGTGTTATTGTTTCTATGTTCGGCAGAGAAACACCTGTTGAACTCGACTTCTCTCAGATTGAAGTCTTAAATTAGTTTTTAAGCCAAAGCTTAAAATATAAAAGGCGTATTGCCTTGTTAGTACGCAGCGCAGTGCTGCGTGTGGGAGGACAAGGAGAGCCCTTGTTCGCCATTACCACATTTTTATTAAGGAGGTGCACGATAATGGCACAGAAAATCGCAGGTTACATCAAGCTACAGATTCCTGCAGGCAAAGCTACACCGGCTCCCCCGGTTGGTCCTGCTTTAGGTCAGCATGGTGTTAACATCGTTCAGTTCACAAAGGAGTTTAATGAAAAGACAGCTAAAGACGCAGGTTTAATTATTCCTGTTGTTATTACAGTATATGCTGATAGATCTTTCTCTTTCATTACAAAAACTCCCCCTGCAGCAGTTCTTTTAAAGAAAGCTGCAAAAATCGAAAAGGCGTCTGGCGCACCTAATAAAACAAAGGTTGCCACAGTAACAAAGGACGACATCAAGCAGATTGCTGAAACAAAAATGCCCGACTTAAATGCAGCATCTTTAGAAGCTGCTATGAGCATGATTGCAGGTACTGCAAGAAGTATGGGAATCGTTGTTGCAGACTAATTTCGGTTTGTTTAATTAAGTGGGAGAGTGTTATATCACTTGTTTGACCACAGAAGGAGGAAAAAATAATGTTTAGAGGTAAAAACTATCAGGAGAGCGCAAAGCTCATAGATAGAGCAAAGTTTTATGACCCTGAAGAAGCTTTAGACCTCGTTATCAAAGCTTCTAAGGCAAAATTCGATGAAACAGTTGAAGTTCACGTAAAGTTAGGCGTTGACTCAAGACACGCAGACCAGCAGGTACGTGGTGCAATAGTACTTCCACACGGTACAGGTAAAACTGCTCGTGTTTTAGTATTTGCTAAAGGCGACAAGCTCGCTGAAGCTGAAGCATCAGGTGCTGACTTCTTTGGCGGCGAAGAGTTAATCCCTAAAATCCAGAACGACAACTGGTTTGATTACGACGTTGTTGTAGCAACACCCGATATGATGGGCGTTGTTGGTCGTTTAGGTAAAGTATTAGGTCCTAAAGGCTTAATGCCAAGCCCTAAAGCAGGCACAGTAACAATGGACGTTACAAAAGCTGTTAACGAAATCAAGTCAGGTAAAATTGAATACCGTCTTGATAAAACTAACATCATCCACTGCCCAATCGGTAAGGTATCATTTGGTGCAGAAAAGCTCGGCGACAACTTCAATGCACTTTTATCAGCTATCATTAAAGCTAAGCCTTCAGCTGCTAAAGGTCAGTACATCAAGAGCTGCGCAGTAGCTTCAACAATGGGACCTGGTGTTAGAGTTAACCAGGCTAAACTTTCTGACTAATTAGTGCTTGACAAAAAGCAACACTTATGTTAGAATGATTATTGCTTATTAAAGTAAATACTTTTCCGTAGACAGCAGGTGCGAAGAAAATCGCTTAATATCCCGCCGAGGAAAGCTTGAAATTACAAAAATTCAGGACTTTTCTCGTCTTATGAGAAAAGTCCTTAAATTTTATTACAGCGAGGTGAAAATTAAAATGGCAAGTGAAAAAATCTTACAGCAGAAACAGCAGATAGTTGCTGAACTCGCAGAAAAAATTAAAACAGCGGCATCAGGTGTACTTGTTGATTACTGTGGTTTAACAGTAGCAGAAGACACAGAGCTTCGTAACAAGCTTCGTGAAGCCGGCGTAGAATATTCAGTTGTAAAGAACACACTCACAAAGCGTGCTGCAAACGAAGCAGGTTTTTCTGATTTCGATGAAATCTTAAACGGACCTACAGCTCTTGCTCTAAGCTTTGACGATGTTGTTGCTCCTGCTAAAGTTTTAGCAGATTTTGCTAAATCTCACGAAGTTATGACAATTAAGGCAGGCTTCATGGATGGCAAAGCAATGTCTTTAGAAGAAATCGACGCTTTATCAAAGATTCCTTCAAAGGATACATTGTACGCTATGCTCGCAGGCGGCCTCAATGCTACAATCGGCGGCTTAGCACGTGCGCTTAATGCAATCGCTGAAAAACAAGGCGAAACAGCATAAATTAACTTAATGAACTAACAAAAAAGAAATTTTTAGACAAAATTTAGGAGGAAAATAAAATGAGTGAAAAAATCACAGCTATGATTGAAGAAATTAAAGCTCTTACAGTTTTAGAATTATCAGAACTTGTAAAGGCAATTGAAGAAGAATTTGGCGTATCAGCAGCAGCTCCTGTAGCAGTTGTTGGCGCAGCAGCTCCTGGTGCTGCAGCAGCTGAAGAAAAGACAGACTTTGATGTAGAATTAACAGAAGCAGGTGCTGAAAAAGTTAAGGTTATCAAGGTTGTTCGTGAAATCACAGGTCTTGGTCTTAAAGAAGCAAAAGACATGGTTGATGGCGCACCAAAAGTTATCAAAGAAGGCGCTTCAAAAGATGCAGCTGAAGAAATCAAAGCTAAGCTTGAAGAAGTTGGCGCAAAAGTTACACTTAAATAATTTAATTGTAATAGAAAAAAAGCGAGGATTATTCCTCGCTTTTTTTAATTTTGAAAATCGAACGAAGAAGGCCTGAGATCACCTTTGGAAATTGAAGAACAACTATTTTCATATAAAAATCCCTCCCAATATGTACTAAGTGCACAAAATGCAAAAAGCTATGAAGATCAACAGTGCGCCCTGCATAACAACAAGCCAGATAGGCGGCAGCAACAAACCTGCAAACAGACCTGCTGCAAATACACCGGCAAGTATTGCCATAAATCTACAAGATAAAAACACACGTCTCACTCCATAAGCTTTCTATACTGCATTATATGTAAAACATTAAAAAGTGTTAATATTTGGCTAAAGGCTTTCTGATTATTCGTTTTCTTTTATGCTGCAGGCAATGACCGTCATATCATCAAGAGGCGCTCCACCTGATTTTTTTGCGGCAAGCGACAGAATTTTATCAGAAAGCTCCTGGGGCGATCCTGAAAAGTTTTCGAGTATTTTAAATATCTCATTGCCTCGTTCGGTATCAAGTACATCTGTTACCCCGTCTGATGCCATAACAAAATAGTCGTTTGCGAATATATGTTTTTTATCAAAGTTAGCCTCTGTTTCCTGTATAAGCCCTGCAGGAAGCGACGATGCAGTTACAATGTCTAGTGAGTTCTGAGACTTTAAATATGAAACAGATGCGCCCATTTTTGCAAATTTTGCCTCTCCGGTATGAAGGTTTATCACACACAAATCAAGGGTAGAAAAAGTCTCTTTGTCTGAATTTGTCATTAAAATATCATTGACAAGTCTTACGCAGGTAGACAGGTTAAAACCCGATGAAAGAAGCTTTTTTACGAGCTTTACAGCAATACTACTTTGGAAATTTGCCATTTCTCCGCTGCCCATTCCGTCTGCTAAAACTATTGCCACATTCCCGCTATCCAAAGAAAAAACACAGGCGTTATCGCCGCTGCCTCCTGAATTTTTTTTGGTAGCATAGGAAATAGCAGCATCAGCGCGAAGTCGCGGCTTTTGAGAAAATGTCACGTTACAAAACGCACCGCTACAGTTCGTTGGCTCTTTTATCATCGGAACCTCTAAAACCCCTGAAATAACCTCGGCAGTCAGGGCGTCACACTCTGCCTTGCTGTCACAGGCAATTTTGTCGAGCGTCACAGTGTATGCGTCTTTTTTCCGAACACAAACACTGTCTACGTCAATACCGCGACGGCTGAGCTGGGCTATAATTTTTGCCTCTGCTTCAGGAATGAAGTCACACTTTTGGCTAATTTCGTCTTTTAAATTTTTTAATATCATAGAGATATTCTTAAACTGTTCTGCAACTAATTGTTTGCTTTCGTGGAGCTTTCCCGACCACATTTTTGTCACTTTCAGCGATTCGTAATTTTTATTAAGCTCGCAAACAAAAGCCTCAGACCTTATACACATATCTGAAAATTCTTTTGGGATGTCTTTTTTTATAAGAGCATTCTTTGAATGAATTGACGAAAGCATAGCATCACAAATTCTTCTCGTTTTTTCTTTTTCCTTGTTCCAACAGAATTTACACAGAGAACAGCCAGCGCACACACAGTCGCGGGTGGCCAAAATTACCTCGTCTTTTGTGTCGCATCTTGTATCGCGATACGAGTCTATTACCTCATGAAAAATTGTTCCTACAGAGTCTATAGAGTCTATTGCTTCTTGAAATTTTAAGTCTGTTGCAGATTTGATTTTTTCTGAAAGCGCCATATCCTTTCTGGGTTTATGTAAGGATGCCTCCCCGAAAGGAAAAACTGTATCAGGTATAAAAAACAACAAAAGACACGCAGCAGCCACATAAGAAACAGTCAAAATCCCGTTTGCCTCAGGGCACAAAATTAAAGTTATAACAAGCGAAGAAACTGCAAATGAAAAAGACGCTGCCAGTCTTCCGAAACGAGCAAAAATCCCTGAAAAAAACGAAGAAAGAGTGTATATGCAAATCATTTGTGACGGATATGGCGTGGAAAAGCAAAGCGCAAACCCAAAAATTGCACCCGTTGCAGTGCTTATACCAAAGCCGCATGAAAGGCTAAGAAAAAGTATAGCAAAAATTGCAGCCATATGCGACAGCGGCCAGAAATTTTTTGTAAGACTTATTGAAAACAAAGCCGCGGCAAAAAGCGCAGCTACTGCCATTAAACCAAAAGGCTCAAGTGTTTTTTTAAGGAGCACCGATTTTATTTCTGACAGTGCCTTATCAAAGACAAAAAAAGATAAATATACTACAGAGCATTCTAAAATCAGCAAAAGAGTATCAAATATGAAATATCCCTCTGTGAAAACATAAATAAGTCCCGTTAAAAAAACCGATGCTACAGAAAGTAGCGCAACGATGCGTTTTTTATGTTGAAGCTCCTTTAAAAAAATGAGCTGAACAGACATAACTATTAAAATTGCGCCGAAATATTTAAAGAAAAAAACCGGCGCTCCCAAAGACAGCGCGCCAAGACTTGAAAAAATCACGTAATAGGGGCGCTTTTTTTTAAAAAACAACACAGAAAAAGCAGCAATGCCGAAAGGCGAGATGAGGTAGTCCATAAAATATATCCTAGACAGCAAAAACAGAACGATGTTTTCTGTAAGCTCATAAGCAGAAAGCGAGGTAAAAGCGCTTTTTAGGTTTATTTTTTTTATGGTTGGCAGGTTATTTAGATTTTGTAATTCTTGTCTCATTTGTTCTCCTCCAAATCTTAATTTATTTCCATTATATACCAATTAATTTGAAAAATTTGTAAATATTTGGAAAAAGAATATATAAAATTATCGACAAAAAAAGAGCTTTAGCAACTAAAACTCTTTTAAAGTGCGCCATATTTTGTTGTATAATAACGATTTTTTAAAAAAATAGTTATTTTTTGCGATTATTTGCAGGTATATTTTAAGGCTCTTACCAGTTCTTTGGCAGTAGGGGCGCTAAGCTCTATTGGGTTTTGGTGTTCATAGATATTTCCAAGATAATGCGCATCAGAATTGGTAATTATATTGTACTTTTTTATATAGGAAAATTTCTCGCACGCCTCTTCCTTCGTCATAGAAGATGAAATCTCAACAGCAGAAAATTGTAAATCATCAGGGATAAAGCCCAGATTTGAAATGATACTGTACGAGGCGCGGTCAATGTGCGCAGGGAGTATTACCGCAGGCAAGGCATCGATTTTTTTCTTGACATCATATATCGACACGCTGCAGGCAGTAACTAACAGATTTTCTTCATAGCCGAGAAGCTCATCATTTTCATCAAGATAACACTGAGTGCCAAAAATTTTAGGCTCGTTTTTTATTTTGGGCTTATACGGCGACAGCCAGTCATCGAACAAAACCGCCGTTTCATAATCTTCAAACAGACACAAAAAATGTACTTCCTCAGATGTTTCAAGCTCCATACCTGCAACAACGCAAAGTGGCGTATCCTTTGCTACCTCCATAGTTGCTTTTACGTTGCCGATAGAGTTGTGGTCGCAAACTGCTATAATGTCGAGCCCACAAAGAGATGCCATATTGACAATGTTGTTTGGCGTCATATCGTCGTCGCCGCAAGGAGATAGTGTAGAATGAATGTGCAAGTCGCAATAGTATTTCATTTTGCCACCTCCCAATTTTTATAAGAGGTTGTTTATCTTAACAGCAAGCGAAAAAGCGCCTTCATCAGTTTTTAAAATGTTTACGCCCTGCTCTTTTGCCTTTAGAATTGTTTCAACATCAGGCTCTAATCCCTCTACAATTATGATACACGCAATACCCACCAAAACAGAAACCGCTGTTATGTTTATATTTGTCTGTACGGTAAGCCAGGCAGCCCCCTCGGGTGCTTTTGACATAACGACAGACAGCATGTCGCCTATGTAGCAATCCGTAATATCGCAGTCTTCTGCCATGTTGACATACTCTAGATTTAATTTTTCTTTTAATTCGCTTACTTTCATAAGGTAGCACCTACTTTGACATTAAAATGTTTACCTGTTCTTTTAATTTATGTATGCAATCAATTTCCTCTGCTGTACCCCTTACGATATCCTCTGCAAAGCACTTGCAGGTAGGAGACCCGCAGGAGCCACAGTCTGTCTGGGGTAGTGTTTTGTAAATTTCTTCGATTTTGTTAAGCTTTATGAGTGCAGCTTTAAAATCTGTGTCTAAATTTTCTGTATTTCTGTATACAACTTCCTTTTTCCAGTCAAGCTCGTGCTTTTCGATGTTGACGGGCAGAGGTTTTTTGTTTTTAATCTTTTCTTTTTGTCTTTTTCCAAGCTCTACAACGCGCATCTTTGCAATATATCCGTTTTCGACAGTTAGCGGACCGCTTATACACCCGCCATCACACGACAGCGCCTCAATAAAGTCAATATCGAGCGCTTCATTGTCCTCTATTTGCTCAAATAAGGCTATGACGTTGTCTATCCCGTCTACACAGATGCATCTGCCGATATCGTTGCCTAATGCCTTGATTTCGCCGCCGCTTCTTGCCCAGTTTATACCGAAAATATCTGATGTTGACAAAGGCTTTACTTCATCTAAATTTTTCATTGCAGGGGCAAGCGGAAGATATACCGACTGTATTGACAGAACGCCGCTTATTGGAGAGTCATATATTCCTATTGGATTTGGTACCGTCGTGGCTTTAGCCGCACAGGGCGAAATAAAAAACACACCGATTGAAGATGGCGAAAGACCTGTTTTAATTTGTGCATCTTTTCTGGCTGCAATTGCTGCCGCCTCGCAAGGCGCAATAACCGGCAAAAGGTGCTCTATAAGGTCAGGAAACCTGACACAAATAAGCCTTACAACAGCAGGACATGCCGAGTTTATAATGGGTTTTTTGATTTTTTTTGCCAAAACCAATTCTTTAGTGTATGCAGTTACTGCCTCTGTAGCTTTTGCCACCTCGTAAACATCGTCAAACCCTATATCTAAAAGACCGCTTAAAACGACATCAATATCCTTTAAATTCTGGAACTGACCATAAAGCGCAGGCGCAGGAATTGCAATGTTGTATTTATATTCTTTTAGTTTATCTAATGTGTCTGTAGCTGCTTTTTTGGCATGATAAGGGCATACCTTAATACACTCCCCACAATCAATGCACAGCTCTTTTATAATTTTTGCTTTACCGTCGTGAATTCTGATTGCCTCTGTCGGGCAACGCTTTAAGCACGTAGTACAGCCCTTGCACTTTTCACTATCCAGTGTAACAGAGTGGTGTAGATTTGAAAATGCGTTCATATGATTACACCCCGATTCGTTGCAGAATTATTAAAGATTAACCGTAATATCAACGGTTGTTCCTTTGTTCACCTCGGATGTTATGGTTAAGTCGTCAGAGTATTTTTTTATATTCGGAAGTCCCATACCTGCGCCAAAACCCAGCTCTCTTGCCTCGTTGGTAGCGGTAGAAAAACCCTCTTCCATAGCGCGGGTAATGTCAGGAATTCCGGGACCGTTATCAGAAAATTTTATGTTTATGTTATCCTCTGTTATAAGCACATCACAAAATCCGCCTTTCCCGTGGATAATGGTGTTTATTTCGCCCTCATACATACAGATGGAAACTTTTCTTATTGTTTCATTTGGGATACCAAGCTGTTTTAATACCTTTTTACAGTTGCTGGATGCAAGTCCTGCAACCGAAAAGTCATCGCCTGAAATATCAAAGTGTAGTGAATGCATTGAAAAATCCCTCCTTACTCGCCGTTTCCTGCAAGACCTGCGGAGAATAAAAGACCGCTCGATGTATAAAGAGATTTTTCTGTACACATTAAAATCATATTTAGCTTTTTAGACAGATCAATCATTTCCGGGGTGGGTTTTTTGCCTCTCACAAAGACAATAACACTGATGTCGAGCATTTCTGCAGTGCGGACAACCTGTGGATTGATAAGACCGGTAAGAAGAAGTGACTGGTCTTTAACAAAAGCTAAAACATCACTCATTAAATCGCATCCAAAAGCAGAAGATACATCAACTTCCTGCCACGCGACATCTGTTATAACTGTAGCATCTAAAATTTTTTGAACTTCGCTTAATTTCATAGGATTTCTTTCCTTTCTTCATAGAAAATAAGGGCTATTTAATTCTATAATCGCTTAAGAGGGAATATGTCTTTTCGTAAAGGTAGTCGATAAACTCAGGACCAAATTTTTTAGCCATTTTATCTAAAGGCTTAGAAATATCAGGAGAGCGTCCTGATAAATTATGAGCATCTGACGCGATAGCAGAAATGAGTCCATCGGCTGCAAGTTCACGAATTACGCGTCTGCCCGAAAAAGACATAAATGAAGATGCGTTAATCTGAAATTTAACGCCAAGAGAAATTAAAGGGTCTAGTTTTTTTATGTCCCCAGGAGTTTTGATATATCGTTCGATGTGAGCCATCACGGGCATAACGTTATGCTTTGAAATTATGTTATAGATTTCCCGATTATACCAGCTGTTCCATGGAACATACGGCAGTTCAATCAAAAGAAGCTCCGTGCCTTCAAGACAAAGTAAGCGGACATCTTCTTTTTCTGCCAAAGAAGAATCTAAAAGTACCTCCGCACCAATTAAAAGCTCGGGCACAGAAAGGTTTTCTTTTTTAATTGCCGAGCAAAGCTCGGCATATTTTTCGTTACGTACGTGCAAAAACTCCGTAAAATTTGACGATGCATCGACATGCGGCGTCAGCGCAACTATCTCTGCATCGTTTTCTTGAGCAATTTTGAGCATTTCCAAAGACATTTCAACGCTCGTTGCCCCATCATCGATTCCAGGCAAAATGTGCGAATGAAAGTCAATATACATAAGGGAACACCTCCAGAGTTACTCTTTAAAATAATAGCTGGAATATGTGTTGTAATAATCTGTTTTCTTTTCTTCAGAATCTATTGTAATAAATCCTAAAATTTTAGCTTTAGCAAATTCTAATGACGTAACTGCTTTTTTTGCCTCTGTCACCAGCGACACACCGCAACGGCAAACCATAACTACGTTTTTGATAGCCGGAAGAACGGACAATGTGTCGGTTACAACATTTACAGGGGGCGTATCAAAAATAATATGGTCATAGTGTTCCTTTAGCTTTGAAACCATATCAGAAAATTTGTTAGAAGACAAAAGTTCTGCAGGATTCGGAGGTATATCTCCCGCTGTTATATAGTCAAAGCCAAATTCATCCATTGTGTTAATTATTGATTCAAGCTCAGCAAATCCGCCCAAAAGATTTGTCAGGCCTACTTTATTTTTAACTCCAAGGTATGCGTGGACTCTTGGTTTTCTTAAATCGGCATCAACTAGGAGCACCTTTGAATCTGTCTGGGCAAAAGCTGCCGCTAAATTTATACAGGTTGTTGTTTTGCATTCAGCGGGACATGCCGATGTGACTAAAAATGCCTTGCCACCCGCCTCTTCGTTAGAAAGCGTGTATATAATATTGGTTCTTGCTGACTTTAACGCTTCGGATAAAATAGCGTCAGGGTTTTTGGTTATAAGATTCTTTTCAGAAATTATGTGTGATTTCTTTTTTGCTTTTTTTAAAATGGGTAATCGCATTTTCCTTTGCTCCTTATGATTAATAAACAAAATATATAAGGGTATTTTATCATATTATTATTTTTTTTTCAATATATTTTAAAAAATTTTAAAAAATACTTGACAAGGTATATATGTTTGTATATAATGAAATCAAAAGTGATAATCATTATCATTTTAACAGTATCAAAGGAGCATTTTATGAATTTTTCGATACAGCGAGAATGCATCTTAAATTATCTTAAAAGCACAACAGAGCATCCTACCGCAGAGCAAATCCATCAGCATCTTAAAAAGACGCTCCCCAATTTAGGTATTGCTACAGTTTACAGAAACTGCAACAAATTGGTAGAGCAGGGCGATATTTTAAGACTCGACGCAGGCGGAAAAACGCACTTTGACGCGGACACTTCCGACCACCAGCATTTTATATGCACAACTTGCAACAGCGTGTATGACATGTTTTTCTCTCTTTCTAAAGAGATTATAGAAAACAATCTGCCAGAAGGATTCTTTCACCAAAATCACAAGCTGTACTTCTTTGGTGTTTGCAAAAATTGTAAATAATTAAAAAAACAATATAAAATGGAGGAATTTATTATGAAAAAATTTGTTTGTCCCGTATGCGGATATGTTCACGAAGGAGAAAAAGCACCTGATGCTTGTCCGCTTTGTAAGGTACCCGGCGAGAAATTTACAGAAATGGTAGAGGGTGCGGCTTTAGCTGCTGAGCACGAATATGGTGTATACGCTAAAACAGTTAAGAACAACCCCGACATATCTGAAGAAGATAAAAAGTATATTTTTGACCAGCTTATGGCAAACTTTAACGGCGAATGCGCAGAAGTAGGTATGTATCTGTGTATGGCTCGTATCGCTCACCGCGAGGGATATCCTGAAATAGGTCTATACTGGGAAAAAGCAGCTTTCGAAGAAGCAGAACACGCTGCAAAATTTGCTGAACTCTTAGGCGAAGACTTAGAACCTAATATGAAAGCTACAACAAAAGACAACTTAAGATGGCGCGTAGACTGCGAATACGGCGCAACACAGGGCAAGTTTGACTTAGCCGCTTGTGCTAAGAAAAACGGCTTAGATGCTATCCATGACACAGTTCATGAAATGGCGCGCGACGAGGCTCGCCACGGCAGAGGCTTAGAAGGTCTTTTAAAGAGATATTTCAAGTAAAATAAACAAAAAAGCGCTGTAGTTAACGGAGCCTTTGTTGTAATATAAATCGGTTTTATGGATATAATAAGCTATAATGCTCTATTAATAATTAAGAAAGAAGGAAAATATGATGAATAAATTCGTTTGTCCTTGCGGTTATGTTTATGACCCGCAAGTTGGCGACCCCGATAACGGAGTTGCACCAGGTACAGCCTGGGAAGATGTGCCCGAAGATTGGGTATGTCCTGTTTGCGGTCTTGGAAAGGACGCATTTGAAGAAGAATAAAAAATAAGCATATAATAAAAACGAGTTGTAGCGGTTCATTCTTGCTACAACTCGTTTTTATTATGAATTTTTCAAAAACTCTTTTTCCATCTCTAAAATGTCTTCAAGCCAGTAAATACCGATATCGAGCGCTGCCCACATACTTGTACGCTCTGCCTTTTTTGTGAGCCTTGCTGTTGATATATCGTCGCCATTTTTTTCTAAAAGCTCGATGATTACTTTCCTCGCCATATCAAGGTCATTTACCTTTTCTGTTTCTAAAATTGTAAATCTTACTATAAAATTTTCGTTAAAATCGCCGTAATATAATGTGTTTCCGTCACGAAGCAGCGGTTTTTCACGATATATTAAAACGTCTCTTTCTGTCAGTGCTGCCATTTTTATCCTCCTATAAGTCTTTTTCTAATTCTGCTAACTCTTTAGCGTCGATTTCTTCTTTATTCTGTACTGTGCGGTGTGTGTTTTTAATAATTACAATATCATCTACCTTAAAATCATTAACAACCGTGTCTTCTGAGTCCATCTTGACAGATACAACGCCCTTTAAAAGATGCGATGATATAACTGTTCCTCGTCCCATCGGCGTGTCGACCAAGGCCCCGACGTTAGGCGCTTTTTTGAGTAATTCTTCATATGCATCCTGTTCGTATTTTAAACAGCACATAAGTCTGCCGCAGGTTCCTGAGATTTTTGTGGGATTTAAAGACAGTGACTGTTCCTTTGCCATTTTGATAGACACAGGCTCAAAATCTCCCAAAAAACGTGAGCAGCAAAGCTGTCTTCCGCAAATGCCAAAGCCTCCTAAAAGCTTTGCTTCGTCACGAACACCTATCTGCCTGAGCTCAATACGCGTTCTGAATACTGCTGCTAAATCCTTAACCAGCTGTCTGAAGTCAACTCTGCCGTCAGCAGTAAAGTAAAACAAAACCTTACTCCTGTCAAAGGTATATTCAACGTCTACCAGATTCATTTCAAGATTATTTGCCTCAATTTTTTCAAGGCATATATTGTATGCTTCTTTGGCACGTTTTTTATTTTCCTCTGCCGTTTTAAGATCTGCATCTGTTGCCTTTCTTAAAATGCTTTTAATCGGCATATTAAATTCTTTTTCGTCTATTTCCTTATCCACAAGAACAACCGTGCCGTACTCGATACCTCGTGTTGTCTCAACAATAACACCGTCATCGGGTACAAGGTTAATATCTTCAGGATTGAAGTAATAGATTTTACCTACGGGCTTAAATCTTATGCCCACTACTTTAGTCATGGAGTTCCTCCCATACACGCATTACGGTTTCTGATACCGTTGCGTTAAAATTCAAATTTTGCCTGAGTGAAATTTTTAATTCGTTTAGTTTATCAAAAGCACGAATAAGCTTCTTCTTTGTTAAATTTTGAGAAAATTGCTTCATATCAGAAAGTTTATTTGTAAAAATAATGCTCTCTTCCACATCTGTCTTTAAAAACACGCAATCACGAAGAAATGCCTGACAAAACTCTATAATCTCTGATATGTTTTCTTTTTCCTCTGTTAAAAAGTCCACCATCTGCCTGATGGCAAGAGCGTTTTTCTTTAAATTTATAAGATTAAAAATCCCTTTTTCTATACGCTCTTTCTTTGCGCTGTCCGAAGAAAGCTCTTTTGCCATACCTATGCTCCCTCTTGAGAGCTTGGCAAAAAGGTTTATATCCTCACAGTCAGGCATATTTTCTTTTAAATACCTTTCCACTACATCAGTTGGTAAGGGAAAAAACGACACAGTCTGACTGCGCGACAAAACAGTCGGCAAAAGCTTTTCCTTTGACGTAACACAGATTATAAAAGTAACGTACGATGGTGGCTCTTCTAAAACCTTGAGCAACGCATTTTGTGCCTCTGTGCTTAAAATATCGCCATTATCTATTATAAAAACCTTTCTTTTTGAAAATCTTGGCTTTAGATAGACCTCTTTGATTATCTGCTCACGCACATTGTCTACGCCTATCTGCGTTTTATCCGCATCTTTAATGAGCGTCACTATATCAGGCAAGGTGTGTGCATCCGCCTGATAACACACAGAACATCTGTTACAGGGCACCTCATCGCCATTACAGACAAGCGCCTTGGCAAATATTTGCGCGCACAGCTTTTTGCCTACACCTTCAATTCCTTCAAAAATGTAGGCATTGGATATTCTTTTGCGCTCAATCTGGTTTGCCAGACTGTTTTTAATGGTTTCGTGGCCATAAAGCTTTGAAAAACTCATCAGATTTTCTCAAATCTTTCTACATCAATTACAAATATTGTAGCACCGCCCACCTCTACTTCGGCAGGGAGTGACACATATCCTGCACTTGCCCCTATGTACGGTTCACTGGAGAAAACAATCTGCTTGCGCTTTGCGCTGAATTTAGATATTATCCCAATTACCTTTTCAACGTTTTCTTCCTCTGTACCTACTAAAAGGGTCACATTACCCACTCTTAAAAATCCGCCTGTCGATGCCATTTTTGTTACTGAAAAGCCTTCTTTATTAAGCTCTTTCATAACAACGCTTCCATCCTCATTGCTAACAATAGAAAAAACCAGTTTCATAACATCTCATCCTTTCATAAAGAGTGATTTATTCCATAATTTTATATATAAGATTAGCCAAATCGTGTGTTGAATAGGGTTTGGCAAGTCTTTTTATATTTTCTAAAAGCTTTGCTTTGACCTCGGGATTGTTTATAAGCTCTGACACTGCCTTTGATGCAGTAAATTCTTTGCTTAAGCCAATCGCAACGCCATTGCTTTCCATAAATTCCTGATTTCTTTCTTCCTGGCCGGGGATGGGGTTTGTCAAAATAATCGGTATCCCCTTTGCCATCGCCTCTGATGTAGAAAGACCGCCCGGCTTTGTTATTATGCAGTCGCAAGCGTCCATCAAAAGCGAAATATTATCACAAAAGCCATAAACAACAAGCTCTTTTTGTGTTTTTAAAGCCTTTAGCTCCTTTTTAAGCTTTTCATTATTTCCGCAAACGGCAACAATTGAAAAATCGTCATCTAATGTTTCAAGCTCTTTAATCAGGTCAACGGGTGCATTCGCATATCCCATGGAACCCATCATAATCAAAACAGTAAATTTATCTAAAATCCCAAGACGCTCTCTTGCCTCTTCCTGTGATATTTTACGGGAAAATTCTTCCTTTATCGGTATGCCTAGAGGCAACACATTTTCTGCTGTGCCAAGCTTTTTTAATGCTACCGGAGTTAAGTTTTCTGAGGCAATAATATAGTAATCCGATGTTGTTTGCTCCCACATGGGATGGACGGTAAAGTCCGTAACAATAGATATTATTTTTGCGCGTAATTTATGCTTTTTAGAAAGAAGATTTAAAACGATAGTAGCAAAAACGTGCGTCGATACTATAACCTCTGGCTCAAACTCTTGTATATATTTTAACAGTTTTTTTCCGCAGACCTTATAAAGCATCTTAGATGTTGCGGTAAATCTTTTCTTTGTGCGTCTATCCATCTTGTTATATACAAATCTGTATCCCTTGACAAGGTGCTGACTTGCAAAAAGATAGCTCTCCGACAAAAGCTGTGCTAATCTATCGTTTACGTTTTCTGCTATATCTAAAATCCCACACTCTGTATTTACTTGTTGGCAAAGAAATTCGTTCAGTGCCTTTGCCGTTTGCAAATGTCCGCCACCTGCAGGGACGGAAAGAATTAAAACTTTCATCCGGAACTGCTCCTTAGAATAACCCTGGAATATTAAGGCCCCCTGTGATTGCGCTCATTCCTTCTTCGGCTTCTGCCTCAATCTGCTTGATTGCGTCGTTTACAGCAACCATGACCAAGTCCTCTAACATTTCTGTATCATCAGGGTCAACTATTTCAGGCGCGATTGTGATTTTTGTAATTTCTTTTGTTCCGCGCATTTTTACTTTAACCTTGCCACCGCCGGCAGATGTTTCAATTTCTTTTTCTTCTATTTCCTGCTGAACTCTTGCCATTTCTTCCTGCATCATCTGTACCTGACGCATAGCTGTGTTCATCTTGTGATTTCCGCCACCTGTGAATTTGTTTCCTTTTGCCATCTTAGCTGTTCTCCTAACTATATAAACTGTATTTCAGAATGAGTTTTGCTGAGTTCTTCCAGCCTTTTTAAGGGGTCCTCTGCTTCTTCGCCTATTTCTTTAGGCGTAACGCACACTACCTCTGGTTCGTTTTTCGTGACCTCTTTTATTGCTGTCTTGATTTGCATAATGTTCGATGCCTTTGCCACAATGCTTTTTGACATTGCAACGCTTTCTTTAAATATTATGCAAAACTTTCCGTTTATCATTTTTGCTCTTGTGTTTACAAGATGCGGATAAAGTGGCATTCCGCCATGCGACCTGATGTAATTAATAATTTCGGGCCAGTCAATATCATCTGATGTCTCTTTTTTGTCGTGCGCATCTTTTATTTTGCTATTTTTATTATCTTTTGGTTTTTCTTCTGCCGGTTTTTGGGGTTCTTTTTCCTTTTCTTTGGAGATTTCTTCGCTTTTTTGAGTCTTTGTCTCTTTATCTACTGCTTTAAATTCCCCTCCGGCAAGCGCATCTTCCAAAACGTTTATCCTGTCAATTAACGCAAGGCGCGTATCCTCTGTGTCAGGCTCGCACATTTTAACAAGCGCCATTTCATACGTTGTACGCACAAATGTCGCATTTCTGCTTTTTGCATAAGCGTCATTTAACAAATCAATTGAGCGAAGCAGTCGCTCGTTTGAAAAAATCTTGGCAAGCTCCTCAATTCTCTTTGCATTTTCTTCCGATGTATTTAAAAAGGTTTCGGGATTTTTAGTGATTTTTACCATTAAAATATCTCGCAGATATTTTATAAGTCTTTCTGCAAAAAGCCCGATTTCCTTGCCTTTTTCTATAATTTCGTCAATTTTTATAAGTGCAAGCGATGTGTTTCCCTCTGCTACTGCCCTTGCCAAATCGTACAGGGCATCATTGTCGGCAATTCCCGTCACATTTGTTACCGTATCATACGACAAATGTCCGTCAATCGCACCCACACATTTATCCAAAACCGAAAGGGAGTCACGCATCGACCCGTCACCGAGCTCGGCAATGAGCGAGAGCGCCCCGTCGTCATAGGTTATGCCCTCAGAGGTCAGAATTTCTCCCATTCTGTCTGCTATGTCCTTGTTGGTAATTCTTCTGAAATCAAACTGCTGACAACGCGAAAGCACGGTTATCGGCACCTTGTTAAGCTCTGTCGTAGCAAGGATAAACATAACATGGGCAGGCGGCTCTTCAAGTGTTTTTAAAAGGGCGTTAAATGCCTGCTGCGTAACCATATGGACCTCGTCTATAATATAGACTTTTTTCTTTGCCACGCTTGGCAAAAACATAACGTCATCAATAATTTCGCGTATATTTTCAACCTTGTTTTTTGATGCACCGTCAAGCTCTATTACGTCTAAAATCGACTCGTCAAGTAGTCCCTTGCACACTTTGCACTCATTACAGGGGTTGCCGTTTTGAGGGTCAAGACAGTTTACTGCACGAGCTAAAATCTTGGCAGTTGAAGTCTTGCCTGTGCCGCGCGTTCCGCAAAAAAGGTATGCGTGAGCGCACGATGCGTTCATAATCTGATTTTTTAACGTTTTTGTTATGTGGTTTTGCCCAACCACATCGTCAAAGACCAACGGTCTGAAACGTCTGTATAACGCCTGATATGCCACAGCATTCCCTCCTGTATTTTATCAAAAAAGCCGCCCAAGGCGGCCATAAATACCGCGAATTCGCAGTAAAATGCAGCGTTCACACCGGGAGGAGCCGCATCACACTCATGCAATCGCTTATCGCTGCTTGGTTCCCCACCTGACGAGGTTCACGTACACAAGTTGTACGGTTCCCGGCCGACAACGCTTACGCGTAGAACGCTAAAATTTCAAGGGCTAAGCCCCTTTTATATAGTATACCATATAAGGCATGGTATTTCAACTGTTTTTTTATCTATTTCTTCGACATAATATACTCATCAATCGACTTTGCGGCGGTTTTTCCTGCACCCATAGCCAAAATTACAGTTGCTGCACCAGTTACGGCATCACCACCTGCATAAACTCCCTCTCTTGAGGTTTTGCCGGTTTCTTCATCTACTATTATTCCGCCCCACGTCTGCGTTTTTAATCCCTCTGTCGTCGACTTGATTAACGGGTTTGGCGATGTGCCTATAGACATGATTACACAGTCAACATCTATTGTAAATTCTGAATTTTCCTTTGGAGCGGGTCTGCGTCTTCCGGAAGCATCAGGCTCACCCAGCTCCATTTCGACACATTTCATACCGCAAACGAAGCGGTTTTCGTCTGCAATAATTTCTATAGGATTTGTCAAAAGCTTAAAGATTATACCCTCTTCCTTGGCATGTTCGACTTCCTCGTATCTTGCAGGAAGCTCTTCTTCTGAACGTCGGTATACGATATAAACCTCCTGCGCACCCAGACGCTTTGCAGACCTTGCCGCATCCATAGCAACATTGCCACCGCCTACAACTGCGACCCTTTTTGCCCTTTTAATCGGCGTGTCGCTATCGGGTTTATATGCTTTCATAAGGTTTACCCTTGTTAAAAATTCGTTTGCAGAATAGACGCCTTTTAAGTTTTCGCCAGGAATTCCCATAAATCTGGGAAGACCTGCACCCGATGCAATAAACACCGCCTCAAAGCCGTCTTCTAAAAGCTCGTCAACCGAAAGCGATTTACCTATAACAACATTTGTTTCGATGTTTACGCCAAGCGCTTTTAGTGTGTTTATTTCTTTTTCAACAATTTGTTTTGGCAAACGAAACTCAGGTATTCCGTAAACTAAAACGCCGCCTGCCAGGTGCAGCGCTTCAAAAACTGTAACCTCATAGCCGAGCTTTGCCAAATCTCCTGCACACGCAAGTCCTGACGGGCCCGAGCCTACAATCGCAACTCTGTGACCGTTTGAGGTTGGCTTTTTAGGTTTTTGGCCTGAGTTTTTGTTGTAATAATCTGCCACAAACCGCTCTAAGCGACCGATTGCAACAGGTTCGCCTTTTATACCGCGCACACATTTTTTCTCACATTGTGTCTCCTGCGGACAAACTCTGCCGCAAACAGCAGGAAGCGAGTTTGATTTTGTGATGATTTCATACGCCCCTAAAAAGTCGCCCTCTGCGACTCTTTCAATAAAGTCGGGGATATTGACTCCCACAGGACAACCTGAAACACAGGGTTTGTGCTTACAGCTTAAGCATCTTTTTGCCTCATCAACCGCCATTTCCTCAGTGTAGCCGAGAGCTACCTCGTTAAAATTTTTATTTCTTACATCTGCTTTCTGGTGAGGCATCGGATTTTTCATTGGTGACATATTAGCCATTTTTTTCTGCCTCCTTGTTCAAAAGGTTACACGCATCATGTGCACACCTCTCAAAATCTTTATACATAGAGCTTCTATCCATCGCTTCGTCAAAATCAACTAAATGACCGTCAAATTCAGGTCCGTCAACACACGCAAACATTGTTTTTCCGCCAACAGTGAGTCTGCAGCCGCCACACATTCCTGTTCCGTCAATCATAATAGGGTTCATAGAAACTACGGTTTTGATGCCGTATTCTTTAGTGAGCAAGCTCACAAACTTCATCATAACCAAAGGCCCGATTGCGATAACTTCATCGTACTCGTTGCCCTCTTCTATAAGCTTTTTTAAAGCGTCGGTAACCAGTCCTTTTTCTCCTGCTGAGCCATCGTCAGACATAACGACAAGCTTTGAGCTTACGCGCGAAAACTCGTCTTTTAGTATAACTAAATCCTTATTTCTAAAGCCCACGATTGCGTGAACGCATGCGCCCTGCTCGTGCAGTTTTTTTGCAACAGGGTATGCGATGGCACAACCAACACCGCCGCCTACAACTGCGACCTTTTTAAGGCCTTCTGTCTGTGTTGCTCGGCCTAACGGTCCGACAAAATCTAAAATGTGCTCGCCTTCTTGTTTTCTTGAGAGTTTTTCTGTTGTTGCACCTACAATCTGAAAAATAATCGTAACGGTGCCTTTATCTTTATTGTAATCCGCTATAGTAAAGGGAACTCTTTCGCCCGCATCGTCGACTCTTAAAATTATAAACTGTCCGGGTTGTGCGCTTTTTGCAACTAATGGTGCCATTATTTCCATCAACACAACTGATGAAGTGAGTTCTTTTTTCCTGATTATCTCAAACACGAATAAAACCTTCCTTTGCTAAAACATAGTGACGATAGGTCACTAAATTTTATTTTAACACACATAAGAGCGTTTGTAAAGCGATTAATTCTGGAATTTAATGATATATGGCATTCGTCTTTGCACACGATTTCACATTTTTGTATGGTAATATGTTTTTAGAAAAGGAGGCAAAAAATGCGAAAACTACTGATTAAACTTTGTGATTTTTTAGAAAAAAAGCTCTATGACGAACCGACATGGCGCGAGCTTTCAATAGCTCTTGACAGAACGAGATACAGGCTGTTTGAAGCAAAGTCTGAAATCGAAAACCTGCAAGCTATAATAAACCATTCAATGTATAAAGAATAAAAAAGAGGCAGTAGTAAAATAAAATCATTTTGCTACTGCCTCTTAACTTTTTTAATAATATATGTAAATATTTTGTGTTTCTGCCACCCATTCTACGTCGCACTTAAGATTTGTTGCCACTGACCTTACTGGTATCATCGTGACTCCGTCGATCAGCACAGGAGCTGCGGCAATCGGCATCGCAAGTCCGTTTACAAAGCTTATTTTACTGCCTACTGTCATTATAATTTTGTTCGCTTTAAAATCTATTTTTATTCTTTTGGTTTCTGCTTCCCAGGAAATTTTGCCGCCCATATACTCAACAGTATCACGAAGCGGAACCATTGTCACTCCGTCAATCAGCGCAGGGGAAGCTACCATTTTCTTTGCATTAGAAAGCTTTAGAGCATATACGCTTCCTATTTTCATCGAAATTGTTTTATCATTTTGCGGAATTGCCGGGGTTGTGCCAATATCTGAAACAGCGATTATCTCCTCGTACGTACCCACTGATGGGGCTTCATTCTTTTCATCCTTTGCCGGATTTGTAGGAGTTACCGTCTGGTTTTGATACTTTTGTGTATCCAGGGTCAAAAATCCGTATGTCATTCCATCCAGCGAGTAAAACGCTCTTTCGTTTCGGTACTCACCGCAATCTGCAAACACAGGCTCTACGATTGTATTTCCTTTTTCGTCAATATATCCCCATTTTTCATCTTTAAAAACTCTCGCCACGCCCTCAGTAAAGCTGTAGCAATAATCATACTCAAGCTCTAATATCCAGTCTCCCGCATAGTTTATATAGCCGCTTTTTTCTCCGCGCTTTGCAGGAAATCTTCCCTTTTCGTCACATTCACCAATATAATCAAAATTAAACTCTGATGTCCTTTTACCGGATGAATTTATTATTCCGTATCCTGTAGGGAGTGCACAAACTGCATAGCCGCCGCTAAAATCACTTGCGTGTATATATACCGGAGCGGCAAGATATGTTCCGTCAGACGTTATATATCCCCAGGCATCGCCCGATTTTACCGCCGCTATGCCATCGTGAAAGTCAAAGCCCATATCAAATTTTGGCGCAATCACCATGTTTTTATTTATATCGCAATATCCGTATTTCCCGCCGATAGCACCGCAGATAAGCCCCTCGCGCATGGCAAACGAATAATCAAACGGCGAGGTCAGGATAATTTCGCCCGTTCTGTCGATGTAGGCGTATTTTCCCTCGTCTGTTACCACCCGCGCAACGTCTTCTATGAAATTTTCTGCCTTTTGGAATTTGTATGGGATTTTTTCGTCGCCTTCTAAGGATATGTAGCCCCACATTCCATCTTTTTTTGCCGGGATTAAAGAATCTACAATTTCACCCATCGCTTCCCACCGGTAGCCTGAGAGCAAGTACCCGTTTGTGTCGCAAATGCCCCAAAGCGTATCTTTTGACACCTTCGTCACGTTGCTGTAAAACGAATCTGCCATATTGTATACAGGCTCTCTCATTACGGTGTAGCCGTTATCTGCCGATGTTATGTATATAGGTAAAGCGCAAAGCACTGCTGTCAAAATCAAGGAAATAATTTTTTTCATAAAAATTGCTCCTCCCATTGTGGAATAGATGAAAAAAACTGCTCTGTTCTTTGTTCACATAGCGTGACACATTCTATTTTATACTATTTTTTGTTAAAATTCAATAAAATATCAAAAAAAACTATATTTTTTGCAAATTTAGTGCTATAATTAAAATGAAGAAGTATGAAGTTTAGGAGGAGAGCCTTTTGGACAAGATAATTTTGGTCAGAAATAAAGAGGATTTTGATCGTTTAGATGAGCCCGCAAAGGCGCTACGCTCCGGCAAGCTAGTGGCTTTTCCTACCGAAACTGTTTATGGCCTTGGCGCAAACGCTCTTTTGCCTGATGCCGTAAAATCTATCTTTACAGCAAAGGGCAGACCGCAGGATAATCCTCTTATAGTGCATATAGCCGAAAAAGACGATATATATCCGCTTGTGGAGTCCGTGCCCGATGTTGCCCATAAGGTTTTAGAGAAGTTTTCCCCCGGACCTATAACCATAATTTTAAAAAAGAGCGATATTGTGCCTGACGTGGTAACTGCAGGAGGCAGCACCGTTGCCATAAGAATCCCTGAGTCAGAGATTGCGCGAGAGCTGATAAGGCGCTCAGGCGTTCCGGTTGCCGCACCATCTGCCAACACATCAGGAAAGCCCAGTCCGACAAAGGCCCGTCACGTAGCAGATGATTTACTAGAAAGTGTTGAGTTTATTGTAGACGGCGGCGCGTGTTCTGTCGGTCTTGAATCTACGGTTTTAGACCTTACTGTAACCCCACCTATGATTTTGCGCCCCGGCGGCGTAACGCACGAAGAGTTAAAAGCACTTTTAGGCAAGGTCACAGGTTATAAAAAAGGCGACAGCGACACCTCTTCGCCAAAGAGCCCCGGTATGAAATACCGACACTACGCACCAAAGGCGAAAATGACTGTTTATAAGGGAAAAAATTGCCAAACCGAAATAGAAAAAGCAATAAAATCCTCAGGCTATGAAAAAATATACATCTTAACATCAGGAGAGCACACCTACCAAAACGCCAGATGCATCAACTGCGGAAAAACAGCTACTGAATATTCTAAAAAATTATTTGATGCTCTGCGCTGTGCAGATGACTTTATGCCAGACGTTATTTTCGCAGAATTTCCGTTTGAATCAGGCGGAATCGCCACTGCTCTTTTTAACAGAATTTACAAATCCTGCGGAGGAAACGTTATATTATGCAAATAGTTGAGTTTACCGAGCGCCATTTAGATGACGTTTTAAAGGTCGAAGATGAATGTTTTTTAAATGCGTGGACTAAACAGATGTTTCTAGAGGAAATCTTAGGAAAATTTTCTTTTTACTATGTGGCAGAAATTGACGGTCACGCCGTCGGATATATGGGAATGTGGTGTCTTTCCGGCGAAGGTCATATAACAAACGTCGCAGTAGGAAAGGCCCATCGCAGAAAAGGTATAGCAAAGGCACTTATCCTGCACTTTATAGATATTGCAAAACGTGAAGGATTAGAGTTTATGACGCTTGAAGTAAGAAAATCAAACATAGCTGCGATTTCGTTATATGAATCGTTTGGGTTTAAATGCGTCGGCGTCCGGAAAAAATATTACGAAAACAGCGAAGACGCTCTTCTTTTAACAAAATTTTTTGGAGAATAGATATGGACAATCTTATTTTAGCAATTGAATCCTCGTGTGACGAAACCTCTGCTGCAGTTGTTTGTAACGGACGCAGAGTTTTGTCAAACATTATTTCATCACAAATAGATATTCATAAAAAATTTGGCGGAGTCGTGCCTGAGGTGGCATCACGAAACCATATTTTAAACATTTCCTCTGTGGTATCAGAGGCAATGGATGTAGCAGGGGTTAGATATTCAGACCTTAGCGGTGTTGCTGTGACATATGGTCCCGGCTTAATCGGAGCATTGCTCGTCGGCGTTTCTTATGCCAAGGGAGTTGCCGCAGCGATGTCACTGCCGCTTGTTGCTGTAAATCATATTCACGGACACATAGCCGCAAACTACATCACTCATCAGGAGCTCGCGCCGCCATTTGTATGTTTGGTGGCATCCGGCGGTCACAGCCATATTCTCTATGTTCGCGACTATATGGATTTTGAAATTTTAGGAAGAACAAAAGACGACGCTGCAGGCGAGGCGTTTGATAAGATTGCAAGGGTATTAGGCCTTGGTTATCCGGGCGGTCCGAAAATTGAAGAGCTGGCAAAATCAGGAGACCGCACTGCTATGAAATTCCCGAGGGTAGAATTTAGCGATGCGCCTTACGACTTTAGCTTCAGCGGTGTTAAGACCTCTGTTATAAACTATTTGCACAACGCAGAGCAAAAAGGGCAAAATGTAAAAAGCGCCGATATTGCAGCAAGTTTTCAGCTGGCTGTTACTGACGTTTTGGTGGCGCACACAATTCGTGCGTGCATTGACAAAAAAGTCGACAAGGTGGTCCTTGCCGGAGGCGTTAGTGCAAACGGCGCGCTTCGCGAAGCGTTTTCTGTTGCCGCTAAAGACAACAACTTAAAATTATATTATCCCCAGCCTATACTTTGCACAGATAATGCTGCAATGATTGGTTGTGCGGGTTACTATAAATTTTTAAAAGGAGAATTTGCGACCTCTGACCTTAATGCTGTTGCAAATTTAAAGCTTTAAAAAACTCCTTTTGAAAGGAAGTGCAATAAATGGAAAATGAAAAAAATCAGTCCCAGGAAATTTCTCCAAAAGAAAACACTGCGAAAGTAGACGATGCAAAACGCGCAGCAGTTTTACAGATGGAAAATATCTTTGAGCAGGTAGATGCAATACGTGCAGAAGAAAAAGATACTAAAGAAGAAGACAATTTTCCCATAACTGCCGAAAACAACACCACAGAAATCGAAATGCTCACTCACAAAACCTTAACCGACGAAGAAAAAGAGGCAAAAGAGCAGGAGTTTGAAAAAAATCTTAAAAAGAAAAATCGCTCGCTCACGCTAAAGGCTGTTTTTGCGGTAGTTTTAGCGGCAATAGTGATATTTGGAGGGTATTTTTGTGTTGACTTTATGCCAAGAAGCAAGGAAGGAACGATTGTCGTTACAATTCCTCAGGGTGCAGGCACGTCCAAAGTTGCAAAGGAGCTTAAAGCCAACAATCTCATTCACTCCGAGTTTTTGTTTAAAACAATCTCGAGAATAATCGGAATGGACGGAAAATACAACTACGGAAAATTTGATCTTCCGCGTTCTGCCGGGTACCTCCCGCTGTTTAAAGCACTGTCTTCTCCGGGCAACGTTATCGAAACCGTCAGGGTAACGATTCCTGAGGGGTATGAGATATACCGGATTGCAGATACGTTAGAAGAAAAAGGTCTTATAGATAAGGACAAATTTTATTATTTGATAGACAACGGCAACTTTGACTATGATTTTATAGACGAAATTCCTCAAAGAGAAATGAGGCTTGAGGGGTATCTTTTCCCTGACACGTATGAGTTTGTGCCAAATGACGAGTATGGCATAATCAATGAGATGCTCCGTCGTTTTGAAGAAATTTATTTAAAATACAAGCCCTCTGTAGACGACTCATATCTTAATATGGACGAGTTTATTACACTTGCCTCAATCATCGAACGAGAGGCAGGAGGCGCGGACAAGCATCTTGTTTCAAGTGTATTCCACAACAGGTTAAAAAGCGCAGAGTATCCATATCTTCAGTCCTGTGCAACCGTTCAGTATGTACTAAAAGAAAGAAAGCCTGTGCTATCAATAGATGACACAAAAATAGACAGTCCCTATAACACATATATAAACAAAGGTCTTCCGATAGGGCCTATCGCATCCCCTGGTGAGCAGGCCATAGAGGCAGCGCTAAACCCTGCAAAAACAAATTATTACTTCTTTGTTTTGGGCAGCGACGGAAAACACCATTTCAGCACAACCTTTAATCAGCATATAAGCAACAAAAACAACTAATTTTGGGCATTGTAAAATGCTCACACCACACAAGGCAAAGAAATGACTTGTTTAAGCTTTGTCACTTATATTAAGATGTTGTGAAAATTATTGAGCCTTTAACCAAAAATAAAGCAGCAAAATGAAATCATTTTGCTGCTTTATTTTATTTTTTAATATAATTATATGGATTTTTCGGAACGTCGTCTTTTCTTATTTCAAAGTGCAGATGAGGACCCGTTGAACGGCCTGTGTTTCCCATTGATGCTATTAAATCACCCTTTGCGACAACGTCACCTACATTTGCATACAGCTTAGAGCAGTGAGCATAGTAACTGACAAAACCATTTTGGTGATCAATTTTAATTATGTTACCATATCCGTTTTTCTGATACTCTGATTCTATTACAATACCATTGTCTGTAGCATAAATCGGTGTGCCAACAGAAGAGGCTATATCAATACCTGTATGACTTCTTCCCCATCTTCTGCCAAAAGAAGATGTAAGCGTGCCCGATGTCGGCATTATAAACTTTCCTGTTCCAAAAGAGGAGGGAGCTTTTTTTGTTCCCACAAGCTCTATCTGTGCTGTAGGAGCATAAAGCTCTTGCTCTTTGATTATATCCTCTTCTGTAATAACGCCGTCTACTCTGGTGATGTAAGCATTTAAATATTTTTTGCCGGGCTTTCCTTCTGTTTTTATTCTGGTCTGCCCCTCATATACCGAGCTATCCTCCTGCTTTATAATCTCATACGGAATTTCGACATCTCCATTTATATATTCTACTGTTTTAATCGGGATAATCGGTTTTTTTGTATGAATTTTAAGAGTGTGTCCGACTGTGATTTCGCTGATTTCGTTATCGTTTAAGATATCTTGTGCAAAAACGTTAAAGCTTTCTGCGATTTTTTCGATTGTGTCACCGTCTAAAACCGTGTAGGTTTCAACTTTTCCTGCTAAAAATTCTTCTTCTGCCTGGTCAAAATCTTTTATCGTATCTTCTGGAACATGTCTTTTTTCGACTAAAACCTTGGCGCCGTATGTTACCTCCTGGTACTTGTCGTCATAAAAAAGCGCAAGGTATTCGTCCTTTAGTCTGACTGCATCTTCTTCGCTATGTAGGGCTATCACAAACTGTCCATTCTGAGTTATGGCAAAGCTTTCTTGCATACCATCTGCGATTGCTTTTACATTTTCAACAATTTCTTCCTTCTTTGTAAAAGAGTTTACAGAAACTATCTCCATGTTAAAGCTTTCGTCGCGCACCGGCTCAAAGTCAATCTCTGATATGTTGTTGACTTCTGTTTTTACCTCATCTAATATTTCGTAGTATTCGCCTTTTGTAGCTACTGTTCCTAATACTACGTCTTCCACCTTTACCTCATAGCCAAGGCGATAGTTTGCTGCAAATATCGAAAGAGCAATGCTCAAAACCGCAAGCGAGGCAATATATGCACTTTTCTTTTTGTTTTTTAATATTTTTGTTTTAATACCTCTGGGGTCGCAAATAAGCTGATATTTGTTCAGCGCCAAATTAAAAAGTCTGCGGGCTGAATTTTTAAAATTTAACATCTAACCATCCTTTTGCTTGTGTTTCCTTTAGAACTATTGTATTCAATAATTACGAAATTATTACAAAGTTGTTAAATACACTGTACAACAAATTGCTCGTTTTGTCAAGTCTTTTTTGATGCGCTTTAATTTTTACCATCGGCAACTTGCCAAAAAACCGCGCTATTATGCGCTTTTTTGGTGTAATTCTAAAAATAGCGTGTTAATTATTTGTTCATAATTTCAATGACAACAAGGCGCAAATTGTTACAAAAAATGTAAAATTGTAACAAATAATTTCATGTTTTTCGCGCGCATACATTCCAATATTTATATATTGACAAACATGAGCTCTATTGGTATAATGATGCTGGAAATTTGCTTTTTTCTTACTGTGCTAAGAGTAAGTTTTTTAAGGTTTAAATTCATACGCATCTTTTTGCCCACGAAAAGATGAGTTAAAATATTTTATGTGGGCAGAAAGGTAAAGATTTATATGAAAAAATTACTTGCTTTATTAATGGCAATGGTTTTAGTTATCGGTATCACAGCCTGTGGCAAAACCGAGCCTGCCGACAGTGAAAACAATTCTTTGACACAACCAAATCAGACAGAGCAGACTGAGTCTGTTACTCCTGATGAAGAAGCCGAGAACATACCGGAAGAAAAACCACAGACGAATAAGCCTGCTGAAGAAAAACCGGAAAACACCCCCGCGGAAAAACCAGCCGAAAAACCACAAGAGACACCACAAGAAGAACCAAAAACAGTTGGAAATCAGCTGCTTAGCGTTTTTAAATCAAACTCTAGTGGCTCAGCTTACAGTGTTGCAGAAGCAATCATATCTAAAGGAAATCTTCCGTTTGCGGCGGCTGCTATGGAAGTTACACCAGGCTTTTTGGCAGGATTTGACAACGCAGAAATCACAGGCTTTACATCAGGCGCAAGCTTTGGTCCTATGATTGGCTCTATCGCATTTATCGGATATGTTTTTGAGCTTGAAGACGGGGTTGCACCTAAAGACTTTATCGCTAACCTTAAAAATAGCGCAAATCTTCGTTGGAACATTTGTGTTGAAGCAGAAGAGATGGTTGCGGGCTCATCAGGAAACAAAGTCTTTTTCGTAATGTGTCCTAAAGCTTTTGAAGGCTAAAAACAACAAATTAAGGCTGTAGCATTTGCTGCAGCCTATTTTAAATAAGGAGAGATCAGATGTTATTTTCAAGTATTACATTTTTGTATTATTTTCTCCCCTGTGTGCTTTTTGTATATTTTATCACACCAAAGCAATTTAAGAATCTTTGGCTTTTTTTTACCAGCCTTTTCTTTTATGCATGGGGAGAGCCCATGTGCGTCTTTTTGATTATCATAACGTGTTTGGTAAATTACGCTTTTGGAATTTTAATCGAAAAAGCTGCCACAAAAAAGGCAAAAAAGACCTATCTTGTAATTTCTGTTTCGCTGACGCTTTCGGCTCTTTTGTATTTTAAATATGCAAACTTCTTTGTAGAAAATTTTGCAGCTATCACAAAAATTTCGATGCCTGCTTTAAAAATTGCTCTGCCTATCGGTATAAGCTTTTACACATTTCAGATTTTAAGCTATACAGTAGACGTCTACCGAGGCGAGGTGACAGCGCAAAAAAACCCCCTTACGCTCGGAACGTATATTGCGCTCTTTCCGCAGCTTATAGCTGGTCCTATCGTAAGGTATAAGACCGTTGCAGAAGAGCTTGTAAAAAGAGAGCATTCGTTTGAAAAAATCTCACTTGGCATAAGAAGATTTATTCTGGGGCTTGGCAAAAAAGTGCTCCTTGCCAACACTTTAGGCGAGCTGTGTGAGGCTTTTTATAAAACAGGCGATGTGTCGGTTATGTTTTACTGGCTGTTTGCTCTTGCCTTTATGCTGCAGATTTACTTTGACTTTTCGGGATATTCTGATATGGCAATCGGACTTGGGAAGATCTTTGGCTTTAGCTTTTTGGAAAACTTTGACTACCCGTTTATTTCAAAAAGCATATCAGAGTTCTGGCGGCGTTGGCATATGTCGCTCGGGAGCTGGTTTCGCGACTATGTTTACTTTCCGCTTGGCGGCAGCCGCGTAAAAAAAGTACGGCTTATTATAAATTTGTTTGTTGTATGGTTTTTGACGGGATTCTGGCACGGTGCTGAGTGGAACTTTGTACTTTGGGGGCTTTTCTTCTTTGTTTTCTTAACATTAGAAAAGCTGTTCTTTGCCGAATATTTAAAAAAATCAAAGCTTTTAGGTCATTTATACACGCTTTTTTTGGTAACTGTATCTTTTATGATATTTTCAGGAAACGGCGCACACGAGGCAATATCGCGTGTGGGCGGTCTTTTTGGCGCGGGAAATATACCGCTTGTGTCATATGAAGGACTTTATCAGCTCAAAAACTACGCTTTAATACTGATAATATCAATGTTTGCATCAACCCCTCTTCCAAAAATGGCTGTTTCATATTTAAAAGAGAAAAAAGTATTAAATAAACTAATCAACATCCTTGAAATTCCCGCTTTACTTGCCATTTTAGTTGCGGTTACAGCGTTTTTGGCAGATGGTTCTTTTAATCCGTTTTTGTATTTCAGGTTTTAAGGGGGGCATATAAATGAATAAAAAAATAAGCATAATTATGACAGTAGTTTTTTGCATTGTTTTTTTGAGTTCTTTTGTGATTTGCCTTGCTTTTCCTGTGCAGACACATTCAAAAAGCGAACGAAGAGAGCTCGCCCAGTTTCCAAAGATTAGCCGCGAGGCTGTCTTTAGCGGTAAGTTTTCAGAAGACTTTGAAAGCTATGCAACAGACCAGTTCCCTATGCGCGATAGCTTTCGTTCGATTAAGAGCTTTATTTCGTATAACATTTTCAAAAAAGCGGACAACAACGGACTTTTTTATCAAGACGGTCACATTTCAAAGCTCGATACTGTGCAAAACAATGAGATGATGGACCACGCAGCTGCGCGATTTAACTATATTTATGATAAATATCTTAAAGAAAACAAGGTTTATTTTTCTATCATTCCTGATAAGAATTTTGTCCTGGCAAAGAAAAACGGATATCCCTCGCTTGACTATGACAAATTTATAAATGATATGAAAAAATGGGTAAATTTTAACTATATTGACATTACAGATTTGTTGTCGCCTGACGATTTTTATAAAACCGACACCCACTGGAGACAGGAAAAAATCATTGATATAGCAGACAGACTTGCAAATTCTATGGGCGCTCGTCTTCATCACAATTACGTTGAAAACACGCTCGACAGACCGTTTTATGGTGTTTATTCAGGACAATTTGCTCAAAAAGTTGCTCCCGATACGATAAAATATTTAACAAGCGACGCCATATGCAATGCAACCGTTTTATATACTGACGGTATGTCCCCCCAGCCAGTAAGGGGCGATGTGTATAATATGGAAAAGGCTAAGGGCGATGATCCGTACGAGATGTTTTTGTCTGGCACAATGCCGCTTATAACATTAGAAAATCCTGATGCTAAAAGCGATAAAGAGCTTATCTTCTTCCGCGATTCATACGGAAGCAGTATCGCGCCGCTGTTTTTATCAGGATACAAAAAGATTACGCTTATAGACATAAGATATATAAAGAGCGACTTTTTGGGACATCTTGTAGATTTTAATAAAGATGCTGATGTTTTATTTTTGTATAGCACAACTCTTTTAAACAACAGTTTAGCTCTTCAGTAAAGCAAAAGGCAAGGATTATTTAGTCCTTGCCTTTTGCTTTACTTATAAGCACTTCTTTTATATTCTCATCAGGGTTTTCTATTACGTATTCTTGCAGCTCTTTTAATATTTTGCCTATTTGCTTCCCTTCAAAGCCGAGCGCTTTGATATCATGACCCGTGACCGAAAGGTCACGAAGTGTGACGCCCTCGTTGTTTTCTTTTATTTCATGATAAAGCGCTTTTAGCGTGTCTATATAAGGAAGACGCGACGCTGTAAGGCGCAAATTCTGCGACAGGCAGTCTGCACGTTTTAGCGCAATAAGGTCTAAAAAAATGTCGTCGCCTACTGCATTTATCGCCCGTTTTATATATTTTTTTTCGGGTAATATTTCTCTGTCGTGATGAATTACCAGCCTTAAAACCTTGTCACCTAATTCGTTTGAAAGCTTGTATTTTTTCAAAAATTTCTCTGCCAGCTCATACGAAACCTTAGCGTGGTTACGAAAAGAGTCCTCGCCCAATTCATTAATTGAATGCGTATGTACCTTGCCCCAGTCGTGCATTAGGGCAGCATACCTTAAATGGCGTAATTTAGGGCAATTTTTTATAACGTTTACCGTGTGCATTCCCACGTCATAAATGTGCCAGCGGGTGTTTTGCTCACGACAAAAGCAATCGCACATCTCAGGCATTATATACTTTAGTACACCCAAATCATAAAGCATTTTTAAGTGCTCGGGCGAATCTGACATTAAGATTTTTTCAATTTCTGAAATTATGCGCTCGGCGCTTAAATTTTTTACTAAATGAGCGCACTCTCTTATTGCTTTTTTTGTTTTTTCTTCGATGGAAAAGCCGAGCTGAGAAGAAAACCTCACCGCACGCAAAATGCGAAGAGCGTCTTCTTTAAATCTTTTTTCAGGCTCTCCTATGGCACGGATTATTTTATTGTTTAAATCCGAAAGTCCGCCGAATAAGTCCAAAAGTCCCTCTTTTTCATTGTAGCACAGGGCATTTATGGTAAAGTCCCGTCGTGACAAATCGTCACGCACATTACTTATCAGTGTTACCTTTTGGGGTTTTCTTGAATCTATATATTCTCCGTCAGCGCGAAATGTCGTGACCTCTAAACTCTCTTTGTCTATTAAAACTGTGACTGTTCCGTGCTTTATTCCAGTATCGTATGTGTGGGGAAAAAGGCTCTTTACCTGCTCAGGTTTAGCTGATGTCGTTATGTCAAAATCATAGGGCGTTTTGCCTAAAAGCAAGTCTCTTACAGCCCCGCCGACAGCATAAGCAGAAAAACCGTGTGCACTTAAGCAATCTATCACGGTCTTTGCTCCGTTTGACAGCTTTAGCATTTTCCCACTCCTTTTGTGCATTTACTTTTCTGCCGCAACCCTTTCAGGTCGGGTAAAGCTGATTATCTGCTTGGGGCATTTACTTGCACAAATTCCGCAGTTGACGCACTTTGAATAGTCTATCTGCGCCACGTTGTCAATAACGTGTATTGCATCGCGCGGACAATTTTTTTCGCATATTGCGCAGCCTATACAGCCCGCTGAGCAGATGTTTTTAAGGCTTGTGCCCTTTTCCTTTGAAATGCACTTTACAAATGTTCTTTGCTTTTTTTCTACAAGCTTTATGACGTTGTGCGGACAAATATCAATACAAGCTCCGCACGCAACACATTTTTCAGGGTCAACCTTTGCCACGTCATTTTCTATACTGATTGCTCCATAAGGGCAAACGTGGGCACAGCTGCCAAAACCGATACATCCATATACACACGCCTTGTCGCTGCCACCGTAACGGGATGCCGCCACGCAGTCTGTTATACCCTCATAGTGGTGATTGAGCACGACGTTTCCACACGTTCCGCTACACATTACCATTGCCACCATGGGAACTTTTTCGTCTACTGATACACCTAAAATCTTAGCTATTTGTTCTTTATTTTCGGATTTTGTCGAGGGGCAGTCTGAGATGTTTGCAACGCCCTGGCACAGCGCACCTGCAAACCCTGAGCAGCCGGGATAGCCGCAACCGCCGCAGTTTGCTCCGGCAAGAAGTGCCTCAATCTTTTCTATTCGTTCGTCTTTTTCCACACGAAAAGCTTTAGCCGCAACACCCAAAAGTATGCCAAAAGCACAACCCATAATTCCTAATATTAAAACTGGTATTAATATGTTCATTGCATTTTTACCCCCTAAAATCTCATTCCGGAAAAGCCCAAAAATGCCAAAGCTAAAAGCCCTGCCGTAACAAGAGCAATCGGAAATCCCTGCAGCGCTTTTGGTATATCTGCAGTTTCCAGTCTTTCGCGCACACCTGCAAAAAGCACAATCGCGAGCATAAACGAAAGTCCTGCAGAAAAGCTGTAAACCAATGTGTGAACAAAGTCAAAGCCTTCCTGAACGTTTAAAAGCGCCACGCCTAAAACCGCACAGTTTGTGGTAATAAGGGGCAGGTATATTCCAAGCGCACCGTAGAGTGCGGGTGAAAATTTCTGGATTGCCATTTCAACCACCTGAACCAAAACCGCAATAACCAAAATAAACGCAACGGTCTGCATATATTCTATTCCAAAGGAAACCAAAAGCTTTTGCACAAAATATGTGACAACTGATGCTACCGTCATAACAAAGGTAACAGCAATACTCATACCGACAGCTGTCCCTACTTTTTTGGATACGCCCAAAAACGGACATATTCCTAAGAATTTTACCAACACATAGTTGTTTGCTAAAATAGTTGTCAACGAAAGAAGGACAAGTTCTGCTAAAAGTTTCATTATTTATTGCCCTCCTTTTTGTTTTTAGAAGAAATTACATTAATGATTGCCAGCACGCAACCCAGCACGATAAACGCTCCGGGGGGCAATATCATAATAGATGCAGGCACAAATCCCTCGCCAAAAACGCTTATTCCTAAAAATGTACCGTTTCCTAAAATTTCACGGATTGTACCTAATGTGCAAAGTGCCAGTGTAAAGCCGAGACCCATACCGATACCGTCAAGCGCCGACTTTAAAATTCCGTTTTTAGAAGCAAACGCCTCCGCACGGCCCAGTATTATACAGTTTACAACTATCAGCGGAATGAAAATACCGAGCGACTTTGATATCTCAGGCAAAAACGCCTTGATTGCCATTTCAACCGCACTGACACATCCTGCGATTACTATTATATATGCCGCTATACGAACCTTGTTTGGAATAAGGTTTCTTATTAAGGATATTATTATGTTTGACGCAACCAAAACTACCGTAGTAGAAAGGCCCATGCCCAAACCATTTACAACAGAGGTAGATACGGCAAGCGTTGCGCACATTCCCAGAAATTGCACAAATATGGGGTTTTCTTTTAAAAGACCTTTTGTCAGTTCTTTAATGTTACTCAAGCTTACCACCTCCTAATTTTTTTACCGCCTCAAACGATGCATTCACTCCGTTTTTTACAGCGGTACTGGTAATGGTTGCACCTGTTAATGCGACGATTTCATCATCTTTCGGCGCACCGTTTTTAATTAAAGAGATGGGCAGATTTTTCTCTTTAAACTGGTCACTAAAGCTTTTATCTGCGCTCTTTGCACCCAGTCCTGCGGTCTCTGAATTTGAAACCACCTTAATTCCTGATAATTTATAATCTTTTGTGATGCCGACCATAAGGTCTATCTCGCCGGCATAACCATTTGGCTTAACGTTTACACACCAGCCCACGATGTTGTCATCGTCGTCTTTTGCATTAAATACCGCCTTTACAATTCCATCAGAGACGTTGGCGTCTTCAAACGAAGTCGCCTCGCTTAAAACCTCTTTTTTTGCAAGGTTTTGTTCTATTTCGGTGTTTTCGGCTATTTTATCAACAGTGATAGAGTTGGTAAACGAAAGCAAAAGCGCGACGATAACCGAAATTATGAGCAAAACCAAGGATAATACTATGGGGTTTTCGTTTTTTTGCATTAGTTTTTTCCCCCTCTCTTTTTAACTGTGCCAAAAGGCTTTGACGCAGTACATCTGTCGATAAGCGGGGTTGCAACGTTCATTAAAAGAATTGCATAAGAAACGCCCTCTAAATATCCTCCGAAGCGTCTTATAACAAACGTCAGAATACCACAGCCAAGTCCCATAACAATCTGACCTTTGGCGGTTATAGGCGACGTTACATAATCTGTTGCCATAAAGAACGCACCAAGCATCAGACCGCCTGATAAAACATTTATTCCCGCGCTTTCTAGTGGCGCATAGCCTGCATTCGGGAAAACAAACGATAAAATCGCCACTGTTAATATGTATGTAAAAGGTATGCGCAATGAAATTACCTTGCGCAATACTAAATATGCACCACCTAAAAGAATTGCCAAAACTGATGTTTCACCCAGGCATCCTGCAGTATTTCCTAAAAACATTGAAAGAAAGCTCGGTATTTCGCCGGTTGCATTGTTCTTTAAAATCGCAAGCGGAGTTGCCGAAGAAACAACATCTGCCGGTATAGAAAATCCGGTTGAAAAAGGGTCAACCCATCTGGTCATAATTACAGGCCACGACGCAAGCAGAAAGGACCTGCCTACAATTGTGGGGTTCATAAAATTGTGTCCTGTGCCACCAAAGAACTGCTTTGCTATGATAATTGCCACAAAAGCACCGATAGGGCAAATCCACCAGGGAGCAGACACCGGCAGGTTAAATGCCAAAAGCATACCGGTAACAAAAGCTGTTCCGTCCTTAATCGTCACGTTTCTTTTTGTGATTTTTTGCCATAAGTATTCAAATCCTACTGAAAAAATAACACACAGCGCACACAAAAACAAAGATCTTACCCCAAAGAAAATCACCGAGCAGAAAAGTGCGGGTATTAAGGCAATGCACACATCTCTCATAATGCCTGATGTGGTTTTGCCAGATCTTATATGAGGCGATGATGAAACTAATATATTTTCCATTATTTTTTTGCCTCCTTTGCGCGACGCGCGTTAATTTTTTGTTTGCCTACACGGATTGACTGAACTAAATATCTCTTTGACGGGCACACGTATGTGCAGCTTCCGCACTCAAGACAGTTCATAACGCTGTTTTTAACAAGACCCTCTAGGTCGTCCCGTCGACTGCAGGTATCAAGCAGTGTCGGAATTAAATTCATAGGACATACCGATACGCATCTTCCACAGCGGATACAGTTTAGCTCCTCGTAAGATTTAGCATACTCCTGACTTAAAAACAGTATTCCTGATGTTCCCTTTACTACAGGTATGTTAATAGCTACCCCTGCAATACCCATCATCGGACCGCCCATTATAACCTTTTTGGGCTCTTTTATAAATCCTCCGCAGGCGTCTTTTATATAGCTAAATGGTGTGCCTACTCTTGCCAGAACGTTTGACGGGGTTGCTATTGCATCGCCCGAAACAGTAACAACTCTTTCATTAAGCGCTGTCCCCTTTGAAAGAGCTTTGTACACCTGTGCTACCGTACCTATGTTTATAACAATACAGCCTACGTCCATTGGAAGCTTGCCCATAGGAACCTTCTTTTTTGTTATTGTGTATATTATCTGTTTTTCCGAACCCTGAGGGTACTTTTTCCGGAGCACCTTAATTTCAATTGGGGTGCCTTTTGTCTTTTCTTTTAAAACCTTAATCGCCTCAGGCGCGTTGTCTTCTATGCCTATACAACACTTGTCAAGCCCTAAAAGGCGCATAATTGCAAGACATCCACCGACAACATCGTCTGTCATCTCTAAAATTACGCGTCTGTCAGATGTTAAATATGGTTCACATTCTGCAGCGTTTATAATTAAATCTGTGATTTTTTTATCCGCTGGCGGTGAAAGCTTAACGTGCGTCGGAAACGCTGCACCACCCTGGCCCACAATTCCTGCCTCGCGAATAATCTTTCGCATTTCATCGGGAGTTAAATCATCTATATTTTTATTGTGCACTGGCTCTGCTTGTTCGTCCATTCCATCATTTTCAATAACTATGGTAGGAACTTTGGCGTTTGTGTGATTTAAATAAAGTCCGATATCGCGAACCTTACCTGACACAGACGAATGCAGAGGCGCCGACACGAAAGAGTCCGTATCTGCAATTTTTTGCATTTTTAAAACTCTGTCGCCTATATTTACAATCGGCGAAAGCGGCGCGCCTATGTGCTGATTAAGCGGAAAGTATAAAAGCTCAGGCGCATCTAAAGTGACTAATGCCTTGTTTTCGGTCGCACTTTTTCTGCCTGACGGGTGTATACCACCCGGAAAGGTTAGTTTTGACATTTTTTCATCCCCTAATCCAAATTTACTCGAACCTATTATAACATAGAAAAATTGTAAAATCAAATACAAATTGTGAAAAATACACAATTTTTATGCTATTTATGTCGATATTTTTTTACTGATTTTACCTATGGAGTTTTCAGACTTAAAAAGGAGTCACTAAAAGACTCCTTTTGCGCAAAAATCTGTCTTTTTTTGTTTGACTTTTATTTTCCTGTGTGTTATAATTTTCTAAGTTAAAATCAGGTACGCAGAAGGTGTATTTTATGAAAAGAATAAGTTCAATTTTCAGCCAGGAAGAAAAAGTAAGCTGGTTCATTTTTATAACCAGTTTTACAGTTTATGCAATTATATCTATGACAAAGAATGCATATTCTGCATCTATTGCATCGATTGTTGCAGAAAACATTTTTACCAAATCACAGGCCGGCGTGATAAATTCAGGGTTTTATCTTTTCTATGGCGCAGGACAGCTCGTGTTTTTTAAGCAGATAGAAAAGTTCTCCGCCTCAAAATATGTCATTATTACCCTTTTGTCTACGATTATCTGCATATTGGGAATGGCTGTTTTTAATAATTTCTTTTGTATGCTTTTTTTCTGGTGCCTTTGCGGGCTTATTCAGTTTGCAATCTGGCCCGTTATGCTAAGGATAGTTTCAGAATATGTTTTGCCCGAGCATAAAACAAAAGCAATGACACTGATTTCCTTTTCATATTGCACAGGAGCGCTGTTTAATTACTTGCTTGCCGCAATTGTTTTAAAGGTTTCCGGTTGGCAGACTCTCTTTTTTGTGTCGGCATTTATCCTGGCTGTTTGCCTCGTTTTATGGATTGTCATTTTCCGCTCATTGCAAAAACCATTAGATAAAATCAAAAAAATTAACACCGAAATAATCAAGCAGCAGCTTGAAAAAACCACGCAGACAAACAACAGCAAAAGCGACAATGCATTTTTTAAACTTTTGCTCTCAAGTGGCGTTTTGCTGCTTTTGATGTCGGCGTTTTTAAGAAATTTTTTGGACTTTGGACTAAAGACATGGATACCAACCATGATTGTAGAAAGCTACGAAGGTGTTTCGACAAGCTTTGCAAATATGCTTACGACGATTTTAATTTTTATAAATTTAGGCGGCGTGTTCTTTGCAAACTTTTTGTATCCTAAAAGAATCAAAAACTGCGTTGCCGCTTACGGCGTGACATTTTTGATTTCGGTACCGGCTACAGTAATGCTTTTAGCAACAGGAAAAATAAGCGTTTTAGTCGTCGTTTTGCTCCTTTCGCTCATTACGACGATGATGTATTCAGGGCATCAGTTCCAGAACGTTCTTATTCCGTCTTACTTTGCTAAATATAACAGTGTAGGTTCCGTTGCAGCATTATTGAATGCCGTAGCCTCTTTTGGTATAGTTGTGTCAGGCATTGTTTTTGGTGTTTTGGCAGAAAATTTTGGTTGGATAGGAACTATAATTTCATGGATTGTGATAAGCATTGTTGCGACTGTTTTTACTTTTGCCGCGGCGCCCTTGTGGAAAAGGTTTACAAGTAAATAACACATCATATTTGCTGTCTTGACACAGTTTGATTTTTTTTAAAAAAACCCTTTACAACAGTATAAATTTATGATAGAATAACTGGGTGCAGATATGCTGATGTGGCACAGTTGGTAGCGCAACGCCTTGGTAAGGCGTAGGTCGGCGGTTCAAGTCCGCTCATCAGCTCCACATCGCAATAAATTGCGTTGTATTAATTCTGTAAATCACCCCGAAAATCAGAACAACATCTGACTTTCGGGGTGTATTATTTTTATTTGTTTTTTAAAAAGCGCACAAAAAAGAAGAAATTCACCAAATGGCGAATTTCTTCTTTAATCTTTATAGCAATTTTGTGCCCTATGTATGTGTCAAATTCATCTAGTGTTTCACATTTGATAGGATTAAAATTATTTATTCATCTGCTTTTTAACTTCAGCTGCAACGAGCTCAACGATTTTGTCAATATCAAGTGTGCCTGCAGCGCCAACGTTTGCCTTTCCATCGCTTGAGAAAAGCTCCATCTTTTCGATAGATGCCTGTTTAACAGCTTCAACAGCGGCAGGAATTAAGTCAATAATACCTTTGTTCATATCTGTGAATTTGCTAAACTCTGCTTTTACTGCTGCAATGTTAATATCGGTAAAGATATTAACCTTTGAGATACCCTCTTTGATTGCACGCTTAAAGTCGTTGTCTGTAAGACCAGAACCACCGTGCAGTACGAGCGGAACATCAACTGTGTTTGCAATTGTCTTTATTCTGTCAAAGTCAAGTTTTGGCGGAAGCTTGTATGCACCGTGAGCATTACCTACAGCGATGGCCAAAGCATCTACCTTTGTTTTTTCAACATAGTCCTTTGCAAGCTTGGGGTCTGTGAAGAATTTGCTTGGGTCTGCTAAATGTGAGCTGCCTTCTGCTGAGCCTTCGTTGTCGCCAACGTGGCCTAACTCGCCCTCGATTGTTGCGCCGTATGAATGAGCTATTTCTGCCATTTCTTTAACCTTTGCAACGTTTGTATCGTAGTCGTCTGTTGAGCAGTCGTACATAATAGATGTAAAACCAAGCTCTAATGCCTTGATACAGGTTTCCTTCTTTAAACCGTGGTCTAAGTGCACAACAACAGGAACCTTCGCCTTTTTAGCCATAGGAATGAGGTAGTATGAAACCTCTTCTAACGGACCGTATGGAAATAAGACTTCAGCAGTACCCATAATAACAGGTGACTGTGTTGCCTCTGCTGCGGCAATGATACCACGTGCAAGCTCCATGTTAACTGCGTTAAACAGACCTACTGCGTATTTGTTTTGTTTAGCAGGTAAAAGTACCTGATTCAGTGTTACTAACATTTTTTCTACCTTCCTTATCTATAATATAGCTTTACGGCAACATGCTCATCGGGAGAACCTTTGTTTAATAATGCGGAATTTGCAAAGCTCATCAGGCATAATAATTGCATGACCCAAATCGCCGCAAGATGCGTGGCAAACTGTTACGTTGTCGCCTCTTTTAACACATTTTATCATGTTTCGACACAGTTAATTTCAATGTCATCCGATAGCAAAAACGTTCATTCATTTCACTCCGCATTTTATCGTTGTTTATTATTGACATGCCAACTATTTCATTATATACTATTAATGAAAATAAGTATTTGATAAATTGTGTTATTTTTTTAACATTTTTTCCGGAGGTGATATAAGGTGTCTTGTCTTCAGTCTGCAGAAAAAGAAATAGAAATTCTGGGATTTAACGATATTTGCTATTTTGAGCTCGGGAAAAACTTTACCTCTCCTCCCGAAAAGCACGACTTCTGGGAGATGGCATATGTTGACAGCGGCAAGATTATTGCAATTACAGACGGAAACAGCTCAACACTTTCGCAGGGGCAGATAATTTTCCACGAGCCGGGGGAAATTCATGCGCACATTTCAGATTCTTTCTCGCCCAACAATATGCTGGTTGTTTCTTTTCGTTGCAACAGCTGTGCGATGAGCTTTTTTAAGAAAAAGATTTTTACCGCAGACAAAACATCAAAGACGCTGCTTGAGCTTTTTGTTTCGGAGGTAAAAAGCGCTCTTGGTGCTATTCCTGACGAATACGGAAAAGAAAGCGAGCTTGATTTTTCAAATGCTCCGTTCGGCACACTGCAGCTACTTTCGTGCTACTTTGCGGAGATGCTTATAAATATAATAAGAAACAATTCCGGTCTGGGCAGCAAGGTGGTCGCAAACGGAAAATCGCGCACCCTTGCACAAAATTCACTCAGCACTCTGGTCATGGAATATATGGAAGAAAATGTATACCGCGGGCTTTCTTTAGATGATGTGTGTTCACATTTTATGCTTGGAAAGTCGCAGCTTAGCCATATTTTTAAGTCATCTACAGGAAAAAGTCTTATGGAATACTACGCAGGATTAAAAATTTCTGAAGCAAAAAAACAGCTGCGAAGCGGTAGCTATTCTGTCAGCCAAATATCTGATATGTTGGGCTTTTCGTGTATACACAGTTTTTCACGTTCGTTTAAAAATGCAGTCGGGACATCTCCCACAGAATATAAAAAGCGAATTCTGTAGATTGATAGTCTTGACAATTTGCCCTCTTCGTTATATAATTACTTTGTATAAATATTTACGTTCGGTTGAAAGCGGAGATGTTTTTGAATAAATTGAAAAAACGCAGTGTTATAATTTTAATAGTTGTATCTGCAATTTTGCTCCTTGCAGTCGGCACATCGTACATAGCCGTTAACTATATTTTTTCGGAAATTTCCGAAACGGTCGGCGAATCAATTGACGGAGAAACTGTCATTCTGCCCGTCTTGGATGAAAACAAGCAGATTGCAAAGGATAAAAACATTTCGGTTGTACTTGACGAAGAAGCCATAAAAAAAATCGAAGCCAAAATCCCAGTAAGTGAAAAGTTGAAGGTTTTGGCGCTTTTAGCTAAAAGCCTCTCGCCTGAGGATTATGAAAAGCTTATATCATACGGGGTTGGAGGCGTAAATAACGAAAAGTTTAACTCGGCGTATGCCTTAATGAGGGAAAATTTAGGGCCCAAGGAAAAAGAAATAGTTAAAAGCTATTATGCTAAGTATAGCTATCTTTTAGAAGAAAAATAAAATTAAGACAAAATATAAGGAGTGGAAAAATGAAAAAGTTTTTATGCACAATGTTGGCATTTATAATGATGTTGACAGTTGTATGCCCTGTTATCGCAGCTGACATATCGCTAGAGAGCGCACAGGCGGATACGATTATTGACATTTTTGAAACAAATATGCCAAATGAGTGGGCAAAGAGAATCAAAATCTGGAAAACCTTCAAAGCTTATATGCTTGACGGAACAAACGGTATTGATACTGTTATCAAGGCAATAAACGGTGAAATAACATTGCCTGTAACATCTGACCACGTTGATTTTACAAATGTTATAAACGTTGTTAAAACTCAGTCTGAAGCGGATAAGGAGTCTTTGATTTTTGCACTTAATGCATACAAAGCTGTTCCGCTTGAAAAAAGACGTGCATCACTTAACAACTTCGGTGATGATTCAACACCTATCGTGTCAACCCCGCTTTTACTCACAGTAGAAGAAACAGCAGCAGCCACAGCCCTTTATGACAGACATGTAGGCAGTGAAGCACAGGGTAAGTTATCAACTCACTCATTAACACCTGCTATTTTTATGCAGCTTTTGACAGCATTTAAAGGGCAGTTTAAAATGACAAACGCATCAGATGGCGGTTTTGTACTTGCTTCATATGATGAAACTTTTGCGACATCACTTGCTTCTTACATTGATGCTGAATCAATAAACGACGTTACAGTTTCAACATACCCCAACAGCAAAGCAGAAGGCTTTGACATTATTTGCGGTATCGTTGACATTCTCAGCTCATTTACTGCAGATATAGATGATTTAAAGATTGTTTTAGCACACGAAGATATCGACCTTTACGCTGAAGGCTTATCTGCAGCTAAGCGTCCTGGATCAACAACCACTGAAGGAATTACAGGCGGCTTTGGCGGAAACGGTTATCAGAAGCCTGAAGAACAAATAAAACCTGAAAGTCCATTTATTGACGATTCAGCCTTTGTAATAGAAGAAGTTGCTGTTCCTGAAACAGCTCCTATATTCCCTGACACAGAAGACCACTGGGCAGAAGACTACGTAAGAAACCTAGCATCAAGAAACATCATTTTAGGTGATGACGACGGTATGTTCCGTCCTGATGCAGGTATCACAAGACAGGAAATCGCAGTAATGCTTGTTCGCGGCTTAGGACTTGAAGAAGAAGCTGCAAAATATGCACAAAATGATAACGGCTTTAATGATAATCACAACATTGCAGACTGGGCTATGGGCGCAGTTAACCTTTTAGTTGATATGGGCATCTACACAGGATACGACGATGGCGAATTTAAGCCTGAAAAGATTATCCTTCGTCAGGAACTTATCGCGGTTCTTATGAGATATGCCGATAATACAAAGAACGGTCTTGTAAATGACTATGTAGACAGTCACGAAATTCACGGTTATGCACACGACTTTGTTGCACATGCCAGTGATTTAGGAATTATCGCAGGATATCCCGATGGCACATTCGGTCCTCTTAAGAATATCACAAGAGCCGAAGCAGCCAAAGTTTTATATGGAATATTCGGCTACTATGATTTCTTAAATAAATAATATAAAACCTGATAAAAAGACCGCACCTCGTGCGGTCTTTTTAAACCCATATAATCCTAGGAGGAAATTATGAAAAAAGTAATAGCATTAATACTGGCAGCATTGTTTGTGCTTTCGCCTGTAACTATTTTTGCAAGTGAAAACAGCCTTTTTGTAAAAATGGCACAGCTTACCAAAGAGGAACGCGCAGAGTACTTTTCTTTGGCAAGACCGTTTTTCACTAATGATGCAGGGGTATCTGCCGCTCTTGAAAATCTTGGGTCAGATACTTTTTTGGGAATGTTTAAAAAGTTTTTGGGTGATGATGTTGAGCGTGACTTTTTAAAACGCATGTTCCTAAGCGTTAAATGTGTAAAAGAAGAAACAAACATTCGTCTTACATATGCCGACATTATCCAGAACAAAACACCTCTTTCAGGCGCTGACAGCGAAACACTAAACGGTGTAGGTAAAATGCTCGACTGTTTATACAGATATTCCCCTGAAGCAAAAAAGGTAATGACAGAGGACGGCTACACCACATCGGTTGTTGCTAATATTTTGACACTTTTTCCTGCTGTAAATGGCGGTCCGTCGGTAGTGTTTAAAGAAAACAATTTTTCATCAGGCACAATAAACAAAGCTTTTGCCGACGAGTTTAACGCGGTATGGAGCGGATATGAAAAGGAAATTTCAGCCAGCGATATCCCAGAAAAGCTTGTAGCATTTTTACAAAAGCTGCCAAATAGCGAAAAATACACAGTTGCAAAGGGCCTTAAAAAGCTTGGTATCTGCGAAATTGTTGATGCTCCATCCACACCTCCACAGAGCGGTGCCTCGGGAACAACAGGAGAAAAACCCGATACAAATGTAGAAAAAACAAATGATTATACTGTTATTAAAAGCGGCGAAGGATTAGATGCGGAAATATTTAAAAATTCTCTCGTTATAAAAACACAAAAGGAAATTCCGCCCGTTATAAACGTAGTTTTAAAATCAGAAAACCCGCTGGTTAAAAAGCTCAACAAAAACAACGAATTAGAAATTGTAACATATTCAATTCCAACAGAAGACGGCGTAATGTTAAAAGCTGAGCCCGATACAGTTTACGTTATAAGCACGCACATCTACCCCTTTAAGGACGCATCAGGCTGGGGTAAAGATTATATTGCCGCACTTAATGCCCGCGGCATTATAAACGGAAAAGAAAAAGATATGTTTATGCCTGACGACAGCATTAAAAGAGAAGAGTTTATAAAGCTTGTTGTTGCGCTTTTTGGACTTTTGGATGAGGATGCAAAATCAGACTTTACCGACGTTTCGCCCGATGCGTGGTATGCACCATATGTTGCAAGTGCAGCCAAGGCTGGAATTACAAGCGGTCTGGGAGATGGAAGCTTTGGTGTTGGAAAATATATTACCAGACAGGATATGGCAAAGATAATCGGAACGGTTTTAGACTCTTATGGCGTGGTGTCAACTGAGATGTACTACGAGTTTAACGATAGCGACAAAATCGCTCCTTATGCCGAAAAATACGTTCAGAAAATGGCAAACCTTAAAATTATCTCAGGCGATGACCAAAAGAACTTTAATCCAAAGAAAAATGCAACCCGTCAGGAGGCTGCAAAGATGATTTACGGAATGCTAAAGTGTTATATTTTGAACAATTAAAACAAGAAAAAGATGCAAAAAAATGGGATTGTTATGCATTTTGACAGCTTTTGTAATCCTTGCACAAAAGAATTTAGGTTTTTTTGTGAAAAAATAACCTTATATTTTAAAAAGTTCTATGCTATAATGAACAATGGTAGAAATAAAACAAAATATATTTTGGGAGGTCTGTTTTAAATGGCAGAATTGAAACTAAACGGCGTATATAAAAGATATCCTGGTGGCGTGACAGCCGTTAGCGATTTTAACTTAGATATTGCCGATAAAGAATTTATCGTATTAGTTGGTCCTTCTGGCTGTGGTAAATCTACAACACTTCGTATGATTGCAGGTCTTGAAGAGATTTCAGAGGGTGAAGTTTGGATTGGCGACAAAATCGTAAACGACACACCTCCTAAAGAAAGAGATATAGCTATGGTTTTCCAGAACTATGCTCTATATCCTCATATGACTGTTTTTGATAACATGGCATTCGGCTTAAAGCTCCGCAAAGTACCAAAGCAAGAAATCAAAGAAAAGGTTACAGAAGCTGCTCGTATTCTTGACATAGAGCACCTTTTAGACAGAAAGCCAAAGGCTTTATCTGGCGGTCAGAGACAGCGTGTTGCTTTAGGTCGTGCTATCGTTCGTAATCCTAAGGTTTTCTTAATGGACGAACCTTTATCTAACCTTGATGCAAAGCTTCGTGGACAGATGAGAACAGAAATCTCAAAATTACATAACAAACTGCAGACAACATTTATCTACGTAACACACGACCAGACAGAAGCTATGACAATGGGTACAAGAATCGTTGTTATGAAGGACGGTATCATTCAGCAGATAGCTGCTCCTCAGTTCCTTTATGACCATCCTGTAAATATGTTCGTTGGCGGCTTTATCGGTAGCCCGACAATGGACTTTGTAGATGGTATAATCGAAAAGGCAGACGATGGTATCTACTTTGTATTTGGTAGCTCTAAGGTTAAGATTCCTGAAGGCAGAACAGCTGCCCTAATCGATGGCGACTACATCGGCAAGACTGTTACAATGGGCGTAAGAGCTGAGAACATCCATGATGAAGAAGTATACTTAAGCTCATCTCCTGACAGTGTTGTAAGTGCAAAGGTTGAAGTTGTAGAGCTTATGGGTTCTGAAACGCTTCTTTACTTAAACATCGAAGGCTCATCATTTATTGCAAAAGTTGACCCACGTTCAACAGCAAAGGTAGACGATACAATCAAGGTTGCATTTGATATGAATCGCATCCACCTCTTCGACAAAGAAACAGAGCTTTCAATATTAGGTTAATTAAAAATTGGGCTTTGCCTTATAAAAAAAGCTGTAAGCATTATGCTTACAGCTTTTAATTGTTTACAGTTGATTTCTTATAATTTTTCCGCTTGTTGTCTTGGGCAACTCATCACGGAACTCAATAATTCTTGGATATTTATATGGCGCGGTATGTTCTTTTACATACGACTGAATTTCCTTTTTGATCTCTTCGCTCGGCACAGTATCCTTTGTCAGGACAATGCTTGCCTTAACAACCTGTCCGCGGACAGGGTCAGGCGCTGCCGAAACACCACATTCTACAACGTAAGGAAGCTCCATAATAACGCTCTCTATTTCAAAAGGTCCTATTCTGTAGCCTGACGACTTAATAACGTCGTCAACTCTGCCTACATAGTAGTAAAAGCCGTCTTCGTCTTTATATGCAACGTCGCCCGTATGATACATTCCGTCGTGCCATGCTGCTTTTGTTTTTTCTTCGTCTTTATAATATCCCTTAAACAGACCGCAGGGAACTTTTTTGTCTGTTCTTATAACTATCTCACCGTTTTCGCCCGTTTTTACGCTGTTTCCGTCAGCATCTACCAAATCAACATCATAGAGTGGAACAGGTTTTCCCATAGCACCGAGTTTGAACGAATCTCCACAAAGGTGACCGATAACGCACGTTGTTTCCGTCTGGCCAAAGCCCTCCATAATACGAAGTCCCAAAAGCGACTCAATTTGTCTGAAAACTTCAGGGTTTAGCGCTTCGCCTGCTGTTGTTGTGTGCTGAACAGACGACATGTCATACTTTGTGATGTCCTCCTTTATCAGCATACGATACATTGTCGGCGGTGCGCAGAAGGTTGTGATATGATGTTTTGCAAACATAGGCAAAATGTCTGCTGCTTCAAACTTATCAAAATCATATACAAAAATTGCCGCCTCGCAAAGCCACTGGCCATAGATTTTGCCCCACGCTGCCTTTGCCCAGCCTGTGTCTGAAATTGTAAAGTGCAATCCGTCAGGGTCTACGCAATGCCAGTAGTTTGCAGTGTGAAAATGTCCTAAAGGATATTTGTAGCTGTGAAGCGCCATCTTGGGATTGCCTGTGGTACCTGATGTAAAATACATAAGCATATCATCATCGCCACATGGTGAGTCGGGCTTTCTTTCATATACATCAGAAAAAAGCTTTAATTCTTCATCAAAATTTCTCCATCCGTCGCGGGTACCGTTTGTGATAATTTTATGTTTTAGCTCAATTGCACTTTTTGCTGCAATATCTGCCTCTTCTGTCATAACACCTTGGGCACTGCAGATAATTGCGCTTATTCCTGCTGCGCTAAATCTATACTCATAGTCATGCGCTTTTAAAAGATTTGATGCAGGAACTGCAACTGCGCCGATTTTATGAAGACCTAAAAGAGCAATCCAGAACTGGTAATTTCTGCGCATAACAAGCATTACCTTATCGCCGCGTTTTATGCCTAACGATGCAAAATAGTTTGCAGCGCGATTTGACTCACGCTTTAAGTCGCCGAAGGTAAATCTTGTTTCTTCTTTTTCACGGGAAACGTGTAAAAGTGCAAGCTTTTCCGGTTCTTTTTCTGCGATTGCATCAATTATGTCAAAGGCAAAGTTAAACTTGTCCTCGTTTTTAAAATCAATCGCTGTCAGGCGGCCGTTTTCATCAATGGTTGTATCTATAAAGTTGTGGTAGAGTCTACCTGGCTTTCTGTGAACTGTCGCAACCTTTCCCTTGTTGGGGTTTGCGTGCTTATCTATAGCGGCTTCGCCTTTGCCACCAGCCAAAACAATAGCATAAAACGTCATATCCTCGCCGCCGGTTGCTATCATTCCATGGGGGGTTGAGCTGTCGTAATAAATTGAATCACCCGCAGACAAAACCTCTGTGTGGTTGCCAATCTTGATTTTCATTTTGCCCGAAACTACAATATCAAGCTCCTGACCGTCATGGGTTGTAATTTCTATTTCTTTGTTTTCTTTTTCTTCGTCATATTTGCACTCAACAAATAAAGGCTCTGAAACCCTGTTTTTAAAGTCACCTGCAAGACCGTAGTAAACCATACCGTGCGCCTTTTGGATTTCCACACCCTTACCTGCACGTGTTATAGTATAGTGCTTGAGCTTTGGGCTGTTTCCCTCTATTATATCTGTCACGTTTACGTTAAAAGCCTGGGCACATCTGTAAATAAAGGCAAAGCTTAAATCGTGTGTTCCCTCTTCGCAGGCGGTATACTCTGCCACGCTGACACCTGTAAGACGAGCCATTGTTTCAACTGAAACGCCCTCAATCTGGCGAAGCTCCTTAATACGGGAAGCAACCGAAGCAAGTTTTAGGTCCAATCCTGTCATCTGTGTGTCCATTTTACTTAATCAATCCTTTCTATGTTTCGGGGCAATAAAAAACGCCCCAAAGAAAACCTTTCTTTGAGACGAGATATTTCCCGCGGTACCACTCAAATTGTGTAAATACACCACTTCAGGCGCTAAAACGCCCTATGCACTAACGCAGCCTTCTCGGAAAGGGTCTACTCATTTTATAAAACTTTCTTCCTTTCAGCTCAGGAGCTACAGCCTGACTATCCGCCTTATTGACTCGCACCAACCGTCAATTCTCTCAAAGGTTTCAAAATCCGCACTCTCCGTCAACGCTTTTTTATGAAATTATTGTCATAATATCATAAAGACGCCCATTTGTCAACAATTTTGACAAAAAAAATGGGGCAGTAGCAAAATGAAATCATTTTGCTACACCCTCACTGCTAATCGTCCATTCTGTCTAAAACGAGCGAATATCCGTCTGCTCCATAATTTAAGCACTTGTTGATACGTGCAATGGTTGCTGATGACATTCCTGTTGCCTCTTCGATTTCTGTAAAGGTCTTTTTATCGCGGAGCAGCTTTGCAACTACGATTCTTTGCGCCATTGATGAAATTTCACGAATTGTGCAAAGGTCTGTTAAAAACTTTTCGCACTCATCTGGCGTTTCAAGCGCAAGCATCGCTTCGGATAAAATTTTTATTTCTTCGTTTATTTTCATATATCACACCTCAGACTGCTGGTTAAAGCTTGTTATAAATTCCTTTGTTCTGGGATTTTGAGGGTTTGTGAAAATTTGTTCAGGGGTGCCGCTTTCTGCAATGATTCCCTCGTTCATAAAAATAATTCTGTCAGATATGTTTTTGGCAAAATTCATCTCGTGAGTAACGATAATCATGGTCATACCATCATCAGCAAGTGATTTTATAACCTTTAAAACCTCGTTTGTAATTTCGGGGTCAAGGGCCGAGGTCGGCTCGTCAAAAAGCATAATTTTTGGCTTAAGAGCCAAGGCTCTGCATATTGCCACACGTTGTTGCTGACCTCCGGAAAGCTCACATGGGTAGTTGTTATATTTGTCGGACAATCCTGAGCGGGACAAAAGTTCTTTCGCCTGATCTTCAATTTCTTTATATATTTTTTCTTTATTCTGTTTAAAATCTTCTCTTTCCTGAGCTAAGAGCCGCGGCGCTAAAACAACATTTTCAAGCGCTGTATATTGCGGGAACAAATTAAACTGCTGAAAAACAAAGCCGAATTTAATCTGTTTTTTTCTAATTTCTGCAGGTGTCATTTTTGAGGACTCGTTTTCGTCAAAAATTATTTCATCATCTAAAACAATCTGTCCTTTTTCCGCCTTTTCTAAAAAGTTTATGCAGCGAAGGAGCGTTGTTTTTCCGCTTCCGGAAGAGCCGATGATGGATACTACTTCGCCTTTTTCCATAGAAAACGAAACGCCTTTTAAAACATCGGTGCTGCCGAAGCTTTTTTTAAGGTTTTTAACTTCAAGTATTGCCATATCGCATCCTCCTTATCCTTTATAGTAGTTTAGTTTTTTCTCAATGTATGAAAGCGCAATCGAAAGAACGCCGGTGAACAGCAAAAAGTATATTCCTGTTGCAAACAGCGGCCAGATAATTCCTTTTGCAGCAAATCTCTGTGCGTTTTGTATAATTTCCATAACGCCTATTACGCGGGCAAGGGACGTATCCTTTACCAGTGTTATAACCTCGTTACCCATCGGTGCAGAAATTCTCTTTATTACCTGAAAAAGCACAACCTTAAAGAAAACCTGGCTCTTTGTAAGCCCCAGCACCTGACCTGCTTCGTACTGGCCTTTTGGTATGCTTTCGATACCGCCACGGTAAATTTCAGAAAAGTACGCCGCGTAGTTTATAACAAACGCAATAAGTGTCGCCGTCATACGGGACGAGATAGGATAGTTAAATAAAATACCGGGCGCATAAAGCACAATAAAAAGCTGCAGCATAAGCGGTGTTCCGCGTATTACCCATACAAAAACCTTTACAATGTATCTTAGGGGCTTAAATTTTGACATTGAACCGAAGGTTATTATAAGTCCAAGCGGTATTGACATTACAAGGGTCAGTACAAAAAGAAGACAGTTCATTGAAAACCCTTCTAATAATTGAATCCAAGCGTTACTCATATTTTCTCCTCCATTGTCATTTTTTCAACCTCTATAATTGCATCATAAAGCATTTCTTTTGTTATTTTATATGGAATTACATCCATATCAGGGTCAGAAAGCGTTGCATTTAGTACTTTTTCTAAATTCTCATAGGATGTATCAACATTTCTTTCAAAAAGTGTTGTCTCAACACCCATTTTTTCTATTAATGCTTTGATTTTTTTGGCTTCAGCAAGCTTTTTGTCAAGCACAAGCTGAACAATTGTGGTATAGCCTATGACATCGCCGTGTAAAAAGCTTTCTTCAAACCCCTTTAATTCTGTAAGTCCGTAAAAGAGCGCGTGAGCGAGTGCTCCGTTAAACGCAGGATTAATCAGTGCGCTCACCATTCCTGTGCTTACCAGTATTATAAGCGCGGCTTCTTCTAACTCTTTGGTGGCTGTGTGCTTTTTTGCCGCCTCTGTTGTTTTTATTGCTATATCTAAAAGCGGCGTGTTGCACATCTGACTGATTTTTATTCCTAAATTGTCTTTATAAGTCTTTTGCTGACCGCGGGCTGAAAACTCAACCTCGTAATATTTTGCCAGCGTGTCGCCTATTCCTGCACGAATATACTCTTCGGGCGCCTCTGCTATAATTTGCGTATCGATAAATGTGTGACGGCAGGGTCTTTTAAATCTCCAGAAGCCTTCAAACGCGTGTTCTTTGTTATACACGACCGAAAGAGCAGATGACGCTGCGCAAGTAGATGCAATAGTCGGTACAGTTACAACAGGAACTAAAAGAAGATCTGCCAGGCATTTTGATGTGTCAATTGCCTTGCCGCCGCCAACGCCTATAACAAAATCTACGTTTTTGTCCTTATATGTATTAAAAAGCTCTTCAATTCTTTCTCTGTAGCATTCTTTTCCATATATAACTGTGTCTACTATGTTAAAATCAGATAAAGCAGCATAAAGCTTTTCGATTGCTTTTGAAAGCGCTGTCTTTCCACCAACAATAAGCACGTTTTTGCCAAAGCTTTTGCAGACAGGTTCTATATTTTTATATGCATCTTTTCCGATTGTGTAATTTGCAAAAAAGCACTCCGTCATAATTTGCTCCTTTTTGTACTTATTCTAATACGCCAAGAAAGGTTTCCGCAATCGCGGAAACCTTTAAAGCGTCGCATCGCTAATATTATTTATTAAATTCTGCAGCAGCTGCAATACCGTTTGTTAAGCCATACTTTTCTGCAATTTTGTTAAGCTCGCCGTTTTCGATGAGTTTATCGATTGCCTTTTCAACATTTGCACAAAGGTCGCTTCCCTTTCTGAATGCAATACCAAAGTACTGGTCGCCAAACTTGTTGTCTAAGTTAATTACTAAATCGCCAAATGATGAATCTTCGCCTTCAATCATGCCCTGAGCTATAACAGAGTCAACAACTGCAACGTCTGCAACACCGTTCTTAACATCCATTAAAGCTGTTGCCATTGAGCTTACGCCTGTGTATTGAGCATCTTTGAAGTAATCCTTTGCCATAACTTCTACTGTTGCATCTTGTGTATCATCAATTGTTCCTAAGATTTTTTCTTCACCTGTTGAGCCTGCTTCAGCAACGATTTTCTTGCTTTTAATGTCAGCTAAGATTTCGTCTGCTTTGTCAGCCTTCATAACCATTGCCTGTGTGTTATACATATAAGGCTTTGTTACTTCCCACATTTCTTTTCTGTCTTCTGTTATGCACATTCCGTTCCATAAGCAGTCGATGTTTTTAGAAGATAATTCGGTTTCTTTTGCTTCCCAGCTGATTTCAACAAATTCAACGTTGATACCAAGCTCTTTACCAACAGCCTGAGCAAATTCTGTGTCAAATCCTGTCCATGCGCCGTTGTCATCTAAGTAGTTCATTGGTGGGTAGTTTGTAACACCGATTGTTAAAACGCCTTTTTCCTTAACGTAAGAAAGCTCTGAATCGGTTTCGTTGTTTCCGCAAGCAGCAAAGCATGTTACTGCCAATACTAATGTTAAAATAAGTGCTAAAAGTTTTTTCATGATGTTTTGTCTCCTTCAAAAAAGTTAATTATTATTTAGTACGGTTATTACTTTACCACATTAAAGCAATAAAGTCAAGAGTTTTTTTAAAATTTTTTAAAAAATTTTTTTACTTCCTAATTAATACTATTTTTTTTCCTTTAGAATCTATAATCCCTTCATTGTTTAAATGCCTGATTTCGCGCTGCATTGCGCTTCGGTCTACGCCAAGGTAATCTGCAAGGGAAGACAGCGACATCGGAAGAAAAAAGGAGAATGAACCATTTTTTTGTGACTGCTGTTCAAAATATGCCAGCAATTTTTCTCTGATAGAGCGTTTTGTAAGCGTCTCTATATGTTGTGTCTGCGTAATGAGCTTTTGGGAAATCATAGAAAATAAATTGTCCAAAAGCTTTATGTGATGTTTGCAGGCGTTTTCACACTGAAAGAGAGCGTTTGTATATTTAAAGAACAAAACCGTGCACGAAGATGTTGCCGACACCATAAACTGGTCGTTTGAGGTTGCGCGAAAAAACATATCTCCAAACAGTGAATCAGCGCCGTATCGCTCTAAAACCGCCTTGTTGCCGTTGTAGTCATAGCCTGCAAGCTCTGCTGTTCCGGACAACACAACATATATGTACTCTTTTGATGTGTTATGTAACATTATTGTTTCATTTGTGTTACAATTTTTGAGTTTTCCACCCAGACATCTCATCATTTTTTTTACCTCAGCATCGGTAAAACCCCTAAACAAAGCAGAATTTTGCATTTTTGATTACCCCTTTATCTTGTGTTTAAATATTTCAGTTATATCTATATTTAGTATTATAGCACTTTTTTGTTGCAAATGCAACTTTTTTTTGAATTTCATTAGGTTATAATAAATAATGCCTAAAGAAAAAGGGGAGTGTGACTTCTATGTTAGTTATAAAAAGAGACGGCACAACAGTTGAATATGACAGAAAGAAGATAGAGATTGCGATAGAAAAGGCAAACAATGAGGTTCCTGCGTCAGAGCGTGTTCCAAAGGCCGATGTCGATGATATTTTAGACTATATCGAGGCGAGAAGATCCTCAAGAATTCTGGTAGAAGATATCCAGGATATAATCGAACAAAAGCTAATGGAGCTTGACAAGTACGTATTGGCTAAAACATACATAGTATATCGTTACAACCGTGCGCTTGTCCGTAAGGCAAACACAACAGACGAATCAATCTTAAGCCTTATCAAAAACTCAAACAAGGACGTTATGGAGGAAAACTCCAATAAAAATGCGGTTGCAGCAGCAACACAGCGTGACCTAATCGCAGGCGAGGTATCAAAGGACTTAACAAAGAGAATCCTTTTGCCCGAAAAAATCTCACAGGCGCATACAGACGGTGTTTTGCATTTTCATGATGCAGACTACTTTATCCAGCCTATCTTTAACTGCTGTCTGATTGACATCGGCAATATGCTTGATAACGGCACAGTTATGAATGGCAAGCTGATTGAGCCTCCCAAGAGCTTTCAGGTTGCCTGTACAATTCTTACACAGATTATAGCATCTGTTGCATCAAGCCAGTACGGCGGTCAGTCTGTTGACATTCGCCACCTGGGCAAATACTTAAGAAAGAGCTATGAAAAGTTTAAAGCAAATATAGAAAAGAATTCTGATGGCAAGATTGCTCCTGAATTAATTGAAAAGCTTGCTTTAGAGCGGATGAAAGACGAGCTAAAGGCGGGCGTTCAGACAATTCAGTATCAGATAAATACACTCATGACCACAAACGGTCAGTCTCCTTTTGTTACATTATTCTTATATGTAGATAAAGAAGACGGATATGTAAAAGAAAACGCTATGATAGTAGAAGAAATTCTCCGTCAGCGTCTTGAGGGTATCAAAAACGAGGCAGGGGTATACATCACACCGGCGTTTCCGAAGCTTGTATATGTACTTGATGAGCACAACTGTCTGCAGGGCGGAGAATATGACTATATTACAAAGCTCGCAGTTGAATGTTCAGCTAAAAGAATGTATCCTGACTATATTTCAGCTAAAAAGATGCGTGAGCACTACGAGGGTAACGTATTTAGTCCTATGGGTTGCAGAAGCTTTTTGTCTCCATGGAAGGACGAGGACGGAAATTACAAGTTTGAGGGACGTTTCAACCAGGGTGTTGTAAGTATTAACCTTCCGCAGATTGGTCTTATTGCCAAGGGTAATGAGGAAATTTTCTGGAAGCTTTTTGACGAAAGACTCCAGCTTTGCTTTGAAGCGCTGATGTGTCGTCACCGCGCCCTTTTAGGAACAAAATCAGACGTCAGCCCTGTTCATTGGCAATACGGAGCAATTGCCCGTCTTGGCAAGGGCGAGACAATCGACAAGTATCTGTTTGGCGGATATTCATCGATTTCTTTGGGTTACATCGGTCTTTACGAGGTTACCAAGGCGATGAAGGGCGTTTCTCATACAGAGCCTGAGGGCGAAGAATTTTCACTCCGCGTTATGAATCATTTAAGAGAAGCAACAGACAGATGGAAAGAAGAAACAGGTATCGGTTTTGCTCTTTACGGCACACCTGCAGAATCTTTATGCTACCGCTTTGCAAGAATAGATAAAGAAAAGTTCGGCAGTGTAGAGGACATTACAGATAAAGGATATTATACAAACTCATACCACGTTGATGTTCGTGAAGAGATAGATGCATTTACAAAGTTTGAGTTTGAAGCAAAATATCAAAAGATTTCCTCCGGCGGTGCGATTTCTTACGTTGAAATTCCTAATATGCGCCACAATTTAGAGGGTATCGAAGAGGTTGTAAAATTCATCTACGACAACATCCAGTATGCAGAATTTAACACAAAATCTGACTACTGCCACGTTTGCGGTTATGATGGCGAAATTATAATCAATGACAAAAACGAGTGGGAATGTCCTGCTTGTCACAACCGTGACCACGCAAAAATGAACGTAACAAGAAGAACCTGCGGATATCTCGGCGAAAACTTCTGGAATGTTGGAAAGACAAAAGAAATAAAAGCAAGAGTTCTGCACTTATAAGAGGAAAGAAAAATGAAATACGGGGTTATTAAAAAGTGCGATGTTGCAAACGGTCCGGGCGTAAGAGTGTCACTGTTTGTAAGTGGCTGCACACACCATTGCAAGGGCTGTTTTAATAAAGAAACCTGGGATTTTAATTTCGGAGACGAATTTACAAAAATCCAGGAAGATGAAATAATAGAGCTTTTAAAACCTTCATATATAAAAGGGTTCTCACTTTTGGGCGGAGAACCCTTTGAAGTGCAAAATCAAAGGGTTTTGGTAAAGCTTTTAAAAAGAATAAAGGAAGAATATCCAAAAAAATCGATTTGGTGCTATACGGGGTATCTTTTAGATGAAGAATTATTGTCTGAAAGCCGCGCAAGATGCGAGGTAACAGACGAGATGCTTTCTTATATTGATATTTTGGTTGACGGCGAATTTAAAGAAGATTTAAAGGATTTGCGTCTTCGTTTTCGCGGAAGCAGCAACCAAAGAGTCATAGATTTAAAAGAGACGCTAAATAGTGGCAAAATCGTTTGGTGGAAGGAATTATAATGATAGAAAAAATTTGCGTAAAATTTACAAAACTACATCAACGCGCATCTGCTCCGGTGTACGGAACTCCCTTTGCTGCCGGTGCAGACCTGCGCGCCATCTCGGAAGAAAACATTAAAATTAATCCGGGAGAAACGGTGTTTATTCATACAGGTATTGCTGTTGAGATTCCTGATGGGTTAGTGGGACTTATTTATGCAAGAAGCGGACTTGCCTGCAAAAGAGGACTGGCTCCTGCTAACTGCGTCGGTGTTATCGATTCAGATTACCGCGGCGAAATAATGGTGGCTCTTCATAACTATTCAAACAATACCCAGGAAATAGAGCCTGATGAAAGAGTTGCACAATTAGTAATTGCGCCTTATATTATGGCAGATTTTGATGAGGTCGCATCTCTTGAAGAAACTGACCGCGGTGCAGGCGGATTTGGTTCAACTGGAAAAAAATAATGATTAAAAAAACTGTGACTTTTTGTCACAGTTTTTTCTTTGCCTTGTATTGAATGCGCATTTTTCTACAGCCTCTTTAGCATTCATAGCTATAAATTTCCCAATCCGCTAATTGTATAAAAAAGTCTTTTAATTTTTCATCATTTTTATCTATGGCTAAAAACTTAATTTCGCCATCTTTATAATACTTTTTAGCATTCATTACTCTTTCTTTAAATATTTCATTTTCAGTCCCACATTTTCCTGCCATAAAAACCGAGCATCCAAAGCTAATTGCGTGTTCAATCTCTTTGTCAAAATGCTTTTTTAAATCATGTGCGTTTTCTTTTTCATGTAAATTCATAAAACAACAAATCATATTCTCACTCCCTAAATTAAAAAAGGTGCGTCCAATGAAAGAACGCACCGAAAAAGTGTCTCTCACATTGTTACCACACAATCTAACTGCCTTAAAGAGTCAAGTTAAGAGAAGACACCTTTTACCAAAGGAGTCCTCTTTAAGGCATTTTACTTTCTTTGATTGTGTGGTATATTCATATTACCATATTTACCTTAAAAATACAAGTGCTATTTACGAAACAAAATGTTTCTTTAAAAATAATGTTTTTATAAAGAATTGTGCCACTTAATCAGTAGTTTTATTAATGCATTTTTCTCTATATGTCAAAGGGGAAAGGGGGAGATTGCGCTCTCCCCTTTTCCCCTTTGTATCCTCTTATCTCCATCGCTTTTTCGCCCGTCTTGTAATTTTTTTGCCAAAAAAACAAACTCGCAACAATTTGCTCGTACACGTTTTTTTGCAAATTGACGCAAGCAGCAAAAGAAAAGAATAAATGCGTCAATTTGCGGCAAAAATTACAAGACTATCTACTAAAGAGAGATTTTTTGCTTTTTATCCGCCGCTTATGCTCGGTGCTGAAAATTTTTGTTCTTTAGCTACGGTTGTTGGGTGCTGTTTGGCGTTTTTGGGGAATGAGGGGGTTATAAAGGGGGAGAAAGGGAAAACTCGCCAAAACTTTCCTTTCTCCCCCTTTAAAAAAAGAACATAAAGAGTAAATAATTATAAAATTACTTATACCAGTGGCACAAAATATATAAATTAATTGTCTGCAAAAATAAAACAAGGCATTATTTGCCTTGTTTTTCTGTTATATATTCTACTACCTCATCAGGCGATGAAACCAAAACGCTACACCCTGCCTCTTTTAGCTCCTCTTTTGTGCCATAGCCATAGGTTACTCCTAAAACCGCAATACTATTGTTTTTTGCTCCTTCTGCGTCGTTTTCTCTGTCGCCTACCATTAAGATTCTTTCTTTTTCATAGTGGTTTATTTCTATGGTTTCTTTTATGACAGCTGTTTTTGTTCTTTTTTTCTCATCAAACGACGCCCCGTTTATATAGTCAAAATATTTATCGAGGTTGCATTTTTCCAGGATTTTTTGTGCGTATTTTTGTGGCTTTGCAGTTGCTAAACATATTATATATCCTTTTTCTTTTAATGTTTTTAACATTTTTTCAACACCGCTGTATACAAAGAATTTTTCCATTGCTTTGTTATCGTTATAATTTTCTCTGTATTTTTCAACTGCTTTGTCTGCTGTTTCTTTATCCATATTATAATACAAAGAAAAAGCATCAAAAAGCGGAGGGCCTATAAATAAATTAAGTTTTTTTTCATCCTTTTCTTCTATATTAAAAAAAGAAAGGGCATATTTTACAGACTCTTTAATTCCGGGCGCTGAATCTATCAGTGTTCCGTCTAAATCAAAAAATATTATATCTTTTTTCATTTTTTCCCTCTTTTTTTTGTAATTTTTTATATTTTAACACTTTTCTATTCCATTTTCAATCATTTTATGATAAAATATACGTATGGTTTATTTTTAGTTTTTCAACATTTTTTTTGTTTATTATTTGTTACTTTTTGTTGAAAAGCCTGTTTATAATTTTTTTTGAAAATTTTTTAAAAATTTGCCTGTGGAAAGTGTATTTTTGCAAACATTTTTTAAACATATTTTTAAACAGTAAAATTTCGCTCTGTATCTTTTATTATACCACTTTTCCACAGAATCAACAGACATTACTACTATTACTACTATATATTATATTATATATAATAAAAGGAGATTTTTTATTATGATGAAGATGAAATGTAACCGCAAAGATTTAACAGAAGCTGTTTCTTTAGTTGAAAAAGCTGTTCCTGTTTCTACACCTATTTCTGTTTTGGAGGGAATTTTTATAGAAGCTAAAGAAAATGCCTTTAAGCTTGTGGGAAATAATATGGATTTAGGTATTGAATGCTTTATTCCTGCTGAGGTTTCTGAAAAAGGTCTTGCTATGGTCAGAGCATCTTTATTTTCTAACGCTGTTAAAAAACTGCCTGATACAGACGACGATGTATATATGGAAATAGATGAAAAAGACAATCTTAAAATTGAATGTGGTTATGCAAAATTTAATTTTTCAACATCTTCTGCTGAAGAATTTCCTCAGCTTTCGCTTGTTTCAGACGGAAAAACCTTTGAAATTAAAGAAAACGTAGTTAAAAGTATGATAAAACAAACAGTTTATGCAGTTTCTCAAAAAGAAGATAAACCAGTTTTAACAGGGCTTTTATTTGAGATTACAAAAGAAGAAATAAATGTTGTAGGCTGTGATGGTTTCAGAGTCGCAATTAGAAATGAAAAATTAGAAAACGAAGAAGATATTAAATTTATTTTCCCTGGAAAAAATGCTAAAGAATTACTTGGTATTTTAGGAGAAACTGATAATTTAGTAAAAGTTTTTGTTAACGAAAACAATGTTAAATTTGTTACAGACAGATGCGTTTTCGTTTCACGTATTATAGACGGTGAATATTTAAACTATAAATCTGTTGCAAATCATAAAAATACACTTGAATTTACAGTTGAAAGAAGAAAAATTTTAAATTCTGTAGACAGAGCTGCAACTATAGTAAACGAAGCTTCTAAATCTCACGTTTTGCTTGATATTGACGAAACCTCTGTTTCACTTGATTGTGAATCTGTTATGGGTAAGGTAAAGGATAAATTCTCAATAGATATGAAAGGCGAGCCTATGCAAATTGCGTTTAATCCTAAGTATTTGTTGGAAGCTTTTAAAAATATTGAAGACGAAAAGATTAAAATTTCTTTTTCAACACCTGTTACCCCTGCAGTTATAAGACCTATTGACAGCGAAAAATACGTTTATATAATTTTGCCGGTAAGAATAAGATAATGAAAGTTAAAGAAACAATTATAGTTGAAGGTGAGCATGATAAAAAAAAGCTTTTGTCTTTTTTGGATGCTGATATTTTAGTGACCGGCGGATTTCAGATCTTTCGCGATGATGAGATGAAAATGCTGATTAAAAAAATGTCAGAAAAAAAAGGTGTTATTGTTTTGTGCGATTCAGACCGTGCAGGATTTATTATAAGAAATCATATTAAAAATATAGCACCTGGCGTAATTCACGCCTTTGTTCCTGAAATAAAAGGAAAAGAAAGAAGAAAGCCACAGCCAGGAAAAGAGGGAATTTTAGGTGTTGAAGGAATAGACAAAGATATAATAATTAATGCTCTAATTAGTTGCGGTGCAACACTTGATGATAAAAAAGTAAAAGAAAATAAAAAATATACAAAAAATGACCTTTATAATTTAGGTCTGGTTGGAAAAGAAAACAGTCGGGAAAAAAGACGTGAACTTTTATTAAAGCTTGGTCTTCCTAAAAGATTGAGCGCAAATATGATGTTAGATGTAATAAATAGTTTAGATATAGAATTATTTTAAAATAGCCTCAATATACTATAAGTGTATTGAGGTGATTTTTTTTATGAATATTATATTAAAAAAAAGTAAGGATAATTTTTCTTACATAAGATATTTTTTATTTACTTACATAAAAAGATATAGTGTTTATGATAAAAATATAAAAGACGATATTTTTTATATTCCATTTAAAAAAAAGCTTAATAAAAGCTATAAAAATGCACTAAAAGAGTATTTAAAAAAGAAAAATATTAAAAAGTTTTTAGCAGTTGATGAGGATATAAAAGATTATTTAAAAACCCATTTTAGCACAATAGATGGAGAAAATATATATAATGCTATATTTTATAAAATACTTCTTTTTTTGAGTAAAAACAAGTTGAATGAATATGAAATTATCTTTGTTTCTGATAATATAAAACAAATAAGAAAATTAATAGAAATATGTGCAAAAAGAGTAAAAAACATTTCAATTTTAACACAAAATCCATATCTTTATGAGAGTATGAAGGATTATGTACTTTCTAAATACGGTATATTGTTAAATATTAAAAATAAAAATGAAAAACTTAAAAAATACAATAAAATATATGTAAATTGCGGATATAATAGAGTTTTTGAAAAAAGCTTTTTTAAAAATGTTAATATGCTAGATATTTACAACGTATATGAAGATGCTTTTAATACTATAATATTAGAGGCCACGTCAAAAGAAAAGGAATACACAAAAAAGCTCAAATTCCCCTATACAATAGCTCTTGCGGAGTTTTTATACAGCGATGAAAAAACGAAAAAATATAAAATTGTAAGCATAAAAAAATAGATATTGACAATTTATATAAAATAGCTTATAATACATTATTAGTTGTGATGGTTTAAAAGGAAAAGAAAGAAGGAAAGTGAAAATGTCAAAGGAAATTATTCTTACTTATACAAGATTAAAAGAATTAGAGCAGGAGCTTGAATATTTAAAAACAGAAAAGAGAAAAGAAGTATCTGAAAAAATAAAAGTAGCAAGAGGTTTTGGCGATTTATCAGAAAATGCAGAGTATGATGAGGCTAAAAAGGAGCAGGGAGAGGTTGAAGTAAAAATTGTAAACCTTGAGAAAATGCTTAAAAACGCCAAAGTAATAGATGAAGATGAAATAGATACAAGTAAGGTTACTGTTGGAACAAAGGTAAAAATCTTAGATTTAGATTTTGATGAAGAAACAGTATATGAAATAGTAGGCTCAACAGAGGCTAATCCTGCACAGGGAAAGATTTCAGACGAATCTCCTTTAGGCACAGCGCTTTTAGGTGCAGAACCTGAACAGATTGTAAAGGTTGTTTCACCAAACGGTGAATATGAAGTAAAAATACTAGAAATATCAAAATAAATAAAAAAAAGATAAAAAAAGACAGCGATATTTCGCTGTCTTTTTTATGTTTCACGTGAAACATTATTTTTTTAAAATATTGCATAAAAAAAAGAATTGTGATATACTTAACTTAAATAAAGTAAAGGAAAGGGATAAAAATGGGAAAGGTAATTGTTGTAGCAAACCAAAAAGGCGGCGTAGGAAAAACAACAACAGCTATAAATTTGTCTGCCTATCTTGCAGATTCAAAGAAAAAAACACTTCTTATTGATTGTGACCCTCAGGGAAATGCGTCAAGCGGAATTGGTATTAATAAGGAAGAAACTAATGCTTCTGTTTACGATATTTTAGTAAATGACAGTGATATTTTAGAAAATATAGTAAAAACAAACTACAAAAATCTTTATGTAATTCCGTCAGATGTGGATTTAGCAGGAGCAGAGATAGAGTTAGTTTCTATAAAAAATCGTGAGTTCTTATTAAAAGAAAAGATAAAAAATATAAAAAAAGATTACGATTACATAATTATAGATTGCCCGCCATCGCTCGGTTTGCTTACACTAAACGCGTTTGCAGCGGCAGATAGTGTGATTATACCTATACAGTGTGAATATTATGCGCTGGAAGGACTCGGTTCTTTAACAAAGACAGTTTCAACAATAAAACAGAGTATAAACAAGGATATAGAAATAGAGGGAATACTGCTCACTATGTTTGACAAGCGCACAAATCTTTCAACTGTGGTATATGATGAGGTTAAAAAATATTTCCCTGATAAGGTGTATAACACTGTTATTCCAAGAAATGTAAGGCTTTCTGAAGCTCCGAGCTTTGGAGAAGCGATAATTTCTTATGATAAATTTTCAAAAGGAGCAAAAAGCTACAAGGCTTTGGCCAAGGAAGTAATTAAAAACAACAAGGAGTTTTAAAAATGGCGACAAAAAAAGGATTAGGTAGAGGCCTGGGAGCATTGCTTGATGCAAACAGCGTGATAGAGACAACAACAGAAACAGAAAAAGACGTAAAAAAAATAAAAATAACACAGATAGAACCAAATAAAACACAGCCCAGAAGAGATTTTGATGAAGAAAAAATACAAGAGCTCTCAGAATCAATAAAAGAGTACGGTGTGCTTCAGCCAATAGTTGTAAAACTCAATAAAAACGGATTTTATACAATTATTGCCGGCGAAAGAAGATGGAGAGCATCAAGAATGGCAGGACTTAAAGAAATTCCTGCAGTAATAAAGGATGTTTCTGAAAAAACAGAAAAAGAAATAACATTAATAGAAAATATACAAAGGGAAAACCTTAATTCACTGGAAGAAGCAGCAGGAATTAAGGAGCTTATTGATGTATACGGGTTAACACAAGAGGAAGTTGCTAAAAAAATAGGCAGAAGCCGTACAGCAGTAACAAACACGTTAAGACTTTTAAATCTTCCTGATGAAATAAAAGAAATGTTAAAGCAAGGAAAAATATCACAAGGGCACGCAAGGGCGCTGCTTTCCTTGGAAAATAAGGTTTTAGCACAAGAGATAGCAAAAAAAGTCATTGCGGAAGATATGAGTGTAAGAAAGCTTGAAAGCTACATTGCCTCTCTTTTAAAAGAAAAGAAACCAAAAAAACCAACAAAAGAAGAAATAGAAATACAAAGAAACATTAAAGCATTAGAAGAAAGTCTTTCATCTGAGCTTGGCACGAAAATAAAAATAATAAACAAAAAGAATAAAGGAAAAATTGAAATTCCGTATTATTCAACAGAAGACTTTGAAAGAATAATAAATTTAATTAAAAAATAATGTTCCACGTGGAACAATACAAAAAAAACCGCACAACAGTGCGGTTTTCTTTTGTTTACGAACATTTTTATTCGTTTTCTTCGCTATCTTCTGGCATTTCGCCTGCTTCATTAAAAAGAATATCTCTTACTTCTTCTTCAATTTTTTCTAAAAGTTCAGGATGCTCTTTTAAGAACTGTTTCGCATTTTCTCTGCCCTGACCTATGCGTTCTTCTTCATAGCTGTACCAGGCGCCGCCTTTTTGAACAATGCCCGTTGCCACTGCAATATCTAAAATGCAGCCGATTTTTGAAATACCTTCGCCATACATTATATCAAATTCTGCCTCTTTAAAAGGAGGTGCAACCTTATTTTTAACAATTTTTACTTTTGTACGTGCGCCGATAACATCTGTACCCTGTTTAATAAGCTCCTGCTTTCTTACGTCCATACGAACGGATGCATAGAACTTAAGCGCGCGGCCACCGGTTGTAACTTCCGGGTTTCCGTAGATAACACCAACCTTTTCACGAAGCTGATTTATAAATATAGCAATAGTATTTGTTCTTGCTATTACGCCGGCAAGTTTTCTTAAAGCCTGGCTCATAAGACGAGCATGAAGACCAACGTGAGAGTCACCCATTTCTCCCTCAATTTCAGACTTTGGAACGAGCGCTGCAACAGAGTCAATTACTATTACGTCAATTGCATTACTGCGAACGAGCATCTCTGCAATCTCTAACGCCTGCTCGCCGGTATCTGGCTGTGAAACGATTAATTCTTCAATGTTTACGCCAAGCTTTTTTGCATATCCCGGGTCTAATGCATGCTCTGCGTCAACAAATGCAACCTCGCCGCCGCGTGCCTGAGCTTCTGCAATAACGTGAAGTGCAACTGTTGTTTTACCTGAAGACTCCGGTCCGTAGATTTCTATAATTCTTCCCTTTGGAAGACCTCCTATGCCAAGTGCGTAGTCAAGAGACAAAGCACCGGTAGGCAGAGCCTCTACCTGAGCGTTAGCTCTTTCGCCGAGCTTCATAACAGAGCCTTTACCAAAGCTCTTTTCAATTTGTAAAAGTGCGGCATCAAGCGCCTCTTTCTTATCTTTATCAAAGTCTATACCCTTTTCGTTTGTCATTGTTTTAGCCAATATGTATTCCTCCTTTAGAACATTTGTTCGACTAAATTATATTAAAAATTCCTACCTTTGTCAAGAGTGTTTTTAAATTTGTAATCTTTTTTTAACTTCTTTAAAAATCTCTTTGGTGGTAGATGTGCGAACGCTTAATCTGTTTCCTTTAAACACTTTCTTTACAACAGTGGTTTTTCCATCAAGGCAAACTCCCATATAAACAAGCCCTACTGGCTTTTCAGCCGTTCCGCCTGCAGGTCCTGCGATGCCTGTTGCAGAAAGACCTAGTCTTGTGCCGCATTTTTTGCAAACGCCCTCTGCCATAGCACGTGCAACCTCTTCGCTTACTGCACCATACTCTTCAAGTAAAGCGTGGGAAACACCAAGGTATTTTTCTTTAGCGCTATTGCTATAAGTAATAAAACCCTCGCTAAAAATATTTGAAACCCCGCTGAAATCGCCGATTTTTGCAGCAATCATCCCTGCTGTGCAAGATTCTGCGGTTGCTACGGTTATATTGTTTTTTATTAAATAAGAAATAACACTATCTATCATAAATTCACATTCCTTGGGTTATACTTTTTTATATTTTCCAAAAGCTTTTCAGGCGGCTGTATTAAAAGACGTATTTTTTGTCCGCTTTCGGTGTAGTCTATATAGTATTTGCCGCGTCTTTTCTCATCATAAATAGTATCTATTACTATGCGTTCTGATAGGTTTTCTGACGTAAAAGGTGCCATATATTCAATGTTTTTGCAGGCAAGAGATGCCAGGTTTTTTCTCGTGGTTTTTCCCTTTATTATATCAATATCGAGCTGACCGTTAGTAAAAATATACTCATACTCTATCGAGTAATTTCTTCTTAAAATAACAGTGCCGTAAATAGTTGCGCCCCAGATTATAGGAAGGAGCCATATATATTTAATAAAAACAAACAAACAAAGGTATAAGCTTAAAAACAGCACGAGAACGCACGATAAAATAAGCAAAACCTGCTTTATATTATCCTCTGATGATTTTTTCTTTACCAAATATTCAAAAAATATATCGTTCATATTAAAGCTCCCTTTTGTATAGATTTTTTTCTGTTATTATATAGTCAAGCGCGATGTCGTTTTTGTCTGGCAAAAACTCACTTCTTTGCTCTTCGTAAAAAAGCCCTACTGTTATGGCATCATTTCCTTTTAAAAATCTGTCATAATAGCCTCTACCATAGCCGATTCTGTAATTTTTTGTATTAAACGCAACTCCCGGCACGATAATTAAGTCAAAATTATCAAAAAGTGCCCCATCCGGCTCTAAAATTCCAAAAGCGCCCTTTGACAAACCGGAAAAGTCAGAAAATGCGCGTGCCTCTATGTCACACTCTGTGACACACTTTGGGGCACAGAGCGTTTTTTTGTCTTTTAAGATAGTAAAGATGAGAGCGTGCGTGTCCACCTCACTGCCATAGGAGATGTATGTCATAATTGTTTTAGCATTTTTATAAAAATCCTGCGACAAAAGGCAAAGGGCGATAGCTTTATCTTTTTTTATACGGTCTGTGACGTTTTTTCTAAGATTAAGCATATATTTTCTTATTTCTTTTTTTGTCATATTTTTTCTCCCGGCAAAATAGTAAAGCTCTCTACAGCTTCACATTTTCCGCTTTTTTCACATACAGTAAACACCGCACCGCTGATCATTGCTAAAGAGTCTGCAAACTCAAACCTTTGTTGGTTTAAATTTACGAATCTTTCTATCACAATATTTTTGTCAACACCAAGACAGGAATGATAAGGTCCGGTCATACCGATGTCGGTAATGTATCCCGTGCCACGGGGAAGAATTTGCGCATCTGCTGTCTGTACGTGCGTGTGTGTGCCGAAAACAACAGAGGCAACGCCATCTAAATAAAAGCCCATAGCGCGCTTTTCGCTTGTTGCTTCTGCGTGAAAATCTACAATTTTAATTTGCGCGTCTGATTTTTCCAAAGCTGATTTTAGTGCACGGAAAGGACAGTCGACATTTTCAAGATGCACTCTTCCGAGGGCATTAAACACTGCAATTTTAGCGCCGTTTTTTACAAATTCTGTCACACCACGACCAACTGTTCCGGGCGGGTAGTTAATGGGCCTTATGACTCTTTCGTTGTGAGATAAAAGAGCATATGCTTCCTTTTGCCTGAAGGTGTGATTTCCAAGCGTTAGAACATCTGCACTGGCCGAAATAAGGATTTCTGCTTTTTTTCTTGTAATACCGTTTGCTGAGCACGCATTTTCTGCGTTTATTATGCAAAAGTCTACAGCGTATTTTTTCTTTATGGCATCTAAATTGTCTAATATTGCATCGCATCCTCTGTCGCCAACAACATCGCCGATCGCTAAAATTTTCATATCCTACTCCTATCTAAGCTCTTAAAAAGCGCGAAAGCTTGTCTGCTTCCTTAATTAAAATATCACAAAAATAGTTTATTTCGTCTAGTGTGTTGTAAGCACCAAGGCTTACTCTTATTGTTTCCTCTATGTGCTTTCGTGGAAGTCCCTGCGCAAGTAACACGTGCGAGGGAGCGGGCTTGTTGGTAGAGCATGCAGACCCTGCAGAAACGCAGATTTTAAATTCTTCCAGAGCATGAAGCATAACCTCTGCCCTGACATTTTTTACCCTGATGCTCACGATATGCGAAGAAAAGTCGCACCCTTCATTGTTTATTATAAAGTTGTCTTTATCCTTTAGTCTTTGTATAATCGTTTTCTTTAAAAGAATGTTATTTTCAAGATGCTTTTCAAAATTGCTGTTACAAATTTCGCAAGCTTTTGAAAAGCCGACAATACCGGGAACATTTTCAGTTCCTGAACGAAGGTTTTTTTGCTGATGACCGCCTAAAATATACGGCAAAACCCTCACCTTGTCGCAAGCGTAGAGTCCGCCGACACCCTTTGGGCCGCAAATCTTATGAGCAGACAAAGAAATTGCATCAACACCCCACTTATCTACAAGGAGCGGGATGTTTCCCATTGCCTGAACGCAGTCGGAATGAACAATTATATCGGGATTTTTCGCTTTTACTTTTTTTGTTATCTCGCCTATCGGGTTTATCGCGCCCGTTTCGTTGTTAACTGCCATGATGGATACGAGCTTTGTGTTGTCTTTTATTTCTTTTTCTACACTTTCTGGAGATATTTTACCCTTAGCATCAGGCGTTAAATATGTTACTTCACATCCGAGGTTCTCTAAATATTTTACCGGCTCTAAAACAGACGGATGCTCAATTGCAGAGGTAATAACGTGCACTTTTCTCTTTACAGAAGATAAAAGAGTGCCAAAAAATATCTGATTGTTGCTTTCTGTTCCGCCTGAGGTAAAAATGAAATTACCGGATTTTGCACCTATAGCCGAAAGAAGCACCTCTTTTGCTGCTTTTAGCTTTTTTTCGGCACTAAAGCCTGCTGCGTGCATAGACGAGGGGTTAGCGTAAAACTCTTTATTCATCTTTGCCATCAGCTCTATAACCTCATCATAAGGACGGGTTGTAGCTGCGTTGTCTAAATATATCATACCTTTAACTTATCTCCTAACAGTTTACACATATATTTTATAACAATTATTTCGACAGGAATCATACACAAAGCATCGATGCCTCTTGCAAGAAGTGCCGCTGAAAAAGGCGTTCCCATGTAGTGATAAAACCAAAAAGAGCCCAAAATTGCGTCGATAAAAATTTGCTGCAAAATAACACAAAGTGTGATTTTAAAAAGACTTTTTTCCTTTTTATAAAGGAAAAACCCATAAGAAAGCCCGTATAGCACTGTGCTTATACAAAATCCAAGCCAGGGGGGAGAGCCTTTTAGGAATTGTCCCAAAACATCAGCAATCAGTGCCAACACTGCTCCCCAGAAGGGTCCAAACATAATTGAGCCAAGTGACAGTGGGACAAACGTAAAGCTTATTCGCACAGGACCTGCATCATAGCCAAAGAGTCTTGTAATTACGATGTTTAAAGCAATTAAAACGGCGCCATAAACTAAAAATTTTACTGTTAGATTTTTTTTCATATTTTATCATCCTTTCACAGTTTGCTGCAAAAGAATGAGTTTTGCAGCAGCGGAATGCGGAAATGACATCGCAAACAATAATGTTCTTCGTGCAGACGACAACTTCCCGTTCATCTGCCACTTGACGCGTCAAGTCCTACTCTGCATATATTAAGGTTATCTATTATTATATAATTTTTGCGGAAATTTGTCTACAATTTTTAAAAATTTTTCCTTATGCAAAAAAATATCATTATTGACAAAACAAAGTGAATATAGTATTATGATATAAGATACACATTATGTTTATTAGGAGCATGAAGATTATGATAAATCTTGATATTGTTCGTTATCTTAACTACATTTTTGCACTTATTTTTATCGGATGTATAGGCTATCAGTTTGTATATATTTTTATCCCGTTTTTAAAAGGGGCAAGAAAATACAGAGCAAAAAAAATGTGTAAATATGCGGTTTTAATCCCAGGCAGAAATGAAGAAAAGGTTATCCCCCATCTAATCGCAAGTATTAAGGGGCAATCTTACCCGAGTGAGCTTGTTGACATTTTTGTAATTGCCGACAACTGCACAGATAACACAGCCCGCGTCTCGCGCGAGGCGGGTGCATATCACGTTATAGAGCGCTTTGATAATAAAAAAATCGGAAAAGGCTATGCTTTAGACTATGCACTAAACCTTATTAAAAAAGAGTTTCCTGAAAACAACTACGACGGGTATTTTGTTTTTGATGCAGACAATTTATTAGACGAAAACTACATCGACGAGATGAACAAAATGTTTTCAAACGGTCACAGAATCCTGACAAGCTACAGAAATACAAAAAACTACGGTACAAGCTGGGTTTCAGCAGGCGGCTCTCTGTGGTATTTAAGAGAGTCAAGATTTTTAAACCACCCCAGAACAATTATGAACACAAGCTGTGCTATTTCAGGTACAGGATTTTTGGTTCACCATGATATTTTAGACAAAATCGGCGGCTGGAAGTTTTTTTTGCTCACTGAGGACATTGAATTTTCACTTCAGCAGGTGCTCGACGGCGAAACAATCGCCTACTGCGACAAAGCTGTTTTATACGACGAACAGCCGGTGTTGTTTTCACAGTCGTGGAGACAGAGGATGAGATGGACAAAAGGCTCTATGCAGCTTACCAGAAAATACTTTTTCAAAATGGTACATGGGATGCTAAGTGGCAGAGGCTTTGCGTGCTTTGATTTGGCCGTTTCAACTATGATTCCTTTAATACTCACCATTGTTTCGGGCTTTGTTCTTTTGGGCTTTACCATTTTAGGACTTATTTTAAGATTAGACCTTACGGTAATAGCAAGAACGCTGATTGACACGGGAATTAACTCGTATTTTATGCTGCTTGGTATAGCAGTTGTGTCTACCATAAGCGAATGGGACAAAATTTACGCACCTATTTTTAAAAAAATCATATATACGTTCACATTCCCGATATTTATGTTTTCGTATATTCCTATAACGTTTGTGGCGCTGTTTTCTAAAGATATGAGCTGGAAACCAATAACACATGACCAGGTAAAGACGTTAGACGACGTAAGATAATGGTGGGTGTAGCAAAATATGCAGACCACACAAGGAAAAAAGTAGCAAAACACTATCATTACAGCAAAAATATTATAAAATAAAGAGATTCACCAAAAGGTGAATCTCTTTTGCTTTTTACGTGGTGTGCGCATTTTTCTACACCAGTCTTTTATGGTGGACGAAAGATGATGCAGATTGGACAAACTGAGCGAAAGTAAGGTAAACCTTACTTTCGGTTACCCGAAACTGTACAAAGGTACAGTGAGTGGCGAAGTTTGTTCAAAACACAAGGCAATAAAAAAGAAGAAATTCATCATTTGATGAATTTCTTCGTTAACTTTTATAACATTTTAGTTTAAGAGACACAATTTAAAGGCTCAGTTTTGTATTTTCTTTGCCTTGTGTGGTGTGCGCATTTTTCTACACCAGAATTATGCTTTAGCTTCTTTTATAACCTTCTCTGCAATAACTGCGGGTGCTTCTTCGTAGTTGGTTATTTCATAAGAGAAGCTTCCGCGACCGTTAGTCAATGCTTTTAAGTCTGTTGCATATTTTTTCATTTCAGATGCAGGAACGATTGCTTCAATCTCTGTGTTGATGTTGTCGACAGGATTCATTCCCAAGATTCTGCCGCGGCGCTTATTTAAATCACCTACGATATCGCCGGTATACTGGTTAGGAACTAAAACCAAAGCTGTGCCAACAGGCTCTAAAATTACGGGGTTTGCCTTTGGCAGACCTTCTTTATATGCGATAGAGGCTGCTGTTTTAAACGCCATTTCGGATGAGTCAACAGCATGGTATGAACCGTCAACTAATGTAGCCTTTAGGTTAACCATCGGATATCCTGCCAAAACGCCCTCTTTCATTGCATCGCGCAGGCCTTTTTCAACTGCGGGGAAGAAGTTTTTCGGAACAGCACCACCCACAACCTTTTCTTCAAAAACAAGCTCAGGAGCATCGTATACAGGCTCAAATTCAATCCATACGTGACCGTACTGACCGTGACCGCCTGATTGCTTTTTGTGTTTGCCCTCGGCTTTTACCTTGCCTTTGATGGCCTCGCGATAAGGGGTTTTAGGTTCTTTTAAGTTAACTGAAACGCCAAATTTGTTTTCAAGCTTTGAACAAATTACGTTAATGTGCTGTTCGCCAACGCCTGAAATAATAGATTCGTGTGTTTCGTGATTTCTTTCCAGTGTAAATGTCTTGTCTTCACTTGCAAGCTTTGCAAGGGATGCGCTGATTTTTTCTTCGTCGCCCTTCGCCTTAGGCTCGATAGCTAAAGACAAAACAGGCTTCGGGAAAGAAATAGCACCGATGGCAACAGGGAATGCAGGATCACACAGGGTGTCGCCCGTTTCTGTTATTGTCAGCTTTGCTGTAGCACCAATGTCACCTGCGCAAAGCTCTTTAACCTCTGTCTGCTTTTTGCCGCGAAGCTCATAAATCTTGCCAATTCTTTCTTCTTTTCCATGGGCAGGGTTAACTAAAATAGTATCCGGTGTGATTTTTCCTGACAAAACTTTAAAGTATGAAAGCTTTCCAACATAGTTGTCAACAACTGTTTTAAAAACGTGAAGAACTGTTTTTTTGCTGCTATCGCAAACAATTTCTTCTATCTCGCCTGTCTTTTTGTTTTCGCCTTCTATATGGATAAATTCGTTGGGTGCCGGCATATAGTCAGCAATAGTATTAAGCAGGTGCGTAATACCGATTTTTGCAATAACACTGCCGCAGATAACGGGAACTACAGAACCGTCTTTAATACCTACTTTTAAGGCCTTTTTAATTTCTTCTTCTGTAAAAGGCTCGCCTGCAAAGTATTTTTCCATATATTCCTCAGAAACCTCTGCCACTGCCTCTAACAAAAGGTCGCGGCTGCGGTCTGCAATTTCTTTATAAGCGTCAGGGATTTCTTCATATATATGAGTATCGCCGCCAGGTGAGAACATCTTTGCGCGCATTTTTATAACATCTACAAAGCCCGTAAGCTTTTCGCCCTCTTTAATAGGGAATGTAAACGGAGCAATCGCTCTGCCAAAGCTGGAGTTTAGCTCTTCAACAACCTTTGCATAGTCAGCTTTTACGTCATCAAGCTTGTTAACAAAAACGATTTTTGCTTTTGTTTTAGCTATGTTCCAGGCTTTTTCCGTACCGGCAGAAACGCCTGACTTACCACTGACAACAATTAAAGCACTACCGCACACAGAAGCAGCCTCCAGCTGTTCGCCGATAAAATCAGATGTTCCGGGAGTATCCAAAAGATTTATTTTAACGCCGTTCCACTCGACGGGAATTATCGACGTATTCAGCGAAATTTTTCTTTTAATTTCTTCGGGGTCAAAATCTGAGACAGTGTTACCTTCTTCGGTTGTACCTATTCGGTCAATCAGACCAGCTTTGTTTAGCATTGCTTCAACAAGCAAGGTTTTACCTGCGTTTGAATGTGATAACATGCACATGTTCCTGATGTTTTCGGTGTTTGCCATAATTTGAATCCTCCTTTATTGTAAGCCGAAAGGCCATATTATCCGTACAGTATTGCCCGTATCCGGTTATAATATTTTCTTCGACATGCACAGTTTGATTTCCTTTAAATTTCGAAGGTAAAAACACAACAAAAATATATGCTAAAAATTGTAAAATATGCACAATGCCGGATTTAATCTATGTTGACAAAGCAATTTTCCAGTGCTATAATTTTATTGGAATACAAAGTGATATGGAGAAAAAATTATGGCAAAAGCATTAACTCAGAGTGAAATTTTAGACATTGCCACTTGTATGGGTTACTATATTTTAAAAAGCGGCGGTGAAATCAGTCGTGCAGAAGACACTGCAGAGCGCATCGGACTTGCGTATGGAATGGATTCTGTGCACGTATTTGCGGTCGGCTCTTCTATTATTGTTTCTGTTGAAAAGGATGATGTTTCTATTTCGCAGACAAGGCGCGTAAGAAATGTAGCTACCGACCTTAACAAGGTAGAAAAGTACAACGCTCTTTCAAGAAAAATCTGCAGAACGCTTCCACCGTTTGAAGAAGTTGCAAAGGAAATACATAACATCAACATAACCGGTACATATTCACCATACATGCTTGTTTTGGCGTACGCTATTGTCGGCGGAGGTTTTGCGGTATTTTTTGGCGGCGGACTAAAAGAAGGGATAGCTGCGTTTTTAATAGGTGCGGCGCTAAGGCTTCTTATAATGCTTTCAAACAAGATACACGCTACCCAGTTTTTAACAAATGCAGCCGGTGCGATGCTTGTCGTGTCATTAGCGCAGGCAGCAAATATTATGTTTCCGGACATTAATGCAGAAACAATAAATATCGGCGTTTTAATGAATCTGGTGCCGGGCGTTTTGCTTGTTAATTGTATCAGAGATTTTATGGCAACTGACTATTTTGCCGGTACTGCAAGAATTGTTGAAGCGATCTTTATAGCAACTGCAATCGCCCTTGGTGTGTCGGTTTCTATATTCTGGAGGTAGCTGCGATGAAAGAATTTGTTATTCCTGTAATTTCGGCATTTGTTGCGACATTTGCCTTTACAATTATTTATAATATAAGAGGAAAAAACATTTTAATCGCATCGTTGTGCGGTGCACTTTCCTGGGGCGTGTATTTAATATGCAAACAAGGTGCAGACTCTTTAGTTTTGCCGTATTTTGCTGCAGGACTTGCAACGGCTCTTTATTCTGAAGCGGCAGCGAGGGTTTTTAAAGTTCCTGCAACAGTATACTTAATCCCCGGAATTATTCCGCTTGTGCCCGGACTTACGATATTTCGTACGATGAGCTCGTGCCTTAGCGGTGATATTTTAGCATTTGCCCATGGCCTTGTCGATACGATTAAAATAGGAGGGGCAATCGTTTTAGGTGCTATGCTGATACAATCGGTTTTTAACTTTACATCATTAGAAATATTTACAAAAAAAACAAATAACAACAAAATATAAAAACAATCATTAATCGGCTGTGAGCATCTTGCTTTGGCCGATTTTTTTGAAATGGTATGTTACATTTGTATAACAATTTTAAAAATGCGTCAACCACGCGACATTTTGGCGTTTTTTGTAACCAAAAAAATTTGACAAAGACAAAAAAAAGGTTTATAATAAAAGAGTGTTAATGTATTAAAGTAGGATAAGTAGTGTACCTATGTTTAAATAATACATATCTATGGATATTTCTCGAAATTTTAAAGAAGGAGGTAGAAAAGAGATGAATCCAATCATAATAGGTGCTGCTGTTGCACTTGTTTTGATTGTTGTTGCGTCACTTGTTTTTTACAAAATAGGATACTCTGCACGAAAAAAGCAGGAAGCAGTCGAAATCGGTTCTGCTAAATCCGAAGCTTCAAGAATTATAGAAGCAGCTAAAAAAGAAGGCGAAAGCAAAAAGCGCGAGGCGATTCTTGCTGCAAAAGAAGAAAATCATAAAGAACGCCAGGAACTTGAAAAAGAAATTAAAGAAAGACGTAACGAGATTTCAAGACAAGAAAACCGTATTCAGCAGAAGGAAGAAAATCTCGACAAAAAAACCGAAGCGATAGAAAAGCGTGAAGAAGCTGTTGCTAAGAAGGATAAAGAATTGGACGCAATCCGCCAAGAACTTATTGTTGTTAAGGACAAAGAGCTAGAGATGCTCCAGAATTTATCAGGCTTGTCGAAGGAAGAGGCAAAACAGTACTTGCTCGAAAAGCTGGAGAGCGAAGTCAGAGCAGATGCTGCAATCATGGTAAAAGAAATTGAAACACAAGCAAAAGAAAACGCTGAAAAAACCGCTAAAAACATAATTGCAGGAGCAATACAAAGATGCGCTGCAGACCATGTTGCAGAAGTGGTTGTTACAGTTGTTAACCTTCCCAATGAAGAAATGAAGGGAAGAATAATCGGCAGAGAAGGCCGAAACATCAGAACATTAGAAAACTTAACAGGTATTGATTTAATTATTGACGACACACCGGAGGCAGTAATTTTATCAGGCTTTGACCCTGTAAGAAGAGAAATTGCAAGACAAACATTAGAAAAGCTCATTGTTGACGGAAGAATACATCCGGCAAGAATAGAAGAACTCTATGAAAAGTCTAAAAAAGAAATCGAAGCACAAATTAAACAAGAGGGCGAAAATGTTGCGTTTGAAACAGGCGTACACGGACTACACCCCGAAATTATCAAGCTTTTAGGTAAGCTTAAGTTCAGAACAAGCTATGGTCAGAATGTATTAAAGCATTCTATGGAGGTTTCCTATATTTCAGGCATCATTGCAGGGGAATTAGGAGCGGATGTGACACTTGCAAAGCGTGCCGGACTGCTTCACGACTTAGGTAAAGCTGCTGACCACGAAATAGAGGGCTCACACGTTACAATCGGTGCAGACCTGGCTAAAAAGTACAAAGAAAGCAAAGATGTTATCCACGCAATTATGGCGCACCACGGCGATGTTGAGGCAACAACAATTGTTGCATCTATCGTACAGGCGGCAGACGCAATTTCAGCAGCTCGTCCGGGCGCAAGACGTGAAAACATTGAGTCTTACATCAAGAGATTGGAAAAACTCGAAGAAATAGCAAACTCTTTTGACGGAGTTGAAAAATCGTTTGCGATTCAGGCAGGTAGAGAAGTCAGAATTATGGTTTGTCCTGATGACGTAAAGGATGAAAGTATGACACTCATCGCTCGTGACATCGTTAAGAAGATTGAGGAAGAAATGGAATATCCCGGTCAGATTAAGGTAAATGTAATACGCGAAACACGAACCGTTGAGTACGCAAAATAAAGCGTAAAAAAATTAAAATATATATAGAGTAATAAAGTAAGATACGATTTTTTTAAAAACTTATATATATTACTAAACCCGGCAAGGATTACCTTGCCGGGTTTTTCTTTAGGTTTAGCTATTTATTCATATATCAAAATCTGATTTTTTTACAAAAAAATCATACAATTTCTTATCGCTCATATTTAATCCTACAAAAACAACCTCACCATCTGCGTAATATTTTGCTGCTTTTTGTACTCTTTGGGCAAAAAGCTTTTCTTCGTAGGTGTTTTTTCCTGCCATAAAAACTGAGCAGCCAAATAATATTGCTTTTTCTATTTCTGTATCAAAATATTTTACTAAATCCTGAGCGTTTTCCTCCCTGTGCGTGTTAACAAAACAACAAATCATATTATCTCTCCTTAAATAAAAAAGTGCGCCTACCGAAGTAAACGCACATAAAACGCAAACTTCGTTAGTCGCCAAACCAACCTTAATAGCATAGAGCGTATTTCTCTAACCCCATCAAGTGAAGCTTGCATTTTTAACAAATGCAAATAAAGGGGTGGAAAAAAATAAAATACGTCCTTGTGAAAACTCTGATGCTACTATCTAGTTGATTTGGCACTTACAATAATATCACAAAATTCTACATATTTCAAGTGTTATTATGTTTCATTGTGTCACTTTTTGTCACTGTAAATTTGCGTTTTTAATTTTTATAGTAATAAACGTATCTTCTTAAATGGTAACTTAATCCCTTTTTAAACAAAAAAATACACATTATTGGAAATTTGCCAATAATGTGTATTTTAATTATGATATGATTTGTAAAATCAATTATTTATTCATTGCCTCTTCAATAGCAACAGCAACTGCAACAGTCATACCAACCATTGGGTTGTTACCAGCACCGATTAATCCCATCATTTCAACGTGAGCAGGAACTGATGATGAACCTGCAAACTGAGCATCTGAGTGCATTCTTCCCATTGTGTCTGTCATACCGTAAGATGCAGGGCCTGCAGCCATGTTATCAGGATGAAGTGTACGACCTGTACCACCGCCTGATGCAACTGAGAAGTATTTTTTGCCTTGCTCTATACATTCTTTTTTGTATGTACCTGCAACAGGATGCTGGAAACGTGTTGGGTTTGTAGAGTTACCTGTAATAGATACGTCAACGCCCTCTAAATGCATGATAGCTACGCCCTCACGAACATCGTCTGAACCGTAGCAACGTACCTTTGCACGTTCACCGTTTGAGTAAGCTGTTTCTTTTACAATCTTAACTTCGCCTGTGTAGTAGTCAAACTGTGTCTGAACATAGGTAAAGCCGTTGATTCTTGAAATAATCTGAGCTGCGTCTTTTCCTAAACCGTTTAAGATAACACGAAGGTCTTCTTTTCTGGCTTTGTTAGCACTACGAGCAAGACCAATAGCACCTTCTGCTGCAGCAAATGATTCGTGACCTGCTAAAAATGCAAAGCACTTTGTTTCATCACGAAGTAACATAGCACCTAAATTACCGTGACCGATACCAACTTTTCTGTCGTCAGCAACAGAGCCGGGAATACAGAAAGACTGTAAGCCTAAGCCGATTTTTTCAGCAGCGTCTGCAGCCTTAGTAACGCCGTCTTTGATTGCGATTGCAGCACCTACGATGTATGCCCAACAAGCATTTTCAAAACAAATAGGCTGGATTGATTTAACTAAATTATAAACATCTATGCCTTTGTCGTCACAGATTTTCTTTGCTTCTTCAATTGACTCGATTCCGTGCTTTTTAAGCTCTGCATTTATCTGGTCAATTCTTCTTTCATAACTTTCAAATAAAGCCATAATTTCCTACCTCCTTAATTATTCGTGGCGCGGGTCTAAAAGTTTAGCCGCGTCATCAACTCTGCCGTACTGTCCGCTAGCTTTTTCCAAAGCTTCGTTTGCGTCCATACCTTTGGCAATCATTTCCATCATTTTACCTAAGTGTACGAATTTATAGCCAATGATTTCATTGTTGTCGTCTACTGCGATTTTTGTTATGTAACCCTCAGCAAGCTCTAAGTATCTTGGACCTTTTTCGCGAGTTGCATAGGTTGTACCAACCTGTGAACGCAAACCCTTACCAAGATCTTCTAAACCTGCACCGATTGGAAGACCGTCTTCAGAAAAAGCTGTCTGTGTACGACCGTAAACAATCTGTAAGAACAGTTCTCTCATAGCTGTGTTGATAGCGTCACAAACGAGGTCTGTGTTTAATGCTTCTAAAATAGTTTTGCCGACTAAAATCTCAGAAGCCATAGCAGCAGAGTGTGTCATACCAGAACAACCTACTGTTTCTACCAATGCTTCTTCGATGATACCTTCTTTAACATTTAAGGTAAGCTTACATGTTCCCTGCTGGGGAGCACACCAACCAATACCGTGTGTTAAACCGGAAATTTCTTTTACTTCTTTTACCTGTGTCCATCTTCCTTCTTGTGGAATAGGCGCAGGACCGTGATATGCGCCTTTAGCTAAAGGACACATACTTTCTACTTCAGCTGAATATTTCATAATTCTGCTCCTTTCAAGTATTTATAAAATTTAATAAAAAACAAATTATGCCGTATAAATTTTAGCACAAAACAGTTATTTTGTCAAACATTGTGCGCCAATTTTTCATAAAAGTACCAAACGAGCCCTATCCCGGAGAATTTGGTGCTGCAATCGCAGGAAAAAGACTCAAAAAAGAGCTAAAGCAAGCGCTTTAGCTCTTTTTAATTTTGTTGCTCTAACAATTTTAAAATTGCATGTTTTGTATTTTCGCGTGATTTTATTGCTGTATCGTCAGCGTTGTCAGGCAAAAACAAAACAGAGGCATAAACCTTGTCGATTATGAAGTCCATATCACTTAAAATTTTGCTCTTTTCAAGCTTCACAGCGACAGGAACGCCGTTTTTTGTGATAATATTTTCTGCAGGAATACCCGATAAATCAACATATGAGTCAATAGGCTCAAAAATATCCTTGCTTAAATAAAACGCAAGATTCACCTCGTCAAAAATGAGCAAATCACCGTTTGCGTTTTTCAGGTGTGCCTCAAACTGCTCGAGCGAAATCAGGTCGTTGTCAGTACTTCTTGACTCTGTTATATAGTACTGGCTTAGCACCACGTCTTTTGAACCGTCAGAATTAACGTCTGCGACGATTGTTTCCAAGCGTTTGTCTATGTCGTAGTCCTGAGCAGTCAAAGGGTGAGCAAAGACAGATACAACAGTCATATCTCTGGGAAGCTCTTTTGTGTTGTCTTTAAAAAGCTGGACTGATAAATATACAGTCACAATCAATAAAACAACCAAAAGTACTCGCCATTTGTAATAATACCAAAAATTCTCAACGCTTTGCCAGAAGGTAAGCTTTCTTTTTTCTTCGTTCATTGTTTTACCTCTACTTTGTATATGAAATAATAAGCTCCAAATCATCTCTTTAAAAACCAGTTTAAAAAAATAACAGTCTTAATAGATACGCGACCTTTGTATAAAGTATAATATAAGATTAGCATTAATCTTGAAAAAAGTCAATAAATCCGCACAAAAGTTCACAAAAAAACCGCAATATCAAATCCTCGTCTGACATTGCGGTTTTAATTTTTAAAATTATGCCATTTATTTATCAAGCGGCTTCATTGTGGGGATTTTTCCCGGTTTTATTCTTGATGAGAACAATCATTTTTGAAAAATGCTACAACAATAGCGCCGGGTCCGGCATGCGTACCGATAACGCTTCCGACCGTTGTATAACGAACTTCATTCAGATTGTCTTCCCAAATATGTCTGCTATCCTCAATGTATTTTTTCAAAAGTGCATCAGAAATACCACTATAACCAAGCAATACCGGTTTACTAAAATCAATACCGCCGGCTTTTTCTATTTCCTGAACCAACAGGTTATTGCCCATCTTAGAACCACGCGCTTTTCCAAGCATATTGATTTTACCATCAATAACAGAGAGAACAGGCTTTATATTTAATATTTCACCGGCAAAAGCAACTGTTTTGGAAATACGACCGCCCTTTTTAAGATATTCAAGTGTATCAACCAAGGCGACAATAATAATCTTTTTCTTTTCTTCCTCTAATGCTGTCGCAATTTCGTGGGCGGTTTTTCCCTCATCCAACATTCTTAGTGCAAGTTCTATCAGGATACCACTGCCCATAGCTGCACTCGTACTATCTACAATATAAATATTGTCGTAGTCTGTTGCTGCAATCATTGCGCTTTGGTACGTTCCTGAAAATGTTGATGCAACAGTAATAACAACAGCTTCATCGCCGGCTTCGTTGACTTTTTCAAATTCTTTCATAAAAGCATCAGGTGTTGCCTGACTTGTAGTAGGCAAAATATCGCTTTCAATCAGCTTTTCATAAAAAGCTTTATGGTCAATGGTAACTCCGTCAATAAATTCTTCTTCTCCAAAGCGGACTGTGAGCGGAACTGTATGCACACGGCTTTTAAATTCCGGAAGTAAATCAGCTGTAGAATCCACAATAATTCTCGTTTTCATCGACATCTTCCCCTTTATTTATATTTGAGTCTTTAAGCAGACGTTATATCTTTGCTACAATTAGCTCAAAAAGATATGCAATAATCTCTCATAAAGCTTATTTTTATAAGGTTGATAACGCATTGGCAGGTCAAGCCAGGTCTTTTTGTCCATAACTGATTTGTAGTGGGAAAAAGCATCAAATCCGTCCCTGCCGTGATATGAACCCATACCGCTTTCGCCAACGCCGCCAAAGCCCATTTCACTTGTTGCAAGGTGAACAACTACATCGTTTATACATCCCCCGCCGTAAGAAAGCTCGGTTGTGACACGATTAATATGCTTTTTGTTGCTTGAAAACAGATACAATGCAAGTGGCTTCTCTTTATCTTTGAGCTCTTCAATCAACTTTTCAAAATCATCAAATGTAAGTATTGGCATAATAGGTCCGAAGATTTCTTCTCCCATAACCGCATCGCTTTCAGTTACATTATCCATAACTGTAGGTGCAATCTGATGAGTTTTATTATTTGTTTCTCCGCCGATAATAACTTTATCTTTATCTATAAGCCCACAAAGTCTTTCAAAATGTCTTTCGTTGATTATTTTACCGTAATCTTTGTTTTCTAACGGATTATCGCCATATTGTTTCTTTATTTGCTTTACGACTTCGCCTATGAATTTATCCTTAACAGAGCTTTTGCATAGAATGTAGTCAGGTGCAACACAAGTCTGACCGCAGTTTAAGTATTTACCAAACACAATTCTTTTTGCTGCAAGTTTAATATTGGCACTTTCATCTACAATGCAAGGACTTTTGCCGCCAAGTTCCAATACTGCAGGAGTAAGATGTTCCGCTGTATGGCGAAGAACCTCTTTGCCAACTGCGTGACTTCCGGTGAAGAAAACAAAATCAAATTTCTGGTCTAAAAGTGCCTGATTTTCAGCTCTGCCTCCCGTTACAACTGCAACATATTCAGGAGCAAAACATTCTGTTATGATTTTCTCTATAATCTTGCTTGTTGCAGGTGAATATGCACTCGGTTTAACAATCGCCGTGTTACCTGCCGCAATGGCATCTGCTAGCGGATCAATCGTCAAAAGAAAAGGATAATTCCATGGACTCATAATGAGAGTATTACCGTAGGGAACAGGTTGCTTAAAGCTATGCGATGCAAAGTTCGTAATTGGAGTAGCAACTGTTTTCCTCTTTGCAAATCTTTTTGTATGGCGAATCATATATGAAATCTCGGAAAGAACAAGACCGCTCTCACACATAAAGCCTTCAAAATGACTTTTTCCCAAATCCATTTTCAAAGCATCATTTATTTCATTTTGGTATTTCTTTATGGTTGCGTAAAGTTTTTTAAGCTTTTCAATGCGGAATTTAACTGGAATTGTTGCTCCGCTTTTATAATATTTTCTCTGCTTTTCAAGCAGGCTGCTTATTTGTTCACTTGTCATTTTATTTACTCCAGTCTGCGATTTTGTAATAGAAGCTTTCCAATTCTTTTCTTGTCATAAGCTTTGGTACGGGATAAAGAGGATTTGCTTCCTTTTCGGCGTGCTTTGATAAATTCGGAATATCTTCTTTTTTAATGCCTGACAACTTATCAGAAATGCCCATATTAGAGTTTAATTTCTTTATAGCATCAATAAATTTCTTAGCACCAATTTCGTATGAATCATTTTCATCACAAACTCTGGCATACAAGCCAAGTTTATAAAGCTTTTTATATATGCTTTTGCCGTAAGCATCAAGTACATAAGGCATAATAACTGTATTTGTAAGTCCATGCGGTGTTCCGTACAAACCACCTAGCGAATGAGCAAGAGCGTGAATATATCCCACATACGACTTTGAAAATGCTATGCCTGCCTTGTATGCGCTATGCAGCATATTTTCTCTTGCAGTATGGTTTTTCCCGTCAGAGTATGCTATGTGAACATTTTCAAATACAAGCTTTGTAGATTCCAATGCAAGTCTGCGTGTTTCTTTGGTTGTAGAGCGACCGATGTATGCTTCGACCGCATGAGTAAGTGCATCCATTCCGGTAGTTGCGGTTAAATGCGGTGGTAATGAATATGTAAGCGATGCATCTAAAACTGCATAATGGGGAATTAACGGAAAACTCATTATTGCATACTTGTGATGAGTGGCAGAATCAGTAATCATTGCAGCGAGTGTGGTTTCGCTGCCTGTGCCTGCTGTTGTAGGGATAGCAATAAATGTCGGCAATTTACGCCACGCTTTAAGCTTCCCTCCCAATTGATTTACAGTTTTTTTAGGATATACAACACGTGCACCGACTGCCTTTGCACAGTCCATAGCTGAGCCGCCGCCAATAGCTATAATGGCATTGCATTTGTTTTTATGGTACAGTTTTAATGCATCCTCAACATTTATAACAGTTGGATTAGGAAGAGTATCATCATAAACAACATAAGAAATATTGCTTATATTTAATGCATTTTCAACAGGCTTTAATAATCCGTTATTAACGATGCCCTTGTCTGTAACAACAATCACACACGTTGCTTTTTCTTTCTTTAATATCTTCCCAAGTTCTGCACAAGAATTTATGATTTCCGGTTCTCTGTACGGGAGTACCGGCAGAGCCATTCTGAATGCCGCCTGAAACACACGGCAATATACTGATTTAATAAAAAACATAATTACCTCTCATTTTAATAGGATTTTGCTACTTTATCAATATTTTCACTTATGATATTCAAGCTACGATAAAATATCTCTCTGTCTTCATCAGAAATACCAACACTTATTTCGTCTAACACAGCAGAAATTTTATCTGCAATTCTCTTTCCGGCGCGTATTCCTCTTTCTGTAAGTTCAAAAGGAGCGTTATACCTCTTTTTGCTGTCAGATTTGCATACAAGATAACCATTCTTTTCAAGATAATCAAGACTTCGGGATATTGTTGCTTTATCTTCCTCACAACGCTCGCAAAGGTCTTTTGATGTTATTTCCTCCGGCGATACATACAAATAGTACAGACAAGAAATATGCGGACTTCTTAATTCGTAGTTTGACATTTCTTCATTCTTGATTTTACGGATATTTCTGTTTATTCTGTTTAACAAAACTGTAAAAGTTTCAAAACGCTCAACCATTTACAAAACCTCCTAAACATGCACTTGTTGAAGTTTCAACAAGTGCATTATAACAAGAACTTGTTGAAATGTCAACAGGTTTGGAAAAATTTACACATAAAAAATAGAGAATCGCAATTTTGCGATTCTCTTCATTATTGCTTTTTAGAATATCTTCTGATATTCTGCGCTGAATTTAAAACCCATTAATTATTTATCAAGCGGCTTCATTGTGGGGATTTCAATCCTTGTAATCACATAACTCATTATAAGTCTTCATAACCCTTTTGTCAAGCCACTCTTTTCTTTCTGTTTCTTACGCAAGTCTTCATAACTCTCCATAAATTATGCTCCATTTGGCGTAAGTTGTGGCGTAAATGGCGTAAGGTTACATTTTATGTCCATGCAAATCTGGTCTCTAATACATCGACTTCCTCACGCTTTTTCGCTTCGGTTACATGGTTATAAATCTCTAATGTTGTCTTGATTTCTTTGTGTCCCAAGACATTTTGTATCACCGATATATTTATATCCGCCTCACACAGTCTTGTGGCAAATGTGTGCCGAAGATTATGGCAACTGAAGTTGGGGATTAAGACAGGGTTCTCTTCTTTCAACAATGCTTCGTCATTGTAGTCACGGACAATTCTGCGAATTGCTTTATTGACAGTTCCGTAATGTTGCACACTGCCGAAGCGATTGATAAATATGAAATCTGTGTAGCAATCAATCGTCACCTGACAGGCGATACCTGTTTCTTTCTGATTTGCTTTTTCAAGGAGGAATGCTTCCTTTACAAAGTCCATCATCGGAATTTTGCGGTATCCCTTTTTCGTCTTTGGTGTGTTGATTGCAAATTTACATTTCTTGCCTTTGCCTGTGCTGTAGTAGACGAGAGTGTGATTGATATCAATAACTCCTTCTTCCAGGTCAATATCGCACCATCTAAGCCCTGATACTTCACCAATTCGCATTCCGCTGCCGAACATTACAGCGAACAGAGGATACCAATGATTATACTGAGGCTTTCTTTTCAAAAAGTCCAGAAATAATCTTTGCTCATCTGCCGTTAATGCTTTTCGCTCTTTGATTTCGAAATTATGAGCTTGTTTCAGTTCTTTAAGCATCTTGTCTGTGGGATTTGAACGGATGCAGTTATCATCCACTGCTAAATCGAATACCTGATGCAATACATTGTGAATTGTATCGATGGTGGATATAGATAACATTCTTTCGTCTGCGAGGGTGTTATAAAACCTTTTCACATCCGATTTCTTTACATCAGCAATCCTATTCTTGCCGAAACTGTCTCTGACATAGTTGTTATACATATAAAGATAGTTTTTAAATGTGTTATCTTTTAGACCTCGTTTTAAGCCGTACCAGGTATCAAACACATTGTTAACCGTCAGTTTCTTGGTTTCGGTTTTGATCCCATCGTGTTCGTCAATCACAATTTCTTTTTCAAGCTCTCTTAATTCTTCCAGAGTGGGTGCATATACAGCATGCCTTACTCCGTCAGGGCCAACCCATCTGTAATCATAGGTTCCGTTCTTTCTTTGTGATTCGCCCTTTCGAAGCACTCTTCGGTTACTGTCAAATCGTTTGTTCTTTTTACCTTTCTCTATATTCATAATTAACTCCTTCCTAATGGCTTGCACCGGAAGGAACCTTAACTATCGATATTCATTATACTATATTTTAGCTGTGTAGTCCAGGGATTTCAGTACAAGCCATTGTAAAATTTAATATAATTTTTCATATCGAGTATTGCTCCTCTATGTATTTAAGGAATTTATTTTTCTTGATAAGTCGTTTGGATCCAATCCATAATACAAAATCGCAATCCTCGTTATCGGTGAGGTCGCGTAATTTCTGCTGTCCAATACTAAAATATGCCGCAGCTTCCTCTAGGGTTAAGTTTGCCTTTTCCCAAAAAGGAATTTCTTTCATATCACGCACCCACCTTTCCGATTCTTGCAAATCTCATGTGAGTTCTCCTTTCGATTTACTAAGTCATATATTTAATACTAAAATCACCGAAAGTTTGAGTTTCTCCTTTCTTTTGGATTTTTGACCGCCGTTCGTTAAAGATAATCGGTGAATGTGTAAGTATTATCAAGTTAAGTTCGTTTTACATCAAAACGGAAGCAGCACCTTCCCACAGGAGTTTCACCTCAGCCCATTCTGATGGCCTGCCGTCCAATTCAGTGACGAGTTCAAGACGGGAGTATCATTATCAGCAATAATGGTCTTCGCATAGCGGTTTGCAAATCCGCCTTATTGCATGAAGTTTATCGCTCGCTTCTACGGAGTAGAGAAGGTCTTCGCGCCTTTGCAAAACTACTCGCATTATTGCTTGTGTGTTTTGATGTTGTTATTCAATTTTCAAGGTTCAACTTGTATATTTCAGTTAGGATTTTCTTAGTGGATTATCATTATAGCGCGTGAACCTAGGGGCCTGTCAAGGCCTTTTCGCTCGCGTCACGAAATTTTAACAAAAGTGCAGCGAACGCGCAATAATTAGAACTTTACTAAAAGAAACAATAAGCACCTTGCTGATTAGCAAGGTGCTTATGTAATATTGTTTAGTTGTTAGATTCTATAAATCTTTGAAGAATTGCTGCAATTTCTGCTCTTGTTGCATTATCTTTCGGATTGATTGTAGTAGCGGATTTGCCTTTCATAAGACCTTTTCCAACTGCCCAATTCATAGCCGAAATTGCATATTCAGAAATCTCACTGTTATCTGTAAAGTGAAGATTTTCTTCCAATGTTACAACATCCATGTCCTTGTACTGTGCATACCTAAACATAATAGTTGCAATCTGTTCACGAGTAATATTGTTATCCGGCGCAAAGTCGGCTTCATTTACACCGTTTACAATGCCGTTTTGTTTAGCCCATGTTACAGCGTTAGCATACCAATAACCCATATCAACATCAGCAAACGGAATGCTCTTATTTACTGCAGGTTCGCCTGCATTGCGATAAAGAACAGTAACAAGCATTGCCCTCGTAAGCGTATTATTGGGAGCAAACTCATCTTCTGATATACCATTCATAAGTTTATTTTCAACAACATACTTAACATTTTCATAGAACCAGTCGTTTTCACTTACATCTATAAATGCAATAGAGTCCACCGAATTTTTGATTTCATCTTCCTGTTCGGCTACAGAATTACCAGAAGACGGTCTCACACTTGGTGTGTAAGCATTGCCAGCATTGTTATCATTCGATTCCTGTTTTGTTTCAGAATCCTGTTCAACATCAGAACTGTCCACCGAAGGAGCTGTACTTTGCGGATCGTTTTTTTCTGATTCGTTCTCCGCCGGAGGATTAATCTGTTCAGGTTCTTCTGATGTGGCTGTAACAACAGTATATTCAGCATCTTGCTTGTTTCCATCGCCGTCAGCAATTTTTAATTTTTCAATACTAACATCTGACTTATTAAAAGCTTCATTCAGTATTTCAAATTTTATATTAAGCAAAATTCCCTCTGCTGGCATTTCTGTTGTAGAAACCCAGTTGATACGAATTGCTCCTTCGGCAAATTCCGGGTTGATAAAATGTGATGTGTCTTTTATTGTTTCTCCCTCTTCAACCGAAACAAGTTGCAAAGCAGTCGTATCATATATAAAATTAAAGCTTCCACCGCACATATTAGCATTTGTGTATTCAATTGATACAGATATCTCATTATTTGTCACGGTTGGCAAAACTTTTATAAGAGTAACCGTCCCTTCGGCAAACACTTGCGATATTGTAATAGCAAATAAAATACAAATAAATACTATAGTTTTTTTGAGATAAGAAAGTCTATTCATATGATATCTCCTCAGCGACCGATATTGGAACTAATGTTTCAAGAGATTCCCATATAAATACCTTTGCCTTCTCAAAAGTACACTTTTTAACATACAAATCTTTTGATACATCATTTGATATATCTGTTATTTCAGATATATCAATCAGACTGTTTTCATCATATAGTGCAACAAAAATTATTGCTGTTTCCGGGCAATTTTTTATTGTGCTGGTGAATTTCCACTTACCATTCTCTTCAATGTATGTAGTTTTAGTAGTACAAACAAGTTCAGTTACTACATTCAGCGAGTTTCCAATTACAGAGAGCTGGATAGCGGTGTCATTATCACCTGTCATTCTTTGGCTTTCGAACGAAAACAATGCCTCTCCCGGCACTTGTAAAATCTTAAATTGTACTGTTAACACTGTGCCACCAGCAAGTAACTCGGATGTTCCTGCCCAAGACAATCTAATTTTATTATCTCCCCTTGGGTTTGCAAAAGCTGATGTTCCTGATAAAATGCCCCCTATTTCTATTTTATTCGAAACAATTTCTAATTTGGTATTATCATAGACCAGATCAAATCTGCCACCAAATGCACACGAATTTTCAGTGATGTTAACCTTAACATCAATAGTTGAACCAATTAGTACTTCCTCTGGACATTCAACTGAAAATGTAGGTAGCGGTTTTGCCTTAATCAAAACAGATGTATTTTCCTGAACGCAAGAAATAACATTTTCATCAAAATCGGCAAATTTCATTTCTTGTACAAAAATGGAAGCATTTACATCTTCGTATAATGTTTTTGCTTTGAATGTTACCTTCAAAAGATTTCCACTGGAGGTTATGTTCCTAACACCAGACCAACTTATTCTGGCAGAGGATGCAGTATAAGCAAGATTTTCTTGTAAAGATACTCCACTTAATAAAGTTCCCTTTGCTACTGATACGATTTCCAATGCAGTATTATCATAACCTATTGTTATTCTGCCACCACAAATGTTTGAGTTTTCTGTAACTGTAACATATACATCAAAAGTCTCTTCCGAATTGACAGTCCCATTACAAACAAGGCTTATTGTCGGTGATGTTGAAGCAAAAGCAACCATATTGCACGAAAGAATAATAAAGCACAAAATGCAACTTAGTATTTTTTTCATCTGCATATTCCTTTCTATGAATTTTTGATATAAGGGCACATACATTGTATGCACCCTTATACATAACAATTATTTCTTAAACGAAGAAATTAAACCAACATCAAACTTGAGGACAAGAATAGCATCTGCAAAGTCAACTTCGCCGTCACCATTTACATCGCCTGTAACCAAAGCATCGCCGGTTAAATCTATCAGTCCAACATCGTGTTTCAAGATACGAATACCGTCTGCAAAGTCAACTTCGCCGTCACCGTTTACATCGCCAAGAATTGATTTATCTCTTACAATTGCACCAGGTACAGTCACAAGATACCATTCTTCTTCATTGGAATCACCAGAATATTCAACTGATAAATCAAGTAAATATTTATCTTTTGTTGCATCTTCATTAACTGTAAATGTCAAATACAAAAGTGTTCCATCTTGTTTTACGTCAAATGATTCTTCCCAAGTAAATTTACATGTACCATCTTCGTTAGTTTCATGAGTAAATGCACCGTCTTCGAACACATCACCATTTTCAACATTATCCAAATGAATGTCTTCCGCGTTATACCCGAGCATTAAATGAAGTCTTGAAAGGCCCTGACTATTTTTTATAGTTATAGGAACAGTAACCGTTTCTCCTGGATTAGCATCAATTGTAGCCATTACAATTTGCGGTTCATCATTTTTAGGAACATATTCATTTGCACCGTTTGTCTCATCAGTCTGATTATTATCGTAATAGAAAACAGAAATCGGACTTATATTCCCTTCGCTATCAACAGTAAATGCATAAACAATGCTACCCTCCCAAATTGTTATAGGTTCCTCGTATTCTTGTATCATTTCAATCGCCGTTGGGGGGCCAGAAACAGTTGATACTACATTTTCATTTTCATTCTGCATGTCGATGGACATCAACTGAACCTGACTACTGCTATCATCTGGACTGTTTTTTTCATTTGCAGAAACCATATCTGCAAAATCTCGTGCATTTTTTTCGGAAATTGGTTCGTTTATGGTGTAGAATACTTTTCCTTCTTCGTCTCCCTTAATAAGTTCGGCCTGGAACGTACCTGTCGTATCAGTAGGTGCTGATATCATAGGTGCTGCCACAAATTTGGTCTGTGGGACATATGGATAAACAATCATATCCTTTGTTACATTCCACCATGCCTCATTTGTTAAATCCCATGCATATAATTCGCCATCTTTTTCAACCATTTCTGGCAACTGTGCCGATTCTCCGTAAGCTATGGTTTGAATACCCAACTCATCATCAACAACATTTCCATCAAAATCACAGAAAGTTACAGTATATTTTAGAGAATCCCATTTAGCGGTCACAACTTCACTTTCAGTTACTATAGCATTGGAACCGCTAAAATATTTATAATACAGTGTTTCGTCTTCTATTTGATCTATTTCAGGATCATATTGCGAAACTAAAACATAGTTATGATCAACTGTTTTATAATACGGTTCCTCATCCCTTGAAGTAAATATTTCCATATCAGCTTTACTTTCTTCAAGATATTTATAGTTTTCAATATCCCATCCGTTAAAGACTTTACCTTCTATCTCTTCTACCTCAGGCAACGTGATAGGATTACCATACTGAACTTCTACCATATTGGTAATTTTGTTTTCATAATCAACATATACGACATTGTATATATTTTTCGCAAAAATAGGAGCAACAGTCATATCTGCATCAATGTTGATTAAAGATTTATCCCATTTAACAAATGTATGACCTTCTTTAGATGGTATTGGGATGTTATAAACATCAATGCTACCGCCATGATCTACACTGATTACAACATCATCTCCATAAGAGTCCTTTAACACAGTTCCGTCATAATTCTGAAATGTGACAATCTGCTGTGGTATAGGAGCTTTTATGATATCAATGTTTGCAAGTTTATCACAACCCTCAATTGATAATGTCACAATATAGTCACCAGTTTTATTGTAATCTATTTCATCTTTTGGATTAATGACAAACGAATAGGAATTATTTTCTCCCAATGTTATTTGTTCTACATATTCAAGTTGTTCTTGTGTCGGGTCGGTGTTAGTTTTTTTGTACACCAAAACTGTAGCCAATTTACCGTTGTAATCATTTTCCAAGCCTAAAATGTTACCGGACATTGGATATGTCTTTATAGTTTCTTCTTCAAGTTGGCTATCTCTTGATGGATCATATCCCTCATAACTATTGAACTTATCTCTGTAGCGATAAACTGTTCTGGTTTGAGTTTCATCACCAGATACCTTTGTGTCGCTCCAATTTGACCAACTGCCCCATTTCCAATAGTCATATGTATATATTGGTTCTTGATAATACCATCTTGTGCCATAGTTATAAGAAACCCATTTACTTGCGGGATAAGCTTCCCCTTTATAGTTTACAGAATATACCGTATGATATCCTCCTGAAACTCCGCATCCACACCACTGATAATATGAGTAAGTATTACCAGGTATTAATGTTAATGGTTGATCATACTCAAATTCATAATAATATGGATAAGCTGAATATGCTGCTCCCCATGTAGAACAAGGGCTGTTGTATTGAGTATATCGATAATAACGATATACATTCTTATAATTTGAAGATGTTACATAACTTTCACTCCAAACATTTCTAGAGCCATTGCTTGGATTAGAATATACAGGACCTTGTGTGCCGCCCCAACCCGTTCGTCTCGTGTTATATTTAGTCCATCCAGAAAGACTACTTGAAGCAGAAGAAGTATAATCTTTATTTCTGTATCTATATTCTGTTCGTGTTTCTACTGCTCTTTCAATTCCTTGGACACCATTTTCATTATATTCTGGGATACTACTTGGTTCTGTGGTACTCCAATCTGACCATTTGCCCCAATAAGTTTCCGCGGTCGGCATTTCAATGTCTGTTGTGCTAATCATTTCGGATATAGCCCCACCAGTCATCTCATCTTTGACTTGTACCATTACCGCAGAAATTCTTGACACTTTATCGGCATAATTTGCAGTTATTGTTTCAGTGTAATATATACCTGCGTCTCTTGACATCAAATCCACATCTTCAGTCGCTGTGTAAACAACTTTATTATCCGCCGTGTATAATGTTATAATTATACGAGCTTGAGTATCTTTTAAATTGTTATTTATGTATTTTAGGGTAATGTCATAAGATTCACAGGTGTTTCCGCGCTTTGCTCCTACAAGTTCAAGAATAACTGGTAATTCAATATTTTCCCAAGTATATACAGTCTCAAGTTTCATATTGCCATCAACAAACGTAAAATCATAGCAATCACTTACTTTGCCGTCAACATTCCAACCAGCTAATATGTATCCTGTTGGTGCTTCTACATTTGTAGGGGGCTCTGCACTAAAAGAATACAACACCGTTTGTGTTGGACCTATTTGCTCGTTGTTTTCAGAATAGTCACGCCAATAATTCCAAAACTGTACGGAATAACTTTTTACACTATAATACGCATATACAGTTTTGTCTTCGGTAGCTGCAGCATAAGCTTCACCATCAAAATACTGTCTACTAAGCCCGGTTTTATCTTCCCATGCAGGTATACTAGGTTTAGAATCATAATCTATTTCTTGAACCGAAATAACATTTCCTTCGATAAGTTTTGTATGATCTTCTGGATTTTGAGAGTCTTTATAATGTCTATTGATATTTTCTTGAATTTGCTCAACAACTTCATCAGTTATATCGCCTTCTCTAATAATCCTATCTACAAATGTAACAGTCACCGGAGCCATTGATTCTACAATTACACCTTCAGTTTCTTTGCTTGCTCCCATAAAGTTTTTCGCTTTTACTTTAACGGTGTATTCTCCTACTTTATCAAGCTTAAACGAAGCTGTTGTACCTTTTGTGGTATATGGCTTGCCTACAGCTTCACCATCATAATAAAGCCTTGCCTCGTAACCTGTTGCACGGTCCATTTCATCCCATTTTACTGTTACAGTTTTACCTTGAGCGATCTTGGATTTTGTGTTTTCCAGCTTTAATCCAGTTGGAGTATCGGGTGCAGAAACGGAAATATACTTTGTTGCGACATCGCTGTTTACTTTACCATATGTAGTAGCAAAAGCCTTTATTGTTGTTGATTCATCAAGGTAAATCGTGCCAGTATAAGTACTGCTACTTTTGCTAGGAGTCTTTCCATTCTTGGTATAATAAATATCTCCGCTCCCCGAAATTGTAACTGATGCATTATTAGCTCCATATTTCACGTCACTAATTATTGGGGTGGCAACTTTACTAACAGAAACTGAATATTCTTTTGTAGGACTTTGAGTGTAACCATCTTTTGTTACCCATGCCGAAAAATTGAAAACACCAGGTGTTTTTAATGACCTAGATATTGAAGCACCCGAGCCACCATATTGTCCGTTTAAACTATAACTGATGTTTCCGCTATCCGGACTAGTTATAGACACTTTTTGTCCTTCTTCTATTGAACTATTGCTGAACTGTGGTTGTTTTAATGTCCCCCCCACTACAGTAAAGTACTTATATGTATAAACACCACTCACACCGGCACTATTAGCTGCTCCTATCGCAAGTTCATAAGTACCAGGTGTAACGCATTTTGAAAAAGGCATAGCATAGTCAACGGCACTGTCTTTTAGTACATAATTTTTTGTCTGATATGACGTAGCTTGATTATAATATCCAAGTTGCTCACCAGTTGTTGTGTTTTTTAACCATGCAGTAATCCAAGTTATAGGATAACTTGACTTTATTGTTCCTTCTATATTGAATCTCTGCGCTATAAAATTATCGCCTGGTGCTTTTGTAATATCAATGTATATGTTTTTATCTGCCGCAGGTTGCGGTTGTGGCTGCGGTTGAGAAGGTTCTGGTTTAACTGTATTTCCTTGCGAAATTGAATTGTTTTGTGCACCGCTATTTTTTGCTCTTGTTATTACAACCGCCGAGCCATAAAAATCGTGAACATCAACCTGACAACGAACGTTTCCGCCATTCCCATCTAAAATATATACAGAGCTAGAATTATTTTGTCCTAAGTATATTCCACTATGCCAACTCAACCCACCAGTTGATTTTGTCCATTTAATTCTTAGCATATCGCCGATCTTAGCGTATTTAGAAACCTCAGACATTGAACACACTTTTACAAATTCTGTTTTTACTGAATCAGTATTAGAATTCTTGAAAATATACCATTCTGCAAACGAAGCAAAACCAGCACATGACCATTCACCTAGGGTAGGGCCACCTACGGTATAATCATAGTCATTTGCAAAATAATAGTACTGTGCAAATTGCGATGTAGATATTCCCGTTCCAAACTTAGCTGTAAACCAGTCACTTTTTACAATGTTTGTATTTTTACAGGTGTTGCACTGCGAGTTGCCACAAGTGTTTTGAGTTGTTGTAAAACACTTTCCTACAAGCATTGTTTTTAATTCTTCTATTCTTGCTTTAATCGTTTTTTCATTAACTGCTTGAAGCTCAACAGGTTCGCTACCTGCTTCTTCTCTTTTTATTTTAATAAACTCAATTTCACCATTATTGACTAAGAATGCAACCGCTTCTTTATCAAACATCCCTATATGAGTTTCACAATTATCATTAGTGTCAATCATTGTTATTTCACCATTATAGGAATAGTACACATTTTCACCATCTACATCAAAACACTCAACAGGACAGAAAATTTTCGATATTTCTGTTTCTTCTCCTATTTTATATATATATGATGTATTGTGTCCATCAATCGTTGAATAATAAACATTTCCATTATTTTCGACAACCCATGTAACATCATAATCTATCGTCCTCGATTTTCCGTTATTTGAAGAATAATATAATCTTCCGTCTTCAATATAATAAAAGTTATTTCCTAAATCCACCTCCGTTCCGTAGTTTTCCGGAATTTCATTTACTTCATTTGAAACTTCGGTAGGCGCTGCAACATCTTCTGTTGCGAATGCTGACATAGGCAATATAGATAATACCATCACTATTGCCAATATCATTGATAAAATTTTTCTCATAACATATTCCTCCTTATGTTAATTTGATTTATATTCTCTTGCTTGGTACAGGGGAGTTATTGTTTCCAGACTGTCCCATAACATTACTTTGGTTAGTGCACCTTCCGGAACATAAGGTATTTCTTGAATTCCGTAAGGCTGCAGTTCTACATCACAAAGCTTAACATTTAATAATCCGTTATTCGCATAGTTTGCAACAATGCCTGTTGCCATAAGTTTTTCGCCAGAGTTATTATAAACTTTTGCAATATTGTTAGTTATAGGTGATAAAAACACCGGCGTTTCCTTTAACACTTCATCTACAATCTTTTCTGCGTTTACAATTCCGTATCCATAATAAAAATCATATCCAATGTTTGTATCTGCCTCACATTCTGTTGAAGTAGTCTCTATAAGCCTCATAAACTCTTGTGTAGTTATTTCTTGATCTATACATTTCACAATAGCAGCAATGGCGGAAATGTGAGGAGCAGAAAATGAAGTCCCGGAATCCTTATCAAATCCTTCTATAGAAACGCTTTGAACGATTTCGCCAGGGGCAACAACATCAACTGTACCGTTTCGCTGAGAAAACCACGAAAATTCTCTTGTTTCTTTTATCGAACCCACACCAATCACATTATCGTACTTTGCAGGATAATATTCTTTATCACTTCCATCGTTACCAACGGAAGCTACGACAATGCAGCCGTTTTGAATTGCATAGGCAACAGAGAGTTGTAAGGTTCTGTTTGTCAAGCTTTCATCCATTCCAAAACTCATATTGATAACGTCGCAATCATAAATATCTATGGCATCATAGATAGCATTAGCAATCATAGATGCTGTTGTTTTGGTTTCATTATCAAAGCATTTTAGTGGGATAATTTTGACCTGATGTGCAATTCCAGTTATATACTCATCATTACACTCAGCCGCAATAATTCCTGAAACATATGTACCATGCCCAATATTGTCGGTTGTATCCATTGAATTATCAATGTAGTTGTAGCCTTGCAACACTTTATTTTTCAAATCGGGATGATTATATATTCCCGAATCTATTACCGCAACCTTAACATCATTGCCATAGCAACCAATATCCCATGCCTTTTCAATGCTTATTGCAGATAAGTTCCATTGTGAATGTTCAGCGTTTGAGCTATAGTAATCTTCAAACAATTTAACTTCACAATCCGGTTCATAGTACTCAACTACACCCATATCCAGGAGTTCCTGAAGTTCTTCATAGGAAACACTGGAAAACTTTCTGTGAGGAAGAGTGGCATTTTCGGTTTTGTTAAAAATTTGTATCTGATTATTAAATTTAACGATATACATATCGTCACTTGCATGTACCGGCAACCCTATAAGTAGGAAGCATAATACTCCTAATATAATTTTCCATTTCATATTTATCACCATAAGCTACCACATAATACGGATTATGTGGTATAGAGAGATGAGATATAGTATGTCTGACTAGGTTTAGATATATTGTTAGTTTATAGAATTAACGACTTTTAGACCAATTAGCATTATTTTTTTGCCATTGGTCTTGTTGTTTTGCATTGATTTGTGCAGTTGCACAAAATTTCTAAAAATGTTCCGCAATCATTGACATATCGAGGGTTTTGTAGTATAATTTAGTGGTAAAATTATGTATTTTATAATTACTTCTACCACATAATCCGTATTATGTGGTCTTTTTATTTCAGCACAGCAGAAGTCCCAGTTGCTGTAATTGCTGACGATGCACAATTCCGCTTTCCATTGTATAAATTCTTGTTGTGTTTACATTCGAGTGACCGAGGATATCAGCGAGTCTTACTACATCTTTTTGAAGCGTGTAGTAGGTGCGAGCGAACAAATGGCGAAGGTTATGTGGGAATACCTTATCTTTTGACACCCCGGCACTTTCGCAGAGTTTTTTCATATCAGACCATATGTTTGATCTATCAAGCGGCTTTCCGTTTTTACTTACGAACACAGAACCGCTTTTTATATTATTTTCTTTTATATATTCTTTTAGCATTTTGCAAAGTTGCTTTGGGAGTATAACAATTCTCATCTTGCCTTTGCAGTTTATGGTTGCTTGACCACATCTTATGGCATCTGTAGTTACATACTTTAATTCTGATACTCTCAGGCCTGATGAACAAATTGTCTGCATCAAATAATACAATCTCTGATTATTTTTACTCTTAGCAGCCTTGAGTAATCTTTCATATTCCGCCTTAGTAAGTTCCTTGTCCTTGTTAGCAAAAATCTGCTTTTGAATTTTAATAGATTTCACTTTCAAGTCATACCACTCATTATATACGAAGAAACTGTTTAGGGATGATATAATTGAATTTACACTTGTCGGTGCATATTTTTCTATTATCTCTTGTTTGTACTCAAGCACTAGACTTTTGCCCAATTCTCGGTCATTGGACCAATTCATAAATACAATTATGTCCCTGATATACTTATCAAGTGTTGCTACCGACTTTTCCTCGTCAATCAAATATTCTTTAAAATTTGTTATTAATTCATTTGTAATTTTTCTCATTTTTGAATCAACTCCTTTAGTTTTATTTTACCACCAACGATAAAATATATAAGAGTTGTCAATGATTTGCGTTTGGTTTGCATATTAAAAGGCGATTGTAATTTCGTTATTCGAAATACAATCGCCTTCATCATGCATCCTCTTTGCTGCAAGTAATGTATGCTTGATATAAAGCATATTAAGTTTTTCTTTAAGTTCTTTTACTGGCGTCCCTTGTTGAACCTGTTTGAATACTTCAGCAACCACTGCACTTTCAATGCCGTACTTGTCTCCATACATAATGTCCTCTAATGTATATTTCGCCATTCGTGTCACCTCCTTTGGCAACACAAACAATATCATATAAACTCCCAAAAGTCTATTCAGCAAATACAACAAAAATTATTTTAGAGTTCTTCGTAGTTTTCTTTCAAATACTGCTCCATCAGTATTATATTCTTGTGCTATTAGTTCATTAAATCTACCATAATTTAGTCCTTGTATATTAATCATACAAAACATACATTTAGACAGATATTTACAAACATGATGAAATTTAAAATCTATTGGTTCATTATCAAGTTTGTAATACATCTCATGTAGTTGGTCGCAGTCAATAATTATATCATCTTGTGTTGATATTTTTAATCCATCAATTAAGTATTTCCCCTTTTTTGAATATTCCTCTCTTTTGACTAAATTTTCTGCCTCGGTAATATCATCGTCATCATCCGCTTCAAATATAAAGATTGGAGAAAAATTTGAATCAAATTCCGGATTATATATTATAATACTTTTAAATTTAAATATTTCCTCTCCGTTATTATCCTTACAAAACAAAGAAAAATGCTTATCGTCTATCCTTTTGATTTCCGATACGTCTCCAGAGCATGTCATATTATAAAGATCTGTACCAAATTTAAATCCTGTTAAATATAATTCTTCGATAAATTTTGTACACAAATTTATATCTTCGATTCTTTTAACCTCATTCACACCCATATTTATCTGTAATTTTTGAAAAATATTAGTTAGTTTATCAATAGCCTCAGCTTTAAGTAGCTTGTTTTGTTCTTTTAACCACTCTGTATATTTCTCATAATTCTTAATTAAATCACTATATCCACTCAAAGTTTTATATTTTTCACCAATTTGATTGAAAAAATAAATATCAATTTGATCTATCAACTCATTGAATAGCATAACTATTTCTTGATTATCTATACTAATCTCAGCATGAGTTAATCTATTTCTAAACAAATTAAGTTTTGTGATTTTTTCTGCAAAATTTTTAGGGAACTTATGATTACAAATATTAGTTAATCTTTCAAACGCTTCTAAATATGTTACTGTATGTACTTTATCAATAACAGAAGTTTCAAATACACTATTCAGTCCTTTTTGATACTTTTCCTTATATGCATTTTTTACATTATCATCAATGTTTGAAAATATAAGATATTCGCTTTGACTAGCCAAAATATATTTCATTAATATCTCAATTCCATGATGGGTTTGAATTATCGCACTTTTTAAGGCAAACGATTTCTGTAATTCATCTCCACCGGAATCCAATAAATTGTCATAATTATTTAGCGATTCATACCCCTTGCGTAATGAATCTAATCCGTTTTCAATAAGTGTCAAATGCATAGTACACCTCCAACTTTATAATAACTTTTTACTTGTTTATATCATCTTCCGTACCAATACTAATTTTTGATATCCATCCTATAACTTCTTGTCCATCTATATGGTATTTTACTTTTCTCCAAAACTTTATTTCTTCTACAATTTCAACTGGCTCAGCATATAAAATTTCACAAATATTTTGAGCTTTTGAATTGGGTTCGTTCTTGATATATGCTTTTTCAACTTTTACATATTCTATACATGCGACATCTGGAATACTTTGAAGCACGGGAGTAATGATATGTTCGTTGATATCTTTACACATTTCCCCCGTACCATATAAAGTCAAAATTATATTCAAGAATGCAATAAATGCAAGAAATTTTCTCTTTATTGATTCGCTTAAATTCTTTGTATCAATGCCAGTAGATATTTCCTTGGCAGTTTCAACAATATTATCTTGTATTTCTTCTATGGTATATACTTCGTTATTGATTAAAAGTCCATCTTGACATAAATCCACGTTGTCAATGCCAATATCGCACGAATTTAATATGTCAAAATCTATTTTTGTCAAGGCGCTCAATGCATCTGCTACTGGGTTTATCATTATTTGTTCTGCTATAGAGGTAAAGCTTTTTAGGGCCGTAGCAGAAGCAAGAATTTTTTCGGTGATATCAACCTTGGGAAATAATTCTGTATAATCATGTAACATATTCATGACCGACGGCTTTATTGCTATGGCTGCACTATTTATAATTCCTATATCTTTGAAAACCGCAGCACTTGATGCTATTTGTGAAATCTTATCAGCCTGAGACAACGCTGATTGCCAAGCCGGATTCATCATGGTTCTGGCCATATTTTGAATCATGGCTTCTCGTCGATTGAATTGTTCCATTAGCTCTGATACCGGAGATTTCATTATTTGTCTATGTAAATTATTTATTCTTTCAAGATCCTTCCATATAGGGTTATCAAACCACATTATCATCTGCCTCCATTATGTAAAACCTTTCATATCCATTTGTTTTTTTCTTTATCCCATTTTTTCAAAAGCTCGTCTTCATCAAGAATAGCCTGCCATACAGGGGATAAGAAATGTACCATTGCATCAACAACTTCGCCAAAATCAAGTTCGCCCATTTTGATAGTTCTTAAGAAATAATTCCATTTTGAAATCATTTCGGTATCATTTGCAAGTTCGGCAATTTGATTAAGACTATCTCTGCTATATGCTGTACCTCGATTTTGAAGGGTTTCAAAAATCGCTTCCTGTAATTTTAGTCCGTCAAAATCAAACATATTAGAAAGGTAATATATGTCATAAAAATCCTTCATTCTGCTTGTCATTTCAAGTCTTTGTAGCATCGCATCAAATTTCTCGGCAATCGTGCTTTCGAGAGAATATGTACTTATCTCCGGTTTTGTGAATTCATCAAGTTGAACAGGAATCACTCTCTTTTCGGCCTTAGGTACGATTATATCCCCAACACCTAAATCAACACTAAAAGGTGTTCTTGTATTTTTTATCTTACCAATTATCTGAAAGGAAACACCTGTATATTTTCTTTGGGGAGATATAGTTTCAAATGCCTTTGCCGTAAGTTCAATAAAATCATTTCCTGTATCTACAGATAAAATGTCTAATACTATTTTCTCTATTTCTTCAATGCTATTGGGAAGCTGTCGCATAAGAAAATCAACATCTATTGTAGCTCTGCTTTCAAAGTTTGTAAGCGTATAAATAAAAAGTCCGCCTTTTAATACAAGATTGTCTGCATATTTAGAGATAGAGAGTTTTCTCAAAAATTCCTCTTGGCAGAACAACTGCAAATGCACCTGCAATGGTTTACCTGTTTCTTTAGCTTTGTTTTTTAGTTTTGTAATAATTGATGCACCTTTATCCATTATAGCCACACTCCAATTCGCTCTCTCACTTTTTTGTGAATATTGCGTTTTTTAGCATATTCCAAAAGGTTAGTTATATTTTTAGTAGTATCGTTTATATAGCTTATAATTGCCTTGTTGTAAGTTTCTCGCTCCATCTTATTCTCATGTTTGATACACTCACATATAAGTCTGTCTTTGTCAAAAATTTTTAGAGTGCAATCTTCATATTCTGCTTCGGTAATTCCATATTCAAGATGTGATTTATCTATATAATAAGGTTTTACATAAGGATAATCTATATTAAATCTTGCCTTTGAAACATTTCTGTCTATTGCAATATCCCAGGTAAGCGGAGTTCTGTCGCTATATCCATAATAGAATAGAGCAGAGGTCATACATATTATTCCATCAGGGTAAAGCTCACCAATTAGCTTTGCCTCGCTATCATTTTCTGTATGCTCAACAAGCCTATAATAACCTTGTTTTACTCGCTCGATATATCCGGCTTTTAGAAGATCACCTATATCTTTTGAATATATACCAAGATTATTAAGCTCCGTTGTACGAATAAGGCCTTGCAATCCTTTGGTGAGATTTTCAGTTATCCTTGCATTATCGCTAATGACCTTAAAAGGTTTTTGAATTTCTTCAACCATTTTAGTCATTGGAGAAATAGATTTTTGTAGCACTTCAGCTTGCTTTGTTATCGGAGAAAGTGCCTCAATTATCTTATCGTAATTTTTAATTGTTCTATTCATATTTCCACCTCAAACAAATTTGCATTGTGGCAACTTTGTATATATTATATTCTATTTTTTATAATTTGTCAAGGTGAAATACAAATTTTGAATATTGGCTTTTAGAAGAGGAGAAGCGGAACGAGTCCGCTTACATCACATCTCCAACTTGAAACCTTCATCTTCATCTAAGTCATCATTTTCTTTGTATGTATCAATGTCGATTTTCTCTGACTCATCAGGTTCTTCTGTCGGGGTTTCGGTTATGTCCTCATCTTGTTTTTTGCTCTTTGCTATAAGAGCAGCTGCAAGACCTATGGCACTACCTAATGCAAACCCAACATTTGAACCCGCATCCTTGGCATCGAGTTTCTTTTTCTTCTCTTCTGGATCATCGTCTTGGTCGTTATCCATCAGCGAAGCCAGAGCTGTAAGAGTACCGACACCAGCATCGAGAATAAGGTTGCCGCTCCTACTGTTATCGCCAGGAACTTCAGCAAGTGTTGCTTCAACATATCTGTCGCTTCCTCCAATTCTTCCAAGTTGGTTCTCATCTCCGAGGAGAACTCTGAAATAAAATTCTCTCTCATTTTCCCATCCTGTTTCAAAATATTCTCCACATCCTTCACTGTCTCTGCGTGTTTTCTCTGAATATAGTTGGTCATATCCGCCAGCTTCTGCAATAACTGATTCATCAGGTCGATCTGATTCTCGTCTATCATTTCGCTCGTTGCCAACTTCGAAATCTTTTCGTACAGTTTCGGTTGAAATTCTACCATGTCCTTCATCAATTGTATCTCGATTGACCTCTGTTCCTTCGGTATAGAACATATCTCTACCTGATAAGTCTGTTGTGAAAGTTTCCCCAGATTTGAAGAGTTCTTGTTGATTAATTCTTGTACCGAAAAGTTCTTTTGCGAGTTGTTCTCGTATCTTGAATTCATTCTCAATCATCTCCTTTAAAAATTTATCATCATGCAGTTTAATATCCCTGCATAGTTTTCCATTTGGACAACTGAAAGTAATATTTTTTCTTTCGTCTGTCCATCTCATTTGGTATCCTCGTTTTGCCATTTCTTTTGTAAATTGACTTCGATTACAGCTATATTTCATACTCTCTTGAATATCACTTATAAGCCTGAATTTCCAGCTTTGACCTTTTTCTGCAGCACGATATTCTCTTGTTGAAATACTTCTGCCGCCTTTTTGATAAGGTGCTAGCACAGAGAAGCCATGACTGATACAAATTTCATCACTAATATCTCTTAAAACCTTTAGGGAATTTGGAGTAAAATGTATCTTAGAACCATTTTCAAAATTCACAGAATTAACAACAAAATTTGAATGTAAATGAGGCTCGTCCATATGTGTACAAACTAAAACTTCATGTCCCGGCCAAGCTCGTTTAGCAAACTCAATTCCAACCTCGTGTACTTGTTCAGGTGTAATTTTTTCTTCAGGTGAAAACGATTGAGAAAAATGATAGAAATTCATACCGGTTTCTTTATGATAAACTGCTTTTGTTGTCATAAATTCTGCATAGACATTTTCGCCAATACAGTTAATTCCGGTGATTAATTTTCTGCCTGAATTCACATCAAACGTTTTCTCTTTTCGCAGACAATAATTGATGAGACCACGCATTGCGCTTGGGCGTTGTTTTGCTTCAGGAATTACATTTACTGTTGCCATTAATCTCGCCTCGCAATCTCTCCAATGCGATCATTTAATTTGTTAATCGCACTGATAAATTCTTCGAAATTATATGAGTAAAACACCTTCGCATTGACCTTCCGTGTCAGCTGATTAATGTTGTTACCGATACGCTTAAATTCTAATAAAAATGGTTGCATATCGACGGGAATATAGATGGGCGTTTCGTTGGAAAGTCTGACCATATAATCTGTAACACTTAGATCTGCTTTGTCTGCACGCTTTTGAATAAATTGCTTTTCTTTTTCTGTAACTCGTATTGTTAATGTCTTATCTCTTTTTCTTTTTGACATTTATATTACCTCCTTCATCAAAGTGGGTCCGGGCTTCTGCCCGAATAGTGTGCCGTCAAGGCGACACAACGCGGCAGGCGGACAGCCGGACGCTATGCTTGCCCCAGACCAAGTCTGGGAAAAAACTCAAATTCTCGTGTCCGATAATTTTTAGGGATATTGGAATAAAAAAATAATTGATTTGCAAATCTCTACAAGAGGAGCTAATCAATTAGATCATCGTTTTATTTTATTGGATATATTATTCTTATCCAATAACCCTATGTTATTATTAACTTAGTATTATTTGTAGCCGTTTTTCACACCACCTAAGTCAAAAAACAACCACCAATTATTCAAACACTTTATTTGTTAATCGGTACAGATTAGATGTTGAACTGCCGTTGCTTTTTTTGCGATTAACCTTTATGATATAGCCCGCCTTAACTAATTTTGGTATCGTGTTTTTAACTGTTGTTAAACTGATACCTGTATCCTGATGTATAGTATCAAGAGAAGGGAAGCAAGAGTTGTTATTCCCTGACCTCATACAGAGGTAACACAATATTCTGAATTCGTTCCCACTGATACTTTTATCAGTGATAATCTTATTGAGTATAGTTGTGAATTTACCTTTTAGTTTTTGCATTTTATGACCTCCTTTTTTGCAAACAAAAAAGCCGTACCATGCTGATACGACTGAAGTAGTCAATACTTTGTAGACACAAAAAAGAATATTTTAAGCTGCCTGTTCAAGTCTGTATTGAACAGGCGGTTTTCTTTTTAGTTTTCGCATAGGTTTTATGTAATTAAAATAGTGTATGGTTTCAACAATGACT
>JAZRBM010000016.1:0-1881 GCA_045635085.1 Congzhengia sp. | reverse complement strand
TGCACTGCCCCTTGTCAAGTAGACCAGGAAAATAAATAAAAAATTTTACTATGTATCCGAGAACAATTATATGTTCTCGGATATTTGTTTATAAAGTCAATAGTTAGTTTGCTGTATTTTCTACCGATTCAACTTGAACGCTTTTGCGAAACTTCAAGGTTGTTTTTTCATCATTTATGCAGCAAAACGTGCTCTGTATTTCTCTATCCGTTTATTCACAGGAATCGGATATTGTGTCGGCGTATCAGTGGAAAGAGCTTCTGTACGAACTTCCAACGGCGTCTTTCCCATGAATCGTTTTTGAATCCTGTCTACGCTATAAAATCTTATGTATTCAGCAATAGCTTTGCGCAAAGAATCTTCATTCGAAAAAGTATTAAGATAGTACATCTCACTTTTTACAATGCTCCAGAAGTTCTCAGCAGGGCCATTATCAATGCAATGGCCAACTCTAGACATAGATTGTTGTATCCCTTGCGATTGCAACTTGTTTTGAAATACCTTACTTGTGTACTGAAAGCCTCTGTCACTATGAAAGATTGGTTTAGCATCTGGGTAGTCCTGAATCGCTTTTTTGAACGTATCCAACACCAACTTATTGTCATTTCTCCTGCTTACGACCCATGAAACTGGATAAAGGTCATATAGATCTAAAATAGCGCTTAGGTATAATTTGTGTACTTCCGACCCTTCATACCACTTAAACTCCGTTACATCTGTTACCCATTTTTGGTTAGGAGCTTTAGCATAGAAATCTCGATTTAACAGATTTTCTGCAACATTTTCTGGTGCGCAAGACTTGTATTTCTTCCGCTTTTTTCTAATAACAGAATGAATATTTAGCATTTTCATAATTCGGTGTATACGATTTTTACTATACTTTTTATAGTTAAATTTGTTTATTTGGTCTGTCATTCGTCGATAACCCAAAATGTGTTTAAAAAGTTCATCATATTCCTGAATAAGTTGAGCTATAAGAATATTTTCTTTTTCTGCCTCTGGCACTTCACGGTTAAGCCATTTATAATAAGCTGCTCTTGTAATTTTCAATTGCTGACACATCCAACGGATGCTCCATCCCTTGTTCTCGCTAAAATACTTTATTGTCAAATACTTAGATTCATATCTTACTTTACCAAGCCTCACATCCTTTCGAATTCCATTACTTTTTTTAACAGTTCACACACCCTGTCTTTTTCTTCAAGTTGGCGTTTTAGACGCAAATTCTCTCGGCGAAGTCGTTCCAACTCATCTATTTCAGCATCATTCTTGTGGTGACCTCGTTTATCCTCTAGCCCTAATTCTCCGATTTCCTTAAACTTCTTAACCCAACTATACACCTGACTGTAGGAAACATCATATTTTAATGCAGTGCCTTTGTAATCATTGTTGTGATCAATACAATGTCTCACAATTTCTTTACGTTCTTCCAGTGTTGTCTTTCTTCGTGCTTCTGCCATATATACCTCCCGTTTTGGTTCATAATCTTTGAGTTCTATATTGGCATTATAACACATAATCCAATGTCGGAGAACACGTTTATCTGAAATATTATATTTTGCAACAATTTCTCTGACAGATCCTTCACCTTGTATCACGGCTTCTACACATTTTTGCTTGAATTCCTTACTATAGTGTCGATTACCTACATTTTCGATGAATCCGGATTCTCCTTGAGCTTTATATTTGGTTACCCAATCGTGTAATGTCGTTGCATCTATCCCATTTGCTTCGGCAAGGTCCTTATATGAACCTTTGCCAGATATATATTCCTTTACAATAGTTATTTTCCAATTCGTACTATATTTAGATTTTGACATAAAAATCCCCCTAAAATAAACTTTGGATATTTCCATTGTCTACTTTAGGGGTATCATACCA
>JAZRBM010000015.1:0-1472 GCA_045635085.1 Congzhengia sp. | reverse complement strand
AGTCATTGTTGAAACCATACACTATTTTAATTACATAAAACCTATGCGAAAACTAAAAAGAAAACCGCCTGTTCAATACAGACTTGAACAGGCAGCTTAAAATATTCTTTTTTGTGTCTACAAAGTATTGACTACTTCAGTAGCAAAATGCTACTGCACCTTTTTTAGTTTGAATTTACTATACTTATATCTGTTGCAAAATATTCTCCGTCTTTTATCTCATACATAAGCATCAAAAATGTGCCTCTTTTTATTTTTAAATCATTTTCGTCTTTGTTAAAAATTCCTATTTTCCTTATTACATCATCAGATGCTATGAACTTATATTCTTTGCCCTCAACCATAATTTTAAGGTAATCATCGCCCATAGCAACCAGACCGCCTTCTACTGCAGGAGCGTTGTTAGTTTCAAAAAACTTTCCTTCAGGGCTCTTGATATTTGGGTTTATTTCCGCTATCGGAAGTTCCTTCTCACCACTGGGCTTCTCACAGGCTGTAAAGAGAAACCCTGCGCAAATGACACATAAAATTAACGACAAAATTTTATTTTTCATATTAATCACCTTTGTTTGAATTTTTTGATTATTACTTCGTTATAGTAACGGGCAAAAAAGCTTAAAAAATAGTCATATAAAACAAACGCAATCTCGCAAATCACTACTGATAAAACGGTGTTTGCAAGCACTAAATCTATAATCGCACCTAGCGATAAATAATTTAAAATTATAAATTTCAGCACAAAGTAAAAAATAACCAACAATGCACTGAAAAACATTATTTTAACAAGCCACTCGAGCTTTAAACTGCGTATGCTTTCTATGTGGAGCTTTAGAATCGGGTAGTATCCGATTATTCCTATATACAAAAACACCTGTGCCTTTGACGGAATAAACAAAAGTGCCAAAAGTGATGTGGCAACAAACTGAAGCCATGCAAATTTTGTGCCGCACTCTGATACTGTGACCAGCATACACATAGATGTAAGTGCTAAAAGCGCTATTTTTCCTGTCGGTATAAATGATGAGCCGAAAAGAAATACAAGCGTTAAAGCCGTCATTATTGCGGGTATTGTTATTTTTTTAGTCATACTGATTCCTCATTTTAGCAACAACTGATTAAATCGCCGCCCATACATTCGCAGCAGCAGTCAGCGCAAATAAGTCCCTGACAGACGTCGCAGCCCGAGCAGCCGCCCGCGTTAGTCGTATTGTATCCCTGACCGAAGCCTCCCGATCTCTGACGGAGAGAGTCTGCAGCGCGGCGGTATTCGTCGTTCATAGGCTCCATCTGGCAAGCAATATCGAGATATTTCTGTGCGTCTACGTAATAGCCTCTGCGGAGCATTACGCAGCCCACGAGGAAATTCCATTCAGCGCCTCTGTCGGCAACCTCCACAGAATTGAGAAGATTCTGAGCCTTAAGTATATCCCCCGAGTTGAGCGCTCTGCGGATCTCTGCATAAATGCCTACGC
>JAZRBM010000014.1:0-116486 GCA_045635085.1 Congzhengia sp. | reverse complement strand
AAGTCATTGTTGAAACCATACACTATTTTAATTACATAAAACCTATGCGAAAACTAAAAAGAAAACCGCCTGTTCAATACAGACTTGAACAGGCAGCTTAAAATATTCTTTTTTGTGTCTACAAAGTATTGACTACTTCAGCGTCTGCTACAGCCTTTAATATTTAAATTATTGCTCCATATGTCTTCCTAAAAAAGTCGCGGCAGATTGTGCGAGTTTTTCCTCAATTTCACTCATTTTTGGTTGTTGTTCGTTGGTAAATACGACCACAGAACCGATGGTATCTCCCTCTGAAATAATTGGAACTACTACGCCTGCTGTATATTTTTCATTTCCGTCTATAACCGCAACATTCTTCTTTTCTGTTCCTCTTGAAATAAAAGATATTTTTTCTTCCATTATTCTTTCTATATCTGTACTGATTTTTTTATCAGTAAGCTCTCTTTTCGGAACACCGGAGACCGCAATTATATTATCTGTATCAGTAATACAAATCGGATATCCGCTTGTTTTTGAAAGTGTCTCTGCATAATCTCCTGCAAACTCACCAAGCTCTCCTACAGGTGAATATTTTTTAAATATTACTTCTCCGTCTTTTCCGGTATAAATTTCTAAAGGTGCTCCTTCTCTTATTCTAAGTGTCCTTCTTATTTCTTTTGGTATTACAACGCGTCCAAGATCGTCTATTCTTCTAACTATTCCAGTTGCTTTCATTAGATAAAACTCCTTTTAGATTCAAATTACATTGTTAGTATCTTCAAACAAAGGAGAATTATACTGTTTGATTTGTTTTATTTGGATATATAGTCTTTAGGTGGCAAACCAACTATTTTTTTAAATGTCAGGACATTAAAAACTGACGGATTTGATAGAATTTTTCCATTATATTTAAATATTATTTCTATACAAAAAAATACAAAACAACTAAAATGATGTTTTGTATTTTTTATATATAATATACTTTTTTATCTTCGCCAAGAGCATAAGCTGCTGTGTAGTATGCTCCACCTGAGCTCTTTTTAACGTAAGCAATGACACAGTCACTGTCATTTACCATTTTACGATTTCTTTCGTGCATACATTCAGGTGTGTGAAAAGGGGCTAAAATCTTGACTTCATCAGCACGCGAGAGTATATAATCATAGATTTTTTTATTGTCATCACTCCATCTTGAAGCTTGATGATTGTGCGGGGCATAAATTTTAAGCTTAATTTTCGGATATTTGTTTTTAAGCCCCAAAACAGTCAAGGCTGCTAAAGTATCAAAACCTAAAGCGCCGCCGTTTATAAAAACGGCGACACCCTGGTTTATTAATTCTTCAATTTTAACCTTTAAATCAGACAAAATCTCTTCACGTGCATCACAAGGTATATTTCTATGACCTGTAAAACAACATGTTTTCATTATTCTTCGTCCTCATCAAATTCGATTTCGATTTTTTCGTTGCAGTTAGGGCAAACCAAAACCTCATCGTCAATCATATCATCGTCGAAATAAACTTTTTCTGAGCAATTAGGACATTCAACCTCATAAAAATCTAAATCTTCGTCATCATCATAGTAATCATCATCGTCGTAATCTTCATCGTACTCATCGTAGATGTCATCACAAATATCATCTAAGTCTTCGCAAACTTCATCAAGGCAATCTTCGATGTCTTCGAGTCTTTCTGCTGTTTCTGTTGCTTCTTCATCAAGCTCATCAACTGTAACTGCCATTTCATCTAAAACTTCGATAATCTTTAGCAGGAGCTTTCCCTCATTTGAAGAATCTTCGATTTTCATACCGTCTGCTAAACCCTTTAAATAAGCTGCTTGTTCTGAAAGATATGCCATAATACAAATCTCCTTTCAAAATTTACTAAAATATAAATTATACTCTTTCCATGTATTCGCCTGTTCTTGTATCAACACGGATTCTTTCGCCCTGGTCGATAAAGAGAGGAACGTTAATCTGTGCACCTGTTTCTAAGATAGCAGGTTTTGTAGCACCTGTTGAAGTATCACCTTTAAAACCTGGCTCTGTTTCTGTAACTTCAAGTTCTACAAATGTAGGTGGTTCAACGCCAAATACACTGCCCTTGTATGAAAGTATTGTAACGTTCATATTTTCTGTAACGAACTTGAGCGCATCACCTAACTGATCAGCACCCAGTGGCATCATATCAAATGTTTCGTTGTCCATAAAGTAGTAAAGGTCACCATCGTTATAAGAGTATTGCATACTCTTTCTTTCGATATGAGCCTTAGGCATTTTTTCTGTAGGACGGAATGTTTTTTCAACAACACCGCCTGTAATTACGTTTTTAAGCTTTGTACGAACGAATGCTGCACCCTTACCAGGTTTTACGTGCTGAAATTCTACAATCTGGTACACGTTTCCTTCAAATTCAAATGTAACACCGTTTCTAAATTCTCCTGCTGATATCATATATAAACCTCCAAAAATAAATATTCACAATTCTATACGACATTATTTTATATGATATGGGGAAAAAAAGCAAGTTATTTTTTTAAAAAATGCATTTTTTTCTAATTTCTACACATTATTACAAATTACTTGACTAAAATCGTAAAATTTATTATAATTAATGCGTATGGAATTTTGTTTTGTAAAATTATTTAGTAAGTCTAACATTTTTTGAAAGGTGTGTTTTATATGAAAACTTCCTATGAGATGAAGATCGCAGGGCTTGAGCGCTCTTTAACATTATTTCCAATAAATAAAGAATTATATATCGCAGGCTTTATTATGTTTGGCGATACTGAAATAACGATAGCTGCTGCCGAAGAATTGTTAAAACGTGCACCACAGTTTGACGTTATTGTATCAGCTGAAGCTAAAGGTATTCCGCTGGCTTATGAAATGTCACGTCAGTCAGGAAAAAAATACATAGTAGCCCGAAAAGGCTCAAAGCTCTATATGAAAGATATTGTTAAGGTAACAGTTAATTCTATCACAACAGACCACGAACAGATTTTGTGTGTTGACAAATCAGATGCGGACTTTATGTCAGGAAAACGTGTTCTGATTGTTGACGACGTTATAAGCACCGGCGAGTCATTAAAAGCTTTAGAAAATCTCATTCGTGCAGTTGGCGGAAACATCTGCGGCAAGATGACAGTTTTAGCAGAGGGCGATGCAGCAAACCGTGATGATATTATTTTCCTGGAAAAATTACCTCTGTTCGACAAAGACGGAAACCCAATTGACTAATTACATTTAAGCATAAAAAAACTCAAGGGCAAGCCCTTGAGTTTTTTTATTTAGTTATTTAACTTTTCTCTCTTATGATAATGAGTATGCAATAACTCATGTGCCTTATGTCCACAAGGCTCGCCCATATATTCTTTATACAATTCTTTTACGTATGGGTTCTCATGTGACTTTCTGATAGATAAGCTTTCGTCCTCATCATATAATGCCTTAGCACGAAGTGCCTTAAGGTCAAGTTCAGACATTGTCTTAGATGAAACTATCGGCTGTCCGCCACCTGTTACGCAACCACCGGGACATCCCATGATTTCGATAAAGTGGTATGATTTTTCGCCACTCTTTACTTTTTCAAGCAATGCTCTTGCGTTACCAAGACCGTGTGCAACAGCAACATTTACATCTAAATCACCGATTTTAAGTGTTGCTTCTTTGATGCCCTCTGTGCCACGAACAGCGCAGAATTCTACTTTTTCAAGTTCTTTGCCTGTCAGTACCTCTGATACTGTACGAAGTGCTGCTTCCATAACACCACCTGTAGCACCAAATATAACACCGGCACCTGTTGCTTCATCACCAAACGGTGAATCAAACACAGCATCCTTTAAATTTGTGAATTCGATACCTGCTTCTTTAATCATCTTTGCAAGTTCACGAGTTGTGATAACAGCGTCAACGTCCTGATACTTGCCATTTGACAATTCTTCGCGTTGTGCTTCAAATTTCTTTGCTGTACAAGGCATTACAGATACAACATAAATGTCTTTAGGGTCAATGCCTGTTTTTTCAGCATAATATGATTTTAATATCGCACCAAACATTTCATGAGGTGATTTTGCGCTGGATAAATTGTCTAAAAATTCAGGGAAATTGTGTTCACAGAATTTTACCCAACCAGGGCTGCAAGATGTGATAAGCGGGAGTTTTCCACCGTTTTTAACACGGTTAATAAATTCTGTGCCCTCTTCCATAATTGTAACGTCAGCTGCAAAATCTGTATCAACTACTTTGTCAAACCCAAGCATTTTCAAAGCTGCTACCATTTTGCCTGTTACACGTGAGCCGATAGGCATACCAAATTCTTCGCCAAGGGCTGCACGAACTGCAGGAGCTGTCTGTACTACAACATGACGTGCAGGGTCTGCAATCGCTTCCCAAACTGCCTTTATACTGTCTTTTTCATAAAGAGCGCCAACAGGACAAGCTGTTATACACTGACCGCAGTTGATACAATCTGTTGCAGATAAAGGCAAATCAAATGTAGAACCGATTTTTGTTGTAAAGCCTCTGCCCTGTGCATCTATTGCACCTACTGTCTGCACCTTTTTACAAACAGCGATACAACGACGACAGAGAATACATTTGTTATTGTCACGCACGATAGATGTTGACAAATCATCAATCTGGTGTTCTGTCATTTCACCCTCAAATGCGATATCCTTAACACCAAGCTCATCACAAAGCTTCTGTAATTCACAGTTTTGGTTTCTGTTACATGTCAGACATTTTCTGTCATGGTTAGAAAGTGTAAGCTCTAAAACTGTCTTTCTTGCTTTTCTTACTTTTTCTGTGTTTGTAAACACTTCCATACCTTCGTTTACAGGATAAACACATGCTGTAACCAGGCCTTTTGCACCTTTAACTTCAACCAGGCACATACGACAAGCACCAATTGCATTTATATCCTTTAAAAAGCAAAGTGTAGGAATTTTAATACCGGCATCTTTTGCTGCCTGCAGTATTGTATAATTTTCCGGCACCTGCATATCGATGCCATTTATTTTAATATTTACCATTTCCATTATCTTACTCCCTCCCATTACTGTCTACTGATAGCATTAAATTTACATGAGCTTTCACAAGCACCGCATTTAATACACTTTTCAGTATCAATAGTAAACGGACTCTTGATTTGACCTGAAATTGCACCAACAGGACAGCTTCTTGCACATAAACTACAGCCTTTACATTTTTCAGGGTCAATCTTGTATGAGAGTAATGCTTTACATACGCCTGCAGGACATTTCTTATCAACTACGTGAGCGATATATTCATCACGGAAATAACGGAGTGTACTTAAAACCGGGTTTGGCGCAGTCTGTCCAAGACCACAAAGCGCTGTTGATTTGATACCCTCTGCCAATTCTTCAAGCTTGTCGATGTCCTCGAGTGTACCATTACCGTTTGTGATTTTGTCCAAAATCTCGAGCATTCTCTTGGTACCTACACGACAAGGTGTACACTTACCGCAAGATTCATCAACTGTAAATTCTAAGAAGAACTTAGCTATATCAACCATACAGGTATCCTCGTCCATTACGATAAGACCACCCGAGCCCATCATAGAGCCGATTTCAATCAAAGAATCGTAGTCAATAGGTGTATCGATAAGTGAAGCAGGAATACAACCGCCGGAAGGACCACCTGTCTGCGCTGCTTTAAATTTCTTGCCGTTAGGGATACCACCACCAATTTCTTCAACAATTTCACGAAGGGTTGTACCCATAGGAATTTCAACCAGACCTGTATTTTTAATCTTACCGCCTAGAGCAAATACCTTTGTACCCTTACTCTTTTCTGTACCGATTTGTGTATGCCAATCTGCACCATAGAGTATAATCTGAGCAATGTTTGCATATGTTTCAACGTTATTTAAAAGTGTAGGTTTTTGCCATAAACCTTTATTTGCAGGGAATGGCGGTCTTGGTCTTGGTTCGCCACGGAAGCCCTCGATTGATGTCATTAAGGCTGTTTCTTCACCACATACAAACGCACCTGCACCAAGTCTTATATCCAAATTAAAGCAAAAATCTGTTCCAAAGATGTTATCACCCAAAAGACCGTATTCTTTAGCCTGATTTATTGCAATTTTTAATCTTTCTACTGCGATAGGATACTCTGCACGAATGTAGATGTAACCCTGGTCTGCACCTACTGCATAAGCTGCTATTGCCATTGCTTCAATAACTGAATGTGGGTCACCCTCTAAGATAGAACGGTCCATAAATGCACCCGGGTCACCTTCATCGGCGTTACAAGCAACATATTTTCCGTTTTCGCCATTGGCGTTTGCTGTAAACATCCACTTTAAGCCTGTCGGGAAGCCTGCACCACCACGACCACGAAGTCCTGACTTTTTAATTTCATCAATAACCTGTTCAGGTGTCATTTCGGTTAAAGCTTTACCCAAAGCACGATAACCGTCTACTGCTATATATTCTTCGATATTTTCAGGGTCAATTACACCACAGTTACGAAGTGCAACTCTCTTTTGCTTTTTGTAAAAATCAACTTCATTAAGTGATTTAATACTTTCATCTACTAATGTTTCTTCGTAGAGTAATCTCTTTACAATTCTACCCTTTAAAAGATGCTCTTTTACGATTTCTTCAACATCTTCTACCTTAACCATGCTGTAGAATGCACCCTCTGGGTAAACAACTACAACCGGACCTAAAGCACAAAGACCAAAACAGCCTGTCTTGATAACCTTTACTTCTTTTTCAAGTCCGTTTTCAGCTAAGCGCTTTTCAAATTCGTCAATAATTTTCACACTGCCTGAGGATGTACAACCGGTACCACCGCAGACAAGCACGTGTGCTCTTGCAAAATCCATTTACCGTAACCTCCTCATTATTTGTCAGCAGCGCCAATTGTAAATTCGGTAACAACTTTTCCGTTTACAATATGCTCTGCAATTACTTTTCTTGCTTTTTCTTCTGTCATTTTAACGTATGTTACACGTTCTTTGCCAGCTTCTAAAACCTCAACAATAGGCTCTAGGCGGCACATACCGATACAGCCTGTCTGAGAAACATTTACATTTTCTAAATTTCTCTTACCTACTTCATCAACCAAAGCTGCCAAAACAGGTCTTGCGCCTGCTGCAATTCCGCAAGTTGCCATGCCAACTACAATACGTGTTGTATCTTCTGCATCACGACGTACATCAACCTGATTTTTGATTTTATTTTTTATAGCTTCAAGTTCTGCTAAAGTTTTCATTTTATTACCTCTTTTCATTCATTTTAAGAGCATAATCCGTCTATTCCCTCTTTGACATAATCCATAAGCCAAAGACTTACCTCCGGATTGTTAAAACTTATATCGCCTAAAATATCCTTAATCTGTCTGGTGTCTAAAATATATTCTTTATCACCTTTTATATGGCGGTATATAAAGTCTATACTTTCATTTCCCGAAACCAGCGTAAGTATAGTTTGTGGCATATCACCTATGGGTTGTCGGTCTATGTGGTCATAAGTAAAACAAGCAACAACAAAGGTTCCGACATTTTTTTCAGATGTGATTTTAAAGCTTCCGCCTGTGGCCTCTGCCGCCGCCTTAAACAAAGATATTCCCATACCAACTTTTCTTGTTGTTCTGGTTGTTTTAAACGGGTCAGTAACCTTTTGTAAAAACTCCTCATCCATCCCGCAGCCGTTATCCTTTATCGAAATAGTCAAGGTGTTATCTTTGATTTGCTCATTGACTTCGATTTCGATTTTCGTTGCGTTTGCCTTTATTGAATTATTAACAATATCTAAAATATGAAGTGATAATTCAAGCATAAAGCAACCTCACAGATTAGTTGTATTTAGCCAAAATATCATCAACGTCGTCAGGAGACAATCTTCCATAAACGTCTTCATTTACAGTGAGTACTGGAGCTAAGCCACAAGCACCGATACAACGTGTTGCTTCGATAGAATACTTGCCGTCAGGTGTACACTCACCTACATCTATTCCCAGTTTTTCTTTAATTTTGTCTAAAATTGTGCCAGAGCCTTTAACGTAACACGCTGTACCTAAGCATACCGCTATGTTATATTTGCCCTTTGGATTTGTAGTGAACTGTGTGTAAAAAGTTACTACTCCATAAATTTCAGCCATAGGGACGTCTAATTCGTCAGAAATCATTTTCTGAACTTCAATCGGAAGATATCCGTAGATGTTCTGTGCCTCATGAAGCACAGGAATAAGCGCTCCTGCCTGTCCCTTGTGTTCGGCAATCGCCTTCATCAACTGTTCTTCCTGCTCTTTTGTGCCGGAAAATGCCACCGTTGTTATCTCACTCAAGTGATTAACCTCCTTATAAATTATATAAATAAAAACATATCGATAATATGATATCATATTTTTTTTTAAATGTCTATACAAAATATATATTTTTTATGTTTTTTTGACATAATTTTCACTATGACCTTTTTTCTAATTTGTGAATTAGCTGTAAAAAAATTTTTTACTATTTACACCGGACAAAAATTAAAGTATAATATAAAATAGGAAAGTTTAAGGAGTGCTAATTAATGCTTAGAAATATATTTGCAAATGGGTTTAGTTTTGAAAGTATAATATTTGTTATATTGCGAATTGTAGTAGTTCTTTTAGCTATAAGTGTCCATGAAATGGCGCACGGATATGCTGCGTATAAGCTGGGTGATAACACTGCAAAATACGACGGCAGATTGTCTCTTAATCCCATTAAGCACATAGACCCATTCGGTGCTTTATGTATGCTTTTTTTCGGATTCGGTTGGGCAAGACCCGTTATGGTAAATCCTAATTATTTCAAAAATCGCAAAAGAGATATGATGTTGACTGCTTTAGCTGGTCCTTTGTCTAATTTTTTAATGGCATTTATCGGTATGTTCGGGCTTTTGTATTTGTGTCCGATACTACCTAATATATATTTAGGACAATTCCTTATTATGTTTGTTATTTTAAATATCAGTCTGGGTGTTTTTAACCTTATCCCGATTCCACCACTTGACGGTTCTAAAATTTTCCTTTCGCTTTTACCTAAAAAGGTATACTACGAAATCATGAGATATGAACAGTTTGGTTTCATTGTTTTAATTGTGGCCTTATACCTCGGAGTAATAGACCCGATATTAGACCTTGCGGTAAACGGAATCTATACCCTGCTGTTTTATTGTGCAGGAGGTGGGCTTATCTGATGCAACAGCTTGAAATTTTAGAAAAAAAACAGACAGAAGAAGAATCAAAGCATACCGTAAAGCTCGATGTTTTTGAAGGTCCTCTTGAGCTTTTACTGCATCTTCTCAAGAAAAACAAAGTCAGCATTTACGACATCCCGATAGTGAGTATTACTGAACAATATTTTGAATATATGAATACTTTAAATGAATTTGACATTGAGTATTCCAGCGAGTTTGTAGTAATTGCAGCAGAGCTTTTGTATATTAAATCAAAAATGCTCCTTCCCAAACGTGAAGAAGAGGCAGAAGATGACCCGAGAGCAGATTTAGCAAGGCGTCTGGCTGATTATCAGCGTATGAAGGCTGTATCTGAAATTTTAAAGGAAAAAGAATTTTCAGACTACTATAACTTCTACAAAGAACCGCAAATTCTTCCCAAGCGCGATGCCGACTATTCGGACCAAAGCTTTGAGCTGGACGTTTTATATCAGGCCTTTTTATCGGTACTCGACAGAACCGAGCGAAAAACACCTCCTCCAAAAAGTGCCTTTGGCGGTGTTGTCGGAAGAAATATGGTTTCTGTTAAATCAAGAGCAGATTTTATCCGCACAAAGCTAAGCACGAAGAAAAAGGTTTCATTTACATCGTTGTTTGGAAAAGATGAAACAAGACAGTCAATAATCGCCACTTTTTTAGCTTTATTGGAAATGATAAAACTAGAGCTTATAAAAACAAAAGTATCGGGTGATGATATATATTTAGAAAAACTTAAGGACGGTGAAATAATAGATGAATATTGATGCCGTAATCGAGAGCTTATTATTCGTATCGGGTGATGGCCTTTCAATATTGCACATTGCAGAAATTTTAGAAATGCCAGAATCAGAAATAAAAGAACACATAGACAAGCTTAAAGAGTTTTATAAAACCAACAAGCGCGGTCTTCAAATAGTGGAATACGACGGCTACATACAGCTCAAAACTCCTGAAGAGAACTTTTTATATGTTGCAAAGCTTGCAGAGTCAAAAAGAAAACAACCGCTATCTGCTGCAGCTCTTGAGTCACTTTCTATTGTAGCTTATCACCAGCCCGTAACGCGAAACAGCGTAGAGTTTATCCGTGGCGTCAACTCTGATGGCCCGATGGCAAGACTCGTTGAGCGTGGGCTGATTGAAGAATGCGGCAGATTAGACGCACCTGGGCGTCCGATTCTTTATAAAACCACAAAGGAATTTCTGCGAAGCTTCGGCTTAAATACTCTATCTGATTTGCCCGATATTTCATCCCTTTCAGAGCAGTATCCTTATATACAGGCGACCGAAGAACGTGGCGAGCAAATCGAGATGAACGAAAACATAACGGAAAATAATGAATAAGTAGGTGATTTTGTTGACAGTTTTTTTTGTTGTTTTAGCTATACTGATACTGCTTTTGTGCCTGGGCGCGCTTTTGCCTGCAGAGTTCGGTTTAGAAATCATAAAAACTGTAAGCATTAATAACATATTTCTTCGTTTTAAATTTTTAGGTATTCCGATAAAAATACCGTTAAAACAAAAAAAATCAAAAAAAGTCCCGTTAAAAGATTCAAAAAACAAAGAACAAAGGCTAAGCTTTAAAGCCTTTAAGGAAAACGTCTCATCTTTAAAGGAAGTATACGAATCACAAAAGCACGTTCTAAAAGATATGCTTTCTTACGTACGCAGTCACACGTCAATAAAAAGTGTCGATTTTAAAATTCACTTCGGACTTGACAACGCTGCTTCAACAGGAATTTCTACAGGCGCAATATGGGGCATGGGTAGCTTTGTTCTAAAAATTATAGATTCACTAATCGGGATAAAAAAGATTAATATGAGGGTTGACCCTGACTTTAATAACAAAGTTTTTGAAATTTATTCAAAAACTATCTTGATAATGAAGCCAATTCATCTTATAATAACAGTAGGACAAGTTTTAAAAACCATAAATTATGTAAATAATAAAATTAATAATATTAAAGGCGGTGCAAATAATGGAACATCCAATTAACGGTTTAATGGAAACAGCAATGCAGAGTATAAAGGATATGGTAGACGTAAATACCATCGTAGGTGAACCTGTTGAGTCTAAAGACGGAACAGTTATTATTCCTATATCTAAGGTATCATTTGGATTTGGTGCGGGTGGTTCTGATTTTGGACAGAAAAACATCTCTTCATCTGATTCTAATTTTGGTGGCGGTTCAGGCGGTGGCGCCACAATTGAACCTGTAGCTTTTATGGTAGTAGGAAAAGAAGAAATCAAGCTTATGCCGGTTGAAAAAGCATCTTCTCCCGCTCAGGAAATCATAGACAGTGTTCCTACACTGCTTGATAAGGTTGTAAAGCTGTTTAAAAAGAAAACCGATTCAGATGAAAAAACAGAAGAGGCACAGACAGTAGAAACTATTTAACTATTAAAACAAGCTGCAGCGTATAGCTGCAGCTTGTTGTTTTTTACTGTGTTTCACCTAGTTGTGTAAGAAATTTTTTTAGTTTTTCTGTACCTTTTATGTTCATTCTTGCAGCATTTTCTAAAATTGATAATCCTTCATTCGCTATGTAAAAACCAATTACCATATCGCGAATTGCCGGAAGACACAAAACCTCTCCTATAGTATGCGAAAGCGCTACAACCGTTAAGATTACGATTTTCTTTAATATTCCCACAAAGCCTGTTCTGCTATCTAATGTTTTTTCATAAACAGCCGCACAAAGTCCTGTAATATAATCTGCCACAATACAAAACACAAGGCCATAAAAATACGCATCCATCGGTCCGAAAACCGTCGATACTATTCCTACAAAGGCACCCGTAACAGCTTTTAGGTAAACTGCTGTTTTCATATCTATTCCCCCGTAATATATCTTATAATGTTTCTCGCAACACGCGCAATCTGCGCTCTTGTTGCTACGCTGTCCGGTTTAAATTCAGTATCTGAACTACCGGACATTATCCCCATTTTATACAAATCCTTTATGTCCTTTTCGGCAAAATTTCCGCCGATATCTGTAAATTTGTCCACGTTTATCTCCTTTAACCCACTCTTAAAATCTTGCCACTTTTCCCAGTCGTTTTCCATCATAGATGCAGGGCAGTTTTTGCGACTTGCATCGAAATGTCTCACTACACGTTCTTTGGGTATGTCAAGCTCTTTCATTAAATATTTTGTAAGCTCTATGGCATTATTAAAAGCCTTATCATAATCCCCGTCAGCATTCACGCAAATTTCAATGCCCAAAGAATTCTGATTTGTAATGCCGTATTTACCCTTGCCATCGCCAACTTGCCAGGTATAATATTTTGTGTAATCATTAACCTGCAAAATCTTTTTATCATCAACAAAAAAATCAGCAGAAGAATTTCTGTTTTCCCCATTAAAATATTTGAAGTGACTATCTGCGTCTGCTCCCTTTGACTTATTTTGCGTATCATGTAGTACTATATATTTTATTTTTTCTTTCCTCAAAACGTGGTTAAAGGCTATTTGCTTTTTTTCGATATTAAGCATCGCTTTCTTCCTTTTCCTTCATTTTTTCATACTCATCTTTTGTGATTTCGTAATAATCCTCTTCGGTTTTACCTACCGCCAACTGTATTGTTGTGCCAAAAATTTTTCCGTCAGTTATAACCATACCTTCATCAGCATATAGTGTTATTCTTTTCTTCATTTACAATCACTCCCTTATATATAAGCTATTGTCCAGTTGCTTCTTGAATTTATTAAAAGATAAGATTCCAGAAGATAATGCACGTCGTCCACATCTATTCCAAATGCCTCGCTTACTGCACTTTTCTTTAAGGTTAATGTCTTGCCACTCGCTTTTGTAGATAATGCACTTATAACAGAGCCGATAGATTTTCTACTTAAAGGACAATGTCTAAAATCAATATTATTAGCTATTGACTCTCTTGAAAAGCAATCTTCTTCATGCGACCTAGGGCAAAGATAGAACGATACATTTTCTGTTTCATCTTCGGGAATAAACCAAGATGGTAGCGGGCCCCCTATGTCACCACTACTGTAATAAGACCATACCGTCTCGCCAGTCTCAAAACACATGATGGTTTCTCCGTAATCTGGGCCGTAATCCTCCATATATTCAGCATATTTTGAAGCAAAACTGTCTGTAAGTGTTGCTCTCCAACAGCCCTCGTTATCGTCGTACCAGACATCCTTAAATACCTCATTAAACGGCATAGTGATTAAATCACTGCATCTTTCGCCTTTAGTTTCTGCACCTATAATGATGTTTTTAAGCGAATTACAGTTTGTAAACCAGTTTGTATAAACTATATTCGGTATATCACTTCCTAATATAACTTTATCTATTGTGTGCAATACTCTACAACTTGCAAACATATTTGTGGTATCACTTTGAAAGTTTGACAAATCTAATACGGGCAATTCCTCAAGCTCATAATTATAAGCAAATAATGCACCTCCCGTTGCTTGTGATAAATCCAGTTTTACGCCGCATTCAATTAATCTTTGTTTCAAATTTTTAATACTTGTGCCATAAAACATATAGACAGAATTACCTACAACATTAAGGTCATACTTTGGATAAAACATTCTATCTGTCCAACCCCTAAAGCGATAACCATATCCTGTTCTTTCTCCGTTATTTTGAAGCTCATCCCAAAACTCGCTCCACTCTGCTTTTTTACCTGCATCATAGACTTTCGGCTCGTTCTCGGCTATTACTGCAAGCTTTTCCGCTATACTCATTCATCATCACCACCTATCAAGGTGTTTTGTATGCTGATAATACTGTCAAGGCCACCCTCAATATCTTCTATGAGTTTGTTTACCTGATCAATTTTACTTTGCACTCTATTAAGCAATGTTACATAAATTGAAAGATTATCTGTAGCTTCTACAGCCTCGTTATCCAGTCCCTTAATAACCTCAGCAATAATTATTTTTGTTGTTATATATTTTCCGGAAGAATCAGACAAGGCAATTTCCATATAAAGCTCACCCGGTACAGCGTAAATGCTGTTTTCAGGAACGAATACACCTCTGTTTTCATCTATTGTTCCCGCACTTGCAATAACCACACCATCAGAACGCTTTGACTTTACAGAGAGTGTGTAATTTGAGATGTCTACACGTTTTCCGTTATCAAAAAATTCAAATACCAGCTTGTTTGATTTGACATCTCCTGATACAAAGCAAATGTCCGAGGTTAAAATTTTTGCATCTTGAAAATTTATTTTAAGTCTGTAATTTATCATATCTGCCTCCTAAAATAAAATGAGTTTAACGGGAATTGTGTACTCTTGTCCTGGAATAAATTGTGTTGTGTGGTTTCCGGCAGTCATATTAATTGTGAGAAGTCCATTATTTAATGAAAATGTTGCCTGAACGTACCTTTCATAGTCACAACATAAATAAATTTCATTTGTAGAATGCGCACGTTTTGAATTGTTAACTATTCTAAAACTTATATATGTACCCTCCGGAATATTATATATCCCGAGAACATCGTATTTATAGTTGCCATGCTCCGGAGGAAGCACAAGTATATATTCGTAATTATTGCTTCCTATGTCAAATGTATAACTGCCACTTGTAAGGGAATTTTGGTATTCACCTGTATGTGTATGAGTTATCACCTCATCGATAACCATGATATTTCCACTCACGCTCTGATACCCCGGAAGCTTGCCGCGTGCGTATGTACGTTTATCTGAAATTGCGCCATTTTCATCAATTTCTGCCAATAAAACACAATCTCCCGAAGGGGCATCTATACCGCAATATGGGTAACAAATATTTTTATCATTAAGCTCATTTTTTAAGTAGACATAATTTTTAACACCGCTTACATAAGACAGTGTCTGGCCGCCTGCTTCGATTTCAATTACGGCACCGTCATCGAAAAATGCCATGCCGGGATTTATTAAAATTTCTTTATCACTTACCTTACTTACTTTTAAAGAAGCATAGCTTTCGGGCACTGCTCCCGATGTGTATAAAAGCTTTCCTGCCTCGTTAAAACTTGACATGTTATATGGCTTACCATCTGTAAAACTAAATGTAAAATCTTCCGCAACCCCCGATGTCACAAGCCTTCTTGTTATGGCGTTCACATCTTCGGCTTCGTAAGTAGCATTATCTGCAAAACTAAATTTGTATGACATTATATTTCCTCCTTATGATATTTCAATGGTTGTAGGCATCATTCCTGAATCATCAGGCTCTTCCCACAAATGTATTTCAGAAATCAATTTGTTCTTTTCGCAAGATAAATTATCCGCAAAAAACTTCACCTTAACAATATCTCCTATTTCAAAATCCTCAATATGAGAAAAATTCATCTTGCACGTTAAAATATCAATTTTTTTGCCCATTTTGATTTCATCCTCAGCGCTTTTTGTGTCCTGTGAATCTAAAACCCCATTCCATGTAAATATCCCGTCTTCTTCAGGCGGGATTTCCACCAAAAACGGTTCAGCTTTTTCCACCACTGTAAAATGCCCGATTTTGTCCGTACACAAAATAATGTCGCCCTTTAATGCCGTAAAACCAAGAGATGAGCCATCTTTAGATACTGTATAGTATTTTCCGTAATTATCAGGAGTCGTGTGAAGCTGTGGCGTATTTGTGTTTGCATCCCAGCTTCCCATATTCTTCACAGCGTGATAAAAGGAGCCTCCTTTTATTTCTTTTTGTATATCAACGCTGTATTCACTTTCATACGAGGTTTTGTATTCATCACAAAGAATGATATCGTTGTTTTCCTTCGCCATCATCAGCAAAAAGACGAACCTTTTGTTTTCCTGGTCTCTGTAGAATTTAAAACCGTACTTATGGTCGCCTATAATTCTTTTTATGACTGAATATATTGTTTCTACCTTATCTGAAACGAATCCGGACATATCGCTTTCATCATTTTCTATCTCTATAAACTCCACATTAAAGCTTTTGTGTAAATATGTAGTAAGAACGTATTTTATAAGCCTTGATGCCGACCATGTTCCGCTGTATAAGTTAAGGCTTAGCTCTTCAAGTGAAAACTCACCCGCCGTAAATTTTGTCAAAAGCCACTCAAGCGTTCTTACAAATACCGTTACCTTCTCACCAATTTTATAGCCTGTAACGATTGACTGTATGTCTCCGTGAAACAAAAAAAGGTACTTGTTTTCTGTCAGCAAAGCGACAATTTCATTTGTCTTTTCCAGTTCGATTTCTCCTGTTCCGAACTCTTTGAACTTTATCTCCCAGTTTACAGACAAATATCTTGGCAATATTGCTAATAGCTCAAAATTTTTATCATATATCCTCAAATCTCCAAGCTTCAAAATATCCCCCCTAAATCACAACAGAAACATAAGAGTTGTTATGTTTACATACTGCTATAAGTTTTCCGTTTGAGCCATGAGATGATACCTCCACCAAAGAAATGCCGATATCAAGCGAAAATCTTGAAAGAGACGTATCTTTTGCAAGAGACGAAATTATATTCCCTCGCAGGTTGCTTTTAATTTCTCTGTTTTTTACATCAACAGTTATCGTTTCTCCCGCTCCTATATCTGTATTAAGCACAATTTCGTCCCCGTTTGTCACGTTTTTGATGGTAATTCCGTCAGGACATTCAATGCCCTCTTGTGAGGTTATATAAAACACAGGCTCTACTGGTACATCCCCACTGTTTATTACATTGTTTTTGACTATTCTTTCTGAAAAAACACATCCTAAAACAAAAGGAGACGCGAGCTTTTTTTCTTTTTTGTATATGTTGGTAGTAGTTTCGTATATATCTTCAAAATACGGATTATCTGCACAAAGCTGTATTGTAAAAGGAATGTATGAGCCTCTTTTTTTACCCGGCTCAAAACTGATGCTTCTGCACTTTATTTTTTTTGTTTTTCCCGATGATGTTATATACACAGTGCCAGGCAATGAAAAAACCTTCATAGCATTTGAAATATATTTTCTGTTTTCATCACGCACATCAGCAGAAATAGTAATAATTCTTTCTAAAGGTACAGATTTTGTCACAACCTGTCCGGGCATATTTGAATAGTGAACTGCTGTTACATCGTTTTCAGGAATTGAAAGACCTGATATACTTATTATATTAAATCCGGCACTTCCGCCTCCATGCATAACAACCTTTCCTCTTTCATTTTCGTATACTAATTTCATTTGCTGTCTAACCCCCTCATATAACTGTAAAGAGCGTCATTTTTTGCGTTAATTCTTGTTCTGGAAGTAGTTCCACGGTCACCATAAAAATAGTAAACAGGCGAAAATGTGTTGTTTTCTACATTGCTGCTTCCTACCCCCTGCGCAATTACAGGAACTTCTATCGTGAGATCTGCCAAAAGCTCATGCACCTCAGATAAAAATCCATCTGCAAAGCTTCGTGCTATCTCCTGCCCATGCTCAAAAAACTCAGGCGGAAGCTCACCAAATGCCTGCCCAAGTTCTTCTGTTATTTGCGCATATGCCTTGTTATAATCATCAGCATAATAAGAACTTGCCATATTTTCTGCCAAAGTGTTTTTAACATCATATAACCTGAAATGCTCTTTAAAATCTTCACTGTCAGCCTCTAACAATAAATCAGTTAAAATTTTAGCATCCTCTACCGACATTGTGCGAAGCTCATCAAAGAACATCGAAAATACTTCCGGGTCAATCTCGGACGCTCTTTCTTTAAGCTTAGTTATAGCGTCATTAAACTCTGTGAGCTTTTCAATTTCCTTTTCGTAGTCGCTGAGCGTATAATCATACATAACCAGCTTATCGCCCGTAGGCCAGTAGTTTTCAATAACAGTTTTATGAGTGTCAAACCCCGTAGAGCTTCCCGAAAAATCCAGCAATTTTTCTTTGTACTCATTTTTACCTGTATCAAGCGTTTTTAAAAGACTCTCTATATTTTTTTCTACATAATTCTGATAATCCAAAATAGCTGACTTTCTGTAGTTGTATATTTCCTCTGTATACTTATGCCACTCCTGTGTATCACGGGAAAAATACCTGTCACGCGCCTGTTCTAATTTTTTATAATATTCTTCATCAGAAATCAGCCCATACTCGTGCTGATATCCTATGGCTTTATACCTCTCGTTAAAAGCCTTTACAACATTTTTATTCGCCTTGTTAAGCCTTTCTATAAAACCCTTATCATACGCTGATGCGACCTGATCGCCTATTCTTTCGGCTTCATTTATATGTTCACTTATATTTTCATATTCTGACATATTTCCCCTCCTTGCTAAAACAGAGAAGATATGTTCTCTGCCACATCAATTTCAGTGTTTGTCTTAAGTGCGTATCTGGTTTTTAGCTCTTTTATTTTTTGCCTTTTATTTATGTCCTTTATCTTGGATTCGTCTGTTGCCCTTATACGAATTAAGGTGCTAAACGGATTTTCATCGCACAGTCCCTCAAACAGCGCACAAAACTTGTGCCAATGCATATCGCTCTTTTGCAAATCTATCCCGTATTTTGCGTAAAAGGAAGCATAAATTGCTTTGTCATCATCAGAAAAAGAATATAGCTTTTTACTTTTCTTTTTATCAGAGGACACAGAAAAATCTGTGTCCCCGTTTAAAAAAGCAATCATTCCCAAAATTGCAGAACCAATGTTTTTGGGCAATTTCTCACAATAACAAAGCTTTAGCATTTTTGCTATCGCTTTTGGATTTTGTATGCCGTTTTCTTCTAAAAGAAGTGAAATTTTTATCCAGTTTTTAAATGATGTATAAACAGGATACTTTTCTCCATAAAGCGTTACAAAATTCTCCAGCTCATCAACCAGTACGTTATATCGCCTACTCATCAGCTACAAACACTAATGTCTTTAAATCATCAGATAATGTTGCCTTGCCCTGGATTTTTTCTCCCTTAGTGTTCATTGTACCGCTTAATGTATACGCATCAAGCGAATTTCCCTCTGACTCTACCATCACAGAAAAATCACGCTTTATTGCACTTACCTGACCATTTTCATCCTTTGTAGAAATATCTGCTATAACGATTGAACGAACTGCATCTGTTCCTAGGATCTCATCGTCGGCCATTTTCACGATATCATCATGCACAGGATTGTCGCTATATCTGTCAAAGCTAAAAGCAATAGACGGACTAAACGCAACAACATCTGTCTGCTCGAAGCTTTCGTCGATATACCTTCTTGTGTATTCTATAGGATTTTTTGACGTATCCATTTTTGTAAAGCCGCACATTCTGTGGAAAATTTCATTACCCGCATCATCTTTTATTCCGTAGTATGCGACCTTTTCATGTCTTTGTATTAATTTTCCTAACATAACTTTCCTTTCCGCCCTATAGGCTGTTTGTCTTATAGTATAAAACATTAATATTTGCTGTATATACAGCCGTATCTGCCAGATATGCAGTTTTGTTTTGTAAAAATTCAGCACTTAATGAAATCGCAATTTTATCAGCTTCAAGCTCAGGCAAAATTCCTCTTTTGCTATTATTTAAAAACCAGCTGCTCACTCTTTTCATTAATTCGCTGTTAGTTAAATTCTGCTCCATATCCACTCCGTAAGGAAGACGTATTTTAAGTAAAAACACACTTTCTACCAAAGCATCACCATCTGTATACTTTCTTATTGTCTGTTCTTTTTTAACGCCGCTTACGGAGAACGAATATGGATTTTTACCTAAAAAATCAATATTTGCAGCAAAATCTGATAGATACGGGCACTGTTTTATGTAATTTAATATATCAAAAACCATTTTGCCCTCCTCTTGTTTGCTACCTGCACAAAATTTTAGTATGCCTAACACGCTTACTTCCCAATGAGTTTTTACAAACCGATACCACAACCAAAAAGTTTTCCTTAGGCGGTATTTCTTCTGTATTTTCAAGTGAAATAATATCCTGTGGCATCACATCTTGCGCATCATCACCCATGATGCGCAAGGTAACATGCGCATCGCGATTTAAGGTATCTGACAGATTATAGCTTTCACTACTGCCTGAAACTAAAGCTTTTTCGAGTTCCCTCTTTTGCCAGGTGTTTTCCTTTTCATCATATCTGTAAAGATATATGGTTTTTAAATATTTCATAGGATATTTCCCCCATAAAGGCACCCGCTTGTTTCAAGATAAGTTGCTAAAACATCCCACGCCAAAGAATACGTATTTTCGCTCACTTTGTACTGTACACTGTAGCCATCACAGCTCTCGCTTTTTATATTATTGTGCGACACATCTTCATAAAATATATCGCACAACTCACAAAGTGCAAAACATACATTTGTATCGGCAGTCTTTACTCTTCCGCGTGTTGCACCATAAAAATATGCTAAAGCCTTAGGATAAATTTTTGAAAATTCTCCTTCTTCCAGCGAGCCGCAATATACATCCTTGTAGTAAGAATAATCAATCAGTTCCATAGTATCCACCCTTTATTATTCTGTCACTTTTTCTGCTGTATTTAAGTAGATGCCCTTTTCTTTGTTAGCATATACAAAACAATCATGATAGAGTCTGAATTGGAACTTCCACATATCCTTGTCCTGGTTTTCATCAGGTGTAAAGATTTTTGGCATTGCAAATTTTTCTACCTGAAGTACTGAACCTGGATATACCAACATAAAGTTAATGCTTTCAGCATCATCTGCTTTAGAGAAACCGCATGTGCTTGTTCCGTCAGCTAAATCTACTTTTGTAACAAAACGTGATGACGGAACATAAACAACCTTCATACCGTTATATGTACCCATAATTGTGTTAACTGCCGCATCACTTCCATAACAACGTGATACAGACTGATTAAGTAGGAGCTGAAGGTCAGAGTTTACAAATAAGATTCTGCCCTCTTCAGGAATTTCATCTGCATCCATCTGCTTTTTCGCAGTATCGATTGCAGTTAAAATGTTTTCTGCTGTTAAGGTTGCTGATGTCTTTGAGATGCCGCTTGTCTGAGCGTACTTTGAGAATCTGTAAACGTCAATTTCTGGTACAACCCATTCACGCATGAAACTGCCTGTTACAGCACCAAATGCCATACCGAGAGTTTCTTCGTTATCCATTCTGTCAATTGATAATTCCTTACCACGTTCAACAGACAGTGTCATTGTTTCCCATGTAGCTGTAACATCGCCTTTAGGGTAACCGTCCTCTCTTGAATAGTCACCTAAACCTGTTGTAGATGTCTTTAAAACCTGAACCTTGTTAGCACCTACGAAATTTACCTGTGTATCATTGTCCAAAACCTGGGTAACTGACTGTGCTTTATAAATGTCGTCAATTACAGGTAGGAATTTTTCTGCAAGTGTAATATTGTTTGCCATAATTTTACCTCTTTCTTTCAGTTAAGTTTTGCGCCGGCACGAGCATAGCTCGTAAAACCGTCATTAAAATCGCCTGAAGATGTGTGCCTCATTCCTGAAGCTTTTGCCTCTTCATAAAACAAGTAGTCACATTCACTTTTAATCGCTTCAAGCTGTTCATCAAGACCTAAAACATTTCCATCTTCAATTTTTACTTTGTTTTTGTCAATCAAGGCACTTACCGCTTTTAAATTTTTAGCACCTGCTGCAAGTAGCTTTTGAGAAACTGCGCTGTTTGTTTTTACATTATTTAGCTCTTCGGTGAGCCTGCCTACGCTTTCTTCAAGTCCTGCATTGATACCCTCTAATTCGCCTACACGCATTTTTGTTTCTTCTGCATCTTTAATTATTTCTTTAAGACCTTCAATTTCTGCTAGCAGGCGTTCATTTTCTGATTTCAGCGAATTAACGGATTCGCCGTACTGCGCCATGATTTTTTCTGTTGCTTCCTTGGATAAACCAAGTTCTTTTGTTAAATACTCTCTTTTCATACTAATTCCCATAGCCTTTCTACCTACGCACTGTTACGGCGTGCGAACCGAATTTATTTAATCCTCCGTGCATATTGCAGAATCGATATTCATCTTTTTTACCTTTTCTTCTGCAATTTCGCGGGGCAACTTGTAAACACGACTTATGTATTCTGTCGCATCAATAATATTATTTTGCTTTTCCTCTAAAGCTCTTTTTGCAACTGTTTCAGTATCCTCAATAATAGAATCGTCAAAATTCACAGATACTTCCAGATTATAATCTTCACCTAAAAGATAAAGAATTGCACGTACCAGATCTTTTATAACCTTTTCTACTAAAAGCTCGTGTTTTTTTAAGTTTCTGAACAAATCAGATTGCTCTGAAACTATCTGAGTCGCAGTCTTTAACTGACCTTTATGGTAGTTATATTTACTTGAACCAAAACCGCACAAATCACTCAACAAATCGATGTTACGCTGCAGGCCTGTTTCGTGCGCATCTGCTCTTATTTCCATATTGATTTCACTTATGGAAAAGCTCTCAGGGTCAGCGCCTGAAAAGGCATAAAACTCTGTGTCATTATCATCAAATACAGGCAAAATATCTCCTTGCTGTTCCATTTCGATTTTCGCCATAGAAAGCGGAACGACAATTCTCTTTTTACCCAGACGATACTCGTTCTGATAGCTGTCATAAACCAAATCAATTCCCTCTAAAACATCAATCGCATTTGCAAAAATCGAAATACCCAAAGGGCTGTCAACTGCAATATTGTTAGCAATATTAGGTACTAAAATCTGAAACAGAGGAATAGAGGATTTAGTATAAAACTTGTCCAGAATTCCATTCGGAAGCGGCGCGCTCTGCTTTGTTCGTTCACAAATAAGCTTATTTAGGACCACATACTCTCCATTTTCTAAAACGTGAATATTTAAGTACGTATGCATTTCGCCGTATATCATCATTCTGCTGGCAAAAGCGCACTCTAAAATTTCACCGTTTGCAAATGATAAAGGATATATCATATCCGCCTTTACGTAATCTATCAGTACGCCATCCTTTGTCTTATGCTCAACAAATGCGCCCGTACCTAAAGCAAACGCCATTTCAATCAGACGATTTGCCGAAACTTTAAAATTGTTTTTTTCAAGCACCTTTTCAAGTGCCTTTTGTGCTTTTTGTGAATTAAGCGTTATTTCTACCTTTTCATTCAATAGTAAATCTGCCCAATCTTCACATACACGCTTGGCCATGCATAAGGATTTTCTCGTTCTTTTTAGTACTCTCTTACCATTGTACTGACGATATTCGTGAAATGAGTTAACCTTTCCCTCATACCAGGATTTCCACAAATCAACAGGCATGGCAAGTGCATCGGGAATCGGCTCATAGCCGAGGTCTTTTAATATCTTTTTTACCATTTCCTTCTCCTTTTAAACTTTACTTAACATTTCTTTCATATAGGGTTCTGCCGCATACTCTAAAGCATCTAAAGAGTCAACATTTAAACACCCGTTATCAAGTCTTACATCATCAGGCTTTGACTCGTCCCAAACAGCTTGAGTTAAAGCTTCTTTAACGTTTACACATTTTTTTAAGACAGAAAACCTCTTCTGTGAAATCATACTGTTAAAAAAGCGTATCCGGTCAAGAATTTTAGTTTTTTTTGCTTTTTTAACTTCAATTAAAAGATGCTCACGAAGAGCCGCGTTTTTAAGCCCGCATATAAGCGTCGTTTCTGCACTGTCGCAGTAGGCTTCACATACATTGTATGACTCTTTCTGCCGCTTGCAAAAATCAACAAATTCTCTGCCTAAACGTTCAGGGCTTATCTGCTCTTTGAGATAAAATTCATCTAAAACCACACATTTTTTAAACCCCTTGGTAAAACCCAAACACACAAATGCGTGAGCAGATTTATTTCCGCCAAAATCTACACCGATAACCGCAAAACTTATTTCATCACCAGGATCGTCGACTAAAAATTCATTCGGATTATTGGCAAATTCAGGATATACAACACCTTCTGCTGCCACCCAGTCACCGTTTATGAACCTTTCATAAAAAACACCTGTATACTCTGCCTTAAGACTTTTGATATACTCCTTTGCAAGATATGGATTGTCATCTATTAAAAACTTAATCCTTAAAAAATCAAGCTCCTGATTTTCTGCCCTTTGTATGTAGTTTGTCATAAGCCAGTGATTTGGGGAGTCGGGGTTTGTGGTAGCAAAAAGCTTTGCGCCGGGCTCAGACAACCTTGAAAGCAGCATAATAAAAAATTCTTCGTCAAAAAGCGTCAATTCATCTAAATACGCTCCCCTTAGTGTAAGACCTCTTATTTTGCTTTCTGCACGGCTATCTGACGCTCCCTCTAAATATACACACCTTCCAAAAAGCGTTGCTTTTTTTGATACAACAGAAAACTTAAAATTATCCTCACCGACAAGTGTTGCCAAAAGATTCAAGTTATTACGCTCTAGTGCCGTCAGCGTTTTTGCCGCCATCAAAAAGCACGCGTTTTTCGGTTGAATAGCCACCCACATTGCCCATAGAACTAAACTTATAAATGTTTTACCTGAGCGCACAGATCCTTCCAATAAGTTAATTCGTTTTAATTTTTCATGTTTTAAGAGTGATATAACTCTTTCTTGCTTTGGAGAAAAAGAAATCACATCACTTGACATTTTTAATCGCCTCAATAATTTCTTGTAGTTTGCCAAAGTCTTTGCTTTCTGTGTCAGACATAATTGAGCGAACTTCTTTAATTGCAGAAATGTCGCCCGATGATGCCTTGTCAAAAAGACGTGCCACAATAAGCATTTTGTTATCAAGACTGCTCTTTTTGATTCCTAAAGAGTTTAGAAACTGTAAATTTTCTTCACTTTTCACCTTAAGATTCAAAATTTCAGACAGGCAATCTGAGAGTTTTTTTGTTTTTTTTGCCATATTCTTTCCCTACTTTCATTATGGCTTTGAACCGGTTCGTATTTATACTAGCACAAAAAAATGTGCAATTGTGTGCAAACACGTACACTGCTTCTTTGACTTGTAACTTACCCGAATAAAAAAACACAATTTCTTCTTTGAAAAAATTTTAAATATTGTTACTTTTTTTGACAATTTAACATTGACTTTATCGACATTTTTTTATATACTATAGGTATAGAATTTAGGATATTTTTTTGCGACTGACGGATTGGCAGAGTTCACTGCCTGGGAGCAGAAAAATTTTAGAAAATGTCGACCGTCTGGGCAGCCTATCTACAAGCGTGTATGTAGGTCTGTCCATTTTTGTATTTATTTTTGTATTTTATTTACGAAAGGCTTGATAAATTTATGAAAAAAGTAGCAATCATTATGGGAAGCGACAGCGACTTGCCAATAGTTGAAAAGACAATTAATACTTTGACTGATTTTGGCGTTCCTTTCAGCGTTCACGTGCTCTCTGCCCATAGAACACCACAGGAAGCTCATGAATTAGCAATTTCTGCCAGAGAAAGCGGATATGGAGCATTAATTTGTGCTGCAGGAATGGCAGCTCACTTAGCCGGCGCAATCGCAGCTAACACCACCCTTCCTGTTATTGGTATACCGGTAAAATCTTCAAATCTTGATGGTATGGATGCCCTGCTATCTACAGTACAAATGCCAACAGGAATCCCTGTTGCAACAGTTGCTATTAACGGTGCTGCAAACGCTGCAATACTGGCAATTCAGATTTTAGCAGTCGAAGATAAGGTTTTAGCTGACAAACTTTTAGCCCACAGACAAGAGGGCGCACAAAAAGTTTTGGCTAAAAATGCTGATATAGCAGCAAAATATAATAAATAATACTCACCCCGAAAGGAGAACACCCAATGGGAGGTTTCTTTGGAACAGTCAGTAAACACAGTGCAATAGGCGACGTGTTTTTTGGTACTGACTTTCACTCACACTTAGGCACAAAAAGAGGCGGTATCGCAGCATACGATAAAGAAATCGGTCTTCAGCGTGATATCCACAATATCGAAAACACACCATTTAGAACAAAATTCCACGGAATCTTTGATGATATGCATGGCAATTCAGCTATCGGATGCATCAGTGACGGAGACCCTCAGCCTCTCCTCATCCGTTCAAATATTGGCACCTATGCCATCTCGATGACAGGCCTTATAAACAATGCCGACGAATTAATTGAAAAATATCTTTTTTCAAACGGCGGTCACTTTGGCGTAATGACAGGCGGCAGAGTTAACTCTGTAGAACTTGTGGCTTCGCTCATTAATCAAAAAGATGACTTTGTAAGCGGTATAAAATTTGTTCATGACGTTGTTGTCGGTTCTGTTTCTATTTTGATTTTAAAAGACAACGGAAACATCATAGCAGCTCGTGATAAATACGGAAGACTTCCTGTGTTAATAGGCAAAAACGACGACGGTTACTGTGTATCATTTGAATCGTTTGCATATAAAAAGCTCGACTATGACGATGAAAAAGAACTAGGACCCGGAGAAATTGTCGAGCTGACTGCTGACAGTATGACACAACTAGCCCCACCGAGTGACGAGATGAAAATCTGCGCATTTCTCTGGAGCTACTATGGATACCCCACTTCAAACTACGAGGGCGTAAATGTAGAGGTTATGAGATGTCGTAACGGTCATATTATGGCGCGTAATGACAAGAACGCAAAAAACGCCCAAAACCTTGATTATGTAAGTGGCGTTCCTGATTCAGGCACCCCACACGCAATAGGCTATGCCAACGAAAGCGGCGTTCCATTTGCAAGACCATTTATTAAATATACCCCAACCTGGCAGCGAAGCTTTATGCCTCCTTCTCAGGCGGACAGAAATAAAATAGCAAAAATGAAACAGATTCCCGTACACGAACTGATAGAGGATAAAAATCTTTTATTTGTTGATGATTCAATTGTCCGTGGAACACAACTTAAAGAAACCGTTGATTTTCTTTACAACAATGGTGCAAAATCAGTTCATATGCGTTCAGCCTGTCCCCCAATTATGTATAGATGTAAATACTTAAACTTTTCCAATGCAAAAGGTGACTCTGACCTGCTTGCCCGTAGAATCATTATGGATCTGGAAGGAGAAGACGGAGTAAATTATATAGAAGAATATATAAACCCAAATACAGAGCGTGGCAAACGTCTACGTGCCGCTATCTGCGAAAAATTCAACTTTGCTTCTTTAGAGTTTCAATCATTAGAGGGCTTGATTGAAGCAATAGGCATAGATAAGTGCAAGCTTTGCACATATTGCTGGAACGGCAAAGAATAGACTAAAAACGAAAGGGAGAAAAATAGATGCATCAGAATTCTAAATCAGACAGCTACGCAGCAGCAGGCGTTGACATTACCGCAGGCTACAATGCTGTAAAGCTTATGAAAAAACACGTAGAAAGAACAATAAATGACGGCGTTATGACAGACATCGGAGGTTTTGGAGGTCTGTTTTTACCTGATATTTCAGGAATGTCACAACCGGTGCTGGTAAGCGGCACAGACGGTGTTGGTACAAAACTAAAACTTGCATTTTTAATGGATAAGCACGACACAGTCGGTATAGACTGCGTTGCAATGTGTGTAAATGACATCATTTGTTGCGGTGCAAAACCATTATTTTTCTTAGACTATATCGCCTGTGGCAAGAATGTCCCTGAAAAAATCGCTGACATCGTAGCAGGTGTCGCAGAAGGATGTGTTCAGTCAGGTGCTGCCTTAATCGGTGGCGAAACAGCTGAAATGCCTGGATTTTATCCTGTGGATGAATATGACCTTGCCGGTTTTTCAGTCGGTATTGTAGACAAAACCAAAATCATCGACAATAAAAAAGTTTGCGCAGGAGACGTAATCATCGCACTCCCGTCTTCTGGCGTTCACTCAAACGGCTTTTCTCTCGTTAGAAAAGTTTTTGATGTAGAATCAAATGATATCAAATCACCCGTTGCAGCGTTGGGCGGAAAATCAATCGGAGAGACACTACTTACTCCTACAAAAATCTATGTAAAGCCAATGCTTGCACTGTTTGATGAAGTAACAGTCAAAGCTGTTTCACACATCACAGGCGGAGGCTTTTATGAAAACATCCCGAGAGCGCTCCCTGAAGGCTTTAGTGCCAAAATTGAAAAAGCAAAAATCAGAATTTTGCCAATATTTGACCTTTTGGCTAAAACCGGCAACATCCCCGAGCGTGATATGTTCAACACATATAATATGGGCGTTGGTATGAGCGTCGTTGTGGCAAAAGAGGATGCAGACAGAGCTCTTTCAGTTCTTAAAGCAAATGGCGAAGACGCTTATATCATAGGCGAGGTAGTAAAAGGCAACGAGGGTGTAATCATATGGTAAAAGCTAAAATTGCAGTCTTGGTTTCAGGCGGCGGCACAAACCTGCAGGCACTGATTAATGCCGAAAAATCAGGAATTTTAAAGAGCGGCGAAATAGCACTTGTCGTTTCAAATAACGAAAACGCTTATGCATTGACAAGAGCAAGTGATAATGGCATCGCTGCTTCCTATATACCATCAAAATCGCCTGACTTCGAAGCGCAACTAAAGAGAATCCTGTCGCTACATAATATAGATATAATCGTTTTGGCAGGATTTATGAAAATTTTAAGCGCCGACTTTACAAACGCTTTTGAAAACAAAATTATAAACGTGCATCCGTCACTGATTCCTTCTTTTTGCGGCAAAGGCTATTATGGCCTTAAAGTGCACGAAGAAGCTCTAGCATATGGCGTTAAGGTTACAGGTGCAACGGTGCATTATGTGAATGAAGTACCTGACGGCGGAAATATAATTATGCAAAAAGCAGTGTATGTAGAAGATGGCGACACACCAGAAATTCTGCAAAAGCGTGTAATGGAACAAGCAGAATGGCTCATTCTCCCGGAATCAACAGAGCTATTGTGCCAAAAAATCATCAAGGAGAAGAATAATGAATGTATATAAAATAGATTCACTAAAAGATATTTTAAGTAGCAACACATACCCGGGCCGTGGCATAGTAATCGGCACAACACCTGATGGCAAAAATGCTACAATTGCTTACTTTATAATGGGTAGAAGCGAAAACTCAAGAAACAGAATTTTTAAAGAAGAAGGCACAAATGTTACAATCTATCCACACGACCCCAGCAAAGTAACCGACCCCTCTTTAATAATCTACTCCCCTATTAAAGTTTTTGAAAACAAAGTAATTGTAACGAACGGTGACCAAACAGATACAATTTATAACTTTTTAAAAGATAAAAAGACATTTGAAGAAGCGCTTTTAACACGTGAATTCGAGCCTGACTCACCTAACTTTACACCAAGAATAAGCGCCGAACTTACACTTTCTGATTCATATACTTACAAAATGAGTATTTTAAAGAGTGCAGACCCGGATGGCAGCGCTTGTAACAGATACACATACTCATACAACTCTATACCAGGACTTTCACACTTTATCCACACATACAACTGTGACGGAAATCCAATCCCGACCTTTACCGGCGAGCCCGAAAGAGTAAAAACCCTAGACGATATAGATGATTATACGAATATGATTTGGGAAAGCCTTAATAAAGAGAATAAAATTTCGCTTTATGTCAGATACATAAACCTTGCAACAGGTGATGTAGAAAACAGAATGATAAACGGAAAGGAATTATCCTTATGAAAGAATTTGAATTAAAATACGGCTGTAACCCCAACCAAAAGCCATCTAAAATTTTTATGGAAAACGGCGAGCTTCCAATAGAAATTTTAAACGGCAGACCGGGTTATATTAACTTTTTAGATGCGTTTAACAGTTGGCAGCTGGTCCGCGACTTAAAGGAAGCTTTAAATATCCCCTGCGCAACTTCATTTAAACACGTATCCCCTACATCTGCAGCTTTAGGACTTCCTATGAGCGACAAACTCAAAAAAGCTTGCTTCGTAGATGATATTGAGGGACTTGATAATTCACCCCTGGCACTTGCTTATGCAAGAGCAAGAGGTACAGACAGAATGAGCTCATTCGGCGACTGGATAGCTCTGTCTGACACATGCGACGTAACTACAGCAAGAATTATAGCACGAGAGGTATCGGACGGAATTATCGCACCTGATTATGAACCTGAAGCTTTACAAATCCTTAAATCAAAGAAAAAAGGAGCCTACAACATCATCAAAATCGACGCATCGTATGTTCCTGAAGAAATTGAGCGCAAACAGGTTTTTGGCATTACCTTTGAACAAGGCAGAAACAATTTCTGTATAAATAAAGAGCTTTTAACAAATATCGTAACAGATAATAAGGATTTACCTAAAGAAGCAGTGCGCGATTTAATCGTAGCTTTAATCACATTAAAATACACACAGTCAAATTCAGTTTGCTTTGCTAAAGACGGTCAGGCAATCGGAGTTGGTGCAGGTCAGCAGTCAAGAATCCACTGCACACGCCTGGCAGGACAAAAAGCCGATAACTGGCACCTGCGCCAGAGTGACAAGGTTTTAAATCTTCCATTTAAAGAAGATATTAAACGAGCTGACAGAGATAACTGCATAGATCTTTATATTTCAGATACTGACAGTGATGACGTTTTATCAGACGGAAACTGGCAGAACTTTTTCACAGAAAAACCTGCTGAATTTACAAAAGAAGAAAAAAGAGCTTACCTTAATACAATAAGCGGAGTTTCAGTAGGCTCAGATGCTTTCTTCCCGTTTGGCGACAATGTAGAGCGTTCGGCAAAGAGCGGTGTTAAATTTATTGCACAGCCCGGCGGCTCAATTCGTGATGACAACGTAATAGAAACTTGTAATAAATATGGCATGGCGATGGCGTTTACTGGTATGCGCCTGTTCCATCATTAAAATTAGCCCACAGGGCAGAATGGAGATTATTATGGCAAACTTTTTTGAAAAATTAAAAGACTTTGACAATGACGTTTTTGCAGCTTGCGACAGAGAGCTCAAGCGTCAACAACACAATATTGAACTTATTGCATCAGAAAACATCGTGTCAGAAGCAGTTTTGCTTGCTGCAGGCGGAGTTTTGACAAACAAATACGCAGAGGGCTACCCCGGCAAGCGTTACTATGGCGGATGTATACACGTTGATGAAGTTGAAGAAATAGCAAGAGAGCGTGCTTGTAAGTTGTTCGGTGCAGACCATGCAAACGTTCAGCCTCACAGCGGTGCTAATGCAAACCTGGCTGTATTTTTTGCATTGCTCACACCAGGTGACACAGTAATGGGTATGAACTTGGCTCATGGCGGACACCTGTCACACGGCAGCCCAGTTAACATTTCAGGTAAATACTTTAATATTGTTCCATATGGCGTAGATGACAACACAGGTATGATAGACTATGATGAAATGGAGCGTATTGCTAAAGAATGTAAACCAAAATTAATTGTTTCAGGTGCTTCAGCATACTCAAGAACAATTGACTTTGCCAGAATCAGAAAAATCTGCGACGAGGTTGGCGCATATATGATGGTAGACATCGCTCATATTGCAGGTTTAGTTGCGGCAGGTCTGCACCCAAGTCCTGTACCGTATGCCGATGTAGTTACAACAACAACTCATAAAACACTCCGTGGTCCTCGTGGTGGTATGATTTTGTGCAAGGAAGAACTTGCAGCAAAAATAGATAAAGCAATCTTCCCTGGCATTCAGGGCGGACCACTAATGCACATAATAGCAGCTAAAGCTGTAGCTTTAGGCGAAGCTTTGACCGATGAATTCAAAGCTTACCAAGAACAGGTTGTAAAAAATGCCAAAGCATTGTCAGAAGCTTTGGTTAAAGAAGGCTTTAGCATCGTATCCGGCGGTACAGATAATCACCTTATGCTTTTAGACCTTCGTGCATACGATTTAACAGGTAAAGAAATGGAACATCGCTTAGACGAGGTTCATATCACTGTTAATAAAAATACAATCCCCAACGATCCTCAGAGCCCATTTGTAACGAGTGGTGTAAGAATCGGAACACCTGCTGTTACAACACGTGGCTTTAAAGAAGATGAAATGGTAAAAATCGCTCATTGGATTCGTCTTGTAGCCGAGGATTTTGAAGCAAATAAAGATATGGTTTCAAAAGAAGTAATGGCTCTTTGTGAAAAATTCCCAATTTATTAAAACCAGGAAAGGCAGAGATAAAGACATATGAAGATAATGGTTGTAGGCGGCGGCGGTCGTGAACATACAATTATAAAAACACTTAAGAAAAATAAAGAGATTGACAAAATTTTTGCACTTCCCGGCAACGGTGGCATAGCACTTGACGCTACTTGCGTTGACATCGGAGCCAAAGATATAGAAAAAATCGTGGAATTTGCAAAAGAAGAAGCCATCGACTTTGCGGTTGTCGCTCCTGATGACCCGTTGGTTTTAGGCGCAGTTGATGCATTAAATGCCGTTGGTATTCCTTGCTTTGGACCAACAAAATGTGCTGCTGAAATTGAAGGTAGCAAAGTTTTTTCCAAAAACCTTATGAAAAAATACAACATTCCGACAGCATCATATGAGGTTTTTACTGACATTGACTCTGCTCTTTCTTATTTAGAAACAGCGCCAATCCCGACAGTAATCAAAGCCGATGGTTTAGCACTGGGTAAAGGCGTAATCATAGCAGAAACACGCGATGCTGCAAAAGATGCAGTAAAATCTATGATGGAGGACAAAATTTTCGGCGCATCAGGCTCACGCATTGTTGTCGAAGAATTTTTGACAGGTCCTGAAGTTTCAGTCCTTTCTTTCACAGACGGAAATGTTGTAGTACCTATGGTCTCATCAATGGACCACAAACGTGCTAAAGACGGTGACAAGGGCTTAAATACAGGCGGTATGGGCACAATCGCTCCAAACCCTTACTACACAGACGAAATTGCAAAAGAATGTATGGAAACAATCTTCATCCCTACAATGAATGCGATGAATAAAGAGGGCAGAAAATTTAAAGGCTGTTTATACTTTGGCCTTATGCTAACACCAGACGGTCCTAAAGTCATTGAATATAACTGCCGCTTTGGTGATCCTGAAACTCAGGTTGTACTTCCTCTTTTAGAAACTGACCTTTTAACTATTATGAAGGCGGTTGAAAACGAAACCCTTTCTGAGCTTGATATAAAGTTTTCAAAAGGCGCTGCCTGCTGCGTTGTAATGGCGTCAAACGGATATCCCGAAAAATATGATAAAGGCTTTGAAATCACGATAGATAAAGATATAAAAGCCGACGTATTCATAGCTGGTGCAATTCAAAAGGACGGAAAAATGCTAACATCAGGTGGCCGTGTTTTAGGCGTTGTCGCAACGGGCGATGACCTTAAATCTGCCATTGATAAATCATATAAAGAAGTAGAAAAAGTGCATTTTGATAACGCTTTTTACAGAAAAGATATAGGTAAACGAGCACTACAAGCTACTAAATAATAAAGAAAGGCAAAAATAACATGGTTTACAGAATATACGTAGAAAAAAAAGAAAGCCTTGCCAACGAAGCTCGTGCTCTTTTAAATGATGCTACGACTCTTCTAGGCATTAAAAACTTAAAGAACGTAAGACTTTTAAATCGCTATGACGTTGAAAACATTGAAAAGGACCTTTTTGACTATGCGGTAAAAACTGTTTTTTCAGAACCACAGCTGGATATCACATCACAGTCGCTTGATGGTATAGATAATGCATACGTTTTTGCGACTGAATACCTGCCTGGACAGTTTGACCAAAGGGCTGACTCAGCCTCTCAGTGTATCCAGATTATTTCTCAGGGCGAACGCCCTACAGTTCGTACAGCAAGGGTTTACATTCTAGAAGGTAACCTTTCTGACAGCGAAATTGAAGCATTTAAAAAATATGTTATTAACCCCGTAGAGTCAAGAGAAGCATCTCTTGACACAGTAAAAACGCTAAAGACAGATTACGAAATCCCAACAGAGGTTAAGGTATTAGACGGTTTTACAAAGCTTGACGACGAAGGGTTAAAAGCTTTTATCGCCGACCTTGGTCTTGCTATGGACTTTGACGATATTAAATTCTGCCAGAAATATTTTATAGAAGAACAGCGTGACCCTACAATCACAGAAATCAGAATGATTGATACTTACTGGTCAGACCATTGCAGACATACAACGTTTTTAACAACAATCGACAGTGTCAAATTTGAGGACCCGCTCCTTCAGGAAACATACGAAGAATATATAAACGTCCGTAAAAAGCTCGGCAGAACAAAGCCGATAAATCTTATGGATTTAGCTACAATTTCAACAAGATTCTTAAAATCTTTGGGAAAACTTCCAAAAATTGATGAATCAGAAGAAATCAACGCATGTACTGTTAAAATTGACGTTTTAGTTGAGGGCGAAATTCAAAAATGGCTGCTCTTGTTTAAAAACGAAACACACAACCACCCTACCGAAATTGAACCCTTTGGTGGTGCTGCAACCTGTATCGGCGGTGCTATACGTGACCCACTTTCCGGCAGAGCTTATGTGTACTCTGCTATGCGTGTTACAGGTGCTGCTGACCCTTTAAAGCCCATTTCAGAAACAATGAAAGGAAAGCTTCCGCAAAGAAAGCTTGTTACAACTGCTGCAGCAGGTTATAGCTCATACGGTAACCAGATAGGTCTGGCAACAGGTCAGGTAGATGAAATCTACCACGATGGTTATGTTGCAAAGCGTATGGAAATCGGTGCTGTTATCGGTGCTGCACCCGCTGAGAATGTTCGCCGCGAGGTCCCTGCACCTGGTGATGTTGTGATATTACTCGGTGGCAGAACAGGTCGTGACGGTTGTGGTGGTGCTACAGGCTCATCAAAATCACATACTTTAGATTCCCTTGACGAATGCGGAGCAGAAGTTCAAAAGGGTAACGCTCCTGAAGAAAGAAAGCTCCAGAGATTATTCAGAAATAAAGAGGCATCACGCCTGATTAAACGTTGTAATGACTTTGGTGCAGGCGGTGTTTCAGTTGCTATTGGTGAACTTGCTGATGGACTTGATATTGATTTAAATGCAGTTCCTAAAAAGTATGACGGATTAGATGGCACAGAACTTGCAATTTCTGAATCACAGGAGAGAATGGCAGTCGTTGTAGAGGCTAAAGATGTAGACAAATTTATGTCTTTGGCAAAAAAAGAAAACCTTGAAGCTACAGTAGTAGCAAAGGTCAAAAAAGACGCTCGCCTTACAATGAGCTGGAATGGCAAGAATATCTGTGATATTAAAAGAGATTTCTTAAATTCAAACGGTGCAGAAAAGCATATCGACATAACACCTAAAGCGCCTTTAGAATTTAAAAAAGAATATACTGCTGACTTTTGTGCTGAATACAGAAAAATCGCCGAAGACCTAAACATCTGTTCAAAGCGTGGTTTATCTGAGCGTTTTGACTCAACAATCGGCGCAGGTTCAGTACTTATGCCATTTGGTGGAATCAATCAGTTGACACCTGTTCAGGCAATGGTAAATAAAATCTCCATAGAAGATAAAGATACAACTACAGTTTCACTAATGGCTTGGGGCTATAACCCATTTATAGCAGAAAAAAGCCCGTTCCACAGTTCATATTTAGCTGTTGTAGAATCCGTTTCCAAGTTAATTGCCACAGGCGCAGACTTCTCTGATGTTTATCTAACATTCCAAGAATACTTTGAAAAACCACAAAAAGACGGCAAACGTTGGGGTAAACCAATGGCGGCATTACTTGGAGCCTTCCGCGCACAGATGGACTACGAAATAGCTTCAATCGGCGGTAAAGACTCAATGAGCGGCACATTTGAAAATATCGATGTACCACCTACATTGGTTTCATTTGCTGTTACAACTGACGAAATCAAAAACATCATTTCTCCTGAATTTAAAAAAGCCGAAAGTAAAGTAGCTTTATTAAAGCCAGAATATGATGAAAACGGTTTGCCAAAGCCTGAATCTGTTAAAGAAATCTACAAAACAGTATCCCACCTTGTTCGTGATGGTAAGGTTATTTCAGCGTATACTCCTACCTATGGCGGTGTTGCTGAAGCCGTAATGAAGATGTGCTTTGGTAATAATATTGGCTTTAAATTCAATGATAACGTATCATACGATGACATATTCTCATACCTTTATGCATCTTTTATCCTGGAGTTATCAGAAGATATAGAGCTTGGAATAACCCTAGGCAAAACAACTGACGAAAAAATAATTTCATATAAAGACGCTCAAATTCCTCTGTGCGAGTTATTAACACTTTACGAAAACAAGCTTGAGCCTGTTTACTCTTGTAATATCACAAAAGATGTAAAGACTCTACCCGACCTTTCGTACCCTGATACAAAGGTTTCTACCGCTTCAATCAAGGTTTCAAAACCTAAAGTGTTAATTCCGGTATTCCCGGGCACAAACTGCGAATACGATTCAGCAAAAGCTGCTGCACGTGCAGGACTTGACCCTGAGATTATAGTAATCAAGAACTTAACGTCAAAGGATATCACAGAATCAGTTGAATACTTTGCAAAAAGAATTGACGAATCTCAGATTATCTTTATACCCGGAGGCTTTTCTGGTGGCGACGAACCTGATGGTTCCGGTAAATTCATCACTGCATTCTTCAGAAACACTATGATTAAGGATAAGGTGCATGAATTGCTCAAATGTCGCGATGGTTTAATGTGTGGTATATGTAACGGTTTCCAGGCACTTATTAAGTTAGGTTTAGTGCCATACGGCGAAATCATAGACACAGACGAAAATTGCCCTACACTTACATTCAATACAATCGGCAGACACCAGTCAAGACTAGTTAGAACAAAGGTTGTATCAAACAAGTCCCCATGGCTTATGGAGACAAATGTTGGTGAAATATACACAGTTCCGATTTCCCACGGCGAGGGCAGATTTATAGCACCTGAAGAATTGATTAAAAAGCTTGCACAAAACGGTCAGATTGCTACACAGTACGTCGACCTTTCAGGTAATCCTACAAACGATATTCACTTTAACCCCAATAATTCAGACTATGCAATCGAGGGTATATTATCTCCTGACGGCAGAGTTTTTGGTAAGATGGGACACAGTGAGCGTATCGGAAAAGGACTATATAAGAATGTTGACGGAACATACGAGATGAACCTCTTCAATTCTGCTAAAAAATACTATAAATAACCATTTTGATAAACTCTCCTTTTGGAGAGTTTATTTTTTAAAAAAATACACACAATAAGATTTGATTTATTATATATTTTATGATACAATAGGTGTAATATTGAAAAAGTATATTTTATCCGTTGATTTTAATATGGTTCTTGTTGTGGTATCGCTTATGGCATTGGGCGTATTTACGCTTACTTCTGCAACAGATAACGAACGAAGATTAACTATTCAGACAATTTGTGCTTTTTTAGGCATAATACTTATGATTACAGTCTCTTTCTGGGACTATACCAGCGTCTTGGGCAAAAAAAATCACATATACGCTTTGTGTGTATTTTTTCTTTTAATAGTCTTTCCTTTTGGAACCGGAAAAGAAGAAACCGGTGCTATAAGCTGGATACGTTTTGCAGGAATTGGGATTCAGCCATCTGAATTTGTAAAGCTTTTGTTTGCCATTTACCTGTCTTGTGAGTTAACGGAAAAAATCGAAAAAAACACGCTGAATAACCCAAAAGCGCTATCAGTTTTTTTGTTAAAATGTGCTCTCGTTATAGCTCTTGTGATTTTGCAAAATGACACAGGCACAGCGTTGGTATTTTTGTTTATGCTGATTACCGTACTTTTTGTAGCGGGTATATCTTTAAAATATGTTTTATTAGCCATATCTGTAACACTTGTTTTGTTACCTATTATCTGGCTTACACTTGCAGACTACCAGCGTGACAGAATTTTAGTTTTTTTTAACCCCAGTGCAGATCTATCAGATTCGGGCTATCAGGTGCACCTTTCTAAACTTGCACTATCATCGGGCGGCATTTGGGGCAAAGGATATAAAAACGGTGCTGTAAATGCACTTTCTTACCTGCCTGAAAAGGAAACTGATTTCATTTTTTCGGTAATCGGCGAAGAATTTGGATTTTTAGGTACATCTTTTTTAATAGCACTGTATCTGGTTTTAATATTTAAAATGTTTTCAATAATATCACATACAAAAATCACACAAGGAAAAATACTGGCAACAGCAGTATGCGCAATGTTCATATTCCATATCATAGAAAACATATCTATGTCAATAGGACTTTTGCCCGTAACAGGTATACCGCTTCCCTTTATAAGCTATGGCGGTTCATCAATGTTTTCTATGAGCCTCGGAGTGGGACTCGTATTGTCTGTCAGGCAGAAAAATATATTCTACAGTATAGCAAACAGAAAGGAAACGTCTCATGTCTAATATCAAAATTATTACCGATGCAGGTGCAGACCTTACACTAAAGCAACAAAAAGAATATAACATCGAGGTCCTACCACTTAGAATTTACGCTGATGGCAAGGAATATTTAGCAGGAGTAGATACATTTTCTGATGATTTTTACGCACTTTTAAAGGACTTAAAGGAATTTCCTAAAACCTCACAGCCTACAACAGCTGAAATATATGATATGTTTAAAAAATACACAGAAGAAGGAAATGAGATTTTAATGCTCACGCTTTCTTCTAAAGCAAGCGGACTCAATAACAATGCAAACCTGGCTAAAAATATGATTTTAGAAGAAAACCCTGATGCAGTTATTGAAATTATAGACTCTATGCGCTATTCATACACATATGGCTTAGCAGTAATCGAAGCAGCCAAAATGGCAAATAGCGGTAAATCTATTGAAGAAATCACTCCTTGTGCTATAAAACTTATGGAAAGCTATACCCCATACTTTATACCAAGCACACTTGATTATTTGGAAAAAGGCGGAAGGATAAATAAAGCGTCATTGGTTTTCGGTAATATGCTAGACATCGTGCCGGTGCTTTCTTTGGTTGACGGTATGGTTTCGGCAGTAGGAAAGGTGCGCGGCAGAAAAAAAATCGCAAAGAAAATTTTCGACTACGCTCTTTCGCATAGCACCGAAATTGATACTAAAGAGTTCATCATCGCAAACGGCGATTTAGATAAAGAATCAGAAGAAATAAAAGCTTTAATTTCAGAAAAATTCCCCGACAGCAACATCCTGACATATAAGGTTGGTCCGCTGATTGCTGCACACATCGGACCCGTATGCGGAATATATATAAAGAGCAAGTAATTATTATGTGGCTGTAGCAAAATGAAATCATTTTGCTACAGCCTCTTTTTTGTTGAAAATTATAGACAAAAAGCACTATTTGTGCTATACTGTAGAGGAATATAATTATTAGGGGGCACAATCATGAAAACGATTACAATAATAATCCCTGCATATAACGAAGAAGAGTCATTGCCCATACTTTTTCCGCGAGTGACAGAACTAATCGATTCAATTTCTGATTATGAATTTGAAGTTTTGTTTGTCGATGACGGTTCAAAGGACAGAACTCTTGAGCTGATAAAAGAACAGAGAAAAATAGATAAAAGATACTCATACATAACATTTTCCAGAAATTTTGGCAAAGAAACAGCTATGATAGCAGGACTTGACTATGCTAAGGGAGATGCAGTAATCTTTATTGATGCAGATTTACAGGACCCCCCTGAAATAATTCCTGAGCTCATTTACTGGTGGGAAAAAGGCTATGATGATGTCTACGCTAAAAGAAATTCAAGAAAAGGCGAAACCTGGCTCAAAAAATGGACATCTACAATGTATTATAAGGTTTTACAGTCTCTTACATCTGTCGAAATCCAAAAAGACACAGGGGACTTTCGATTACTTGACAAACGCTGTGTAAATGTTTTACGCAAAATGCGCGAAACAGGCAGAAATTCAAAATCAATGTTTAGCTGGATAGGCTATAAAAAGAAAGAAGTTTTATATGACAGAGATCCCAGAGTTGCAGGACAAACAAAATGGAACTACAAGCGCTTAATTGACCTTGCAATCGACGGTATTACGTCATTTACAACATCACCCCTTAGAATATCTACAATTTTGGCGGTCCCTACATTTTTGGCATTACTTGTATATTTTATTTATGTGATTGTAAAAGCCATAACAGTTCAGGGAGAAATCCACGCATTTCAGGCGACAATTTTACTTGTTCTGTTCTTTTCGGGCATAAACATTATGTTGTTTGGAATCATCGGCGAGTACCTGGGCAGAATTTTTAACGAATCAAAGCATAGACCGCTTTATTTAGTTGATGAATATAACGACGAACGCGAAACAAACGAAAACCTGTAAAAAGGAGATATAAAATGAATAATTCTACAAAACGCTACAATAAATTAAATACATTATTCTTTGTAATCAGCCTCCTTTTAATCGCTTTAGTGATGTTTGTTTTTATAGGCCAGAAAGAAGGCTTTCACGAGGATGAGATCTACTCTTACGGCTCATCAAACAATAAATACAGCGATATTTTTTATGCATCTGCAGACCGTGATGCAACAAACAGAGTCGTAAATGAATACATAATAGAAGATACTTTTGATGAAACATACGAAAACTATAAATACTATAAAAAACACCCTGATGAATTCAAAGCGATAGAAGAAGAAAAAATCAAAAACGAAAAACCCATCTGGAAGACATCTGATGAGGCTAATGATTATTTAATAGTTTCGGATGATGAGCGCTCAAATTACATATCCCCATACTACCACCAGACAAGGGATGTGCATCCCCCTCTATTTTATTTTTTAGTACACCTTGCATCTTCTTTGTGTGTTGGTACATTTACAAAATATTCAATATTTTTTATAAACCTTATATTTCTGTTAGCAACTTGCATTTTGCTTAAAAAAGTGCTCACGCTCTTTGGACGCGAAAAATTAATCGTCCCCGCAACACTTCTGTACGGACTGTGTATGGGCACGATTTCAATGACTGTATTTTTGAGAATGTATGCTATGCTCACATTCTTTATAATGCTCTACTTTTACATAAATCTGAAAATATTAAAAAAAGATTTTGTTATTAATAAAGGACTTACAGCATCTCTCATCATAACAACCATACTGGGCTTTTTGACGCAGTACTATTTCTGTATTTTTGCGCTCCCCGTATTTGCTCTGATGATTATAAGAATGTTAAAGCTAAAAAAGATAAAATATGCGATAAAATATGGAGTTTACCACATAATCAGTGCATTAGTCGGACTTTTCCTTTTCCCCAGTGCGATAGGACATATTTTTGCATCCTCCCGAGGTATAGGAAGTACATCAGGACTTTCTTTCTTCGCACAACTTGAAACAATGGTGGGACGTATAACCTACGCATTTTCTATCCACAGATTTATAGGTGTTGCCCTATTCCTTTTAATTATCTCATATATCTTTGTAAGATGTATTGAAAAAACCGACACTACCGAAATTAAAAGCGCAAAGCTTTTTAATATTTTCATTTTTGTAATACCTGTTGTTTTCTATATCATACTGGTAGCAAAGCTTTCTCCGAACCTTAACGAAAAGACCATGGTAAGATATATAACACCTGTTTTACCGATAATGTCTGTTTGCTTTTTAGTATTTATCGAAAAGCTCATGTCATCAACAAGTATATTTAAAGAAAAGACAAAAAATACACTCATCTGCGCAGTAGTTGCCATTATGACATTATCAGGCTTTTTATCCTCATCACCGTGCTATTTGTACCGCGGATATGATAACTATCTTAATGTGGCAAAAGAAAATCATGACTTAAATTTTGTATATGTTTACGACAACTACTTCACACACTTAAATTCACTGCCTGAAATGGCAATTTATAATAAAACATTAATTATTAATCTGTATGACGAAAAGCAAAAGGCCGTCTTAGGAGAAGACGAAGAAATCAAAAATAGCAATCAATTTGTTTTATCGTTAAAAAAATGGATGAACACAGATGAGGCATTAGATGAAGTTCTAAAGCTCACGGGCTTTAAAAACGCAAAAATACTTTTAGACCAGGAAGACGATACGCAAAGTATTTTATATTTAGTCACTAAATAATAAAAAGAGGCGCTAGCCTCTTTTTATTATTTCTTTACTATGTATCGTATCAGGATCAAGGCCTTCCGTATAATAAATTCTGCCTGATTTATCTATTAAAATCATTTCAAAACTCATATCACTTTTAGAGTATTCGATTGCCTTATCTTTTCCCATAACAAACAGCGCAGTAGACAAACAATCTGCAAATGTAGAATTTTTAGCCACTACAGTTACAGAAGCCAAATCGCTTTTTGCAGGATACCCGGTCTTTGGGTCTATGATATGATGATATTTAATCCCGTCCTGTTCAAAAAATCTCACATAATCACCCGATGTCACAACAGCTGTATCACTTACGGAAATGGTGGCATAAAGTTCTTCATCAAACGGACTTTTTATTCCTACTGTCCAGAAAGCGCCATCCGTATTTTTTCCGATTACAAAAACATTTCCTCCTAGCGATATAACCGCAGACTCTACCCCTGACTCTTTTAATATACCTGCTACCCTGTCAGCACAATATCCCTTTGCAACAGCGCCAAAATCCAAATCGTTTCCTTCGTGCATCTTATTTATTGCATCATCTAGTTCTTCTTTTGTCGGTACATTATATTTTTTATCTGTAAATTCTTCAGAATAAAATCCCCATGCCCTCATAACAGGCGCTACCCGAACATCAAAAGCCCCACCTGTTTTTTCATACATTTCATAAGAAAATTCTAAAAGCTTTTTTGTCTCTTCGTCATTTTTGTCGATATTGTCTATACTGAATTTTTTATCTATTCTCTTTATTTCATCTTCTGCATCTTCCAATGCTTTTTCAGCCGACTTTCCATATGCTCTCATAGTTATATGCGTATCCATCGAAAAAACTTCTTTTTCGTACTTTTTACTTGCTGTACACGACGAAAGCAAAAAAGCACACATAAATAAAATACAAATCTTCTTCATACCATACCCCTAAAAATGCAACTTTTCAGTCGCAATTAATGTATACCCCGCACAAAGCCCGGTAAGCGCTCCGGTTATGATTCCTGCCGGAATTAATATAGCTAAATACCAAATAATTTTTTCTGTTCCCAAAAAAAGTATCGCCGCTAAAATCTGACCGATATTATGAAAAATAGCACCGGTTATTGATATTGCCCAAATTTGTTTTTGGGATAAAACCTTAAACATCAAAAGTTCTGCCGAAAAACATAAAACTCCGCCAAACAAGCTATAAACAAATGAAACCCAAGACCCTGCAAAAAAATTACCAAGACATATCTTTATAAGTAAAACAAACATTGCCGGGCGAGTCCCAAGTGTTGCCAATGCATAAAGCGTTACAACATTTGCAAGTCCAAGCTTTACACCCGGTATAGGCAAAATCGGAGGAATCTGACTTTCCAAAACAAATATAACTAAAGATATGGCGGACAAAACTGCAGTTACAGTTAATTTTTTAACCTTCATAGCTACCTCCCTGAAACAGCGTCTACCGTTTTTTCGCTCTTATACTCTATGACAAGCTTGTTGGGAAGACACACAATAGAGTCATACTTGTTGTGAAGTATGCCGTGTCTTACACAGAGCTTGTCAGGACAGGTCGCATCTTTTATGTAAATATTTCCATCACTTATGACTATACTGTTTGTCCCATTTTGTGTATTAACATCAAAACTTCTCGGTTTTGTCAAATCAGCTTCATAAACTTTTTTTCCGTCAACCGTTATAACAGCGGTGTTGTTGTCAGGCTTTATATAACCTATTAAAACCGCTGCCAAAACAAAACTGACAAAAATTATCAAATAGATTATAACAAGCTTTTTATTGAGAGTCATACACTTCCCCCCTTTTTAATAATTATAGCAGAAACACACCAATTTGAAAAGACTTTTATGCTACTTAAAACTTTTTACGAAAAAATATTATATGTATCAAAAAAATTTACATTTTATTAATATGAAATTCTTATTTTTCTGTTAAACTAAATACATTAAAAAAATAAAGAAAGGAATAAAAGAATGAACGCAAAAAATCTCCTTACATATTCACTCGACTCAATAAAGCATTTCCCAAAAAAGTTCGCTATATTTTCCAAACGAAAGAAAATCATAGTCATCGCGGTTGTGTTTTTATTTGTACTATTTCTTACTTTAGGAATTAATGCAGGCAAAAACAAATCCGTTATGTCACCTACATATATAGAAACAACAGCAGAAAAGCAAGATATCACATCATCTGTCACAGGCTCTGCAGTAGTGAATCCAAAAGACCAATATTCCATTACTGCACTCGTTTCAGGCGATGTTATATCTGCAAATTTTGAACAGGGTGACATCGTAGAAGAGGGCGATATTTTGTATGAGATTGATGCAGCAGACGCTCAAACTACCATCGAAAATGCTGATATTTCTTATCAGCGTTCTCAATTGGATTATGATAAGGCCGTTAAAAATTATAACAACCTAAATGTAAAGTCAACCATTTCCGGCGTTGTAAAAAATCTATATGTTAAGGTTGGCGATTCGGTAAATGCAGGTACAAAAATAGCAGACATTTATGACGACTCATACCTCACTATAACACTTACCTTTAACGATGCCGACGCCAAAAATATTTATGTCGGAGATATTGCTTCTGTTCGCATTTTGTCGAACGGAGAAACGCTTTCAGGAACGGTTATATCTGTAAATTCAAAAGGATATGCGACAACTGGTAACACGTTAGTGAGAACAGTTAAAATCAAAGTTGAAAACCCCGGTGTTTTAATGAACACAGAAGCAGCAACAGCGACAGTAGGTGGATTTGCCTGTATCTCATCCGGTACATTTGAATACATATCCGAAAAAACTATACTGGCAGAAGCCACAGGTGAAATAGATGCTTTATACGTGACACAGGGCTCACGTGTTTCAAACGGCACAAGTCTTGCTCATATTGACAGCAGCACTGTTTCAGATAATTTAAAGTCATCACAGCTATCATTAAAATCTTCTATGCTTTCGCGTGACAATGCACAAAAAAAGCTTGAGGATTACACAATAACTGCTCCTATTTCTGGTACAGTCGTTACAAAAAATGTAAAAGCAGGAGATAAACTCGACAATTCTAACATGTCAGCAGAGATGGCAGTTATTTACGATATGTCAAGCTTAGAGTGCGAGCTTTCCGTTGATGAGCTTGATATCAAAAATATAGAAATTGACCAAAATGTTGTTATTACCTCTGATGCTGTAGATGGCAGACAATACACAGGTAGAGTTTCAAATATTTCAATTAATGGCACAACCTCGGGTGGCGTGACAACATATCCTGTGACCATTGAAATTTTAGATTTTGACGAAGATTTATTGCCGGGTATGAATATAGACGTTGAGATTATCACCTCAAAAGCTACAGACGTCTTAGCAGTCCCTGTTTCAGCAGTCAACCGCGGAAATATTGTATATGTAAAAGGCGAGAAAACAGAAGAAAACGACAACGCACCTGACGGCTTCAAGTCTGTAAAAGTAGAAACAGGAGTTTACAACAATAAATACATAGAAATCAAATCAGGACTATCAGAAGGCGATATAGTATACGTTCCGCAAATTAAATCATCAGGTGACGAAAATCCAATGGCTGGTATGATGGGCGGAATGACATCTATGCACGGCGGTGGAATGAGTGGTAGGATGCCATCCGGCGCTGGAATGCCATCCGGCGCTGGAATGCCATCCGGTGCTGGAATGCCATCCGGTGGAATGGGCAGAATGAGATAAAAATCAAAGGAGAGTTTATATGGAACAAAATTTAAATCCTAAGCCTTTGGTTGAATTTTTAGATATACATAAAATATACACAATGGGCGATTCTGAGGTTCGAGCCTTAGACGGCGTTTCGTTTTCGGTTTTTGAAGGTGAATTTGTAGCAATCATCGGCCAATCAGGCAGCGGCAAATCTACTTGTATGAACATTATCGGTTGTCTGGATGTGCCAACTAGTGGCATATATCGTCTTAAAGGTACTGATGTTAGCAGACTGACAGACGACGAACAGGCTGAAATCAGGAACAAAACCTTAGGCTTTATTTTTCAGCAATACAACCTACTACCAAAATTAAATATTTTAGATAACGTAAAACTCCCACTTTTATATAAGGGCCTGCGAGATAGTGAACAAACAAAACGCGCAATGGAAGCGTTAAAGCGTGTTGGAATTGATGATAAATACCATCACAAGCCATCACAATTATCGGGCGGACAACAGCAAAGGGCATCAATCGCACGAGCACTGGCGGGTTCCCCATCTGTAATTTTAGCCGACGAGCCCACAGGGGCACTTGATTCACGCACAAGCGCTGAGGTTATAGACTTTTTAATTGAATTGAATAAGCAAGGAAATACGATAATTTTAATTACGCACGATAACCAAATTGCAGCACGTGCCAAAAGAGTTATTCGCATACACGACGGAAAAGTAATTTATGACGGTCCTGCTTCAGGCGACGAATTAATCAGCTCTACAGTATCAGTTCGCAAGAAAGAGGTGATTCTGTAATGAATTTTTCAAAAACAATCGGCCTTGCATTTTCGAGCATGCTATCAAACAAAATGCGTTCATTCCTAACTATGCTCGGCATAATAATCGGCGTTGCGGCAGTTATTATTTTAGTTAGTATAATGGACGGAATTACAGGAAAGGTATCAGACGCCTTTGAAAGCTTTGGTATGAATAATATCACAATTTCAATCACCTCACGCCAAAGTACAAGATACATAGAGCCAGATGATTTATATGAGTTAGTAGACGAGCATTCTGACTTGTTTTCCTATTGTTCTCCAAAGGTTACAACAATGGCAAATATTAAATCTACAAATATTTCTGACAGTTCATATGTGTCTGTTACGGGTGTTGATGAAACATTTGACGAAATTGACGGACTTGTCACACAGCAAGGAAGATTTTTACAATATGTCGACGTTGATAAGATGTTAAAGGTGTGCGTCATAGGCACATATTACGAAAAAGAATACTACGGAACGGGAAGAGCAATTGGAAAAACACTAAAAATTAACGGCGAACCTTACACCATAGTAGGAGTCTTGGAAGAACAAGCTGACTCTACAGAAAACTCTGGCGACCAATGTGTTTATATACCATATACAAACGCATCTAAAATGTCAAAAAACACCTCAATCGGCTCATATACGATATCTATGAAGGATGCAAATACTATAAGCAAATCCAAATCAGTATTAGAAACAACCCTCACAGAAATCCTTGGTAGCAGTAACTACTATAATCTTATAGCAACCCAAGAAATACTTGACCAGATGAACAGTATTATGGATACCCTAAAGGGAGCACTGGTGTTGATTGCAGGAATTTCACTTTTAGTCGGCGGCATCGGCATTATGAATATTATGCTTGTTTCGGTTACTGAAAGAACGAAAGAAATAGGCATAAGAAAATCACTTGGCGCAAAGAAAAAACACATAATGCAACAATTTGTAATAGAGGCAGGTACAGTAAGCGGTATAGGTGGTGTTATAGGAATATTCTTAGGTGGTATTTTTGCATATTTAGTAGGTATCGCTCTAGGAATAACAGTCATACCATCTCTAACAGCAATAACGGTTGCTTTTAGCGTATCCGTGGGCATCGGTATCATTTTCGGCTTTTTACCTGCAAAAAATGCCGCAGACCTAAACCCCATAGACGCATTACGTTTTGAATAGATATGAAATGAAACGGAGATTTTTTATGAAAAAAATATTATCTTTACTTATTATCACTTTAATACTGTTTCCAATGATGCTATCAGTAGTGTCTGCTTCATCTGATTATGAATCAGAGCTTTTATCAGCACTATCCATCATGCAAGGGGATCCTGATGGAAATATGAGGTATACAGAGAAAGTTTCTCGTGCTGAATGTGCAAAAATTGTTGTTGCCACATCCACGTACAGAAACGCAGTGGAAAAAGAAAACAAAATCTCACCTTTTAAAGATGTAACATACACACATTGGGCATCACCTTACATTTCAGTCGGCGTCAAATATGGCTTATTCAAAGGATACCTCGATGCAACCTTCCGTCCGTCGAATACTGTCTTATTTGAAGAAGCAGCAATGATGTTTTTAGGTGTTTTAGGGTACACTAACGAGGATTTTGGTAATGACTGGCCTTATGACCATGTCAATTTTGCGAAAAACATCGGGTTGTTTGATAGCATCAATAAAAGAACAGGTCAGGAATTGACCAGACGCGATATATCGTCAATGGCTTACAACACGTTGATGTCAAAGGAAAAAGGAGCCCAAACCAATTATTTATCTGCCTTCAACAGAACAACAGGTCCTAAAACCGTGCTTTCGTCAGATTGGTATAAAGAATTTGATGCAGATGCAACAATTACAGTTGTTCGTGATGGTGTGAAATCATCAATTTCCGAAGTTAGAATAAACGATATTTTGTATTATATGGAAGAGTATAATACTGTATTGGTCTATTCAAAAAAGGTTACAGGAATTTACGAAGCAGCACTGCCAAACAAGGATGCACCGACATCTGTAACAGTATCAGGCGTCACTTATAGCTTAGAAGGTGTTAACGCCTTTTCAAAGCTTTCTTCCAGTGGCACTTTTAATTATGGCGATACAGTCACACTCCTTTTAGGAAAATCAGGTGACGTTGCGGATGTCATGGCCCAATCAGAAACAAACGATGTGCTATACGGCTTTTTGATAGCTTCAGGAACAAAGCAAACAACCGTTTCAGGTTCGTCTGTTATAAAGCCTTATGTAAAAATAATCCTGCCATCAGGCGAGGCGTATGAATACATAACAAATAAGGACTATTCTAAAGGTCTTAATAAGATAGTATCAGTAACCTTTAAAGACGGAATTGCAACACTTTCTTTAAATACATCAAACGATAATATTTCGGGCAAGTTTATCTGGACCTCTACTACTCGTCAATTCGGCTCAGCTACACTTGCAGACGATGTTAAAATTCTGGAGGTTTCAACAACCCAACCCAATGAAACAGCTCTTACTTCCAGTGTTTTTCCACAAAGGTTAAACGGTATGTCAATATCTAAAAACAGCGTCTTATACTCTTCAAAAAACTCTGACGGATATATCGACAAATTAATTTTGACAGACACAACTAATGATATGCACACATACGGCATTATAACTAAAGCTGATAACAATATAAATTCCCAATCTGTTTTTGGCAGTTACGAATACATATCAAACGGAAATGTATCTTCAATTCGCACAAGCAACACAGCATTTAGTGTCAGCAGTGGCGAGGCTGTTATGATAAAATCAGACGGAAAAAGTGTGATATCTATATCTTCTCTTAATAAACTGTCTGCAAACAATATTTCTAGCGTAACCGACTCTTTTATAACCGTAGACAAAAAGACCTATACATTGTCTGACAAGGTACAATTCTATATAAAGAATTCATATGACTACTCTATGATTACAAAAGACGAGTTTATAGATATTAAAGACGAATACACCGCCTCTGTTTATATTGATAAAACAAACAACACAGGTGCAAGAGTAAGAATTATAGTTATTTCATAATTTACAAAATTATACAAAAAGGTAAATTTATATTTACAAACAAACAAAGTTATGATAGAATTGTAGTTAATTGAGTAAAAGCTTTGCGTGTGCTGTACACCGATAAATCGCTTTTAGTTCCCGGTTAGCGTAAATTCGCCCTGTCGCACATGCGGCAGGGCTTTTTTTAAAATTACTATAAGGAGAGATTATCTTATGTCAAACAAACAACAAGATGGCATCTATGATGCTAGAGCACTCGGTAAGAGCAAAATGTTAGTGTTGGGATTTCAGCACATGTTCGCAATGTTTGGAGCTACCGTTTTAGTTCCGCTTTTGACAGGACTTGATGTTGCAACAACACTCTTAATGGCAGGTCTTGGCACATTATTATTCCACGTTTTAACAAAGTTTGAAGTTCCTGCATTTTTGGGTTCTTCATTCGCATTTTTAGGCGGCTATGCTGCAGTTGCTCCATTAATTGACGGTGCACCCAATAAAGAACTACTTCCGTATGCAGGCATTGGTATTGCAGTTGCTGGTCTTATCTACCTTGTATTGGCGCTCCTAATTAAGGTTGCCGGTGTTAAAAAGGTTATGGCATACTTCCCGCCTATAGTTACCGGTCCTATCATCGTAGCTATCGGTTTATCATTGGCAGGCAGTGCGGTTAACAACTGTAACTCAAACTGGCTTATCGCAATCATTGCACTTGCTTTAATCGTTATCTTTAATATCTGGGGCAAAGGAATGGCAAAAATTATTCCTATCCTGATTGGTGTTTTAGGTTCATGTGCGGTTGCTGCAATCCTAGCTTTAATCTGGGGCGTTCCTGTTGACGGTTATATCTGTCTTGCAGGTAATCCTAAACTCTCATTATTCTCAGTAGCTGCACTAGAGCAGTTAAAGTCAGCTGCTTGGATTGGTTTCCCAATTAAATGGGAAGGCACAGTGTTTGGCGGTGTTGATTGGTCAAACACATCACTTATCGTAAGCTCAATCATCGCTATTGCTCCTATCTCACTTGCAACAATGATGGAACATATCGGCGATATTTCAGCAATTTCTTCAACAGTTGGAAAAAACTTCATTGGAAAACCCGGACTTCACAGAACACTTATGGGTGATGGTTTAGCTACAACTTTGGCAGCTTTATTCGGCGGACCTGCTAACACAACCTACGGTGAAAACACAGGTGTTTTGGCACTTTCTAAGGTTTACGACCCGAAAGTAATCAGAATCGCCGCTGTTATCGCTGTAATTCTCTCCTTCTCACCTAAATTTGCTGCTTTAATCAACGTTATCCCGACAGCAGTTATCGGCGGTATTTCATTTGTGCTTTATGGTATGATTTCTGCAATCGGTATCAGAAACGTTGTTGAAAACAGAGTTGACTTCACAAAGAGCCGTAACTTAATCATCGCAGCAGTTATCTTAGTTTGTGCATTAGGTTTAGGCGGTGTTTCATTCGCAATCGGAAACATTACAATTTCGCTCTCTGCTTTAGCAGTTGCTTCAATAGCAGGTATTGTTTTAAATGCTATCCTTCCCGGTAAGGACTACGTTTTCGGCGAAACACCCGAAGAAACAGAAACAGGCGTAGAATTTAAGGTTTGATAATTAAAATTTCAAAAAATGCGGCAGATACTTCTGCCGCGTTTTTTGCATATTTTTATTGTTTTTTTCTAAAAATAATTAAAACAAAAAACCTAAAAGGAAAAAAACAATGAACAAAAAACAAGGAACTCAAACCATAATTTTTAAAAATCCACCACATATCAGAGCATTTGCATCATCTGCGGGCAAAAAAGAATCCGAAGGACCATTTAAAAACAAATTTGATATAACGACAGATGATGTATACTGGGGCGAGAACAGTTGGGAAAAAGCTGAAAACAAATTCGTAAAAGAAGCACTGAAAAAAGCCCTTACAAAAGCACAGCTGACCCCTGATGACATTGACTATATTTTTTCCGGCGATCTTTTAAATCAATGTGTCGGCACAAGCTATGGGCTAAGACAGTTCAGCATTCCCTATGTAGGACTTTTCGGCGCATGCTCTACTATGGGACTTTCTATGAAAATGGCATCTATTGCAATAGACGGGGACTTTGCCGAAAGATGTATGGCTATAACCTCAAGTCACTTTTGCTCGGCAGAAAGACAGTTTCGCTTTCCGTTAGAGTATGGCGGACAAAGACCTCCAAGTGCACAGTGGACTGTTACAGGCTCTGCATGCGTGATATTAGATAATGAGCAGGGATGTGTACGTATAGAGTGTGCAACCTCAGGCAAAATTATAGACCTCGGCATCAAAGATGCCAACAATATGGGTGCTGCTATGGCACCTGCTGCAATAGATACCCTAAAAGCTCACTTTAACGACACAAAAAGGACTCCTGATTATTACGATGCGATATTTACCGGTGACTTAGGAAGCGTAGGAAAATCCATTGTGGTCGACCTTATGTCAAAAGAAGGCTATGATTTATCCAAAAATTATTTTGACTGCGGGGAGCTTATTTTTGACGCATCGCAGGATGTCCACTCAGGCGGTAGCGGCTGTGCGTGCTCAGGACTTATTTTGTGTGCACATATTCTGCCTCAAATGATAAAAGGAAATTATAAAAAAGTTCTTTTTATGCCAACAGGCGCCCTTATGAGTCCAACAATGGTGCAACAAGGTGACACAATCCCCGGAATTGCCCACGCACTTTCATTATATACAGAATAAAAGAAGAGGCTATGCCTCTTCTTTTATTCTGTATATCCAGTCTGTAATTTTATTTCCTACTACCATATATGATTTTTCTGCCAACTTAGCCAACGGCGTATCAGAATAAGAATCTGAATAAAACTTTTCTATCTTCCCATCAGGAAAAACTTCATAAAATCTTGACACTTTTTCTTTGCCATGGCAATTTAAACCATTATATTTACCATTTTTTTTGTCTACCCTTGATGCCATCATCTTAATGTTTAACATATCACAGGGAATTTTTAACAAAAATTCAGGTGAGGCCGAAATTATTACATCATCATCCTGTTTTGCCTTAATGTACCAGGACTTTATTTTCGACATATTTTTTTCCCAAAACTCCTTAAGCAATATATCTACATCATCTATTCCTTGTAAAAATCTGTAAAAGTTTTCTTTCATAGTTGTTTTGTCATAAAGTCTTATAAAGTACATAAAAAATGCCCATAACTGCACAGGTAAATACCGCAGTATAGCAGGTCTTTTTCTTATACAGAATTTATAAAAATTGACCGTACTGTCGCCATCATATATTGTCTTGTCAAAATCGTAAACGTTCATTTTCCTCTCCTAAACCAAATTAGTTTACTTTAGTATAGCATATAAATAACACTTTTTCAACATAAAAAGAGCTGCTAAAAAACTGCAGCTCCCTCTATCTATTTTGCGATCTCACTAAGTGCTTTTTTGTGCATATAGTGAATATTTCTCGGCGAATAATTAAGTAGTTCTGAAATTTCTTCCCAATCGCACCCGTCTATGTATCTATATCGCAAAAGCATGGCTTCTGCGCCGTTTTTAACATTATCAATTTCTTTTTCAATCGCTCTCTTTTCCTTTAGTATGCAATTTACCTTCTTGCATAGCTTAAGCTTTTCTCTGCCCAAATTCTCGAGCGTATTTTTAGTTTCCTTGGTGTCTGCAGGAGACAGAATTTTCGTCAAGTCCTCTAGCATCTTATATTCTCTGGCAAACCTTTTTAATTCTTTTAAATTCACTCTGTACTTTTCAAACTTTTCTTTTTTCTGGTCAAAACTCAACAGACAACACGACCTTTATAAGAATATTTCAATTTGTCGTCTTTGTATTGCTCACATGTTTTATAAAAGCTGCAACTCTTATTCTGACAAACAAGCTCATATAAAACACTGCATTCCCCACGACGATAAGCAAAACAATCTGTCTTAACTCTTGATTTTTCCACTAGCTCTCATCCTTTCTTTTTTTCTTGACCGGTCTATGCAGATAGTTTAACATATTAAATTAAATTTGTCAAGTATACTGGATTGAATTTTGTTTAATTTATTAAATATGTGTTGACAAAGGGAAAAATTTGTCGTATAATGTCTAATATACTAAACAAAAGAGGTGCAAATTATGACAATTGGCGAGATAATTAAACAATACCGAGAGCTTTATGAAATCACTATGGACGAGTTTGCGCGTTTTAGCGGGCTTAGCAAAGGCTACATTTCTATGCTTGAAAAAAACGAAAACCCGAGAACCAAACTTCCCATTATGCCGACTACCAAAACCCTCTCATGCGTTGCTAAAGCAATGTCTATTTCAGTATCCGAGCTTATGGATAAGCTAAATAAAAGCGACAACGAACCGTTAGACGCAATTCCACTGGATAAAATGGTACTGCTTCCTGTTGTAGGCGTTGTTCGTGCAGGTTATGGTGGTCTTGCATTTGAATGCGATATGGGAAAAGAAACCGTAGATGCTTCTACTCTGCGCGGATATAACCATGATGACTTTTTTTATCTGAAGGTAAAGGGTAACAGCATGGAGCCAAGACTGTATGAGGGTGACTTGGTTTTAGTCCGCAGACAAACCAGTATTGATAACGGTTCATATGGCGTCGTTACAATCGACGACGAAGAAGGCGTTATAAAAATAGTAAACTACGACAAAGATTCTATAACTTTAATTTCACAAAACCACAACTACCCTCCAAGAAAATTTACAGGAGCAGATGTTAAAAGGATAAGAGTCATAGGAAAGGTTATAGAAAGTAAGAGTAAATTCGTATAAAAAAGACAAGGCGCAAGCCTTGTCTTTTTTATAAATATATCTTATTTACTCATCTTTTAAATCTCTGTGATTTACGATCGTATAATAATCGTTTTTTAAAAGAAATTCTTTTAAGTGTTCTGCAACTGCCACTGAGCGATGCTTTCCTCCCGTACAGCCTATCCCGATAACTAAGGAGCTTTTACCCTCTAAGGTATAAAGAGGCAATAAATGGAGCATTAAGTCATCTAATTTTTTTAAAAACACCTGACTCGATTCACACAAAAGTGCATATTCTGCCACTTCTTTTTCTTTGCCTGTTTTTTCTCTTAAATGTTCCTCATAAAACGGATTAGGCATAAACCTTACATCAAAAACCAAATCGCAGTCAAGAGGTATTCCGCGCTTAAATCCAAAGGATACGATGTTTATTGAGATTTTCTGATACTTTTTATCATCAGAATCAAAATGCGCCACCATTTTTTCTCTTAAATCACGTGCCATTAAAAATGATGTATCCAAAACAACATCTGCTCGACCTTTAATATCTGCAAAAAGTTTTCTCTCAAACGCTATTCCATCTTCAATTCTTCCTTCAGTTTGCGGATGCCTGCGCCTTGTTTCTTTGTAGCGCTTTATTAAGGTTTCATCATCTGCCTCCAAAAAAACTACCCTGCACTTATTTCCGCTTTTTTTGAATTTATTTATTTCTTCACTCAGATGCTGTACCAATTCGCCACTTCTTGCATCTACAACAAGTGCAATTTTTTTAAATCCGAAATTTGAATTTTCACATAAGGAAATAAAGCTTGAAATCAAAACCGGAGGAATGTTATCAACACAATAATAGCCCATATCCTCAAGAACATGAACTGCAGTGGTTTTTCCTGCGCCTGACATACCTGTTATGATAGTTGTTTCCATAATATCCTCCCGATTTTTTATCTAATATTATTGTACCACAAAAAAATACAAATGTTAAGTTTTTTTTGATTTTGAGCATACTATATTTAAATTTATAATAAAAGGATTGGTATTATGAAGATTTCACTGGAAAAAAACATGCATGAATTAGAAAATTATTTGATAAAGCGCGGATACACAATAGTTTCAGAGAACGAATCAGCAGATGCTTATATCTATGAAAAAACCCCCTTTTTGCAAATAAGTGCAAAAAACTTTTCGCCTCTTTCAGCACTTGCATCAGACCCCATGCTCTTGATAAATGCATCGGGCAAAACTTTCTCTGAAATCGAGCAAATTTTGACCCAAAAAACCTATAATAAAATCTTCTAATTTTTTCTTTAACTCTTGAAATTTACACATTTTTAAGTTATAATATTAAATTAGAGTGTTTTAATCAGGAGGAAAAAAAATGGCAAAAAGCATATATCTTGACAACAGCGCTACAACCCCTTTAAAAGAAGAAGTTCTAGACGCTATGTTGCCATATTTAAAAGAACATTACGGAAATCCATCTTCCATATACAAAATTGGACAAAAAGCAAAGGCTGCTGTAGAGCTTGCGCGCGAGCAAGTAGCAAATGCTTTGGGAGCATCCCCGCGCGAGATATTTTTCACAGGCTGCGGCACAGAATCTGACAACTGGGCAATAAAAGGCATAGCTTACGCTAAAGCCAAATCAGGCAAACACATTATCTCGTCAAAAATTGAGCACCACGCAGTACTACACACCTTACAATCTTTAGAAAAACAAGGTTTTGAGGTCACTTACCTTGATGTGGATAGTACCGGCAAAATATCACTTGACGAGTTAGAAAAATCTATTCGCCCTGACACAATTTTGATTACAATTATGGCAGCGAATAATGAAATAGGCACAATAGAGCCAGTCGCCAAAATAGGCAAAATTGCAAAAGACCATAAGATTATCTTTCATACAGATGCAGTTCAGGCAATTGGCTCAATCGAAATAGATGTTCAAAAAATGAACATAGATTTATTGTCACTATCTGCGCATAAATTCGGAGGACCAAAAGGCATCGGAGCTCTTTATATAAGAAATGGTGTCCGCCCTGAAATTTTTATGCACGGCGGTGCGCAGGAAAGAGCAAAACGCGCAGGAACAGAAAACGTAGCATCTATTGTAGGTTTAGGAAAGGCTATAACATTAGCTACCGAGAATATTTTAGAAAAGGCAAAGAAAATTTCTGCAATGCGCGATAGATTAATAAAAGAAATCCCCGAAAAAATTCCTTATGTTAAGCTAAACGGACACCCTACTGACAGACTTCCAGGCAATGTTAATTTTTCATTTGAGTTTATCGAGGGTGAGTCACTTTTATTATTACTTGACTTAAACGGAATTGCCGCCTCATCGGGTTCAGCCTGTACAAGCGGCTCATTAGATCCCTCTCACGTGCTTTTGGCTTTGGGACTGCCACACGAAATAGCACATGGTTCTCTTCGCCTCTCAATCGGCGAAATAAATACAGAGGATGATATCGACACTGTTTTAGAAGTTTTGCCAAACATCGTTCAAAGACTTCGTGATATGTCTCCTCTGTACGAAAAGGTAAAAAATAATTAAGGAGACAGATAAATGTATTCAGAAAAAGTAATGGACCACTTTGCAAATCCCAGAAATGTCGGCGAGCTAGAAAACGCTAATGCAATAGGCGAAGTTGGCAACGCAAAATGCGGTGACATAATGAAAATATATATGAAGATTGAAGACGATGTCATCAAAGAGGTAAGTTTTAAGACATTTGGTTGCGGCGCTGCAGTTGCAACAAGCTCTATGGCTACCGAATTGGTTAAAGGAAAAACTATAGAGGAAGCCTTAAAGCTTACAAACAAAGCAGTTATGGAAGCCTTAGACGGTTTGCCACCTGCTAAGGTGCATTGCTCTGTTTTGGCAGAAGAGGCAATAAATGCCGCTATTGCAGACTATTACAAGCGTCAGGGGATTGAGCCAAAAATGGAAATCAAGTGCTCAGGATGTTGTGCTGATTGTCACAAGCATGACTGATATGAAAAGAGTATTAATAGGAATGAGCGGTGGCGTAGATTCATCTGTTGCCGCTGCACTTTTAAAAAAACAGGGCTACGATGTATGCGGCGTAACTTTAAAACTAACAGACGGAGAAGCATCGTTTTTAAACGATGCTGAAGCAGTCTGTGATATACTCAAAATTCCTTTTACAGTTATTGATTTTCGTGATAAATTCAAAAAATTTGTAGAAGAGACTTTCATAGAAGAATTCAAATCAGGAAGAACTCCAAATCCATGTGTTATCTGTAATAAAACCATTAAATTTGGTGCACTTTTTGACTACGCGACAGAAAATGGATTTGACTATGTAGCAACTGGACACTATGCCAAAATTGTAAAAAATGGCACCACGTATTCTCTTTATATGGCAAATTCACGCGAAAAGGACCAGACTTATTTTTTATATTCATTAACACAGGATAAACTCTCAAAAATCCTCATTCCACTGGGCGAATATGATAAAGATACAGTTCGTGATTTAGCCAAGGAATTTAATCTTCCCGTATGGGGCAAAAAAGATAGCCAGGATATTTGCTTTATCCCCAACGGAGACAAAAATGAGTATTTAAAAAAGTTTCTGCCGGACTCACCGGGTAACTTCATAGATACCGATGGCAATGTTATAGGTAGCCATACAGGTATTTTTAACTATACCTACGGACAAAGAAAAGGCCTTGGCGCATTTGGCAGACCTATGTTTGTTTTGTCTATAAACCCCAGTGACAACAGCATAACTTTAGGAGAATCAGGTCAGGAGTTTTCTGATAGCTTTTTAATAAAGGATACAAACCTTATTGAAGATATGGGCGATAGCTTCATATGCAGTTGTAAAATCAGATACTCTACTAACTGTCTGCCCTGCTCCGTTACAAAAGAGGAACTATATTTTAGGGTGACGCTTTCATCACCTGCCCGCTCCATCACACCCGGACAAGCCTGTGTGTTTTATGATGGCGAGCGTCTTCTTGGCGGAGGTACTATTTTATAGAGATATACTTATATTTGCAGCAGTATCTAGCTTTGATATAATTTCTTCATGAGTTGCTAAAATTACGTGGTCGTATACGTCAGTAATGCGCCAGAGTTTAGTATATTCATCTGTATCAAGATTCGTGCAGATGATTAAAAGTGCGCATTTTTGCAATAAACTTTTAGATACTGAGCATCTTATATCGCGTTCAAAGGATTCACTGCCATGCTTTAATTCAAGCACCAAAAAAGACCTTTGCGGATATTTGCAGTATCTTCGTAATAAAAATTGAGATAAATTGTAAAACATACTTACCAGTGCATAGCACACCAAAAATAAAAAAATGCAATCAATTAAAAAAAATCCGGTCATATAATACCCCCCCCCATAAACTTTTTGCTACATTGTATGACCAAAAAATTTTTTTGTTACATAGGAGGAAAAACATGAATAAAAGATCAACAAATGTAAAAGCTATTACTATAGCGGCACTGCTTACGGCACTTGCTCTTGCAATTCCGTCAATTATGCCTTTTAAGCTTATAGTAGAACCTATTTTTTCTGCGACTTTTGCGGCTCATGTACCCGGAATTTTAGCAATGTTTATTGGACCATTTGCAGTTATTGGTACTGCCGTAGGCAGCGCGCTCGGGTTTTTGATGGCTACAGGAAATTTAGCTATCGTTTTCCGTGCATTGTCCCACTTTATTTTTGGACTTTTTGGATACAAAATGCTTCAGAAAAAATGGAATATTTTGCTGGTTGTCCCATTTACTGGACTTTTGCACGCAATAGCTGAAATATTAGTAGCAATCGTTTCATTTAAATTTATAGGTATTCCCGAAAATGCAACAAGCTTTCTTTTGGTAACTGTAGGGCTTGGTACATTTATACACCATTGTGTTGATTTTATAATTTCTATTATTATCTTATATGCATTAAAATCCGCACGTCTTTTAAACACAAAAATTAATATAAAAAGCCTAAAGGGTTAACTTTTTGGCCCTTTATTTTACGGAGGTAATATATGAGGGCAGAAAAACAAAAAGTCGTTTTAGTCGGCACAGGCTTTGTTGGAATGAGCTTTGCCTATGCACTACTTAATCAAAACATTTGTAACGAATTAGCTTTAATCGACATAAATAAAAACAAGGCACTAGGGGAAGCTATGGACTTAAATCATGGGCTTCCCTTTTCTAATTCGCATATGAAAATATATGCAGCAGACTACGATACGTGTCAAGATGCCGACATAGTAGTAATTTGCGCGGGAGTAGCACAAAAAATAGGCGAAACCCGTCCTGAGCTTTTAGAAAGAAACACAAAAGTATTTAAATCAATTATCGAACCCATTGTAGCATCAGGTTTTTCAGGCATATTTTTAGTTGCAACAAACCCGGTAGACGTTATGACTCATGTTGTTAAAACGCTGTCAGGATTCCCAAAAGAACGTGTCATCGGTTCTGGAACAACACTGGATACTGCAAGACTCAGATTTTTATTAGGCGAGTATTTTGGAATAGACCCAAAAAATGTACACGCCTACGTAATAGGCGAACACGGTGACACAGAATTTGTCCCATGGTCGCAGGCAACAATTGGCACAAAGCCGGTAGAACTAGTCCTTTCAGAATGGGGCGATAAATTCAAAAAAGAAGAAATGGAAGCAATAACCGACCATGTTAAAAACGCCGCTTATAAAATAATAGAGGCAAAGCAATCAACATATTATGGCATTGGTATGTCATTGGTTAGAATTGTAAAATCAATTTTAAAGGACGAAAACAGCATTCTGACAATTTCCACACTTTTAAATGGCGAATATGATCAGTATGATGTATACGCAGGAGTACCTGCTGTAGTCGGAAGACAAGGAGTCGTCGGGCATTTAAATCTGCATCTTACACCTGAAGAAAAAGACCTTTTTGCCAAATCATGCAAAACGCTAAAGGAATACTATCAGGATACAAATTTATAACAAAAAAAGGCTGTATCAAAATGCACACACCACACAATGCAAAAAAGTGCATAATTAAGCCTTAAATCATATCACTTAAGCTAAAATATCATAAAATTTAATGAAGAAATTCGCCATTTGACGAATTTCTTCTTTTTTTATTGCCTTGTGTTTTGAACAAACTTCACCTCTCGGCATGCCTTCGCATGCCTTCGGGCAGACAAAAGCAAGCCTATGCCTTGCTTTTGCTCAGTTTGTCCAATCTGTGCTATTTTCCGTCCAACCCAAAAAAGCAGGCGAGGCAAAATATCTCATTTTGCCTCGCCTGCTTTTTAATTAAAATAATTCACTTAGTGATGTATCATTGTATATACGCTTGATTGCTTCTGCAAACAGCTTAGCAACAGAAATCGTCTTGATTTTAGGAATTCTTCTTTCTTCAGGGATAACAATTGTATCCAGTGTCAGAAGCTCAACAATCGGGCATTTCTCAAGCCTTTCCATTGCAGGACCTGACAATACACCGTGTGTACAACAAGCATAAACTTCCTTTGCTCCGCGCTCAGCCAAAGCATGTGCACCGTTTGTAATTGTACCTGCAGTATCTATCATATCGTCAAGCAAAATACAAGTTTTTCCGCTGATATCGCCAATGATGTTCATAACCTCTGAAACGTTTGGCTTTGGACGTCGCTTGTCGATAATTGCAATCGGAACATCGAGCTTTGCCGCAAAGTCACGAGCACGTGTTACGCTACCCAGGTCAGGAGATACTACAACCACATCGTCACGCTTAGGGAACTTTTCTAAATAGTATTCTGATAATAATCTTCCGCCCTTTAAATGGTCAACAGGAATGTTGAAAAATCCCTGAATCTGTGCTGCATGTAAATCCATTGTTAAGATTCTGTCTGCACCTGCAGTTGTCAATAGGTCAGCTACTAATTTTGCTGAAATCGGGTCACGAGCCTTAGATTTTCTATCCTGTCTTGCATAGCCGAAATAAGGCATTACAGCTGTTATTCTCGAAGCTGATGCACGTTTTAGAGCATCAATCATAATTAACAGTTCCATCAAATTGTTGTTTACGGGATCTGAAGTTGACTGAACAACGAAAACATCAGAACCTCTTACCATCTCATTAATGTTGATAGCAATTTCTCCGTCAGAGAACATACCAACATTTGAGTCGCCCAACTTCATACCTAAGTTCGAGGCGATTTTTTCTGCCAACTCTGGATTTGAGTTACAAGCAAAAATCTTAACATCCTTACCGTGATTTACCATGTCTTTTCTCCCTCTTATCATTTGTTGTATTTTTATTTAATTAATTTTAATTATTAACTGACTTATTTACTCTTATGTCATAACCTATGAACTGTACCAGCTTATATTGACCATACAATCTTGAGAACACGCGTTCGCCATACCTTTTCTTTAATTCTTCAATCGATAAATTAGTGTTGATTACAGTTTTTTTGCCTGAAATCAACCTTGAATTTATTATATCAAAAAGTGACGCTGTCGTGTACTGAGTTGAAAATTCACTTCCCAAATCATCCAGTATTAAAAGATCACAGGAATATAGTTTGTCAACCTTAAAGCGTAACTTGTCAAAGGCATCATTTTTCTTGAATTTTAATTCCTCAAGCATAGAAAATGTTTTATATGCCGTTTCATAAATTACCGAGTGATTTGTCGCAATAAGCTCCTTTGCAATGCATGTTGAAAGAAACGTCTTGCCAAGCCCCGGCTCACCCCAGAACAAAAGATTAAATTGTTGATCGTCAAATTCTTTAACAAAATCCTTGCAAAGCTCAACAATTCTTTTCATATGTTCTTTTGGCGAAACACCAAAATCAGGATCTGTTCTTTCACTGTATAAAGACATATCAAACGTGTCAAATGACTGATGCGATAGCTGCGATGACAAATTTGACTGCTCATAAGCTTTTTCAATAAGCTTTTTCTTATAGCACTTGCACGGCTTTGTGTCAACCGAACCGGTGTCATGACAAATCGGACACGTATACCTTTCCGAAAGCTCATCTTCTTTGTATCCATTCTCAATAAGGAGAGCTTTTTTCAGTATCAATAACTTTTTTTGTTCATTTCGTAAATTTTCTATCTGTTCTTTTAAATTATCACCTGAAAGTGCAATTTTGTAAAGCTTAAGACCAAGTGATTTTATTTCATAATCAATTTCCTCAAGACGAGGCACTTTTGAAAAAACCTGTCTTTTACGGTTTTCAAGGTCTATGGCATTATTCTGTCGTATAGCTTCATATTCTGCTTCAATTTCATTTAATAAATCTGTATCAAACGCCATGTCGTGCACCGCCTTTTGAAATATTTAAAAATGCTTTTCTTTCAAGCTCAGAATAATCATACTTCGGCTTTTTATCCGAAACACCATTTAATGATGTTTTATTTTTTCCTGATACTATTCCCTCCAACACTTTGTTCATATAATTAAACGAAAGCTTGCCGGTTTTATCTATCGTTATTTCATAAGCTTCTTTTATCTGCTCGTGCGTAGCCTTAAGTTCTGACTGCCACTTGGCAGAAAACTCAAGCTCTTTGGTTGTAAGCTTTCGCTCATGTGCGCCTACTATGCGCTTTACGGCTCCTGCATATGATAAAAACTCCTCGCGTTTTTTGATATGCTTTTTAGCCTTTAAAACCGTATCAATTCCGTTTTCCGACCACTTTTGAGCTTCTTTTTCAAGTTTTCTCATAGTGTTTATTCCGCGGGATACAAAATATTCTACCATAACCACAATAACCTCGGCAGGGAGCCTATAGTAGTCGTGCATAGAGTATAAAACCCCTATATCGGCAGAACTTAGTGTCTTTCCTAAAATTCCGCTTACAATCTTATACATCTGCGAAAGCTTTCCGTCTTCTGCAATTTTTTTACTGATTTCGCTCGTTCTGTAACTCGGCTTAAAATCAGAAAGCCTCTTATTCATACATATATCAAAACAAAGCTCAATATCAAATTCAGCCTCAGCAACGCTGACAAAATTATGTATTTTAACAAGCCCTTCTGATGAGCAATACAAAAAAGCATTAACAACATCAATTATGTTAATATGTAAGCTATCTGCAATAAATCCGTTTGTGATATCTGTTTTACCCTTATAAAACTGGGATAGCGCAAACATATATACTGAAAGATAAACTGAATTTTTTGACTGTATTAACTTGTCAAAAGCAACCTCAGGCACACGGATATAATCGCTATCCGGACCTGCGGATATTGAATTAATTATCATCTGCCTCACCTAAACCCAAAAATACATTATAATTATAGCACAAAGTTTTTTGTTTGTAAACTATATTGCGACAAAATTCTCAATTAAAAAAGGCAGAAAAAAGTACCACATCAGCGAATATGCAGTAACGTGGTACTTATGATTGTTAATTAAATTATTTACGAAGACCGAGTTTTTCAATGATTGCACGGTATCTCTCAATGTCAACCTTCATAAGGTACTTCAAGAGACCTCTGCGCTGACCAACCATCTTTAAAAGACCACGTCTTGAGTGATGGTCCTGCTTGAACATCTTTAAATGTTCGTTTAAGTGGTTGATTCTTTCTGTCAGAACAGCAATCTGAACCTCAGGTGAACCTGTGTCACCTTCGTGAATAGCGTATTTAGCAATGATTTCCTGCTTTAATTCTTTACGCATTTTTAATTACCTCCTTAAAATTTTAACATTTGCCGTATGCCGAGAGCAGGGCCAAAATCGAGGTGACGCCAAACCCCCAGTATCGGTAACAGAAAACATTTTACCACAAGTTTTGTACTTTGTAAAGTGTTTTTTTAACTTTTTTATTATTTGTATTTTCTGGCCTGTTTAATCGTTTTATCATATAGATAAATACAAACAACAGCAATATTTTTCGGTCATTGGTAAAGCTGTTTGTTATCTTTTTTCTTCTAAAAGATTTCTTAACCTGTTAACATCCTCTTTTTTTGGTGTATAACTTTCAATATAGTCAATTATTTCATCTATATCGTCTGAAACCTTGTATAAATCCATTGTAATATCCGATATGAACTCTTTTTTTACTGCGCCCCTCATCCAGGCTAGAATTTCATCATAGTATCCATCAAAATTAAATATTGCCATGGGCTTGTTGTGCTGCTGCAATTGCTTTAAAGTCAAAATCTCAAAAAACTCATCAAGCGTACCTACTCCACCTGGCGCAATGATAAATGCATCTGATGAATCCTCTAAAATCTTCTTTCTTTCTCGCATTGTATCTGTATAAATAAGCTTTGTGCAGTTTTGAAAAAGGATTCCGTCTACATTAAAAAATTTAGGAGAAACACCAATAATCTCCCCATTTTTTTCATAAACTCCCCGTGCAACTGCACCCATGAGTCCATTGTCTCCGGCACCAAACACAAGTCCGTGACCACGCTCTGCAATTTTGTTACCGAGCTCTTTTCCGGCATTTTTGTATCTGTCATTTATTTTATCACTTGCTGCTCCATATACACAAATTTTCATGCTTATCACTCCTTACTATATAATCTATAAATAAACATAAGCACATATAACTTTTGTACGACAATTTTACCATATTAAAATTTTAAAGTCAAGACGATTGGCACAGACTAAAATGAAATTAAAATTTAATTAATATTTTATAATACATATCGATGATTTATTGACTTTTTTTGACTTTAGTGATATAACAAATATATGATATCTATAATGAAACGAGGATGCGCAAAATATGACAAAAATCGATATTTTTTCAGGCTTTTTAGGAGCAGGAAAAACAACATTAATAAAGAAATTGCTAAACGGTGGTTTTGGCAACGAAAAACTGGTTTTAATCGAAAACGAATTCGGCGAAATAGGAATCGACGGTGCATTTTTAAAAGATGCCGGCGTGAATATAACAGAAATGAACTCTGGTTGTATTTGCTGTAGCCTGGTCGGTGACTTTGGAAAGGCACTAAAGGAAGTTATATCAAAATTTTCTCCTGACAGAATTTTAATTGAACCATCAGGTGTCGGCAAACTCAGTGATGTTATAAAAGCAGTTTGCGATTTGAACGATGAAAACCTTATATTAAACAGCGCGACCTGCGTAGTAGATGCCAAAAAATGCAAAATGTATATGAAGAATTTCGGCGAGTTTTTCAACAATCAGGTCAAGAGCGCAAAATGTATTGTGCTTTCTCATACAGACGGTTTATCAGAGGAAAAGCTTCACGAATGCATACATCTTTTAAAAGAAAAAAATCACGACTCAACCATCGTCTCTACCCCCTGGGACAAGCTTTCCCCGCTTCAGATTGTCGATGCCATCGAAGGCGCGTCAACAATCGATAACGAGCTCAAAAGACTAAAAGATGAAACCTGTTGTGACCTCACTCACCATCATGAGCACGAGCATCACCACCACGAACACGATGAACATTGCTCATGTGGGCACAATCACGAGCATGAGCACCACCATGACGAACATTGCTCATGCGAGCACCACCACGAACATCACCATCACGCTGATGAGGTCTTCTCAAATATAGGTATAGAAACTGCCAAAAAATTTACAAAAGACGAAATGGAAAAGATACTAAAAGAGCTTTCAAACGAAGAAAAATACGGTATAGTCCTTCGTGCTAAAGGATATGTTGAAACAAACAACGGCGAGTGGATTTACTTTGACTATATACCCGACACGCCTGATGTAAGATATGGCACCCCCTCTGTTATCGGCAGAATTTGTGTGATTGGCACAGAAATCAACGAAACTAATATTAGAGAATTATTTGGAGCATAAGTTATGAAACAAACCCCTATATATCTATTTACCGGCTTTTTAGAATCAGGAAAAACACAATTTATCCAGGGCACTTTAGAGGATGTGCGTTTTAACGACGGCGAAAGAACACTTATTTTGATATGCGAAGATGGTATTGAAGAGTTTGACTTTTCAAAATTTTCATCCAGTAACGTCTTTGTAGAGCATATAGAATCAGAAAGCGATTTAACACCCGGGTTAATTACTAATCTTTCTAAGAAATACAAAGCCGAACGCATCATAATAGAATACAATGGAATGTGGCAGATAGACAATATTTTTGCTGTCATACCGCGCAATTTCGCAGTAGCACAGGAAATGTGTTTTGTCGATGCTACTACATTTTTAAACTATAACGACAATATGCGCTCACTCGTTGTAGACAAACTAAAAAGTCCCGAAGTCGTTATTTTTAACCGCGTTACAGAACAAACGGATAAAATGCTTTTTCATAAAATTGTCCGTGGTGTAAACAGACGGGTAAACATCGTTTTTGAATATACAGACGGTCATGTTGAGTACGACGAAATCGAAGACCCGCTCCCTTATGACTTAGATGCTGATATCGTTGTTATACGCGATGAAGACTTTGCAGAGTTTTATCGCGATTTAAATGAAGACACCAAAAAATACGACGGAAAAACCATTATGTTTAAAGGAATTGCAGCTAAAAACGAAACACTGCCATCAGATTTATGCTTAGTCGGCAGACACATAATGACCTGTTGCGAGGACGATATAGTATACGGTGGTATGCTGTGCGTTATACCAAAAGGCGCAATGATACAAAACCGCGATTGGCTGATGATTACTGCAAAAATCAAGTTCCAGCACCACGATTTGTACGAGGGCAAAGGACCTGTTTTATATGCAGAGCAGCTAGTCCATTCCCCCGCACCAAAACAACCATTGGCAACATTTTATTAAAAAGAGGCTGTAGCAAAATAAATCATTTTGCTACAGCCTCTTTTATTATAATATACTCTTTAAGAACTGTTGTGCTCGCTCATCCTTTGGACTTAAGAAAAACTCTTCAGGATTTCCCTCTTCCATGATTTTTCCGTCGCACATAAATAAGATTCTGTCTGCAACGTCTTTTGCAAAGCCCATTTCGTGGGTTACAACAACCATCGTCATACCGTCACGAGCGAGGCTTTTCATAACGTCTAAAACCTCACCAACCATTTCAGGGTCCAGTGCTGATGTAGGCTCATCAAATAGCATAACATCAGGGTTCATACAAAGTGCACGACAAATCGCAACACGTTGTTTCTGCCCGCCTGATAACTGTTCAGGATATGCGCCTGCTCTGTCAGCAAGTCCTACTCTGTTAAGCAATTCCATCGCCTGACGCTCTGCTTCTTCCTTGCTCTTTTTCAAAAGCTTCATAGGAGCTAATGTCAGATTCTTTAAAACTGTCATATGCGGGAATAAATTAAACTGCTGGAACACCATACCCATTTTCTGTCTGTGTATGTTTATGTTTACTTTGGGGTCTGTAATGTCTACACCCTCAAAGAAAATTTTGCCTGATGTGGGATGCTCAAGTAAGTTTAAAGAACGTAAAAAAGTCGATTTACCTGAGCCTGACGGACCTATTACTACTACAACCTCGCCTTTTTGTATTTCGGCAGAAACTCCATCTAAGGCGTGGATTTTATCACCGTAGAATTTACATAAATCCTGAGTTCTGATTATAACATTATCGTTCACTCTTACGCATCCTCCTTTCTAATATAGCAAGAAGTTTTGTAAGTATCATAACGAGCACCAAATATATAAGTGCCAAGCTTATGTAAGGAACAACAGCAGTATATGCTTTACTTACAATTACCTGTGCAGCTTTTGTTACATCCTGCAATGCAATTACTGTAACAAGAGAGGTTTCCTTCAAAAGTGCAATAAGTTCATTACCCAATGCCGGTAAAATGTTTTTTAACGCTTGTGGTAATATGATATGCCACATTGTTTGGGCAAAGTTAAGACCTAAGCTTCTGCCTGCCTCCATCTGACCTACATTTATTGACATAATACCTGAACGGGCAATCTCTGCTACATACGCACCTGAATTTATACCAAGTGTAATTACAGCACAAAGCGTTGTCTGAAATGAACTTTTCGGCACCATAACAACGAAGCCCATGATAAGCAACTGTACCATCAGAGGCGTACCTCTTAAAACAGTAACATAAACCTTACATATGCTGTTTAAAATTCTTAAAATTATATTTGGTTTTTTTGACTGACTGTCATGAGTTGAACGTATAAGAGCCACAATCATACCGATTATAATACCTATAATCAATGCACCTATCGTTACAATAAAAGTAGTTGCAAGTCCGTTTGTAAAGAATTTCCAGCGGTTTTCATAGACAAAAACCTGATAAAACTGAAAAAACAGTCTCTGAACACCTTCAGGCAAAGACATTATCCACGCCGGCGCTTCAACTATCCATTTAGCAAACGTTAAAACAGTCATTTGCTTTCCCCTTTCTCACGAAATAAAAGGGGCGATTACACTCGCCCCTTTTGATTATATTTCAGGGTTATAATTACTCTGCTTTGATGTACTTGCCGATGATTTCGTCAAGTTTTCCTTCTTCTTTGAGTTCTGCTAAAGCTGTGTTGAACTTTTCGAGCAATTCTGTGTTTTCCTTAGCAATAGCTGCTGCATAGTTTTCTGTGATATATTCTGTGTCTAAGATCTTAAGACCTTCGTTTGCTTCAACAAAAGCCTTTGCAGGTTCGTTGTCGATAACAACACAGTCAACCTGGTCATTGTGTAATGCTGCAACTGCTAAAGCGCCGTTGTCATAACGAGCGACATTCTCTTCACCGTAGTCGTCTGCACAGTAGATGTCACCGGTTGTACCTGTCTGAACACCTATCTTTTTGCCTTCTAAATCATCGATTGAAGTAATAGCTGAATCTTCCTTAACGATAACTACCTGAATACCTGTTGCATAAGAATCTGAGAAATTAACTGATTCTGCACGTTCAGGTGTAACTGTCATACCTGCTAAAACCACGTCAACAGAACCTGTTGAAACTGCTGTGATTAAAGAATCAAAAGCCATGTCTTTGATTTCTAATTCCATGCCGAGTTTTTCAGCAACTGCTGCAGCGATTTCTGCATCAATACCTACTATATTATTGTTTTCGTCAACAAATTCGTAAGGAGGGAAAGCTGCATTTGTACCCATTGTAAGTACTTCTTTTTCTGCTGTTTCTCCACAAGCAACCATAGCAAGTGCTAAAACAGCTACCATAACTAATGCTAAAATCTTTTTCATAATAATTCGTTCTACCTTTCTGTCCACTTAATTTTTGGAGCACGTGTGAACCAATCGTGCATAAATTTACATTTTTTATGTATATTTTTTGAAATCTTCTTAAATTATAGCACTCATTTTTTGTTTTGTCAACGAATTTTTTCTTCATATCTGCTTTTGTCAAATAATTTATAATTACCCATTGATTTTTTTTAAAATAATGCTATAATATATATAGGTATTTGTTTTAAAATGACCCACAGTAATTGTTATTACGGAGGTTTGATAAATTTGGAAAAACTCATTGTAAAAGGCGGAAAACGTCTTTGTGGTGAAGTCACAATAAGCGGAGCTAAAAACGCTGCAGTTGCTATTATCCCTGCAGCCATTTTAGTTGACGGTATCTGTATTGTCGAAAACGTTCCTGCAATCCGTGACGTATCTGTAATTTGCAGCATCTTAGAAGAGCTCGGTGCTGAAGTTACATACCTTGATAAATATACAATTAAAATTGATTCTTCCAATGTGAATAAATATACAGCACCTTATGAGATGGTCCGTAAAATGCGCGCTTCATACTATCTTTTGGGCGCGCTGCTCGGCAGAGTAAAAAAGGCAGACGTTGCGCTCCCTGGAGGTTGCAACTTTGGTAGCCGACCAATAGACCAACACTTAAAAGGTTTTCGCGCATTGGGAGCAACAATCCCCGATTGTGCTGAAGAAACAGGCGCAATATTTGCCGAAACTCGTGAGCTTATAGGAACAGACATATATTTAGACATCGTGTCAGTAGGCGCAACAATAAATATAATGCTCGCGGCGACACTTGCACGTGGCACCACAATTATCGAGAACGTGGCAAAAGAACCCCACATAGTAGACGTTGCAAACTTTCTAAACGCTATGGGGGCAAATATCAAAGGTGCAGGTACTGATGTCATCAAAATTCACGGTGTAGAAAAGCTGCATGGTGGTACATACTCAATTATCCCTGACCAGATAGAGGCAGGTACATTTATGGTTGCAGCAGTGGCTACAGGCGGAGATATTTTAGTTAAAAACGTCATTCCCAAGCATATGGATTCTGTGAGCGCGAAGCTTGTAGAAGCTGGTGCAAAAGTGTTAGAATTTGACGACAGCATCCGGGTTATAGGAAATGGGAACATAAAACCCGTAAATATAAAGACACTTCCCTACCCTGGTTTTCCGACAGATATGCAACCTCAGATTGTTGCGTTGCTTTCTTCTGCTACAGGGACAAGCACAGTTACAGAAAGCGTATGGGAATCAAGATTTCAGTACGTAGACGAGCTTTTGCGCATGGGAGCCGACATCACAATCAACGGAAGACGTGCTATAATCAAGGGCACGGGACTTTCCGGCACGCAGGTGCGTGCTACAGACCTCAGAGGTGGCGCAGGTATGGTAATCGCAGGCCTAATGGCAAGAGGTACAACAACCATCACCGATATCCAATACATAGACCGCGGTTATGAAAATATGGAAGAAAAATTCAAAAAGCTCGGTGCAGATATAACCCGTGCAGATGATTAAATAAATTACTCAAAGGAGATATATAATTATGAAAAGTAGTCAGATTATTTTAGCAGGTTTCGGCGGACAAGGAATCCTTTTTGCCGGCAAAGTACTTGCTTACACAAGCTTGGAAACAGAAAGAAACGTAACATGGCTCCCTTCTTACGGACCTGAAATGCGTGGTGGTACATGTAACTGCAGCATTGTTGTTTCAGAAGAAACACCTGTTGGTTCTCCGGTTATTGCAGAGCCGGACGTTTTAATTGCACTGAATCGTCCTTCACTTGACAAGTTTGAAAAAACAGTTAAGCCTGGTGGTTATATTATATTAGATAACTCATTGATTGACCGCGAAGTTGAGCGTACAGATGTAAACGTCATTAAAATCCCTGCAACAGAGCTCACAAACAAGCACCATCTTGAGACTTTAGCAAATATGATTACTATCGGCGCTCTTTTAAAGGCAACAGGACTTTATACCATCGATGAAATTAAACTTGGCATTGAAAAGAGCGTTCCTGCATCAAAGGCATGGCTCATCGAAAAAAATATAGAAGCAGTTAATATTGGCTATAACTATTAAGATAAAACTTCCCAACAGGAAAGCATAAAAACAAAGGCAAGGATATGTAATCCTTGCCTTTGTTTTATAATAGAAAACTTTTATCATACCGCTATCACTTCATACTCTTCGTATTCTATTTCATCACCGCCTATAAACTGCTCAATCACATCGTGAACAGCCACAGGAGTTACGGTGTTGTCTGCCAATATATTGGCAACCGCTTTTGCTTGCTCTTCTGTGCAAAAGACATCAAAAACTTTCCTGTACTCAATCTTTAAACTCCCGTGCTCTGTATTTTCGCGTTTTAACACCTCTACTCCATAGGTGTTGTGAGACGCACCTTCTAAATACGTTTCCTTTTCAAGAGTATAATACTCTAAAACAAAACTTCTCTTTTTTTCTTCTTCGGTATTAACTACCACTTTTCTTACAGGTCTTCGAATGCTCATTTTTTTCTCCTTATCATATTTTGTATATCTTGTTCTGACAATACACATTATATAGTATCTTATGTTACATTTCAATTACAAGCCTTCGACAAATATATATGAAATAAACAGAAAATGCTAAAAATAACACACAACAGGTCGAAAAAAAACTTATTTTAAAAAAACTTTGTAAAAAATATAGACTTTACTTTGCGTTTAGGTTATAATGTTATAAAAATATTTTATAGAAAAGAGGAAATATATGCAAGAATTAAAGCAAAAATATGGTCTTATTACTGCCATAGCAATGGTAGTTGGCATCGTCATCGGAAGCGGCGTCTTTTTTAAAGCAGAAAAGGTACTAAGTGTCACAGGCGGACACCTTCCGCTAGGAATCTTGGCATGGCTTGTAGGCGGTCTTATCGTACTTGTGTGCTCGTATGCCTTTTCTATACTTTCAACGAAATACCTGAAGGTAAACGGCATAGTCGACTATGCTGAAAATTCCGTAGGCAAAAAATACGCCTACTTTATGGCATGGTTTATGACATTTATATATTATCCGAGCCTGACATCAGTTTTAGCATGGCTCTGCGCAAGATACACAGGCGTACTGATAGGTTTTTCAGCTACCGGCGCTGAAGTTATGGTAATCGCATTTGTTTATATGATTGCGCTTTACTCACTAAATGTAATATCTCCTATAATTGCGGGTAAATTCCAAGTCGTATCAACAATTGTGAAACTCGTTCCTTTAATTTTGATAGGTATCATAGGTCTTTTTGTCGGCCTTTCAAATGGTCTTACCGTCGAAAACTTTACAACTGTAGTTACAGTTCCTGAAAATGGATATTTCGTTCCGTTTTTGGCTTCTGTTTCTGCTTGTGCATTTGCTTATGACGGTTGGATTATCGCAACAAGTATCAATGCAGAGCTTAAAAATGCAAAGAAAAATCTTCCTATTGCTTTAACATTAGGAATGATTATAATTATCGTTGTTTATATACTCTATTTTATCGGTTTATCTGGCGGAGCTACAAACGCTGTAATGATGGCAGATGGTGAAGCAGGTGCTAAAACTGCATTTTCAAATATTTTTGGCAAGTTTGCAGGAACCGGACTTATGGTGTTTGTCATTATTTCCTGCCTGGGCACACTAAACGGACTTATGATGGCAACAACAAGAGGTGTGTACTCTCTTGCAGTTCGTAATGAGGGTCCGAGTCCTGCGTTTTTTGCAAGACTTGACCCCGACACAAATATGCCGATAAACTCATCAATCATCGGCCTGTTAGTGACGGCTTTTTGGCTTATGTTCTTTTATGGTTCGAACCTCACGAATCCTCAATGGTTCGGAATACTCTCCTTTGATTCATCAGAGCTTTCTATCGTATCAATATATGCTTTATATATACCAATCTTCGTTATGATGATGAAAAAAGAAAATGACCTTCCATTAGCAAAAAGATTTTTAGTTCCGTCATTGAGTATTATAGGTTGTTTGTTTATGGTTATATCGCTTTTTGTGTCGCATGGTATACTTCCTACATCTGCATTTCTTCTGATTACCGCTATAATAATGCTCTTAAGTATTTTCTTCTATAAAAAGCAGTAAACAGCATCTTGTAAAACAAAAAACTTCACCCACTAATCTGGGTGAAGTTTTTTAATGTCATTATTATCTTATACCATAATTTTCAATAATATAATCCATATCCTTATCGCCTCTGCCTGATAAGTTAATCAAGATAGAGCCTCTGCCCATCTGTTTTGCTAATTTCATAGCATATGCAACTGCATGGGCACTTTCTATGGCAGGGATTATACCCTCAAGTTTTGAAAGCTTAAAGAATGCATCAACTGTCTCATCGTCTGATACAACATCATATTTTACACGATTTAAATCATGCAAGAATGCATGCTCAGGACCTGATGACGGATAATCAAGACCGCTCGCCACTGAATAAACAGGAGCAGGTTCACCATTTTCATCCTTTAACATAATGCTGTTAAATCCATGCATTATACCCTCTGTACCATATTTTAAGCTTGCCGCATGGTCACCGAGCTTTGGACCTCTGCCAAGTGGTTCAACGCCATAAATTTCAACAGGATCATTTAAAAATCCTGAAAACATTCCCATAGCGTTAGAGCCGCCGCCAACACAAGCTACAACAGCATCAGGCAGCTCACCTGTCATACCCATAAACTGTTCACGAGCCTCTATTCCTATAACACTCTGAAAATCTCTTACCATCATCGGGAACGGGTGTGGTCCTAAAACAGAACCGATACAGTAAATACAATCCTTATAATCTCTTATGTATGCGTCAAACGCTGCATCTACCGCTTCTTTTAAAGTAGCCAGACCCTCTTTTACCTCAACAACATTTGCACCTAAAATTTTCATTCTTGCAACATTCGGAGCTTGTTTTTTAATATCAACCGAGCCCATATATATGTCACATTCAAGACCAAAATAAGCTGCCGCAGTAGCCAATGCTACACCATGCTGACCTGCACCGGTTTCTGCAATTACTTTTTTCTTGCCCATGTACTTAGCTAAAAGCGCCTCACCCATGCAATGGTTTAATTTATGCGCACCGGTGTGGTTTAAATCCTCACGCTTTGCATAAAGCTGTACATTTCCAAGCGAGGATGAGAGTCTTTCCAAATGCGAAATAGGTGTCGGACGACCTTGAAACTCTTTTCTTATTCTTCTTAGTTCGCTTATAAATTTAGAAGATTTACAAATTGTAAAATACGCCTCTGTAATCTCCGCCATTGCTCTTTTTAAATCATCAGAAACATATGCTCCGCCATACTTGCCAAAAAAACCATCCTTGTCTGGATAATTCTTAAAATATGTGTTAAAATCAACTCCGTTAAATTCCATAACTTTTCCTCCAAAAAATATAATAATCTACCCGCCAAATAACAAAAAACGCCCCTGACAGAATCATCTATCAAGGACGAATAAAATTCGCGGTGCCACCTTGTTTCACAAAAAATTGTGCTCTTTAAAAAGTACCAACATACTTCTGACTTTTAACGCAAGTCACACGTCAGCGCATTTGACGCCACCCTCAACAGTCCATATTCCTCAGAGAGCCTTTGTGGAACTCACACCATAATCCACTCGCTCGTAAAGTCTTGCTCTGCCTTTTTTCTGTCTCAACGGTTTAATATTTAATTACTATCTATTTTATTCTTATTTTTTTGTTTTGTCAATAGATTTTTTGAATTTATTTGTGATAAGACTCATTTGCATTTATCTTAAAGCCACGATAGATTTGTTCTAAGAGTATCACTCTCATAAGCTGATGGGGAAAGGTCATCTTTGAAAACGAAAGCTTTAGTTTACTCATTTGCTTTATCTTCTCTAAAAGTCCTAGGCTGCCTCCAATCACAAAAGTAAAGCTGTTTGCCCCGTTTTTGCACTCATCAGAAAAAAACTTTGCAAATTTTTCACTTTCTACCTGCTCCCCCTCAACACAAAGGGCAACTAAAACATCGGTTTTTTTGATAGCAGAAATAATTTTATCGCCTTCCTTTTGCAAAATCTGTGCCTTCTCTGCCTCATTTGGATTATCACTCATTGGCTCATCCTTAACTTCTGTAATCGTGAGCTTGCAAAAACGCGACAATCTCTTTGAATACTCATAAATTGCATCTTTTAGATATTTTTCTTTAATTTTACCAACTGCAATAATATTTATATTCATTTTTTCCCCTCAATCCAATTTTTAGGTATAACATTTAATGCAACATCGCATCCTACATTATAGCCGTTTTCTGTTAAGATTCTATGTACCTCCTGATATGCAATTTCGGGAAGGTTGTTTTTTTCAGATAAGTGTCCGAGCCAGAATGATTTCGTTCCTGTTTTTGCAAGCATTACACATAAATTCCCACAAAGCTCATTTGACAAATGACCCTTATCGCTTAAAATTCTTCGTTTTAAAGGATATGGATAAGGACCCGACATAAGCATATTTACATCGTGATTTGCCTCCACAATAACGCTGCTTGCACCTGCTAAATTTTCTATGATTTCATCTGAAACAAAACCGGAGTCAGTTGCTATGCCAAATTTTGATTCCTTATCATAAACAGTAAAGCTTACAGCACCTGCAATATCATGAGGTATTTTAAATACGTGAACCACCATATCTCCTATGATTATATCATCGCCCGGAGCTATGATTTTTGCTGCTTTTCTGCTTATATTAGAAAGATATCTTCCTGATAGTGAAAATGTTTCTTCAGTTGCAAAAACAGGCAGATTATGCTTTTTAGAAAGCAGTCCTGCCGCCGCCACATGGTCGTGATGTGCGTGTGTTATAAATATACCAGAAAGGTCGCCGGCACTAACAGAAAGGCGCGACATACATTTTTCAATATATGATATTGGTGCACCACAATCTATCAATATATGACTGTTATCGTCCGTAACAAATGTGGAATTACCTGACGAACTGCTTAAAAACGATTGAAATTTTATCATAATTTTCTCCGAATATGAACTTAAATAATTATAAATCAATGCACAATCAAGATGCAAACAATCAATTTTACCAGGAGTAAAAATCTTTGCTTGCAAGGAGATTTTTGCGACGCCGTCAATTGACACAGCACTCAAAGAGTGCAAAAGCCTACGGCTTTTAGGAATTTTATTTTATAAAATTCCGCATGTGTCAATTATAACACCAAAGCACAAAATATTCAATATTTGTAACGTAAGTGTAACAGTTTTAGGCGAAAAATTGCTTGACTTTTACCAAAATTTCGACTAAAATATAAGTAAGGGATATTATGGTTGCAGGTGTATTCATGCCCTGCAGGAGGTTATAAAATGAACTATAATATAGGCGACAGAATTGTATACCCCGTACACGGTGCAGGCGTTATCGAATCAATCGAAAACCGTGAAATTATGGGCGAGAAAAAAGAATACTACATTATGAGAATGCCTATAGGTGATATGAAGGTAATGATACCCGTGTCCAATGCTGAAGAAATCGGCATCAGAAATGTCATTGATATGAAAGAGGCAGACAAGGTAATCAAATGTTTCAAAGAGTGTTCAACAGAGATGGATCCTAACTGGAACAAGCGCAGCCGCGAAAACACCGCTAAAATTAAAAGCGGCAATATCTATGAGGTTGCTCAGGTTGTAAAAAGCCTTATGTTCCGCGACAAAACACGTGGTCTGTCTACCGGCGAACGTAAGATGCTAAATAGCGCAAAGCAAATTTTAGTCTCTGAACTTGTTATGTCAAAAAATGTAAAACAGAGCGAAATCGAGAACATAATAAATGAAATTGTAAATGCAGAACTTGCATAAACGAAAGAGGTGGGAAGGTGGCTAACAAATTAAGCGTAAAATTAGATGGTCAGGAATACACAATAGTATCAGAAGAAAGCCGCGAATATATGCTTGAAATCTCCGACATCGTTAATAATAAGCTTTCGGATATCAAAATACAAAACAACAAATTAAGCACCTCTATGGCTGCCTTGTTGGTGGCGCTTAATATGGCAGATGACCTGAAAAAAGCAGAAAAAATCATAAATGAGCTTTCGTGTGAAAACGAAGATTTAAAAAAGCGTTTAGATGCAGCAAAGCAATACGTTCAAAATCGTAATACACATACGCCCGGTGCATCTCAAAACACGCATTCACAATTCAGAAAATAATTTTGCAATTACTAACAGCATCTGAAATATGCACACCCTTATAATCTCTTGAGCATATTTCAGGTGCATTTTATTTATAATACACTTTTTAAAAGGAGATTTTAGTATGAGTCTTGTGATTTTAACGGCACTTGGCGTTGGCGGTGCCACTTTATTTGGTGCTGTAATAGGCTTTTTATTTAAAAATATTTCTCACAAATTCAGTGATATTATGCTCTCCTTCGCAGCAGGTATTATGCTGACTGCGGCGGTGTTGGGATTGATTGTTCCTTCACTCGACTACGGCGGAAAATTTGGTATTACAATCACTATCGTAGGTATTTTTACAGGTGCTTTATGTCTTAACCTCATCGACAAATTAGTCCCGCATCTTCACAAAATAGCAGGTATAGATATCGAAAAACATCCTGATAACAAAAATTTAAACAGCATATTTTTATTTGTTATGGCTATTGCCATACATAACCTGCCAGAAGGAATTGCAGCAGGCGTTGGATTTGGTGCCAATAATACATCAGAGGCACTCTTGATTGCGGGTGGTATAGCACTCCAAAACATTCCTGAAGGCATGGTCATAATTGCTCCTATGATATCAGTTGGCATAAGTCCGCTAAAAGCATTTTTTATTGCAGCCGCAACCGGATTATTTGAAGTCATCGGAACGTTTTTAGGCTTTTTTGCAGTCGGTATATCCTCTGCCATACTTCCATTTGCCTTATCTTTTGCCGGAGGAACGATGCTTTATGTTATAAGCGACGAAATGATACCAGAAACCCACGCTCACGGAAGCGAACGCGCAGCAACATATGCTCTTTTAGCTGGTTTTTGCGTAATGCTTCTCCTCGATACCTTATTAGCATAAAAAACTTTAATTGTTGACTATTTTTAAATGTAGTGATAGAATTAAAACACTAGTTGTTTTAAAAGGAAAAAGAAAATGAAGAAAAAAATACTATTTGTTATGCCAAACCTTAAAGAGTACGGCATAACATCTGCATTTTTAAACTTAATAAATGAGATAAAATACGATAAAAATCTAGAAATTGACCTTTTTATTTTTGACACTGACGATGTAGGTTTTTTGCCAGAGCAAATCAATATATTACCCGTGGGGAAGCTCACTCAACTTTTAGGCATCAGCCAGAAAACAGCAGAACTAAAAGGCACATTTTCAGGAATTGCAAGAATGCTATTTTCAGGCTTTTCAAAGCTAGTTGCCAATCATTATGTTTACAGCTTTGTTTTTTTGTTTGAAAAAACATTGACAGACTATGATGTTGCAATTTCATTTTCGCAATCGAAAGACCCACATACCTTATGCGGCGGGATGAACGAATTTGTGCTCACAAAGACAGAAGCAGATAAAAAGATTACCCTCCTCCACTGCGATTATGAAAAAAGCGGGCTCGACACCTTGTATAATTGCGACCTGTATCAGTTATTTGACAAAGTCTGCACCACATCAGAGGGCGTAAAGGCCGCCTTTTTATCGCGCGTTCCAGAGTGCCACGAAAACACATGCGTTATGCATAACTGCTATAACTTTTCTGAAATGGAAAGACTCTCAAACATCGACACCATTGAATACGACAGAGGTGTTTTGAACATATTGACAGTAGCCAAAATAAGCAAGGACAAAGGCCATATGCGCGTGCTTGATGTTCTCTATCGACTAAAGGAAGACGGCTTTAAATTTTGCTGGCACGTTGTGGGAGATGGAAAAGGATTAAAAAAGCTAAAGGAAAAAATTTCAGAATATAATCTATCCAGAAATGTAATTTTATATGGCGAAGACACTAATCCATATAAATTCTATAAAAATGCAGATGTACTATTGGTGCCATCATACTATGAGGGTTCATCAATGGTGTTTGCCGAGAGCGAATTTTTTAATCTTCCCATAGTCGCCACGAAAACCACCTCCACAGACGAATTCGTAACAGATAAAAATCTTGGAATCGTTTGCGAAAACAGTGAAAATGGCATATATAAAGCATTTGAATATATATTTAAAAATCCATACATAATAAAACAAATAAAAAACTTTGACCGCGAAACTCCAAACAACCACAAGGCTTTGCGGGAGTTTTATGAAATAATCCAAGGAGATGAAACTTACAATGAGTGAATGTACACACGATTGTTCAACTTGCGGCGAAAACTGCGCCTCAAGAAAAGAAAGCTTTAAAGAGCCTATGAATTCCCATTCAAATATCAAAAAGGTAATTGGTATTGTGAGTGGCAAGGGTGGCGTAGGAAAGTCATCAATCACATCACAACTGGCAGTTTTAACAGCCAGACACGAGTACAAAACTGCGATTTTAGACGCTGATATAACAGGCCCGTCTATCCCTAAGGCATTTGGAATAAAAGAAAAGGCTTATGGCACAGAGGACGGAATTCTCCCGGTTAAAACAAAAACCGGTATTGAAATAATGTCAATAAATCTACTTTTAGAAAACGATACAGACCCAGTTGTATGGCGTGGTCCTGTAATTGCCGGAACAGTAAAACAATTCTGGACAGACGTTTTGTGGGGCGATATAGACTTTATGTTTGTAGATATGCCTCCTGGCACGGGTGATGTGCCGCTTACTGTTTTTCAGTCGCTTCCTTTAGATGGAATAGTCGTTGTAACTTCTCCTCAGGAATTAGTCTCTATGATAGTTGAAAAAGCAGTAAAAATGGCAGAACTTATGAATGTCCCAGTGCTTGGTCTCGTTGAAAATATGTCATACTTTAAATGCCCTGATTGTGGCAAGTGCCACTCCGTTTTCGGCGAAAGCAAGATAGACGAAATAGCCAAAAAACACAACATCGACACTGTTGCAAAGCTTCCGATAAGCCAGGAAATTGCATCTGCTTGCGACAAAGGAATTGTCGAGCTTTTAGGCGCTGACTCACTTAGCCTTTTAGCCGAAAAAATAGAAAATCTTATCTAATAATTAAAAGGTCTTTAGCAGGTAACAAGCTAAAGACCTTTTCGTTTTTACTTTATATACTCTTTTAAATTTTTGCCGATTGTATGTTTTCGTTTATATATAGCTCATTCAAAATTTTAATCTTATTTATATCATGGTCATAATGCACCAAAAGCTTAATTTCTATAAGATGCTCTTCTTTTTTTGTATAACTTATTTCTAATATATTTATATTGTTTGCTTCAATTTCAGCAACAAGCGCATCTATGTTCTCTTTGCTGTCTAAAAGCACAAACAACATTTCTGTTTCTACTTGATTGTTCACAAATTTTGAATTTTTATGCAATATAAACTGAACTATAACGATTATCAGGGCACATATAATACCCATAAAATACATCCCAGAGCCTATTGCCATACCTATACCCGCTACTGCCCAGATACCTGCAGCAGTGGTAAGACCAGTTACCACATTTTTATGAATAAATATCATACCGGCACCTAAAAAACCTATCCCTGATACGATTTGTGCAGCCACTCTTGACGGGTCTATACGTACATCAAATCCTTTATTTGCAAATTCTTCAAAGAAATCAAAAAATCCGTACTGCGAAATTATCATCATAAGACACGACGCCAGCGCAACTATAGTATGTGTCCTTATTCCTGCTTCCTTACCTCTGTTTGTTCTTTCATACCCAATGACAAAACCACAAAATCCTGCTATAACAATTCTTAATAACATTTCTGCCTGAAACAGCACATGCTCACTTTGTAAAAAAAGCAAGATTTTTTCAAACATTTTCCCCATCTCCTTATTTAACACTTATATTATTATATAGTACACAATTTTTATGATTTTGTCAACATCGCTATGTAAGCGCCCGCATAATCTTGCATAATTTCTTGCAATTATTGCATATTTTTTGCATACTTTTGCATAAGATTGCATTTTTATGCAAAAATTTTGGAAAAACACTTGACAAAAAGTGTTTTTGATGTATAATTATAGCTATGACAATTAGATTTGAAAGGAAGAAAAAAATGAAAAAATATAACAAGGTGCTTTTAGCATATTCAGGCGGTCTTGATACATCAATCATCATTCCGTGGCTTAAAGAAAACTACGGTTGCGAGGTTGTAGCAGTTGCTGCTGACGTTGGCCAGGACGCAGAGCTTGAGGGTTTAGAAGAAAAGGCTTTAAAAACCGGTGCAAGCAAGCTTTATATCGAAAACTTACAAAAAGAATTTGTAGAAGAATACATCTGGCCTACCCTAAAGGCTGGCGCTAAATATGAAGGCTATTTACTGGGCACATCATTTGCGCGTCCATTAATCGCTAAAAGATTAGTTGAAATAGCTATTAAGGAAGGAGCTGACGCAATCTGTCACGGCTGCACAGGTAAAGGCAACGACCAGGTTCGTTTTGAATTAGGTATCAAAGCATTCGCTCCTGATTTAGATATCATTGCTCCATGGCGTATATGGGATATTAAGTCACGTGACGATGAAATAGATTATGCAGAAGCGCACAATATCCCACTAAAAATCACAAGAGAAACAAACTATTCAAAGGATATGAACCTGTGGCATCTCTCACACGAGGGTTTGGATCTCGAAGACCCTGCAAACGAACCTGATTTAGACAAAATTTTAGAGCTCGGCGTTTCTCCTGAAAAAGCACCTGATGAGGCAGAATACGTTACAATTTCTTTTGAAAAGGGTATTCCGGTAAAATTAAACGGCGAAGCCTTAGACGGTGTATCAATGATAAGAAAACTAAACGCAATCGGCGGAAAGAACGGTATCGGTATTTTTGACGTAGTTGAAAACCGTCTTGTTGGTATGAAGAGCCGCGGCGTTTATGAAACACCGGGCGGTACAATTTTATACCACGCTCATGAAGTTTTAGAAACAATTTGTCTTGATAAAGAAACAGCGCATTTCAAAGCTACAGTTGCTCAAAAAATGGCAGATTTGGTTTATAATGGCCAGTGGTTTACACCACTTCGCAAGGCTATCTGCGCTTTTGTTGATTCAACGCAGGAAACAGTTACCGGCGAAGTTAAATTAAAGCTCTACAAAGGTAATATTATGAACGCCGGAGTTACAAGTCCATATACACTTTATGATGAACTTACAGCATCATTCGGCGAGGATGATGATTACAACCAGATGGATTCACAGGGCTTTATCAACCTCTTTGGTCTGCCGATTTCTGTTAAGGCAAAGCTTGATAAAAAAGCAGGCAGAAAGTGTGAATATTAAGAATATTTTTTAAGACATAGAATATATTAAGAATGGGTTATGATTTAATCATAACCCATTTTATTTTATATACGAGGAGTTTTTAATATGAAAGTTTTTGTTCTTAATAAATCACGTGCTGTTACATACCTTTCTTTGGTGCTTTGTGCTGTTTTCATGATTATCGCCGGGTTTTCATCATCAGATAGCGCCATGAGCGATGCAAGTGATAAACTGCTCCCTATTTACTCCGTCGAAAAAGGCCAGGAAAAAGTTTGTTCTTTGACATTTGACGCTGCCTGGGACGACACTGATACAGACATTTTAATTGAAACACTAAAAAAATATAACGCACCGGCTACTTTTTTTATGGTCGGCAGTTGGGTTGAAAAATACCCTGATTCTGTTAAAAAATTTCACGCTGCAGGCCACGAAATTATGAACCACTCCGATACTCACCCGCATATTGACAAGCTTTCTGACGTCAAAATCGCAGAAGAGATAAAAAATTGCTCTGATAAAATAGAAGCTGTAACAGGAACAAGACCAATTCTGTTTCGCGGTCCATACGGAGAATATAACAACGCAGTTATTAAAGAAGCTACAAATCAAAATATGTTTACAGTTCAATGGAATATTGATAGTTTAGACTGGAAAAATCTATCGGCAGACGAGATAACAACACGTGTAACTAACAGAATAACCCCCGGCTCTATAATATTGTTCCATAATGGGGCAAAAAACACGCCAGAGGCTCTTGTACAAATTTTAGAAAAACTATCTGCCGCTGGTTACAAATTTGTGAAAGCATCTGAAATAATATATAAAGAAAACTACACCATAGACCACACAGGAAAGCAAATTCCTGCCTGATAAAATTAAAGGGGCTGTAGCAAAATGAAATCATTTTGCTACGGCCCCTTTAATTATTAATTTAGCTTTCTGTAAACTATTAAACGTTTTCCTTCCTTTGCTATAGATATGTATTTGCTGTTAGCTAATAGTTCCTAAAAGTGTCATAATCAAATAGCAATTATTTCACAAAATATATTGCAAATATTATTTTTTTGTGATATTATTTAAGAAAATATTAGTCAAAAGAGGTGTCATTATGGCCAAGACTATTGAGTTTAAAAGCGATCTTATAAGCTCATTCTACGACTATATGGAAAAGCCCCAACAAAAAGACTTTAATATGCACGCACACCAGATGTGCGAAATATGTTATTTGATGTCAGGAAAAGGTATTTTTCACATTGAAGGAAATGACTATATTTTGCAAAAGGGAGACATCTTAATTATGGACTGCTCGGAGTCCCATTACATAGAAGTTAATCCTAACTATCCATACGAAAGATTTATAATCCATTTCAAAAAAGAAATCATAGAAAAGATAGACCCGGAAAGAAAGCTTTTAGAACCGTTTGAAAACAGAACACCCGGAAAAAACAACCTGTTCAGAAGGGAAAATTTTGGCAACAAGTTATACGATATGCTCATGAAAAATATAATTTTGGCAACGCCAGATAACAGGCTTAAACTCGAAGTGAATTTTTTCGCCCTTTTAAATGAGTTATCTACTGCGTTTTCAAATATGGATTTTAAAGAGCCAACTGCCGGGGATACACAAATTAACAAAATCACAAATTACATATTGGACAACATTGAAAAACCATTTACTCTTGATAATATTTGTGACGAATGCTTTATCTCCAAAGGTCAGCTTTGTAAAATATTTAAACAATCAATGGGCAGCACCGTCTGGAATTATGTAACAGTAAAACGACTCATCCTGGCAAAAGAAATGCTCGACTCTGGGGAGCTTCCTACGAAGATTTATTCAAAATGCGGTTTTTCTGACTACTCTGTTTTCTTCAGAGCCTATAAAAAACACTTTGGCAAAGCACCTACAAGCGCCAGACAAAAATAAGCGTGTGTAGCAAAATGAAATCATTTTGCTACACACGCTTTTATTTTTCAAAAAATCAAATTTACTCCAGTGCATAATAAAAACCCTATTGTCGTAGGAAGAAGAAATGATAAAATTGTCCACTTTAGACTTTTTGTTTCCTTATAAACCGTAATAAGCGTCGTAGCACATGGCCAATGGAACAAAAAGAATATCAATGTATTTATTGCCGTTACCATATTCCATCCATTTAAAATAAGTACATCTTTAATTTGCGCAAGGCTCACAGAATCCGATAAAACATTCCCCGACAAATACCCCATTATCATAATTGGCACTACCGTCTCATTAGCAGGAAAACCTAATACAAACGCCATTAAAATTATTCCGTCTAACCCCATAAACCTTCCAATTGGGTTTAATATTTCCGCAAAAATAGCCATAAGCGTTTTTCCATCTAACGAAACATTTGCAAAAACCCACAAAAGAAGTCCTGCAGGAATTGCAGATACTACAGCTCTTGCTAAAACAAAAAGGGTTCTGTCAAATATGGAACGTACAATTACTTTGCCGACTTGCGGCCTCCTGTAAGGCGGAAGCTCTAAAACAAACGACGACATAGCGCCAGACAGTAGTGTTTTGGACAAAAATTTTGAGGCTAAAAGCGTCATTCCTACTCCAACAGAAATTACAATCGTCAACACAAGCGACGGCAGAATATTCTGAAAAAATATTCCTGTGCCGCCAACTATAAAAATTGTAATTATGCCAATTAAAGCAGGGAATCTTCCGTTACACGGAACAAAACTGTTAGTTACTATAGCAATTAACCGTTCCCGCTCTGAATCAATTATTCTGGCACCCACAACACCTGCTGCATTGCAACCAAATCCCATACACATGGTAAGCGCTTGTTTGCCACATGACCCGCAGGATTTAAAACACCTGTCTAGGTTAAAAGCAACGCGCGGAAGATAACCAAGATCTTCTAAAAGTGTAAAAAGCGGAAAAAATATAGCCATAGGAGGCAACATTACAGAAACCACCCATATTAACATCCTATAACCACCAAAAACAATCATTTCATTTAAAACCTTCGGACACCCAATATACTCAAGTGCTATATGTAACCACTCTTCTGTTTTAAAAAGTGCAGATGATAAAACTTCAGAAATCTCATTTGCTCCCGTAATCGTTATCCAAAAAACTCCCAGAAGCATCAATAGCATCATAGGTATCGCAAACTTTCCCGTCAGTATCTTATCTATTTTTCTGTCCCTTTCCAAATAATCTTCATTTTTTAGCGTTATTACTTTTTTTGTTATATCTGCCGCTAGTTCCACGGTCTGCGTTATTTCTTTTTTCTCTATTTTACTGGCTTCAAAGTTGTTATCTGTGATTTTTTCCAGTAGTTCATCTATTCCAAGACCATTCCTTGCAGATGTCACTACAACAGGTACGCCCAATTCCTTCGATAGTTTTTTCACATCTACTTCTATGCCCTTCTTCTGCGCTTCATCAATTAAATTTATGCAAACAATCACCTTATTTGTAACATAAATAGTCTGCAGAGCTAAAATAAGATTTCTCTCTAAACACGTCGCATCACACACTACTACGGTGACATCAGGATTTCCCTTTTCAATAAAATCTCTCGCAACCTCTTCCTCAGGCGAATGCGAAAGCAACGAATAGCAACCAGGAAGATCCACAAACGTGATACTCTTCTCTTTGTGCGTGCAGTTTCCCACTGCACCTGTTACAGTTTTTCCCGGCCAGTTTCCTGTATGCTGATGCATACCCGTTATATTGTTAAAAAGCGTCGACTTGCCCACATTGGGATTTCCAGCCAACGCTACCGTCATGTACGAATTTGTGTTTTGTAACAAAAAGCAATCTAATGCATTTAACCCTGTAGAATCCTTAGTTAAACCCATACCGACACCTCCTGCTACACAATATGCAAAAAGTTACGACCTAGTGACAGCTTTTCTCTCCTTTAGAATATAGTAAGATTATATCTTTAAAAAGTTATAACAAAGCAAAAGACCTGCTTTGTTACAAGCAGGTCTTTTGCTTTGTTCCTTTTTTAAAAAGGAGGGAAAATGAAAAAGTTTGTGTTGTGTTAGTTGTGGTATGAATATATAATACAATATCTCCCTCTTTTTTTCAATTCGCTATCTAGACAAAGATTACAAATGTTCATCATTATTTTTGTGCATTTTCGACATATATCGCCCTAATTATACATTAATCACGCAAATCATTCTCATTTTTCAATATCAAACTTCTTTTCAATTAATATTTTTTCAATACTTTATAAAATCTATTGATTTTTTCGGCAAAATAGTGTATAGTATTTCGTGGAACGGTACTCAATTATACATTCTGACGTTCTGTAGTTTCAGCTAAAGCACAAACCTTTTTACAGGGACAAGTATCAAAGTGCTCATAACGGGACTGACTCGAAATCCCCCGGGTGAGACTGTAAATAAAACCTCACAAATGGCTTAACTATGCGGGTTTCGGCGATTTTGCAAATCACCCAAAACACCTTTATCTAGCAGTTTTTCTAGCCATTTCTAACATTTTTCTAACAAAATTTTATAATTTGCTCAGTTTTTTTCTCCGTCAAATCGGAGTTCAAACATACACACGGACAGGTATCGAAGTGGTCATAACGGGGCTGACTCGAAATCAGTTTGTCGGTATTCAATCCGGCACGTGGGTTCGAATCCCACCCTGTCCGCCAACGAAAACCGTGAACTGTCAAGTTCACGGTTTTTCTGTTATTCTGTTGAGTTATGGAAAATATTGTGATATAATTCTATTGAGGTGAGTTCATGTTTAAAGATCCAGCAAATTTCAATAAAATGAAGGGTTCGTTTTTCAAAGCTTTTGAAATAGAAAGTACAAAATGTTTAGAGCCTACAGGATGTTGTACCGAAGAATTAATAAATTCACACTCCATTCAAGATAGCAGAATATTAGAAAAACTCGCATTAGATAATCATGTTATACAGATTGTATTTGATAAATCCATAGTCAGTAATGCAACTCCAAACACCTATGCTCAACCTAAATGCATATTTGAACCAATCAGCATACATAAAGCCTCTGTTTTTAAAGGATTGTGCAATAAACATGATACAGAAATATTCAAGCCAATTGATGTAGAAGAACTTGATTTGAATAATAAAACACATGTATTTTTGTTAACATATCGTTCTGTATTGAAGGAACTATCCTCTTCAATTAAAGGTGCGGTTATGAATCAATCTTTTTATTTGGACAAAGTCAAACTGGGAGAAACGCCAGGTGACATTCCAACTATAGATGGACTAATTCCAGTTAGTATGTTTATGAAAGCATATGATTGTAACGAATACAAAATCCTTTTTGATAAAGACTACCTTACCAAATCGTATGAAAATATTGCGTGGAGATATTTAATTTTTGAAAATCGAGCTACCTTTGCAACAAGTGCAATTTTTACTCCTTTAGAAATGGCCACAAAAGAAGATGAACCAGAACGAATTTGTGTTAACGTCTTCCCTTATAATGATAAAATGTATGTTTTGTTTTCTTGTAGAAAAGAAGATGAACATTATATGAACTTATACATAGACAATATATTTAACGCAAATGAGTATTATCAGAAATATCTAATATCAAAATTAGTGTTAAGAAATTGTGAAAACACGCTTATTTCACCTCTATATTTTAACACTTGGAGCGATACTAAGAAAGATACTATTTTACAATATTTTCATAATACATTTTACAGTGACATGATTAATTATGAAAACGAAAACTTATATTTATTTTAGGAATAATCAGGAGGAAACATGGAAACCAAAGATATAATTCAACTAACCATACAACTTTGTGTTGTACTTTTTTCATTTTTTCTTGGAAGATATACTAGTTACAAGTCAGATCGTCGAATGGCAATGAAAGAGATGAATGAACTTTTTCTCAAGCCGTTTATATCTTTATACGAAAACACTCATCATTCATATGCATTGAGAATTGTTGATTTTCCTTTAGAGGTACAACAAGATATGATTTCATTATTACTAGATAACAAAATAAGTCTATCACCTTATTTACAATCAAAAATAATAGATTTTGATTGTATGTACTCAGGTTATTCTGAAACTTTGAAAAACAACGATCCCTTATCTGAAGACGAAATGAAAGAAATTGAAGAAACTTTTATGAAGATATATAGGAAACTGGAAAAACAATATAAATCCAACTCAAGAAAATTGTATTGTTCGTATCCTAAACGAATTTGGTATTTTATTTGTGATATATTTTATTAAATGGAAACTCAAATGAGCACTATAATTTTACGGCGTAACCTCCTTGATAATCTATCTGTGGAGATTACGCTTTTATTCTCTCATACACCCTTTAACAGCCGTCTTATTTGCGAGTTAATGTCTTGGGTGGTGTAACTACCCTACCCGAGAGAGTTTGGTCTCACAACCCCTTTAACAGCCTTTGCAACTTGGCCTCAAAATCGATTTTAAATGCTATCAAGGACATTTATTACACGAATACCTTTTCTCATTGCATAATCAACCGTATTCTTCGTTCCGCTCTTTTGACCATTGAATACTGCAATTACAAGATTTGACCTGTCAACCATCCACTCATTCCTTACCTGATAGCATCCTGTAAAATAATGGTTATTGATTTCTTTTACAAGGTCAGCATTTTTGAGTATCTTGTTAAACCTCAATTTTTCTGTCATACTTCGTCTGCTCTCAAAATTTGGATGTGGCAAAGCACATATAAGGTGCAAGTCCTTGTTTCTTTTCTTTCTCTCTAACACAATCTCCGCTGCCCATATATCCGTCCCCATTGCCATTCCTGTTATAAAGGTGACATAACCATCAGCAATAGCATCGTCTATTGCTTTTTCTAATAATGGCTTAATTTCGTTTTCTCTAAACTCCATTTTGTCAGGACGATGCCCTGTAAAACAACATCTGTGTAATCTTAATTCTTCACTCATGATAATTACCTCATAAAATTATTTTAGATATACCATATATCTATTCTTAACATTATAGCACATAAAGGCTATAAAATAAATACATAATATATTTATTATGAGGTGATTTTATGGCTATTAAAAGTGTATCTATAAGGATTGAGGAAGAAATGCTCAATAAAATCGGTTATGTTGCCGACTACGAAGGCCGTAGCGTAAACAGTCATGTTTTAGTTCTGATTCGAGAAAATATCAAAAAGTTTGAAGAAGAACATGGCTCCATTGATGGTGACATTAACCCTGATGTAAATGTTAAACCGACTCGTAAATAAAGATTTGGTGCAACTGCTCACATGGCGGTTGCACCAATTTTTTATTTTATGTTCTTCGCTAGGTCATCGTAGCATTCGAGTAGCATCCTGACACCTAATTTAAAGCCTATCTTGAAGACTTCGCATTCATTAAGTTGTGTCAGTTCATCATAACAGTCTCTGTATTTTTCGAATATCTCTTTGTTCTTCTCGTCTAATGATTTAATCAATGTCCCTTCGTGCCTTTTAATCAGGTCGTTGATTTTAATCATTTCTATGTTGCTTTCACCATGTCTTTCGTTTGGATGTACGTTCCCATACCAGAGTTCTTCAAGTACTTTCATTATTTTCCCTCCTCACGCAAAGAGAGCGACTCAAGTTCCGGTATGTCCGAAATCGAGTCGCCCTCTTCAATCATTCTTTTTGCTGTCAGCAGTGCGTGCTTGACACAAATCATATTTAGTTGCTCTCGTATCATTTTGGCATCAGCTTTTTGCTCTACCAACCTGAATACTTCCATAAATACATCGCTCTCAATGTTGTACTTCTCGCCACACATAATCTCTTCCAATGTGTACTTCGCCATCCATGTCACCTCCTTTGGTAACACAAACAGTACCACAGAAAGTGATGGAAGTCAACGAAGGAATTGTTCATTTTTCTTATTAGCGCTCTTTACACTAACAAACAAATACTTAATCTTTTTTAATTTCCCAATAATCCCATTTTTCTTTAGGAAATCTCAAATCAAGCCTTGCATTACTTTTAGGCATAGCCACCATTAATATTTTTCGAGGTCTCGTCATAGCAACATAAGCAATCCTCATAAGCTCATTGTTGGTATTTCCTCTCGCCAAAAAAGATGGAGTTAATGTATTGCCTCTAATATTTTCAACAAGAAGCATAAGAGCATCAAAAGTTTCGCCTTTTACTCCATGAACAGAAGAAAAAGTATATTCGGTTTGTATCTTCTTTTGAAAAAAATCCTTAACGGGAATCAACTTAAAGTTGGGGTTTGTTGAATCCCGGGATTTAATTTTAATTGCATCCGATATAGGCATATTATCAATTAATTTTATATCATTCTCGGATAATATTCTCGAAATTACACTTTGTATTGTGGTAGTCCAAAGACCGCATCCTATATCTGCAGAAGGAAGATTAACAAGAATGTCTGTTATAATAACTTTCCATAGATCATATTGCATGATTTTAGAAACTTCTTCTTCAATATACACCACATCATCAGCATTGCTTTTTACGGTTAACTGAAAAATCGCTCTTTCACATAAATTATATGCTTTCTTTCTGTCTCCACATAACCATTCATATGAAGCTTTAGCCAAAAGTTCAGTTTCAGCAGTTTTCCATATATCTTTAACATTATCAGTATGAATCTTCCCGCGTTTTACGATAGCAACATTTTCAGGGGAAACTTCTATGTTATTACTAAGACATAAATCCTTAAATTTAGATATAATTACATCCGTATTAATTCCCGAATCATATACACATAGAACTGGTTTTTGTGTATAATTTGCAGAATCGCCTGAAGCTTTATTGGGACCTTTCTCTTTGTACATATCAGAAAAAACATATGTGGCATCACAGATTCGTTGTGAACTTCTAAAATTTTCTGACAGTGCATATGTTTTCCATTGAACGTCTTGCATTTTTTCTATAAATGATTCTGGATTTGCAGTTCTCCATTCATATATTGATTGATCGGGATCTCCAACAATGTACATTGATTCAAGTCCAGCTTCACACAACAAGTCCAATATCTTCATTTGTTCAACAGAGGTATCTTGTGCTTCATCTAAAATAATTATTGGAAATCTTTCTGAAATACATTTTGCTATTTCTGGGAATTTTTTTAATAATATAACTGACAAACCGGGTATCTCATCTTGGTAGAAAAGTCCCTTTTTTAGCAACATCTCTTTAAATTCAATACAAGGCGCTTTAAACCTTCTTGTTCCAGTACACGTAATTATCTCATCATTTTTGGTTAGTCGTCTATTATCATCCCATCTAAATTGTTCTATATTGTTCACACATCCCTTTTGATAACACTCCCCTTTCCAATAACCATATGATTTTGCAATATCGTTCATAATTAGATTAGGTCTTTTGGTTGAAGGTAATAGCAAATAACCAAATCTTAGGAATATATAATTATTAATAAAGCTGTCTAAAGTTCCTAAAAAATGGGGTTTATTAATGTTGTTCATTTGTGGCAACATCTCTTTCACACGATGTTCAATCTCCTCACTCGCAACATTCGTAAAAGATAATACAGCTATTCCTTTGTGTGAGATCTCCCAATCCTTCAAATAATCAACGACTTTCTGTGCTACAATAGTTGTTTTCCCACTTCCAGGACAAGCATGCAAAACAACCTTACCTGAAGAATTAAGAAAATCAGTTTGCTCTGTTGTAAACTCGTACATATTCTACTCCTCATTCGAGCTATAATCCAAAGTAATATTAAAAATTGCCTTTTGAATGTACTGTGGAACAACAAAAGGTTTTTCTATATCTTGTCCTTGATTAATCTCATCTAATTGTTTTTTTAGTATTCGGCTTAATTCTTGCGCTACTTGTGCTTTCGCTGTATCACGCGAGCGAATAAATAGCCATATTTTTAGTGCTTTAGATTTTATGCATGTCTCGCAATCAACTTTTTCTTTGAGTTTTGGGCCAACAGTTGGATAGATATTAATTATCGCTTCTAATAAGTATGGAATATTATTCTCTTCAAGTGCTAATTCATATTCAAGTGTTTTAGTTGCACCAACGCAAAGCACAATACCATCTGAACATATATCTGATATTTTATTAAATCTGTCCGAAGGTACTCCACTATCTATTTTTTCTACGATACCAGTTAAATCATCATCATAATCAAGTTCTTTAGAAATATATGTATCTGTATCATCCTTATTGGCACACCTATCATCATCTGTAATAATTGACGCTTTTGCAAAACCACAATTCGAATCAGGAATTTTTATCATTTTAGCAAACGGTGAAAAGCCAACGCCATTGATATTGACAAGCTCAACCGCATACGTATCCAACGGTCTTCCAATTATTTTAGCAAACTCTGGCATTAAAATTGCTTCGCTTATTCCTTCTACAAACAAAATGCCTTTAGCAAAAAAAAGTTGTGATTTCGTAACATCTAAATATTTTTCTAAGTAATCTTTTTCTTGTTCGGATAAAGATGCGCGTACAAAAGGATAATTAGAAATCTCATGTTCGTTCTCATACAAAAGATTGATTTGCCCGACATCCACCTTAGAAACCAATGTCGGAGAATGAGAAGTCATAATCACCTGTATGTTTGAGGTCTTTTTTACCTTATTAAGAAAAAAATTAAGTATCAATTCTTGTAATTGAGGATGCAAATGCGCCTCTGGTTCTTCTACTAAAAAAACATTTGCATATATACCCTTTTTTACAAAAGACATATCTCCTAAAACAGCGGAAATAAACAAAAGATTATTATATCCCAGTCCATTTTGATAAAGTTCAAATGTGTGTTTTTTTAAAGAAAGTAGAGTCTGTTTTATTTCATCAGAAATATCTTCCTCTTTTCTTAGGAAAGAGTCTATATCTACATAAGCACCATTTTCTCGAGTTTGAATATAATGCTTTAAGTCATCTTCGGCAAATAAATTTATAATTTCCTCATATTGTGTATGAGTTTTGCTAATAAAATTCCATCTCGGAGTAATCCATGAACGCAATGAGCCTAAGATGGACTCAAATCTTGGTTCTACCAGCCCCAAATCAATTTGCTGATATAGTAAGGATTGTTCTATATCAAGCAAATTTTCATTAATGATTTTTTTAGCTTGACTAATTGATTCTGTTTGCAATATTTCATTATTTGCAACACGCAATTTATCAACTAAATTATCCTTTTCTTCTGGGGAATTAGCTATTGTACCAAGCAAAGAAGAAAGCCTGCTATTTCGTGACGGCTTCATTTCGTTCTCCGCATCTCGAAGAGCCCCCAAATAGGCAATATTTATAGCTTCTAGCGTATCGGCAGATAGAGGATTTCCTTCACACTTTCCTCCCCATGCTCTATGCTTTACTTTATCGTATCCGGCTGAATTTTTTTCTAACGTAAAAACAGTATGAAACTCTCCAGAATCCGGTTCCTCCGGATCCCATATTTCAATAAGATTTATAGGCACCTCTTTTAGATAAACATCAATCTGAGATTCGGTTTCTCGTTCACCTAATTCATTAATATGAAAATCTGTTTTATTAAAATAAATTTCTCTTTTATATAAAACACATGATAAGGCTATTCTCATTGCGTCAATCAAAGATGATTTTCCACTGTTGTTTTCTCCTATTACAACATTAACCCCTTTATCAAAGACAAAACTCACTCCGTCTTTACCGAACACTCTGAAATTTTTAATTTTGATTTCTGAAATATACATAAAAAGCCTCCATTGAAAAGGATTGTCACTCGGTATCAATTATATGTTTAATAAACTCAATCCTACTTTTCCACTTGGTTTTATCCTCTTCATATAATTCATCATACAAGGTGTCAACTTCGTCAAAATAATCTTGTCCGTCCTCGGGGTTAAGTATAATTCCTGCTAAATGTTGTTCGATTAGTTCCGTATCAAAATTCAGTTCTTTTTCTTCTGCGAATTTATACTTAGGATATTCTTTTGCATTTTTTATTAGCCAATAAAACACTTCTTTTTTTCCATGTTGCCTACGTTTTAATTCATCATAGAGATTTTTTGCCTTTTCGCTGTGATAGTAGACGACAGTTGCCGCTGAATTATAATCTAATTCGTAAGCATAAATATTTAATTGGTCACACAATTTACAAAAAAGTTTAAAATACTTGTCACTTAGTTCTCCTAAATATTTGCCAAAAGTATTCTTTATATTCTTATTAATATCTTTGCATTTTTTATCCCAAAGTCCAAACAAAAGTGAATATTCAGGCGATATCATATCTTTGTATTCTTTATCAGAATACCTCGCATATCTCACTGTATTGTAAAACCTTACAAAGAGGGTGATGAGTTTTCTGCACTTAGCGTTAAATTCAATTTCACAATTTCGTTCAATCCAGTCATTTAATTTATCATGAGAATGACTCTTAAGCAATTTATATACAACATTTTTTTCCTTTTCTTGTATGTGGTTCTTTTTACATACCAATTCAACTATAGCCTTTTGGATTCTTTCTATGCCTTGAGATGCGTGATATAAAGTTAAGAACGGATATTCAACAAGAACTTCATTTAAACTCCCATCAGAATCAAAGTATATTTTATCTATATCATTGATTGCTCTCCATATAAGTACACCAGAAATTTGAATTTCTTGCCTGATAGAAAAGTTTAATGATATTAAATCTCTATCAACATCTAGAATAGAACTGTCTTTTATTTTTAAGTCGCTATCTTTTTTTACATATGAAGATTGTAGCGAACTGGATTCTTCAACAGCGGAATATTGCGCTTCCTTGTCATACTCAACTATATAACTATGTTTGTTAGCTGTTTTAATATATGAAAACTCACCTATTTCGTGAGGGTCCTGAAAGCAGATAATGGTATTATTATGTAGCGAAAATTTTCTAACTAGGTCTTTCCAAAACTGCTTCCTTTTGCTATTATTTTCTGTATCAATGCGCGATAAACCAACATAGGCTTCAAACTCAATTTTTAGACGTCTATCAATAGAATTTGCAATTTCACTATTAATATCTTCAACAACCCAAACAAATGGCCAATCTTTAAATAAAATATTATCAAAATCAATTGTACAATATTCATCTTTTAAAACATATGGTTCAATATCTATATGTGCCTTACCTATAAAAACATCTCCAAGAGATACAATCATTCTCGAATTATTTTTTGTTAATTCTTTACCTTGAATCATATGTTCGAAAATAACTTCTCCATAAAACATAGCTTCAATTTTTTTACTGTCAAACCAAAATGCGAATATCATATTTTCCATATAATCCTGAGTTCCTTTTAATTGTTGTTCAACTTCATTCCATCACTAAACGCCTTTCCAACTACATCACCAATCTTACGATAAGTATGATGTACCGGATCGTATGTAATAGGACTGAATTTATTTAAATCAATCTTGCCGTTTTCATCAAGAATTCTTTCGTCTGCACAGATGTTTACAATTTCGCCAACAAGTCTGCAAGTCTCTTCGTCATAGCTGATGAGTTTGCATTCAAGCGCCATTTGCAGTTCATCAAAAAGTGGAGCATCTACAAACTCACTCTTTGTTGCGTGCCAACCTGCTTTTTCAATTTTATCAGGCTCTTTATTGCCAGAAACAATACCAACATAGTCACAAGCAACAACATTCTCTGCATCTGCAATGCTTACAGTAAATGCACCTGTTTGAACAACATTCTTTGCTGTCTTGTGTCCGTCATCTACACAAATTGAAATTTGTGTTTCCTCGCTAATACCACCCCATGCAGCATTCATTGCATTAGGTTTGCCGTTCTCGTCATATGTGCCGATAATTAAAACCGGCATTGGATATAAAATAGCTTTCGCTCCAAAATTTTTTCTCATTACAACCTCCATATTTGCATCTTAAAGCTTCATTATTGAAGCACATCAACACACTAATATATTCCAAAATTTCCTTTGAACCCGTATTTACGTAATTTGATCTTTTTTATTCTTAACGACTCTATATCATTTGATTCATAACTAGTAAAGTACCATGTTGAATTAGGATTGATCTTTTCGATAATCTTTTTAATATATATACTATCAACTTTGCCATAGCTAAATCCATATGAATATACTTTATTTATTTGGTGGTCGAGTTTCTTAAAAAAATCATTATATTTTTTCAAAGGCAAAGTAGTGTCTTTTTTAAATGACATTATCATATCATCTAAAAATGAAGATGATATACAAGGACCTGCTGTAAGATCAGCATTATACATCATATTTGATTCACCATGTCCAAAGATAAGTTTTTGTCCTACTCGATTATGTATGTGAACAACCTTTTTGATACCATATAATTTTTGTAAAGTTTTTGTATAATTAAATGTCAAAAATAGTGAATCATTGGAATCAAACAGTTCTTGCAGCGCACTTATACAAGCAAATTCTCCACCTTCTATTTGATTTTCAATGTCCTTTATCCATATGCGAAAGAAATCTTGCCAGATTTTGGAACAATTTATAAATCCACTTGTAAGCACATCCATACAGAGCAAATAGTCTTTCATCAACTCTCTATCTTCTTCATCTGTCTCGTTTTCTTTATGATTAGCAAACGGCAGTTTAGAGTTAAAATTGACATGTGCTAATGCTTCTTCAAAATTTGACCAATTATCTCCACATGATTTATCCATTGCATGCAGTAAAATTTCAGCTGCAAATTCTCCCGACTCTATATTTTCAAAATCCTCCAAGTATACTATTTCATCCCTAAAGTCAAATGATTCGGGATATAAAGAAAGAACAAATTTTCTAAATTCACTATATTGTGTTTTAATGCCATGTGCAATATCAAACCCATTTCCTAATATAAACAATAAACTCATACTAATCTTTAACCCTTTTTCTAATCGACTAATTTGTTGTTAATAATCTGCATTTTTGATACTATAAAGAAATTTGATTATGAAAGATTCGTCCCCAAAAAGCCTCATAACCTTTCACTCCATTCACTTTCTTTGAACCCAACCAGAACAAAATCTTTGCCTATTACAAGAGGGCGTTTTACGAGCATTCCGTCTGTTACAAGTAATTTTAACTGTTCATATTCAGTCATTGTAGGAAGCTTGTCCTTAAGCTCCATTGACTTATACAAAAGCCCGGATGTGTTAAAGAATTTCTTAAGCGGAAGTCCACTCTTCTCGTACCATGCAGTTAATTCCTCAAGTGTAGGATTATCTTCCTTTATATCACGAAGCTCATATTCTATATTATTGTCATCAAGCCATTTCTTTGCCTTCTGGCAAGTTGTACATTTAGGGTAACAAATAAATTTAATCATAGTTTTCTCCTTTATCTCAAAAACTCTAACCAACATTTGAGGCAGATGGTTTTTTACCGATTGCGTCGATAAGAATAATATCATCACATGCATTTAACTGTAAATCATTTAAAATTCCAGTGGTTTTTATATGTTCTTCTTCGGTAAAATACATAATAACTTTAATTGCTCTGTCTGTATAATTTGCCTTTTTATAGATTTCAACCTGGTTTTCCAAATTCTTTTTTAATTTCGAATTAGATGCAAGTTTAAATTCAACAAGTGTTGAGTCCTTTGATCCTTTTGATATCTTAAAATCAGCTGGGCCTCTGCCATTATTTACTTCTCTGTTAACATCAAATTCCGATGCATACCACACAAGTCTATACATAATTTGCAAATCGGTTTCCTTGCGGATTGGTTTATCATTAATGTAAAAAATACGATAGCCATCCATATCCTCAATAACTTTTTTCAAAAACATTACGCGCTTGTACGCCTCATCATGAGAATTGGTTGCGGTATTATAAAATTCCGTATTTCTGTTCAAAAGATCGACTAATTCCCTAAGTTGTAAATTAAACAACTGTCTTACTTCGTGAACAACTTGTTTACTTATCGATGTAGCTTCTCCTTCGTTATCTTCCTTATACTTGATATAATAATCAATCAACTCCGGGTACTCCTCTATCAAAGATACGGCCGCATGTTCTTTATCCGTTTTACTCATTTCTTTCTTCTTTTTGGGAAGTATTTCCAACAAATATTGGTTTAATGCGAAGCGTAAAGTTGAGTCTTCAATAGCTGGAGCAATATCTTGTAATTTTGAGATCATATCACTTTTATTAATAAAAGTATCATCTCTAGTTAATAGATCGCGGGGGGTTAATAATACATAGTCTCCGTTATAAGATGGTAAAAGATACTCTTTTGTCATCCAGGTTCTTGTATTATAATTAAATTCGACCTTGGGAACATAATATTTTTGACATTGTTCTGCTTTCAAATATGTTTTAGCGAATTTCTCTGTATATTCCAAAATATATTTCTTGGCAAAATTAGCTGTAAAATCACTAATCTTATCGCGTCCAACAAGTGGACTAACCAAACACAACTTTTCCAAATGTGAACTTTGGGTAAGTTTTTCTTTACCAAAATCTTTATAAACCGTCCGCAAACCTTTGTGTAGATTTTTTGCAAAATCTCTTCCTAATCCTCTGCCTCCATTACCATCCAAACTAAAACCTAGCCAATTTTGCTTCACTTCAGAAAATTTAAACCAGTTATTCAACATACCCTCTTGAAGAATTGGGTATAATCCAGATTGTTCTTGTAAAAAAAGCAAGTATTTAATAACATCATTGTGAATTCTTTGATAAACTTCTTTTTCACTATTAAATAACAAAAACGGATCAATAAATAAAGGCATATCGTTTATTAGCGAAATATTAACAGCGCCATAAGATTCTATGACATCTTCATCGATGTCAAAAAAATCAGAAAAATATATTTTGATCTCAGTCATCGGTACCTCCAAACATTTTATCATCACATGCTATTGCTAGTTTTATTTTTTCCGCTATCCTCCTAATTACAGGCACAACAACACTATTTCCACATTGTTTATATGCACTATTAAGTGGTATATTGGGAAACCGAAATTCTTTTGGGAATCCTTGCAGTGCAAGACATTCATATGGTGTAATTTTTCTAATGCCATAATCATCAAGAATTACAGGAATGGTATCTGGGAATTTCCCCATACTTGCCAACAAAGTAGGACATATACGATACGATTTGTAAATATCTATCGAATCATAAAACCTGTATATTACAGATTTGTTTTTTACTATTTGTTTTAACTTGTCATAGTCCCTATATTTTTGATCAAAATAGTAAGAATCATCGTGCTTTATAGTTCTGTCTAAAATGTCATTTAAACGAACTGTGCGTTCGATTTTATCAGGGAATCTAAACCTCTCACACATTTCATCTTCTAAAAAAGCAACAATAAATATTCTTGATCTTCGTTGTGGAACATTTCCATAATCCAAAGCATCCATTACCTGATATTTAAAACTATATCCAAAGGGGACTAATGCGTTATAAATAGTCAAAAAAGTTTTTCCGTCATCATGCCCCAAAAGATTAGCTACATTTTCAAGAAAAATCACTTTAGGTTTCTTTTTTGCAACCACTTTTACGATTTCAAAAAACAATGTACCTCTTGTGTCATTGAATCCTTTTTGCATACCAATAGATGAAAATGGTTGACACGGGAAGCCGGCAACAAGTACATCAAAGTCGGGAATAGCATCAATGTTTACTTTTTTGATATTCTTCACCACAAGATTATCATTCTTAAAGTTATGACGATATGTTTTTGCAGCATTTTCATCGAACTCATTCGCCCAAACAATTTCAAAGCCAGCTTGTATAAATCCGAGGTCAATTCCTCCAATACCACTAAACAAACTGCATACACGCATATTTATCATTCCTTAAAACAATATTCCTTTCGGGTTGTGTAGAATTGCAATAGTTTTATCAGCATTCACACCCAATATAAAATCTACCAATCCGATAGATTTTTTGGATTTTTCCTTGTGTTTTTCTGTGGGTAATCCAATCCCGTAATATATATTTTTTGTTTTGTATGAAGAAAGTAAATCATCTATAGCATTTGTGTATTGATTATTTAAAATAAGATTATTTATTTTTTTATAATCTGGAAAATAAAATCTATCTTTGTTCTCAAAAAACAGAGCTATATCATTTTTTACAACAACAATATCAGGGATGATTGAATCCTTATTTTTTTCTCCCTCTGCATCATTCGGATGTAAGACTCTACCTGTTCCGCTTTGTGGAAAGTCAAAACAAACAATATGCCAGTCATTATTGGTCAAATGTTGTAACAATGATTTCGTTACCTGTTCTTCTGTCATTAAGCATCCCTCCAAAGAGAACCGTCTGGGAAAAGAATTGCATCTGCAAAATAAGAGAAAACTCGTATGTGTTTTACTTTAGAATATGTAGAACCATATCTAACTTGCATCATATATCGTGGGATGTCTTTATTTTCGAGTTCATCATAATCTCTGGTTAACAAGTTATGCCTTTCACTATTTTTTACATCGTTAAAAAAGTCTGATATAGAAGAATTATTTTCGTTAATAATACTTAATGTGCGATTCCTATGATCTACTTCTACTTTCCCAAAAACGAGTATCAAATTATTTCGTCTATCCTCAAATGTTTTGCCTTCCCTGCATTTAAGATAATCAATAGCGGCTAACGCTCCTGGATATGGATCTCCACGGAAATGTGCATTCACTTGATAAATCGCTGTGTTCTCTCGTGAACGTAATAATTCCCCTATCGAATAACTTGAATTTTCGTAGCGTGACAAATAATTGATGAGGTATTCAGAAGGTATTATTTGCACGGCAGATATTGGAGACATATCATCTATAGAGCGTCCATTTGCTTTCGCATAGAAACACTCCTGCATTTTGTTGCGCTGCTCTCTTATAGTAATGTTACGCAAAAGACTTTGTCTACCAGATAATACTCCATAAGATTCAGTTGACATGATAACTTCATTTAGAGCATTAAACATTTTAACCATATTATCGTCATCAGAATCCGGACATCCCGAATAATTAATTATATTAGCATCAAATTTCAATCCTTTTTGGTCTATGTGTGGTGCTTCTTCAGGATTGTTTAAATATTCTGATATATCTGATGGAAAATAATATAAAAGTGCTGGTATATCGTAAATGCTCATTACCGATTCAAGCGCATGAAAAATAGCGGGATTAATAACATCCCAACGCGGCGGTGTATTACGCCTGGTTATTATTGCACCTTCAGGATAGATATAAAAAGCAGGAACGCTATTTTCGACTGCAGCTGCAATTCTTGCAAAACGTTGAAATGCATTGTGTCCAGTACCTGCCTCTGTTGTCACTTCAATAGAAAAAATAGGTTCATTGTCTTTCTCTACAATTAAATCAGGAGCATCAAGATATAAAATTTTTCTAATATGATCAGGCATTGTGTGAAAACGAGTAGGGTTGTTGGCATCGCTTTCATACATTTTATTTTTTACAATATTGCCATATTGCGAAAGTATTGTATGATCAATAATGTAATCTGCAAAACTTTCAGTACTATACCAAACTCTATACATTTTTTCCTCCTTAATTATCTCTCCAAAGAGCTCCATCTTTAAATAATATAGCATCAGCAAAGGTAGAAAAAATCCTTATTGATTTATTTTTAGAAAAAGTTGATCCATATCTTACTTGCATATAATACCGTGCTATTTGCTCCTTTTTGAGTTCTTTATATTTTTTGTTAAGTAAATTTTTCTTTTCAGTACTTATAACATTTTTACAAAATGTTTCAACAGATAACGAACCCTTAACATCAATACTTTTCTTTTTATCATCTTTCACCACTTTACCAAAAGAAAAAACTAAATTCTTTTCTCTGTTTTCAAATGTTTTCCCATTTCCAGTACGACATTGCATATAATCAATCGCCGTAAGACAACCTGCATAAGGATCCGAACGAAAATTATTGGTTTGTGGCATATAAATGACCGTCTCTTTTCTTTTTAGTAACAATGATTCATATTTGGATTTTTTATATTTATTTTTTCGCAAGTAATTTATAAGGTACTCTGTAGGAACTGTTATTGTAGATGTATTAGGAGATTGATCTAAATAATCTTTCCCATCCGACAAATCATAATACTGCTTTTGCATCCATTTGCGGCGTGTTTTAAAAGTTTTGTTTTTAATTATTTCTCGACATGCCTTATTTGCTCCATTAACTTCTACTTCATTAACGAGGATATCTATTGCAGCAAACATGTTTTTCATTTCCATATCTGTTTCATCAGGACAATCAATGTACTTAATATTTTTACTATAAATAATTCCTTGGCTGCCAATAAAACTTGACTTTTTGTAGTCAGCTGAATTATCGTAGTCATTAGAGAAATAATAAAATAATGCAGGGATGTCAAAAATACTCATCAACTCTTCCAATCCATAAAATATCAGAGGATTTATTGGATCCCAATCAATTTTGGTGTCTCTAGTTATAATTTTCGCTTTAGGATATATATAAAATGAGGGGACTTTATTTTCTACCGCAGAAACAATTCTTGCAAAACGTTGAAATACATTATGTCCGGTCCCAGCTTCTTTCGATATCTCAATTGAAAGTATAGGTTCTGAATATGTTTCATACACTTTTTCAATAATTAGATCTGGAGCATCTAAAACTAAAATCTTCTTAATGTGATCCGGCATATAGTGAAATTTCGTTGTTTTTGCATCACTTTCCAAAAGCTTGTATTTGTCTACGACGTGACTTTTTAAGATTGTATTATCTATTATGAAATCAGCAAAACTTTCAGTACTATACCACACTCTATACATTTTCTTTCTCCTTTCTCCTAATATCCGTTGCTATTGGAAGCGTTACATTATAAATAAGTAACGGAGGTACGGCATTTCCTGTTTGAACACGCTCTTGAACAATACCACCAAGAAATACATAACTATCAGGAAAACTTTGTATTCTTGCACGTTCTCTTATTGTAAGCCCCCTGGGTTGAGTAGGATGTCCAAATTGAAATTGTGGGCGAATGCCACCTGCCAATTGAGTTGGACTCGGTGCGCTCTCGCATAAACGAATTCTTTGTTTAAATTTAGCATACATCGCTTCACCTTGTTTAGTTGCGGCTATCTTATCTATTGTTTCTTGCGGATGATTCGGTGAGATATGATTGCTGAGTCTTTGTGGAACTGGGATATTTGCAATTGCACCTTCACCCTTCATCAATTTTTGATATTCATTTTCAGTTTGAACAGTATATTGTATCTTTTCTTCATTATTTTTTAATTCTGGCAGATCTGAAATTGCATCTGAAACCGTACGGTACTTACCTATAAATTTTCCGGCTGGAAAAACGTATTCTTCGCATAATCCTCTACCTTTTTTTACACCCACAAAAATTAATCTTTGGCGAAGTTGTGGAACGCCAAAATCAGCCGCATTCAATAAATCTACGGTTGTATTATACCCTAATGACTCCATATATTCTTTGATGTCTTTCTCAAATTGACCGCCTGCGGTACTTCTCATGCCTGAAACATTTTCTAGAATTATATAGTCTGGTTCAAATTCTTTTACAAACTTCATGTATTCTAGAAATAAGAAATTTCGCTCATCATTATCATTATGCTTTCTATTTGCGATTGAAAATCCTTGACAAGGAACGCCGCCAGTGATTAAATTAATTTTTGTCACACCTTTACCAAGTAAAAGTTCTTTGATTTTTCTGGGTTCTATTTTTGTTATATCTCCAAGACATCCAATAGCATTAGGATGATTGTATGACCAAGTTTTAATTGCTGGTTCAAAATGATCAATTCCTAAAACAGATTCAAACCCTGCCCAAGAACATCCTACAGCAAAGCCGCCAGCACCGCAGAACAAATCTATCATAGTTAGTTTTTTCTTGTCATGTTTGAAATTATCAAGGTTATAGTATTTTATTTCGTCATCGTACACATATGAACTTTTTTCAACAGGGATTGTATTGTCCCAAACATTTATTTTACTCTTCATATTTCCTCCACAAACTCCATAATATCATCTGCCTGACAACCGAGAGCTTTACATATCTTGCCGATTGTTTCGGTTGTGATATTCTCATTATTACGAAGTTTCATCATGGCGTGGCTTGTGAGTCCTGCTGCTTCTTTAAGGTCTTTTTTCTTCATGCCTCTGTCAATCAGAAGGTGCCACAATTTATTATAAGTAACTGCCATTTGTTTCTCATCCTTTCGAACGATAAAATTTTACAATCATACAATTTATATTATAGCAGAATTGTGTCGGAAAGTCAACATTTTTGACGAAAATCCGCCACCGTATTTGGCATGAAAAATCACCAAGCAATCATCGTTTGACGATCGCTTGGTTAAGTATCGGTTTCAATCTGCTATCCTTGGGATAGTTATATATAAAATCATCCGTAAGCATAAATTCGAGGAGCCATTGTTTTGGCACGATGCTTACGTTGCTGTTGAGTTTCACCACTTTAAGTTTTCCTGCTGATGTCCATTTGCAAACACAACCTCTTGAACGGCCTGTTATCTTTGCTACATCATCATAAGTCAGAGCATCTGGATATTCGCTCATTCTCTCTTTAAACAATTCTCTTAACCTTTTCTTGTTAAACTTTATTCTTTCTACTTCTGATTGCGGTTTCCTTTTGAACACACCGGGCGGAATATCGGGGGATATTCCGCTTTTGATGTACGCCACTACATCTTTGGTGCGTATCTTATACCTCCATGTGACTGAGTCCCGAATCTCGCATGGAATGTATCCGTTTTGCAGTAGATATGCCAATCTCCGCTTTGACATATGCAATTCTATGCGGACATTGTCCATGCTAATAAATTCTCCGTATGTATGACCGTTAATCTTCATTTCCAATCACCTTCGCCATCATTTCTGCCGACTGCAGTTTGGTATCGTATTCTAGGTGGGCATAGATGTTTGCTGTTGTTGAGAAGTCTGAATGCCCGAGCCAGTCTTGTATTTGCTTCATAGATATGCCGTTTGCTAAGAGAAGTGAAGCACATGTGTGCCTTAGGTCATGGAATCTAATCCTTTTTAAGCCATGCTCTTCCAAAAGATGCCTGAAGTGTTCTGTAACGAAGTTCGGCTTTATTATTCCGCCGAGCGGGTCAACGCACACATAATCCTTATACTCTTTTGAGTATGAGTTGCCGAACAATTTCATATATTCCTCTTGTTTCGCCTTATGTTCAAGAAGAATTTTTTCTACCGCAGGTATGAGAGGCATTGTTCTTCGGCTTGACTTATTTTTCATTGTGTCATAGCCCACAATCTGAGTACCGCCCTCTTCCATTTCCTCTTGCATTACCTTATGCCATATATTAATTCGCTTTGCATCGAAGTCTATGTTGCTCCACTTTACGCCGATTACCTCGCTCCGTCTTAAGCCGTAATATGCGGCAAGGGTTATTGGAACATAGAGCTGATCATCTTTCGCCACTTTCAAGAGTTGATTCAGTTCTTCCTTTGAGTAAAATCCCGCATAATAGGCATTCTTCTTTGGTCTTTGGGATTTCGCACAGGGGTTTGCAGTTACCATATCATTTTTGAAAGCATACTCAAAGGCTACCATAATGAGTCCTCTGTATCTGATTGCAGTGTTTGTCTTGCATCCGTCTAATAGTATGCTTTCACATAATTTGTTTATATGGGTTGCCGTCACTTCGTCAATCTTTAATTTCAGCGGTTCGAAAAATGCTTTAATCCGTCCGTCAACCATCCTTTTGTAATGCATATAGGTGGTTTGCGTTACGTTATGCCTTGCAATTTTTAAGTAGTCATACAGAAACTGTATGAAATCCTGCTTGTCCGAACCCTTTTCATTTTGTGCTTCAAGCTCTTCCTGGAACTTCAGTATAATTTCAGGAAGCATTCTTTGTGCCTTTCGCTTGTTGTCCTTTTCAGCAAGTCCTGTTGATATCCACTTGACCTTTCGTTTGCCGTTTTCATCCTTGTAGTTTAAGAGTGCATACAGCTTACCGTTTTTGGTTTGTATGTTACCTGTTACTTTTATCACATTATCGCTCCTTTCCGTGGTATATTGAGTTGCCTCTTCAGCAACACAATATACCACACAATTTTCAATATATCCAGCTATTTGCCTAATAAAAATTCAACAATTTTTACCTTGGCAAATACATACTTTCTGCCAACCTTTACAGGCGTGATATGACCTTCGTCTATCATCTTGTAAAGAGTCTTTGTAGATGTGCCGAGCATCTCGCACACTTGCTTTGCATCAAGTGCATCAGGATATTCAGGAAACATCATCTGCATATCCTTGAATGTCAATTCAAATTCACCTCCATTACCACATTGACATTCCTTCGAAGCCTTGGTCTTCATACTCTTCTTCATCGAATTCTTCTTCGACATCTTCCTCGACGTCTTTATCGTTTTCTTCTGCGACTTCATCATCGTTTTCCTCAACGACGATTTCATCGTTTTCTTTTACGATATTTTCACCGTTTTCATCAACGACTTTGCCGTCCATTCCGTCATCAATTTCATCTTCGATATCTACGTCCATCTCAGCTTGCATTCCCTGATGTGCCTCGACAGTGGCTTGTATCTTATCATAGTTCAGCTCAGCCTCAGGAATTTCCATAAGGCGTTTTGCAAGTTCGATTGCGACTACGATACCCACCGCAGTTAAAGTCATGAAGCCCTGAAGGTCTTCATCTTCCTCATTTTCTTCGGTCATTTTGGAAACGCTCTTTGCGAGATTTAAAATCTGAAGACAGGCCTCGCTTATATTATTAATGGTATGCTCTTCTTGTCTATGTGTAAATTCCCAACCCGTATCTTTCTCCTTGACTTTCGTCTGTCGGTAGTCAAATTCGAGTTGCATATTTTCTTTCAAAAACCGTTCATCATGAAGGTTGTCATCACGGAATTTTTTTCCGTCAGGACAAGTATATGTTATATTCTTTCTCTCGGTCCAGTTGACCTCGTAATCTCGTTCCTCCATGAATTTCTTGAACTCATCCTTAGAATTGCAATTTCTCATTGCTGCGTTGATGGTTCGCATCAAGTCACCTTTTATCGTCCCGCCACGAAGACCTGCACGGTATTCTCCGCGAGACATATACTTGACTTTATTATATGGTTGGCTTTTTTTCAGAACTGACAGTCCGTGGTTTAGACACAGTCTGTCCGAGTAATCTCTGATTCTGAAAATTGATTTATCATCAAGATGGAGCTTCTTACCTGTATCAGGATTCACACTGTTAATAATCAGGTGAGAGTGTATGTGAGCTCTATCCATATGAGTTGATACGACCACTTCAAAACCTTGAAAATAATCAGCCAGCTCAAGAGCAATTTTATGGGCTTGCTCAGGGCTTAAATTTTCGTCAGGCTTGAAGCTTTGAACATAATGATAATACATTCTACCTTCGCTTTTTCCTGCCAAAGCTTTTGTCAACATAAACTGCTGATATGCAAGTTCAGGCTGACATCTTACGCCCGATACTAAAACCTTACCGTTTGCCATCTCCGTCTTCTTACGGTCTTTCACGTACTCCAAACAAAATCTCATGGATTTTGCAGACTGAGCTCGTTTAACTTTGGGTGTGCAGACGGTTGCCATTAACCTTTCACCCTCTTAAGTAATTCGGTAAGAACTGTATAGATTTCAACCAATTCCAGATAGGTTGGTTTCAAATCTACGACCTCCAGTTGCTTCATATTTGCCCTTGTTGTCAGCTGATTTAAGTTTCTTCCTACTGCATGCAATTCTTTCATAAGTTCCCGCACATCATTCACAATGATAATTTCTTTATCAAAACAACATTTGATTATGAAATCGGTCTTTGAAAGATTTGAATTCTTTGCTTTCTCGTTAATCATTTTATGCTGTTCTTCGGTGACCCGGAAAGCAATTGAGCGCGGTTTTGTACGCATTTCATTTCACCTCTTCCTATTAATTCTATATGTAATCATTCTATCAATTTCGGCTACGTAATTCTGGGGTCCCCGGAAAGCCAAACGGCTTTTTGGGGAGAGGAACAACCGCTCGTCAGGTGAGTATGTACCGCTTGCGGTACATCGAACTCATAGAGCGAGTTGTGACGAAAAGTGGGTCCGGGCTTCCGCCCGATTTCGCGCCGCTTCAGCGGTGCGATTGCGCATGGCAGCGGTCGCTTTAGCGACAGCGTATAGCCAAGCGCTCTGCTAGCCTCTCCTTCGGAGAGAAGAACGTTCAGCCGAAATGTATAGCCACTTAAAAAACCTTGATTTTCACCCCCTCTAAAAAGATTGTTACAATTCGGATACATCGGCTACTCTGTGACATCAGCGCCGACTGTGACGCGAGCTTGAAATTTCAGATGCGTCGGCGCGTCAGCTTTGACAAGCTTTTGATGACACTGGGTTGACCCTCGCCTTAACTATGATGCAACAGCGCGACAGTTACAACAAGAAATCAGGTATATATTACCTAATCATTCTTCATTCATCCTGATCGAAAAAGAATTCCGAGGGAACTCTTCGCCATCCATCATGCGAGGCTTATGATGAATCTGCTCGCCGTGATAGTCATTTGCTTTGGATGACCTCGGGATATATTCATCCTCTGAGTCTTCCTTTTCAGGCTTATACATAACGAGTCTTTCGCGAAAAATTTGCCCTTCTGCAAACTCAATCTCCCCTTTGGGAATGCAATCTGGTTCATCAGTTTCCTGAACAACTTCCTCATGCAAAACCGAATTGTCTGTCTTCAAATCGTCAGACTCATTCGTTTCATCCTCAGGAATGTTAAGCTTCAAACTGATTTGCCTTTTGTCATGGAGACGGGTATTGTCATAAACAATATCGTACTTCTTCATGACAGCTCGGTAACAACTTAGCTTTTTACCAAGACTATTGGCTGCAAAACTTTCATGAAACATTGCCTTGAGCTTATCGCAAAGCTCTGTTGCAGTACCCACAAAAGTTTTTTCTTCTTCGAGAAGAGCCCTGAGCATTTTCGAGAGTCTTTCCGATTCCTTTTGCTCAAAAGTATCCGCAAGCTTTTCCCAGACGCAGTTGATATCGTTCATCGAAAGATGCAACTCTCTTGAGGTAACATCTCTGCCGAGTATAGATAAAACAGCAACCGATTCATAGCGAGAGTGCTTTTTAAGAATCAGATTGTTATCAGCTGTTCCTGCGATACCATTGGTACCTGAGATGGAGTCCTGCGGATCTGATTCAGAACCCTTTTTAGAATGGTGCACAAGTACAACTGCTATGTTGTGCTTGTCAGCAAAAGCTTTGAGCAATGCCATCTCCTTACAGTCATTTGCATAGAGAGTACCTTCCTTAAGACTTCCTCGAATCTTTTGAAAGATATCGATTACAATAAGACCGGTATCAGGGTTCTCACACATAAAATCATCGAGCTGATCCAGCAGTCCTGAATCCAAATCACCTGACGTTAAAGCGAAGTGAATGTTTTCAGGGACAGGCATGTTAAGTTTCCGAAGCCTTGTCTGAAGACGGTTCTCACTGTCTTCCAGCGCCATGTATAAGACATCGCACTTGTGAGATTTAAGCTCCCACACATCAGTTCCGTTTGCCACAGACAGACATAGCCAAAGGCTCATCCATGACTTGCCTATCTTTGGACTTCCTGCAAGTAAGAGAACACCTGCAGGAATCAAATCATCAACGATGTACCTGACAGGTTTCACTTCCTTTTCCATTAAATGCTTACCGTTTATAGTAGATAAGCTTTTTTCGTAACTCATCATCATGAATTACCACCTCCATAAAAAATATTTGTTTGCACTTACCTTCGGTTACCGTTCCATTGCTCCCTCCGACCAAGTTTCTCGCTCTTCCTTATATATTTTTATATAAGACCTCGTGGCGTAGTATCTCTCACCGTGCAAGCTATTCAGTTGTCAAAGAACAAAATAGTTTTGAGAAATTTCGTCAAACCTATTGCAATTTAAATTATTTGTGATATAATTATGTCAGAATAGATTTTTGAAAAGTATCAAAGACTGTAATTGCATTATAAACAATTTTGAAAATCTTGTCAACGACTTTTTTCAAAAAAGTATTCTTGTAACGAAAATGTAATATAACTTGGAGGTAAAGTATGAATTTTCAAGCATCTTTTTTAAGTGACAGTGTGAGGTTAGCTACCGATAAAGGCGTATATACATCTGCCCTCGGATATGTAACATATATGATTGCTATGGACGAATGGGGAAATCTTGAAAACTTTTTTCCTGATGAGGATAAGCAACAATTAAAAGAATTTGCCCTTTCAATGTTGGAACGTTGTTTTTCAAATAAGAGTAATGAGGAAAAAGTAAATGCTTTTTTGCAGTGCGACTCAGATTTAAAGCTTGGTAAATACAGTTATTCCATTTGTGAAAGCCGTCCTGTAGCCATTGAAGATAACAGAATTGATTTTGTTGAAACATATTATCTTAATTCTCTCCAGGCTTTAATTTTACTGGAAATGATGTACTCAATCAGACATAATGTATTGCTTACAAAGTGCCCGAACTGTTCGAGATTTTTTATTGCTCATAATACAGGCGTTCATTATTGTGACCGAATTTTTAAAAACGGCAAAACATGCAGACAGCTTGGAGCAAAAAAGAATTATTCTGAAAAAGTAAAAGCAGACGACCTTCTTTTGTTATATGAAAAAAAATATCAGGTTTTATATCATAGAATGAAAAGATCTGCAAACAAAAAAGAGCAAGAAGAACTTGCTCAGCAATTAAGTATATTTAGAGAGTACAGAAAAAAATATAAAACATCTCAGATAACTCCTGAGGAATTTAAAAGTATATTGGAATAGGTTCAACATGAAAACAGCCGATGCGAAAAATTCGCATCGGCTGCTGTTGTTTATATTCGTTTTAGAAAAGTTGTCCCGGAAGTTTCAGTTTTTCTTTATAAGGGAATTTTTTGTCAAATTCTTCTGCCTCTTCTTCGGGGAAAAGATAAACTTCGGGTGGTCCGTATTCTCCCGTGATACCGTTTAAATATCCGGGAATTAATTCTTTGCATAGGAAGAATGATGCGTCTGCACCTTCAGGCAGTCCGTGATAGCGAAGCCCGAATTCACTTGCAAATGTAAATCCGCTCTTGCCGTAAAAGTCGATATTGCCCTCAAAGCATACTGCACCATAGCCAAGTTCGGTTGCTTTTTTCAAAGAATAATCAAGCAAAATTTTACCATAACCTTGTCTTTTAAGCTTTGGTGTAATGCAAATAGGTCCCATTGTGAGAATCGGAATATTTCTTCCATCATCAGCCTTAATATTTGCCTTTACAAACACATTTTGCCCGATAATTTCGCCATCCTTTTCCATAACGAAATCAAGCTCTTTGACAAAGTCAGGATGCTCTCTGAGCTTCGTTATGAGATAGTGTTCCATACATCCGGGGCGATACACATTCCAAAATGATTCACGAATCAAATTTTCTACCACAGGGTAATCTTCTTTTCTTTCCAAACGAATTAAATAGTCATTTTTACTCATTATTTTTCTCCTCCTGAAACTCATGACTGCAATGTTGGGAGGCTTGTGCGGATATTTTTACACAGCCTCCGGCTATGCCACAATATCCAAGGTGTTGTTTTTCTTCAAACAGCAATTCTCCTTAAAATAAAATATATAATCAAGCCTTTCGGCGTGATTTCATCTGATATTCAAATAAACCATGTTTGCTACAATAAAAATAAATTTTACCGCCGTACATTTTGGGAAAACGCACAGCCGAGTCTTGTTCGGGATATAGTTTTATCGTAAGCACCCTATCAAACCTTACATACGACACAAAGCTTATATAATGCTCCTTTGTCATTTCGTGATAAAATTCAATATAGAAATCGTCCTCGATTTCAGAAATGTTGATTGTGTGCTCATCGTCTGCCAAAACTGCCGTTAAAGCTTCAAGCTGTTTTCCGCAACACACAACCTGACCGTTGCCTGTTCCTTGCAAAAAGCTTCCGCAATGGGGACAGACATAAAATTTTGTTCTTTTCATATTATTAGCACTCTCCAAATTCTGCTCCAGGTCGCCTGACAGAATGGTTTTCTCACTCACACCAAGAATATCAGCCAAAGCTGATACCGTTGATACATCAGGGAATCCATGTCCCGTCTCCCATTTTGAAACTGTTTTTGGCACAACGCCAAGAATATCTGCAACCTCTTTTTGCGTCATTCCTTTGGCTTTTCTTAAATCGCAAAGGAGTTTTCCGTTTTTACGTAAATTCATTTTTCTTTACCTCCACGATTTAAGTATAAAGCAGTAATAGAATAAAAACAATCCACTATCCGTACACATTCAATATTACCAAACAAAAGGTATCAAACGATATTTGACTTTTTGCTTATACTCACGATAGCCATTCAGTTCCTTTTCAAGAAACTCTTCTTCACTCTTAATTCTCATAGAAATGATAAGAGGATATGCAAGAAAAATCAAAAATGAATATATTGAACCCAATACAAGAGGCATAGACAAAAACAAAAAGATTGTTGCACTATACATTGGATGTCTTACAATGCTGTATAATCCCGTATCGATTACTTTTTGCCCCTCTTGTACTTCAATAATGCGACTGAGATATGCATTTTCTCTGATTACCTCTGCATATAAGAGATATGCAAGCAAAAACACGGCTACTGCGCCAAACACTACTCCTTTTGGCAAGGAATACCACTGAAATCGAACTCCTAGTCCGGCAACAATAAACCCTGCCAAAAACATAATTCCGCTCAAAATTATAACCAATTTCTGCTTTGACTGTTTTTCTTTTGCATTAAGTCGCTTTTTTAGTAATTCAGGATTTTTAAACATCATTACAATTCCTGCGAAAAACATCGGAACAAACAAAATTCCCATAAGCACCCAACCATTAAAGAAAGAAAGCGTACCGGCAGGCACAAATATCCCGAGCCCAATCAAAGCCATTCCGGAAAATATTTTAGTTATTGCCTGTATGAATAGTTTTATTGTCATAATAATCTCTCTTTCCAAAACAACAGAATCATAATAAATTCATGTTTTCCTTTTACAAAAATTAATTATGATTTTTTCCTAATGACCCAGTAGCAAATCCAATAAATAATTACAAGAACAAATTGAGAGTATCCAATCCATTTTGCAACATCGGGCATATCAATTAGTGCTGTAACTATCACTACTGCGCAACTGATTAAAAGATATATAAAAAATGTTGCACTTTTTGCTTTTTGAATAATTGATAGATTTCTTTCATCAGTTTCGTTGATTTTTTGCTTTTTAATACTATCCTCATTCTTTGTGATTTTCAAATATTGTATGATGCGTGCTACGCCTACCATTGCTACCGCAAAACCGAAAGCGGAAATATATTCATTTTCAGATTTAGTCGCAGTTACTCCGATGATCATTATTACACCAAGCACAATGCATATAACACCATAATGTAATCTTTGTTTAAGTTTCTTTTTGTAATCCATTTTAATCCTCCTCAAAAATAAATAAATCTTCGATTTTTGCTTCAAAGTATTTTGCCAACTTGAAAGCAAGCTGAAGTGAAGCTATATACTTCCCATTTTCAAGCGAGATAATGGTCTGCCTTGTAACATCAACTGCTTTCGCCAAATCATCCTGTGTTAATTTTCTTTCTTTTCGGTATTCTCGTATTTTATTATTCAAGAAATCACCTCCGCATACAGTAAAGCATACTTTACATTTTCATTATATACCATACAAAGAAAAATGTCAAGTATATTTTACATTTTTACAAAAACAAAAGATGTGACCGAAAGCCACACCTTTGTCAAATTGGAATTTACTTACTGCAATACACCGCAATTGCTTCACAGATAAACGTAGCAGTCCCGTCAGCGTGCTTATCAATGTTGTTCGTAAAGCGCTCGTCCTCTACATACATCTGACCGAGACTTGCCAGTATTTCGTTTGTACAAAGATAGTAATTCTCGGTGATATGGTTCTGCAGCATTTTTACAAGGTCTTGTGCTTCAGTGGAATCAGGACTTTCGTCCTTTCTCATGCAGAGTGCAAACTCTGCCATAATATGGTCCATTCCCTCGGCAAGGTCATTCCACTTCTGCTTGGAGTAGTTCTTAGTCCGTTCTGCATGTTCCTTGTATGCATCCGTTTTGCCCCATTTTTCTCTGGCTTCAGCCTTGTATTTTTCAAATTCGCTGTTATCGAATGCTGTCATAACGTTTTCTCCTTTCACGGCACCGTCAATAGCAGAAATTAACCGCTCTAACCGCTCTTTTTTGAGTGTGAGAAGTTGTTTTTGCTCATTGAGTGCCTTGCTTTTGTCATAATTCGGGGATGACAAAATCTCGCGAATAGTCTTTAAGGAAAAGTCAAGTTCACGGTAAAAGAGAATCTCTTGCATACGAAGAAAAGATTTTTCGTCGTAAAAGCGATAGCCTGTAGTTTTGTCAACAAAGGCTGGCATCAACAATCCTATTTCATCGTAATAATGCAGTGTGCGCACACTTACACCCGTAAAATCGGCAAATTCTTTAATCTTCATTTTCAATTTTATCACCTCACAACAAGAGCATACACTATAACGGAGCGTGAGAGTCAATACCCTTTTGAAAAAATATGGATTGATGTTCGAAAAATTCTTATTTATCTTTTCTTATAAATCACAAGTTCAGGATTTTCGCCATTTTCCTCATAAGTACAGATAAGAATAAAATCCATATTGCAGACAATGCCAAAGCACCTGTTTCCGCCAAATTCACATTCCAGTTGGTTTCCCAAGTAAGTCGCATTATCATCTAAAAATTTAACATGATTTCCGCTTGGAAGTCTATATTCAAGATTGACATATCCGCCAACAAGTGCATTAAGCTTTTCAAGCTTTGGCATTCCTTCAATGTTTAGTTCATTGATTTCCGCAATCAAAAGCTTTTTGAATTCTTCAAAAGCTCCATCACCGCCAAGTTCTTTGTACCTCTTCCAATAATCAAGTTTTGGCAGAGTTTCTTTCAAATACAAACGAACTTCTTCCTCTGAATGATCTTCACTTGCCATATGCTTTACGCAGGTCTCAATCAAATCATCCATATCATGATACATATATTCTCCGTCTGCATAGCACCATTTGCAGTATTCTTCATTGAAGAACCCATCTGTTTCCTTGCTGATATTAGAATCTTCTAAAGGCATACCGCAACATTGACAAATAAGTTGTCTTGGTGAGCCGAGAAGGGTATTGATAGATACATCAAATAGTTTCGAGAGCAATTTAAGTGTTTCGGTGTTTGGCACCGTTTCTCCGTTTTCCCATCGTGAAACTGCCTGCCTTGTTACGAATACCTTTTCGGCAAGAGCTTCCTGCGAAAGTCCCTTTTTAGTTCTTAGCTCCACTATAATATCTTTTGTTTCCATAAAATTATCACCTCGCTATTATTATACTGTGAGAATACAAAGTAAACAAGCAACTCGTTGTTGCTTTCAGTTGAACAAATTGGAATTTGTCAGTATTACAACTGCTTAATCTCATTGGCAATCACAGCCACATCCTTTGCGTTTGTATCAATTATAATGGTATTGAGTGCTTGATACATCGGTATTCTTGCTATGCTTCTCTCAATTACATCTTCAGAGCGAATACCTTGCTACCCCTGCCAGAAAAAAGCACACATTTGTCTACCAAGACAATGTGTGCTTTTTCAACTAAATCCGCCAATGGCGGAAGAAATCCCACTTGCGTGGGATGAAATCGCTTAGCGATGAAATCCGACTTTGTCGGGATAGGAGGGACGGCAACTTTGAAGCAGGTTAAGGAGGGGCGGCAGCTTTAAACTCC
>JAZRBM010000013.1:0-409077 GCA_045635085.1 Congzhengia sp. | reverse complement strand
ATATAAAGATTGTCGAAATTTGGGAAAATCTGAAAATAAATACGGTGATATCATGTTTAATATTATTAATGTCGTTGCAATGGTATTGTTTCTTGGGGTTTGGATTTCGATTATAGTAAAGTTCATTTTCAATAGATATGCAACTGTTAAAACAGTTAAGGCAAAAATTATTGATAAATACAAACCTGATACAGTTACAAAATATCACGGAACATTTAAACAAGAAAGTTACATAGTTGTATTTGAGACAAAGACTAAAAAACTTTCATTTAATGTCTCAGAGTTTTCGTATGGAAATTATAAAATTAACGAAAAAGGAACTTTGAAATACAAGGGGACTAAGATTATAAGTTTCAAATAATTTTTTCCTAACTTAACACGAATAATCAATGAAAACATTGCCATCCAGATTATGCAGTCTTTATATTAAAGAATTCCAAAAGGAGCGAACAAATGAAGAAAGATTCAATATTACAAATTATAAAATTCACACTTTTTTCAGCTTCGGCGGGGATAGTGCAGGTTGTATCCTTTGCGATATTTAATGAACTCTTCAAGTGGATATACTGGCCATCGTATTTGAGTGCGCTTGTCCTGTCAATAATATGGAATTTTACACTTAACAGGCAATATACTTTTAAATCTACGGCTAATATTCCTGTTGCAATGGCAAAACTTTTTGGGTTTTATATAGTTTTCACCCCTTTGTCTACCTGGCTTGGACATTTGGCCGAAAGTATCGGAATAAATGATTATGTAGTCCTTTTAACAACTATGCTTTCGAACTTTGTGCTTGAATTTTTGTATTCTAAATTTGTTATATATAAAAATCAGGAAAACACAAGACAAAGCAAATAATTTATAAAAAATCTCGCATCTAAGACCTATATCCTTATAATGTACATATGTACAACAAATTGTTTAAATTGTTGGAGGAAAATAAAATGGATAAAAGTTACAATTTAAATCTGCCTGATTGGGGACCGTATAACAGACAGTATCTGGGTGCGGCGCACGTAGCTGACAAAGAAAAAGGACTGCGTTTTGATTTTAATTTATTTCCAGGATACTTTCGCAGAAACGTTATGTTAACAAAGGACATAGCGGATAGCGGTGTAAAAATGATGTCGGCATCAAAAAAGCTTTCAAGATTTGTTTATCGTTACGAACTGGAGTGGAAAGATAAAGTTTATGTTGAAGCTGATTTTCGTTCTGATAATAATGTGATGACGGTAAAATGCAACTTTATAAATAATACAGATATGCCTGAAACCCTTAGTATAAACGCTGTTATGAGTATGAAGGCTACTACGTTGTATCACAAAGAAATCGTGCCGTGTTATGCTTATCCAAAGGATGGAATTTGGATTGATGCTCTTGATTATGATAAAATAAGCACTTTGCAAAAAATAGCAAGCGATGGACTTTATTTGTGTGAAAAACGCGAAAGCGGATTTGTCGGCGGAAGTTTTGTTGATTTAAGACAATTTGACAAGAGCACAGATGGTCTTGAATATAATTTTTCTTCTGTATTATGTGACAAAATCGGCATCCGTTACAGAGGAGAGGGCTGGATAACAGTAAAGCTGTCGTCGGATGAGTATAGTGTATTCCTTCCGTTTTCTGATGAAATAACGATGCACTATGTTGATATAAAAAAAGGCGAATATTCTTCGATTTGCATTTACACCGAGGGGTGCGAAGTTGATTTTGACGGAATTCTAATGGGTACAGATGTAGATTTTTTCGAAAACACACAATATTTTATACCTGAATGTGAAAATGTAGATAACGGAATAAAAATCCGCTTTAAAGATAAAGAGTATACTGTGCTAACTGATTGCGATAACTATGTTGTAAGGCGATTTAAAACCGATGACGTGGGGCTTCTTCTGGCAACGCATATACATAATCACACAGAAACAAGATTTGGTGATGACGGACGTGAACATATCGATTTGTTTATTCGTCCCATTTTTGTTGATGCGCATTCTGAAAAGACAATCACATTTACAATTATTGCGCCAAAGTCTGATGAGTTTACACCTGATTATAAGTTGGTGGAACCTGTGTGCAACCGCTCGGGCGAAAAGTATAAATTGTCGCAAAAGATTATGTCTGCGGTTACCCTTACAAATGTTATATGGCCGGTTTATTCACGAAGAGGTTATATACTTCACAACACGCCGGGGCGCGTTTGGGACTGTTTATATACATGGGATTCGGGCTTTATAGGAATGGGCCTTTCAGAACTGGATATCGGGCGGGCAACAGATTGCTTGAATACGTATATGACACCTGTGGGTGATATACATTCGCCATATATTTTACATGGTTCGCCCGTGCCTACACAAATATTTTTGTACGCTGAGATTTTTTTAAAAACGGGCGATGCTGAATTTTTGGAAAAATTTTATCCTATGATTCACCAGCAGTACAGGTTTTTTGCCAATATGAGAAAAAAACAAAACGCAAAAAAGACAGGTATGTTTGCCTTATGGGATATTTTTTATAATTCCGGCGGATGGGATGACTATCCTGCACAAAAATATATTCACGAAAACAATATGCAAGAGGATGTATGCCCTGCTATTAGTGCTTCAATGACGGTGCTTTGTGGAAAAATTCTTAAAAACTTTGCACAAGTTCTTAATAAAGATACTGCTGAATTTGATGAAGATATTGAATTTTACTCAAAAGCAATCAATGAATATGCGTGGGATGAGCAAAGCGGATATTACGGATATGTAAAAAACGATGGCAGTATCTTAAAAATAAACGGCGTAAACGCTGATATGGGAATGGACGGAGCTTTTCCGTTTGTTGCGGGTATAAGCGATGAGGCGAAAAGTGCGCGCATTGTCGAAAATATAAAAAATGGCATGATGACTCCGATTGGTGTGAGTGCGGTGGATACCCGTGCTCCGTATTACAGAAATGGTGGATATTGGAATGGATCTATATGGATGCCGCATCAATGGATCTTATGGAAGGCGTGCCTTGATAATGGAGAGAGTGATTTTGCCCGACAAATTGCAGAAACCGCACTTAATCTGTGGGAAAAGGAAACGTCATATACCTACAATTGTTATGAGCATTTTATTATTGCTAACGGAAGAGGCGGAGGTTTTCATCAGTTTTCGGGTTTGTCCACACCGGTTTTGATGTGGTTTTCGTCATATTACAGACCATATACGGTTACATCAGGTTTTATGACAGTGATCACAGATAAAAAAATAACCGAGGATAAATTTGCTTTTTGTGTAAAATCTGTTTCAAAAAAACCTGTTGTGCTGATATGTATGCCCGAAGATAAAGAATATATTCTAAAAACAAGTGGTAAAGTTTCATATTCATGTGGGGTATATACTGTAGAATTTAACGCTCCTGTGAGTGAAAAAATCGAAGTTTTAACAAAAGATTGATGCTAAATAATGCAATTAAAAAAGGTGATAGAAAAATGAAAAAAATATTATTCTTGGCATTTTTAATATTATTTATCTTTTGTAGTACTGCATATGCAAGTGGTACAGAAATTTCTGATTGGGCAAAAGAAGAAGTAGAGGAGGCAATTCGTCTTGGCATTGTCCCAGGTGATATGCAAAATGATTATAAAAACAATATAACCAGAGCAGAATTTGCTAAAATTGCGGTTATGTTTGTAGCGCGTCATTTTGAAATGGATGTTGGCGAAGCTGTAGAATGGTATCTTTCTAAACATGTTGATTCTGATGGTGTCCGATTGACATTTAAGGAAAATACATTTACTGATATAGAAAACTCTGAATACGAATATTATATTAAATGTGCAAATTCGATGCATATTGTTTACGGCAGGGGTGACGGCATATTTGATCCTGATGCGCCTATCACACGCGAAGAAGCCGCTACGATGCTTTTGAGGGTATATTTCTGTTATGGCTCAGGTGTAAAACTTGGCCCGAAAAGTGAGGGTGTTGATACATTTAATGATGTAGATAAAATTTCATTGTGGGCAGACAGTGCTGTTAGATATATGTATCAGTGGGGTGTCATAAAGGGTGTTTCAGATATACAATATGCACCAAAATCACACTATACAAAAGAGCAATGTTACGTTACCTTTTTGAGATTAGAGCGTATTTACAGTTACAGTTGATGAAATTAATGAATAATGAAGTCGCTACGCTGATGAAAATTGAATAATGAAAAATGAATGAAGAAAATCGCTTGTGGCGATTTTTAACCACAATTATCCATCATTCATTATTAATTATTTATATGATATGCGGCATCCAGATTATACAGTCTTTATATGCGGTGCTATGCACCGCAGCGATATAAATCTCTTGCGAGATTTTCGATATGTCATAAATGACTAGATATGTTTCAAGCAACTCGATATGTCGCTGACGCGACGAGATTTATATCATATCGAGTTTTGAGTGAAACGAAAAACATATCGATTTACGAAGTAAAATATCGAGCAAACTTTAGTTTGCATATCGACAAATTTTTTATCCCGGACTCGACACGAGTAAAAATTATGTCGAATTCTGTTAAAAAATATAATACCAAAGGAGAATTTGAAATGAAAAAATGTGTTTGCTATTTGTTGAAATGTAGTATTGCTGCTTTTATTTCGATTGTAATACTGTCGTTATTTTCGCTTATTTACTACAATCCACCGTTGGCAACTGTGCAGCCAGATTGGGTTACAAACAGTAAGTTTGTTCCAAATACAAAATGGTCTAGCATGATAGAAGGCTTCGGGTATGGCGTCGTTAATAATCAGGGATATAATAATGCTTATTATGAAGATTGTTCTGATCCCGATGTTGTTTTTATCGGCAGTTCACATTTGGAAGCTATGCAGGTTCCTGAGGATGCTAACTGCGTTTATTTATTAAACGAAAAGTTTGATAAAGATGATTTCTTTAATAATGACTTCAAATGTTTGAATTTAGGAATTGCAGGGCATTTTTTTGAGGTATCGGCTAGTAATTTTGAATATGTTGTTAATACATATAAAGATGCAAAGTATATTGTAATAGAAGCTTCGAAAATTGAACTTTCTTCTTCGAAGTTAGATGATATTATAAATTGCAAGTTCCATCATCCGTTAAAAGAAAGAGGTTTTCTATATAAGACGGCACAAAAAGTACCGTATTTCAGATTGATATATAAAAAAATTAATGAAACAAATCAATCAGATAATTCGATTGTAAATAGCGAAGCTTCACAATTGAGCGAGGATAACGATATAAATATCTATTCTGATAAAATGCATGTTATATTAGAAAGAATTTTAAAACTTTCCGAAGCCAACGGCATTGAGCCCATTATATTAATGCATGGGAGCTTTTTTGCGGATACAGATGGAAATATTGTTATGAGTAATGATCCGGCATACAAAAGCGCATTTAAGAAATGTTGTGAAAAGGTTGGCATAAAGATTGTTGATGTTTCGCCTGCGATGATTGATCATTATAAGAAAACTTCCGCCTTTTCGTATGGATTTTCTAATAGTGTTCCTGGAAAAGGCCATTTAAACAAAATCGGTCATAAAATTATAGCAGATGTATTATATGATAGAATAAATGAAATGGAGGGGAACAAATGACATTTAATAGCATTACCTTTGTTGTATTTTTTGCAATAGTATGTTTTCTGATGTTGTTGACAAATATTGATAGTAGGATTAAGAAAGAAAAAATATTGCAAATCAGGCATATCATTTTATTGCTTGCCAGCTATGTGTTTTATGGTTGGTGGAACTGGAAATGTGCTTTATTAATGCTGGGATTGACAGTTGTTGCCTATTGGGCTTCGCTTCAAATTGAGAAAACGAATAAAAAGATATATTTCATAATAGGAACGGTTATCCCTCTTATCATTTTGGGTATATTTAAGTATTTTAACTTTTTTATCGATTCCTTTTGTTATGTGTTTCATATAAATAATGTCGGCGGGTTAAATATTATATTGCCTGTTGGAATCTCTTTTTATACGTTCCAGTCTATGAGTTACACGATAGACGTATACAGAAAACAGATTGATTGCGAAAAAAGCTTTACAAAAGTTGCTCTGTATATTTCGTTTTTCCCGCAGCTCGTAGCAGGTCCTATCGTAAAAGCAAAAGAGTTTATTTATCAATTGTACGAGGATAGAAATATAAGCTGGGAAAATATAAAAGAGGGCATACAGATTTTTGTATTCGGCTTATTCAAAAAAATTGTAATTGCCGATAATATTTCTGTGTGCGTTGATGCGGTTTTCGGTGCGCCGGGTAATTATCATGCGGTCGCTATTATTATGGCAGTGATAGGGTATTCCATACAAATCTATTGCGATTTTTCGGGATACTCTGATATGGCAATCGGATGCGCAAAGATATTGGGATATGATCTCGAACTCAATTTTAATTTGCCATATGTCGCAAAAAACATCAGTGCCTTTTGGAAACGTTGGCATATAAGCTTGTCAACCTGGTTGCAGGAATATTTATATTTTTCCTTGGGCGGAAATCGAAAAGGCACGATAAGAACATATATCAATTTGTTTTTAACCATGTTAATCGGCGGATTGTGGCACGGTGCATCGTGGACATTTGTTGCATGGGGTGCGCTGCACGGCGTTGCTCTTTGCGTACATAAGGTATGGATGAAAATAAGAAAACATGACAAAAATTATAAAGGAAATTTTATAGGGAATCTCTGTTCTATTGTGATTACATATCTGTTTGTAGCCTTTTGTTGGATATTCTTCCGTGCAGAAAATTTCGAAATTGCACATTCTGTAATTTTGGGGATTTTTACTTGGCAAAGCGGAACGATGTATATCAGCTCCTGGGTAGTTTTAGGTATCGTGTGTGTCCTTATTTCAACATTGATTGCCTATATTCGGTCAAAACGGCAAAAAACAGATATCAAAGGATTTTATTTAACAGTTAATTTAGAAACTGTATCAGGTTTGGTACTTTTATTTGTAGCTTTTGGTTTATGTTTTGCTTTGGCATATACGGGAAGCAGTCCGTTTATATATTTTCAATTTTAATAGATTAAAAGTTAAGGATATGTTTCCGTTACTATTTACTCTTGTCAAATCTATAAAATTTAAAAAATAGTTTGCCGATTTTGATATTTACATATACTATCGGGAGCGAGAAAATCCAGTATTCCTGCGGGTTCTGATGGACTTTATTGTAGGAAAAACCAGTGAAAAAATAAGGGGAAAATAGTAGGTCCTATTATGCCTTGGCATAACAAGGTTCTCCGAAATATAGAAATCTTTGATTTCGTTATATTTCGTGATGGTTCTTATTATTCACTGTTCTCCTGACTTGACACGAGTAAAAAATGTGTCGAATGAGGTTGAATGGTGCTGAATTATGTTGAAAAAGCCAAAATTTTACGGAGGAATATACATATGAATAATAAACTTGATGCTTCTGAATTTATACAACTTTCTACTATTCGTATTGAAACTACGATTCCAGGAGGAATTAGTACAGGTACAGGTTTTTTCTTCGCATTTAATCTTGATGAAGAAAAAGGGCTACACATACCTGCTATAGTTACAAATAAACATGTAGTAAAAAATTCGATTACAGGTAAATTAAGATTTTCATTAAAGGATGAAAAAGGTGCACCGCTATATGGACAATATCATGATGTTATATTGAAAAACTTTGAAAGTCTTTGGATAATGCATCCTGATAACGATGTTGATTTGTGTATTTTACCTATTGCAAATATACATCATGAGGTTGAAGACTTAAAAATGAGATTACACTATGCTTATTTATCCCGTAATGATATTCCTAATTCTGACCAATTAAAAAATGATTTTTTTAGAATTGAAGATATAACAGTGGTTGGATATCCAGATGGTATATGGGATGCTATTAATAACATTCCTGTAACGAGAAAAGGAATTACAGCAACGCCTTTACAATTTGATTTTGAAAATACACCTAAATTTTTAATAGATGCTGCAATATATGGAGGTTCAAGTGGTTCACCGGTTTTTGTTTTTAATCAAGGGGCATTTTCAACTCCAAATGGTGCAATAATGGCAGGTAATAGGGTGAAATTAGTAGGTATTGTATATGCTGTCGCTCAGCATACCGTTGAGGGCGAACTAAAAATAATAGATGTTCCAGCGGCAAAGACACCAATTGCGCAAACTCATATACCAAACAATCTTGGTGTGGCTATACATGCTAGAAAATTATTGGATTTTGAACAACTACTTAATAATTGATTAATCATATAAAGGATGGGTTTTGTAATGAGTACAAAAGAAGAATTTTTAAAAGAAATTGGAGAATATTCAGTTGATGAGTTGGAGTTAATTTATGAAACACAAAAAGATTTATACACAGACGAAGAAATGACTTTAATAAAGAACCAGTTGGACATGTATGAAAAAGAAAAAAAGAAAAGATAGAAAAAATGCTCCCAAAAGAGATTAACTGTTCTAAATGCGAAGGACCTAATCCTTTTGAAAATGAAGAATGTGTTTTTTGTGGTGCTAAGTTAGATAAGAAAAAATACTATTCATTGGAGTATTATCAAAAGCAAGGTGCTGATATAGAAACAGAATCTGTAGGAGAAAGTAATACATTTAGATATGTTATTAGTTTTCTTATTCCGCTTATTGGATATATTTTAGGTGCTATTCTTTTGTCAAAAGATAGTGCAGAGGAAAAGGCGGTAGGACAAAGTTGTATAATATTAGGAATTGTATCGGCGGTACTTGGTGTTATTGTGTGGTTGTTTTCTGTTGGTTCTTTATTTTAATAAGAACAGGGGGACAGCTACATGTGTCAAGTCCATACAATTTAAAAGAATAGTTTGCCGATTTTAAATATTTACATATACTATCGGGAGCGAGAAAATCCAGTATTCTCGCGGGTTCTAGAGAAAAGTGCTAAAGGAAAAACAGTTGAAAAAATAGGGAAAAGTTAGCAGGTCCTAATACGAGCTTGCGAGTATCAAGGTTCTCGGGTACCCAACAGAAATCTTGATTTTGTGTTGGGTGATGGTTCTTATTATTCACTGTTCTCCTTACTTGACAAAAGCATAAAAGAAAAATCTAAATAAATGCAAGGCAATGATTGTCAAAAATAGGGAACTATATTACCCACGATGATATAAAACAAAAATAAAGAAGGACGCCTTCTGAGCGTCCTTCTTTGTTTGATTATTATGTAAATTAGCGAACACCTTCGTTGATATACTTTAACAAAGATTCACGAGTCATGCCGGCAATACCTAATGTTTCGGCGTTTCGTCCAACCTGCATCTTATCGCCTAAAATGGTACGACCGATGGTAACAATGGCATCAATTCTTGGTGTTGGAATGCCAGCTGTGTGTGCGATTGCCTGAATAGGCTCTAATGAGAATGGAATGTCCTCTAACACATAGCGGGTTGCCAGTGTATCAGAGGTCATAATACCTACATAACCGGGATTGTTTTTACAAAGCTGATACAAAGGAGTATCCTTTGTGCCGCATTTATACATAGCAACATAATCTTCGCGAATGGTACGAAGTTCAAAACCTAAAGCATTTGCAACAGCGATGCGCTCCTGGTCCATAGCTTCAACGTACATTCCGATAGAAGGTGTCATAGCCTCTAAATAATACTGGAATGGAACGAATGGGTCAGCTTCAATTCGAGATGTATTCAAAAGCATAGGTGCGGGATGCATCATAGCGTTGATATTTCCCAAGCTGGTTTTTAAAGTGTTTTCAACCAAAACAAACCAAGGAAGTGCAGGACGGATAGCAGCAGCGAGTTTGTCATTATCACAAGCGGGTAGTGCAGCCATAGGAACTTCACTCTTAACGCCGAAGACATAAACATCGCCAGGTTCCTGGATTCTTGTGGAATATAACAGTGTACCGGCAGCACCAAGCACGATGTCTGCACTGCAGCCCATGTCATCCATTACCTTTCTGAAGGCAAGTGCACCACAAGAAGATTCAGGATGTAAAAATACAACCATACCATCTTTTAAATGAGGTACCATTTGTTTTGCCATTGATTCGTGATAAAGAGAAGGCAAAACCATCATTATAATATCGGCGCCATTCATGGCTTCTTCGACTGAGGTTGTTGCAAATTCTAATTTGCCGAAACCTTCCACACCGTGATGCAGTGTAATGCCGCCTTTTTTGTTAATTTCATTAACGGTTTCAGGAACTACGTCAAAAATTCTTACTTTTTCACCCAAAATAGCCAAGTGACCGGCAATAGATTGACCTCCGTTGCCTCCGCCGATAATAGCCCATGTTTTACTCATAGATATGACTCCTTTTTTATTATATAATTTTTAAAATAAGATTTTCTCAAAATAATTACTTTTAATGAGATGGTTAATTATTCTATAATTGTTCTTTCTACCAGATACTCATTGATTGCGTTTTCGTCTATCGTAATACCTAAACCAGGTCCTTGCGGAATCTCTACACATCCTTTTTCCGGATGAATCAACTTATGATAAGAGCAAATATCACTCTTTAAGCGATTAGGAGAAAAATAAGCATGACCTATAGATGTAACGATGTTAGAACAGGTCGCACCGATGTTAAGGCTGGCTGCCTGGGTGATACCTTCTTCAATCATCGAGTTAAAGAATACCTGAATGCCGTTAGCCTGGGCATATTCACAAATCGCTTTTGCGGGCTTTATACCGCCATTTTTTGTAACCTTGATACTAAATATGTCAACTGCTTCAGCTTTTACAAGGTTTTTGGCATCCTGCATGGTCATAACACCTTCGTCTGCAGATAAAGGAATATCAATAGCTCGACGCACTTTTGCCATACCTTCTACGTCCCAGCTCTGCAGAGGTTGTTCAAAGAAAAGAATATCGCAATCGCGAATCAGTTTCCAATATCTGATTGCTGTGTCTACATCCCAACCTTGGTTTGCATCAACAATTAATGGAAAATCAGGGCCTACAGCTTCACGAACTGCTTTAGTTCTTGCAGCATCCAGTTTATAATCCGGGCCACCAATTTTTATCATACATCCGTCATAGCCTAAGGCCTTAGCTTCAAGCACGTCGGCTGCGCTTTCTTCCGGTGTGCTGCCGCCAATTGACCACATACATTTCATTGGTTCGTTGCCTCGCACGCTACCGCCTAAAAGCTGATGGACGGGCATTCCGCTGGCTTTGCCCCAAACATCATAGGCAGCCATATCAATAGCAGACTTTGTCAGATGCTGATTACGGATAATTGCATCCATTTTTTTGTGTAGTTGATTGATGTTAGTTGGATCGCAACCCAACAACATTGGAGCCAAATGCTGTTTTAAAATAAGTGTTGAGACTTCTGCACTGTCTCCTGTAAAAAGTGGCCATGGATCGCATTCGCCATAGCCTACAATCCCTTCGTCTGTGTGCATAGATACCACAACAGGTGTTGCAGTGGCAAAAGTACCATATTCCTTAGAAAGATGATAGGGATGTAGCAACGGGACTGCGAGTCTGTCGATTTGGATTTTTGTAATTTTCATGTAAATTCTCCTTAGTAGGAAATTTTGTATATATACTACAACTAATGATAACAAAATACGTTTTGAATGTCAATAAATATCTGAGATTTTTTATGTATTATCAAGGCTTTTTTATCATTAAAAGATTTATTGCAGTAATTTTGAAGAAAATGCTTGCGTTATAAAATGAAAGCCAGTTTAAATTATTTATTTCACAGATTTAAATCAAAATATAGAGTATGCTGTGCAAAAAATAAAAAATAAACATATTAATATTTGATATTTGTATAATTTGTGGTATAATTTATTTGAAAAAGGGAGAAAGCATTGGATTATGATAAATTGTTTTAAAAAATGAAAATGCGATAGGAATTTAGTATAGATTTAAAAATTTTAACCAAAGCGTAAAACTATTTAAACAATATTAAAAGGGGAGAGATACATTGACCAGATTCATTTTGATAAGGCATGGAGAGAGTGAGGCAAACAGACAAGGAATTTTTGCGGGCTTTAGTAATCCTGATTTACAAAACAGAGGAGTAAAACAAGCGATGCTGACTGCAAAATATATTGCAAAGAACTATACGGTGGACAAAATATACTCAAGTGACTTGCAGCGTGCTTATAAAACTGCTATGTGTCTTGCTAAGGAAGTTAATCTTGAGGTTATAACGAATAAAAATTTTCGCGAGATAAATGGCGGAAAATGGGAAGGTATGAAATTTGATGATTTGATGTCTCTGTATCCCGAAGAATACAGTATGTGGCTTAATGATATTGGCAATGCTGGATGTGCCGGTGGAGAAACAGTAAAACAGCTTTGCGACAGAGTGATGAATGAGCTCCGCAGAATTGCCAGGGAAAATGACGGTAAAACCGTGGCAATAGCGACTCACGCCACTCCTATCCGCGTTATGCAGTGCATTATAGAAACAGGGGAGTTAGGAAAAATGGCAAGCACCCCATGGGTGACAAATGCCTCTGTAACTGTCTTTGAATACAACGAAAATGAATGGAAAGTTATTGAAACAAGCAGGGATGAACATCTGTCGGAATTAAAAACTGAACTGCCATCAAATGTTTAAAAGGTGAAAATGATGAAAAACGGAAAGCTTGTAGCCAGATTTACAACTTACATATTAAAATATAAAGGTATGATGTTTTTAGACTTGCTCTGTGCATCTCTTACGACAGTTTGCGAACTTATTTTTCCTTTGATAGTAAGAATGATAACAGATTGCGCTATGAATACCCCTGAAAATTTAACGATTAAACTGGTATTAACATGTGGGTTTTGGTATCTTATTTTAAGATTAATAGATACTGCTGCGAATTATTACATGTCAAATGCCGGCCATGTAATGGGTGTTATGATAGAAACAGATATGAGGCGTGATTTGTTTAACCATTTGCAGACGTTGTCGTATTCGTTTTTTCAGGATGTAAAGGTAGGTCACCTTATGTCCAGAATAACGACAGATTTGTTTGATATAACTGAATTTGCGCATCACGCACCCGAGGAAATCTTTATAGTAGGCCTCAAAATTATAGTTTCATTTGCTATTCTTTTTGTAATAAGCCCGGCGCTTACGCTTATTGTTTTTGCGATTATTCCGATAATGGTATTTTTCTCTTTCAGACACAGAAAAGCGATGCGGCAGGCATTTAAAGAACAAAGACACCAGATAGGTGAGCTTAACGCAGAAATTGAAGATACTTTTTTGGGGATAAGAGTAGTAAAATCATTTGCGAACGAAGAAATTGAAGAAGAAAAGTTTTCTAAAGGAAACAACAAATTTTTAGACATAAAAAAAGTGGCATATATCCATATGGCAAAATTTCAATGTACGACGAGATTTTTTGACGGAATTATGTATATAACGGTTGTTGTTGCCGGCGGAATTTATATGATAAACGGCTTAGTGAGCTCTGCAGACGTTGTTGCCTACCTTTTGTATGTTTCTACGCTTTTGACATCGGTTAAAACCATAATCAATTTTATGGAACAGTTTGAAAGAGCGATAACAGGCATTGAACGCTTTGAAGAAATTATGGAAACAAAGCCGCAAATTACTGATAAAGAGGATGCAAAAGACATCGCGGCTGTAAAAGGTGACATTGAATTTAAAAATGTTGATTTTGGCTATGGAGAGGGAAGAGATGCAGTTTTAAAAGACTTTAACCTCAAAATAAACGCAGGTCAGAATGTTGCATTGGTGGGCCCTTCCGGCGGAGGAAAAACGACGGTATGTAACCTTATCCCGAGGTTCTATCAGCCAGATAAGGGCAAAATTTTAATAGACGGAATTAACATATGTGATATGAAGGTCAAACAGCTCAGAAAAAATGTTGGAATTGTCCAACAGGATGTATATCTTTTTTCTGGGACTGTGTATGATAATATTGCATATGGAAAGCCCGGATGCACCAAAGAAGAGGTCGTAAATGCCGCACGTCTTGCAGGTGCAGAAGAATTTATAAACTCACTTCCCGAAAAGTATAATACATACGTCGGAGAAAGAGGCGTAAAGTTATCCGGTGGTCAAAAGCAAAGAATATCTATAGCAAGGGTGTTTTTGAAAAATCCGCCAATATTAATTTTGGACGAAGCGACGTCCGCGCTTGATAACGAGAGCGAAAAGGTTGTTCAGGAATCGTTAGAAAAACTCTCAAAAGGCAGAACAGTGCTGACGATTGCACACAGATTAACAACAATAAAGAATTCTGATAATATCGTGGTTTTGACCGACGATGGCGTCATAGAGAGCGGAACACATAAAGAGCTTATGGACAAAAAAGGACTATACAGCAGACTTTATCGCAATTAATGACCTATTTGGAATTGTTTTTAAAAAATGTATTTAACTATTGAAAATATGGGTAAAGCGTTGTAAAATTATATGCAAATATATTTGGAAAGGAAATGCATTTATGGCAAAATCAGATGGAGGAGTGCACAAAGACCACAGAATCAGAATGCGCAAAAAGTTCCGTGAAAATGGATTTGATGGTTTTGCAGACCATGAGATTTTAGAGATGCTTCTTTTTTATAGCGCTCCAAGAAGGAATACAAACCCCTTAGCTCATAAAATTTTAGACAGATATAAAACGTTGGCAAATGTATTTGATGCACATCCTGATGAATTGATGCGCGAAATAGGAATAAGTGAGGTTACAGCGACGCTTTTGTCCATGGTGCCTAAGCTTTCTAAAGTTTATGAAACCTCAAAATGGGAAAGAGGTTACTGCTTAAGCGATACAGAGACTATAGGTCAATTTGTAATTTCTTTATTTAAAGACAAGCTCAATGAAGAGGTTGCGATTGTTTGTCTGGATGCAAACAGATGTGTTCATTGGAGCGGCACAATTATTAAAGGAACAATCGACAGAACAGAAGCATATCCGAGGGTAGTAGTTGCAGAAGCAATAAAACATAATGCCATAAAAATAATTATTGCGCATAATCATCCCAATGGTACACTTGCACCATCTGTTGCAGATAAAGAGGCGACAGATGTTTTAATAAAAGTATTAAATGGTATAGGAATTGAGGTTTTAGACCATATTATAGTGAGTGGAACCAGATATTTCAGCATGAAAGAGGCGGGTTTTCGGTTTTAAAGCAGGCGGGAAAAAAGTTTTCCTTTTTTTTGAAAAATATACTTGACAACGGTTAAAAATACTGGTATAATGGTCAAGTCGGTGAGCAAAGTGTTAGTGCGGGTGTAGTTCAATGGCTAGAATCCCAGCCTTCCAAGCTGGTCGTGTGGGTTCGATTCCCATCACCCGCTCCACTAGAATGCGCCTGTAGCTCAGTCGGATAGAGCAACTGCCTTCTAAGCAGTGGGCCAGGGGTTCGAATCCCTTCAGGCGCGCCACTTATATGGTGGATATAGCTCAGTTGGTTAGAGCGCTAGATTGTGGCTCTAGAGGTCGTCGGTTCGACTCCGATTATCCACCCCATATAAATAAAAATTGTTCATTTGGCAATATGCGCCATATTCACAGAGGATTGGGATGTCGCCAAGTTGGTAAGGCACCGGATTCTGATTCCGGCATTTCGTAGGTTCGAGTCCTGCCATCCCAGCCAATTTTATTGGGCTGTAGCCAAGTGGTAAGGCACTAGATTTTGATTCTGGCATTTCGTAGGTTCGAGTCCTGCCAGCCCAGCCATTTTTTATAAATTTAATTTAATATGATCCATTAGCTCAGTTGGCAGAGCACTTGACTTTTAATCAAGGTGTCCGGAGTTCGAATCTCCGATGGATCACCAAAAAGAAACGACAATTTTCGACAAGAAAGTTGTCGTTTCTTTTGTACTATTATCTTTTCACTATTCTCTCTTCACTTTTCACTAAAAAACTGTCGTTTCCAGATAATAGATAAGAGAGAATGGAGAAGAGAAAAGGTAGTTTTGCTATGCAAAACATTGAATTATATTTGGATTTATGATATACTGTATACGAGGTGAAAATATATGGAAAGCCCGCTGTTAAATAAATCATTAGAATTTGCAACACAAATTGTTTTGTTTTATGAAGAATATGCAAAATCTAAAAGAGATACGACTATTGCTAAATAACTCCTTAGAAGTGCAACAAGTGTTGGTGCAAATATCAATGAAGCAATTTACGGAAACAGCAAACCTGATTTTATTGCTGAATTACATATTTCTTTGAAAGAAGTAAGTGAAAGCATATATTGGCTTACTCTTTTGAGAAATACTAAACTGTTTGAATATGATTATGATGTTTCTATTAAGCTTGCAGAGGAAATTAAGAAAATGCTTATTTCATCAATAAATACAGCAAAGAAAAACAATAATTAGAATGCATCTATATTGTTCGGCTTTGCCAATGCGAAAAGACGCCAATCAGGCGTCTTTTTTCGTTATATTTGTCTTCGGCATGTGGGAAGGCAAATTTTTTAATAATTGACGTATTTCATTTGAAATTTAAGAGGTGTAAGTCCGGTAATTCGAGAAAAAACCTTTATAAAATAGCTGGGGGTTGAAAATCCGCACGCATTTGATGTAGCGGCAATGGACCAGCCTTTTAACAGATATTCTTTTGCAGCTTCAATTTTTGTCATTCTTATATATTCAAGAACGCTTATTCTGCAATAGTTTTTGAAATCGTATATAAGCTTGCTTTTACTTACAAAAAAATGTTCTGCGATACTTTCGATTGTAAGGGGAGCATTGTAATGAGCTTTTATATATTCAAGAACATCGGATATGTAACTTACGTGAGGTGTGCTTGGTATTGCTGGTGCGTCGGCACCTTTCAAGATAAGCATGGCCAGATGCATACATTCACTGAGCTTATCAACTTCGGTTTTGTTATTTTTGTTAAAGACCTTATATAAGCTTTCAGTAATTGAATAAATTTCATCAAAATCCTTTTGATTAAGTTGCTTTATATAGGGCTTTTTTAGCGCATAGTCAAGGAGTTCTTCCTGCACCAATAATCCCTTCGCAAAATCTTTATTAAGTCTTATTCTGTAACGTTCATACGGTTGATTTTGAACAAATGGATTATGCATTGTATTCATCGGCATAAATACAATGCTTTTTTCGGCAATTTTTATAATACCGCTACCTGTGGTATAAGTTAAAAATCCGTTATTGATTATAAGTATTTCATAATAGGGATGATAATGGATTTTATTAGTATCTTCCAGTGGTACATACCGCTTTTTCAGATAATCAACAGTAAAGTTCATTTTATCTGACATAATTACCTCTCTTTTTTTAATCGATATTGCTATTTTTGTTGGTTTTTGTCTTGTTTTTAGTGCAAATATATTATATATTAATAACGTTGTGCTGTCAACATATGTCATTGAAAGGAGGTGTAAATAATGAAAAATTTGAAAAGTAAATTGAATTATAGCTGGGTAATTGTTGGCATAAGTTCGCTTATGGTACTTATTGTCCTTGGTTTTTGTAGCTCAGCAAAAAGCATCTACATAGCGCCTATATGTGAAGCACTCGGCATTTCAAGAAGTGCCTTTTCGATAAACGATAGTTGCAGATATATTACAACGGCTATTGTAAATATGTTTTTTGGTGCACTTATTGCAAGATTTGGTGCTAAAAAGCTTATTCTTGCGGGTTTTACAAGCCTTATTATATCAATGCTTGTATATTCGCAAAGCACAAATGTTTTTGGCTTTTATGCAGGTGGAGTATTTTTGGGAATGGGTCTTTCCTGGACAACAACCACCATGGTTGGTGCAGTTGTAAATAAATGGTGCAAAAAGAATAAGGGCGTGATAATGGGCGGAATTCTTGCATCAAACGGAGTAGGTGCCGCAATTGCAATGCAAATTCTAACACCAATTATTTATCAGGAAGGAAATCCGTTTGGTTATCGTAATTCCTACAGACTTGTAGCCGTAATATTGCTTGTGGTTGCTGTAATTATGCTGATGTTTTTCAAAGATCATCCCAATAAAACTGAAGAAAACGCAGATGCTACCATCCCCGAAAAATCCTCAGATGAAAACGCACAGCCTGCAATATTTAAAAAAGGATATTTTTATGCTGGTGCTGTATGCATATTCTTTACGGGTATGATTCTTCAGGGTGTATCCGGAATAGCCGCTCCGCTTTTAAAAGACACGGGAATTCATAGCTCGTATGTTGCCACCGTGCTCAGTGCACATGCACTGCTTCTTACTGTGAGTAAATTTAGCACAGGATTTATATATGACCGTGTCGGTATCAAAAAAACATCTATGCTTTGTTTTTTTGCATCTTTATTTGCAATGCTGATGCTTCTTGGTTCCGGTCCATCATCAGTTGGAAAAGTTGCGGCTATGGCATATGGTATTATTTCGCCGTTTGCGCTTCCGCTTGAAACGATAATGCTTCCGTTTTATGCAAGAGAGTTTGCGGGCGAAAAATATTTTAATAAAACACTTGGTATATTTGCATCGGTGAACACAGCAGGATATGCCGTAGGAGCACCTGTTGCAAACCTTTGTTTTGATGTTATGGGTAATTATAATCTTTTTGTTTGCGTAAGCTGTGTGTTGATTATAATTACTGCTTTTACGATACAGTGTGCAATAACAAAAGCACACAAGGATATTACAAAATATAAGACGAATACTGTACAGGAGTGAAAAAATGAAGAACATACAAAAAATTAATGAAAACATTTACAGAATTACAATGCCTTATAAAGATATTTTTACTACGGTATACACGATAAAAACCGATAATGGCATACTTCTTTTTGACGCGGGCAGCTATGATGAGGATATTGAAAATTATATTTTACTTGTTTTGAACGAGCTTGAAATTACAGCAGATATGATTAAATATGTGTTTGTTTCACATAATCACAAAGACCACGCCGGTGGTTTGAGTGCATTTATGAAAAAATTTCCGAACACCTGTATCATTTCACGATGCCATAGGATTAATGAACAGTATGCGAGATATAATGTACTAACGCCGGTCGATAACGATGTTGTTTTGGATGTGTTGCAAATAATTACCATTCCAGGACATTCACAAGATAGCAGTGCTATTTATGATACACGAACAAAGACATTAATAAGCGGAGATTCTTTGCAGTTATATGGGATATATGGTTCAGGAAAATGGGGCAGTAATATCTCATATCCAAAAGAATATATCGACGCTGTTGATAAATTGCGTAAAATGGACATACAACACATTTTAACAGCACATGACTACCATCCATATGGATATAGTTATGTGGGTGAAGACGCTGTTTCTAAAGCACTGGATGCTTGCATTAGTCCGTTAAATGAAATTAAGGATTTAATTTCTCAAAATCCGGATGCTGATGACGAGAAAATCTGTACGCTCTACAATTCTTCTAACAAACCTACGCTTGGAGTACACGTTGTGTCTGCGGTAAGGGAAATGCTTAAAAAATAGTTTAGCTTTAAACTGAAAATTTGTGGTATCTAAACAATTCGGCTCTTCCACATCGGAACAAGTATGGATTGTTCCGTTTTTTTATAATATGCTGTTTGCATGCTTTTTAGAGCATATTTGGCAAAAAAGAAAAGGGTGAAAAAATGTCTGTAACAAGCAAAAATCAGATGGATACTCATTATGAAAAAATGACTAAACAGCCTATACCAAAGCTTGTAATATCACTGGGTATTCCGACAACGATAAGTATGTTAGTTACAAATATCTATAACATGGCAGACACCTTTTTTGTAAGCTCGTTAGGCAATAGCGCGTCTGCTGCTGTTGGTGTAGTGTTTGGGCTTATGGCGATAATTCAGGCATTTGGTTTTATGTTTGGACATGGTGCAGGAAGTATAATAGCAAGAAAACTAGGAGAGCGTGATGTCAAAAGTGCAGGAATATACGCATCGCTCAGTGTGGCATCCTGCCTTGTGACAGGTATTTTGATAACTGTATTTGGCATTTTGTTTTTAGAGCCGATGATGAGGCTACTAGGAAGCACAGACACAATTTTGCCGTACGCTAAAGGGTATGGAACTTATATTTTAATAACTGCCCCGATTATGATGATGAGCTTTGCGCTTAATAATATTTTGCGCTATGAGGGTAAAGCATTTCTTGCTATGATTGGTCTTACTATCGGTGGGGCGCTGAACATTATTTTTGACCCTATATTTATATTTGTTTATAAAATGGGCATAGAGGGCGCAGGTTTAGCTACAGCATTGTCTCAGATTGTGAGCTTTTTAATTTTGCTTTCTATGTTTTTGTTCGGTAAAACACAGAGCAAGCTATCAATAAAGTCTTTAAAAGACAACCTAAAAGGGATATTTTTAATTATTGCTACCGGTTTTCCAAGCCTTATGCGTCAGGGCCTAAACAGCATAGCTACGATGATTTTAAACAATTTGTCAGCGCTTTGCGGAGGCGATGCTGCAGTTGCGGCTATGTCTATTGTGAATAGAATTTCCTTTTTCATATTTGCGGTGGGACTCGGTATTGGTCAGGGTTTTCAGCCAGTTGCATCGTTTAATTATGGAGCAAAAATTTATTCAAGAGTCAAAAAAGCATTTTACTTTACTTTTTTTGCGGGTGAAGTGATTTTGGGGTTGGCTGTAATTGTTTGTATGTTTTTTGCAAATAATTTAATCGGATTGTTCCGCGATGATCCGTCTGTTATTTTGATAGGAACTACGGCTTTAAAATATCAGCTCCTGGCGCTATTTTTTCATCCTGTGGTTATTTGTTCTAATATGCTTTTTCAGAGCATTGGAGAAAATAAAAAGGCGACGCTTTTATCTATGCTGAGAAGCGGAATATTGTTTATTCCTGTGATTTTGTTACTGACCTGGCTTTTTGGGATTTTAGGAGTGCAGCTCGCGCAACCCATAGCAGATGTATTAGCATTTATTATAACGCTACCGATGGCAATTACTTTTTTAAGGAAATTGCCTGAGGACAAAAAAGTATGCAAGGAGAATAGTATGAGCGAACTTATTGAAGCAATTAAAAAAAGACGTTCTGTAAAGAAGTACAAAAGTGATATGCCGTCTGAAAAAATAATCAGGCAAATTGCAGAGGCAGGAACTTATGCTCCAACGGGCAGAAACAGACAGGCACCAATTATTCTGGCTGTAACAAACAAAGAAAAAAGAGACTGGCTGTCTGCAAAAAATGCCGAAATTTTAGGTTCGGATGTTGACCCGTTTTATAATGCGCCTGTTGTTTTTGTTGTGCTTTATGATAAGAGCATTAACACAGGCATTTACGATGCTACGCTTGTAATGCAGAATTTAATGCTCGCGGCAGACTCGCTAGGACTTGGCAGTTGCTGGATTCACAGAGCAAAAGAAACCTTTGAAACCGAAGAGGCAAAGGCGTTTTTAAAATCTTTGGGAATAGATGGAGAATACGAGGCAGTAGGTAACTGTGTTGTAGGCTACATTGATGGAGAATACCCTAAGATGCGCCCGAGAAAAGAAAATTATGTATATTATATAAAATAAAAAGTGGCAAAGTGCCACTTTTTTATTTTTTTTGATCAAAAGAAATTGAAAAAATATAAAAAGTGTGATAAAATATTTAATAACATAGAATAGGAGGTATGGTAGGTGGCTTTTTTTCAAGATAAAGTGATGCCGTTTTTGGCGACTATAAGGATTTCTGACGTAATTGATATATTGATTGTAGCAGTTGTTATATACGCAATAATAAAAGGTTTTCGCAAAACCCGTGCAGCCCAGCTCATTAAAGGTATAGGAATTTTTCTTGTAGTTACATACCTGGCTGATTGGCTTCAGCTGAATATGATAAGCTTTTTTCTGGGCAATTTAATTCAAATTGGTTTTATAGCGCTGATTATTATTTTCCAACCCGAATTGCGACGTGCGCTGGAGCACGTGGGAAGAAGTAAGTTTGGCAAGTGGTTTTCTACTAATGATTTAGATTATTCAGATATAATTTTAGAAATTTTAAGAGCATCAGAAAATATGTCAAAGACAAGAACCGGTGCGCTTATTGTTTTTGAAAAAGAGGCACTCCTGGACGATTTATTAACAGGCGGAACACTTATTAATGCTGATGTTTCCAGCGAACTTATAGAAAATATCTTTGTTCATAATACGCCTCTTCACGATGGTGCGGTAATTATTAAAAATTCAAAAATTTACAAAGCATCGTGTGTTTTGCCTCTTTCTTCAAATAAAGACTTAAGTAAGGATTGTGGAACAAGGCATAGGGCTGCTCTTGGTATTTCAGAACAAGCTGATTGTGTAAGTTTAGTTGTTTCGGAGGAAACAGGTAAAATCTCAGTTATGCATAAGGGAAATATGGTAAGAGACCTGTCTATGACAAATCTTAACGATCTTTTAACAAAGCTTTTAAAGCCAAAAGAAGATGTTGCAGAAAACGTTAAAAAGAACGTAGATTTTATAAAAAACAAGACGGACAAGTTCAAAAAAATCGTAGATAAGAAAAATACAAAAGATAACAATAATGAAAAAGAACAGGAGAATGAACAATGAGAAAAGATATTTCAACCAAAATCATATCGCTCCTGTTTGCAATCTTTATGTGGTTTTACATAATTCAGGTGCAAAATCCGGAGATTGAAAAAAATATCAAAGATGTTCCGGTGCAGTTTACTAAAAATGAACTGGAGCAGCGCGGACTTACATTGACAAACGACAAAGAGGTCCAGATTGATTTAAAGGTTAAAGGACAAAGAAAGCATATCTCTAACATAAAGAAAGAAGATATTGCAGCAGTAGTTGATGTTTCACAGATTGACTCCATCGGAACGCACAAAGTAAATATAGACGTAATCCTACCTTATGGAAGCATAGAATTGTTAGAACAAAACCCAAAACAGGTTATTGTGACAGTCGATGAAGTAGTTGTAGCACAAAAAGAAGTTTTGATAAACCAGATAGGCAAGCCTAAATCAGGCTACTGTGTGAGCGATTACAAGGTTACACCTGAAAAAATCAAAATTAAGGGTCCTAAATCAATCGTTAACACTATTGAAGCTTTAGCGGCAGATGTAGATGTAGGTGGAAAGAGTGAGGATATAACCACTACTGATGCACCTATCAGCTTTATAGGAACGTCGGGCGAGGTTTTTAACACTCCGTATATTACTTTAGAAAAAGACGTTGTAGATGTTCACTGTACGATTTCTAAGAAAAAAACAGTAGATATTGAAGCTGTTTTTGCTGAAAATGTGGATTATGTACTTGATGATACATCAATAAAAAGCGTAGAAATTGCCGGGGCAGCAGACATAATAGAAAAAATAGAAAAAGTTACTACATCGAAAATAACGCATGGTATGATAAGTAAAAACGGTGAAGTGGAGGTTAGCCTCGAATTGCCTGAAGGAGTTATGTCGTTAGATGGAGAAAAAATCAAATTAAAGCTTAAAATGGTAACGAAAGAGTAAAATTGTAAAAAATACACAAAAATAAATATATCATTTTGTTATCTTTGTCTAATTAGTGGATTGAAAAATGTTAAAAAATGTGGTATTATAGTTATACCACAACAAACACAAACTTTTTTCATTTTCCCTCCTTTTGAATAAAAAGGAACGAAGCAAAAGACCGGCTGATAAAATCAGTCGGTCTTTTGCTTTTATAGTTTTAATGCTAAATATACTTAAAAAAGCAAACATAACTTGATTTTTAATACAGGATGTGATATAATCTACCCATATTTTTTATAAAATGTAAAAAAATAAAAAGATATAGGAGAGAATTGTTTATGAATAATACAATTCAAATTCTGATTTCTATGGCAATTTATATGGCAGTTGTCATAATAATCGGATTGGTATTTGCAAAACAGGCAAATAAAAGCTCAGAAAATTATTTTTTAGGCGGACGTTCTTTAGGTCCATGGGTTACAGCAATGAGCGCAGAGGCATCTGATATGAGCGGATGGCTTCTTATGGGACTTCCCGGCGTTGCTTATTGGTGCGGACTGGCTGATGCAGCCTGGACTGCGATCGGTCTTGCAATCGGTACATATTTTAACTGGCTGATTGTTTCAAAAAGATTGAGAAGATATAGTATAAAGGCAAATAACTCTATTACATTGCCTGATTTTTTCTCAAACAGATTCCATGAAAAAAAGAAAGTTATTATGACATTAACAGCAGTGTTTATTCTTGTATTCTTTACAGTATATGCAGCTAGTTGCTTTGTTACATGTGGTAAGCTCTTTTCACAACTGTTTGGAACACCTTACATTTCAATGATGATTGTTGGTGCGCTGTTTGTGCTTATATATACAATCATTGGCGGATTTTTGGCAGAAAGTGCATCTGATTTTATGCAGGGTATAGTTATGATTTTAGCTTTGACAGTAATTGTTATCATAAATACAATTAAAGCCGGCGGCATTTCTGCAGTTATAGAAAATGCAAGTCAGATCGAAGGCTTTATGGACTTTTTTGGTCTTGCGACCCCAACCTTAGGAGAAGACGGAAAACAGCTCGTTGAGGCAGGAAAGCCTGTCTTTGGTGCGGCGTCTGAGTATGGTTGGCTTAAGATTTGTTCAATGATGGCTTGGGGCCTTGGATATTTTGGTATGCCACAGGTTCTTTTAAGATTTATGGCAATCAGAAAAGAAAAAGAGTTAAAGGCGTCAAGAAGAATTGCAATGGTTTGGGTAATCATTTCTTTAGGCGTAGCTGTGTTTATCGGTATTTTAGGAAGACTGTTATATCCGACTATGCATTTAACTGGTTCTGATGCTGAAAATATATTTATCACACTTGCAACAAGTTCACTGCCGGCTATTTTGGCAGGATTTGTAATGGCTGGAATTTTAGCTGCAACAATCAGCTCATCTGACTCATATTTATTGATTGCAGCGTCTGCTTTTGCTAAAAATGTATATCAGGGCGTATTTAAGAAAAACGCTACTGATAAGCAGGTTATGAATATGTCAAGAATAACACTTTTAATTATTGCTGCAATAGCTGCATTTATCGCACTTGATGAAAACAGTGTTATCTTTAAAATAGTTTCATTTGCTTGGGCTGGATTTGGTGCTACATTTGGTCCTATTATGCTGTTCTCATTGTTCTGGAAGAGAACCAACAGAGCAGGTGCTATTGCCGGTATGGTAGGCGGTGCAGCTATGGTATTTGTATGGAAACTTGTAATTTCCAAGCTCGGTGGAGCATTTGCGATTTATGAGTTATTACCTGCATTTATCTTCTCTGCAATATGTATAGTTGTAGTATCTTTGTTGACAAAAGCCCCATCTGTAGAAGTTCAGGAAGAATTTGAATACGTGAAGGCAAATGCTTGCGAATGATAACAAATTAGTACATTTTAATAATCCTTGTTTGCGTTTTGAGTAAAAACGAGGAAAAAAGGAAATCATATTAGATAGCTGGTAATCACATTTAGAATTTGAAAAGGGAACTTATATGATTGAAAATTTTTTAACAGTAGGCACTTATGTGCTAATATTGTTCATCCTGATAGGAGTCGGGTTTGTTGCCAATAAGACAAAGCTGATCACTGACCTGGGTTCACGTGATATGACAAATTTCATTTTGTATATCGTGACGCCTTGCGTGTTGATAAATTCATATCAGCGCGACTTTGATAAAGAGATGCTTGTTGGGCTTTTAATTACCTCGGTAGCAGCGATTTTATCATTTGCATCAAATATTTTAATTTCGCATATGTTGATACATGACAAGGACAAAAGAAAAGAAAAAACACTTATTTTTGCATCTGTTTTTTCTAATTGTGGATATATGTCTCTGCCTCTGCAGAGTGCTTTGCTGGGCGAAGAGGGTGTTTTTTATGGCGCGACTTATGTCGTGATTTTTCAGATTATGCTATGGACATATGGTGTAATTGAAATGAGCCGTGATATAAAGAATATTTCTGTAAGAAAAATTCTGGTTAATCCCGGAGTGACAGGCTCTTTAATAGGAATAGTGATATTCATATTTTCGATTAAAATTCCTTTTGTAATAAGTGAACCTATAAGGTTTTTGGCATACCTCAATACCCCTGTTCCTATGGTTATAGTCGGCTATCATCTGGCAAATGCAAGTATCAGAGTAAAAGGGTTAAACTCATATATAACAATAATACTAAGGCTTATAGTATCACCGGTTCTGATGATTTTGGCATTTTATCTGCTCAATATCAGAGGTACTCTGGCTGTAGCATGTATTATAGCGGCTTCTGCGCCTTGTGCAGCCGTTACTACTATGTTTTGTGAAAAATTTGACGGAGACACAGCAGGCTCTGCAGCAATGGTGTCGTTAACTACACTGTTATCAATTATAACAATGCCGGTAGTAGTTGCTGTTTCAATGATGATATGATGAATGTTTGGAGATAAAATTATGTTTGACGCAATAAAAGTAAAAAACGATTGTGTTAATTGGATTAAAGATTTCTTTGAAAAAAACGGTAAAGACTGTAATGCGATAGTCGGAATATCAGGCGGTAAGGACTCGTCTGTTGCAGCGGCTCTTTGCGTAGAAGCATTAGGACGTGAACGCGTAATAGGTGTTTTGATGCCCTGCGGTATTCAGCAAGATATCGATATGGCGAATCTTTTAGTCTCACATCTGGGAATAAAGCACTATGTTATAAATATAAAGGATGCTGTAGATAAAATTATAGAAAGTATGCCAAGAGAAATTGAGATTTCCAATCAGACAAAAATCAATATCCCGCCAAGAGTTCGTATGACGACACTTTATGCAGTTTCGCAGAGCAACAATGGCAGAGTAGTAAACACGTGTAATTTGTCTGAAGATTGGGTAGGATATTCCACACGCTATGGTGATGCTGCGGGTGATTTTTCGCCTATGTCAAAGCTTACTGTGACAGAGGTAAAAGAGATAGGAAAGGTACTTGGACTTCCAGAAGTTTTGGTAGATAAAGTTCCTATTGATGGTCTTTGCGGGAAAACTGATGAAGAAAATCTTGGCTTTACCTATGCGGTGCTTGATAAGTATATAAGAGAAGGAAAAATCGACGATGAAAAGACAAAGGAGATTATTGACACAAAGCACAAAAATAATCTTTTTAAGCTTTCGATGATGCCGATTTTTGAGCCTGAAATTTAGGATAAAAAGAAAGTTTTAAATTCAAATAAAATTAAATATTAACTTATTTTTAAAAGAGTCCGGTAGTTATAATACCGGACTCTTATTTTATAAAAATCACTTGAATATTTTGTCTTTTTGTGCTATAATATGTTATAAATAAATAATATACTGCCTTTTTGTACGCAAATATTTAAATCTGACACAAAAAAGGGAAAGGTTTTCACTATGAACGACAAAAAAAGGAATATACCTTTTAGTCCGCCGGACATTCAGGATGAAGAAATTCAAGAGGTTGTAGAGGCCATTCGCTCGGGGTGGATCACGACAGGTCCAAGGACAAAAGAACTTGAAAAGAATATTGCAAAGTATTTAGGTACTAAAATGTGTGTGTGCTTAAGTTCACAGACTGCCTGTGCAGAAATGGCGCTTCACCTTTTGGAGATTGGACCTGGAGATGAGGTTATAACTTCTGCGTATACATACACTGCATCTGCTTCAGTTATTGACCATGTTGGTGCAAAAATAGTACTGATCGACACGCAAAAGGATAGCTTTGAAATGGATTATTCTGCAGTAGAGAATGCGATAACAGAAAATACCAAAGCAATAATCCCGGTAGATTTAGGCGGCGTGGTCTGTGATTATGACAAGTTATATGAAATTGTAGAAAGAAAAAAGAACCTCTTTAAACCAAGAGGTGAGATCCAGAGTGCTTTAGGCAGAGTTGCAATTATGGCAGATACAGCACATTCGCTGGGTGCAAATCGCAACGGGAAAATGGCAGGTGCTATTGCAGATTTTTCAAGCTTTAGCTTTCATGCAGTAAAAAACCTTACTACTGCAGAAGGCGGAGCACTGACATGGAAGACTATCGATGGCATAGATGACAATGATGTCTATAACAAGCTCCAGTTATTCTCACTTCACGGACAGTCAAAAGATGCTCTTGCTAAATCAAAGCTTGGAGCATGGGAATATGATATTGTAGGCACGTGGTACAAATGCAATATGACAGATATTGCAGCAGCTATCGGTTTAAAGCAGCTGAGGCGTTATCCCGAGTTGCTTGAAAAAAGGAAAAAAATTATACAACGATACGATGAAGCATTAAAACCGTTGGGTGTTGAAACTCTGCCTCATTATACAGAAAACGCAAATTCTTCAGGACACCTTTATATTACAAGAATTCCGGGTATTACAGCAGATAAAAGAAACGAAATTATTACAAAAATGGCAGAGTGTGGTGTTGCCTGTAACGTGCACTATAAACCTTTGCCAATGCATACAGCATACAAAAAGCTTGGTTTTGATATTAAGGACTATCCTAATGCATACAATCACTTTGTAAATGAGATTACTTTGCCTCTTAATACATGCCTGACTGATGAAGATGTGGAGTATGTGATTGAGAAGTATATTAAAATTTTAAGAGCATTCATAAAATAATCGGAGGTGTGGGGATTGTATCGAGTAAGTAAGTTGAGCAAATGTAATATTGTGGGACTGAAAAAAGTATCTGATATTCTCTATGAATGTGGTAAGGATATGGCAAAGAAGTATGATTTGCACCACTGGAACAACTCCCATATTAAAAATCATATAATTGTTGCCTTGTGTGCCATAAAAAACGATATTTATTTGGTCTATAACGAAAAAACACCGGTGGCAACATTTCAGATACGCAAAATAGAAAAATCACTTTTGTTTCAAAAGTTAGCTACAGCTCCTGAATTTTCCGGGGAAGGTATCGGAAGTTATTGTTTGACAGAGATTGAACGATTAGCAAAAAAAAATGGATGCACAGAGGTTGTTTGTGAGGTCTATGATAAAAGTAAATACGCAAAAATCTTTTATGAACACAGAGGATATACGACCTACGGAGCAACGGAAACCCTAAAATACAAGGAACTAAATTTTCGGAAAGAACTATGAGGGAATTATGAAGAAAATACTAATAATCGGTGCCGGCTTTCTGCAGAGTTTTGTTATTAAGAAAGCCAGAGAAATGGGATATGAAACATTGACAGTAGACGCTGATCCTAATGCACTTGGCTTTAAGTACGCCGATAAGCATGAGGTTATCAATATTGTAGATGAAAAGGCTTGTCTTGCCTATGCCCAAAAAGAAAATATTGATGGTGTTTTGACTGCCGCGACCGATTATGGTGTTTTAACTGCTGCATACATAGCAGAGCAAATGAACCTAGGTGGACTTAATTATGAGGTTGCAAAACTTATTAAGAACAAGTACAAGGTTCGTAAGTGCTTATTTGAAGCAAAGGTTGACGATACAGAACAAGCCTATGAAGTGAACGAAAGCACAGATATAGTTTCCCTTTGTGAGAAGTTATCGTTTCCTGTAATGGTCAAACCGTGTGATGGTTCTGGCAGCAGGGGTGCTTCTCGCGTTGATGATGAATCACAATTTTTTGATGCTTGTCATAATGCAATGGCGGCATCTATTACCAATAGAGCAGAGGTCGAAACGTTTATCGTTGGTAGGGAGTATGGTGCAGAATCTCTGGTAGTAAATGGTGAAGTTCATGTTCTCAGTATTATGAGAAAATGGATGACGGAACCTCCATACTATGCTGAACTCGGACACGCCATTCCGACAGATCTCCCTTATGAGATTGACGAGAAAGCAAAACGTTGTGTTGAAAGTGCTATCAAGGCACTTGGCATAAACTTTGGTTCTGTTAATATGGATGTGCTTATTACCTCTGAAGGAAAAATACATATTATAGACATTGGTGCAAGAATGGGGGGGAATATGATAGGTCCATGTGTTATCCCTTATGGAACTGGAATTGATTATATGGCGAATATGATTCGTAATGCAGTTGGTGATGAGGTCGATCTGACACCTTGTGAGCATTGTGCAGTGGCTACACGGCTGCTGGCATTTGGAGATGGAATTGTAAAACAGCTTCCAGATTTTGAAAAGATAGAAAAGGAATACGATGTTGAGATATACCATCATTTAGAGATTGGTCAAACTGTTAGAGAGTATCATACCAATCTTGATGGATGCGGGTACATCATAGCAAAGGCAGATAGTGTTGCTAGTGCGGTACAAAAAGTGGAAAAAGTACTAAAACTTATCGGGGATGCGATTTTCAAGATAGATTGTGGTGAGATGATATGAGTAAGTATGATTATACAGCAGATGTGGAAGAACTTTACTCGGAAAGTAAAGACAAAAAAAATTACAAAGGGTTTTACCAAATTGTTTTAAAACGCATCAGTGATATTGTGCTTTGCGTTATTATCCTTCCAATTATTTTATTGATGACTATTCCCATTGCGATAGCCATAAAAATTGAAGATGGTGGACCAATTTTTTACAAGTCTCGACGGCTTGGAAAAGACTTCAAAGAATTTAATATGCTTAAATTTCGATCAATGAAAGTAAATGCTCCTGACCTAAGAAACGAAGATGGCAGCACGTTTAATTCACAACATGATAGCCGTGTAACTCGTATTGGTCGCATTATCCGAGAGACAAGTCTTGACGAGCTTCCGCAATGCTTTAACGTTCTGTTGGGACATATGAGTATCTTAGGACCAAGGGCAGGAGATGTGGAATCGAAAAATACATATGAAGAAGATGAAAAAGACAAATTACTCGTTCGTCCAGGTATCAGCGGATATACGCAAGCGTATTACCGAAATAATTTAGGTGTAAGAGAAAAAAGACTCTATGATGCGTGGTATGCACACAATGTCAGCATGTGGCTTGATATTAAGATATTATTTAAAACTGTCGCGACAGTGTTAAAACGTGAAAATATTTACACAAATACACAAGACAATTCAGCACAAATAGTGGAATGATTGATTTTTTTCTAAAAAGGAGTGAGTTATATGCCTGTTAGCAAAAAACTAAAAAAATTATATTTTGCCATTTTTGAAAAACCGGAAATTTTTGCTGCTAATACAATATCGAAATATCAGGAGAGAATAAATCTGTCAAAAAATATAAATAAAAGTTGTAAGCTGACGAAAGAACAAAAAGAAGAAATCCGAAAGTTCTGGTCTCCATATAAAAATATTTCGACTAAGTGGGCGCAATATTACTATGCAATGAACGGACATTTTGATCCAAGATATATTCCGAATGATTTGTATTACACCGTAATTGATCAGAATTTTAACAACAGAAAGCTCGGTTATGGTTTTAATGATAAAAATTATTATTCGAAGATATTTGCTGGTATAAAGCAACCTGAGATTGTAGTGAGAAAAATTAACAGCCTGATTTTTGATGAAAATTACAAACAAATATCAATAAACGAAGCAAAAGAGAAAATTCTGTGCAATAGTGAAGTAATTTGTAAGCCCTCACAGGAAACAGGTTCAGGCAGAGGAATTATATTTTTTAATAATACAGATCATGAAAGAATCAATAATTTTTTATCTGATCCTGAATACGATGACTATGTTGTTCAAAAGCTTATCAAACAAAATAGTGAGCTTGACAGGGTACATAAGGGCAGTATTAATTGTATCAGAATTTGTTCTCTCTTACTTGAAGATGGAGTCCATATCTTATCTTCCATTCTCAGAATGGGATTTGGTGACAGTAAGGTTGATAATGCCACAGCGAAAGACAATGCAGGTTATGACGGCATGTCTTGCGGTATTGATGAAAATGGTTGTCTTAAAAAGTATGCGTATGGATATACAACCGGCAAACGTTGCGAACAGCATCCTGATGGTTTGGTATTTGAAGGATTTCAAATACCCTCTTTCGATAAAGCAATAGAATTGGTAAAAAAATCACATCCATTAATAGGACATTTCAGACTTGTTTCGTGGGATATTGCAATAGATGAAGATGGTGAGCCTGTTTTAATTGAAGCAAATATGAGAAAAGGCGGCATTAATTTTCATCAGTTCAACAACGGTCCGCTCTTCGGAGATTTGACCAAGCGAGTGTTAGATGAAGTTTTTAGATGGGAGAAATAAAAATGAATATTATGAATCTTTATAGAACGCTTGATGAATTTGCACATTATATTTTTCGTGTTAAATATGTACATAAATCCGTTAAACACTATAAGAAAATGTATTCTATAAATGGAATTAAGATTAAAAAATTGAGTCGTGAACAAAAGCGAGCAATACGTGAGTGTTGGAAGGTTCGAGGAAAAATGGACTATTCGACTCATCAACTGTATTATAGTGTAACGGGAAAATTTAATGAACGTATTTGCTCAGAAATGATATATCGAACCAAGATTGATCCGATGTTGAATGATCGAAGAATGAATTTTGCATGGGATGATAAAAACTTTTTTGATCGTTTTCTACCAGAAGTAGAATTTCCGTATACAATAGTTAGAAATATTCATGGAACTTTTATGAATCACGAATATGAAGCACTATCTCAGGAAGCGGCGTACGATCTTATATGTAAAAACTTACCATTAATTATTAAGCCTTCGATAGCGTCTGGAACATCGCGTGGTATTCGCTTGTTGGATAATGAGGATATGGTTGCAGAGGTTATGAGGAATATCAAAGAGAATTATGTTGTTCAACGCTTGATTAAGCAGTGTGACGAACTTAAGCAATTTAGCCCACGCTCTGTAAACATTATGCGTTTAATTACTGTAATCATAAACGGAGAACCACGGTTTATGTCGGGTAATCTTCGAGCAAATACAGAAGATGCAATTGCTGATAACAGCATTACAAAAGATGGTAGAGGCATGGTCGTGATTGGCATTGATTCTGATGGCAAATTAAAACAAACCGGTTTTTATTCATGTGGTGAAAGTATCCAAAAGTTGCCAAATGGTTTGGTTTTTGAAGGTATTGAAATTCCGGCTTACAAAGAAGCTTGTCAACTTGTTTTGAATGCACATAAAAAAATGCCAATGTTTCGTGCAATAGGTTGGGATGTTACAATCGACGAAAACTATAAACCTATTGTAATGGAATACAATCTAAAGGGTATGGGAATTTACTACTATCAATTAGCTAATGGTCCATTGTTTGGAGAGCATACAGAGGATGTTGTCCGTATGTTACAGGAATCTTAATTTAGAAAGCGAAATAAGATCATGAAGATATTATATATAACAAATCTTGCTACAAGAATTGGAAGTTTTTCTTATGCAAGTATTAAAGCTTCTCGTGAGCATGATATAGGTTTTCATATTGTGGCTAACTTTAGTTCCGCATCAGAAAAGCAGATAGAGGAAGATCAAAAGACATACGGTGTTTTCATTCACCATGCTGACATTAATCGTTCCCCTTTCTCTTTAGCAAATTTGAGAGCCTATTGTCGGATTGTTGAACTGATAAGGAAAGAGAATATTGATTACATCCATTGCAACACCCCTGTAGGCGGAATTTTAGGACGCCTTGCAGGTAAAAAATGTGGTGTAAAAAAAGTAATATATCAGGTTCATGGTTTACACTTTTATAAAGGTGCACCAAAATTAAACTGGTTGATATATTATCCTGTTGAAAAGTGGCTTTCGCGTTATACAGATACGCTAATTACCATAAATTGTGAGGATTATGAATTTGCCAAGGCGCATATGAAACTTCGTAATAAAGGAAAAATTCACTATGTGCATGGTGTAGGTATTAATTTAGAACCGTATCAGATTGAAAACAGAGAAGAATTAAAAAAATCAAAAAGAAACGAGCTTGGCATAAAAGATGATGACTTTGTTTTAATTTCGGTTGGCAGACTGGATAAAAACAAAAACAATAAGATTTTAATCGAGGCAGTCAGCAGATGCCAAATTAAAAATATTCATCTTCTCCTTTGTGGCGATGGTGAAGAAAGGGAAATGCTTGAGCAATTAGCAAAAGAACTTAATATAGAAAAGCAAATACACTTTCTTGGTCATCGCACTGATATGACAGAGCTGTATTCTGTTGCAGATGCTTATGTGATGGCATCCTTTCGTGAAGGGCTGTCGCGATCCATTATGGAAGCAATGGCAAGCGGTCTTCCTTGCTTAGTGAGCAAAATACGTGGTAATATTGATCTTGTTAAAGAGAAAAAGGGCGGGTATTTATACAATCCGAAAGATGCTGATGGCTTTAAAGACGGAATAAAGCATCTTTATAATGATTCCAAGCTTAAAGAAAAAATGAAAGAGTACAACCTTGAAAAAATCAAGGAATTCGATATTTGTGTTACAAAAAAAGAAATGGAAGAAATTTATTCTAAAACTTTTAATTAATATTTATAGAGGTTATCAAAGTGAAAATAACATTTTTTATAGGCAGTATGTCTAATGGAGGGGCTGAACGCGTTATATCACTTCTTGCCAATCACTATGCAAAAAAGGATTGGGATGTTGAAATTGCGTTACTTCTCGAAAACAAGGTAGGATATACCCTTGATAACAGAATAAAGATTGTAGATCTCACTAAAGGTGGCAACTCATATTTTAAAAACCTGCCATTTTGGTTAAAAAGCATAAGGAGATATCTTAAAGCATCAAACCCCGACAAGGTAGTTTCTTTTGTTGGAAGGATAAATGCTCTGGTTTTAATGTCTTCAATAGGTATTAAGGTACCTGTTATCGTTTCAGAAAGAAACGACCCAAGACACGACGGAAGAGGCAAAGCCATGCTCTGGTGCTGTAATGAATGCTATAAAAAAAGAGCATCAGCGATTGTTTTTCAGACAGAGTATGAATTAACTTGTTTTTCAGATAGCTTGCTCAAGAAGAGCCATATCGTTCCAAACCCTGTTTCATTAAATGACGAACCGTCAAAACCGGAAGGATTAAGAATCGTAACAGCAGGGCGCCTGACACAGCAAAAAAATCACGCGATGTTAATAGATGCAATATCGCTTATTAAAGATGATTTTCCAAAAATGTCTGTTGATATTTTCGGCGACGGAACATTAAAAGATTTTCTTCAAAAGAAGATAGACGAGCAAAAGTTGGGCGAAACTGTGACTTTATGGGGGAATGTTTTTGATCTTCATACGCGAATTAAAAATGCAAGTATATTTGTTATGACATCTGACTACGAAGGACTTTCAAATGCACTGATTGAGGCTATGATGCTTGGTATTCCCTGTATTTCTACAGATTATCCCGGAGTCAGTGAAATAATAGAAGATGGCACAAATGGTATTCTTGTTAAAAGAAATAATTATAAAGGATTAGCAAAGGCTATCAAGCAAGTTTTAACAGACGATGCTTTGCGTCAGAAACTTTCAGAAAACGCCTTAAAAACAGCTCAAAATTATAAAACTGAAATCGTAATCAAAAAGTGGGAAGACGTTATAGAGAAAGATTACAAATAAAATAAACAAAAACTTATAGACAGAGAGGAAAATCAAAATGAACATTAGGGACTTTGTAGTATTTAAGTTAGGATGCTTTATTCCTGATAAAATATGGATTAGCATTAAATATTTTCAATGGTTTAAAAAGCTTCCTGACCTTAATGCGCCTAAAACGTTTAATGAAAAACTTAATTGGTTAAAACTATATGACAGAAATCCAGAATACACAAAAATGGTCGATAAATTTGAAGCAAAAAAGTGGATTTCAGACCGTATAGGGAAAGAATATGTTGCACCTGTATTAGGTGGACCTTGGAATAGCTTTGATGAAATAGATTTTGAAAAATTACCAAATCAGTTTGTATTAAAAACGACACATGATTGTGGTGGAGTAGTTATTTGTAAGGACAAGGCAACATTTGATAAGGATAGTGCAAGAATTTTTTTAAATATGCATTTAAATAAAAACTATTATTTAACCTGTAGAGAATGGCCATATAAGAATGTTTTACCGAGAATTTTTGCAGAAGAATATATGAGTGATTTAGAAAATTCTAGTGAACTTACGGACTATAAATTTTTATGCTTTGATGGAATTCCAAAAGCAATGTATATAGCTACAGACAGAGTAAACGAAAATGAAGAAACGAAATTCGACTTTTTTGATATGGAATACAATCACCTTCCTTTTACACAGGGGCATCCTAATGCAAAAGTAATACCACAAAAGCCTGAAAGTTTTGAGAAGATGAAGGAATTGGCCGGAGTATTATCAAAAGGTTTTCCACAAATCAGAGTGGATTTTTATAATGTAAAAGGAAAGCCTTATGTAGGAGAATTAACACTGTTTCACCTTAGTGGTAATGTTCCATTTAATCCTGCAAAATGGGATGAAATATTTGGTGAATGGATTAAATTACCGCAGAGGAGTTAACATAATGGGAAAAAAGGTATTATTGACAATAACACATCTTACAGGTGGCGGTGCTGAAAGAGTTGTAAGTGTTTGGGCAAATGAGCTTTCTGATAAGGGTTATGACGTATCTTTGCTATTGGCAGGAAGAACTGAAAACGAATACTATTTGTCTGAAAACGTTACCGTATATACTGTTTGTGAAAAATATGACGATTACAAAAAAATATCTTTTTTAAATAAAGTACTGCAACGAAGAAAATTATTAAAAGTTATAAAGCCGGATTATCTGATTTCTTTTTTGCCACACACTCAGGTGTTATCTATGTTTTCTGCATTTGGTCTTAGAATTAAAAGAATTGAAACTGTCAGAATAAACCCGTGGGTCGCAGCAAACTCAAGAGGGAAACTATTTGCTGCATTGTGGAAACTGTGTTTTAAAACTTCCTATAAAACAATACTACAGACTTTGGGGCAGGCACCGTATTTTAGTAAAAGCATTATTAAAAAAAGCCTAGTAATTCCCAATCCTGTTTCTGAGGTATATATTAAAGAGTACAAAGAAAATATTTCTGATAACATACAAAGATTCATTGCCGCAGGCAGAATAGCACCGCAAAAAAATTATACGATGATGATTTCAGGTTTTGCCAAAGCTTTAAAAAAACACGCTGATGACCCTAAATACAAAAATATTTATTTAGATATTTACGGTGCAGAGGATGGGGCAAATCGTGAAAATATAAAAGAATTTATCAAGTCACTTGACATGGAAAGCAGAATTTTTCTAAGAGAAAGAACCAATAGATTACAGGATGAATATAAAGAAAGCGATGTATTTTTAATGACATCCGATTTTGAAGGACTTCCAAACTCGCTCATTGAGGCGATGGCAAGTAAGCTTATTTGTATATCAACTAACTGCAAAACGGGTCCTGAAGATTTGATAGACGATGGTGTATGCGGATTTTTGATTCCAACAGGCGATGCGGATGCTCTTTGTGATGCGATTGAAAAAGTGATGGAAATGTCAAAAGAAGAGCGTGAAAAGATAGCTGGTTTGGCACGACAAAAGATACTTACTCTTTGTTCAAAGGAAAATAGCATCAATAGTTTGTGTAAGATATTAAAGTGAACAAAAAGACTGTAATTTTATAAATTCACTATAATTGAAAGGAAAATGAAAAAAATGAAAAAGAAAATCCTGCTTGCAATAGCTCAACTTTCGGGCGGAGGAGCAGAAAGAGTTGTAAGCATCTGGGCAAATGAATTAGTAGACAAAGGTTATGATGTTTCAATATTAGTTTTTTCGCGAAGAGAAGATGAGTATTTTGTAGTACCCGATGTTCGTATATATTCAGTATTTGAAAAAACAAGCGAATATTTAAAATCATCTATTTTTGAACGCATTAAAATAACAAGAAGAATTCTTACTGATATTTCGCCGGATTATATGGTATCCTTTATAAGTTCAACGCAGATTAAAATGATGTTTTTTTCTTTAGGCCTTGGAATAAAAAGAATTGAAACTATCAGAATAAACCCGTGGAGAGCAAGGCTTGATGGAAGAATTCAGCGTTGGCTTTGGAAAATGTGTTATCACACCAGCTATAAAATAATAGTTCAGGCAAGTGACCAGATAGATTTTTTTTCAAAAAGAGACCAAAAGAAGTGCATCCTGATACCGAATCCGATTTCTAAAACTTACATAGAAAATTATAAAATTAGCACCAGTGATACGGTTAAAAAATTTATTGCCGCAGGCAGAATAACAGCGCAAAAAAATTATCCGATGATGATTTCCGCCTTTTCAGAAGTGTGCAAAAATCACGATGATATTACGTTGGATATATTTGGTACAGGCGAAGAAAATTATATGAAAAAAATTCAACGCATTATTGATGAAAATGGAATGAATGATAAAATAAAGCTTATGGGAAGAACAACTGATATTGAGAGTGAATATAAAAAAAACGACGTATTTTTAATGACATCTGATTACGAGGGACTGCCTAACTCGCTTATGGAGGCAATGGCGAGCAGACTTATCTGTATATCAACCGATTGCAAAACAGGACCTAAGGATTTAATTGATGATGGTATAAATGGATTTTTAGTTTCTGTTGGCGATGTTTCAGAACTTGCTTCAAAAATAGAGAATGTGTTTTTGATGAAAGAAGACGAAAGAAGAAAAATGGCGGACTGTGCAAGAGAGAAGATTTTGACTCATTGCTCTGAAAAAAATAGTATTGAAGCTTTGTGCAAAATTTTCAAATAGCAGAATTATTACCAAAAAGATCTCTTAAAATGATAATTCTTGTATGGTAAACGAAATATAAATTTATAAAAAGAAAAGGGAATAATATGGTTAGAGAAGAGCTTATGGTTAATGCAAAAACCGAGAATAAAATAAACAAGACTGGAAAAAGAATGTATATATTTATAGGAATAATGCTGGTGCTGTTTTTTGCAAGAAATTGTTTAGAAATACCAGTGCCGACATTTCTGTTTTTGATAGTGTCGTTGATTCCGGCCTCTTCAAAAAGTGAGAGCGACATTGTCGCACTTGGGGCTTGTTGTATTCCAATGGCTATGGGATTTCAGCATAAATATGCACTTATGATGGGTATTATAGCGTTGTTACTGCGTGGAAAAATCAATTTTAAAAAACCTCATATTGTAATTTCAGTTTTATTTTTGATGTTCTGGGAATTAATACATGGACTAAATGCGGCTTTTTCTCTGGGTAGATATATGCGTGATTTTGCTGAACTTATATTTCTGGCTACAATTTCATGTACAGATTTAGAAGATATCGATTACAAGTTGGTATTCAGAAGCCTTGCAATAAGTACAGTTGGTGTATGTATAATTATATTGTACATCAGACTTAAACAGAGTGGTTTTAATATTATAGAAATTTTTAGCCAGGATGAAGAAAGTTTTAGATTTGGCGAAGGAAATATAATGATGGATAGCTTCAGGTTGACTTTTAATCCAAATGGGCTTGGTTTTATATGTAATTTATCAACAACGTGTCTTTTGATATTATACGGAAGACAGGAGCATTCCCATATGGATTTGGTTTTGCTAGCTCTTTGTGTTTTGTTTGGTATGACTACGCTGTCGCGTGCGTATATTATATGTCTTGCTTTTATAGTTTTATACTTTATTATCAGTTTGCCAGGAAATGTGGGACAGAAGGTATCAAGAATAATAGGAATAATATTTTTAGGATCATTGTTGGCCTTTATCATTTATATCTTTTTCCCGACCATTATTGAAAATTTCATAGCGAGATTTAATGTAAGTGATATAACTAATGGCAGAAGCTCTCTTTTTGCATTTTATAATGAACATATTGTGTCAAGCTTTAAGCATTTTGTTTATGGTGTGGGTTTGCAGGATTTTGAAGGAAAAATTCGTTCAATATATAAATTCTGGATTGGTGTCGGACATAATGGACTTCAGCAGATCTGGGTTGTTTGGGGCATTGTTGGCATGTTTGCGTTTTTTACCTTATTATGGGGAATGATTACTATCCCGAAAAAACCGGGTAAAAAGCATAAGCCATATCAGTATATGCCGTTGTTACTAATATTACTGTACACTATGGCCGGTCAGTTAATTACGTCATACGTTCAGATGATAGCTTTGTCAATAGCGTATGTTTGCTTCTTTGTATATTCAAAGGAAGAGTTGCCAATATCAGATGAAAAAAGTATTAATGAGGCTCTTATTGAAAAAGCTAATAAGAACAAGCTATTGTGATTTAAAGGAGAACTTTTATGTTAAAAGTTGATAAAGTGGTGCTGAATGAAACGAAATATATTGCTTTTATGGTGATTATTTTAAGTGCTTTTATGAATTCGATATTCTTGGTTTTTCGCAGATGGGATTATACTGTTCTTTTGGGTAGTGTCCTTTCTTCAGCGGTTTCGGTTATAAATTTTTTATTAATGGGCATCACAATACAAAAGGCTCTGCTAAAGGAAGAATCAGATGCCAAAAAACTCGTAAAAGCATCGCAAAGCATGAGAAATTTTGGAATGCTTGTTGTTTTAGGAATAGGAGTGTTACTGCCTTGTTTTAATACTATATCAGTGATAATTCCTGTTTTTTTCCCAAGAGTAGCCGTTTTGTTCAGGCCTTTGTGGAAAGAAAATGGAGATAGGGAAGGTGATAAAAGATGACTAAACCAAATCGCAAATTTAAAATAGTTGACGCTTTTTTAATTGTCTTGATGATTGCTCCGATTTGTTTTAGTATTTTGCTCAAAATCTTAACATCTCCACTAAAAGAGGGGATTGTAATTTCAGGAGCTGCAATTTTCTTTACTGTAAAGATGCCTGTCCAGAATCTGCCAATTACCGAATCTCAGATAAATTCAGCGATGGTTATGCTTTCAGTGCTTTTTTTGTGTTTGTATTTAACGCATGGAATAAATTCTGGGATATGGCTTAAAAGACACCATTTTGCAGAGATGATAGTTCAAAAGAGCAAAGATATTGTTATTGGAAATATGGGAGAATACTTTACGCTTTTTGCTCCGTTTGTTGTTTCGATCCTGGCGCTTTCAGGATTTTCAAGTTTAATAAGCTTGTTTGGTTTATATCCGCCTACGTCGGATATTAATATAGTTGCCGGTTGGGCAATACTCGTATTTATACTGATAACATATTATAAAATGAAGTGCGGCCTGCTAGAGTATATGAAGAGTTTTGCAAATCCTGCTTTGATGGCGCCTCTTAATATAATCAGTGAAGTTGCAACTCCGATATCAATGGCTTTTCGTCATTACGGAAATGTGCTTTCAGGTTCAGTTATATCTGTACTTATTGCAACAGGACTTCAGGGATTGTCAAATATAGTATTTGGCGCGTTGCCTGGTTTTTTGGGAAATATACCATTTCTGCAGATAGGTATTCCTGCAGTTTTGTCAATTTATTTTGATGTTTTCAGTGGGTTGCTTCAGGCATATATTTTTGCAATGCTTACAATGATGTATATTTCGGGAGGTTTTCCTTACGAATTGTATATGAAAAGAAAAAAACGCAAAGTTGCGTAAAAAAATTAGGAGGTAGTTTTATGTTAGAAATTGCAATTGGTATTATTTTAGGATGTTGTGCTTTGGGTGCAGGTACTGCTATGATAGCAGGTATCGGTCCTGGTATAGGTGAAGGTAATGCTGTAGCAAAGGCGTGTGAGGCTATAGGCCGTCAGCCTGAAAGCAAGGGAGATGTAACATCTACAATGCTTATGGGTTGTGCTATTGCCGAGACAACAGGTCTTTATGCTCTCGTTGTGGCAATTCTTCTTCTGTTTGTTGCACCGGGAAGATTTATAGATATACTTATTTCTACAATTGGTTAAGCCAGTAAATAATTAAGCACAGCGGCTCGGAGAGTGAAAAATCATGCAAAATTTAGAAGTTATTTCTGTAAATATATGGCAGATATTAATTTCATTATTAAATTTAATAATCCTTTTTCTTATCATCAAAAAGTTTCTTTTTAAGCCTGTTAATAAAATGCTGTTAAACAGGCAGAATGAACTTGATGAAAGATATAACGACGCAAATGAAGCAAAACGCATTGCAGAAGAAAATAAGATTTTTTGGGACGAAAAAATCAGTACTATCAAAGATGAGACTGATGAGATGCTGAAAAAAGCGCAGGACAGTGCAAAAAGACAAAGCGATGCTATTGTTTTAAAGGCAAAACAGCAGGCAGAAGGAATTATCCGTCAGGCTGAAAATCAGGTTATATACGAAAAGAAAAAGGCTGAAGAAGAAATCAAACAAGAGATTGTTGAGGTTTCAGCTATACTTGCTAACAAGCTCTTAGAAAGAGAAATCAACACAGAAGACCATAGAGAGCTTATAGATTCATTTATCAAGAAGATAGGTGATGTAAATGAGTGAGATAGCTAAGGAATATTCTAAAGCGCTGTTTGAGTTGGCGTTAGAGAGCAAGAGCGAAAAAAAGTACGAAGAGGCTTTAGATGTATTAATACAGGTTTTTTCTGAAAATCCTGAGTATACTCTGTTTTTGTCATCGCCAAGTATACCTTTAGACGAAAGACTTCGTGCGTTAAATAATGCTTTTTCTAAGAAAATACCTGTTGAGGTTATATCTTTTGTTAAATTGCTATGCGAAAAAAGATATATTAAACATTTTAATGAATGCGTATCAGAATATAAAAATCTGCTGAACGAAATGAACAAATGTTTAACTGCAGAGGTTATAAGCGCAGTAGAATTAAATGAACAAGAAAAAACAGCATTAAAAGAAAAATTAGAGAAGATGAGTTCTCATACTGTATTGCTTGAATGCAGAGTTGATAAGTCTATATTAGGCGGACTGATTGTAGAGCTTGATGGCAAAACATTCGATGCAAGTATCAAAGGACATCTTGATAATATAAAGGATGTGATAGATAAATGAATTTAAGACCTGATGAAATAAGCCAGATCATAAAAGAACAAATAAAGAATTATGAATCTAAAATGGAAATGCAGGAAACAGGTACGGTAATTTTAGTAGGTGACGGTATCGCTAAAGTTTACGGACTCAGAGCTTGTATGTCAAGTGAACTTTTAGAGTTTGAAGATGGAAGCATCGGTATGGCACAAAACCTTGAAAATGAAACTGTTTCTGTTGCACTTTTGTCTGATACGAATGATATACACGAGGGTTCTAAGGTTTATCGAACAGGAAAGGTTGTTTCTGTGCCTGTTGGTGAAGAATTAATAGGCAGAGTTGTTGGTGCTTTAGGCAATCCTATTGACGGCAAAGGACCGATTAAAACAACAAGTACAAGACCTATTGAGTCAGAGGCACCCGGAATTATTGAAAGACAGAGCGTTTCTGTTCCGCTTCAAACGGGAATCAAAGCTATAGACAGTATGATTCCGATAGGAAGAGGTCAAAGAGAGCTTATTATAGGAGACAGACAGACCGGTAAAACAGAAATTGTAATTGATACAATAATAAATCAGAAAAATACCGATGTAATATGTATATATGTTGCAATCGGACAAAAGAATACTGCTGTTGCACAGCTGGTTAATACATTAACAAATGCAGGAGCTATGGAATATACAATCGTTGTTTCTGCTTCTGCTTCTGAAATGGCACCAATCCAGTATATTGCGCCATATTCAGGTTGCGCTATGGCAGAATATTTTATGGAGCAGGGAAAAGATGTGCTGATAATTTATGACGATTTGTCAAAGCATGCAATAGCATATCGCGCACTTTCATTGCTTATTCGCCGTCCGCCAGGCAGAGAGGCATATCCTGGTGATGTATTTTATCTGCATTCAAGATTACTTGAAAGAGCGGCCCGTGTATCAGAAGAATACGGCGGTGGTTCAATTACCGCACTGCCCATTATTGAAACTCAGGCGGGCGATGTTTCTGCATATATTCCGACTAACGTAATTTCAATAACAGATGGACAGATTTTTCTTGAAACAGAACTTTTTCATGCGGGAATTATGCCTGCTATAAACCCCGGTATATCCGTAAGCCGTGTAGGTGGTTCTGCACAGCTTAAAGCTATGAAAAAGGTTTCAGGTGAACTTAAGCTTTTGTACGCTCAATATCGTGAACTTCAGGCGTTTGCTCAGTTTGGAAGTGACCTTGATGAGGATACCAAAAAACGTCTTGCGCTGGGAGAAAGAATTGTTGAAGTTTTAAAGCAAAAGAAGAACAACCCAGTGAGAATAGGTTGTCAGGTTGCGATTGTTTATGCAGTTGTTAATGGTTATCTCAATGATGTAGAGGTAGAAAAAGTATCAGATTACGAAAATAAACTCTATGAATTGCTTGAAAGGGATTATGAACCACTCTTGAAGAGATTTGAGAGCAATTTCTTTGATGATGAAGATATTTCTAACCTCAAAAAAGCCCTTCAGGAAATGAAGGAGTGATATTATGGGTACAGATATTAAAAAGCTAAAGAATCGTATCAAAAGCGTTGATTCTACATTGCACCTGACAAAGGCGATGGGACTTGTTGCATCAGCAAAAATTCGCGGTGCGACCAAAGCTATGCTCAAAAGTCGTGAATATACGAGTGCTATGGAAACGACCATTAGCATGCTCTCTTCATCTAAAGCATGCGAAAAGAGCGAATATATGAAAAGTGGAAGCGAAAAGAATGTATGCCTTGTTGTGATAGCGGGTGACCGCGGACTTGCAGGGGGATATAATTCTAATATATTCAGGCTGATGGAAACGGTTAATTTTACCCATGTGATAACCATTGGTAAGAGGGCATCTGAAAGATATGGAAAAGATGTGGTAAAAGCAGAGGAGTTTTCGTATCAGGATGCAATAAAAATGGCACAGAACCTTTGTGATGAGTTTAAATGCGGCAAGTATGAGAAGATAGGTATTGTTTCTACAAAATATAAATCTATGATGGTACAGTATCCTGAAATCACATGGATTTTGCCTTTAGAAAAAAGGCAAACAGAGTCTAAAACAGATATCATCTTTGAACCAGATGAGAGGACCATTTTAGAAGCAGTTATAGAAGAGTATATTGCTTCAAAAATACTTGAGGCTGTAAGAGAAAGCTTTACTTGCGAGGTTGTTGCAAGGCGGTTTGCAATGGATTCTGCAGGGAAAAATGCAGGAGAAATGATAGATAATTTAAGGCTTGAATACAATCGTGCAAGACAAGGCACAATAACTCAGGAAATAACAGAAATAGTAGCCGGAAGCGGTATGTAAGGAGATAGAAAAATGTCGAATGTGTTAAAAGGCAATGTTGTGCAGGTTATGGGACCTGTAGTAGATGTTCGTTTTGAAGAGGGAAATTTGCCTGCAATATATAACGCACTTGTTATAAACATGGGGAAAAAAACCTTAACAGTTGAGGTTGCGCAACACATTGGAGATAATACAGTACGATGTATTGCTATGTCATCAACGGATGGTTTGTCAAGAGGAACCGAGGTTTTGGATACACAAAAAGCAATAAGTGTACCTGTCGGAAGAAAAACCCTGGGAAGAATTTTTAATGTATTAGGAGACCCTGTTGACAATAAGCCCGCACTTGAAGATGTAGAAAAATGGGATATTCACAGACCTGCACCTGATTATTCTGAGCTTTCGACATCGACAGAAATACTCGAAACAGGAATAAAAGTAATTGATTTGCTCTGTCCTTATTCAAAAGGCGGAAAGATAGGTCTTTTTGGCGGAGCGGGTGTTGGCAAAACAGTATTGATTATGGAATTGATTAATAACATTGCCAAAGAGCATGGCGGATTATCTGTATTTACAGGTGTAGGCGAACGTACAAGAGAAGGCAATGACTTATATAACGAAATGATGGAATCTGGTGTTTTGGCAAATACTACGCTGGTCTATGGACAGATGAATGAGCCACCCGGAGCAAGAATGAGAGTTGGGCTTTCAGGACTTACTATGGCAGAGTATTTTCGTGAAGAGGAAGGACAGGACGTTCTTTTGTTCATAGATAACATTTTCAGATTCACACAGGCAGGTTCTGAAGTGTCGGCACTTCTTGGAAGAATGCCGTCAGCAGTTGGCTACCAGCCTACACTTGCTAATGAAATGGGTATGCTTCAGGAAAGAATAACATCAACTAAAAAAGGCTCAATAACATCTATCCAGGCAGTATATGTTCCTGCAGATGACCTGACTGACCCTGCGCCGGCGACAACTTTTGCACACCTTGATGCAACTACAGTTTTATCACGTAATATAGCATCTCAGGGTATTTATCCTGCAGTTGACCCGCTTGAGTCTACAAGCCGTATTTTGTCTGCAGATATTTTAGGACAAGAGCACTATAGTGTTGCGCGTGAAGTTCAGAGAATACTTCAAAGATATAATGAACTTATGGATATTATAGCAATTATGGGTATGGATGAACTTTCTGATGATGATAAACTTTTAGTCCAGAGGGCGAGAAAAATTCAAAGATATTTATCACAGCCATTCCATGTATCTGAAAAGTTTATAGGTATTCCCGGAACGTACGTACCTCTTTCAGAAACTATAAGGGGCTTTAAAGAAATTATTGAAGGTAAGCATGATGATTTGCCTGAATCTGCATTTTTGTTCGTAGGAACTATTGAAGAAGCGGTTGAAAAGGCAAAAAAGGTGGTATAATGAAAACATTTGAATTTGTTATAACAACGCCAGATGGAGACCTTTACAGGGGCGATATTGTAAAAGTTTCACTAAGAGGAGTAGAGGGTGAACTTGCTGTTATGGCAAACCATACTCCTTTTGTGACTTCTGTTGTGACTTGTGAATGTCGCATAGAATTTGCAGATGGTAACACAAGAAAACTCGATGTTAAAAGAGGACTTCTAAGCGTAACAACAAAGGATGTAACCTTAATGTCAGGCAGTGCAGAGTGGATATCCTCTGATTGATCTATGTCATTTAGACGGCGTATAGATTAAATTTTAAAACTTGGCAGGGGTGAGGGTATGAAGGCTTTGATTACAGGTGCAAGTTCTGGGCTTGGATGGGATATGGCGCATGAACTTTCAAAGCGAGGCTATGATATAATAGCAGTTGCACGAAGAGAAGAAAGATTAAGTGAATTAAAAAAAGAACTCACAACTTGCGTTACAACGGTTTGTTGTGATGTTTCAGATCCAGAGCAGTGCGTAGAGCTTGCAAAGTTTGCTCCTGATGTTGATATTTTAATAAACAATGCAGGCTTTGGGGTTTTCGGTGATTTTGTAGACACAGATTTATACCAGGAGATAAAAATGCTCGATACAAACACCCGCGCTGTACATATGCTAACAAAGCTTTTTGTTAAAGAATTTACAAAGAAAAACAGTGGTAAAATCTTAAATGTAGCGTCGATTGCTGCATTTTTTCCTGGTCCTCGTTTTTCAGCATACTACGCCACAAAAGCATACGTATTAAGGTTGTCACAGTCGGTGGCAGAAGAGCTAAGAAGACAAAAAAGCAATGTTAGCATAAGCGTGCTTTGTCCCGGCCCTGTTAAAACCGAGTTTGAGCAAGTTGCATCGGTTAAATTCGGTACTGGCGATGAACTTTTAAAAAGCGGTATTTTACTTGAAAGTAAAAAAGTGGCACAATATGCAATAGATAAATTTCTAAAGGGTAAAGAAGTCATAATACCGGGAACGCTGATGAAGATAAGCGCTACTTTAAGGCATTTTTTGTCGGATAGATTTTTAGCTAAAGTGCTTTATGTAATACAGAGTAAAAAAATAAAATAATGGTGGTAGAATATTCTACCACCATTATTTTTATCAACTAATTATTTTAATTCACTAAGACATGCCGGACAGATATTTTTGCCCTTAAATGTCAGCACGTCTTTAGAACTGCCACAAAAAACACATGTGGGTTCATATTTTTTTAAGATTATTCTATTGTCATCAACATAAATTTCCAACGAGTCTTTTTCTGCAATATCTAATGTTCTTCTTAATTCTATCGGTAAAACAATTCTTCCTAATTCATCCACTTTTCTCACGATACCTGTTGATTTCATAAAACTCATCCCCTTAAATTTTGTTTAGTCTAATTATAGCATTGCAGAGCAAAATCGTCAATGTCAAGGTGTTGAACTTTTTGTGAACATTTGTCACATTTTTACTTAATATGTAAATTATATGACGGTTTATAGTCGACCTTTATAAAGCAGGCAAAGCGACTGTCCTCTTTTTGGATCTTTTCGTTAATTATTTTGATTACATCTGCTCTGTCGCTTTCGCTGAGGTTAAATGGTACTTCTAAATCAAAAATAAGGTTAATCCTGTTTTCTCCGTCTGTCATACGAAAATCGTGCATGCCAAGCTCAGGATTAATTTCTGCCAGAATGTTTTTAACCATTTCTTTTGTTGTGTTGACCTTATCGTCACTTATTAATATCGGGTCTGTATGAATGACTGTTTCTATACCTAATTCTTCCATGATTTTAATCTCTAAAGCATCAATTATTTCGTGTAGCATAATTGCCGATTTTTCACAAGAAACCTCTGCATGAACAGAGGCGAGTGTTCTTCCTGGACCGTAGTCGTGCACGATAAGATCGTGAATGCCTAAAATTTCTTCGTTTGACAGGATAATTTCTGCTATTTTATTTATCACAGCGGGGTCTGGTGATGTTCCTAAAAGTGTGCCGATTGTTTCCCATGCAAGCTTTACACCAGAAACACAGATAAGCACAGCGACAGCGAGTCCTGCAATTCCGTCAATTACAGGGGGCAGAAATTTACACAAAACAACAGAAATAATAACCGTAGATGTAGCAATGGCATCATTAAAACTGTCGGTAGATGTAGCTAAAAGCACATCAGAGTTTATTGTTTTTCCTAAAAATTTGACAGCAAAAAACATCCATAGCTTAATTAAAACAGATACGATTAAAATCCCTAAAAGCAATGGGTTAAAGCCTGGGGTCGTGGGTGATATGATTTTTCCTATTGAAGATTTAACTAATTCAAAACCCATTGTAATGATAATAAACGAAACAATCAAAGAGCATATATATTCAAACCTACCGTGACCGAAGGGGTGCTCGGCGTCGGGACGCTGATTGCTAAGACGCGCGCCGATCATAGTTACTACCGAGGAACCCATATCAGACAGATTGTTAAAAGAGTCAGAAATTATAGCGATGGAATTGATTACTGTGCCTATGGCAAATTTTATTATAAAGAGAATAATGTTGCATATAATGCCTAAAATCCCGCCGAACACACCATACGATGCACGAACAGACGCGCTATCAACATCATCATAATTGCGAATAAACGTACGTACCAAAAATCTAATAAACAAAATAATACACCTCGAAAGTCATAATACATATATTCTATCATGCTAAATGTAATTTTGCAACAAAATAAACACTTTTTCCCATAAATCGACATATAATGTCATGGGGCAACAAAATTTTTATATGGAGGTATTGATCATGTGTGGAATTTGTAATGTTGTAAACTGCATAAGACGAAACTTATCTTGTTGTGGCAACTCAAGATGCAACCATTCAAGATATAGCGATTCAAGATATTGCGAACCCAGAACAAACGTAGTTTGTGCAAACAGACAAAATGGTTGTTTTGAACCCTGCTACGATGACAGAGAAGTAAGATGTCATAAGCATTACTATCATAACGACGGTGATTGTTCTTGTCAGGACTGATAAAAGTTAAAAGAGCGAATTAAACTAAAAAAATAGTGTAAGCTTATTAAGGAGTGATTTCTGTACTAAGTTCATCAGAAACACTCCTTTTGGTTTTTAAAATTATTTTAAAAATTTTAAAAAAGGCTTTATTATTTTGAAAAAATCTGCTATAATATATAATACATATAAATGTGCGGAAAAATTATTATGGAGGATTAATAGTGGCAAAAAATCAAAAATTGAAAATCATACCTTTAGGGGGACTCAATGAGATCGGAAAAAACATGACAGTCTTTGAGTATGATAACGACATATTTGTACTCGACTGTGGTATGGCGTTCCCTGATGAGAGTATGCCGGGTATTGATATTGTAATACCTGACATTTCGTATCTTGTGAAGAATAAGCATAAGATACGCGGTATAGTTATTACCCATGGTCATGAGGACCACATAGGTGCTATACCTTACTTTTTAAAAGAGCTTAACGTGCCAATATACGGAACAAGATTGACACTTGGGCTTGTAGAAGTAAAACTAAAAGAATTTAATATGCTGTCTAAAACAAAGCTAAGTCGCGTAAAAGCAGGAGACAGCGTAAAACTTGGAAACTTTAAAGTGGAGTTCATTCATACGAACCATTCGATTGCAGGCGCTGTTGCACTTGCGATTCATACCCCGGTTGGTACAATCGTTCATACAGGCGATTTTAAGGTTGACAGTACGCCGATAGAGGGCGAAATGATAGACCTTGCAAGATTCGGAGAGCTTGGCAGACGGGGTGTGCTGGCGCTTATGTCTGACAGTACAAATGCAGAGCGTCCCGGCTTTACAATGTCAGAGCGTACGGTAGGAGACACGCTTGATGAGTATTTCAGAAACTGTCATTCAAGGATTATAGTTGCAACCTTTGCATCTAATATCCATCGTGTTCAGCAAATTATAAACTGCGCTGGCCGTTACAACAGAAAAGTCGCAATATCAGGAAGAAGTATGGAGAATGTAGTGGAGGTTGCAGCCAGCCTTGGCTATATGAAAATTCCTGAAAAAATCTTGGTTTCAATTGATGATATAAACAAATATAAACCTCATCAGCTTGTAATTATCACAACCGGAAGCCAGGGTGAGGCTATGTCAGCGCTATCTCGAATGGCATTTTCAGAGCATAGAAAAGTAGAGATAACAAAGGGCGATTTAGTTATTGTTTCAGCGTCGCCTATTCCTGGTAATGAAAAGGCAATTTCTACCGTTATAAATGAGCTTTTCAAAAAAGGTGCAGACGTTGTATATAAATCTCTTGAAAATATACATGTTTCTGGCCACGCCTGTCAGGAAGAACTAAAACTCATATTATCGCTTGTTAAACCTAAATTTTTCATACCGGTTCACGGCGAGTTCAGACATTTAAAGCTCCATGCAGGTCTTGCTGAAAAAATGGGAATGAAGCCTAAAAATATACTCATCGGCGATGTTGGCAGGACTATCGAGCTGACGAAAGACACTGCAAAGCTTGGTGTACCTGTTGCATCCGGTGCGGTTTTAATTGATGGGCTGGGTATAGGTGATGTCGGCAACATTGTTCTTCGCGACAGAAAACATCTGGCAGAGGACGGCATAATAGTTGTTGTAGTAACCATGTCAAAACTAGACGGCTCAATCCTTTCAGGTCCTGATGTAATTTCACGTGGATTTGTGTATGTGAGAGAATCAGTAGACCTCATGGATGAGGCGCGGATGGTTGCCAAGTGTGCACTTGAAAAATGTGCAGACAATAACAAGACAGACTGGGCAAGTCTTAAGTCAAGCTTAAAATCATCGATGGGTGATTTTGTATATGCTAAGACTAAGAGAAAGCCTATGATATTGCCAATCATTATGGAAGTATAATTACGTAAGATAAAATATAGGAGATGGAAAAAATGGCATTTAAACTTTTTACTTCAGAATCAGTAACAGAGGGACATCCGGATAAAATGGCAGACATATTGTCTGACGCGGTTTTAGACGAAATTTATAAAAAAGACCCAGAGGGCAGAGTTGCGTGTGAGGTTACCGTAACTACGGGACTCGTTTTAGTTGTAGGAGAAATCTCTACAACTACATATGTTGATATTCCAAAAACAGTAAGAGAGTGTGTAAGAGAAATAGGCTACGACAGAGCAAAGTATGGCTTTGACTGTGATACCTGTGCTGTAATCACAGCAATTGATGAACAATCGGCGGATATCGCACTGGGTGTTGACAAGTCGCTAGAGGCAAAATCAGGAAAAGACAACATAGGTTCAATCGGTGCAGGTGACCAGGGTATGATGTTTGGGTATGCTTGTAACGAAACACCGGAATTTATGCCTTTGGCAATAAGCTTGGCACATAAGCTGACAAGAAAACTTACAGATGTAAGAAAATCAGGAGAAATAACTTATCTTCGTCCTGATGGAAAGTCTCAGGTAACAGTAGCTTATGATGAAAACGGAAAACCTGCATACATTGATACAGTTGTTATTTCAACTCAGCACGGAGAAGAGGCAACACACGAACAGATTGAAAAGGATATGATTGAAAAGGTTATAATACCTACAATTCCCGCGGAACTTTTAAATGAAAATACAAGATATTACATAAACCCTACAGGACGTTTTGTAGTTGGCGGTCCTAATGGCGATTCAGGTCATACAGGCAGAAAAATCATTGTTGACACATACGGCGGATATGCGCGTCACGGTGGCGGTGCTTTTTCAGGAAAGGACCCGACAAAGGTTGACAGAAGTGCAGCATATGCAGGAAGATACGTTGCTAAGAATATTGTAGCGGCAGGCCTTTGTGACAAGTGTGAAGTGCAGATTGCGTATGCTATCGGTGTGGCAGAACCGGTATCTGTTTTAGTTGAAACGTTTGGAACAGCTCGAGTTGATGAAGAAAAAATCACACAAATAATCAAAAAGTGCTTTGACCTTCGTCCTGCGGGTATCATTAAGATGCTTGATTTAAGAAGACCAATATACAAGCAGACTGCAGCCTATGGACATTTTGGAAGAACTGACATAGAGCTTCCGTGGGAAAAGCTTGATAAAGTGGACGAAATCAAAGCTTTGCTTTAATTTAAAAATTTGAATGGAGGCAAATCCATGAAAATACTTATTGTTGATGATGAAAAACTCTTGGTAAAAGGTATAAAGTACAATCTGGAGCAGGACGGATATACCGTTGAATGTGCCTATGACGGAGAAGAAGCTATAAAAATGGCATATGACAAGAGTGTTGATTTAATAATTTTAGACCTTATGCTTCCAAAAGTTGACGGTTACGAAGTTTGTCAGAAAGTGCGTGAATTTTCGAACGTTCCCATCATTATGCTGACAGCAAAAAATGAGGATATGGACAAGATACTGGGATTAGAATACGGTGCTGATGACTACCTGACAAAGCCATTTAACATTTTAGAGCTAAAAGCACGCGTTAAGGCTGTATTGCGTCGTGTAACACCTGTAGAGAGTAGTGCAAAAAAAGAATCTTCCGTTACAGTTGGCAGTATAACGCTTGATTATAACTTAAGAAGGGTAGAAATAGGCGAAAGGATAGTTGAATTAACCGCAAAAGAATTTGACTTAATTGACCTTTTTGTCTGCAATTCAGGTAAAGTTTACTCAAGAGAAAATCTTTTGGATATTGTCTGGGGTTATGATTACCCGGGGGATGTTAGAACGGTCGATGTTCACGTAAGACGTCTTCGCGAAAAAATAGAAGAAAATCCTGCCCAACCTTGTTTTATCCACACAAAATGGGGGGTAGGTTACTATTTTAAAGAAATTTAAGGATGATTTATTTAGTATAAAAAATAAAATTGTAGCCACCTATCTGATTATTGCATTGCTCGTTCTGGTTATACTTGCCACATACAGTATAACAACTCTCAGAACATATCTTCTTGAGCAGAAAAAATCAGAAGTGCTGATGCGCGCAAATATTGTAGCCAGCATTAATATTGAAGAGTTTGATGAGTACAAAATATCTCAGAAGATGGAAACAATGCCAATTGAGAGTGGCTTTAGAGTAGTTATTACGGATAGCCAGACCAAGGCATACTATGACTCCTTTAACGAAAAAAGCTACACGGGAAAATTGCTTGTTTACGAGCCGGTTACAGAGGTTTTGGTTAACAATAGCACGTTTTCTGCGTACTATAAAAAGAATAACGAGTGGGTTATTGAAGCGGCAGTTCCGATTATAAAAGACCAAAAGACAATAGGCTCTGTGCTTGTTGCGGCGTCAGGAAACGACGTTGATGAAGTGGTAAATCGTCTTATGTGGTCTATCTGGCTGTTTGGTACTATCTTGGTTGTTGTTGTTTTTGTGCTTGGTGTGTTAATTGCAACTCTCCTTACAAAACCGATTGTAAAGCTCACAGCATTTATTAAGGATATGCCTAAAGACAAGCTTCAAAAATGTGAGCTTTCAAGTAAAGATGAGGTAGGCGATTTGGTAGTTGCCTTTAACGAATTGATAGACAGGGTAGATGAGCTTGAGGAAAAAAGACGCTCGTTCGTATCAGATGCATCACATGAGCTTAAAACACCGCTGTCTATAATCAAGTTATTGTCAGACTCTTTGATTCAAACACCCCATCCTGACCCTGAATTTTTGCGTGAGTTTTTAGGTGATATGGGTGCAGAGGTTGAAAGACTTACAAGAATTGTTCAGCGTCTTTTAGACCTTACCAAAATGGACCAGACAAACAGCCTTAATATTGATATGGTATCTATTGCAGAAATTACGTCGGAGATTTTTGAAAAGTTAAAACCTTTGGCACAAAATAAAGAGATAAGCTTTACTCTTTTAAATCCTTCAGATGATGTTTTGGTTCCTGTCGACAGAGATAGCATAACAGAAGCGATTTATAATATTTGTGATAATTCTATAAAATATACAGAAAATGGCGGAAGTGTAAAGATGGAAGTCATGCGTGATTTAGGAAACGTGCTTATCAGAATTACTGATACTGGTATTGGTATTCCAAAGGATGAAATACAAAAGATTTTTGATAGATTTTATCGCGTTGATAAAGCTCGCGCAAGAGATACCGGAGGCACAGGATTGGGACTTTCTATAGCTATGGATGCGGTCAAACTTCATGGCGGATATATTGAGGTTTCAAGTGAAGAAGAAAAGGGAAGCTCATTTACTGTTGTGCTTCCGTATAATTCAGATGCTGCTCCGATTTTAGAAGAAATAAAAGATTAATTAAACACTTGACACGATAGCAAAATTATGCTAAAATGAAGATGTTAACAGGGGAGTTTGTGTTAGCAAACTGAGATGAAGTAATCCAACTTCGACCCTTATGACCTGATTTGGGTAATGCCAACGAAGGGAGTTACTTTCTATCTTTCGTATTTTAGGTGTAGCCTTAATCAGGCTACACCTTTTTTGCGCAAAAAAGAGGAAAATACGAAAGGATAAATTTTATGAACACTAAAAAATTAACATTGTCTGCAGTAATGATAGCTCTATCTGCAGTATTATCTTTGGTAAAAGTGTATCAGCTTCCGTTGGGTGGTTCAATTACACTTTTATCTATGCTTCCTGTTGCAGCTGTTGCAATATGCTATGGAACGAAAACAGGACTTTTTGTATCGGTTTTGTATGCGTTTGTACAGATTGCACTGGACCTTGGTGCGCTTATGGGGTACGGCATGACGCCGGCGACATGGATTGGTTGTTTGCTGTTTGACTACATATTTGCCTATGGCGTTTTAGGATTATCGGGACTTTTTAGAAAGAAAGGCACACTTGGTATGTGCACAGGTATTGCTATTGCCTGTTTTTTAAGATTTGTTTCACATTTTATATCAGGTGCAATAGTCTTTTCAATTTGGTGTCCTGAAAATTGGAATGTATACGTTTATTCGCTGGTGTATAATGGAAGTTATATGCTGCCGGAACTCATTTTTACCATTATAGGCGCGGCACTTTTGTTCCGCGTACCAAGTATTAAGAAAATAATTGAAGAAAGATAAGAAAAAACTGCAGTTCAAACGAACTGCAGTTTTTTCTTATAGTAAATAATCAGAAATTGAATTGTTTCTTCTTGTGCGATTAGATGGTGTATATTCTTTGTTTAATAACCATGCTTCAAATTCAGCAGAACTGATTTTATTAAGCTTAAAGTCTGAATATTTTTTAGAGGTTTCTTTAATCCATGCGTCATATTCATAGGATGAAAGAGCGCCTTTTGATTTTAAATACCTGTTGTGCTTTGTGACTTTGTCATATAGCTTTTTAATTTCGTTTAAATTGCTGTTCCTTCTGTATTGTCTATGAGCACCGACTTTTTTGCATGTAAAACCGTTTTCTGTAATTCTGTCACAATAAACAGAGTCCGCGCGACCTGACGGGAAGAAAAACTCACCGCAGTTCTCGCAAATTTTGAGTGGTTTTTTAAGCATTGCGGCGGTTAAAATTTCAAGTGCAAATAATTCTTTAGAAGAATTTAATGTAAAGCATAAAACTACATCATCATCCGCTTCTACTGACATTGTGAAATTGTTTGCAACATATAATTTGTTTTTTCTTTGTGCATCAAATCTTGCCAAAGAGTCTATATCAAAACTGTTTAAGGTTATCAGTTTAGATAATTCATTCCTTGCAAAGGATTTAAGCTCTGATTCGTTAAAGTCCCCAAAAAGAGCGTAAGGGTTTTCAAAACTCCATTTACTGCATAGTGAGGTCGCACCTGCACCGACTATATAATCTATTTTTTTCTTTCCGGAAACTACAGAAATTATGTTGTTCTTTATATATACCTTAATCAAAACGATACCTTCCTTTCGTTTTTTAACAAAATAAGAGTATCATATTGTAAGGGTTTTTGTCAATAGCTTTAGCACGAAAAATACGAAAATTAGCTTTCGCACGTAAGATGATTTCGGAGCTTTTGCAGAATCTTTTTTTCCAGTCGTGAAACCTGCACCTGCGATATGCCGAGCTTTTCGGCAACATCTCTTTGTGGCTTGTCTAAAAAATAGCGCATTGCAATTATAGTTTTTTCCCGTTGCGGCAGGGATGAGAGTGCAGTTTTAATATCTAATTTTGTGAGAATTTCGTTTTCTGCCGGGTCGTTTTTTATAAAATCCAAAATATTTTTATCGCCATCGGTACGTTCTGAAAATAGTGACTCGGGTGCTTTTGTTGCCTCTTGTGCTGTAATAATCTCGTCAACCGAAAGACCGAGCGCGGTAGAAATGTCTTTAATACCTGGCGTGTGACCGTGACTTTTTTGTTCTTTTTCAATAAAATGTAAAATTAAAGTTGCAGTTTGCTTTATGCTTCTGCTGACTTTTATTGGTCCGTCATCGCGCAGAAAACGACGTATTTCTCCCAAAATCAAGGGGACTGCATAGGTAGAAAAGCGAACGTTTTGTGTTGTGTCAAATTTTTCGATAGCTTTTAATAGCCCTATGGTTCCTAACTGATTGATATCATCTGCGTCGTAGCCGCGATTATAAAATTTTTTCGCTATCGAAAGAACAAGCCCCATATTTTCCTCTATGAGCAGTGTTTTGGAAAACTCGTCGCCTGATTGCGCAAGTTTGATTTTAGTGTATGTAGCATCTTTTTGAAATTTTTCCACGAGCCACCTCAAGTATTCTCACTGTTGCCTATATGTTTTGTCATGGTTACTGTTGTACCTGCGTTTTTTTCGCTTATTACATCAATTTCATCCATAAAAGTTTCCATAACAGTAAAACCAAGTCCGCTTCGCTCTGAATCTGATGAGCCACTGTATAGGGGAGTGCGGGCAAGTGATATATCGTCTATTCCGCATCCTGTATCTTTAATTTTTATTTTTATAGTGTCGCAGGAAAGTGTGCATTCTATGTAAACTATGCCGCCTTTTTCGCCGTAGGCATGTACAACAATATTTGTTACGGCTTCAGAAACGGCTGTTTTGATGTCGTCAATTTCGCCCAGAGTAGGGTTTAACTGTGATACAAAGGCGCAAACAGCGCTTCGGGCAAATTTTACGTTTTCGGATATACTTAAAAATTCTAGTTTCATACTGTTTTCCATCAGCAAATTTCCTCCTGTATGCTTAAAATTGCGCTATTGGTAGAATCGTATATATTAATTATTTTGTTTATGCCGGACATATAAAGAAGTTTGTTTACGTTGCCTCTTGCTCCGGATATTGCAACACTTCCGCCTAATGAACTTATCAGTTTGTATCTTCCTACGATGATGCCGATTCCTGAACTGTCCATAAAAGTGAGATTTGAAAGGTCAAAAATTAAATTTTTAACACTTCTGTTTTTTATAACTTCCTCAATCAGATTTTTAACATCTTTTGTTGTGTGGTGGTCAAGCTCGCCAAAAAGTGTGACTACCAAAATGTTTTTTCTTACAGTAACTTTGATTTCCAAAGCTATTCCTCCTTAGTATTTTTTATGCCAAAACTGTATACGATAACAATTATTCCCAATCCTTTGATGAAATATACAACCTTTTGTCGAAAATACGACAACTTTTCGACAAGTATATTTTGTTGCCTTTAGTATAAATTCTATTGAAAAAAGTAACGATTGCGACGTTGATGGCAAAGATTGTTCAAAACATAAGGCAATAAAAAAAGAAGCAATTCGTCAAATGACGAATTGCTTCTTTAAGTTTTATAACATTTTAGCTTAAGCAATATGATTTAAAGGCTTAAACTTACACTTTTTTGCCTTGTGTGGCCTGTAGCATTTTGCTACTGACCTTGTTATAGTGATTTTTTTTGTATTTTTCCTTGAAGCCTTGGATATTTATCGGGTGTGGGTCTTACTTTTTTAATAACGACTATTGAATGAGTTATATCTGTTTTTGGAATTTCGTATTTAAATACTTCCAAAATCTCGCCACCTAAAATATCAATAGCGTTAGAGCTTATGCTGAGTTCTTCTTCGATTTCGCTGCCTTTATAAGCTAAGAACACACCACCGCACTTTACATAGGGTAAACAGTATTCTGCTAAAACCGACATATTGGCAACGGCACGGGATGTAACTGCGTCAAAACTTTCGCGCAAAGAAGATTTGGGCGCAGCGCCATCTTCAGCGCGCGAATGTATGCAGGTGACATCTGATAAGGAAAGCTTATTTTTAACCTCTGTCAAAAAGTTTAACCTTTTATTTAAAGAGTCTAATAACGTGAGAGAAAGCTCGGGCTTTGCTATTTTAAGAGGGAGTCCAGGAAAACCTGCACCTGTTCCTACATCGATTAAGGTTTTGGCATTTGAAAGGAATTTAAGACCGTATAAGCTATCTATAAAATGCTTTGTTGCAACCTCGCACTTCTCTGTTATCGCAGTGAGGTTCATTTTTTTGTTCCATTCTACTAAGAGATGTCTGTATAAGTCAAACTGATTTAATTGTTCTTTGCTAAGATTGAAACCTGCATCCTTTGATATTTCAGATAAAAATTGAATCATCCTCTATTTCAACTTCCTTTTTCTTGTTTTCAATAATTATTTTGTAAACTCCGCTTATGTCATCAATGTATTTAAAAGTGGGAGTAGCTTTTATAAATTTTCTGAAGAAAATATCAAGTCCTAAATTATAAACAAAATCTCCGATTGAATTTGTGCTGCCAAGAATTAAGCTTTTGTCACCTAAATAAAGCTCTGTTTCATTAAGCGAAATATCAAAAATCACTTCATCGCGCATACTGTCAAATGCAAACACTCTGTTTTCTGTTACGAAATAAATCTCGCGCTGGATACGCTTTTTTCTGTAAAAAATTCTGAAAAACAAAATATATAATCCGATTAAAAGAAATGTTATGCCTACAAGAGAGAACAGAGCGCTTTCTCCGGCAATCATCATAAGAGCGCTAATTAATGCGTAAATAATAAATAAACCGCCAAAAATCAAAGTAAAAGGAATTAGTAAAATATCAGACTTGTTTAAAAGTGGGACATTGAGTGCACCACCTTGCCAGAGAATGGTTTCGTTATTTAAATACTTGCTTTTTATTTCATCCTTTGTCATAATTATCTCCTTATATTTAAAAAATAAGCGGCAGCTGATGCTGCCGTAATGCTTTTAATTAAAATGAACCTTGAGAACGTCTGTATCCGGAACCGCGTTTAGAGTCAATTGCCTTTTTGACGTCGTGGAGCTTTTCATCGCTGTCCTGCTTAAACTTTGCGAGCATATCTTCAAAACTTGAAGGTTGCGCGGACTTTTTAGACCAGTCAAAATCATCCGGTTTACGAAAAGGCTTTTTAGGGGTTGTTTTTTTTGCTGCATTTCGTTCATCAAGTAATGCTTGCTTGACAGACAGACTGATTTTTCCCGTTTTGTCAATAGAAATAACCTTGGCTTTTAGAGTATCTCCTTCTTTGACGTGGTTTTTAATATCTTTTACATATTCTAAAGCTATCTCGGAAATATGTATAAGCCCTGTTTTTCCGTCTTCCATAGCTACAAAAGCACCGAATTGAGTAATACCGGTTACTTTGCATTCAACAATTTTTCCTGGTTCTAATTCCATTAAAACCTTTCCTCCTGTAAATTACAATGTATTATTTAGAAGCGTCAACAAAGACCTTTTCGTTTGGTCTTGTATATCCCAGTCTTTCGCGTATTGTACGTCTTATAAAATCTTCTGAATCTATGGAAGCAAGCTCTGCTTTGAGGTTTTCCTGTTCTTTTAAAGCTTCTTCAATCTGAATATCTACATCAATATTTGCTTTCTTTAAAGCGACAAAATTAAACTGCTGTGAAATTAAAGAAACGAGCAGATAAATAAACAAAAAGATAACTAAAAGTCTTTTTGCTAAAAGTTTTAAATTAACTTTTTTTACAACCTTTACTGAATTTTCCATCGCAATCTCCGTTTTGTAGCTCTTTTTTTAAACAAATTTTTAAAGTTCTTAGCTGATATCGAAGCGGGGATACCCACCGTGACACCAAACCACAGAATATACACATAATACTATGCATAATTTTATACATAAATCTAATTGGTGTCAATAGTATTTTGTAAAAAAAAATGAAAATTGCAAAAAATATGTGTATTATCCAAGAAAATAAGGGTTTAAAGAGTCTGCTTAATAAAATCTTATATAAAATCCCCCCTATTGCGACGCCTACAAATTCAAACGACCTTATGTAACCGTTTGAAACATTTAAAAGTATAAACATCATAAGAAAAACAGCGCATATAACGAAAATTCCGTCAAAAATATTGCACACTAATATCGACTGGTTTTTACTGGCGGTAAAAGATGCGAAAAAATCATATAACAACATTATGGTCATGCCGGACAGCAGTGACCACAAAAAAATTAATATTTCACCATTTATATAGGCTGTCATAATAATCTCCGTTTCTTATTTTAGCATTTTTTTGAAAAAACCTTTTGAATTTTTACCGCCTGAGGAGCCTGTATACGTAAGAGAGTAGATTTCTCCCTCTATTATAAGCTCGCCTGTAGATATATCAAATTTTTGAATGTGCAGCTCATCTCCGTCAATAATTAATGTGTCATCCGGAATAAAAAGCACTATTTTGTTTTCGTCAAAAGTATCTACGTCGCTTACCCCGGAAACAGAAAGCTTTTCTTTATTCTCTAAAACAATGTTATGTGGTAAATTAACCCCTGTCATATCGTACCTCCAAAGATGTTTTTTATAATTTTATGAACTTTTTAAAATTATTATGACGAGCATAAAAAATTCGTTGACTAAAGCATGTTAAAATGATAAAATATTCGGTATAAAATAGAGTTTTTATATCTAATTGGAGGATAGATGAATTATGTTCATTTGCGATAAATGGAAAGATTATAAAGTTTTAGATATTTCCGGTGGCGAAAAGCTTGAAGATTGGGGAGGCTATAGGCTGATAAGACCTGACCCGCAGGTTATATGGGATGAAAAACTAAAGCCCGGGATGTGGAAAACAGCTTCTGCACACTACCACAGAAAAAATACAGGTGGTGGTTCATGGGAAATACATACGAAAATTCCTGACAAGTGGAAAATAAGGTTTGAGCCTTTAGACCTCAGTTTTTACGTTAAACCTATGGGATTTAAGCACACCGGATTGTTTCCTGAGCAGGCAGTGAACTGGATGTGGTTTTCAAATCTCATTAAAAGTGCATCAAGGCCGATTAAGGTTTTGAATCTTTTTGCTTACACTGGCGGAGCAACTGCAGCAGCTGCGGGCGCTGGGGCTTCTGTTGTGCACGTTGATTCATCTAAAGGTATGGTAGCGTGGGCAAAGGAGAATTTAGAATGCTCAGGACTTCGTGACAAACCTGTAAGATTTATTGTAGACGACGTTATCAAATTTGTTGAGCGTGAATCAAGACGGGGAAACACATATGATGGTATAATAATGGATCCGCCATCGTATGGACGAGGACCTAATGGTGAAATCTGGAAACTAGAGGATGAGCTTTATCCATTAGTTGAAAAATGTATGAAGATTATGTCAGATAATCCGCTTTTCTTCTTGATAAATTCATACACCACGGGATTACAGCCGACGGTACTTGCCAATATTTTGAAATTAAAGTTTATTAAAAAGTTTGGCGGAACGGTAGTTGCAGAAGAAATAGGTATTCCTGTTGGTGATTCTGATATAATTTTGCCCTGCGGAGCATCGGGCAGATGGTGCAAAAATTAAAGGGGGAGATATTATTATGAACAATCAAAAAATATTAATTGTAGATGATGATAAAAATATATGTGAAATTATAAGGCTTTACTTAGAAAAAGAAGGCTTTGAAGTAGTGATTGCAAATGATGGACAAGAGGCGCTGGAAGTTTTTCGTACTGCCACACCTTCGGTAGTTGTGCTGGATGTTATGATGCCAAAAATGGATGGTTTTCAGGTGTGCAGAGAAATAAGACGCGTCAGCAGTATACCGGTTATAATGCTGACTGCTAAGGGAGAAACGTTTGACAAGGTATTGGGGTTAGAGCTTGGTGCTGACGATTACATGGTCAAGCCTTTTGAAAACAAGGAGCTTGTGGCACGTATTAAAGCAGTTTTAAGACGTTATGAGCCAAAAGATAACGCAGATAAGGAAATTATCTACCCGAATATAGTTATTAATCTCACAAACTATGAGTTGAAAATCAATGGAGAGACAATCGATATTCCACCTAAGGAGTTAGAACTTTTATACTATCTGGCAACAAACCCAAACAGAGTATTCACCAGAGAACAATTACTTGAAACTGTGTGGGGATTTGATTATTTTGGAGATTCAAGAACTGTTGATGTTCATGTAAAAAGACTTCGCGAAAAGCTGGAAATTGCAGGGGAAAATGTAAACTGGCAATTAAAGACAGTTTGGGGCGTTGGATACAAATTTGAAGTAAAATAGGTGTAAATATGAAAAGCAAAAGCTTATATACGAAACTTTTTACCTTTGTAATGGCTATATTTTTGGTTAGTTTTCTTTTGTTGGGAATTATGTCGTTTGGCTTTTTGGGAACGTATTTTACCTATAAACAAGAGGGAAATCTTAGCGATGTAGCAAGGGAAGTTTCTCACATAACAGTCACTTTAGCCTCTTCTCGCGCAAGCGCTAATGCTTATCGCTTAAGTATAGACAGCATGGCAACGGCAACTAATACACAAATTTTTGTTGTTGATGAAGATGGAAATACTGTAATAAGCAGTGTTGAGGGCTACCAGGGAAAAATAAAAGAAAAGTTTATAAACGGAGCACTTTCGGGAAGAAGAGAGGTCTTTCGCGGTAAAATAAGCGCTGAAACCGCTGTAAGTATGTTAGCTGTGTCAGAGCCTATTACATACGAAGGCAAGGTTGTCGGCGCTGTTTTGGTAAGCGTTCCTATACCTGAAATCACAAAAACAAGAGAAGAAGTGTTTAAATATTTCTTCTGGAGTATATGTGTAGCAGTTGTTTTTGTTGCTGTTTTAGTTTATTTTCTGGCAAAGAAAATAACAAATCCTATTCTAAAACTCAGCGATGTAGCAAGGTCTATAGCAAATGGTAACTTCAAAAAACGAGTGGAAATAGATGAGATAGAAGAGCTTGGAGAATTATGTGAAACATTCAACGAAATGGCAGATTCAATAGAGGTGTTTGAGGCGACAAGAAACAGTTTTATTGCCAATATTTCACATGATTTGAGAACTCCTATGACAACTATTACAGGTTTTGTAGAAGGAATTTTAGACGGAACGATTCCAAAGGAAAAGCACGAGTGGTATCTGTCTGTTGTTTTGGATGAAAGCAGAAGACTGTCGCGCATTGTAAATGATTTGCTTGATATAAGCAGACTCGAGCAAGGTAAATTCAATTTAGAAATGCAGGACTTTGACATTAATGAGCTTGTAAGGCTGAGTGTAATTAAGCTTGAAAAAAATATTACCGATAAAGATATTCAACTGTCTGTCGAATTTGAAAGTGAAAACCTTTTTGTATATGCAGATAAAGATGCTATAGCAAGGGTACTGACAAACCTTTTAGATAACGCAATTAAGTTCACAAATGAAAAAGGCTTTATAGATATCAAAGCAGGAACAAAAGACGGAAGATGTTATGTAAGTGTGCAAAATTCAGGTCTTGGTATAGCAGAAGAGGAGTTAAGACATATTTTTGACAGATTTTACAAGACAGATAAATCAAGGAGCCTTGATAAAAACGGAGCAGGGCTTGGGCTATATATTGTAAAGAGTATAATGCAGGCTCATAACCAGCGTGTGTGGGCAGAAAGTACACAAGGCGAATTTGCACGATTTAGCTTTACGCTCGGACTTTCAGACAATAAAAAACAGATTACAGAGGAAAAATAATGGCTTTAAAAATTATTCATTGTGCAGACATTCATCTAGATTCAGCAATGTCTGGAATAAAAGACACAAACAAACTGAATATAAGACGTGAAGATATGAAAAAAACATTCAAAAAAATCATATCTTTAGCAAATGGCGCCGATATTCTTTTGATATCAGGGGATTTGTTTGATGCAAAAAAAGTTTTAAAAACCACCTTGAATTTTTTAAGGGATGAGTTTTTGAAAATTCCTCACGTTAAGGTGTTTATTATTGCGGGTAATCACGATTATATGAGTGAGAACAGCCCGTATACCACTTTTGATTTTGGCGAAAACGTCCACGTATTTGGTACTCAGTTAGAATGTGTCGAACTTGATGAGTGTGACGTTTACGGCATATCCTTTAAAACTGCTAATGATGACAGGGAAATGCTCAAAGACTTTTCTGTTAAGAATCCTGACAAAATCAATATTTGCTTAATGCACGGAAATGTTTCAGGAACGGATTACAATCCTATAAAAATATCAGATATTGAGTCAAGCGGGCTGGATTATTTAGCGCTTGGACATATCCACAAGCACAGTGATATAAAAAGAGCAAAACAAACCTTTTACGCCTATTGCGGTTGCCCCGAGGGCAGAGGAAATGACGAAACAGGCGAAAAAGGTGTATATGCTTTAGAGCTTACAAAGGGTAACATAACGAATGCTTCTTTTGTACCTGTTTGCACGAGAATGTATATAGATGAAGACGTGGATATAAGCGGGGCATCCAGCTATGACGACATATTAGAAAAAGTAAACGAAAAGCACATGGGTGATGAGCATATATACAGATTTAATTTATCAGGTGCATGTAACATGTCGATAGACACTGAAATAATAAAAGAAAATATAGCGGGATTTTCGGTTGTTGTGCGTGATAACACCACACCTTGCGTGAATTTAGAGGAAATGTGCGCAGATTTTTCGCTAAAGGGACTCTTTGCAAAATTTGCTTTAGAGGATAAAGAAAATCTGACCGAAGAAGAGTTTAACCGTGCGATAAAATCAGGACTTTATTACATAGAAAAAGAGGAAAACAATGAGAATTGATAAGGTTGAAATTGATGGCTTTGGAAAATTGAATAATTGTTCTTTTGATTTTTCTTCGGGACTGAATCTTATATACGGAAAAAACGAAAGCGGAAAAAGTACGCTGTGCGAATTTATACTTGCTATGTTTTACGGTTTGCCAAACAAAAGCAGACAATCATCAGACGACTTAGCATCCCGCATAAAGTATAAACCTTGGAACAAAGACAGCTTTGGCGGAAGAGTATACTTTACAGACGATGCAGGTAAAAAAATGGTGATAGAGCGCAGTTTTAAGCTTACTAAAAGAGGAGATAAGGCTGTCCTTCGCGATGCAAATACATGGGAAGAATTAACAGATGCCGAAAACATCGGCGAAAAGTGTTTTGGCCTGACAAGAGAGGGCTTTTTAAAAACTCTTTTTGTCAAGAGCTTTGGTGCAGACAACTTAAAGTCGGACGACGGTGAGATAATGTCAAGACTTTCAAATTTAGAAACAAGCGGTGATGAGTCCGTTTCGTATTCAAAGATTGTAAATGCTATGGAAAAAGAGATTTTTTCTTTAAAGACGAAAACGGGCAGAGGTGGAAAAATAACAGCACTAGATGATAAGATTTTGGCACTGAATAACGAAAAAACTATATCATCATTAACATATCAGGCATTAGAAAATGATAAAATAACAGCTGAAAATCTGAAAAGTGCGTCAGAAGAAAAGGAAAAACAGGCAAAAATATTAGAAAACAAGTATTCTGTTGCACTGCAATATGAAAAATATCTTGCGCAAAAAGAACTTGCTGAAACAAAAAAGATAATAGAAGACAGACTTATCATAGAGAAAGAAAAGAAAGAAAAACTAAAACACAAAATTGATAATTTTGATAAAGATGATCTGCCTTTAATTTCAACTGAAACAATAAGTAATGCAAGAGCCTTAGAAACAAAAAAACTCCTAGCTGAAGAAAAAGTAATCGAAAAACAAAAAAATCTTAATACACAACAAAAGAAATCATCCATCATAATCAGTTTAATTTCTGCTTTTCTTGGTTTGGTTATCATAGCTTTGGCACTCTTTGTAAAAAACAGTATTTTAGCCATAGCGGGCGTTATTTTTGTTATTTTAGGAATTGGTGCGACTTTATATACTAATTTTAAAAACAAAAAAACTCATCAGCGCAAAATGCAGGAGTACGATGCAGCAAATGATGAGCTAGATAATATAAACAGAGAAGTTTTGGAGTTTTTTAAACCCTTTGGCGTTTCGATTTCGGATGAATTGTCAGCTCTTTTTGTATCAAATAACGACAAAGAGATGCGTCTTTTACAACTTAAAAAGCAATATGAAGAATGTGAAAAAGAAATTGAAAATCTTAAAAATTCCATTCCAAATGAAGCAGATAATGTGGTTTGTTCTGAGGATGTGAAAGGATATGATGGAGAGAATGCGCAAAAGCTTTTTGAGATGATTAATATTTTAAAGAGCGAAAGTCGGAAAATATCAGATGATGCAAATGAAATATCACTTCGCATAGCAAAACAAACTGCAGAAATAAGAAATGAAGATGAAATAGAAAAAGAACTAAATGATGCGACCGAGGAAAAAGAAGAACTCAAAAAGCAGTATTCATCACTTGTTAAAGCTCTAGAGTGGCTGACGAAGGCGCATACGGAAATAAAAAACAACTTTGCGCCCAGACTGAACAAAAAAGCATCAGAACTTATCTCAACCTTAACGGGCGATAGATATAAAGATATGCGCTCAAATGATAATTTTTACATAAACCTTAAGGCGACAAACGGTGAGATAGTAGAGGCAGAATATATGAGTCGAGGAACGTATGATTTGATTTATATAGCTTTAAGATTTGCTGCTATGAGTGTTTTGACAGATAACAAAATCCCTACTGTAATATTAGATGATGCCTTTTCGCAACTTGATGATGAAAGGCTCCAAAAAGCTGTAGACCTTATAGAAAACAGTGGTGAGTTTTCTCAGGTATTGCTGTTTACCTGCCATGAAAACTATAAACATATATTAAAAAAATCCAATATTATCGAACTACAATAAAACCCTTGCAAAGATTGCCTGTTTGTAGTATAATATATAGATAATTGTTATTTAACAAAGGAGTAGACATGATGCAAAACGTATATGACATCTTAAAAGAGCGCGGACTAATTGCTCAGACAACACACGAAGAGGAAATAAGAGAACTTTTAGGAAAAGAAAAAGTTACATTTTATATAGGCTTTGACCCGACTGCAGACAGTCTGCACGTTGGTCACTTTCTGCAGATGATAGTTATGCGCCATATGCAGAATGCAGGACATCGTCCCATTGCTTTGGTAGGCGGCGGCACAGCTATGGTTGGTGACCCGTCAGGAAGAACTGATATGCGCCAGATGATGACCGTAGATGTAATTAATCATAACAGCGAATGTTTTAAAAAGCAACTTTCCTGTATCGTTGATTTTGCAGATGATAAGGCGATTATGGTAAATAATGCAGATTGGTTAAGAAATTTAAATTATATTGAATTTTTAAGAGAAATCGGTTCGTGTTTTTCTGTAAATGAAATGTTAAGAGCTAAGTGCTTCCAGACAAGACTTGAAAAAGGTCTTTCTTTCCTGGAATTTAACTATATGTTAATGCAGAGCTACGACTTTTTAGAGCTTAACAAGCGCTACGGATGCAAGATGGAGCTTGGCGGCGACGACCAGTGGAGTAATATCTTAGGCGGTATTGATCTTGTAAGAAGAAAAGAAAACAAACAGGTCTATGGTATGACATTTACATTACTCACCACATCAGACGGCAAAAAGATGGGAAAAACCGCAAAAGGTGCACTCTGGCTTGACCCTGAGAAGGTATCGCCTTATGAATTTTATCAGTACTGGAGAAATGTTGACGATGCTGATGTTGTAAGAATGATTAAAATGATCACTTTTGTTCCAATGGAAGAAATTCGCGAAATGGAAAAATGGGAGGGTGCCGACCTTAACTGTGCTAAAGTACGCCTGGCCTATGAGGTTACAAAGCTCGTTCACGGCGCCGATGCAGCCGACAAGGCAAAAGCAACAGCAGAAGGAATTTTCGGTGGCGGAGCAGCTGCTGATATGCCGACAACAGAGCTTGATCTGCTAGATGACGAAACCTTGCTTTTAGACATAATGATGATGGCAAAATTAATTCCGTCAAAAGGTGAGGGCAGACGCTTGATTCAGCAGGGCGGTGTATCTGTTGATGATGTCAAAATTACAGAACCAAACCATATGATCAAAAAAGAACAACTCGAAAATGGAATAGTTATAAAAAAAGGCAAGAAAGTCTTCCATAAAGTTGTTTTAAAGTAGACGAAAGAAGGAAAAATAATGAAATTAGATACAAAATGTATTCATGCTGGCTATACGCCAAAGAATGGTGAAGCAAGACAAATTCCTATATATCAGAGCACAACATTTAAATATGACACAAGTGAAGATATGGGAAAGCTCTTTGATTTAGAAGCGTCTGGTTATTTTTATACAAGACTGCAAAACCCCACAAACGATTATGTTGCAGCCCGTATTGCAGCTCTCGAGGGCGGTACAGCTGCTATGCTTACATCTTCTGGTCAGGCTGCAAACTTTTATGCAATCTTTAACATTGCCTCCTGTGGCGACCATGTAGTAGCATCATCTGCTATTTATGGCGGCACATATAACCTGTTTTCTGTAACGATGAAGAGAATGGGTATTGAGTTTACATTTGTTTCTCCTGATGCTACAGAAGAAGAGCTTTTGGCGGCATTTAAACCTAATACAAAAGCCGTGTTTGGCGAAACAATTGCAAACCCGGCTCTTAATGTGCTTGATATCGAATTGTTTGCTCGTGTTGCACATAAAAACGGAGTCCCACTGATTATTGATAACACATTCCCGACTCCTATTAACTGCAGACCGTTTGAGTGGGGTGCGGACATTGTAACACATTCGACAACGAAATATATTGACGGACATGCATCCTCGGTTGGTGGAGCTATAGTTGATTCCGGAAAATTTGACTGGACAAAATATCCCGATAAATTTCCGGGACTGTGCACACCGGATGAGAGTTATCACGGCGTAACATATACAGAGCGCTTTGGTTTAGAGGGAGCATTTATAACAAAAGCAACAGCACAGTTGATGCGTGACTTTGGATCAATTCAATCACCGCAGCACGCGTACTATATTAATTTAGGACTCGAGAGCCTTTCGCTCCGTATGAAAAGACACACAGAAAACGCACAAAAGGTTGCAGAATATTTAGAAAAACACGAAGACATCGCATGGGTTAGCTACTGTGGACTTCCAACAGATAAATACTATAGCTTAGCACAGAAATATCTGCCGAATGGCGGTTGCGGTGTTGTAAGCTTTGGTGTTCGTGGAGGAAGAGAAGCTGCAGAAAGGTTTATGAAGAACTTAAAATTAGCTTCAATCGAAACACATGTTGCAGACTCGAAAACATGTTGCCTGCACCCGGCTTCTGCTACACACAGACAGATGAATGATGAAGAACTTGCAGCTTGTGGTATAACCCCTGATTTAGTAAGATTTTCTTGTGGATTAGAAGATGCCGAGGACATAATCGCAGATATTGAACAGGCACTCAAAAAATAATTTTCTAGGAGGGTAATGTATGCCCATCAGAATACCGAATGAACTACCGGCAGTAAAGGTTTTAACAAGTGAAAACATATTTGTTATGACTGAAAAACGCGCCATAACACAAGACATAAGACCGCTTAAACTTCTTATATTAAACCTTATGCCCTTAAAAATTGATACAGAGACACAGCTGTCAAGAATTCTTGGTAACACACCTTTGCAGATAGAAATTGAACTCATGAAAACAAGCTCATACGAGTCAAAGAACACATCGGCAGAGCACCTTTTAACATTTTATAAGACGTTTGATGAGGTGAAAGACAGAAAATTTGACGGACTTATAATAACGGGTGCACCAGTTGAACAGATGGAATTTGAAGAGGTTGAGTATTGGGACGAGCTTTGTGAGATTATGGAGTGGTCCAAAAAAAACGTTACAAGCACATTCCATATTTGCTGGGGAGCGCAGGCAGGGCTTTATTATCATTACGGAATAAAGAAATACCCTCTTGAAAAGAAGTTATTTGGTGTATACCCACATAAGGTTGATTATAAAAAGTCTATATTGATGCGCGGATTTGACGACACCTTCTATGTTCCGCATTCCCGCCATACAACAATTAAGAGAGAAGACATAGAAAAAGTCCCCGGACTTAAAATTTTGTCATCATCAAAAGAAGCAGGTGTATATGCGGTTTCAAGCAAAAATGGAAGACAGATATTTATAACCGGACATTCAGAGTATGACCCGGCAACACTAAAGAAAGAATATATAAGGGATAAAAATTTAGGACTGCCTATACAGATTCCTGAAAATTATTTCCCTGACGATGATGATACAAAAGAACCTATATCAACATGGAGAGCACATGCTAATCTTTTGTATACTAATTGGCTTAATTATTTTGTCTATCAGACGACTCCTTATGATATTAATGAAATTAAATAGTTTAAATAAAAAAACCGACAACCAGGATGCTTCGAATTGTCGGTTTTTTTATTTATTTTTGTTGCAATATTTACAAAAAACAAAGTAAAAACATAAAAAAACTAACGAAATTCACAAAACACCTTGACTTTAAAAAAAACATATGATATACTTTACCACGTATAGTTAGTATAGGCTATTATACTTATCTTTTGGAGGCAGTTGTGAAGATAAAAGAAGGATTTATTTTAAGAAAAGTACTTGATGATTACATAGTTGTTCCTGTGGGCGATAATATAGTCGATTTTGCAGTTGCTGTATCTTTGAATGAAACCGGTGCGTTCCTTTGGAAGCAATTGGAAGAGGAAACCTCATTTGAAAACCTGGCATCAGTCCTAGCAGATGAGTATGGTCTTAAATCAGAAGAAGTTAATGCTGACGTTGAAGAGTTTATCAAGCTTCTCAAGACACACGAATTTTTGGCAGAGTAGTCGAGAAAAGGGTGGCAATTAATGCAAGAGCGAAAAGTAAAAACGAGTAGTTGGATTTTTAAACGCATTCGTAAATTTATACCATATTTATTAATGCTCATAGCCATCGTAATTACAATTTCATATATTAATGTGCAATTTTCGCTTGTATCTAAAAGTCTTATAGACGTTGCGACAAAGCAGGTAGACGGGAATCTAAAGGTTACTGTTTTTGAACTGGTGGCGCTACTTATTTCACAACTGGTACTGCGGATTGTATATATAAGAATCCATATAACTGTCAGTGGTAAATTTGCGATGAGCTTGAGAACAGAGCTTTTTTATAAATTGCTCGCAAAAGATTATAGCGAAGTTTCAAAAATCCATTCAGGTGAGATATTAAACAGATTGGTAAGCGATATATCGCTTCTTTCTGAAAAGTCAACAGAGATTATACCTAATGTATTTGCACTTATTTCTACTATAATGTTCAGCTTTACAGCGCTTTATCGTTTAGACAGACAGTTTGCACTTGCATGCCTGTGTTTAGGTCCTGTTATTCTGTTAGCAGCATACATATATAAAAAGAAAATCAAGACTTTACATATTAAATGCCGTGAAAGCGATGGCAGGGTGCGTTCGCATCTGCAGGAAACAATTCAGAACTTTATAGTGGTCAAAGCATTTTCGAAAGAAAATTTGATGAGGGAAAAATCACAGAGTCTGCAGTATGAGAACTACCGATTAAATGTAAAACGTTCAACAATCGGTATTATTTCAAACATATTGTTCTTTTTGGCTATGACTGCAGCATATTATATAGCGCTGTTTTGGGGAGTGTATCGCTTAAGCATTGGTGCTATCACATTTGGTACTTTGATGGCTATGTTGGCACTGGTTGGCCAGATACAGTCGCCGTTTCGTGAAGTAGCTTCACTTTTTCCACAGTGTTATATGGTGTTGGCAAGTACAGAAAGACTCATAGATTTAGATGATATAAAAGAAGATGAAGAAAAAGAATCTTTTACCGAAAATGATATAAAAGGCTTTGAAAATCTCACGTTTTCAGATGTTCATTTTTCATATGGAGATGTTAATGTGTTAAACGGAGTAGACCTTGTTGTAGAAAAGGGAGAGTTTATTGCTCTGTGTGGCATATCAGGTGCGGGAAAGAGTACACTTTCTAAAATTCTTTTATCTGTCATAAATGCTGATTCAGGAGATGCGTACGTCACTACAAACGGAAGAAAAATTGAGTTTTCATCTGGAACCAGAAGATTGTTTTCGTATGTTCCGCAAGGCAATCTGATTTTGTCCGGTACAATTTATGACAACATTACTTTTTGTGATGAAAAACCTGATTTAGATAAGGTAATTAGTGCAGCGCAAGCAGCACAGATTTTAGATGACATTAACAAATTGCCTGATGGGTTTAATACCATATTGGGCGAAAAAGGTCACGGTCTGTCCGAGGGTCAAATACAGAGATTGGCTATTGCAAGAGCTTTGTATTTTGATGCTCCGATACTTTTACTTGATGAAGCGACCTCTTCACTCGATTTACAAACGGAGGAAAAGCTTCTTAATTCAATTAAAACAATGACAGATAAAACCTGTATTATAATTTCGCACAGGCGTGAAGTTATGCAGGCGTGTGACAAAACTTACATTTTGCAGAACGGCTCACTTAAAGAGCTTAATAATATCCCCCCCTCGGACTATTATTGATAAATTAAAATCAAGGAGGAAAAACAATGGTTAAAATTCAAACACTTAAAAAGATTGCTGCTTTAGCTACAGCTATCGCATTGGTTGTTTGTTTTGCAGTAAGTGCATCAGCAGATGTTTTAGTTACAACAAGAACATCTTACAATGCAACTAATGCAACAGAAATTGACGTAAATGTAACAGTTACAGGTCTTGGTAGTGCCGCATACGCTACTTACTATGCTACAAACAAAGATAATCCATCAGACGTAGCATATATTGGCCAGGAAGCTGTTGTTGACAGCACAGCGACATTCTCTTTCCGTGTTGATGAAGATGATCTTGAAGGTGCTGTTAAGGTTGGTTACACAGGCGCAACAAGCGCAGCTTCTGCTGTAATCGAAGGAAGATCTATCAAGCTTGATGGTAATGAAATAGCTTTAATTCCTAACAATGAAGCATCTAAGGCTCTTAACATCACATACCCATGCGATGCTGGTCAGACAGTAACAGATGTTACAGCAACAAATGCTGTAGTTAGCGCATTTGATTACAACGATGAAACAGAGGCTCTTTCAGTAACACTTACAAGCTTTACTGATAACGATGAAGATATCGTTATCGCAGTTACAAAAGGCGCTCAGGCTCCAGAAGTAGCTGCATCTACAGCTTCAGTTGCTAACGTTGGTGCTCTTGTAGCTACAGCAGACAGCAAGGTTGACGTTGTTGAAGACGAAGGTGAAATCGACATCAGTACAAATGCAGGCGACAGAAAGCTTACAGTTGTTGGTCGTGTTACAGACGCTACACAGTATGGTATAGTTATTATGGCAAACAGTGCAGATGACGCTCTTTTTGGTAAGTCATATACAGAAGCAGAGTTTGCAACAACATTTGCAAATGGCATCTATCAGGCAAAATTAAACGACAACGGTTTATTTGCTGTTCAGATCATTGACCAGTCTGATGATGCAGAAGCTGAAGTTATCAAAGCTGGCATGGACTACAAAGTTGCTGTATATGCTTATGATAACGCTGGAAAAGTTGCAGTATCAGGTGCTAATGTAGCTAACACAACAGTTCAAGATTAATAGGGAGGTAGAGATATAATGAAAATGTACGTAAAACCGAGCATTAACGTAATCGAATTACAGCTCAAAGAAAATATCGCTGCTGTACCTACAACAGTGTATAAAGGTGCTACATCAAGTCAGATGCAGACGACAGCAAGCCGTGCTTATAGCATTGCGTTGTCATCTGAAGGAACTGGTATGTCATACGACGGCACCTATATGGCGAGCTAATTGATTAAAAAAATGATTTATCGTATTGCAAACAGTTTAATTGAAATTAAAGGTTTACAAAACGAATATCTAGAGCATAGATTAAGTGCGTATCTGGCAACAGATACGCACACTGTGCCGGATATCTGTGTAAACTTCAAATTTAATAATGATATTTTAGTTCCTGCGGGAAGAGATTTTAACAGGTTAGACACTTGGTATTGGATAGATAGGGGAGATGAAGGCTACTCTGCTATCAAGCAACATTCCAAAACAAGACTAACCCTTAATCGTATGGATTTTAATAAGTCCGGTACGGAAGTGACCATCGAATATTTTAATATTGATGATTTATTTATTGACTTTTCGACAGACCGCATGTTGCATCACGTTTTGGGCGATGCTTTTTCTTTTTGCCAGACGGTAAGGGGAAACATGCTCTTACATGCTGCAGCTGTTTCATATAAAGGGCAGGCAGTTTTATTTTCTGCTCCATCAGGTACAGGCAAGTCTACTCACACGGCACTTTGGAAGGAATATTATCCTGAAGATGTTGTGTTATTTAACGACGACACGCCTATAATTGTAAAAGATGATGAAGGCTTTTTAGCTTCTGGTACTCCTTGGAGTGGTAAGTCAGAAATTAACGAAAATCTGACTTTGCCACTTAAATCAATTGTTTTTTTAAAGCAGGGAAACGAGAACAAGGTTCGCTCTCTTACAACGATAGAAATTGTTGTAAAGCTTTTAAATGAAACAAGAAAACCTATTTTCCAGGAATTAATGGAAAAACATATGGACTTAATAAACGAAATAATAAAAAAAACACCTATTTATGAGCTTGAGTGTGATATTTCTAAAGACGCTGTTGATTTGATTAAAAATACAATATTTACACAAGATTAGAAGTCGCTACTGCGGCAGAATGGAGATTATTATGAAAAAAATAATATCGCTGATACTTGCCATATGTATCGTTATGCCTTTATGTGTATGTGTTAATGCAGCCAGTTTTTCAGATTTGTCTTCAAACCATTGGGCATACCAAAGTATTAAAGCATTGGTAAATGAAGGTACCATTAACGGATATAGTGATGGAACTTTTAAGCCAAACAAATCTGTTACACGTGCTGAATTTGCCAAAATGATTGGCAAATGGAATGTGAAATTCAATGGCACATATATTGATATTAACAATAATCACTGGGCATATGATTATATTATGTGGTCCGGGTTAGAAGCAAATGAAGGGCGTATTCACCCCGATGTTGACATTAAACGTTATGATGTAATCAACCTTATATGGAAAAGAAATGGTTCACCAAGGCACACTCTAGCACCTGGTGCTATAAGTTCTCAGGGAACAAATCCTGATGCAACTTCCTGGGCATATACAATCGGTCTTTTAAAAGGCGATGATGGTATTAATTTAAGGCTTGACAGTTCGTTGACACGTGCGGAGGCTGCAACTTTAATTATTCGTTCTCGCGAGCTTGTTGCTAAAAACCAGAAATTCAACTTCATTGATGTTATAAGTGATGAAATATTAAAGGCTACTTATGAGTCATTAGACCTGCTGGAAGGCAGCAAATATGTTCCTGATAAGAAATTGTCCTATGCAGAGGTTGCAAGGATGGCGATTGTCTTTGGAGCTGACGGCAATGACATCAATTTTGTAGGAAATGACCTTTTAAATAGTAAAGGCGAAATTTTTGAGCCTTTAGGTAACAAATATGACCATGAGATGTTTGTTTTATCGTCAAAAATCTGGGGCGATGACTACTATAATCTTGAAAAATTCAATCAGCCTGCAACAAAGCAGGACACAATTTCTGCAATTCTTTACGGGTTTACAAGAAGAGGCACAACCCCCGATGCAATAGGTGAAATTAATGGCTATTATTCTGATTGCATAAATGCTGACAGTACAGCCTGGGAAAATGTTTATTTAACATTTGCAAACAAAAATGGCATAAAGCTTAAGGCTTCTGCTGCACTTGGAGCAAATGAAACAGTTAGCATAAAAGAATATGCAGCATTTTTAGTTCAGTTTAATGAAATTGCAGGTTTGGGTGTTGGTTATACAGATAGCGGTAAAATCAATGCAAAAATTAATACACTAGGTTCTCAGATGCCTGAAAATTATATGGATTTCAAGCACACAATTGAAGGTACACCAATCGGTGTTTATGCATTAAAGAAGAATACAATTTCTGCTAAAAATGCATACAAATCTGCTAATATGATGGCAGTTACATATCGTGGTTATTTATCGGAGGTTGTTTCTTTAGCAAATCAAAGCACAGGCTGCACATTGGAGGCTACATATTACCCGGCGCTTTCATACAGACAAAACGGTAATGTGGTATTTGCAGCTAAATTTTTAGTTAAAGCAACAAAAGATAAAAATCAGCAGGTTTCTGTTGATAAGCTTCTGTCAAAGGTTATTAAACAGCCTGTAGGTCATACAGTAGGTGAAAGCGACGAGTTTTACGTTGTTTTTGAGACGAAAGGCCCACTTATGGACATATACCTTCCATACAGCGGAGCGTACGCAAAAGCGATTTTTATAAAATAAGTTAGCACAAGAAAACTTTAATTTGGGGAGATAATTTCGTGGATAAGCAAATAAACATAATGGATTTATTAAAACTATATTTAAAGCGTTGGTGGTATATTGCAATAGCAGTAATTGCCGGTGGAATAGCTTCAGCTATTATTACAATAACGTTTGTTACACCTATGTATACATCATACGGAACGCTATATACAGAGAATAGAGCTGATATTTTAAATCAGGATATTATAAAAGAGGTTAACCTAAGCACTGTAATGGTAAGAAAAGAGCTAGTTGCAACCTATGCGGAATTGCTATCAAGTAATACTTTTTTGCATTTGGTAGCAGAGGAGAGTGACTTGGGCTATACACCGGGTCAGATTTTAGGGATGCTCTCTATGGATTCTAAGAATGAAACTGAAATATTAGTAATTGCCGTTACAACCGCCAATCCACAGCATTCACATATCATTGCACAGAAGATTATAGACTTAGCTCCTGGCTTTGTAAATGAGATAGTTGAGGGTAGTAGTGCGAAGGTTTTAGACCAGCCGAGTTACTCACCAAATCCATCTTCGCCAAATCTTATAAGAAACATTGAAATTGGAGCAGTTATAGGTCTTTTGCTGAGCCTGATACTTGTTTTTTCTATTGAAATGCTCGACAATAAAGTAAAAGATGTAGATACTGTATCAGAAATGTTTAAATATCCAATCTTGGGAGAAATTCCACATTTTACAATGGCATCTAAAAAAACCAGTAAAAAAGGAACAAAAGAGAGCAAAAAAACTAAAAAAGCGACGGCTTAAATTGCAAACCAAACAAAAGTAAGAGGATAGATATAAATGTTTTTTAAAACCTTAATACCTAAAATTGAAGAACCAAAGCAATTAAAGGAATTAAATCAAATTCAGGAAAGCTTTAAGAATATACGTGCAAATCTGATGTTTGCTATGGCGGGAAAAAAAGAAAAATGTAAGATAATTCTTGTTACAAGCGCAGAACAAAATGATGGAAAAAGTACGGTTTGCATAAATGTTGCTTCAGCTTTTGCAGATTCTAATGCAAAGGTACTGGTAATAGATGCTGACCTTAGAAGACCGAAGATTGCGCGTTATACAAATACTGATAGAAAAAGAAATGGCCTTTCTGACTATTTGGGTGGCTTTTGTACTTTGGAAGAAATAGTTGTAAGACCTGAAGGGCTAAACTTTGATTGCATAACATCGGGTCGTGTTCCACCTAACCCTTCAGAGCTTTTGATGATTGATGAAGTTGAAAAAATGTTTGAAATTTTGTCTGAACAATACGACTATATCTTTATTGATACACCGCCTGTAGGTGTTGTTGCTGAGACGATTTACCTGACACAGTTTGTAACAGGTGTAGTGCTGGTAATGAGAAAGGAAAGCTCACATATCTATGCAGTAAGGGAAGCTATTTCCCTGCTTGGCTTTGCAAAAGCGGATATCTTAGGCTTTGTTATGAATGATGCATATGATACGAGGGCTAAAAAGTACTATTACAAAAAAAGAAGAAGATATTATTATGAATAAAAAGATAAGCCGCACATTTGGTGCGGCTTATTTGATAAATGTGAGGTATTTATGATTAAAAAAATCATATTGTGGTTTCTGGTTATTTTTACTTGCTGTATGATATTTACATTTTCTTCGGATAATGCTGAAATATCAAGAAGAATAAGTCACGAGATTACAACAAGAATATTAAAGTTGATTAACATAGATATAGATGTAATGAAAGATTTTGACGGAGAAAATTTTGATACAATGCATAAAGCAATAAGAAAAGTAGCTCACGCAGCAGAGTTTGCGCTTTTAGCTCTGTTTACTGTGATGTTAGCCAGAAGTTATAATCTATCGTTAAAAACAAGCGTGATAATTGCACTTTCGTTTTCTTTGTGTTATTCGATTAGTGATGAAATACATCAATTATTTATAGATGGCAGGGCAGGAAGGGTATCAGATGTTTTGATTGACTTTTTAGGAAGCCTATTTTCTGTGAGTATTTTTTGTTTATTTAATTGGATTTTGCATCGAAAAAGGACAAAAAAAGCATATTTTTAACAATTTGTTCATACCAAAGTAAAAAATATTGTATATTATATATACATAGATTCTTTTAGGAGGACAAACTGATGAGTGAATTTGAAAATAATTATAATAACGAAAACGATTTTTTTGGCGAAAATGTTGCTGCAAATGATGCTTTTGGCGACAAAAATCAAGAATATTACTTAAGCGAGGACGAATTTGGACCTGCCATTTCAGGTATGGTATCAGAAAAAAATGCGCTGTCTGTTTATAGGCCAAAGGTTAAAAAGGCAAGAAAGAATCGCGTAATCTTAGCTTCGGTAATAAGCTCTGTTTTGACAACTGCGATTTGTTTTGGTATTTTTTCTGCTATTTTCTTAAATAGCAAAAATAACGATAGTAAAATTTACGCGCCTTATGGTAATACCCTTTCTATCTCAGAGAGTGAAGACGGAGGAGTTAAGCCTTTAGTGAGCGATGAAAACGCAAAAGCACTGTCAATTCCGCAAATATATAATAAGGTTTCGCCTGCTGTTGTAAGTATTATTTCAACCGCAGGAAATGGAATAAAAACCAGTGCAAGTAGTGGATCAGGTGTTATTTTGACTCCTGACGGATACATCGTTACAAATAATCACGTAATTGATGGAGCGTCAATTATAACTGTTAAAACAATTGCAGGTCAGAGTCTTGACGCAGAAGTTATTGGCAAAGATGCAAGAACCGATTTAGCTGTTTTAAAGGTATCATCTGAAAAGGAACTTCCTGTTGCCGAAATTGGCGATTCTGCTCTTTTGCGTGTAGGTGATATGGCAGTTGCTATTGGCAATCCGCTACAAGAGGAATTAGTAAGCACACTTACAGTTGGTTATATAAGTGCAATAAACAGAACAATGATAATTGATGAGCGCCAAATGACAATGCTCCAGACTGATGCAGCTATCAATCCTGGTAATTCAGGTGGTGCGTTAATAAATATATATGGTCAGGTTATCGGCATAACCACTGCAAAGTCAACTGGCTATGATGTTGAGGGATTAGGATTTGCAATTCCTATGAATGAGGCAGTCCCGATAATTGAATCCATTATTAAAAATGGATATGTGACGGGAAGACCTTTAGTTGGTATTACAGGAATAGATGTGACGGAGCAAATTGCAAGAGTAAACGATTTGCCCATAGGTGTATATGTTGACTCTGTAATTTTAGGCGGCGCAGCAGATTTAGCAGGTATAAAAAAAGGCGACGTAATTATTGAATGTGATGGAAAGAAAGTTGAAAGCGTTGATGAAATTAATCAGATTCGCGATGAGCATAAGGTTGGCGATAAGATTACGTTTTTAATTTCAAGAAACGGTTCTAAGATAAAATGCTCTGTTGTTCTGCAAGAAGAAAAACCAACTAAAAATGCAGAGCATGAAACAAAAAAGAATGACGTAAAACAGTATGTTCCATCTGACTTTTTCTCATTCTTTGGCTGGTAAAAAAATATAATTTGACGGACTGAAAGTATTCCTTTCGGTCCGTTCTTTTGTACTTGACAAAAATATGCTATAAGAGTATAATACGCATATAGACGTTGCTTAAGAAAGGCGAATTTCATTATGTTTAAAAGAAAAGAAAAGAAAGAAGATAAAGGTTTAAATATAATTATTATCGGCTGTGGAAAGGTTGGCAGAACTTTAGTTTCGCGCCTTTGTGAAGAGGGACATGATATCACAATTGTTGATAAAAATAAAGATGTAGTTCATGACATATGTGAAACATACGATGTTTTAGGCATTGTAGGTAATGGATCGAGCTATAAGGTTCAGATGGACGCGGGTATAGAACATGCAGACCTTATCATTGCTGTAACTGATTCAGACGAGTTAAATATTTTGTGTTGTACAATGGCAAAAAAAGTAGGTAACTGCTCAACAGTTGCAAGAGTAAGAAATCCTGATTACAGCGAGGAAATTCACTATCTTCGTGAAAAATTGGAGCTTTCAATCATATTAAATCCTGAACTTGAAACGGCAAACGAAATTGCAAGACTTTTAAAATTTCCGTCAGCGCTTTCCATAAACGCCTTTGCCAGAGGACAGGTAGAAATGATTACATTTAAAATTCCTGATGGCAATATGATTTGCGGTATGCCTCTTCATTTGCTTCAAAAGGAATTTCCGTTTCATTTGTTGATATGTGCAGTAGAGCGCGATGGGGAGCTTATTATACCTAACGGCTCATTTTCATTAAAGGCAGGGGACGTGCTCTCGTATGTTTCGCCAATTAGGGATTCGCATGATTTCTTTAGAAAAATTGGCTTAAAAACGCATAGAGTTGCAAACTCATTTATTGTTGGTGGCGGTAAAACCTCATACTATTTAGCAAAACAGCTTTTAAATATGGGAATTGAGGTAAAAATTGTTGAGCGAAATATGGAAAGATGTGAAGAATTAAGCACGCTTCTTGATAATGCAATAATTATCTGTGGTGATGGCAGTGACGAAAAGCTTTTAGACCGTGAAAACTTTTCTGAGTCAGAATCATTTATACCGCTAACAGGGTTTGATGAGGAAAATATATTATTAACACTTCATGCAAAACAAAATCCTGACATGAAGGTAATTACTAAAATTAATCGACTGACATTTAATCATGTTCTTGATAGTTTAGAGCTTGGCAGTGTGGTATATCCAAAATTTATAACAGCAGAGACAATTATTGCATATGTAAGAGCTAAAAAGCACTCAAAAGGAAGTAATATAGAAACGCTTTATCATATTTTTAATGATAGAGCAGAGGCGATTGAATTTAAGATAAAAGAAGATGCTCCTGTAATTGGCATTCCAATTATGGATTTGCCACTTAAAAGCGATCTGCTTATTGCTTGCATTACCAGAGGTGGCAAGGTTATAATCCCCAGTGGTAATGATACAATTTGTGTTGGAGACCGTGTTGTTGTTGTTACTTTGGAAAGCGGATTTAAAGATATAACAGATATTTTACGGTAAACCGAAGAGGAAAATTATGAATATTAGAGCTATAATATATATTTTAGGTTGGGTTTTAAATATCGAGGGACTTTTTATGTTGTTACCCTCTGTTGTTGCACTTATATATAAAGAAGGGCAAGGCTGGGCTTTTTTTGCCGTTTCTTTGCTATGTATATTAGTGGGTCTGGCTTTAAGTCACAAAAAACCAAATGATATGGAAATATATGCAAAGGAAGGCTTTGTAACAGTTGCATTTTCGTGGATATTGTTTAGTGTATTTGGTGCAATTCCGTTCGTGCTAAATGGCGATATACCATCTTTTACAGATGCACTTTTTGAGATGATATCCGGATTTACCACAACGGGTTCATCTATACTTGTTGATATTGAGTCTCTGTCTTACTCAAGCCTTTTTTGGAGAAGTTTGACTAACTGGATAGGTGGTATGGGTGTTTTAGTGTTGCTTTTGGCAATAAGACCTCTAAAGGGAGGTTCGCATATCCACATATTAAGAGCAGAAAGCCCTGGACCATCTGTTGAACGCCTGCTTCCTAAAATTCAGAATACAGCAGGCATATTATACGTTATGTATATAGCTTTATCAGGTGTAGAGTTTATTTTTTTAATTGCGGGGAAAATGCCGGTATTTGATGCTCTGACTGCGGTTTTTGCTACTGCTGGAACAGGAGGCTTTGGAATAAAGAACGACAGCTTTGCCACATATTCACCGTATATACAATGGGTAATTAGCATATTTATGATGCTTTTTGGAATCAATTTTGGTGCGTATTTTTTAATTTTCACAAAGCACTTCAGGCAGGCGTTTAAGTATGAAGAAGTAAGATGCTATTTTCTGATAATAATTGTGGCTACTATTATTATTTATACAAACATATTTCATCTTGGAATGGGTGCAGAACAGACAATCAGGCACAGTTTTTTTCAGGTATCGTCCATAATTACCACTACGGGATTTTCAACAATCGACTTTAATTTGTGGCCATCTGAGTCAAAGGTCATACTGCTGATTTTAATGTTTATAGGTGCATGTGCAGGCAGTACTGGCGGCGGTATTAAGGTGTCACGTATAATGATGCTTTTAAAAACAGTTAAAAAGGAAATAATGATAAATATTCATCCTGGTAGTGTTAAGAAAATCAAAATGGAGGGAAAGGTCGTAAATCACGAAACAATTCGTTCAACTAACGTATTTTTCATAACCTACATTATGATTTTTGTAATATCTGTATTTTTAATTGCTTTTGATGAACATGATTTAATTACTAACTTTACAGCTGTTACGACAGCACTTAATAATATAGGGCCGGGTCTTGGAGAAGTTGGTCCTATGGGAAATTTTTCAAATTTTACTCCGTTTTCAAAATATGTTTTGATGTTTGATATGTTGGCAGGCAGACTAGAGCTTTATCCTATGCTTATGATATTCCATTTTGGTATGTGGAAAACGGCGATAGTTCCGCCGATTAAAAGAAAAATTTTAAAGAAATAAAGGTTGTGGCATACGCCACAACCTTTATTATAATGTTATTCCCATATCACTTTCTAGCATATATAAAATTTTTCTAATTACGGGCTTTTTAAATATTACCTCTGCTGCATATTTGTAGCAATCGAGCTGAATTTTGTACTTTTCAACTGTATCTTTAGCATCAAAACTTCTGTCAGTTTTATAATCTATAATTATAATTCCGTTATCCGTTATAAGCAGACAATCTATTACACCCTGTAGCATTATTTCTTTTTCGCTGTTTGTTGTAGTAATAAAATTCTTTGCTTTGATACCTACACCAAACATATATTCTCTTTTGACCTCTTTTGCAGAAAGCACCATTCTTCCAATTCCGGAACTGAAGAATTTTAAAATTTTATCAGGGTTCACAGCGCCTGCTTCTTCTTCAGTTAGGAATCCGCGATTTTTAATATCGTCTATTTGTTTTTTTACGTCATCGCGCGTAGAAAGGGGAGAGGATAAATCACATTTTTGCAGTACAGTGTGGTAAGCTATGCCTATTTCTGACACTGTAAGACCTGTGGTTTTTTCACTTATTTGTTTTCTCTTTTTAAAAATATCAAACCCTTCTGATAAACTCTCTTCGCGCCTTTTTTTAAGCTCACTCACGGTGATTTTAGACGGAAGCTTTGTCTCGTCAATGTTTGGATATTTAAAATTAACTAAAGACGATATTTTATCGATATTAATTTCAGTATGAGATAATGGCAAATCGCACGTTGCCTTTAGTCCGTTTAATTCATCTATGTCATCAATAATCTTTACTGTAAATTTGCTTTCGTCTTCGATTATATACATACTGCGGTCGTTATCGATGTATTTTCTTAATTCGCCGCCGCATTTATGGTCTATTAAAGCCATTATTATCCAGTCAAGATAAGATACGTGCTCTGATACTATAGAGGCGTGTATCTGCTTGTTATTATCTCCTGGCATACATTTTTGTATTTTAGATTTTATGTTTTTGTCAGAGCCAACTATTATCAGTTTTTCTTTGGCACGAGTTAGTGCAACATACAATATCCTCATCTCTTCTGCAACGCTTTCGCGATAGAGCACTCGTTCCAAAGCTGCACGCGGAGCGAATGTATATGTAATCCTAAGGTCGGTGTCCACAAATTTAGGACCGTATCCAAAGTCAGCATGATACAGCACATTGCGATGTAAATCCATCATGTTAAATTGATGTTCTGCAGCAAAAAGAATTACAACAGGAAATTCAAGACCTTTACTTTTGTGAATACTCATTATACGAACTGCATCGTTTCCTTCAGCGATAAGTTTTGCTGTTTCTAAATCGTTGCCTGTTTCTTTAAAATTATTTATAAAGTTTATAAAGCTATAAAGGCCCTTTAGCCCTGTATTTTCGTAGGCTTTAGCACGATTGTATAAAAGCCTTAGATTAGCACATTTTATAACACCATTGGGCAAGGTCTGCTGCGCGTCATAATATCCCGTAGTGTTATATATATCTAAAATCAGCTCTGATACACTCATGTAATTTGATTTTTTTGAAAAACTCTCTATGCTGTTTATAATGTCAAGACAAAGCCTGCCTTCATCACTGTCTGATTTGCTGCACTCAATCATTGCACTATAAAACGGTGCTTTTTTGTCATAGGAACGAATGAGAGCCAGTTCTTCTGATGATACGTTAAATATGACAGAACGCAAAACAGAAAGAAGAGGCAGATCTTGATATGGGTTGTCGATTACTGCAAGTAAGGATAAGATAATTTCAATCTCTCTGCTTTGAAAATATGAGCCTGTGTTTTCAGCATAGCAAGGTATACCGTAGTCTGAGAAAACGGCATTTAAGATAATGGAATTGTCTTTTACGTTTCTTGAAATTATACAGATATCCTTATATGTTATTTTCCTGTATGCACCTTTGTCAAAAATTTCGACTCCGCTTTCAATCAATTCGGAAATTTTTTTAGCACAGTACATTGCCTGAAGCTCAATTTTGCCAAGGTCACTGTCATCTGTTTGGGAAACAGAGGTAGAATCAATTATTGCAAGCTCTGTGTCATAATCAATTGGGTTTGGTGAATCAGGGGGGTAGTTTGCGCCAAGATACAACTTTTCGTCTTCGTTATAATTTATTTCTCCTGAGTCTTCTGACATTATTCTTTCAAAAATATAGTTTACAGAGTCAAGGACATTTTTTCTGCTTCTGAAGTTTTTAGAAAGAATAATTTTCCGGTCATTTGTGTCCTCGTTTTTGACGTAGCAATCTCTTTTGGTTTTAAAAAGTATAGGGTCTGTATTTCTGAATCTGTAAATGCTTTGCTTTATATCGCCTACCATAAAAAGGTTATTATCCCTCTTTATACGGGAAAAAATCGCCTCTTGCAGCTTTGATGTATCCTGATATTCGTCGATATAAATTTCTTCATATTGGTTTTTAATAACATTTGCGACATCATCGTTATTTAAAACATCAAGACAATAGTGTTCGCAATCTGAAAAATCAAGAATGTTTTTAGAAAGCTTCATATCAGAAAATCTATTTGATAATCTTTTTATAGTTTCAGAAAGGCATTCCATCAAAGGATGCATTTTATTAATGGCAGCCTCCTGCTGGGATGAGGAAAGATTAAGGAGCTTTTCGCACAGCTTTCCCATACGCCGCTCTTTTATTTTTGAACGCATTTCTCCTATTGTATCTATGTGTATGGGTGTAATATTTTTAGGAGTTGCCGGACGCCTTTTAAAAGTATAGCCTAAAATAACACCTCTTAAAGTATCATAATCGAAAATGCTTGTGCAATCTTTAAAGAATTGCTGTTCTTCTTTTAAAATAGAAACAAAATCGTAAAGTGTATCCTCTTGTGCAAGTTCAATCATTATTTTGTATTCAGAAACAGCTCTTTCGCACTCTGCGTGAGCTTCTTTTAGGATAATATCGTTGTAGATTGAAGTGGAAAAATTTTCTTTAATTAAAAAGTGCTCCGCTGCACCGTCAAGCCAATCTGTGGGAGAGGGAAGGCTTGTAGAAAAATAGTATATAGATGTGAGTAATTCACGAAAAGCTTTGTCGTTTGCTTTAGAGTTGGCATACGATTCCATCAAAGCAAGAAATGTAGAGCCGAAAGCTTTATCGTCATACATTTCATTAATTACACTATCTAAAGCCTCATCAAGCATAACCTTGCTTTCGGCTGGATCAGCAATGGAAAAATTAGGAGACAGATTTGCGTGTGTAAAGTTCTTTCGCAAAACATCTATACAAAAAGAATCAATTGTAGTGATTTGTGCTTTTTTGATAAGTGTCAACTGGCGCAAAATATGCTTGTCCTGCGGATTTTTAAGATGAATTTTTTCAAGAGCTAAAATAATTCGTTCGCGCATTTCGTTTGCTGCAGCGTTAGTAAATGTAACAACTAAAAGCTTGTCAGCATCGACAGGATTTTCGCCTGTGATTTTTGAAATTATTCTTTCAACAAGCACAGCAGTTTTACCGCTTCCTGCAGCAGCAGAAAGAAGTAGATTTTGATTTTTGGATTCTATTGCAGATAATTGTTCATCGGTCCATACAGTAGCCAATTTTGTCGCCTCCAAGATATGAGCTTTCTTTATTATTTTAGCACATGTTTGAGTTTTTGTAAAGTGTGCGATCTGTCGCGAAAAAGAAACATAATAAGCGCATACAGAAGTGATGAAAACAAAATACCGATTAAACTATTTCCAAAAACGCTCTTGGCAAAAAAGCACGATACAAGTATAGAAATAGCGGGAACTGTTGTCCAAGAAAAAGGTTTTATATCGAAATCAGAGACCTCCATAAGGCGTGAAATGCTAAGAAATGCATTTATCATTTCTGAAATATAAATTATAACAATATATCCTAAAACGCCCTTTGTTGGAATTAAGGTTACAATTAAAAATATAGATACAAAAGACAAAACAATATCATATCTCATAGCAGAAATCTCCTGATTAAGACCTTTTAATACTGCATCTACAACCCCGTCGGCATACATTATTGCAGCAATGGGAGCAACCAGCTTTAAGTAGTATGCAACGTCTTGATTTTTATAAATAAACATAGAAAGCTCATATGAAAAAAAGTATAAAATCCCTGATGCTCCAATAGAAAATGTAAGAGTCAGTGACAATATACGTTCTATGAGACGGTCAATTTTTTTGTAGTTTTTTAATTTGTTGAGCATTGTTATTTCAGGTACAAGCAAGGTCGCAACAGAACTCACGATCCCTGACGGCAGAAAAATCATGGGCATAACCATTCCGTGGACTACACCATAAGATGATAATGCTTTTTCTTTTTCTCCACTGAATTTTTCGAGTGATTTAGGTATTAAGGTGTTCTCTGTGGTTGTAAGCGCTGAACGAAGATAGGCGCTTAGAGCAACGGGGAGGCCGTACCTTAGCACTCGCTTAGAAAGGTCTTTAGATACTTTTGTTTGCTCTTTTTTTATATCTAGTTTATAAACAACAGATAAAATTAAAAATGAGGCTATTTCTGATATGGTTCCGCTTAAAACCAGGGCAATACAGGCATTTTCTGCATTCTTTACATCTAATTTATTTAAAAGAAAAACAGCAGTAAAAATTTTAATAGTCTGTTCAGCTATTTGCACTAAAGAATTTTTATAAACTTTTCGTGATGCTATAAAATAACCTGATAGAGCAAATGATATGGAAACGCAGGGGAGTGACAACGAGAGTATTTTTAGCGGAAGTTTAATACGCGTATCACCTACTATATTATTTGCAAAAAAACCAGATGCAAAAAAAACAATAAAAAATGCCAAAACACCAAAAAAAAGAGCATAAAGTGTACATTTTTTAACAGCTTTTTTTAAGTTTTTTCCCTGAGCGATTTCCTCTGCTATAATCTTTGTAGAAGCAAGATTTATCCCTGATGTTGCCAGGGTTATTCCAAAAGTGTATACGGACATAATAAGAGCAAAAAGTCCCATGCCTGATGCTCCTATTTTGTTCGCTATATATACATTAAAAGAAAAACTCACCGCTCTCATCAAAAGAGATACTGCGGTGAGCAAAAATACATCTTTTATAAATTGCTTTTTTCGTAACATAGTATTTACCTCCGCATAAGCTAATTAAATTTTATGCTGGGTAAACAACTTATATTACTCAAAGGAAATTTCAATTGTCTCTGTTTTAAACACCATTTCAGATGATTGATTAATGGCTTTAAATGAGAGTTTTAAATTTGTGATTTTTTCTATATTTGCTATACTCAACGCTTCTTTTGAAAAAAGAATTGAGTCGACTGCTACTTTTTTTGCCCCGACTGAAACTATGAAAGTCGGTGCAATTACTTTGTCGTTTACTAAAACCTCGTCTAACATAACAGAAAAGTGTTTATCGGTGTTATTTTCTATAAACAATCCAAGCTCTGTATCGTCTGAAAGTTTGCTTTTTTTAATTCCCTGTGAAATGATTAGCACGTTATCTTTTTCGTAAATTACAGAGCCTTCTTTTTTGTATTGCTGCACGTATTTTTTTGATGCGTCGGTCAACACTTTCAAAGGATCAGACTTTTTAATTTCTTCTGAATTTTCATCCAGTATTCTGACTGTTAACTCTATATCCTTGATTGTACGGATATCTAAATCATAAAACCACTCGTTGCTGATTTCTAGAAAATCAGTTTTAGTGCTTTTTGGTTCTACATATGTAAGTAAAGAATAATTACACATGATATCGTTAATTGATAAATCTGTCGTTAGTATCTTAATTGCTTTTTCAGTATTGTTTTCAACTGTAAATTTAAGCCAGGTAACAATTTCGTCATAAAGAATATCCTCAATGGTAATCTTTATGCCGTCTTCTGTAAAAGTAATTTTTTTGGCGATATGAGACTCATCAAGTGTATAGTCCTTTGAATTTTCAGTTTCTTTTACTATGACTGATTCTTCATCATTTGTTTTATTGCCGCACGACACAAATGAAAATACTAAAATAAAGCATATAAAAATCAGAAAAAATCTTTTAACCATAGTATTACTCCTTAAGATAGGATTTGGCATGTCCGATATCTGTAACTATTTCATAGCCTGTCTTTTTAACGCTTTCTTTAAGAGAAGCTAAACCCTCTGCCGATTCATCATCGGTGCATATTTTGTTTTCGTAAATTGCATACTTTTTTCGAACGTTAATCGGCGATAAATTAGGCATAACTACATTTGCTCCGACTGATAATCCTAACTCTCTGCCGCCTTTTTTTATAGTTCCTAATGCAGTAGTTGCAGGGATGAGAGCTTTTGGAAACATAAGCCTTAATATAGATATCATGCGAAGTGTAAGCGAAAGTGTCCCTGCAGTTTTGTCGAAAAACGGCGTATCACAATGGGGAATATAAGGACCGATTCCTATCATATCGGGCTGGAGCTTTTGTAAAAATCTTAAGTCTTTTACTATATGCTCTGTTGTTTGAAATGGCGAACCTACCATAAAACCGGAACCGACCTGGAAGCCAAGTTCCTTTAAATCAAACAAGCATTTTTGACGTTTTAGAGCAGTAGAGCTTTTTGGGTGCAACATACTATAATGCTCGTTGTCTGCAGTTTCGTGACGAAGAAGATATCTGTCTGCACCGGCTAGCTTAAAGCTTTTGTATACTTCATAATCTCTTTCTCCGATGGATAACGTTACTGCACAATCAGGAAAGCTTGCCTTTATTTTTTTTACAATTTCGCAGATGTCATTATCAGAAAATCCGTCGTCATCGCCGCCCTGGAGCACAAATGTGCGAAAGCCTAATTTATAACCTTCTTCGCAACAACTAAGGATTTCTTTTTTTGTGAGCCTGTACCTGTTAGCATTTTTGTTATCGCGTCTTAGACCGCAATAGTAGCAGTTTTGTTTGCAATAACTTGTAAATTCTATAAGACCGCGAATATAAACGTGATTTTCATAGTTTTCGCGCCTTATAGCATCTGCTTCTTTAAATAATTCTTTATCATATTTACTGTTTTTGATGAGCTTTATAAACTCCGAGTCAGTAAGATTATGGTTAATTTTTAATTTTTTAACTATATTTTTCATAATCTCACCTCACAGAAATTATTTTTTGTAATCACAATCCGGATTAATACAGGATATTGTGGCCTTTTTGCCTTTCTTTTTAATCAGGATGCTGCCACATTGTGGGCATTTTTCATTTTTTACGGGAGCATCCCAAATCATAAAGTCGCACTTTGGATTATCTTCACATCCGTAGTAGATTTTACCTGTCTTTGATTTCTTTTCTAAGATTTTTTTGCCGCACTTTGGACAATCAACACCCGTTTCTTTTACTATGGGTTTTGCATTTCTGCATTCAGGAAAGCCGGGGCAAGCTAGGAATTTTCCAAATCTGCCCATTTTGTACACCATTTTTCTGCCGCATTTTTCACATATAACATCGGATTCTTCGTCGGCAATTTTAACTTTTCCTATTGCGTTAGTTGCCTCTTCTATGCTTTTTGAAAAAGGAACATAAAAATCTGATAAAATATCAACCCAATCAATATCTCCACTTTCGATTTTGTCAAGACGCTCTTCCATTTCAGCAGTGAATTCTGCACCTGCTATATCAGGAAAATGAGCTACTAAAATATCGGTAACAATAGTTCCTAATTCTGTAGGTACTAATAGCTTTTTGTCCCTGCCTACATAGCCACGAGCGGTAATGGTTGTGATTGTCGGCGCGTAGGTACTTGGTCTGCCGATGCCTTTTTCTTCAAGTGCTTTAATTAGCGTTGCCTCGGTGTACCTAAGTGGTGGCTGCGTAAAATGTTGTTCGCCTTTAAGATCAACAAGCGATAATTTCTCGCCTTTTGCTAATAGAGGCAGAATGTTATCCTTTTCATTAGTGTTATCATCTGTGCCTTCAACATATACGCTCATATAGCCTTTAAATATAAGTTTAGAACCGCTTTCACGAAAACCGTATTCACCAGCGTTAATATCAACCGTTGCAGTTTCATAAATTGAAGGTTTCATCTGTGAGGCAACAAAACGCTCCCAAATGAGTTTATATACCTTATACATATCTGATGGCAACTGGTCTTTTACTTCTGCCGGAGTTATAGATACGTAAGTTGGTCTTATTGCTTCGTGTGCGTCTTGTGCTGAATTTTTAGTTTTATATACATTTGGCTTTTCAGGAAGCAGAGAATTGCCGTACTTTTCTGATATCAGTTTTCTTGCGTCTGATAAGGCCTCTGTTGAAATACGAAGTGAGTCGGTTCTCATATAGGTTATAAGACCTATTGTTCCATGGCCCTGAATTTGAACACCTTCGTATAATTTTTGTGCTGCTAGCATTGTTTTCTTAACCGTGTAATTAAGCTTGCGAGAAGCCTCCTGCTGGAGTGTACTTGTTGTAAAGGGGGGAGAGGGGTTTCTTTTTTTCTCTCCTGTTTTAATATCTGCTACTGTAAAGTCTTTCCCCTTTAACTCCTCGGTGATTTTTGAAACCTCAGTTTCTGATGACGGCTTAATTTTTTTACCATTTTTAGATATTAAGGACGCTTCAAATTTTGAATTTTTGCTGTTAGCTAAAATAGCAGCTATTGTCCAGAATTCTTCAGGAACAAATCCATCTATCTCTCGTTCTCTATCTACAATCATCCTTGTTGCGACAGATTGAACGCGACCAGCGCTTAAACCTTTTTTAACCTTTCTCCATAAGATAGGGCTGATTTTGTAGCCGACGATACGGTCTAATGCGCGTCTTGCCTGCTGTGAATTTACAAGGTCCATGTCGATTGGCCTTGGCTCTTTTATAGCCTGCGTTACTGCATTTTTTGTTATTTCGTTAAATGTTATTCTGCAGCATGAACCCTCATCAATATCTAAAAGCTGCGCCAAGTGCCATGAAATGGCTTCTCCCTCACGATCAGGGTCAGTAGCAAGATAAACTTTTTTTGCAGTTTTTGCATCTTTTTTAAGTCGGGACAATAAATCTCCCTTGCCTCTGATTGTTATATATTTAGGCTCAAAGTTATGCTCCACATCAATACCCAGCTGACTTTTGGGTAAATCTCTGACATGGCCCATAGATGCAATTACATTATAAGATTTTCCTAAATATTGCCTTATGGTCTTTGCTTTGGCCGGTGATTCCACTATCACAAGATTGTTTGCCATTTGTCTATTTCTCCATTCGTTAGATATTCAGAGTAAAGTTTTTACCCGGATAGGATTTGATTTTACCCTTTATTTCAAGTAGTGTAATTGCTGATGTGAGTTTATCAGCAGAAAGATTTGTTGCATCTAGCAACTGCTCAAAATTAATAGGTACACTTGTCAGTTTACTAATTATATGTTTTTCTTCGTCGTTTAAGTCCTTATAAAAGTCTGCGTTTATGTTAGCAACCTTTATATTATCTTCTTTTTTTTGTTCTTTATAATCTTCTGAGACATTTATGCCTTTTTCTTTTTGAAGATTTTTTATCTTTGATATTTCATAATTACTGATTGTATAATAATCAAATATATCGCGTGCAGATGTTACGGGAATTGCGCATTCTTTTAGCAAATTATTAGGCCCTTCGCTTCTGGGAGTGTTTATATCACCAGGAACCGCAAAGAGGTCTCTGTCTTGCTCTAAGGCATAGCGTGCAGTTATTAAAGAACCGCTTCTTTTAGGTGCTTCAACGATTAAGGTACCCTGAGAAAGACCGCTTATAATCCTGTTTCTTTGAGGAAAATGCCAGTTATCAGGTTTTGCACCGGGAGGGTACTCAGATATTGCCATACCTGTTTCTATTATCTTTGCCATTAGGTTTTTGTTTTCTTTAGGATAAGCCATATCCAGGCCACAACCCATAACTGCAACCGTCAGACCGCCTGCGTCGATACAACCTTTGTGTGCTGATGAATCAATTCCTCTTGCCATGCCGCTGACGATGCATATACCGTTGTTTGCTAAATTATAAGCAAAGTTTTTTGCAATGTCATCACCGTATGGTGTTGATTTTCTGTTTCCTACAACAGCAATACGAATATATTCATTTAAATTTATTGGTTTTCTGCATCTTACATAAAGCACATAGGGTGGAGCAGGGATGTTCTTAAGATTTTCAGGATATTTAGGACTGTCAAAAGTCATAATTTTAATATTGTATTTACGGCATTGGTCTTTAACTGTTTTAACTTCAGCCAAGCTCTTATCTGCAAGCTCTGATGCAGTTTTTTTGCTTATGCCTTTTATTTTTAAAAGATTTTCTTTAGGCATATTATACATTTCCTTAGGCGAGGGAATATACTCGAGTAAAGATTGTATTTTCTCTGCCGACATTGATTTTTTTAGTGTTAACCAAAGCCAATAATCTATTAAAGACATATTATTTTTTTCGTTGTGTGTAGTCACAAAAAACACCACCCATATAATAAAATACTACAAAAAATAAAATTTGTAAAGAGTTTTTTCCTTATTATATGCAAAAATAAAAGACCGGCTTTTTAAAAAGCCAGTCTTTTATTTTTATCTTTCTTTACCTAAATAGAATAGTGCCAGTACATTAGGACCTGCATGCGCAGCCAGAACCGGATCGCAGTAATTTATAATAACATCCTTTACATTGTACTCACTTTTTATTTTGTTAGAGAGCAATTCTGCATCTTCTATACAATCTCCGTGGCATATAGCAACGACTTGATTTTCGGGGTCAACAACGTTTTCTTTAAATGAGTCGAATATAGCATTAATAGATTTTTTTCTGCCGTTAACTTTAGCTTGAGAAATTAGTTTTCCTTCGTTATTAACGTGAAGAATAGGTTTTACCTGAAGAATTGTACCAATAACTGCGACGCCGCCCGATAGTCTGCCTCCGCGCTTTAAGAAGAACAGATCATCAACTGTAAATTTGTGAACCATATTTAAACGATTCTTATAAATAAAGTCTGCAACCTCTTCGATTGATTTTCCTTCTTTTTGCATTATTGCGGCATAATAAACCAAAAGACCATGACCAATTGAAGCAGATAGGGAATCTATAACTATTATTTTTCTTTCGGGATATTTTTCACGCAAATCATCTGCTGCAATTTTAGCTGCCTGATATGTACCGCTTATTCCGCTAGATACAATAATTGCCAGAATATCTTCGTCTTTTGTTAGTACTTCTTCATACATTTGTATGAAATCATCGACATTTATCAAAGAGGTTTTAATGTGCTCTTTGTTTCTCAGGCGTTCATAGAAATTCTTAAAATTGAATTTTTCATCGGTTAAGTAATTTTTTATTTCTGTGCCATCTTCTGATATGATGTTCAGTGATTTATGAATTACACCTAATTCTTCTAAGTGTTCTGCACTTAAATTGCAGGATGAGTCTGATAAAATTTTAAATGACATAATAACCTCCAATATTTAGTATTTAATACTATGTTATCACATATTGCGTATTTTGTCAATACAAATTAAAACTGTTTGATGAGCTATTTAAAATTAAATCTCTTGATTTTTGATAACATTTGTGCTACAATAAATCGAGGAGTTGAGAAAGATGAATTACACAAAGGATAAACTTGTTGAGATATTTTCGGAAGGTGACAAATATTTAAAAGAGTTTTCCCTTCCAACGTGGGATGATTTTCCGTCGATTGATCTTTATATGGATCAGGTGGTTGCTCTTTTGAATGAATATTTAAGCATTTTTATAGCACCAAAGGGGGATATGCAGATTACATCTACAATGATTAACAATTATGTTAAGCTAAAGACAATACCTGCACCCGTTAAGAAAAAATACTCTAAAAATCATTTAGCCTATCTTGTTATGGTATGTATATTAAAACAGACACATTCCATGTCAACGATTTCAAACATAATTCCACCTGATATGGATGAAGAGACACTGAAGGTAACATATGCTTCATTTGTTAAAAACCACAGTAAGGCATATTCGTTTGTTTCGGAAAAAATATATGATGTTGCATCAAACATTTTTGCTGAAGAAGATGCAAACAGCGACAGAATGACAGATTTAGTTTTGCAGGTTGCGGTTTCTGCAAACATTTTTAAACTCATAACCGATTGGGTATCAGCAATAACTGAACAATAAACAAAGACTGTAACGCTTAGCGTTACAGTCTTTGTTTTATATATTTTCTTTGAAGAAATCCTCGTCATAACCAAGCTTTATAGCTTCAAACGTTTCAAAATCAACAACTCCTGTAGGATTTATATTTTGTTCTGTCTGGAAAGTACGTACACGTTCTGTTGTCTGAGGACCAAAGATACCGTCAGGTATACCGGGTAAATCCTTTTCTCTGTTTATGATTCTTAACATATATTGGATGGAGTATACGGGCCTGCCTGCGAGTTCGTCAGTCGAGATTACGATTCCTCTTACTTCGTCAACCATTCCTTCTTTTAAATCATAACCAGGATACTGTCCAAATTGCGCCTGTGAGTTGTTTTGATTGCTCTGACGCATTCTTTCTATGCCGTTCCATGTATTTTCATCAACGATGCCATTTTGTGGCAAATTCATTCTGCTTTGTAGCTCTGCTACTGCGTTTTTAGTGTTAGTTCCGTAGTTTCCGGTAACGTTTATAGGAGAAATTTGGGAAAAAACAGGAATAACATCATTTATATGATTTTGTAAAGTTGTAACAGCGTTTCCGCGAACTCCCATAGATAAAGGAACTCCGGGATAAGAGGCAGATGCAGGTGCGGTTGTAAATTCTGATGACCTGCCCTCGGCTATATAAATTCCTTTTATAGCGTTATACATACTTTCCCAGGTTAAGGGTCCGACAACACCGTCGACGGGAAGACCATATGCACGCTGAAATGCTGCAACAGCGCTTGTTGTTGACGGACCATACACACCATCTTCTGCTACCTGTGGAACTGTGTCATAATATTCTGAAAGAAAATTTATCATAAGCTGCAAGGTATAGACACCCTGACCTGTACTGCCCTCACGAAGAGCATCGGGATATTCAAGTGAAAGTCCAAATATAACGTCGCCTCTTGCATACAGCTCATTTAGGCGGTTTATTCCGGTAAAGAGATTTACTAATTTATACCATGTTGCACGACCGACAACGCCGTCGGGAGTGAGATTAAATATCCTTTGAAAGGCTTTCACAGCATTTTCTGTTGCTTCGCCAAAAACAGCTCCGGTAGGTACCTTTGGTATAGCGGGATAGTTAGTTGATATTGCATTTAAAAGAATCTGAACCTGTAAAACTTCCGTACCCACGTCGCCTAAACGTATTGGTCTTCCTGGGTAAGATTCACCTGTTGATTCTACCGGAACGTTATTTATGATACTTACATCCTCACCATAATAATATCTTATTATTTGAAATGGCAAAAAACCGTCATTAGCTAAACTGACAGAACCCCATTGAGAAAGACCTGCACAGGTAACAGTTGTTCCGTTACAAAACTGTGATGCCAATGGTTCAATAGCTCCTTCGCGTCTTAAATATGAATCGAATATATCATCCACTATGTCTGAAATGTCACTAAAAATATCTCTTCCCTGAACATATGCCTGATCAAATTGGGTAGTGTTAGTAATATCAAAGTCATAGCCACGACTTCTGTAAAATTCTGTATAAACTTTATTTAGGGCAAAAGAAATTTGCGCATAAATATTTGCCCGAAGAGCATTTTCGGGCCAGGTGGGGTATATTTCACTTGATGCAACATTTTTTATGTAGTCAATAAACGGGACTGTAACATTTGGAGCATTAGATGATGGAGCGCCTAAATGTACAGTTATAAATTCAGGTATTACCGGTGTTGTATCTGGCATTGTTGTTTTGCCTCCTTTATAGATTTTGTTTTGGAATAATTACAATCTTCGTTGTGTCGCCGTTTGAAAGCTCCGGAAGTGGAATCAGATTTACAGGTAGCTGTGTTGTGATTCCCTCGAATACCTGAACGTTTTCTGCAATAAAATCATAAAAATCCGGATGACTTACAAAAACCTGATAGACAGCAGCGGGGGCAAGGGTAGAAGGCTCCTGAGAAATTGCAGCACTTGGGGCAGGGAGTGTAAAAGTTTTGCTCCTGCCGCTTCTGTCTGTAACAGAAGAGTCTAAAACTGTGCCAGCTTCACTGCCTTGTGCTGATATGGAAACTGTGGCTCCTGTGACAGGAGAAAGCTGGTTAGCAGTAAATGCCGATACTGTCAGCTGACCGCTGATGTTGCCGGGTGGTGGAACTTCATCGGGCGTGCTTTCTTCTATATTTATTTGCTCTTCTTCCTGAGGGCTTTGTGGTTCTATCTCTTCGGGTGTTTGTGATGGCTTAATTTCGGGGATTTGCGCACTGTTTTGAGTATTGCCTGAATTTTCGTAATAATTATTTGGCATAGCTATTTCCTTTCTATGATTATTTTCAATAATGTATATGTATGTAATTTACCAAAAATTACACTATGGTTTTTTTGGAACAAAATCAAAAATTATTCGTTTAAGAACTTGTGAGCAACAGCTTGCGACATAATGGACAATGAGTCCATAAAATATTTAATGCACCACTTAGACGGCAAAGGTAATGACTTAAAATTACAATTTTAAGGAGGAAATCTTAATGTTTAAGGCAAAAAAGTTGACATCAATCATTCTTTCATTAGTTATGATTTTAGCTTTAGGTTTAACATCATTTGCATACGTTGCATCTGATGCACAAGACTCAAAGTACAAAGAGGCAATTGAGCTTTTAGGTGCTTTGGAAATTATGGTAGGGGACAAAGATACAGGGGCGTTCAGACCAGAAGATACAATAAAGCGTTCTGAATTTGCAAAAGTTGCCGTAACCTCAATGGGTATGGAAAATCTTGCAGACAGCTTCAACTATCCTACAAAATTTCCTGATGTGGTGGAAAATCACTGGGCAAACGGCTACATTAATGTAGCGGCAAATCAGGGACTTATAATCGGTGACGATTTAGGAAATTTTCGTCCTGACGACACAATCACCTATGCAGAGGCTGTAACAGTTTTAGTTCGTTTAATAGGACACACACCTGCAGCTGAGAAAAAAGGTGGTTTCCCAACAGGTTATGTAACAGTAGCTACACAGACAGGTATCACAAAAAATGCTGTTGCAAGTAATAATTCAGCGGTTGTTCGTGGTATGGTAGCACAATTATGCGCAAATGCCTTAGTTACAAATAAAATGGAACAGACAAACTTCGGTAGTGACGAAGCATTCCAGATTGTAGACAAAACATTACTTGGCGATGAGCTTTCAACAGAAATCGTATATGATCAGGTTACAGCAGTAGGACCAAGCTCACTTTTGGGCACATCAACACTTAAGAATAACGAAATTAAGATTGGCAGCGATGTTTTTGAGGTTAAGGCTGCAGCTATAGCACAAGCGAGAAGACTTTTAGGCTTTAATGTTGAAGCATACGTTCAGGAAGATGAACATGGCGATAAAACATTGATCCTCGCAAGAGCCCAGAAGGGTAAAAATTCTTCAGTAAAAATCAATTCACAGGATATTGAAACAGTAACAAGTGATACAAATGTAACAGTTAATTACTGGTTAGATAAAGAAAAAGACAAAGAAACAGAAACTGCAACAATTACTCAGGATGCAAAATATATCTACAACGGTAAGGCAATCAGCTTTGATATAGATGAGCTAAAACCAGAGGCTGGTTCAATCACACTCTTAGACCGCGACCGTGATGATCTATATGACGTAGTGTTTATTGAAGAATATGAAAACTACGTTGTTGAAGAAGTAATTGTATCAAGCAACAGAATTACAGATAAATACGGTAAAACATCACTCGTGTTAGATAAAGAAGACGAAAGTATTGACTTTATCATTACACGTGCAGGACAGGAAATCAAACTTTCTGATATAAACGAATGGGATGTTTTATCAGTAGCAAAGAGCAAAGACTCATCTATCGTGATTGTAGAAGTAACAACAGAAAAAGTTACAGGTAAAATTACAGAAAAACATGGGGATAAATTTGTAATTGACGGCAAAGAATATGGCGTTGCAGCAAATTATCCTGATGAAATCAAGTTAAATGACGAAGGTACTTTCTATCTTGATAAAGATTCAAATATTGCAGCAGTAGATAAAGAAAATTCACTTTCATCTAACTACGCATATTTGACAGGTGCAGAGGTAACAACAGGATTTGATAAGAGATTAAACATCAAAGTATTTGATAAAAATGGCGAAATCAAGATGATCAAATCAGGCGAAAAAATCAGATTCAATAACACACCTAACAAAACACCTCAGGAAGTTTTTGAAGGTATATCAAGTGACGGTGTAGTGACACCTACACTTATCACCTACGAAGTTAATAAAGATGGTGAATTGACAAAAATCAATACACCTACAGACAAAACATCAGGCGGTATTGATAAGAACATTTTTGCACTTAATGCAAATGACACATTAAAATATAAGCAATCATCAAACAAACTCGGCAACTACAGAGTTAATGAAGAAACAATAGTGTTTGATATTCCTGCAGGGGAATTGAATGCTAAAAAATATTCAGTAACAAACTATAAGCTGTTTGAAGATAATACAGATTATGATGTATTAGTATATGATGTTAAAGAAGACTTAACTGCAGGTGTTGTTATTGTAACAAATTCAACAGGCATTGCAAACTTAGAAGCATCGGCAGCAGTAGTTGAAAAAATTTCAACTTCTTTAAACGATGATGATGAAAAGGTAGAAAAACTCTACGCATTCATAGATGGAGAAAGAAAAGTCTTTACAACAAGCGAAGAAGGTATTTTAGTTAATGAATCATCTGAACAGTTAAAGGCAGGGGATATCATTCAGCTGAAAACTAATGCAAACGGCGAAATCGAAAGCATCAGAGTTTTATTTGAAATTGATAATAAAGCTACAGAAGCAAAGACAACAGTATCAGAAGATCTGATGACCGTTTACGGTAAGGTAACAAAGAAATTTACAAATTCAATCAATGTAACTGTAAATGGCGGAACTGTGGAAAACTACTCAACAGTTGGAGCAAAAGTATATGAAGTTAATTCAAGCAAAACAACAAATCCGATTAAGGTAGCCGAAGCAGGAGACATCACACAGTATGATGAATTAGATGTTAGTCGTGTATTCATAAGAATATACAAAGACGAAGTAAAAGAAATTGTTATCGTAAGATAATTTGGCCGACTAAAAAATAATATAAACACACCCTCACACAAGCGCAAAAAAAGAACTACAGCAATGCTGTAGTTCTTTTTATTATTTTTCGTCTTCGCTTAATATTGGGATAAATTGTTTTGCAAACTCTCCCTTGCCGCGATTTTTGATGTAAAAGAACCCTATAACACTAAAAATAACAGCACCTATAAAGTTTACAAGCAAGTCCTTCATTGTATCATAAAGACCGATATCCAAATATCCGACAAAATCTAAAGCACTTCCGTTTATAGCGGTGGATTTTATGTTTTCTATAACTATCGGTACATTTTCGCCGCTTGGATTCAGTTTGACAGAAGAAATTGTATTTATGATATAATCTTTTTGCATATCAGTAGAAAGCAGTATATCGCAACCAAACTCAAAAAACTCCCACAAAACACCTATAGTCATTGAAAAACAAAAAGCGACGAGTGCTAAATAAAACGGTGATAATTGAAATTTAAATCTTGAATCTCTGTTTATGATATCTAAAAGTGAAAATCCTGTTGCTGAAAACAAAAAGCCATTAAGTGTGTGCAAAATTGTATCCCAATAAGGAACTTTAGTGTAATAATTATGTATTTCACCTAAAATTTCAGCAGAAAAAATAAAAAGTAAAATTATTATTTCTAAAGTAGAGGGAAGGTCGATTTTTAATCGTTTTTCTAAAAAAGTGGGTGCTAAAAACAGTGTAAGACACAAAATACAAACGAAAGCGTTTTCGTATTCGTTTCTGATAATAGACATAATTAATGATACAATAACAAAAATTCTCAAAAATAAATACACAACAAATTTAACTTTATGAGCAAGAATCTCTTTTTTTGCAGAATTTAAAAATTTTGTGCCTTTTTCTGACATATAATCACCCCTAGATATTATAGATTATATATCATATAATATTCACTTTCAAACGAATTGGAGAATGTTCACAAAAAAGTAAAAAAGAGACTGCAGTTCAAAAACTACAGCCTCATTTAATTATTTGTTATCTTTTCCTCTTAACTCTACACGCCTTATTTTACCGCTTATAGTTTTTGGCAGTTCGTCCATGAATTCGACTATTCTTGGGTATTTGTAAGGTGCTGTGTGGGTTTTTACGTAATTTTGAATTTCTTTTTTAAGCTCTTCAGACTTTTTGCATCCTTTGGTTAAAACTATAGAAGCCTTTACAATCTGACCTCTTACCTCGTCAGGTACAGCAGTAATGGCACATTCTAAAACATATGGAAGCTCCATGATAACGCTCTCGATTTCAAAAGGTCCGATGCGGTAACCGGATGATTTAATAACGTCATCAATTCTTCCTACATACCATAAATACCCGTCTTCGTCTTTCCAAGCCAAGTCGCCTGTATGATAAACATTGTTGTCATAGGATTTTTTCGTGGCGTCTTCATCACGGAAATATCCAGTATAAAGACCGCAGGGGACTCTTTTGTCAGTTCTTATGACAATTTCTCCCGTTTCTCCGATTCCGGCGCTCTTGCCATCGTCTAACAAAATGTCTATATCGTATAAAGGACTCGGTTTACCCATAGAACCTGGTTTTGGACTCATACCCCAAAGATTAGCTACTGCAAGTGTTGTCTCGGTTTGGCCAAAGCCTTCCATAAGCTTTAATCCTGTAGCTTTTTTCCATTGTTCATAAACTTCTGGATTAAGCGCTTCGCCTGCAACAGTTGAGTATTCAATGCTTGACAAATCGTATTTTGACAAGTTTTCCTTGATAAAGAAACGATACATTGTAGGTGGTGCGCAGAATGTCGTGATGTTGTATTTTTTAAACATCGGCAAGATATCTTCTGCCTGGAATTTGTTAAAGTCATAGACAAATATTGCAGCCTCACAAAGCCACTGACCATAAAGTTTTCCCCATAGGGCCTTTCCCCAGCCGGTATCAGAAATTGTAAGATGTACGCCGTCAGGGTTTACATTATGCCAATATTTTGCTGTTATATAGTGCCCGAGCGGGTATTTATGATTATGCGTTGCAATTTTTGGATATCCCGTTGTACCTGATGTAAACAGCATTAAAAGCGGGTCTTCTCCGCATGCAGAATCTTCTTTTCGCTCATAGGAGCCTGAGTAGCGCTCGATTTCTTTATCAAAATTATGCCAGCCTGAACGCGAGCCTCCCACCATTATTTTAGTAAGACTCTGACCGTAATTTTTTTCTGCTAAATCTACCTGATGTGAAACGTCTCCGTCAGATGTACAAACGATAGCAGACACTCCTGCGGCGTTAAAACGATAATCAAAATCGTGCTCAACAAGAAGGTTAGTAGCGGGAATTGCTATAGCACCAATTTTATGTAATGCAAGCATACAGAACCAGAACTGATAATGACGCTTTAGTACCAGCATAACTCTGTCGCCGCGCCTGATACCTAAAGATTCAAAATAGTTTGCTGTCATATTAGAGTGTTTTTTTATTTCGGAAAATGTAAAACGTCTTTCTTGTTTTTTGTCAGAAATATGAATCATAGCCACTTTATCGGGACATTTTTCAGCCAGGGCATCTACACAGTCAAAAGCAAAGTTGAACTTATCTTCATTTTTAAAACTTATTTCTGAAAGTGCGCCATTTTCGTCTTCTGTACATTCAATAAAGTTTTTATGGACATCAGGAACGGTTGTAGATATACGTTTGATGAATTGTTCTTCCTGATGGGCAAAATCATCTGTTTCTGTCTCTTTCATAACCATAGCATAGATTTCAACATCCTCGCCGCCATACGCCTCTAAAGTGTGGGGGATAGTGCTGTTATAATAAATTGTGTCACCGGGGTTTAATATTTTGGTGTTTTTGCCGACGGTTATTTTAAGCTGCCCTTTTATAACTATATCAAACTCCTGCCCCTTGTGAGAAGAGGGTTCGTGAGCTTTGCCATTTTCAACGTAGGGTATAGTTACGTGAAATGGCTCAGTTGTTTTGTTTTTGAACATAGGAGCTAAATTTTTATATTCGTTACCTGCTTTTCTTGCAATGGGTAATCCATTACCATGTGTTGTGACCTCAAAACTTGTAAGCTTAGGACTTGTTCCCTTTAAAAGGTCGGTAGGATCGACATTAAAACATTTAGCACACTTATATACAAATGTAAAATCCATATCCTTTTCGCCGTTTTCGTATGCCATGTAATCAGAAAGGGACACGTCAGTGTTTTTTGCCATAAGCTCTTCAGATACGCCTAAAACTTCACGTGCGTTTCTTATTCTCAGCGCCACATCTTTGAGATTATCATTGTTTTCAAGCATAATACATCCTCCTTTTTTTAATTTGTTTGTGCTACAGCTTTTGTGCAGCACAAAGTTTATTTATTCAAAATCGTATTTGTCAGACGTGCGGTTTTTAAATTCTGTAAAAGCGTCGTCTAACTCTTTTTCGTCGTCGATAGGAATTAAAGTTTCAGAACCGTCTTCTTCAACAAAAAGGGTATAGATTAAAACGTCTTCACAATCTTCATCACCCTCGTCTGCAGGGAGAAGCACAACATAAGTTTCGTCGCCAAGCTCAAAAGAGTCAAGGTGCAGAAAATCATGCTTTTCGCCATCCTCATTTACCATTGTTACAATACCTTCAGCTTCTTCTTCCGGAATGTTGTTAATATTTTCAGACATAGTAATAACCTCCTTTAATTAAGCACCGAAAGCCTTGAGGCTTTCTTCAACGCTTGCAAGCATTTGCTTATATTTTTCGCCTTTTGCTTTTTCTTCTTCGACTACTTTAGCAGGAGCTTTAGCTACAAAACCTTCGTTTGAAAGCTTGCCTTCAACACGCTTGATTTCAGATAAAAGCTTTTTCTTTTCCTCGTTAAGACGTGCGATTTCCTTTTCAAAGTCAACCAATTCACCCGTAGGCATATAAATCTGTGCACCATCAACGATAACTGCCACACTGTTTTCGTCAACACAACTCATGTCGGAAGCGATTTTAACAGATGAAGCACTGGCTAATTTTTCGAAAAATACAGAGCCTTGGGTGAACACATCCTTATATTCAGTAACAATAACCATACTTGCTTTTTTAGAAGGGGGTATGTTCATTTCGGCACGTTTGTTTCTTATCGCCTTAACAGCATTCATAATCATTTCCATTTGTTCTGTCTCAACGGGGAAGTCTAATGCGCTGTCAACCTTAGGCCAATCTGATATAACAATACTTTCGCCATCGTGGGGAAGTGATAACCAGATTTCTTCTGTGATAAATGGCATAAATGGGTGAAGTAGCTTTAGTGTGTTAGAAAGTACGTAAGATAATACATACTGAGCTGTTTCATTTGTGGGGTCATTTTCATCGTAAAGTCTTGGTTTTACAAGCTCGATGTACCAATCGCAGAATACGTCCCAAATGAAGTCGTAAAGTTTCGCAACAGCAACACCAAGTTCAAATTTTTCTAAGTTCTCTGTAACTTCTTCTACTAACTTGTTGTATTTTGTTAATATCCATTTATCTTCAATGCAAAGATTTTCAGGAACTAATAGTTTGTCGATATTAAGGTTCATCTGCACAAAGCGTGAAGCGTTCCAGATTTTATTTGCAAAGTTTCTGCTTGCGGTAACCTTTTCAACAGAGTAACGCATATCATTACCGGGAGAGTTTCCTGTAGCGAGTGTAAATCTTAGAGCATCGGCACCGAACTCTTCAATAACTTCCAGTGGGTCAACGCCGTTTCCTAATGATTTAGACATTTTTCTGCCCTGTGCATCGCGAACAAGACCGTGTATTAAAACGTGTTTAAACGGTTCTTTGTTCATATGCTCCATAGCAGAGAAAATCATTCTGGCAACCCAGAAGAATATAATATCATAACCTGTTACTAAAACGCTTGTAGGATAAAAATATTCTAAATCTTCTGTTTTTTCAGGCCAACCAAGTGTTGAAAATGGCCATAGTGCTGATGAAAACCATGTATCTAAAACGTCTTCGTCTTGTTTTACTTTGCCACCGCACTTAGGACATACTGTGATATCCTCGCGTGAAACTGTAGTTTCTCCGCAATCATTGCAGTAAAAAGCAGGTATTCTGTGTCCCCACCAAAGTTGACGGGAAATACACCAATCGTGTACGTTTTCCATCCAGTTGATGTATGTTTTAGAGAATCTGTCAGGTACAAATTTAACTGTACCGTCTTTTACAACGTCTAAAGCCTTTTCTGCTAAAGGCTTCATCTTAACGAACCACTGCTTTGACGTAATAGGCTCAACAGTTGTACCGCAACGGTAACACTGACCAACGTTATGTGTATGGTCTTTGACTTTGACTAATAATCCTTGATCTTCGAGGTCTGAAACCATCTGTTTTCTTGCTTCATAACGGTCTAAACCTTCGTATTTTCCGCCGTATGAGTTAATTGTAGCATCGTCGTTTAATACTTTTATTACTTCCAGATTGTGACGCTTGCCGACCTCAAAGTCATTGGGGTCGTGTGCAGGAGTAATTTTAACACAGCCTGTACCGAAATCTTTATCAACGTATTCATCGGCAATAACGGGAATTTCTCTGCCAACTAATGGAAGAATCAACATTTTGCCAACTAAATCTTTGTATCTTTCGTCATCTGGATGAACTGCAACAGCGGTATCGCCAAGCAGAGTTTCAGGTCTTGTTGTAGCTATTTCAACATAACCGTCAGAATCCTTTATAGGATACTTGATGTGCCAGAAATGTCCTGCCTGTTCTGCGTATTCAACCTCAGCATCTGATAAAGCTGTAATACAGTTAGGACACCAGTTAATAATTCTGTTGCCCTGATATATAAGATCCTTTTCATATAATGAAACAAAAACTTCGCGAACAGCTTTAGATAATGTTTCATCCATTGTAAATCTTTCTCTTGTCCAGTCGCATGAGCTGCCTAGCTTTTTTAACTGGTTAATGATTCTTGAACCGTATAGTTTTTTCCAATCCCATACACGTTCAATAAATTTTTCACGTCCTAAATCATAACGGGAGAGTCCTTCTTCTTTTCTTAAAACCTCTTCAACCTTAACCTGAGTTGCGATACCGGCATGGTCTGTTCCAGGTACCCAAAGGGCATTAAAACCTGCCATACGCTTATATCTGATTAAAATATCCTGTAAGGTTTCATCTAAAGCGTGTCCCATATGAAGCTGACCTGTTACGTTCGGGGGTGGTATAACTATGGTAAAAGGCTTTTTTGACTTATCAGCCTTAGGTGTAAAATAACCGTTTTCCACCCAACGATTGTATAGTCTGTCTTCCACCTCTTTAGGATTATATGTTTTGTTTATCTGTTCAGACACCGAATTTTCCTCCTAAGTAAAAAAATATGATACAGCCAATAATAACAAACACAAGACCTATTGATTTAGTAATGTAAATCAAATTTTGTGCGTTATCAGAAACTGATTTTTTCTTAATAATAACTGGCACTAAAAAATTAATAATTGCACCGATTGCAATGAGTATGAGAGCAAAAATTTCCAATATACTCATCCTGACACCTCCGTTATTGAGTTTTAAATATGTATTCTTTGTATCTTGCTTGTTTTATAAAGTAAGAGTATGAGTAAGAAATAATCGCCATAAAATTAAATGCTGTGGAAATGCCAAGAATGATATTGCTCACCAAATCGCTTGTGTGTGCAAAGAACATCAAAACCATAGCAACAAATAAAACAACTGTATTTAGCTTTCCGATTATATTTGATTTAACGTATGTTTTTTTGGCATATAAGAAGATGCCGCCTATAATCAAAAGAAGCTCTTTAGCAGCTAAAACAATAACAAACCAGACAGGCAGAATATTACTTAATACAAGCGAGATAACGACAGTAAGCTGCATCAGTTTGTCTGCTAATGGGTCAAGAAGTTGACCTATTTTCGTCGTGAGATTAAATCTTCTTGCGATATAACCGTCTAAAACATCGGTAATACTTGCGAGTATAAAGACAGCAGCAGCAATTTCCTTAGTGTCACCCTCTAAGGCGAATACTGCAATATACACCGGAATCAAGCAAAGTCTGAAGATAGTAAGTATGTTTGGTATATTCATTTTTCGCCTCCTTATAAGAATTTTGCTTTTGCATTGCCATCGTGAAATTTAAGCGTAAATTCATCTTGTGATTTTGCGTATTTTGCAGAGGAAATAAGATTCCCTTCTGTATCTGTTGCCAATGAATATCCGCGTGATAATACCTTTAATGGACTTAATGCATCTAGTTTTGCTATATTTGTTGATAAGCTGTTTTTCTTTTTAGTAATTGTATTTTCAAGAAAAACGGATGTATTGTTTACTAACGTATCAATTTTTTGTCTTTTAGCATCTAATGTATCGGAAAATCTTGTAAAAACATAAGATGCACAAAGATGCTCAAGTTTTGCCTTTTTTGTTTCCAAATTATTTTTGAGTAAAGACTTAAACCTTTTTTCTATATTTTCTATATAAAAACAAAGTTCATCCTTGTCTGGACAAACAAGTTCTGCTGCAGCTGATGGAGTAGGAGCCCTGAGGTCTGCCACGAAATCTGCGATAGTAAAATCTGTTTCATGACCTACAGCTGACACTATTGGAATTTTTGACTCGAAGATAGCATAGGCTACAATTTCTTCGTTAAATGCCCATAAATCCTCAATAGAACCACCGCCACGCCCTACAATCATAACATCGCACAAATCGTGCTTGCTAAGATAATTTATAGCATGTGCAATTTCACCGGCGGCAGATACGCCCTGGACACTTACCGGAAAAAGCACAATTTCAGCCAATGGATAGCGTCTTTTAGTAATGTTTAAAATATCCTGAAGTGCCGCGCCGCCTTCTGCTGTAACTATACCGATTTTTTCGGGGTATTGGGGAAGTGGCAACTTGTGCTTTTCATCAAACATCCCGCGTTCTGAAAGTTTAGCCTTTAGCTTTTCAAATGCGGCATATAAGGAGCCCTCGCCGTCAGGTTCTATAGACTGTGCGTAAATCTGATACGTTCCGCCTTGCTCATAGACAGAAATTCTGCCACGAACAATAACCTTCATGCCGTCTTCTGGCCGAAATCGCAGAAACTGAGCAGAGGAGCGAAACATAACAAGCTTTATTATGCCGCCTTCGTCTTTTAAACTTGCGTATATATGACCTGATGAGTGAAGTTTAAAATTTGATAACTCGCCACACACCTTTATATCGGACAGATAAGAATTGGCGTCTATGACCCGTTTTATATAATTATTGAGTTGTGAAACGCTTACTGTTAGAATTTCTTTATTCATCGTTGTTTTCCTTGGATTTGTAAACGGAAGACAAAACACCATTTACAAACTTGCTGCTTTTTTCATCGTTGTATTTTTTGGCGATTTCAACAGCCTCATTAATAGCGACGCTATCTGCAATAGAATCCATATATAAAAGTTCACAAACAGCTACACGAAGAACTGCCAAAGTAACCTTTGCAAGACGTGAAATCTTCCAGCCTTTAGAATATTTCTCAATTATTGCATCAATTTCGTCTATATTTTCAATAGCTGTTTTCACAGTCAAATCAATATATTCAGATTGGCTACCGACGTCTTCTGTCAGTTCGTAAAATATATCAAGAGCTTCCTCGGCTGTGATTTTCTGGACTTCGTATTCAAATAGGAGTTTAAAACAGTTTTCTCTTGCGTCTTTTCTTGTCATATAACAATCTCCGTTCTCATGCCTTTTGAGCATAAATCTACTAACTTTGACATTATACACCATTTTATAGTAAAAATAAAGAGTTTTTTTAAAAAAAGTAAAAAAATAGAGCCACATAAAGATGTGGCCCTGAATTATCTTACTATTCGTCTTGCAGCGTAATAACAGTTGTTGTAATAGCCTGAAACTATGCTGGTGTACTTAATAACGTCACCTGTCTGTGGTGAATGTATCATCATGCCATTGCCAGCGTATATACCTACGTGGTGTATGCGGGAAGCTCCTTGTTTTTTAAATAAAAGCAAATCACCGGGTTTTAGTTCGCTTTTACTAACAGGGATACCGTTGTTAATCTGCTGATATGATGAACGATACAGATTATAGCCCAGTTGCTTAAAAACATATGATGTAAAACCGGAACAGTCAAAGCCTGCAGGTGTTGAACCGCCATAAACGTAAGGAAGACCCAAAAACTGCTCTGCGATATGTACAACTCTTTCACCTTCTGAATATGAAGTAGCAGAACCGTAAGACACTGGTGTTTCTGCACGGGGAGCAGGAGCTGTTAAACTGATGAAGTCTGCTGAGATGTAAGCTACACCGGATTCACCGGGTTGATATTCTACTTGATACCAGCCGTTCTCCAGAGAGAGAACAGTAGCAGTTTCGCCATAATTAATCTTGCCGTATGATTCGTAAGATGTTGATGGACCTCTACGAACGTTTACACTGTCGCCAGTTGAGTAGCCGGTGCAAGGATATGTAGCTGCAAAAGAAATACTTGTTGCAGACATAAGCATTACACAGGTAAGGCAAACCGCACAAACGACCTTTGTAATTTTTTTCATTTCGACCTCCGAACTTTGGCAAAATCACATAAAAACATAATTTCACCTTTATTCAACAATAACAATTATACACAAGAGTACACAATTTGTCAATACTTTTTAAAACTTTCTTAACAATTTTGTAGTATTTGTAATTTATTGGAATAAAAATGTTTAAAGTGCTTGAATATTTTTTTACGATATGATAAACTATTCAATAAGATAAATTTGATTTTTAAGGAGTGTGTGTTATGTCAGAATTAACAAAGGTATTGGCATTTGACTTTGGTGCGTCCAGCGGCAGAGCGATGCTTTTTACATTTGACGGTAAAAAACTAGAAATTGAAGAAATGCATAGGTTTTCAAATGACCCTGTAATGATTGGAAAGAGTTTTCATTGGGACGTTTTAAGATTGTTTTTTGAAATTAAACAAGGTATAAACAAGACTGTTTTAGCAGGTCACAATGATATCAAGGCTATAGGTATCGACACCTGGGGTGTTGACTTTGGTCTGTTTGATAAAAACGGAAAAATGCTCACAAATCCATACCACTATCGTGACACCAGAACAAATGGTATGATTGAATACGCTGACGAAGTAATCGGGAAAAAATACATTTTCGACAGAACAGGTATTCAGTTTAATTTTTATAATACAATTTTCCAATTTTTAGCGATGAAGAAAGAAAACGATCCGTTACTTTCCGTTGCTGATAAAATGCTGTTTATGCCTGATATATTCAATTACTTATTAACAGGCGTTATGAAGAATGAATATTCAATTGCGTCTACATCTCAATTATTAGAAGTAAATTCTAAAACATGGGACAAAGAGCTTATGGAAAAAGCAGGAATAAATCCTGATATTTTCTGTGATATCATTATGCCGGGAGAAATTGTAGGGGAACTATCTGATGATATTTGTGAAGAATTGGGTTGCCCTAAAGTTCCGGTTATTGCAGTTGGCTCACACGATACGGCATCAGCTGTGGCGAGCGTTCCTGTATTAGAAGATTATAAATATGCTTATATTTCAACAGGTACATGGGCGCTTATGGGTTCAGAACTGGATGAGCCTTTTGTTTCAGAAAAAACTTTTGAATACAACTTTACAAACGAAGGCGGCGTATGCGGAAAAATCCGTTTCCTTAAAAATATTATGGGACTTTGGATTATTCAGGAGAGTAAGCGCCAGTGGGCAAGAGAAGGAAAGAACTTCTCATTTGATGATTTGGAAAAAGCAGCGTGGAGCGCAGAACCATTAAAGTGCTTTATAGACCCTGACTGCATAGACTTTGCAACACCGGGAAATATGCCCAAGAGAGTCCGTGAATTTTGTGAGCGTACAGGTCAGTATGTTCCACAAAATGAAGGCGAAATTATAAGATGCATTGCACAGAGTCTTGCTTTAAAATTCCGTATGGTAACAGAAGCTATGGAAGATGTAATAGGTGAGCCTTTATCTGCTGTTCATATGGTTGGTGGCGGAATTAAAGATACGATGGTCTGCCGCTTTACAGCATCTGCTACAGGCAAAAAGGTACTTGCAGGTCCTGTTGAGGCTACAAGTACAGGAAATGCAGTTGTTCAGCTTATGGCACTAGGCAAGGTTAAGGATTTAACAGATGCAAGAAGGATTGTTAAAAACTCTTTCCCGATTAAAACCTATGAACCTGAAGATGCAGACGACTGGAGTAAAGCATACGAAGAATTTAAAAAAATCGCAAAAATGTAATTTTAGAATTTTAAGCAAACAGTCTGTATAAACTAATACAGACTGTATTGTTTTATTGATTGGGAGATGTTCTTTGTGAAATTGACAGAATTTAAAGAAAGCATAAAAGGCAAAAAAGTGTCCGTTATCGGTATAGGTATAAGCAACACTCCTTTGATAAAATATCTTGTTAAGCTCGGTGCTGTTGTTACCGCGCACGACAAAAAGAGTGAAGAAGCCTTAGGAAGTATAGCTAAAGAACTAAAAAACATAGGTGTAGAGCTTTCTTTAGGAGATGGTTACTTAGATGATTTGTCGGCAGATATCATATTTAAAACGCCCGGTTTAAGATATGATGAGCCGCACCTTTTAAAAGCCCGAAATAACGGGAGCATAATTACTTCTGAAATGGAAGTATTCTTTGAAATCTGTCCCGCAAAAATTATTGCGGTTACGGGTAGTGATGGAAAGACGACAACTACAACGCTTATATATACAATGCTAAAGGACGCAGGTTACACCTGCCATTTAGGTGGCAATATAGGAACGCCTCTGATGACAAAAGCAGAAGAAATGAATGAAACTGATTTTGCTGTTTTAGAGCTTTCAAGCTTTCAATTGCACACTATTTCCAAAGGAGCGCATATTGCAGTTATAACTAATATAACACCTAATCATTTAGACTGGCATAAAGACTATGAAGAATATATCGACGCTAAAAAAAATATAGCCTTATATCAGACAAAAGAAGACATTTTAGTAACTAACTATGATAACGAAGAAACACGAAAAATAGGAAAAAATGCAAAAGGAAAGTGGCGTAGCTTTTCATCTTGCGGCGATGCGTTAGTATCTTTAAAAAATGATGTTATATACTATAAGGATGAAAAAATCTTAAATATCAACGATATTAAAATACCTGGTCGCCACAATGTGGAAAACTATATGGCAGCCATAGCGGCTGTGTATGACATCGTGGGAAAAGATGTAATTAATAAAGTAGCTCGTGAGTTTGGCGGCGTTCCGCACAGAATAGAGTTTGTAAGAACTTTAGATGGAGTTCGATACTACAACAGCTCAATAGATTCATCTCCTAACCGTACTATAAATACTTTAAAAGTATTTTCAGACCCGGTAATTCTAATTGCAGGCGGAAAGGACAAGGGGATACCTTATGACGAAATCGGAGGGCCTATAATAGAGCACGTAAAGACGCTTATATTGATTGGTGCAACGTCAAAAGTGATTGATGAAGCAGTAAGAGCAACAGGAAAAACAGTCCCGACATTTTTTGCAAATACTTATGAAGAAGCAGTGAAACTTGCAAAAGAAAATGCAATATCAGGCGATATAGTGCTTTTGTCTTCTGCAAGTACGAGCTTTGATATGTTTAATAATTTTGAAGAAAGAGGAAACCTTTTCAAGGAATTGGTAAATAATCTATGATAAAAGAATTGATAAAACTCTCAAATGAGGGCGGTATTTCTGGATTTGAGTATACCGTTGTGCCAATTATAGAGAAGCTTTTAAATAAATATTGTGATGAAGTCAAAAAAGATACTTTAGGAAATATAGTCGGCTACATCTGGTCAGAGGATAAAAATCAAGATACTGTTATGATTGAGGCGCATACTGACGGTATAGGACTTATGGTAAAGGATATTGACGAGCGTGGGTATATAACGTTTGTTACAATAGGGGGAGTTGACCCGAGAATTTTGCCATCTTGTGAGGTTATAGTCTGTGGAAAAGAAAACCTCTACGGAGTAATCAGCGCCAAAGCTCCTCATTTAATGACAGAAAGTGAGAAAAATCAAGGTGCTAAAATTGAAAATATGGCAGTAGATGTAGGACTTTCCTATAGCAGAGTAAAAGAAATAGTAACACCTGGTGATATGATATATTTTAAAACTGAAGCAGTGAAGCTTTTGGATAAAAAGCTGTCTGGAAAATACCTTGATGACAGAGCCGGTGTTATATCTTTAATTATGTGTTTAGAACAATTAAAAGGAAAAAAACTTCCGTTTAATTTAGCAGTTCTATGCGCTACTCAAGAGGAGATTGGTCTTCGCGGTGCTTTGGCTGGAACGTACAACATAAACCCTGTTTGTGCGATAGTTGTTGATGTTTGTCATGGCACGACGCCTGATAGCGGAAGTGCACAGACCTTTAAACTTGGCACAGGAACTGTAATTACATGTGGTCCTAATATTGACAGAAGGTTGTTTGATGTGGCAGTAAAATGTGCTGATGATAACAAAATAAAATACTCTGTCGAGGCAGAGGGCGGTCACACTGGCACAGATGCTTGGGTGGTTCAGACGACCAGATGTGGCGTCTCTACGCTTTTGCTTTCTATTCCTCTTCGTTATATGCACACAACAGTAGAAACATTATCAATAAAGGATTTAGAGTCAACAGCAAAATTAATAGGCGAAACACTTTTAAATATTAACACGGAGGAATTTTCATTATGTACCTTAAAGAGCTAACAGAGCTTCGCGGAGTTCCCGGAGCAGAAAATGAAGTCCGTGACTTTATATATGAAAAAATAAAAGATAAGTGTGATGAAATTTACCGTGATTCTATAGGAAATTTGATCGCAGTGAATCGTTCAAAAGAGAAAAATGCAAAAAAAGTGATGGTTTGTGCGCATATGGATGAGGTTGCACTTATTATTACAAAAATTACAGAAGAGGGCTTTTTAAAGTTTGACACATTAGGAGGGATTGACACATCTGTGTTGGTTTCCAAAAAGGTCTTAGTTGGAAAAAATGCCATAAACGGGGTAATAGGCGCAAAGGCGATACATCTGCAAAAAAAATCAGAAAGAGCTAAAAATATCGAAATAGAAGATCTTTATATAGACATAGGTGCAAAAGATTTAAAAGATGCTAAAAAGAAGGTGTCGCTTGGGGATTTTGCCACATTTGAAAGTAAATATGTTGAGTTTGGTGACAAATTTATCAAGGCAAAGGCATTAGATGACAGACTCGGATGCGATGCTTTGATAGATTTGGCAGATAATCACTATAATTTTGACTTTTATTTAGTTTTTACTGCTCAGGAAGAAACAGGACTTCGTGGCGCAAAAGTGGCAGCACATCGCATAGAACCTGATCTTGCAATAGTTTTGGAATCAACTGCTTGTGCAGACAGCTTTGGCTCGGAGGAAAAGGATTTTTCAACTAAGGCATGCTCTGGTGTGGTTTTAAGCTTTGCTGATATGAGAACCTACTATAACAAAGAATTATTAAAAGATGTCTCAAGGGTTGCTAAGAAAAACAATATTCCTTTTCAATACAAAAGAACAATATCGGGCGGAAATGATGCAGGTGTGATACACTTATCGTGTGGAGGAATTAAAACTATCACACTTTCGGTTCCTACTAAATATATTCACTCACCATCATCAGTTATAAATAAGTCAGATTTTGATGCGATGAAGGAATTAGTTTCAAAATATTTACAGGAGGTAAGCTTAAATGGAATTACTAAATAAGCTCACACAGATTAATTCCCCATCGGGTAATGAAAGCAAAATCTGTGATTTTATAGAAAAAGAAATAAAGAATTACGTTGATGAAATATACAGGGATAATTTAGGGAATTTAATTGCCCATAAAAAGGGCAATGGCGATCGAGTTATGTTTGATGCACACACTGATGAAATAGGCGTAATTGCTATGTTTATCGAGGATAACGGATACATCAGATTTTCAAACTTAGGCGGTGTTTCTGCTTATAATGCACTTTATCAGAGGGTGGTATTTTTAAACGGTGTAGAAGGTGTTGTATCACTTGATGCATCGCGCGATGATATAATGAAGACATTAAAGCTTTCAGACCTTTATATTGATATAGGTGCAAAAAACAAAGAAGAAGCAGAAGAAAAAATCTCAATAGGTGACGTAGCAGCTTTTGTTGGTGCGTTTTCTGATTTAGGAGAAAAAATAGTATCAAAAGCATTAGATGACAGAGTAGGCTGCTATTGCCTGATACGTACGATAAAAGAGATAAAATCTAATAAAAACGACCTGTATTTTGTTTTTGCAGCATCTGAAGAATTGGGACTACGTGGAGCAAAGGTGGCAGCACAAAGCATAAATCCTCGCTTTGCTGTGGCGCTTGATGTGACATCTACGGGTGACACATTAGGAAAACGTAAAATGGCTGTAAAATTAGGGCAAGGCGCAGCGATTAAAGTAAAGGATAACTCAATTCTTTGCCATCCGTATATTAAGTCATTGATGATAAAAGTATGTGAAGAAAACGATATTCCGTATCAGATGGAAATATTAGAAGCGGGCGGAACAGATGCGGGTGCAATTCATTTATCCTGTGGCGGTGTAGCCACAGGTGCAATCTCGATACCTACAAGATATATTCATTCTCCTGCGGAAATGGCAGATAAAAAAGATATAGAGGCAGTAATTGCAATTTGCAAAAAATTAATAGAAAAAGGCTTTTAAAAAGATGTGGCATCTGCCACATCTTTTTAAAATTTTATATGATTTTTATATTTTTTTATACAATTATAAAGAATAATTCCTAAAAGTCCGCAGGAAATAATCTCTCCGCATCCAACGGTAATAACAAAATACCATACACCACCGGGCAGACCGTATGCAAATTTTAAAACAAACGGAATAATAATGGTGTTAGAAAGTATCGGTGAAAGTATGGCTAAGAATTTGTTTTTTCTAAATAAATATGTAAATATAGCACCGATTAAAGTTGCCAAGCTTCCAAAAACTACGTCCCAGAATACACATCCACACATAAGATTTGAAATCAGACAGCCAACAAAAAGTCCATAAACGGCAGCTGGTGTAAACATAGGGAGCGCGCACAAGCTTTCTGAAATCCTTACCTGGATGGCTCCGTTTGCCAGTCCCAATGTGTTTGTAAACAGTGTTAAGACGATGTAAATTGCTGCAATGATGGCAGCAGTTGTTAAATACCTTGCATTTTTCATATTAAATTCTCCTTTAGTTTTGTTTTAAGTGAGGAAGGTTTCGAACTCACTAGTTTAAATATATCATTTATCATAAGATATGTCAATAAATTGTAAATAAATGTCGTAAAACTTGACAGTTTATATTTTAAATATTATAATTTTGATATATATTTTTTGAGGTGAAAATATGGCAGAGAAAGTAGTTGTTCCAAAGGCATTTACAAAAGAATGGTATGAATATGTGTGGGACTATTATAAATATCATATAATGGTGGGTATTTTAACAATTGTTTTTCTTACAGTTGTCGTTACACAGATGATAAACACTGTAAAATATGATGCTAATATAAATCTAATTACAACTGGCATATTAGCAGAAGAAAAAGAAGAAAAATTAGCGTATTTTTGCTCTGAAAACAGTGAAGATGTAAACCAGAACGAAAGGGTAGATGTATCAATTACCCAGCTAAACTTCACGCAGGAAAATCGGGCAAACCAGGAGATGCATACGGCTCTTTTGAATAAACTTATGGTGCTTTTTAATTCTAATGATGAGCTTTTGTTTATTGTTGATGAGTATATGCTTGACTATATTGAAGGTATGAAATATACAGAAGATATCTTCTATAGAGCAGATGAATGGATTGACGAAGAATTGCTATATAAAGGCGATTACGCAGTAACTTTAGATAAAAGTAGTGTACTTGAAAATCTCGGCATAGATTCTTCTGACTTATATATTTTACTTGCTAAAATGGATGCTGAAGACGGTTTTAAAAACGAAGAGCAAAATGCTATAAAAATTGCGAAATTTTTGTTAAAATAATTTTTAAAAACACTTGACAAATACTTTCAAACGTGGTATTATATTTAGGTCAGCTCGAGTGGCGGAACTGGCAGACGCCCGGGACTTAAAATCCCGTGGGAAGTGATTCCCGTACCGGTTCGATTCCGGTTTCGAGCACCAAAATACGGTAAGCAATATTGCTTACCGTATTTTTTGTATTATTTATGTGTTTTTATTTTATCCCACATCTTGTCCATTTCCGAAAGCGTCATATCTTCTAATTTTTTGCCCTCGTCTTTTGCCATATTTTCGATTTTTTCGAAACGATTTATGAATTTATCGGTGGCTTTTTTTAGTGCATCTTCCGGATTTATATGCAAAAATCTTGATATGTTAACACAGGAGAATAATATGTCGCCAAATTCTTCTTCAATATCTTCTTTGTTCTTTGCATCTTTTAGCTCGTTTATTTCTTCCTTTAACTTATCGTAAGCACCATTTATATCATCCCAGTCAAAGCCTACGTCAGAGGCTTTTTTCTGTACTTTTTGAGCACGGAGGAGTTGAGGAAGGTAAGAGCATACATCACGCATAATCTCTGTTTGTGTTTTAAGACCTTTTTCAGCTTTTTTATTTTTTTCCCAGATGTCTAAAGCATTGTCAGAAGAAAACGACTTATCATCACCAAAAATGTGTGTATGACGAGTAATTAATTTGTTGCAAATATGAAACAACACATCATCAATTGTAAACGTTTGGTTTTCGCTACCGATTTGAGAATGAAACACAACCTGCAACAAAACATCGCCTAGCTCATCGCAAAATGCATCATGTCCTTTTTTGTCTAAAGATTCCATAGCCTCACATGCTTCTTCCAAAAGAGCATACTTGATTGACTGATGGTCTTGAGCCTTATCCCAGGGGCAACCATTTTCGCCTCGTAAAATTTTCATTATTCTGAGCAAATCATCAAAAGTATATTTTTTGTTTTCCATAATTTTGTCCTTATTTTAAAAGTTTTAATTTTTTCATTAGTTTTGAGATTTTATCACCTTTAGGAAGCATTTTTATGTCATCTTCAAAGAATCCACGAACCAGTCCCATACTGATCACATATGAGATGATTCCAACAAAAATTGATGCGCCCAAAGTAATGATAGTCTTAAATCTTGTGGCGGTTGCAACCGGAGTTAAAGGTTGCGTTTCGGTTATAAAATTTATTGCCAGAGAAATTTTAGGACAGTCTAAACCGAGTGCTATCAGATTGTATACAAAAAATACTACTGCGCCCATAATAAGAGCTGAAATTAAAGGTTTTACAATAAAGTCTTTTATGTTAAAGTTGGGTTTAATAACCCTTACTACTGCGCCGACATTTAAAAACGCTATAACAAAATAACAGAAAAATGTGCTAATTGGCGCACCACCTATATTAAGCGAGGGTACAGCGATTAAAAAGTAGTTTGAAATAGCTTTTACAATGCCGCCTATCAGCATATTTACAACCGGAATAAAAACCTTTCCTGATGCTTGCAGAATAGAAGTAGACACTGAAACGATGCACACAAATATTATAGAAAGCGATAAGAGCGCCAAAGAATTTTCAGCACGCGCATTGTTATAAAGACAAACTAAAACAGGCATTGAAAGTACGCTAAGACCTACTGCACAAGGCAGAGCAAACATTGTTGTAATTCGTATAGATGACTCGGTCAAAAGTTTAGACTGCGCTTTATCTTTTATTGCCAGGGCTGCAGAAATTGCAGGAACTATACTCATAGATATGGATGTAACAATAGATGGCGGCAAATTAAATAAAGACATAGCATAGCCCGAATACGAGCCATACATAACATCGGCAGCAGTTGACGTTATTTTTTCGCCTATTATCACATCTTTAGCCGATACACCAAAAAATTCAGTTAAAATATTGAACATTGATTCATCAACTGTGATAGAAGATAATCTGAAATTTATCATAAAAGTATCAATAACGTTAGTTAATGACATAACAGCTGCGCCTATTGTAATCGGAACTGCAATTAATAACAGCTGTGCAATTATTGCCTTTTTATTTCGGCTTGGCGATGCATCGGTTAAAGAAATTGCGCTTTTATTTTTAAAATAAAAATATACTAAAAACAATAGGGCCAAAAGCCCGCCTATGGTAACTCCCGAAATAGCACCGGCTGCTGCGACTTCTGATGAAATTGACATCAAAAAGTATGCGCCCAAAAGACCGATTACAAGCTTTGACAGAGCTTCTATAACCTCTGAATACGCTGTTGGTAACATATTGGAATGCCCCTGAAAATATCCCCTGAGTGCCGATAAAATTGCAATAAATAAAAGTGCAGGAGATATTGTAACTATGCTAAGATACGACCCTTGAGAACCGCCGCACAATGCTTTTGCTCCAAAGAAGAGTATAGCTGTGCCGATTAAACCGATAAATGTTAACAAAAATATTGCAGAATGAAGTATTTTTTTAGATTCTAGATAGTTTTTCTTAGCAAGACTTTCTGACACCATTTTGGAAACAGCAACAGGAAGTCCTGCGGTTGCCATTACAAAAATAGCAGCGTAAAGATTATAAGCACGACTAAAATATGCCATACCTGTTTCGTGCAAAATGTTTGCAAGTGGTATTTTAAAGCAAGCACCAATGATTTTTACAATCAGATGAGCAATAACTAAAACTGCCGCACCTTCCATAAAGGTTTGTTTCTTTATATTTTTCAAACAAGCTCTTCCTTTCATATATCGTCATATTATCTTATTTTAGGTTTGTCTATAATATACTATTTTCCCAGACAAAACCGTGCAAAAATCTTATCTACTATTTCATCGGATATGGTTTTGCCAGTAATTTCACCCAAATGCCCGACAGAGTCTGTAAGGTCTATTGAAACTATGTCGTAAGGAACGCACTCGTTTAATGCGTATATAGCATTGCAAAGCGAATTAAGTGCTGATGACAGCGCTTCTTTATGGCGAAGATTTGTAATAGCATTGCTGTCTTTTGCTGTGATTTTTCCAAGATTAAACATATTTTCAATTAAAACTGTTAAATCCTTTAAACCATCACCTGTTTTGGCAGAGAGGTTAATAACATCATATCCTGAAAAAATTTCGCTACCTGAAAAGGTTTTTAAATCTGATTTGTTATTTATAACGATAACGTTCTTTTTATCAAGTGAGTTAAAAATATCTCGGTCTTCATCAGATATGCCAGATACAGAATCAATTACAAACAGCACAAGTTCTGCGTTTTTAATACATTCTTTAGATTTATCTATTCCCAGGGACTCGATTTCATCATTCGTCTTTCTTATACCTGCAGTGTCATAAACATTTAAGACAACGTTGCCTATTGTGATTCTTTCCTCAATAACATCGCGTGTAGTTCCCGCTATATCAGTAACTATGGCACGCGAGTCGCGGGCAAGCATGTTTAAAATTGAAGATTTACCGACGTTTGGCTTTCCACAGATAACAGTATTTATGCCATCGCGAATCAGCCTTCCCCGATCAGAGGTCTCTAAAAGCTCTGAAATTTTTGATTTAATCTTCTCTAAATCACAAAGAAGAGCATTTCTTTCTATATCGTCAATATCTTCTTCAGGGTAGTCAATAGTTACGTTAATTTGAGATAGAACTTCGAGTATTTTGTCACGAAGCTCGTTAATATCGCGGGAAAGTGTACCGCCTAATTGATTTGCCGCAATGGATAAGGCTAATGAAGATTGAGAATTAATAATATCAATAACAGCCTCGGCTTGTGATAAATCTATTCGTCCGTTTAAAAACGCTCTTTTAGTAAATTCTCCGGGAGAAGCAAGTCTTGCACCTGCACATATTACTGCAAGCAAAACTTTTTCTGTAACGACAAGACCGCCGTGACAGTTGATTTCTACCGTATCTTCACGAGTAAATGTGTTCGGCGCACACATTAATGAGACCAAGACCTCATCAATTACCTCGCCATCTGCAACAATGTTTCCGTAGTGTATAGTATGAGATTTGGAAGAAGACAAAGTTTTGCCGCTTTTTGATTTAAAAATTTTGTCACATATATTAATACTGTTGCTGCCGCTCACACGAATAACAGATATTCCGCCCGTGCCGTGAGGTGTTGCAATAGCAGCTATTGTATCATTTTTCATAAGTAAACCTCCTAGTTATACACCAAATTTTAAAAAATCGTCCAATATATCAGTAAGTGCTTCTAAAAAAAGTCTTGTTCTTTTGAATTTCATTAAAAGCTTTATGACCTTTTTTGTTTTTTTAACAAAAGTCTGATCTAGTTTGGAAAAATCACGAAGCTCTGTTAAAGGGCAGATTGATTTTGCTCTGGGGTCAAATATAAGCTTGAAATTTTCGTTTTTTATGTAGGGGATTAAAGGAAAAATCCTGCAGGAAAGCGGTCTTAAATCTCTTTTACATACACCTTTACAAATTAAAATTTTTGCAAACTTTCCGTCGTAGAAAAACTCAGAATCGATTATCTCAAAGTCGGAATTATCTAAAAATAATTTTTCTTCCCCTGGAAAAAGATACATTCCAGTTTCTTCGTTATCGTCACTCCTGCAACAAGCACCACCGCATAATTTTCCGCAATCAACTATGAGCGGAGTGGTGTCACCATAAAAATTATAGATACTTTTATAAATTTCTGATATGTTCATAAAACTTTCCTTATTTTTGTAAAATTTCAGATAAAACATTATTTAAAATTTTAGGATTTGCGCGCCCTTTTGATTTTTTCATGGCTTGTCCCACTAAAAAGGCAAAAGCACGTTTATTGCCATTTTTAAAGTCTGTGTATGACTTTGGGTTTTCCTTGATTGTTTCAACAACTATAGATTTTATTTGCTCTTCGTCTGATATTTGCAAAAGAAGTAAATCGTTTGCAATTTTTTCAGGAGTAGCGCAAGATACAAACATTTTACCCAAAACAATTTTTGCTGCGCTGTTGCTGATTTTTTCGTCTTTAACAAGATGAATTAAAGATGCTAAGGCATTAGCGTCAAATGGAATTTCATCAAATGTGAGAGCTTTCTCTTTAAGTATTTTAGAAACATCGCCCATGAGCCAATTTAAAGTTGTTTTGGCATCTGCACCGCAGGATATGCAGCTTTCAAAAAAATCGGCAAGTGATTTTTTTGAAGTTATAATATCGGCATCATATTCTGATAAATTAAAATCCTTTATGAATCTGTTTTTTCTTGATGCGGGAAGTTCACAGAGCGTTGATTTGATTTTTTCTATCTCTTCATCGCTTATGATAACAGGCAAAATATCAGGCTCGGGAAAATACATATAATCAGAAGTATCTTCTTTAGAACGCATAGCAACTGTTATTTTTTTATCTTCTGCCCAACGTCTTGTTTCTTTTAAGACATTATTACCTGAATTGTATGCACCTGCCTGACGTTTGATTTCGTAATCGATTGCCGATTTTACGGCAGTAAATGAATTCAGATTTTTTATCTCGCATCTTGCGCTTGGCACTTTTGAATCTTCAAAGCGTAAAGACACATTTACATCGCAACGAAAAGAACCCTCCTGCATTTTGCAGTCAGAAATTTCGGCGTACTCAAGCAGCCTTTTTAAAGCTTCTAAAAACTCAATTGCCTCATCAGCAGATGTAATATCAGGCTCTGTTACAATTTCAATCAAAGGTACCCCTGAGCGATTAAAATCAACACTCGATTTGCCGTTTTCAGTATGGATGAGCTTACCTGCATCATCTTCTATATGTATGCGATTTATATTTATTTTTTTGCTGTTTAATTCTATGTAACCCCCAAAACATAATGGGGTAGTATTTTGCGTAATCTGATAGCCTTTTGGTAAATCGGGGTAAAAATAATTTTTTCTGTCCATGCGGCTTTCTTTTGAAATGCTGCAATTTAACAAAAGACCTGCTTTTATTGCAAGCTGAACCGCTTTTTTGTTGAGGCTTGGTAATGCACCAGGTGCACCCATACAAACGGGACAAACCTGGGTATTTGGTCTTTGTCCAAATGAATTTTTACACGAACAATAAATTTTACTCGTTGTCTTTAATTCTGCGTGAATTTCAAGACCTATAACCGGTACGTATTTCATAGCGCACCTCCGATGAGGGTTGGCTTTTGCTTTTTTATAGTTTTTTCTAAAGCATATGCGACGTTTAAAATGGTGGATTCATCAAATTGTTTTCCAATAATCTGAATTCCGATAGGAAGACCGGATTTATCATAGCCGCAAGGTAAAACGATAGACGGAAGTCCTGCTAAATTTGCACAAGCCAAACAATTGCCGCCTTTATACATTTCAACAGATGTGGCGTTTGAGCCTATCTCGCCGGGTGTTGTGGGGTAGGCAGGAGTTACTAATACATCAAATTTTTCAAATAATTTATTAAACTCATCAATTATGAGAGTTCTTACTTTTTGGGCTTTTTCATAGTATACGGAGTAGTTTTCAGATGATAAAATGTAGCTGCCGAGCATTATTCTGCGTTTAACCTCATCGCCAAACCCCTGGGTGCGCGACTCTTTGTATAAATCATCAAGATTTTTTGCATTTTCTTGACGAAAACCGTATTTTACGCCATCGTATCTGGACAAATTCGAAATAGCTTCGCCGGATGAAATAAGATAATATGCAGGCAGTGCGTATTTATACAGCTTAAACTCGGTTAAAGAAGTATCTGCGCCGAGTGATTTAAGATTTTCTAAAGCATCAAACATGTAAAACTTAATTTCATCATCGACACCGTCTAAATACTGTGTAGGTACACCGATTTTAATGTCAGAAATATTGCCTGTTAAAGTACTTTCAAACTCTTGATTTACAGGCGCGGTAGTTGGATCTTTTTCGTCTTTGCCAGAAATAATATCCAAAATGATAGCTGCATCTTTTACATCTTTAGTCACAGGGCCTATCTGGTCTAAAGATGATGCAAATGCAACAAGACCGAACCTTGAAACTCTTCCGTAAGTAGGCTTTATGCCAACCTGACCGCAAAAGGCTGCCGGTTGACGAATAGAGCCACCTGTATCGCTGCCGAGTGAAAAGTAGACCTCGTCAGTTGCAACAGAAGTTGCACTGCCACCTGATGAACCGCCTGGAATTTTAGTTGTATCATAGGGGTTTTTTGTTATTTTATATGCAGAATTTTCGCACGATGAACCCATAGCAAACTCATCCATATTGAGTTTGCCAAGCAAAATAGCCCCACTGTTTTTAAGTCTTTCATAAACTGTTGCACTATACGGGGGGATAAAATCTTTAAGCATTTTTGAGGCACATGTTGTCCTTATACCCTTGGTTAAAATATTATCCTTGAGCGCGTACGGTATGCCAAGGAGATCACAGGAAAAATCACCTGATGCAATTTTTTTGTCAGCAGATTTTGCGCTGCTTAGTGCATCGTCATAAAAAACATCTATAAAACTTCCAATAGTCTCATCACATTTTCTTATCTGCGAAAGACAGGCTGTGGTTGCTTCATATGATGAAATTTGTTTGTTTTTTATTAAGTCACGAAGCCCGTGAACTGTAAGGTCTAAAATGTTCATAATTTCACTCCACAACCCTTGGTACTATAAAAGCATTATCATCATGCACTTTTGCATTGCTTAGCACCGAGTCTTTTTCCATAGAATCCATAAAGGCATCTTCGCGCAGGGTATTTGCGAAAGAAAGCGTAGTTACAGTAGGCTTTACATTTTCAACATCGAGCTCATCGAGTTGTTTTGAAAAAGCCAAAAATTCCTGTAAATCAAGTACAGAAGATGCGATTTCTTCATCTTTGATATTTAGTTTAGCAAGATTTGCAGCACGTAAAACGTCTTCTTTCGTTAGTTTCATTTTTTTCGTTCCTTAGAATTTGTTTATTACTAAACCTGTGATAAGTTTAGGATAAAAATATGTTGATTTTTGAGGCATTTTTTCATTTTTTAATGATACTTCTTTGATTTGTCTTACTTTCGTTCCGTTTAAAAGGAATGAACAGTTGGCATTTTTTGTCTTAACAACGCTAATCGCCTCTTCTGAAAATTTTGTGTATACAAGATTTTTTTGATTTGCCATATTTTCCATGTCTATGCCAAATACTTTATCTAGAATCAGTGTGTGCAGAATACTTACATCTAATTCACAGTAAGCAGATGATTTATCAGGAAGAAGCTTTTGCATAATTTCTTTATCTTTTAAAACGAGCAGATAAAAATAATCTTTTCCGGTATAAAAAGCAAATGAAGTTACATCCTGATTTTTGGAAAGCTCGTCATCTGCTGTTTTAACTATATCTTCAGAACATATTTTTTTAACCTCGAAATAATCATATAAGCTATCTAAAACCTTAGATTCGTCAAAGTTTTCAAGATTTTTGATAATTCTGTGGGTTGGTAATACTACTAAGCCCGGGTCGTCCATTTCAACGGAAAAAGCTAAAATGTGCTGTGCTTTTTCGTTGTCAGGAAGTGTTTTTGAAAAGTTTAAGGCGGTTTCGTATCTGTGGTGACCATCAGCTATAAACAACTGCTTGTCGCTAAAGCTTTCTTCAATTGTTTTGCATACTTTTTCGTCGTTTACAACCCACATATTATGTATTATGCCGTCTGCTGTTTTAAAGCTTTCACTAGGGGCTGATTTGCAAATCTCTGACATAATTTGATTAACCACTTTCTTTTCGTCCATATACAGAAAATATATCGGGCTGAAATTTGCATGTGTTTCGCTCATCAAACTAAATCTGTCAGCTTTTGCTTTTGAAAGTGTTTCTTCGTGAGGAAGTACAATTTTTTCAGAAAAGGGAACAAGCTCAACAGCTGAAATTATACCTCGTAGATTTTTTGTCACACCATTTACCGTAAAAATTTCTTCGTATATGTAGTATGATGGCTTATCTTCAAATTTTAAAACGCCTTTATCCATCCAGTCGTTAAGGCAATCCTTTGCTCTTGTGTAACGATTGTTTTCATCACTGTCAGTGTCAAAAGTTTTGCCGAGTTCTAAATTTATAATATTATTTTCGTGACGTAAATAGAGTTCATCCTGTTCGCTAGGTGAAATAATATCATAGGGTGGAGCAGTGACAAAATCTAATGAGCCTACTTTTTTTGTGTCGTACCTGAGTCCGAAAAACGGTTTAACGTTTGCCATAATAATTCTCCTTAATTAATAATTGTTTTTTATATAATTTATAATATCTTGCGGGTGATTTGCTATAAAATCAGGGTTTTCAGAAAGCAACATACTTTCAGGCTGATATCCCCACGTTACAGCTATTGTTTTCATTCCGGAGTTTTTGCCGGTTTGGATATCGTAAATCGAATCGCCTATAAAAATGATTTCGCAAGGGGAAAGACCGCACTCTTTTGCAATCTTTAAAGAAGCGTCAGGCGAGGGCTTTTTTGAAATGCCGGAAAGCTCTCCGACTGCGCATTTAAAGTTAAAATTTTTAAAATAATGAAGCGTGAGTTCCTTTACGAAATCGTCGCGTTTGTTTGATAAGATATTTATAACGATACCGTTTTGTTCCAAAAAAGTCAAAAGCTCCAATATTCCATCAAAGGGCTTGGTTTTAACCATACTGTTAATTCGGTAATCATTAACTACCTTTGAGACAAATTCATCTAAAAAATCAGAGTTTAACATATCTTTTGGTATACAGCGCTCTGAATATTTTCTAATTCCGTTTCCTACTGACTTTTTATGGTGCGAAATATCACGAACAGGAAGACCATAATGCTCTAATGTCCTGTTCATAGAGTCTGATAAATCAAGGATTGTATCAAGCAATGTTCCGTCTAAGTCGAAAATTACACCCTTACAGCAAGTACTCATCTTCAACTTGCACCTCCGCATCATAATCTTCATCCAGATCCGGATATTCGTCATCGTTAAAGATTTTTTCGACGTCATTTTTTGGCGTAACGAAACTTACAATATATTTATCCATTACGTGCCATATGTAATAGTTTGCGGTAAATGCGGTGAATCCTGATAAGAAAAAGGCAAACAGTACAAAGTAGAAAATACCTGGCAAGTACCAGACAAAAGACATCAGATAAAAAAGTCCGAAGTCAACAGTAAACAAAAAAATAAAAATAAGAATATTTTGTGGTAATTTTAAAATTGTAAATGTCCATGCGTTCTTAATAATTACCTTAAGGCTCATCTTAAAGGTTACCATAATGGGGTATATGTAAAACATAAAGATGATATAAAGCGCAAAAACGAAAGCCACTATTATGTATAGCACACCTTTAGGCAAAGCATTTGCTGTAAAGAAAAAATTATAAAAAACAAACGCCTGTGTCAGTAAATATCCCAAAACAACAGAAATGACACTTATAATGATTGATTGTTTTAGATTTTTTTTTGTATGTTCAAAAAAATCAGAAACTAAAAAGGTTGGTTCTTGCTTTGCGTAATTTCTGATAACATATGTATATCCTGCAGTAAAAGGGCCGATTAGCATAAATGGGATAAATGGCAAAAAAGGAACTAAAAAGTTTTTGCCTTTTAAAATATTAGATACTATAAAGACCAAATTATCTCCGTTTTTACCGATGAAACATGCTAAAAACAATATATAAGCAGCAAAAAAGAAAAGTGCATTTGTCAGCATATACCAAAAGTTGGCACCTAAAATATGAACAAAGTGCCTTGTGAAAATGTCAATGAAATTTCGTTTTTTTGCTTCTTCTTTGCTTATTCCGCGTCCGGGTTTTGAAAAATTAGGCATCAGCTAAACCTCCTGTTGTTTTCTTTCTGATCATCGAAAATTCGGGTAATTCCTTGTTTAAATTAAGCTTAAATATCTGCATGGGGTGTGGGGCAGTATCGATTTCTTTGTCGTTTTCATCCCACATTTTATCAATAGTAAATGAAAATGGTTCGTCGTTTGGAAGCATGATCTCGACTTCATCACCTACTGATAGCTTGTTCTTTTGTAAAAATACGCATTTTCCATTTTCAATTTTTTCAAAAAGAGCTGCTAAATCATATGTTCTTATATAGCCGCCATCTGTTGTGTTTTGTGATGATAAATCAGGTTTATTAAACCAAAAACCGGTGGTGTATCCTCGATTGCTTACTTTAGAAAGCTCATCAAGCCATTTTGGATTAAACTTATACTCATCTGGATTTTTAAGATATTCATCGATTGCGCGTCTGTATGCGCCAACCACTGTTGCAACGTAAAACTCTGTTTTAACTCGTCCTTCAATCTTAAAGCTTTTAATACCGGATTCTATCAGCTCTGGAATATGTTCAATCATACACATATCCTTTGAGTTAAAAATAAATGTGCCCCTGTCATTTTCGTAAACAGGGAAATGTTCGCCTGGTCTTTTTTCTTCCATAAGTGTGTAATTCCAACGACAGGGATGAGCACAGTCGCCTGAGTTTGATTCTCTGCCGGTCATATAACCGCTGAGAAGACATCTGCCGGAATACGAAATACACATAGCACCGTGAATAAATGCCTCAAGCTCGGCGCTTGACTTTTCCCTGATAGTCTTTACTTCGTCAAAGGACAATTCTCGCGCTAGCACTACGCGCTCAGCGCCCATTTTGTGCCATGTATCGACTGTCATATAATTTACATTATTTGCCTGGGTGCTGATGTGCACAGGAATTTCAGGTGCGTATTTTTTAGCCAGTGAAAACGCACCGAGATCTGAAATTATAAAAGCATCAGGATTTAATTCTTTCATTTTTTCAATATATTCAATTAAGTTGTCAATATCCTCGTTGTGAGGTATTACATTAAGAGCAAGATAAAATTTTTTGCCCAATTTGTGTGTATAGCGTATCCCTTCTTCTAACTCTTCGTCAGTAAAATTTTTTGCCCTGACACGAAGAGAAAAAGAATCTCCGCCTGCATATACTGCATCAGCACCATACGCAAGAGCTACCTTTAATCTGCTTAAATTTCCCGCAGGAGCGAGGAGTTCTATGTTTTTCATGAATTTATTTCCTTTAGTTTAAATATTTCAAAAGTTCATCAGCTATTGTTATGTTGTCCAAACCGTAATGACGCTTTAAGTTTTCATTATCTCCGTGTGTCACAACAGGTGGGTAGCCAATATTTATACATTTAGCACGGGTAGAAATAGTGGCGATGTATGCACTGATTTTTTCGCCAATTCCACCGGAGATGCTTCCGTCTTCAAGTGTGACTAATAAACTGTGCCTGAACGCCATATCAGCTAAAAACTCCTTATTAAGAGGATAAAGAGTTCTTAAATTAACAACCGTAGCACTTTTTCCGGCAGAATTCAGCCTTTCTGCTACGGAAAGGGCAGTAGTTGCCATTATGCCGCAAGAGAGAATACAAACGTCTTTTCCACCTTGTATAATTTTTGGAACGCCAAATTTAAAATTAATAGTATCGTCAGATAAAAGCTGATGGTTACCTCGTGGGTACCTTATTGCTATCGGACCGTTGTAGCTGCCGCTTGCAGCAAAGTTAATCATATTAGTAAGTTCGTCAAAATTTGCAGGTGCCAATACAAGCATATTTGGCATCTGTGACATAAATCCTAAATCAAATAAACCGTGATGCGTTTCACCATCTTCGCCTACCACGCCTGCCCTGTCAATCAAAAATGTGACATTAAGATTTTGAAGACAAACGTCGTGCAAAATCTGGTCATAAGCCCTTTGCAGGAATGACGAGTAAATAACCACAAAAGGTTTTTTGCCGCCTGCTGCCAGTCCTGCTGCGAATGTAACTGCGTGTTGTTCTGCTATGCCAACATCATAAAACCTTTCGGGGAATTTATCAAAAAACTCATCAGTTCCTGTACCCGCTGCCATTGCGGCAGTAACAACTGTTATATTTTCATCATTTTTAGCCAAATCGCAAAGCGTATTTCCGGCAATTTTAGAATATGTAATATTTGAGTTGTTCTCTATACATTTTGAAGCTTCAAAAGTGCTTACACCGTGGTATATATCAGGATGCTCTTCGGCGAATTTATAACCTTTGCCTTTAGTGGTAATTACGTGCAGAAGAACAGGACCTTTGATTTTTTTTGCTCTTTCAAACATAAGCGACATAGATTGTATGTCGTGTCCGTCGATTGGACCAAAATAGGCAAGTCCTATGTTTTCAAATATGGTTTGTCTGAATATGAAATGTCTTACAGAATCTTTGATGTTTTTTAAGAAAATAACAAACTTTTTACCTGGTTTTGTTCCTGAAAATTTATTTTCAATTTTAGATTTTAATGAAAGATACGCCGAAGATGAACGGAGCTTATTTAAATGCTTTGCAAAACCGCCCACACTTTTAGAAATTGACATGCTGTTATCATTTAAAACGATTATGCAGTTTTTATTAAGTTCTACCGCATTTCCCAGTGCTTCAAGTGCCATACCTCCGGATAACGCTCCGTCGCCTATTACTGCGATTGAAAAGTCAGAAGAATTATCTGCCTTGCCAGCTTCGTTTAAACCGAGTGCGGCAGATATTGAGGTGCTCGCATGTCCTGTGTTAAATGCATCGTATTTACTTTCGCATCTTTTTGGAAAACCTGAAATTCCGCCGAACTGACGAAGCGTTTTCAAGGACTCCTTTCTGTCTGTCAAAAGCTTGTATACATAGCTTTGGTGACCTACATCGAATACAATTTTATCACTTGGAACATCAAAAACTTTTAAAAGTGCAATAGTTAGTTCGACAACTCCTAAATTAGAAGCCAGATGTCCGCCAGTTTTAGAAACAGTGTCAATTAAAAACTCTCTGATTTCATCAGCCAGTAAGCTTAATTTTTTTGTATCAAGTTCTTTAATGTCGTCGGGGGTTTTAATGCTATCTAAAATTTCGTACATAATAACCACTCTTTTTCTTCTTTGTCTTTTGTAGCTTCATATAGACATAAAATATTTAATTATATAATACCACAAAACGAGAAAAACGTAAATAGAAAAACAGTATTTTTTTTGAAAAAATCAGCTTTTTTTGCCTTTAAAACCTTTAAATATCTCGTATCCACCCATAATAAATAAAAATATGCCGAAAATCTTTCTCAAAATCTCAGCTTTTAGGGAAAGAGCAAGAAAAGAGCCGCATGAAGCACCGATGAGTCCCCATAGAATTAAAGGTATTGCAGTTTTTATTTCTAGATTTCCATTCTTTTTATGAATGATTAAAGCTGTGATAGCTGTTGGAATAAAAAACAGCAAATTTACACCTTGAGCTATGTGCTGATTTATGTTTGAAAACATAGTGAGCGAAGGAATTAAAATAGTTCCGCCGCCTATACCCATTGCGCTGATTATACCCGAAAATAAGCCTGTGATAATTTGCACAAACATCAAAAAAACACCATCCTTACAGCAGCAATAATCATAAATAAGCCGAAAATTTTGTGTATTGAATTACATGATAGCTTATTTAATAGCTTTGCGCCAATGATAGCGCCAAAAACACCGCCTGAAGACACTCTAAATGCCAGAGGGAAGTCAAGTTGTCCGGAAAAAGCATAAAATGCAAGACTTAAGAGCGTGAACATAAATATAATTAAAATAGCAGTGGCATGGGATTTTTTAGCATCTAACTTTAAAAAGATTTCTAAAAAAGGCACAATGATTGTACCACCGCCGCTACCGAACAGACCGTTACAGAATCCTGAAATTGTTCCGCCTAATGCACAAAGCAGATTGTGTTTTGATTTTTCGCTCATATATTTTCCTCCAATCAAACAATATTTTAACCTGATTTTACAAATTGTATTTAAATATACATTGATTTTTTTAAAAAATTGATGTATGATAAAATATAGATAAGTATGATAGCGGAGGTGCTTTATGAATACAAAAAGAAATACCAAAAAGATATTCCTGATGGTGCTTATTACTGTCTTTGCACTTGTAATAATTGCAGGAGCATATTTTTTATATAAATATTTTTGCCCGACAGATAAAGAGCTTTTTGCTCAGTCTCATATCTATACGATAAACAGTATAAAAAACACAGAAAACGAGATGTATGAAAAAACCACAGATATTACTCTTTCTGCCAATGGTGATTTTTCGGGCAAAAAGCTACTGGATAAATTAACGACACTGTCTGTGTCGCTTAAAGACAAAAAGGTTTTAGATGATAAAGAAGAACATTCTGTTTTGCTAAGTTTTTTAGGAGAAGAAATTTTAAGTTCGAATCTTATAGAAAATGATGATTTAGAGGTTTTATCAATTCCGCAACTGTCTGATAAAGCTCTTGGTGCAGACTCTTATGAAGATGCTTTGTCTTTGCTTTTAGGCTCTCAAAACGCTGAAGATATCGATGTTTTTGAAAATGTCGATGAAAAAAGACTTGGAAAATATATAAAGAAATATCTAAAGAAAATCTATGATAATATTCCGAAAGACGCCTTTGAATCAGATTATGTCGACAATGTAAAAATCATAGAACTAAACGCTGACTTAAACAGAACCCTCTATGACACATTGATTGAAATAAAAAATGATTTTGAGTTGCGTGCGTTTTTGTATGAAGAGTATAGTTTAGTTTGTGATAATATAAATAAAAAATATCCTTATGCAGGTGAAATTATAAAAATTCCGAGTGCGGAAGAATATTATAGAAACTATGAAAAAAATATTGATGATTTTATAAAAACTATCGAAAATTCGACAATAACAATCACAACCAAACTTGATAATAAAAGAAGAATTATTGAAGAAAATATTTTAGTAAAAACAGGTGAGAAACTAAAATCTTCTCTTTTCTTCAGCGATGAAAAAACGCACATAACCTCATATGAAGATGACAAGGTTATGTTTGAAATTGACTCAGATAACGAAAAAAATGGTTCAACTGTATCTAAAAAAACTAAAATTTCTGTTGATATAAATGATTACACCAAGGAAAAATCCGAGGGACAGAAAATATTGATATTTAACATAAATTCTCTTTTAGATAAAAATATATCAAAAGACATAGTCCTTCCTGATAAAATTGAGGATATAAGGACTATGTCAGAGGAAGAAAAGAAAGAGATAACACAAAATGCCAGTGCTAAATTCTCAGAATTAATAGCTACAGTTACTTTAAAATTGATACCATAAAACGCGAGGAAAAAATGAGCGAAAAGATAATTATTAAAGGTGCAAAAGAGCACAACTTAAAAAATATTAATATAGAAATACCACGAGATAAATTCGTTGTATTTACAGGTGTTTCGGGTTCGGGAAAATCGTCTTTAGCCTTCGATACTTTATATGCAGAGGGACAAAGAAGATATGTTGAATCATTATCTTCGTATGCGAGGATGTTTCTGGGACAAATGGAAAAACCGGATGTCGATTATATTGAAGGCCTTTCTCCTGCAATCAGTATAGACCAAAAAACCACTGCAAAGAATCCTCGTTCAACGGTAGGTACAGTAACCGAAATCTATGATTATTTAAGACTTTTATATGCAAGAGTTGGTATTCCGCATTGCCCGAAATGCGGAAAAGAAATAAAAAGGCAGACGATAGACCAGATTGTAGATAAAATCATGGAGCTTCCACAAAAGACAAAGTTTCAGGTATTAGCTCCTGTTGTTAGAAGAAAAAAGGGAGAACACCACAAGCTTTTTGAAAGTGCTAAAAAGAGCGGATATGCACGTGTCAGAGTAGATGGTTATATCTATGATTTATCAGAAGAAATCCCACTTGAAAAAAACATAAAACACAATATCGAAATAATAATTGACAGACTTGTAATAAAAGAGGGAATAGAAAAACGTCTTACAGATTCCGTTGAAAATGCGTCCACGCTTGCAGGTGGCGTCGTTATCATTGATGTGATTGATGGAGAAGAGATGATATTTTCTCAAAATTATGCCTGTGATGATTGCGGTATCAGTATGGAAGAACTTTCGCCAAGAATGTTTTCCTTTAACAATCCTATGGGGGCATGTCCTGCCTGTCTTGGTATCGGCAGTATGATGAAGGTGGCACCGGAGCTTATATTAAGACCGGAGCTGACGTTTAAAGAGGGCGGAATACATGCCACGGGCTGGTATTCAAAACCTGGAATTACGGAGAGTATTGCCCGTATGTATTATAAAGCACTTGGCAAAAAATACGGATTTGACGAAAATACTAAGATTAAAGACCTGTCTGATGAGGCAAAAGATGCTATTCTTTACGGAACAAAAGGCGAAAAGCTGGAGCTTTTTATGAATCGCTCTTATGGAAGCTCGCATTATTTTGCGGCTTTTGAGGGAGTAATTCCTAATTTAGAGCGCAGATATTTAGAAACAAATTCAGAATTGATGAAGCAAGAAATAGAAAAGCTTATGAGATTTAAACTTTGTCCCCAGTGTCAGGGAAGAAGATTAAGACCTGATGTTCTGGCCGTAACTGTGGGAGGAAAAAACATTGACGAAGTAACAAAAATGCCTATAGATAAGGCAAAAGATTTTTTTTCTAATTTAAATCTCACAGAACGCGAAAAGACCATAGCGACACAAGTCTTAAAAGAAATTAATGAAAGACTTACTTTTTTGTGTAATGTAGGACTTGAATACCTGACGATGTCACGTTCGGCGGCGACTTTGTCTGGCGGGGAAGCGCAGAGAATACGACTGGCAACGCAGATAGGCTCAGGGCTTATGGGTGTTTTGTATATATTGGATGAGCCATCAATAGGACTCCATCAGAGCGATAATAGAAAGCTTTTGGATGCACTCAGAAGACTTTGCGATTTAGGAAACAGCCTTGTTGTAGTAGAACATGACGAAGATACAATGTATGAGGCAGACCATATCGTAGATATAGGACCGGGTGCAGGAGTTCACGGTGGAGAAGTTGTCGTAAGCGGAACAATAGACGATGTAAAAAAATGTAGCGAGTCTTTAACAGGACAATATCTAAGCGGCAAAAAGAAAATATTAACGCCGACAAGTCGTAGAAGTGGAAATGGGAAAAGATTAGAATTTTTAGGTTGCGAAGAAAACAATCTCAAAAATGTTGACGTATCCATCCCGTTAGGCACATTTACTGCTGTTACCGGTGTTTCAGGTTCGGGCAAGTCATCTTTAGTAAACGAAATTATAAACAAGTATTTATCTCGTGAATTAAATGGTGCACATACGGTTGAAGGAAAATTCCGAGTGGCAAATGGAATAGAGAATATTGATAAGGTTATTGACATAGACCAGTCACCGATTGGAAGAACACCGAGGTCGAACCCTGCAACATATACAGGTGTGTTTGGTGACATCCGTGAACTTTTTGCGTCTACAAATGAGGCGAAAATTCGTGGATATAAGGCGGGGAGATTCAGCTTTAATGTAAGAGGTGGAAGATGTGAGGCGTGTTCGGGCGACGGAATTTTAAAGATAGAAATGCATTTTCTCCCGGATGTTTTTGTGCCTTGTGATGTATGTAAAGGCAAAAGATATAACAGAGAAACTTTAGAGGTGAGATATAAGGGTAAAAATATCTATGAAGTCCTTGACATGACAGTCGGAGAGGCGGTAGAGTTTTTTGAAAACCACCCCAAAATAAAACGTAAACTAGAAACGTTAAATGACGTTGGTTTGTCGTATATAAAGCTTGGACAACCCTCTACACAGCTGTCTGGCGGTGAGGCACAGCGTGTAAAGCTTGCGACTGAACTTTCGAAAAGAAGTACAGGTAAAACACTTTACATCTTAGATGAACCAACAACGGGACTTCATACAGCAGATGTCCACAAGCTGTTAGAGGTACTTGATAAGCTTGTAGAAGTCGGAAATACCGTATTGGTTATAGAACATAATTTAGATGTAATCAAGACGGCAGACTATATTATTGACCTAGGTCCTGAGGGCGGAGATAAGGGCGGAAAAGTTGTCGCTGTGGGTACACCTGAAGAAGTTATGAAATGCAAAAAATCATATACTGGAGAATTTTTAAAAAAGTATTTAGATAAAGAAAATTAAGACATAAAGTGGTGTTTTGTATGAAAAAAAAGGTTACGTGTATAGTTGCTGCAGGCGGTTCAGGAACGAGAATGGGAACGAGCGTTAACAAATTGTTTATGGAAATAAACGAAGTTCCGGTAATTGCACATACGCTCTCTGCTTTGCAAAATAGCGATGCAGTAGATGAGATAATAATTTCATCACGACAAGAAAATATTTTTTGCCTTAAGGAGATAGTTTCTGTATTTGATATTTCTAAGGTAAAAGCTATTGTAAAAGGCGGCGCAACACGTGGAGAGTCGATACTTTCTGCGGTGTGCGAGTTGTCTTGCGATACTGATTTTGTTATGGTGCATGATGGTGCAAGACCACTGGTTACAGACGAGATAATTAAAAATACAGTAAACGCCGCTGCTTCTTTTGGTGCTGCCGCGTGTGGCGTGAAACCAAAGTGTACTTTAAAATCGGTTGATGATGGCTTTGTCTTAGATACTGTTGACCGGTCAAAAACAGTTGAAATACAGACACCGCAAGTTTTTTCAAAAGAAAAATTTTTGCTGATGTATTCACGTGATCTAGAGGATATAAAATCCGCAACAGACGATTGTGTATTAGCAGAAGGTGTAGGAGCTAAAATATTTATTACAGAGGGTTCTTACCGAAACATTAAAATCACGACACCGGAAGATATCGAAATGGCAGAAATCTTTCTCAGGGGGTACTAATATTATGGATATTCGCATAGGACACGGATTTGATGTACACGCATTTTCTGAAAACAGAAAACTGATTTTGTGTGGTGTTAAGATAGAGCACGAAAAAGGTTTGATGGGACATTCTGATGCAGACGTCGCTACGCATGCGATAATGGATTCTTTGCTTGGTGCTGCGGCAAAAGGCGATATAGGCAGACATTTTCCTGATACAGACGAAAAATATTTAGGTGCTGATAGTTTAAAGCTTTTACAACATGTTGTAAACCTGATAAAAAATGACGGATATGAATTTTCTAATATTGATGTTACTATTATTGCACAAAAACCAAAACTTGCACCATACATCGAAGAAATGATAAAAAACGTAGCAGAAGTTTTAAAAACAGATAAATCGCGCGTAAACATCAAGGCTACTACGACAGAAAAACTTGGATTTACAGGCAGAGGAGAGGGCATAGCAGCTGAGGCTGTGTGTATATTGACAAAATAAAAAAGGTGTAGCAAAATGAAATCATTTGCTACACTTTTTTTGCTATATCCTTTACTATTTCACTTGCAATAATTAATCCTGCAGTTGCAGGAACAAATGCATTACTGCCTAAGATTCTTTTGTTAGTGTTGTTGTCTTCCAGAATTTCCGTAGGTACTATCGGAATTTCTTTTGAGTAAACCACCTTTAATTTTTTTACTTTTCTCTTTTTGAGTTCGTTTCTCATTACTCTTGCCAGGGGGCAAACAGAAGTTTTGTATATATCGGAAATCTCCAAATCGGCGGGGTTATTTTTGTTTCCGGTTCCCATAGAAGATATAATAGGTGTGCCGGCTTCCTGACACTTTAAAACAAGCTCTATTTTTCCTGTTACAGTATCAATGCAATCAGCAACGTAATCATAATCTTTAAAGTCAAACTGTGATGAGCTTTCTGGAGTAAAAAAACACTTATGCTTATTGATTATAACATCAGGATTTATATCTTTCATTCTCTTTTCTATCACATCAACCTTAAGCTCGCCAACAGTAGAGTGAAGAGCGATAATCTGACGATTTAAATTTGAATTGTGAACCACATCGTTATCAATGATATCAACCGTACCGACCCCTGAACGCACTAATGCCTCGACTACGTGTCCGCCAACGCCACCAATACCAAATACAGCAACACGCGAAAGGCTTAATTTTTTTATTGAATTTTTACCTAACAGCATTTCTGTTCGTTTAAATTGCCTCATTTTTTTGTGCTCCTAAAATAAATCTGTTGATAAATAGCGTTCGCCTGTATCGGGCAAAATTACAACTATCGTTTTATTTTTGTATTCAGAAAGTTCTGCGAGTTTTAAAGCGCTCGATATCGCTGCTCCTGATGAAATTCCAGCTAAAAATCCTGCATTTTTCGCTAATGTGCGACAGGCAATATACGCCTCTTCCGTTTTTATCGTTATAATATCATCATAAATATCTTTATCTAAATTTTTTGGTATAAAGTTTGCTCCTATTCCCTGTATTTTGTGAGCTCCGGAAATTCCTTTCGATAATAGGGGAGAGTCAAATGGTTCTACTGCAATTACCTTTATGTCTGGATTTTGTTCTTTTAAGTATTTTCCTGTTCCTGAAAGAGTACCGCCTGTTCCTACACAAGCCACAAAAACATCAACATTGCCATCGGTGTCATTAAATATTTCAGGTCCTGTTGTTTTGTAGTGAATATCTTTGTTTGACGGGTTTTCAAACTGTGATGGAATAAAGCTATTTTTATATTCTTTTGACAATTGAATTGCTTTTTCTACAGCACCCGACATACCGAACTTTCCGTCAGTCAATACAATTTGCGCGCCGTAGGCGGCAAGTAATTTTTGTCTTTCTATGCTCATTGTTTCAGGCATTGTAAGTATAACTTTATATCCGCGCGAGGCAGCAACAGCACAAAGTCCTATACCAGTGTTTCCGCTTGTTGGCTCTATTATGACAGAATCGGGGAGTAGTAGACCTTTTTTTTCTGCGTCTTCTATCATAGATAGTGCGGTCCGGTCTTTTATACTACCGGCTGGGTTAAAGGATTCGAGTTTGGCTAAAATTTTAACATCTTCTACATCAAAATATTTACTTATATCCAAAAGCGGGGTATGACCAATAAGCTGTGAAATATCTGTGAAAATTTTCATATAAAACCTCCTGGTATACAGAAAAATCCTCGCACAAAGTGTACGAGGATTCCATTGGGTGCAGGGGCCGGATTTGAACCAACGACCTCCGGGTTATGAGCCCGACGAGCTACCAGACTGCTCTACCCTGCGTCATTTCAGTAAAATTAATTATAGCATTGTTTACTTGTGTTGTCAAGGATTTTTTTGAAATATTTAACATATTTACAGTTATAGTATATTCTGTAATGCTAATTTTATAACATTTTTATTTTTTTTCTTGACAAGTATTTAAAACTCTGCTATAATAAGCAAGGTATTTGAATAACATACTTATTGTGGCTCGTTGGTCAAGCGGTTAAGACACCGCCCTTTCACGGCGGTAACACGAGTTCGATTCTCGTACGAGTCACCATAAGGGCCTTTAGCTCAGTTGGTTAGAGCAACCGGCTCATAACCGGTAGGTCCCGGGTTCGAGTCCCTGAAGGCCCACCATATCGGAACAAGTTTTACTTGTTCCGTTTTTTTTGAAAAATAAAGTTTTCAATTTGCTGTGTTTTATTTTTGCAAAAAAGTACAAAAGAGTGTAAAAATCATACGAAATTATTCTTATTTTTTTGTAAACACATTATTTTTTATATAATTATAAATAGTAGGATGGGATTAATGGACATTATTGTTCATAGTTTACTGGAGTGTCTTAAAAAATTCAAGAACAAATACTATAAAATGAAAGGTGATTGGTAATGAAACTTTTATATACCATAAATACAGCTGTCAATAATGTGGTTTGGGGCCCGGTTATGCTGACTCTGCTTATTGGAGCGGGCTTATTTCTTTCGATAAAAACCAATTTTATGCAATTTAGAAAATTTGGATATATGATGAAAAATACCATACTAGGTATGTTTTCTAAAAATCAGCATCAAAAGGATGAGTCCGGTGTAAGTCCTTTTCAAGCTGTAGCTACGGCAATGGCAGGAACTATTGGTACCGGAAGTATTGCTGGTCTTGCCACAGCCATTGTTTCTGGTGGTCCGGGTGCGGTTTTTTGGATGTGGATCAGTGCCTTGCTTGGCATGGTCACCAAGTATGCGGAAATAGTTCTTTCGCTTAAGTATCGTGAAAAGAACGAGGATGGCAAATGGGTTGGAGGACCCATGTATTACATAAAAAATGGTCTTAATATAAAGTGGCTTGCGGCATTGTTTGCAATTTTTGCTATGCTTGCCTGCCTCGGGACCGGAAATGCTACACAGTCTAATTCCATCGCGGTTGCATTGGAAAGCACTATGGGAGTAAACACCTATATTACAGGGATTGTTTTAACCGTCATTGCAATTGCTGTAATTCTTGGCGGAATGCGTAGAATTGCATCGGTTAATGAGAAACTTGTTCCGCTTATGGCTGTGTTTTATGTAGCCTGCTCTGTGCTGGCGTTGTTTGTGAATATTGAAAAGATTCCGGCTGCGTTTGCGTTAATTTTTAAAGAAGCATTTAACTTTAAAGCAGCGGCAGGAGGCACAGCTGGGTACGGAATAATGCTTGCGATGCATTATGGCTTTTCAAGGGGTGTATTCTCAAATGAAGCAGGTCTCGGAAGTGCGCCTATTGCACATGCAGCATCAAGCACTAAGAGTCCGGTGCAACAAGGTTTCTGGGGAATGTTTGAGGTGTTCTTTACTACAATTGTTATATGTACGCTTTCTGCACTTGTTATTCTTACAACCGGAATTTGGGAAAGTGGGACGGTTCAGGGAGCCGCTTTGAGTATTGCCTCATTTGAAGCAATTTTTCCTAATGTGGGGGGTATTATAGTAACGTTATCTACGGTTTTCTTTGCACTGTCAACAATTCTCGGCTGGGCTTATTACGGTGAGGTTAGTATTGAGTATTTGTCACACAATTCAACAACAGCAGTTTGGATTTACAGATGTGTCTATATCATTTTTGTTTTTCTTGGAGCGGTAGGTAACCTTAACTTGATATGGAGCATTTCTGAAACCATGAATGGATTAATGGCAATACCTAACCTTATTGGTATAATAGGACTGAGCAAGGTGATAAAAACAGTGACAACAGATCATTTCAAAAGGCTTGAAAAGTAAAATTTTGAAGTAAATGGTTGCTCAAAAAGTATACTCAATTCATGTTGCAGAGCAACAATTCATGGTGAAATCAATTGATGATAATGAGGTTCTCATAACATTTAAAATATATACTGTTATCTAAACCGTTCGGTTATTACATATCGGAACAAGCATAGCTTGTTCCGATTTTTTTTATTTAAAACCCTAATACTTTACATATTTGTAAAAGAATTGAATTTGTTGAAATTATATGTTAAAATAATAAATATGTTAGTTAAAAGAAATAAATGATATTATATATAACGAAAGGAAATAATCAGCATGTATATTGGGATTGATTTAGGTGGAACAAATATTGCTGTTGGTTTGGTAAGCGAAGATGGAAAGGTTTTAGCAACAGGCAGTACTCCGACAATAAAAGAAAGAAATTACAAGGAAATAGTCAAAGACATGGCGAATCTTTGCAAAAAAGTAGTTAAGAATGCAAATCTTAACATTGAGGATATTGAGGCAGTAGGTATAGGTTGTCCGGGCACTGTGGACAATTCCCGTGGAATAGTTATATTTTCTAACAATATTGTTATGCATAATGTTCCACTTGTTGAAGAATTTAATAAACATATAAATCTGCCTGTAACGATTTTAAACGATGCAGATGCAGCTGCGTATGGTGAGTACTGTGCTATGGGCAAAGAAATGACATCATTTATATTAGTGACATTGGGAACTGGAGTAGGCAGTGGAATTATTATAAATGGTGATATTTATAACGGTTTTAATTTTTCCGGAGGAGAAATAGGACATACAACAATAGTTGTAGACGGGAAAGAATGTACCTGTGGCAGAAGAGGATGCCTTGAACAGTATGCATCTGTTACGGCTTTAATTGGACAAACAAAAGAAAAAATGCAAACACACCCCGAATCATCAATGAATGAATGGGCAAAAAAACGTGGAAAAGTAAACGGAAGAACAGCTTTTGAATGTGCAAAGGCAGGAGATAAGACGGCAATAGAGGTTAAAGAACAATACATAAGATATGTTGCAGAAGGCGTATGTAATATTGTTAATACTTTCCAGCCTGAAATGCTTGTAATAGGCGGCGGAATCAGTAAAGAGGGAGACGAGATTTTAATTCCTGTCAAAAAGTATGTGGAAGAAAACGACTACAATAAATATATGCCAAGAACAGAGATTAAGATTGCCAAGTTATTTAATGACGCTGGCATAGTTGGTGCTGCCATGGCAACACAAATCAAATAGTATAAAAACCATATTTTTGCAGACACTACTTAAAAAGATTTTGGAGGTTAAAATGGGAAAATTAAGCAGACTTACGCCTATACGTGTGTTTTATTATTTTGAAAAAATATGTTCAATTCCGCATGGCTCCGGTGATATGGGAAGAATATCTGATTTTTGTGTTGAGTTTGCAAAAGAGCAGGGACTAAAATTTATACAAGATGATGCTAAAAATGTTATAATTTATAAACCTGCATCAAAGGGTTACGAAAATAGCCAGTCCGTCATTTTGCAAGGGCATCTTGATATGGTCTGCCAAAAAACGCCTGAAAGTAGGATAGATTTTTCAAAAGATGGTTTAGATATTTATGTTGACGGCGATTATGTTAAGGCCCGCAACACAACACTGGGTGCTGATAATGGGATAGCAGTTGCCATGATGTTGGCAATACTGGAAGATGAAAAGCTACTGCATCCACCGATTGAAGCTGTTTTTACAACGGATGAAGAAATAGGAATGATAGGTGCAGGAAAGCTTGATATGAGTAATCTGTCATCAAAGAAAATGATAAACCTGGATATGGGAAAAAACGATGAGGCGATTGTCTCCTGTGCCGGTGGAGTAGATGTAAAAATTTCAAAGAATATAACGCGATGCGTTTGTTCCGGAAAGAAAGTAGAGATTTTAATTGATGGCCTATTAGGTGGACACTCCGGAGGAATGATAGATAAAGGCAGAGTAAATGCCAATGTTTTGATGGGAAGAATACTTTCGTACGCTAAAAAAATCCTTGATTTTGATATTTTAAAAATTTGTGGCGGAGATAAAGGAAATGTTATACCTTCGCGAGCGCAGGCGGTTTTAGTTATTAGTGAGCCTAATGATTTTATAGATAAAATGGAAGAATATTTTGAGATTATAAAAAAAGAATTATCTGACCGCGAAGAGCACCTTAACATCACTATCAAAACTGTAGAAGAGGGAAATTTTGAGGTCTTAAGCAAAAAAGACAAAGACATAATTATTTATCTTCTTACCGCGTTGCCTAACGGTGTTATCGAAATGAGTAAAAAGATACAAAATCTTGTAGAAATATCGTTAAACCTTGGTATACTAAAGGTTTCAGATAATAAACTAGATATGCTTTATACTTTAAGAAGTAATAAAGAAACTGCACTTGATTATCTTCAGGAAAAAATGTTTTTTATAGCAGAGCATAACGATTGTGATGTTGAGGCGCTGGGACATTATCCGCCATGGGAATATCGTGAGGATACAGATATGCAAAGGTTATATGCATGTGCTTATAAAGAAAAAAATGGCGTTATGCCAAAAATTTATGCAGTTCATGCTGGGCTTGAATGTGGTATATTTTCTTCTAAAATAAAAGAACTTGACTGTATATCTATAGGTCCTGATATGTTTGATATTCATACAGTAAATGAAAGACTAAGTATTAGTGCGACAGAAGCTTTTTTTGAATTTTTGATACATTTTATATCTTTGTGCAAATAGAAATTGAATATTGCACTCTGCTGTGTGGCATAATATAGATAATAAAATATATTATGACTAAAGTGGAGATTATATGGACAAACAAAATGATTTTAAACCCTATATACCGTCTAAAAAAACAACTCCCGAAATTACCGTTTTATCGATAATTACGGGAGTTGTTTTAGCAGTTGTCTTTGGTGCTGCAAATGCATATTTAGGACTCAGAGTAGGAATGACCGTATCGGCATCTATTCCTGCTTCTGTTGTTTCGATGGGTGTAATACGTGTGCTGTTTAAAAAAGATTCAATATTAGAAAGTAATATTGTCCAGACAATCGGCTCTGCGGGTGAGTCAGTTGCTGCCGGAGCTATATTTACATTGCCGGCACTTTTTCTTTGGGCATCAGAGGGTAAAATTGACAAACCGCAAATTCTGGAAATAACATTAATAGCACTTATAGGCGGTTTGCTCGGTGTATTTATGATGGTGCCACTGCGAAATGCATTAATTGTAAAAGAACACGGAATTTTGCCTTATCCCGAAGGGACAGCGTGCGCAGAGGTGCTTTTAGCCGGGGAAAAAGGTGGACGTGGTGCAAATACTGTTTTTTATGGCATGGGTTTTTCTGCTATATGTAAATTTTTAATAGACGGTCTTAAATTAGCATCGGGAGAGCTTTCTTTAAGGGTAAGAGGTTTTGCCGGTGAAATCGGCACACAGATATATCCGGCTGTAATGAGTGTAGGATATATTTGTGGGGCAAAAATATCTTCGTATATGTTTGCAGGTGGAGTTTTAAGCTGGCTTGTTTTAATACCGATGGCTGTGACGTTTGGTGAAAATGCAATATTGTATCCGGCAAATATACCAATAGGTCAAATTTATGCCGAAAGTGGAGCGAGTGGTATATGGAGCTCTTATATAAGATATATAGGAGCGGGAGCCTTGGCTACGGGCGGTATAATCAGTTTATTCAAATCGTTTCCTATGATAATAAATACCTTCAGTGGTGCTATGAAAGGTCTGTTGGGTAGTAAAAACACTTCTGAAAAACGTAGAAATCAGGACATGGATTTTAAAATTGTAATCATATCAGTTTTAGTATTGACAATAGCGGTTTGGCTGCTGCCCGCCATACCAATAAGTTTTATTGGAGCTGTAATCGTAGTTGTGTTTGGCTTTTTCTTTGCTACTGTATCGGCACGTATGGTTGGCTTGGTGGGTGGCAGTAACAACCCTGTATCTGGTATGTCAATTGCGACGCTTTTAGCATCTTCTCTGATTTTAAAGCTTTCCGGGAACGATGGAATAGGCGGCATGGTAAGTGCGATATCTATAGGCTCTGTAATTTGTATAATTTCAGCTATCGCAGGAGATACAGCACAGGATTTAAAGACGGGATACATTTTAGGAGCAACACCCAAAAAACAACAAATTGGCGAAATAATTGGAGTTTTTGTCTCTTCGCTTGCTATAGGTATGACTCTTTATCTTTTGCACAATGCGTGGGGATTCGGTTCTGAAGAATTAGGTGCTCCGCAAGCTACGTTAATGAAACTTATTACTGAGGGTGTAATAGAGGGAAATCTTCCTTGGGAATTGGTTATAATAGGAGTATTTATCGCAATTTTTGTGGAGATAATAGGCGTACCGGTATTGCCGTTTGCAATCGGTGTATATCTTCCTGTTCATCTTAATGCGTGTATAATGATAGGCGGACTTATAAGACTTTTTGTAGAAAAAACAAAGCGCAGTGACAACGAGAAAAAAGAAAGTGTCAACAAAGGCATACTCTTTTGCTCCGGAATGATTGCCGGAGAAGGCTTAGTAGGTATCATACTGGCAATTTTAGCAGTTTTAGGGCTGGAAAATATACTTGATTTTTCAAAATCTCTTCCTGATGCTGTCTATGATTATGGTGGATTGGCAGTGCTTTTAGTTGTGATTTTTGTAGTGATAAAATCTACGAGTGCAAAAAAGTCAAAAGGAGTAAGTAATAATATTGAATAGTGTACCAAAAATTGCTCAAACTTTGTGTTGGGTTATTGATAACGAAAAAATAAACATAATAGTTGAAAATAAAGGCATAATGAATTTCTTAATGCAAAAGCTTTTAAAAAAACCAAAAAAAACCACAATTCATCTTGATGAAATAGGAAGCTTTATCTGGCAGAGGATTGATGGAGTAAAAACTTTGGAGGAGATTGCAAAAGAACTGGAAAATAACTTTGGCAAAAGTGTATATCCTCTAAACGAAAGAATTAAAAAATATTTTAATACACTAAGGGAATATAAATTCATTACATGGTGAAAAGATGAGGGTGCAGAAAATGATTTCATTTTTCTACACCCTCCTTTTGCTACTGTGCACACTCTCTGTTTAATTGATACTGCTCTTGTTCTTCTAAAAAATGATAAAATTCAAAAAGTGCAATTTTAGAGAGTGGAGAAATGTTAGATATATCAAGCTTTCCACTTATTGAAACCTCTTTTAACAATTCAGTAATGTCGTTGTTATACTCCCTTCTTAAAAGAGAAGAAGGGTTACCTGTTATAAGATAGTCAACACTTACTTTAAAAAAATCGGAAATAATAGATAAAATATCGGCATCGGGAAATCTCTTGCCAGTTTCATAGTTTGCAAGACAACTTCTTGAAACATTTATCTCTTTTGCAAGTTTTGTCTGTGTCAGATGAGCTGCGAGTCTTAATTGTTTTAATCTTTTAGAAAATACAATGTGTCTGTCACTATTCATAAAACCACCGTCAAAAAAATTAGATTAAAGTTCAAATTTCTTGAACTTTAATCTAATAATAACAGCAAATCAGATAAAATACAACACTTTTTTACAAAATGAAACGAAAATGTAAAAAATGAAACAAAAAGCCACACATCATATTTTAAATATCAACTCTGTTTTTTATGCCGCCAGAAAAGAAAGTTTTGATATTTAAAAGTACTTGTTCTAAACAGCGAACTCTGGACTCGTAAGCGCCCCACGCCATATGCGGAGTAAAGAGTGCTCTTTTGTTGCCGATCAGCTGATAAAACGGATGAGTTGTAGCAAAGGGCTCGCTGGAGTATACGTCTATGCCAATGCCGCCTATTTTGCCCTCTAGGACAGCTTTTGCCAAAGCTTCCTCGTCTGTTATAGCACCTCGTGCAACATTTATAAAAATAGCATTTTCTTTCATAGAGGAGATTAATTCTTCGTCTATAAGACCCTTAGTTTTAGAGGTAAGTGGAAGATGCACAGAAATGATATCTGCTTTTTTAAACAAATATGCAAGGTTGCAGCATGGAATTGTGTTATCTGGTGTTCTTTTATATGCAATAACCTTGCAACCCAAGGCATTTGCAATATTTGCTACATTTCTTCCAATAGCTCCGAGTCCGACAATGCCCCAGATTTTTCCTGATATTTCGTGATAAACAGGTGTTAGCTTGTTTGCAACGTTGCTGTTTGTGTAGCTTCCGTCGTTTACATACTCAGTAAAGTCTGCTAAATTTGTATAAAGACTCAGAGCCATAGCAACAGTGAGCTGCGCTACGCTGTTAGAAGAGTAGCCTACAACATTACATACAGCAATACCATTAGCTTTGCAATATTCGATATCAATATTGTCATAACCCGTAGCTGTAACGCATATGAGTTTTAAATTTTTTGCAGATTTTAAATTGCTTTCGTTGAGCTTTAATTTATTTAAAATGACAACATCGGCATCGTTAATTACATCGGCGACATCATCTTGAGAAGTGTTGTCATATATATGAAGTTCGCCTAATTCATTAAATTCAGAAAAGTCCAAATCATCGCCTAAAGTTTTAGCATCCAGAAAAACTAATTTCATTATTGCCTCCATAAAATGTAAATAAAAAATGGTGCGCCTGATGCGATTCGAACGCACTGCCTACAGAGTCGGAGTCTGTCACTCTATCCATGTGAGCTACAGGCGCATAATAAGGCTTGTTCATACAAGCCTTAAATGTTTTATTATTTAGTCAGCAAAATCAAATCCGCAATTGCAGCAGAATGAGGCATTACTGTCATTTGCCTTTTTGCAGTTGGGGCAAATTTTTTTGTTGCCGAGGTTTGCATAAGCTTCATCAAGCTGGGCAAGCTTTTCATACAAAGCGTCTATCTCTTTAATTACTTCTTCTAATTTTTCGGAAGTGATATCAGAATCTTCTTTTTGTGAATTGTAGACGAGCTCGCCTAAAACTTTAAAGTTTTGGTCAATACTTGACTTTGTGTTAAGAATGTTAAGCTTTGTTTTTGACATTTCAACCAGTTCCCCTGATTTTTTCACAACTTTATCCGCTGTGTTTTTAATTTCTGAGATTATTCTATCCATGAACATACCTCCTAATAAAAATATAAATTAATTATATCACATCTTTTTGTATAAGTAAAATAAAAAATAAAAAAATCTTGTAAAATTTAAGCATATATGTTATATTATTATCATATTCAGGTGATATAATGTTGATATATTAGTTGGCAACTCGATATTTAATTTAAATATAAAAAATTAAAAAGATTGTAGTTAATATCCTAAAACAATTGGAGAGCGGATTATGACAAAAGAAAATTTAACTATGCTAACCGATTTTTATGAAATTACGATGGCAAACGGTTATTTCGAGCATGGACTAAAGGATGAAATTGCATATTTTGATATGTTTTTCAGACGAGTGCCTGATAATGGTGGGTTTGCCATAATGGCAGGACTTGAGCAGTTGATAGATTATCTTGATAATCTCAAATTTACTGAAGAAGATATAGATTTTTTGAGAAAAAAGAAGATTTTTTCCGAAGAATTTTTGCAGTATCTTAATGATTTTAAATTTGAGTGTGACGTTTGGGCGATTCCTGAAGGAACGCCTATTTTTCCCCACGAGCCAATTATTACCGTAAAAGGCCCTGTTATTCAGGCTCAATTTATCGAAACGATGATTTTGCTTACAATAAACCATCAGTCGCTTATTGCAACAAAGGCAAACAGAATTGTAAGAGCAGCAGAGGGAAGAGCGGTAATGGAATTTGGCTCAAGACGTGCGCAAGGGTATAGTGGTGCTGTTTTGGGCGCAAGAGCTGCATATATTGCAGGTTGTTGTGGTACAGCTTGTACGATTTCTGATCGTGATGACAATATACCTGCGCTCGGCACTATGGCACATAGCTGGGTTCAGCTCTTTGACAATGAATATGACGCATTTTGTGCCTATGCAAAAACCTATCCTGATTCGTGCACACTTTTAGTTGACACCTATAATGTTTTAAAGTCAGGCCTGCCGAATGCGATAAAGGTATTTGATGAAGTCTTAAAACCTATGGGAAAAAGACCAAAAGGCATAAGAATTGATTCAGGAGATATTGCTTATCTTTCAAAAAAAGCAAGAATTATGCTTGATAATGCAGGATATACAGATTGCACTATTACTGCATCTAACTCTTTGGATGAATATATAATCCGTGACACGTTACTGCAGGGCGCGAAAATTGATTCGTTTGGTGTCGGCGAAAGACTTATTACATCCAAATCCGAGCCTGTTTTTGGCGGCGTTTATAAGCTTTCTGCTATAGAAAAGAACGGAGAAATTATACCTAAGATTAAAATCAGTGAAAACACCGAAAAAATAACTAATCCCGGTTTTAAAAAGGTTTACAGACTTTTTTCTAATGAATCAGGGGAAGCTATTGCTGATGTTATTACTATGTTTGATGAAACAATAGATATAAGCGTTCCTTACGAGATTTTTGACCCCGAGCATACTTGGAAAAGAAAAATGATTTCTAATTTTACTGCCGAGTTGCTCACAAAGCAGATATACTCAAAAGGTGAAAAAGTATATAAATCTCCAAATGTTCACGAAATAAAAAAACATTGTAAAGTAGAAGTAGAAAGACTCTGGGATGAGGTTAAGCGATTTGAATTTCCTCATAAGTATTATGTAGATTTATCTCCAAAGCTTTGGGATATGAAAGATGAGCTTTTAAAAAAATACTCAAAATAAGATAATATAACGTTCTTAAATCCCTTTTTTCACATAAAATATTGTACGAGCAGTATCATGATATGAAAAGAGGGGTTTTATGATTGAAAAACTAAAGCACGAAATAAAACAGGTATTAAGCAATAATATTAAAGGATATATTTTGATTTTTGCGGTATTTTTTGCAGGGGTTGCACTTTCGTATATTTTAAATGTTTCTTCGGGGCTAGAAGGTGAAATAAAGCTTTACATAGACGATTTTTTTATGGCTATAAAAAATTATACCGTTGATTCTGAAAAAACGTTTAGCATCGCTATCTTAGGTTATTTAAAAGCTGTTTGTCTTTTGTTTTTTTTATCCCTGTCTGTAATAGGCAGCCCGGGAGCGCTGTTTTATGTTTTTTTTAAAGGATTTTCGTATGGGATAGTTTTTGTTTCTTCGTTTTATGTTTTAGGCCCTAAAGCATTTTTGCTCTTATTCTGCCTGGTGTTGCCACATGCATCAATACTTGTTCCGTGCTTTACTGCGTATTCGCTTTATTGTGTTAAAAATGCATATTCTTTTTCTAAAGGAACAAAAAATATTAAAGCACGGGCTATTATGTCGTTTGTATATGGTATATGTTGTTTGGCGCTATCAAGCGTTGCGGCACTGATTCAGGCATATGTTGAGCCGTTGCTGGCAAGAGCTATAATTTAAGGAGTTTTAGTTATGATAAAACTTTTAGGACAATACGGAAAATATCTTAACAAAAATAATATTCATAAAAATACAGCATCGGCATATTTTTCAGATGCAGAGAAGTTTATTGATTATCTGTATGAAAAAAGGATAAAAAATATAAAAAAAGCAGATAAAAAAGTATTGTCATCCTTTATCAAACAACTTGAAAAAGGAAAAAAATCACCATCAACAATCGCCAGAAACATAGCCTCTATGAGATATTTTTTTGAGTATTTATTATCAAACGGATTAGTCAAAGAAAACCCTGCGTTATTACTTAAACCGCCCAAAATAGAGCGAAACCTGCCCGAAACATTAACATCAGACGAAGTAACTAAATTTTTAGATCAGCCTTCAGGGGACGATGCAAAGTCAATTCGGGATAAAGCGATGCTCGAGGTTTTGTATGCAACGGGCATAAAAGCGACAGAATTAATCGATTTAAATCTTGGTGATGTTAACGCAAGCATAGGATATATCAGATGCAGAAAAGGAAACGAAGAACGTATAATTCCTTTGGGAAGACCTTCGCTTTTAGCTTTAGAAAATTATTTAAACACAACCAGAAAAAACATAGCAAAGGATGGAGAAGCGGCACTGTTTGTCAGTATGAACGGAAACCGTATGACAAGGCAGGGATTTTGGAAAATAGTTAAGTTTTACGCTGAAAATGCCAAGATCGAAAAACATATAACACCAAAAACTTTAAGACATTCTTTTGCGGTGCATCTGCTTGAAAACGGTGCTGATATTCATTCTATACAAACAATGATGGGTTATTCAGACATATCATCGACACAGCTATACACAAAAATAGTAAATAAAAACTTAAAGGATATATATTTAAAAGCACATCCAAGAGCATAAAAAACCAGAGCCGACTAATAGTCAGCTCTGGTTTTTGTTATTCTTCTATTGGTGTTTCTTCGTGCATTTGTAGTACTGAAGTGCCGTCTTCGGCGATGATTTTAACATTTGGATCTCCGATAAACGTTCTTGCCATTGTACCATCTGATAAAATGAAGAATATCTCATTTCGGATTACGTTAATTGCAGATGCATCGTACGAAGCAACGGTCTTTATCATACCAACTTGTGTGATATATATCTTTAATTCTGCTTCGGGGAATGTCGCACCTTCAGCTGTTCCTGAATATGCAGCCAAGAACTTTTCACGGTCAAAACTTATCATGACGATGGAATCTTCAGAAACATTCATATCCATAATGAGGTCTGAATCAGATGATATTTTTCTTGTTTCGCCTGTATCTAGCTTTAAAGCGTAAATTGAATAATCAAACGCAGAAACGTCGGTAATCTGTGAACCCTTTATGCTTTCATCAAAGGCAGGTATAAAGTATAAAACATCATCTTTAACAAGGAAATTTACAACAGGGGAGTCATAATGCGTGACGATATCTTTGCCGTTTATGTTCATAGATTTGAGATTTGACATTGCCCATGTATCTTCGCTATCACTTGGCGTCAGATAATATATACGGTCGCCGTAGAGCGAAAAAGCATGAACTTTTTCCTCAGAAACTAATGAATCTTCTTTTTTGTTAAGATTGTATTTATGAATTCTTGTATAGCTTTCAATCTGACCCTGAGAAGCTAAAATTTCACATTCTTCTTCAGTAAAACCTTTTGGATTGTCGTAGTCAGTTTTAGTGTAATACATATCATTACCAACTACACAAATATAAGAAAGCTGAGTTTCGAAAATTGTTTCTATGCTTTTTCCGTCCTTTGTCATACGACAAGGAAGAGAATCTTTATTTATAAAGTAAATATAATCTCCTACAACGTTTAGACATCTTGATGCAGCATCGGTGAGAATTGTAGTTTCAAAAGTTTTTTTGTTCTCTTTGACAAGGTTTCCGGGTTGTGAGGTTGAGTTTCGAGTGATGAAATAAAAATTTTCCTCATCTTCAGCTAAAAAACCTGCGCCAAACATCAAATTTGAAGGTGTATTACCGATAACTTTATCGGTAATTGTTGAAATCTTTGAACTGTTAACCTCTGAATAAAGCTCATAGGCCTTTAAGTAATCTTTAGATTTTACAGCGTTATTTGCCATCAGATTTATAATGCCTATTCTTATAAAAAATCCTATCACCGAAAGAAGCGCAAGTAAAAAAACTACGATTAGTGATGTGATTATTTTTTTGTTTCTTTTTTTCTTTTTTTCAATAAGAGCCATTTCTTCTTCTAAAGCTTTTTGTCTTTCTTGTTCCTTTGCGGCAGAAATTGCATCATTTAAAGCAGATTTAGAAGAAAAATTCTTAAGCACAGTTTCCTTGTCACGAAGACAGCGAACACATCTATCGGCATCAGAAAAGTTAGGTCTGCCGCAAACACAACGCCAGTACTCGTCATTTTCGCGGGAGTAGCAAATTGCATCAGAAGCTAACTCTCTGAGTGCAAGAACATCCTGGAGTGGAGCGTCTGAGTCGTCGTACTCTATAACGTTTTCGTCTGATGCTGTATAGACATCGCCGTCGTCAAATTCAGCATTCGCTACATAAACAAGAAAATTCTTAGACTCTGGAACGTCATTTAAAGATATAGCCTTGTTTTCTGCAAAAAATTCTTTAGGATTTGCCGAAAGGTCGGTCAGTTCTACAGGAATAGAAGCGATTTCTGTTCCCGTTTCATCGAAAGCCTTTACGTACAAATTGAGCGAAGTGATAATTTTTTCGCTGATGTTGAAAAGTTTTAATAAAAGGTAGGGTTCGCCTGTTTCAGAATTACTTCTTACGGTAAAACCTTGATTTTCAACAGGACTTGATAAATCAATTAACATATATAGCCTCCGTACAATATATTTGTCAATAGTAATTATAGCAAAAAATACTCCTTATAACAAGCAAAAGATATAGAAAATTAAATTTTTGTTCATAAAGCAAAAATATCAAAAAAACTATTGACAATATGATGCAATTTATGTATAATGTTTGAGGATAAGTATTTAATTGTGGTGTGCTTTATTAGATTATCAGGAGGTGTAGCACTTTGCTTAGAACATATCAACCAAACAGAAGAAAGAGAAAAAAAGACCATGGCTTCAGAAACAGAATGAGCACTCGCTCAGGTAGAAAGGTTTTAGCCAGAAGAAGACTAAAGGGCAGAAAAGTTTTATCTGCATAAGTATTATGAACAACTGGTCGCTTGGGTTTTCCTCAAGCGACTTTATTCATAATTAGTAAATTATGAAAAGCACAATCAGTTTAAATCGAAACGAACAGTTTTTGAAAGTATACAGACTAGGGAAAAGGTCATACCACAAATATTTTACATTATATTATTTACCCAACGGAAAAGAGTATAACAGACTCGGATTTAAAGTTAGCAAAAAACTTGCAAAAGCCGTTAAACGAAACAGATTAAGAAGATTGCTTCGTGAAAGCTATCGTCTTTTAGAGGATAAAATTCTAACTGGATATGACCTTATTTTGGTGGCAAAAGAGGGTAGTCTTGAGGTTGATTCTTATGACGCTGTATCAGATGTTGTTTACTATATGATTAATCGTGCAAGGCTTTTTATATAGCTTTGTGAGTGTGTTTATTATGAAGAAGGTTTTGATTTTTTTTATCCGATTTTATCAAAAGAGAATATCCCCGCTAAAGAGAAGCTGCTGCAGATTTTACCCTACTTGTTCTTCTTATGCAATTGAAGCTATCGAAAAAAAAGGAGTACTTCGTGGCAGTTTTATGGCGTTGTGGCGCATTTTAAGATGCAATCCTTTTTGCAAGGGTGGATTTGACCCTGTGGATAAAGACGGCTAAACCCGTTCATTAAGGAGGACAAATTTTGAACAGTATTTTTGACATTATAAATGTCCCTTTGGGATATTTATTTAAAGGAATTTATCTTTTTGTTAATAATTATGGTTTTACAATTATTTTGTTTACACTTGCAATAAAGTTAATTTTATTGCCTTTAAATATTAAACAGCAAAAATCAATGAAGAAAATGCAACTCTTGCAACCAAGACTTGCAAAAATTCAGGAAAAGTATGCAAACGATAAAGAAAAGCAAAGTCAGGAAATGATGAAGCTTTATCAGGAAATGGGTGTAAATCCTATGGGCGGATGCCTGCCTATGCTTATTCAGCTTCCTATACTTTTTGCTCTTTATAATATTATAAGAAAGCCTATGAGCTACATTATGATGTTAGGACAGGAGCAGATTTTAAAAATTAATGAAATCATCACAGGTAAAGCTGGGGAGTTTGCAACAGTAAACCAGATTCAACTTGCCAGAAAATTAGAACCTGCGTTAGATAAGATTAGTGGAATAGTAGACAAATCAGATATACTGAATTTTAACTTTTTTGGATTTGATTTATCTGTAACACCTACTTTCCAGTTTATTTCAGAGCATATTGAGTATGCGCTAATTCCTGTTTTTGCTGGTGCTACAACGTATTTAGTATCTGTGATATCCAGCAAAATTTCAGGAAATTCTGCAAATAACGAAGCTGTCAGCAGTATGAAAACCATGAACACAATTTTCCCGTTTATGACAGCTTGGTTTGCAATTACGCTCCCTGCAGGTTTGGGACTTTATTGGACAATTTCAAACTTGTTCCAGATTGCGCAAATGTACCTTTTAAACAAAACATTAAAAGTTGATTCATCTGACATTTCTGATGATGAACAGCATTTCAGAGAACGCAAGAAGAAAAAGAAAAAGTAAGAAAGAGGTAGTTTGATAGTTATGAGTAAAAGCGTAGAGATAACAGCAAAAACTGTTGACGAAGCGATAGAAAAAGCAGTTTCGGACTTAAAACTTGACAGAAGCAGTATAAAAGTAGAAGTACTGGATTCAGGAAGTAAGGGTCTTTTCGGCATTGGTGCAAAGGATGCTGTTGTTCGTGTAACAGCAGATATTAACCTAGAAGAGAGAGCAAAGAGCTTTTTAGATGATGTTTTCTTTTCTATGGGAATAAAGGTTGACTTCGATATAAAGCGCGAAGGAAAGGTTATGAAAATCGATCTTATTGGCGACGATTTAGGTGTTATTATCGGCAAACGCGGAGATACATTAGATTCTTTGGAATACTTGACAAACCTTTGTGTAAATAAGGGTGACGTTGACTATGTCAAGGTTATTTTAGATGTTGAAAACTACAGAGCAAGACGTGAACAGACACTTATTAAGCTTGCTAAAAATCTTGCCGCTACAGTTGTACGTACAGGAAAGAAAATAACTCTTGAGCCTATGCACTCAAACGAAAGAAGAATTATCCATTCAATTCTGCAGTCTCATGATGAGGTTGAAACATATAGTGTCGGCGAAGAGCCTAACCGTAAGGTTGTAATTGCTATAAAAAAGAAATAAAATTCACAAGGTCTGTAAAACAAAATGTTTGGCAGACCTTTTTTAACACTGAAATGGGGTGTTTTGATGCTGAGTCCTTTGGCAGATAGAATAAGACCTGAAAAACTTGAAGATTTTGTAGGACAGCAACACTTGATTGCGCCTGACAGACTGCTTTATAAGATTGTAAAATCGGGCAATATTTCAAATATGATATTTTACGGGCCTTCAGGGACTGGTAAGACAACTATGGCAAACATTGCAGCTAAAATGTCCAATAAGCGCCTGTATAAGCTAAATGCAACTAACGCATCTGTTTCCGAAATAAAGGCTATTATTGCCGATATTGGTAAAATTGGCAGTGAAAATGGTATACTTTTATATTTAGATGAGATTCAGAACTTTAATAAAAAGCAACAGCAATCACTTTTAGAGGTCATAGAAAATGGCTCTGTAACTCTGATTGCAAGTACTACGGAAAATCCGTATTTTTATGTATATAATGCAATTTTGAGCCGCTCTTCTGTCTTTGAATTCAAACCGCTTGAAAAAGAAGATGTAGAATCTGCACTAAAACGCGGTGTAAAAATTCTGGAAAAAGAATTAAATTTAAAAATAAAGTTCTTAAAAGGCGCACTTTCTGCAATCAGCACAACTTGTGGCGGAGATATAAGAAAGTCTTTAAACACTTTAGAAATGTGCGTAAACGCATCAGACCTGACGTCGGATGGGAATATCGAAATCAGCGTAGATATGGTCGAACAAGCAGCTTCTAAAAAAGCGTTTCGATATGACCGAGATGGAGACAGTCACTATGATGTGCTATCAGGATTTCAAAAGTCGATAAGGGGAAGTGATGCTGATGCTGCTCTTCATTACCTAGCAAGACTGATAAACGCAGGCGATTTAGCATCTATAACAAGAAGACTTATGGTAATAGCATCAGAAGATGTTGGTATGGCATATCCAATGGCTGCAACAATTGTTAAATCCTGCGTGGATTCTGCATTGCAGCTTGGTTTTCCGGAAGCCAGGATACCGCTTGCTCAGGCTGTGATTTTACTTGCTACATCACCGAAATCAAACTCTGTGATATGTGCTATAGATAGCGCAATCCAGGATGTAAATACAAAAAATACTGGAGAAATTCCCGAACATCTTAAAGATTCTCATTATAGCGGAGCAAAAAAACTGGGTCACGGACAAGAATATAAATATCCACATAATTACAAAAACAACTATGTAAAACAAGATTACCTGCCTGAAAACCTTCGTGGCAAAAAATATTATATACCTTCTGACAATAAGAACGAAAATGCAATAAGAAAGTATTGGGAAGAAGTAAAAAAGGACGATTAAATGGACGCTTACAGTAAATTTGCACAAGTTTATGATAAATTGATGAATGATGTTCCGTATGAGCGAATTGCCGATATCATAGACGCAAAAATCAAAAAATATAATATAGAAAACAAAATTATTTTAGACCTTGCCTGTGGCACAGCTACTTTGACTAATATGCTTTTTGAAAAAGGATACGAAATGATTGGCGCAGACATATCACCAGATATGCTTCAAAAAGCCCGGGAAAAAAATCCTGATGTGCTATTTTTAAATCAGTCAATGGATGATTTTGAACTCTATGGAACAGTTGGTGCTATTGTTTGCTGTTTAGATAGTTTAAATTACCTAGAGGATAAAGATAAAATACAGAAAATGTTTAATTTGTGCAATAATTATTTAGAACCTGATGGTCTTTTGATTTTTGATGTAAATACAGAGTATAAGTTTAAAAATATTTTATCTGATAACATTTATACATACGATGATGATGAAATATTTTATGTGTGGGAAAATAATTTTATAGAAGAAGAAAGACTGTGTGATTTTTATCTTACTTTCTTTGTTAAAGATGGTGACAAATATGAAAGATTTGATGAAACACATACAGAATATATGTATACAGATGATGACATAGCAGATGCCTTGACAGCAAATGGGTTTAAAATAGTTGAAAAGCTAGATGACTTTACATATAAACCTGCAACTTTCGAGAGTGAACGTGTGATGTACATATGTAAAAACATTGATTCTATACAAGCAAAAAACAGGAGATAAAGTATGAAACAGATTATTTTAGTAAAATATGGAGAAATTATTCTAAAGGGTCTTAACAGACATTCGTTTGAAGATTTGCTTATTAAAAATATTAAAGCAGCACTTCGTCCGAACAAAGCAGATGTACATCGTGCTCAGGCTACAATATATGTAGAAATGGCAGATGAGAGTTTGATTGATGATGCAGTAGAAAGCCTTAAAAAAGTATTTGGTATCGTTGCGATAATCAAAGCTTACGTTTTGTCTAAAGATTTCGAAGAATTAAAAAAACAGGCAGCAGAATGCCTTAAAGACGAACTTTCAGGAGCTAAAACATTTAAGGTTGAGGCAAAACGTGCTGATAAAAAGTACCACATGACATCTCCTGAAATTTGCATGGAACTGGGAGGGTATTTACACGACAGCTTTCCCAATTTGGAAGTCGATGTCAAGAATCCCGAAAAGCTCGTAACAGCAGAGGTAAGAGAGACAAATATATATGTTTATTGCATGCGTGAAAAAGGCTTGGGCGGTATGCCTGTAGGTTCTAATTCTAAAGGAATTTTGTTGCTTTCGGGTGGTATAGATAGCCCGGTTGCGGGTTATATGTGCGCAAAACGTGGTCTTGGGCTTGAATCTGTTCATTTTTTCTCTCATCCATATACGAGCGAACGTGCAAAGGATAAGGTGTTGACTCTGGCAAAATTACTTGGTAAATATACTGGCGGAATGAGAGTGCACATAGTTCCGTTTACACAAATACAGCTGGAGATTAAAGAAAAGTGCCCGCCTGAACAACTGACTATAATTATGCGCAGATTTATGATGGCAATCGCAGAAAAAGTTGCAGAAAAAACAGGCGCAAAGGCACTGGTTACAGGTGAAAGTATAGGTCAGGTAGCGAGCCAGACTGTTGAGGCAATGTATGTAACAAACGAAATTGTTACAATGCCGGTATTTCGTCCTGTTATAGGTATGGATAAGGAAGAGATCATCACTATAGCAAGGCAGATTGATACTTTTGAAACATCAACACTTCCTTATGAGGATTGTTGTACTATATTTACCCCAAGACATCCATTGACAAAGCCAAAACTTGAAAACATCAAAAGGTCAGAACATTTAGTTGATTTTGACAGACTTGTAGAAGAGGCAGTGGAAGGAATTGAGGTTATAGAGGTTTAACGATGAGTTTACTTAGTTTATCAAAAGTAAATAAATATTTTGGGGAGCGTTGTCTTTTTGAAAATGTGTCTTTTTCTGTTGAGGAGCATGATAAAATAGGTCTGATTGGCGCTAATGGGTGCGGAAAAACGACGTTGTTTAAGACGATACTGGAAGGAACTGCACCTGATGGCGGAGAAATATTTTTGCCAAAGGACACCCAGATTGGATATTTAGAGCAGCACGTCGGTATAAATTCGCACCTTACCGTTTATGAAGAGGTTTTAACTGTATATTCCCATCTGAAAAAGATGGAAGAAAGAATGCTAAAATTAACGCATGACATTGAATCGGGGATTGGCGATCCAGAAGAAAATGCTCAAAAACTCCACAAAATAACCGAGGAATATAAGGAAAATGACGGATATACCTATAAGAATATTGCTCGTGCATCTTTAATCGGATTAGGATTTTCAGAAGATGATTTAGATAAACCGTTTATTAATTTAAGCGGTGGACAAAAGACAAGAGTATCGCTTTGTAAGATTCTTCTTAGCGGTTCAAACCTCCTGCTTTTGGATGAGCCGACAAATCATTTAGATATAGCCTCTGTTGAGTGGCTTGAAAATTTTTTGATTAACTATAAAGGAGCTTTTATCGTTATATCTCATGACAGATATTTTTTAGACAAGGTAACGAACAAAACTTTTGAACTGGAATATCAGCATTTAACTACTTTTAATGGTAATTATTCTAACTACCTCAAGTTAAAAGAAGAAAATGAAAAGTATTTAGAGCGCAGATATGAAAACACAATGCGTGAGATAAAACGAATAGAGGGAATAATTGAACAGCAAAAGCGTTGGAACAGAGAAAGAAACATCAAGACAGCAGAGCATAAACAAAAATCAATAGACAGATTAAAAGAAACACTTATTATCCCTAAAGAGGAACTGGATAATATTAAACCACGTTTTGAAATTGTAAAAAGCGGCGCAAACGAGGTTTTAGATGTTAAAGGATTATCTAAAGCTTTTGGTGATAATACTTTGTTTTGTGATGTAAATTTCTTAATAAGAAGGGGAGAGAGAGTATTCTTGTTAGGAGATAACGGATGTGGAAAAACAACATTATTTAAAATTATGTTGGGCACAATGGAACAAGATGCAGGAAAGATAAAATTAGGAGCTAGCGTTGATGTGGGTTATTTTGACCAGACACAAGCATCACTTGACTATTCAAAGACTCTTTTTGATGAAATTTCTGATACCTTTCCTGAATTGACAATAACGGATGTAAGGAATGCTTTGGCGGGTTTTTTATTTAAAGCAGATGACGCCTTTAAACTGATATCTGAGTTATCAGGTGGAGAACGTGCAAGGCTTATGCTTTTAGAGCTTATGCTAAAAAGAGCAAACTTTCTACTATTGGATGAACCTACAAACCATCTGGATATAAAATCACGTGAAATGTTAGAATCTGCATTAGAAAAGTATCAGGGGACTATATTTGCTATATCTCACGACAGATACTTTATAAATAAGCTTTCGACAAGAATAATGAGAATAAATAATACTACTTTGGAAAATTATGATGGTAACTACTCATATTTTCTTGAAAAAAGCGCAAAAATACCTAAAACATTAAAAAAGGAAGAAAGAATAAAAACATCAGGCGAAAAAGAAGAGTATCTTGCGAAAAAGAAAAGTGCTGCAGATGAGCGCAAAAGAAAAAACAAAATAGAAAAACTGGAAAATGAAATTTCTCAGTTAGAAGAAGAGATTTCAAAGCTTGAAAACGAATTGATTTGCCCTGAAAACGCCTCTGATTATATAAAATGTGCTGAAATAAGTAATGAGATTGAGGCTTTAAATGAAAGATTGTTGATATGCTATGAAGAATGGGAGAATCTTCAGTAAGTGATCAATTTTTTTAAAAAACAGGTTGATTTTAAAAAAATATAGGTATATAATAATTCATATAAAAATAAAAAGGGTGGTATTTTATGAGAGTAATTGTATGTAAAAACTATGATGAAGTTTCAAATGAAGCGGCAAAGATTATGGCGTCGCAAGTACATTTAAAACCTAACTGTGTGCTGGGTTTGGCGACGGGTTCAACACCTGTAGGCGCGTATAAAAAATTAATTGATATGTATAAAAATAATGAGATTGACTTTAAAGATGTTAAAACATTTAACCTAGATGAATACTATCCGATTATGCGTAATAATGACCAGAGCTATTATTACTTTATGCATGATAATCTGTTTAATCATATCAACATTCCCGAAGAAAGTATCCATATTTTAAATGGTGAAGCTAAAGATCCTGAAAAAGAGTGCGCAGATTATGAAAAATGTATTAAAGACCATGGCGGGATTGACCTTCAATTATTAGGTATAGGCAGAAATGGTCATATTGCATTTAACGAGCCTGATACTGATTTGGTATCTGACACACATGTAACTAGTCTTACTGAAGATACGATTGATGCAAATTCAAGATTCTTTGCTGATATTTCTGATGTGCCTACAAAATCATTGACCATGGGTATGGCATCTATTATGAAAGCAAGAAAAATTCTGATATTAATAAATGGAGCCGGAAAGCATCAGGCATTAAAGGAATTGCTTTCAGGCAAGATTTCAACATCCTGTCCTGCTACTATGCTCAATATGCATAATGATGTTGTTGTTATTTGTGACGAGGAAGCTTATAACGGTTAATAAAATCAAGCGTATGAAGAAATTCGCCATTTGGCGAATTTCTTTTGTTTTATTGCCTTGTGTTTTAACAAACTTTGCTTATTTGTGTTTTCTCCTAAACTTTTGACAGGCTAAATATTATTGTTTATTTAATTGACTAAAAAATGAAAATATGGTATACTTATTTTGCTGTTATATGTGTATAAATTGATGATTTAAAGAATATAAAAAATATCATTTTTAATGATGTAAGGGTGTTTTTATGGTAAGAAAATGCACAAAAACTGTAAAAGTCGGAAACGTAAAAATAGGCACAAATGCACCCATAACCATTCAGTCTATGCTGAACACTGAAAATGGTGACATAAAGGGCGCTATAGAGCAGACTAGAGCATTAAAGGATGCAGGCTGTGACATTGTTCGTATGGCAATTATTGATGATAAGAGCATTGATGTTTTAAAAGCATTAAAAAAAGAAATAGACATTCCTTTAGTTGCAGATATACAGTTCGATTACAAGATGGCTCTTTTATCAATCGAGAACAGAATTGACAAAGTTCGCCTAAATCCCGGAAATATTGGTAACGAAGCGAGAGTAAAAGAAGTAATTTCTGCTGCTAAAGAAAGAAGCGTTCCTATAAGAGTCGGTGTAAATACAGGCTCTGTTTCCCTTGATATAGCCAAAAAATATGGCAGATACAGTCCCGAAGGGCTTGTATATGAGGCAACACGCCATATTGAAATTTTAGAAAGAAATGGTTTTGATGACATTGTAGTATCTCTTAAGGCATCAGATGTTAAGACGATGATAGCTGCATACAGATTAATGGCAGAAAAGTGCAATTATCCGCTTCATTTAGGTGTTACAGAGGCAGGACCGTCGTACGCAGGAACTATAAAATCGGCAATAGGAATTGGCTCGCTTTTAGCAGATGGTATAGGTGATACGATACGTGTCTCTTTAACTGATAACCCAATCGAAGAAATTCGTGCAGCGAAAGAAATACTTAAAGCTTTAGATTTAAAAGACAGTGCAGCAAAGATCGTGTCTTGTCCAACTTGTTCCCGGTGCAGCATAAATCTCATTGATATAGCTAAAGAGGTAGAAAAACGCCTGGCAACTTTGGATAAAGGTATAACAGTTGCGGTTATGGGATGCGTCGTAAACGGGCCCGGAGAAGCAAGTAATGCAGATATTGGCATTACAGGTGCTAATGGAGAAGGGCTTATATTTAAACACGGAAAAATAATAAAAAGAGTAAAAGAAGAAAATATTATTGATGAGTTATTTTGCGAAATAGATAAATTGTTCTAAGGAGTTCTAAATGTCAAACATATTAGCAGAGCTTGCAGGTTCGGAATTTGCTGCATCATATGAATCAGTAAATCTAACAGGCTGCAGAATTAAAAAAGAGGATATGTCTATGAGCGTCGACCTTATGTCAGACGCTTTTCCTTGTGTTTTTCCTTTTGATGAACTAAAGGAAATTATACATACGAAATACGGCGTTTCAAAAGTAGCGTTTAATATAAAGTATAAAAACTTTGAACTAACTGATGAAAATAAAAAAGATTTCTATGACAACGTTCGTGATTATGTATGTCGTAAAAAACCTGAACTTTTAAAGGTTTTAACAGGAAGTGCAGCTAAAATTTCAGATAATGTATTAACTGTTTTTATCCGATTTAGTACTGAAGAAAAATTCCCAAAAGAAAAACTTGGCAGCATGATTGAAGAGTATGTTAAAGATACGTTTGGGATTTCACTTACTGCAGAGTTTGATATTATTACAGAAAAGAAAGATGAGCTTTTAGAGGAAATAGAAAAGGCAAAAGAAGATATTTTAACTAATATCCCCCAAAAAACACAGTCTGAGGATTTGCCTTGCCTCAAAGAGGTAGTAAAGAAGACAGAAAGTGAAGAGGAAAAGAACGAAAATCTTATCATTGGCAAGGATTTTTCAGGGGAAATAACACCTTTGTCTGATATTACAGAGTATAGCGGAAAGGTTTTGGTAGCAGGAAAAATTATTACTACCGAAACAAGAGAAACTAAAAATGGAAATCATATTCTTTCTCTATACATAACAGATGACATATCATCTATAACCTGTAAATGCTTTGTAAAGCCTGATAAAATTAATGATATCACGTCCGCTTTAAAAGGGGCTAAGGCTGTGATAGTTAAAGGCGACACTGTTTATGACCAGTATGAGCACGAGGTCACAATAAAAATAAATAGTTTAAAATTAAAAGAAATAAAGTCAAGGGAAGACACTGCACAAATAAAACGTGTGGAACTACACGCACATACAACGATGTCTGCTATGGACTCGGTTGCCAAAACCGATGAACTTATTAAAACTGCGGCAAAGTGGGGGCATAAAGCTATAGCAATTACAGATCACGGTGTTGTTCAGGCATATCCCGATGCTTTTGATGCCGGCAAAAAGAATGATATCAAGGTAATCTATGGTATGGAAGGTTACCTGATGGGCGATGACTCAAAAATTGTCTACAACGAAAAATCAATGAGTCTAGACGGAGATTTTGTCGTATTTGATATTGAAACAACCGGTCTTAAAGCCAGATTTCACGAACTTATAGAAATTGCTGCTGTAAAAGTCTCAGGCGGAAAGATAGTCGACAGATTTTCAGAATTTGTAAAGCCTGAAACAGAAATACCGCCTCACATTACTGAACTTACAAGAATTACTAACGAGATGGTATTTGGTGCAGATGACGCAAGAAGTGTTCTTGGGCGTTTCGTTGAATTTGCAAAAGGCTCTGTTTTAGTTGCTCATAATGCGAATTTTGATGTAGGATTTTTAAAACGATATACAGAAAAATTTGATATTCCTTTTGATTTTTGTTATGTTGATACATTAGGACTTAGTCGTAAGCTTGTAACAAATATCAAAAGACATAGGCTTGATAGAGTAGCAAAGGCGCTCGGTATTAATTTTGAAGGTCATCACAGAGCAATTAATGATGCCGAAGTCACAGCTAAAATTTTCCTGATGTTTTGTGATAGTATGAAGCGCAAAGGTATTGAAAATGTGCTTTCTATCAACAACGAACTTGCTGATGAGTCAATAGCCAGATATTCGGATTTGTATCATGTAATACTATTGGTAAAAGATATGACAGGACTTAAAAACCTCTATAAGCTGGTATCAACTTCGCATCTGGATGAATTTTACAGAAAACCGAGAATAAAAAAAGAAGTATTAAAAGAATATAGAGAGGGATTGATTATAGGAAGTGCATGTGAAGCTGGAGAACTTTATAATGCATTTTTGTCTGGTAAAACAAAAAAAGAAATTGAAGATATAGCTGAATTTTACGACTATTTTGAAATTCAACCGCTCGGCAATAATGAGTTTATGATTCGGGATAATACGGTCGAATCATTTGAAGATTTAAAATCCATAAACTCAGAAATTGTTGACCTTGGCACAAAATTATCAAAGCCTGTAGTTGCTACTTGCGATGTTCATTTTGTCAATCCTGAAGACGCTATATACAGAGAAGTGTTAATGGTTAGTCAGGAGTACGATGATGCCGAATTTCAACCTCCGCTATATTTGCGCACAACCGATGAAATGCTTGATGAGTTTAAATATTTGGGAAGCAAAAAAGCGTTTGAAGTTGTAGTGGAAAATACAAATAAAATCGCAGATATGATAGGCGATGTCCGTCCTATACCTAAAGATACATATCCTCCTGAAATGCCAGGAGCGACAGAAGACATTCAAAGAATGTCTGATCAGCGAGCGCATGAAATATATGGCGAAAATCTGCCTGAAATTGTAAAACAAAGGATGGAAAAAGAGTTAGTACCGATTATAAAATACGGCTTTTCGGTTATGTATATGATAGCCCAAAAGCTAGTTACAAAATCGCTTGGTGATGGCTATTTAGTAGGCTCAAGAGGTTCTGTTGGTTCGTCTTTTATAGCTTATCTGATAGGTATTACAGAGATTAACTCGCTACCGCCTCACTACATTTGTCCAAAATGTAAGAACACAGAATTTTTTACAGATGGTTCAGCTAGTTGTGGAGCTGACCTTGACGACAAGGATTGTCTGGTTTGCGGCACGAAATATAAAAAAGAAGGCTATGATATTCCTTTTGAAACCTTTTTAGGATTTGATGGTGATAAAGAGCCTGATATAGATCTAAACTTTTCTGGCGAGTATCAAAGCGTTGCACATAAATACACCGAGGAACTGTTCGGTACCGGCCATGTTTATCGTGCTGGAACGATTGGTACTTTGGCTGAAAAAACTGCGTTTGGATATTTGAAAAAATATGCAGAATTTAAACAAAAATCATTAAATAAAGCAGAGCAAATGCGACTTGCTCAGGGCATCGTAGGCGTAAAACGCACAACCGGACAGCATCCGGGTGGTGTAATGATTGTACCTAAGGCTAATGAAATATATGAATTTTCACCTATCCAGCACCCTGCTAATGATAACGATACGGATATCATCACAACGCACTTTGATTACCATTCTATTAGTGGTAAATTATTAAAGCTTGATATTTTAGGCCACGATGATCCGACTATGATAAGAATGCTTGAGGACTTAACTGGTATTGATGCGACAAAAATTCCTATTGATGACAAGCCGACGATGAGTCTTTTTACAACAACTGAGGCTCTTGGCGTTACAGCAGACGATTTAGGAACGCCTGTCGGTACATTTGCTGTGCCTGAATTTGGCACACGTTTTGTACAACAGATGCTTATTGAAACAAAACCGACAACTTTTAGTGAACTTATTCGTATTTCTGGACTTTCGCATGGTACAGATGTATGGACAAACAATGCACAGGAACTGGTTCGTGATGGTGTTGCTACATTGTCTGAAGTTATTTGTACGCGTGATGATATTATGTTATATCTTCTGCAGCATAATGTGCCGCCTCTTGACTCTTTTAAAATTATGGAAAAGGTTAGAAAAGGCAAGGGACTTTCTCCGGAAGATGAAGTTTTGATGAGAGAAAACGATGTTCCTGAATGGTATATTTCATCTTGTAAAAAGATTAAGTATATGTTCCCTAAGGCTCACGCTGCTGCATATGTAACTATGGGCTTTAGAATTGCATATTTTAAAGTACATTACCCAATTTCTTTCTATATAGCCTACTATACAGTCCGTGCTACAGAATTTGATGCAGATTTAATGCTGCGCGGACGTGATAGAGTATTATCGGCTATTGCAGAACTTAATGCATCGCAAAATCCTACACAAAAGGAAAAAAATATGGTTACAATCCTTGAAGTTGTAAACGAGATGTATGCAAGAGGAATCTCGTTTTTGCCTGTTGATCTGTATAAATCACATGCTACAAAATTTGTGGAAGAGGATGGAGCCATAAGACCTCCGCTTAATGCTATTAATGGTGTTTCTGATGCAGTTGGACAGGCAATTGTAGATGCAAGAGAAACAGGTGGTCCGTTTATCTCGTCAGAGGATTTAATGCGTCGTGCAAAAATTGGTAAAGCAGTAGTTGACAAGCTAAAAGAATATGAAGTTTTAGAAAAAGTTCCCGATACAAATCAGATTACGTTATTTGAATTTTAGAAAGGATATGATTTTTTGCTTATAAAAAGATCGTTAATGTGTTTATCACTGTCTTTTGTTGCAGGAATGTATATCATTTCTCTTTTCGATTTCGTAAATGTCTTAATCTTTGCATTACTTGCCTTTTTTGTGCTTGTTTTACTTTCCGTGCGAAGAATAAACCTTAAAAGTACTTTACTTTTGTTGTTATGCACAATTCTGTTTATATCGGGAAGTGTCAGATATGAATTTGCAAATAATATTAAAAACCGCGATTTATATCCTTATAACGGTAGAATAATCAGTTTTAAGGCAGAGATAATGGATGAGCCGGTTATTTCTGAAAAATCGGTTTCTTTTGTTGCAAATGTGTATTTTGTATCTGACAAAAATAGCACACAAAACTTGAAAGAAAAAGTAAGATTTTCCAAATACATAGAAAAAAGCGAAGATGTAATTGAAATTATTAAACTAAAAACAGGCGACGTTATTTCGGGTAAAGGAAAGGTTAAAATTCCTAATTCGCCTATGAATAAAGGTGGATTTGACTACGCGCAATATTTAAAATCTGATAACATATTTTTTCAATGCGACATACAGCCTGATAAACTTGAAATTTTAGAACACAAAGAGCGTCCTGTTTTGCATTTTTGGAAAACATTTAGAAAAAAGTGTATTACTTCTTTTGATGAAAGATTTCCTTTAGAGGAACGTGCGTTCTTAAGAGCTTTCGTAACCGGGGATTCTTCTTTTGTTACATCTGAAATGTCAGAATCTTTTTCAAATAGTGGCCTTTCGCATATTCTAGCCGTATCAGGACTTCATGTAGCGGTCTTTATATCCTTAGTGGTTTCGCTGCTAAAACTCTTTAACGTGTCAAAAAGAAAAGAAATGCTCTTTTCGGCGATAATGGCAATGTTTTTTGTGTTTTTTACCGGAGCATCTGTTTCAGCACTAAGGGCAGGGGTGTTGGCAATCTTTGCCTTAATAGCTAAATTAATATACAGAAAAGCAGACCCACTTACAACACTTTCTTTAGCTGCTGCACTGTTTTGTATGGTAAGCCCGCATGTGATTTATAGTGCGTCGTTTATGCTGTCTTTTGCTGCAACTTCAGGAATATTGATTTTCTATAATAGCATATCTGTTTTGTTTTCAAAATTGTATATAAAGTATGATTCTAAATCTGCTGCCTTTAAATTTTTAAGAAATATTTGTGATTCGGTTGCAGTTGGATTGTCAGCACAAATATTCGTAATTCCTTTATTAGTGTACTTGTTTAATGGCTTTTCGATTATGTCGCTGATTACTACTTTGCTTGTAACACCTTTTCTTAATTACTTGTTAGCAGGTGGGCTTTTGTATATTGTTCTAAATTTTATAAGTTCTACATTAGCGACTCCAATATCCGGTTTTGTATATATTTTATCAAAGCTTGTGATAGTAATATCAGATTTCTTCGGAGGATTTTCTTTTTCAAAGATACTTTTTGGAGAAATTACGCCGTTTTTAATTTTTATGTATGCACTTTTTGTTGCTACAATATTTTTTGCTATCAAAAGAAAGAGGGCTGCTTTTTTAACGGTATTGATTTCTTTTACCATACTTTCTGGTATAGGGCTGTATAATGCCAAGGTAACTCATCGCTTGGCGCAGCTTTCGTTTATTAATGTTGGTCAAGGGGACTGTGCGCTCTTTAAAGCACCCGGAGATTGTGATGTTTTGTTCGATTGTGGCGGGTATGAAGGAAGTGATGCAACAGGTGAACAAGTAATTGTACCATACCTTATAAAAAGTGGCGTTACAGATGTTGAATACATCATAATATCTCATATGCACTCAGACCATACAGTTGGTCTTTTTGGTGTACTTGATAGGCTCGATGTAGACAATTTAATTCTTCCGTACGGACAAACTGATACTGAGGCAGGAAGAAAAATTATAGAAAAAGCAAAAGATAAAGATGTAAATATTTACTACTTTACAGCAGGAGATATCCTTAAAATCAATGACGAAATTGCAATTACTTCCATAGCACCTGACGAAAGGCAGATGATGTTTGCCGATGATGAAAACGAATCGGGAATTGTAGCGCGACTTGATTACGGAGAAACTTCGTTCTTATTTACCGGAGATATAACATCTGATGTTGAAAAATATCTCGTAAGAACATATAGCGATAAATTAGAAGCGGATGTTTTAAAGGTTGCACATCATGGTTCTAAATATTCAACGTGCACAGAATTTTTAGATGCGGTAAAACCTGAATATGCCTACATTCCGGTTGGTAAAAATGTGTACGGACATCCTGCGCCTGAGGTTTTTGAGAGACTTAATAAGACGAAAACCGAAATTTTCAGAGCAGATGTGCATAGAGATGTAACATTTTATTTTGATTCTGATAAGATAACCGGAATTACATATTTTAACAGAAATAAGAGGTGAGTAAATAGTGAATTACGATGAATTTAAAACGTATATAAAAAGTGAAAACCTTGGTAATAATATATTTGTGCTTTTTGGAGAAGAGGTTTTTTTAAAAAATCATAGTAAAAAGCAGCTTCTATCTAAAATTGAACCGACTCAAATGCCTGAATTTAATGTTTTTGTTTATGATGGCAAAAAATATGACCTAGTTTCTGTAAAAGAAGCAATAGAGGCACTACCGGTTTTTTCAGAGTCTAAACTGTTAGTATTTAATAATTCTGGCATATTCCAGCTTACCGGCAAAGATGCAGCAACAAAGGAGTATAAAGAGTTCTGGGAAGAAATAATTGACGATATTCCTAAAAATGTTTACGTTATATTTGATGAAGATAAGATAGACAAAAGAAACGCTCTTTATAAAAAGCTTTTAAAACAAAATTCAGTAGTCGAGTTTTCGTATCTTTCTGAAGAGAAAATGATAAACTGGACAGTTTCTTTATTTAAGACGTTGGGAAAGGTAATCTCTAAAAATGACGCCAAATATCTTATAGATATAACACAGGAGGGTATGAGTTCTGTAAAGCGCGAGGCAGAAAAAGTCGCCGCATACACGGAAGGAAAAGATACAGTAACCCGTCAGGATATAGACGACGTAACTGTACCTGTCGTTGAAAACAGAGTGTTTGACATGGTTGATGCACTGCTTTCAAAAAATGCACCACTGGCTCTTAAGATACTAAATGACCTTTTTGTTTTAAAAGAGGATGAAACCAGAATTTTAGGTGCGATATCTTCAAATGCAGAAAAATTACTGACTGTCAGACTTTTAAAGGATGACCAGATTGATAAATCGCAAATATCATCAAAAACTAAAATTCCGCCATTTATAGTTAATAAATATATTTTGATTGCTTCTAAATACCAATCTGTCGATTTGAAAAATCTTTTGACAACATGTGTTGAAACAGATAGAATTTTCAAACAAAACCGCTGCGATAAGGCTGTAATTTTGCAAACTCTTATCGCTGGATTTTGTGCAAAATAAAACTTAATAAAATGTTCACAATTTAGCACTTGACATTCTTATTGTTAAGTGCTATTTTTATATTAGCACTCAAAGACAACGAGTGCTAATAACGAGGTGGAAGTATGGAACTGAGCGAAAGAAAACGTAAAATTCTAAATACTATTATAAATGAATACATCTCATCAGCAGAACCTATTGGCTCGCGTCATATAGCAAAGCATGCAGACCTTGGACTATCAAGTGCAACTATAAGAAATGAGATGGCAGATTTGGAAGAAATGGGTTATTTAGAACAACCACACACATCTGCCGGGAGAATACCGTCTGATAAAGGCTACAGATTTTATGTAAATGAACTTATGGGCGGATACGAAACAACCCAACAAGACCTCGATATGTTGGCTACTGCAATGTCTGTCAAAGTAGGACAGTTTGATAAAGCGATCAAGCAGGTTTCGATGCTTTTATCACAGCTTACGAATTATACAGCGTTTTTAATGACACCGGAGCTAAAACACGGAGCAATTAAAACATTGGAATTAATCCAGATAGACGAAGTAACAATGCTTATTGTTCTTGTAACAAACGAAGGCATTATGAAGAACAAACGCGTTGTCATTCCCAAAGAAGTGGATAAAGATTCTATACCTCAGATTTCATCTATGCTAAAGGAAAAACTTTCAGGACTCGCACTGGATGAAATTGGGGTTAAAAAAATTAATGAAATTAAAACAGCACTGGGAAAAAACGGAGAGTTGCTTTTTCCGGTTATTGAGTTCATATCGGAGATAATAGACGATATTCAAAAAGAAACAGATGTGTATTTGAGCGGTGTTTCAAATATTCTCAATTTTCCTGAATATCGCGATATCGATACCGCAAAAGAATTTATAGAGTTTTTAGATGACAAAAACTCTATAACGCAGGCGATTAAAAACTCTGACGATGATGATGACAGAATAGTGCATATCAGGATTGGAAAAGAAAACGATTTAGACATTATGCAAAATTCAAGTTTGGTAACTGCCAACTATCGTTTGGGTGGTCGCACGGTGGGTAAAATAGGAATTATAGGTCCTACCAGAATGAACTATTCAAAAGTAGTTGCAAATATAAATCAAATTTCTAAATACTTAGAAAAATTACTAGACGAGATGTATTTTGACGACAATGGAGGGTGATAAAGTTGGCTAAAAAAAGTGTCGATGAAAATAAAGAATCAATTAATGAAGAGACAATAGAAGAAACAACTGCCGAAGTTGAAAAAGAGAATGTGGAAGTTATTGAAACTATTGAAAAGGAAAAATATGATGAGCTCTACGATAAGCATTTAAGGCTTATGGCTGAGTATGATAATTTCAAAAAAAGAACTCAAAAAGAAAAGGAAGAGCTTTTTTCCTTTGCTACTGCAGATACTATTGAAAAAATATTGCCTGTTATAGATAATCTGGAACGTGCAATAGAAAGCATTAAAGAAGAAGAAAAAAACACTTTTTCTGATGGCGTTGAAATGGTATTAAGACAACTTTTAGAAATACTAGAAAAGATAGGTGTTTCAGAAATTGATGCAGTAGGAAAAGAATTTGACCCGAATATTCACAACGCGGTTATGCACGTTGAGGATGAGGGCGCAGAGGCTAATACAATCATTGAGCAGTTTATGAAGGGGTATAAATACAAAGATAAAGTTATAAGATATTCAATGGTAAAAGTAGCCAACTAATTTCAGTTAATAAATAATAGTTTATATATTAGGAGGAAATGATCATGGCAAAAATTATTGGTATTGACTTAGGTACAACAAATTCATGTGTAGCAGTTATGGAAGGCGGCGAAGCCGTTGTTATTCCTAACGCTGAAGGTGGAAGAACAACACCATCTGTTGTTGGTTTTTCAAAAACAGGCGAAAGACTTGTTGGTCAGGTAGCAAAAAGACAGGCAGTAACAAACCCTGAAAACACAATTATTTCTATTAAGAGAGAAATGGGTAATGCAACAAAAGTAAAGATTGAAGATAAAGAGTATTCACCTCAGGAAATCTCTGCAATGATCCTGCAGAAGCTAAAAGCAGATGCAGAAAGCTATTTGGGAGAACCTGTAACTCATGCAGTTATTACGGTTCCGGCTTATTTTAACGATGCACAAAGACAGGCTACAAAAGATGCTGGTAAAATTGCAGGACTTGAAGTTCAAAGAATTATCAACGAGCCTACTGCAGCAGCTTTAGCGTATGGTTTAGATAAAGACAGTGACCAAAAGATTATGGTTTATGACTTAGGTGGCGGTACATTTGACGTATCAATACTAGAACTCGGAGACGGCATCTTTGAAGTTTTAGCAACTGCTGGTAACAACAGACTCGGCGGAGATGATTTTGACCAGAGAATTATTGATTTTATGGCTGCTGAATTCCAGAAAGAAAACGGAATTGACTTAAAGGCTGATAAAATGGCTCTTCAGAGATTAAAAGAAGCTGCAGAAAAGGCAAAGATAGAATTATCTGGTGTTACATCTACAAACATTAATCTTCCGTTTATCACAGCTGATGCTACAGGTCCTAAGCATTTGGATATGAACTTAACACGTGCTAAATTTGATGAGTTGACACGCGATTTGGTTCAGGCTACAATTGAACCTACTAAAAAGGCGATGGCAGATGCAGGTCTTTCTGCTTCTGATATTGATAAGGTATTATTGGTTGGTGGTTCTTCACGTATTCCTGCAGTTCAGGAAGCGGTTAAAAATATTACTGGTAAAGAACCTCATAAAGGTATAAATCCTGACGAATGTGTAGCATCCGGTGCTGCAATTCAGGGCGGCGTATTATCTGGTGATGTAAGCGGTATAGTTTTACTTGACGTAACACCGTTGTCACTCGGTCTTGAAACATTAGGTGGCGTGTTCACAAAACTTATTGAGAGGAACACAACAATTCCTGCTAAAAAGTCGCAGATTTTTTCAACAGCAGCAGACGGACAGACAAGTGTTGAAGTTCACGTATTACAGGGTGAAAGAGAATTTGCAGCAGACAACAAGACATTAGGTCGTTTCCATTTGGATGGTATCCCGTCAGCACCACGTGGTGTTCCACAGATAGAAGTAACATTTGATATTGATGCTAACGGTATTGTTCATGTATCTGCTAAAGATATGGGCACAGGACACGAACAGAATATTACAATTACAGCTAATACAAACCTTTCTGATGAAGAAATCGACAAGGCAGTAAAAGAAGCAGAACAATTTGCTCAGGAAGACAAAAAGAAAAAAGAAGCCGTTGACACAAGAAACAATGCTGATTCTTTAGTATACCAGAGCGAAAAATCACTGCAGGAATTAGGCGATAAGATTGATGCAGCAGATAAAACAGCTTTAGAAGGCTTAATCTCCGACTTGAAAGAAAAGCTAAAGGGCGAAGATACAGAAGCTATCAAGACAGCGTCAGAAGACTTGTCCAAAAAGTTTTATGAAATAAGCTCAAAAATTTATCAGGCAGCTCAGGCACAAAATCCTCAGGGTGCAGAAGCTCCTCAGGGAAATCCTGCAGATAATGTTGTTGATTCTGATTTTGAAGAAGTAGAATAAAAATCTAACACTATAAACCCATAGCTTTTGCTATGGGTTTGTGGTAATTGTATAAAGGGTGAAAATTATGGCAGAAAAGCGAGATTTTTATGAAGTCTTAGGTGTAGGAAAAAACGCATCTGGCGACGAAATAAAAAAAGCATACAGAAAACTCGCAAAAAAATATCATCCGGACTTAAATCCTGACGATAAAACAGCAGAACAAAAGTTTAAAGAAGTAAGCCAGGCCTACGAAATACTGTCTGACAGTGAAAAACGTAGCCGTTATGACCAGTTTGGTCATGCAGGTGTAGACCCTAATTTTGGTGCAGGTGCTGGTGGTTACGGTGGCGGTTTTGGCGGCTTTGATGTAGGTGACATATTTGGAGATATTTTTGGTGGATTTGGCGGTTTTGGCGGAGGCAGAAGTGCTCGTCGCGGACCACAAAGAGGATCAGATGTTTCCACAGAAGTTTACATTGAATTTGAAGAAGCAGCATTTGGTTGCGAAAAAGAAATAAACATTTACAGAATAGAGCAGTGCCCGGATTGTAACGGTTCAGGGGCAAAACCGGGAACAGAGGTTACCACTTGCTCAGTTTGTGGTGGTCATGGTCAGGTTACTACGACGCAGCGCACTATTTTGGGTAATATGCAGTCGGTTACAACTTGTTCTGCTTGTGGCGGCAAGGGTAAGATTGCAAAAGAACCTTGCCAGAAATGTGCGGGAAAAGGAAGAGTTAAAAAACAAAGAAAAATTAAAGTCAAAATTCCGGCGGGTATCAACGATGGACAGACGATATCCTTGAGCGGTCAGGGAAATTCGGGCGAGCAAGGAGCACCCAGTGGTGATTTGTATGTATCTGTTTACGTTAAGCCAAGCAAAATTTTTGAAAGAAACGGCTATGACATTTCATACAAAATGGATATAAGCTTTGCAGAGGCGGCCCTTGGAGCTACTGTTGAAGTTCCGACTTTAGATGGAAAGGTAAAATATGAAATTCCTGAGGGCACACAACCAGGAACAGTTTTCAGGTTTAAAGGTAAAGGTGTTCCTTATCTTAAAAGAAGCGGCAGAGGAGATCAGTACGTTATGGTTAACGTCACAGTTCCAAAGCATTTGTCATCAAAACAAAAGGAATTGTTAAAAGAATTTGCGGGAATAACAAATACAAAGTCTAAATCAAAAGGAATATTTGATAAGAAAAATTAATACGATGGAGAAAAATATGCCAAACTTACTTAAAGAGAACAAAAACGGATGGGAACTCGTAACAGAGGTCGAAAAGGGGAATATATTTGATTTTTGCGAAGATTATAAGTCTTTTATTAGCGAAAGCAAAACAGAACGTCTGGCTGTAAAAAACGTCTTAAAAATCGCAAAAGAAAATGGGTTTTCAGACATCAATACTAAGGACAAATTGTTGCCCGGTGATAAGGTTTATTTTGTAAATCGCAACAAGACAGTTTATCTTGCTGTAATAGGAAAAGAGGACATTTTACGTGGTATTAACTTTGTTATTGCTCATTTAGACGCACCGCGTATTGACATTAAAGCAAATCCCTTGTATGAATCCAATGATTTAGCGCTTTTAAAAACGCACTATTATGGGGGACTCAGAAAATATCAATGGGTAACACTGCCTTTATCTTTAATTGGTGTTGTTTATAAAAAAGACGGAACACGTATTGACATAAATATCGGAGAGAGCGAGGCTGATCCCATATTTTATATCAGTGACCTTGCGCCCCATCTTGCAAAAGACCAGGCGCAAAAGAAAATGAGTGAGTGCATCGAGGGAGAAAATCTCAACATAATCATAGGAAGTTTGGCAGCAGACTGCGAAAAAGACAAGTTCAAAACTGCAGTGATGAAAATATTAAACGAAAAATATGACATATGTGAAGAAGATTTTCAGAGTGCGGAAATAGAAGCTGTGCCAAATATGAAAGCAAGAGATGTCGGTATTGATAGGAGCTTGATTGGCGCTTATGCACACGATGACAGGGTTTGTTCATACGATGCGCTTATGGCTATCTGCAATGCGAAAACTCAAAACAGAACAATTGCGTGCGTTTTAGTAGATAAAGAAGAGATAGGCTCTATGGGAAACACTGGTATGAAGAGTGCTGCTTTTGAATATGCTACAGCTATGCTTATTTCCAAGGTGAAGTCTGACTACAACGAAATTATGAAGCTTGAAACTTTCAGAAATTCATATTGTCTTTCTGCCGATGTTACAACTGCATTTGATCCTAATTTTCCGGAGGTTAATGACGGACTAAATAGTGCATACATTGGTCATGGTGTAAATGTATCCAAATACACAGGCTCAAGAGGTAAGTACGATACATCAGACGCTAATGTAGAGTTTGTTTCAAAAATTCGTAAATGCTTTAACGATAATAACGTTTTGTGGCAGATGGGCGAATTGGGAAAAGTAGACCAGGGAGGCGGCGGTACAATAGCTCAATATGTTGCAAATTTAGATATTGAAGTATTAGATTGCGGAACGCCGCTTTTATCAATGCATGCACCGTGCGAAATTGCATCAAAACTAGATATCTATATGACCTATAAGGCATACAAAGCCTTTTATGAGATGACCTGATATGCTTGATATAAAATTAAGATGTGCAAATCACAATGATATAAGCGATTTAAAAAAACTCTGGCAAATCTGTTTTAATGACAGAATGGAGTATATTGACATATTTTTTGAAAATATGTTTGTAGCAGAAAATACGCTTATTGCAGAAGTAGATAACAAAATAGCCGGAGTTGTGTACATTCTTGAGCGAACCTTAAACGATAAAAGATTTTTTTACGGATATGCAATCGGAGTTTTTCCAAACTTCAGAGGAAATAACATCTGCAAAATTATGCTAAATCGCATAAGGGAATACACAAAGTTAAATGATATAATATTTGGTCTTCATCCGGCAAATGATAAACTTGCACGCTTTTATCAGCGTATTGGACTTGATGAAATGTACAGTTTAAAATATGTAGATGCGTCCAGTTTTTCTTCTCATCAAAAATATGAGCCTGATGATATAACTTTAGATGAGTTTTACGCTATGAGAAAAAAGGCGTTTTATAACTTTGTCACATGGGATAAAAACGCGCTTGGCTATATGATAAAATGCGGAGAAATTGTAAAAAAAATCAATATAGAGGGTATCGACAGGTATTTTGTTATTACTCTTTCTGACAATGCTGTTGTTGTTAAAGAGACAACAGCTAAAGATGAAGAAATTAAAAAAGTGAGCCAAAGTATCAAAAAGCATTTTAAAAAAGACTCTATATACTATTTCTTACCAGGAGAAAGTTCTTTAGATGGTGTTTTAAAGCCTATGATTTACGGTTTTTCAGAAAAAGACGACAAAGTATATATGAATTTGTTTTTAGATTGAGGTGTTTTATGAATCAAAAAAGAGTTTCTGATTCTCGTGCCGAACAAGTGCAAATACTGACACAAGCTAATTTAAACGGTTTTTCAAGACTCTTTGGTGGGCAACTTATGGAATGGATTGACATCGTTGCTGCGGTTGTGGCAAGAAGACATTCTGAAAAAAATGTAACAACTGCCGTTGTTGATATGTTAGAGTTTAAAGAACCTGCATATGCAAACGACACTTTAATAATATCTGGCAGAATAACATACGTAGGAAAAACATCTATGGAAATAAGAGTGGACACGTATGTTGAGGAGCTAAACGGTGACAAAAAATTAATCAATACAGCATATCTTGTTATGGTGGCCCTGGATAAAAATGACAAACCTACAAAGGTGCCAGAATTAATTTATGAAACTGATGAAGAACGCACAGAATACGAATGTGCGCTAAAAAGAAAAGAAAGACGAATAAAGTATAAAAAAGAAACCGAATAGGGTCTCCTGTTCGGTTTCTTTTTCTATGGCTTAAATTTAGATAAAAATCAATCTTTACCTTTACTTTTATTTGAAATTGTAGTAAAATAAAATTGTTGTATTGTGATTTTTATAAGGAGAAGTTTTTTATGAAATTATATAAAAATATTATTATTATTGTGTCAATATTGGCGGTTTTAGTTGTTGCTTTTGTTGTTGTTAATAATCTGCCTGAAGAAAAAAATCCCACCGGCGATGCCGAAAAAAATCAAGTTAGCGAATATGTTGATGTTTTACGCTTAAATTATGATGATATTGTAAAAATCCAAGTCAAGTCACAAGAGGATGAATTTGTTATTTTAAAAGATAAAGACACAATATCTGTAAATGGTTTATCTGACGTAAAAACGCATGTTGAAAATATTAAATCCTTTGTCAAGGCTTGCTCGTACATATACGCAGAAAAAATAGTTTCGACATCATCAGAGGATAATAAAATTTATGGTTTTGAGAATCCTTCTGCAACAATTATTATTACCCTTAAAGACGGAACAAACAAGACTGTTTATATAGGCGATAACACATTAGACTCATCCGGTAGTTACCTAAAATTAGCTGATGAGGATAAAATATACATAAAGAGTGCGTATGGTATCAAAAATTTAACTCCAAAGCGGACGGATTTTATATCAAAAGATGTTTTAACAATAAATCCTAAAGAGTATGAAAGTTTGTCAGACATAAAAATAAGTAAGCAAAATAATACCGAGATTGCTTTAAAAGCGGTTAACCAAAAGGACGAGGAGGCGCGCAGTGCATCCTGGAAAATGTTAAAGCCTGTTTATGCTGATGCTAATACCGCTGTTTTATCCCGTGATATCTTAACTCCGCTGGAGACGTTTACCGCAGACAGTGTTGTTGAAATAAAGGCAAAGGATCTGACAAAATACGGTCTTGATAAACCTTATGCCACATTAACAATAAGCGCAGATAATATAACGGATAAATTAATATTTGGTAAAGAAGTAGACGGGTACAGATTCTTTAAAGTAGGAAATTTTGACACTATTTACATTGTTTCTGAACAAAAAGTTTCGTTTTTAAACGTTGCATATATAGATTTAATGAGTCGTCTGATTCATCTTGAGAACATAAAAGAAATCAGTACGGTTGAAATAGTATCACCAGATAAAAATTTCACACTTAAAATCTTAGGTGAAGACAGATATATCAATGATAAAAAGGTAAGTAATGATGTATTTACAAAGATATACCAAAACATCATAAGTATAAGCATAGATAGTGTAGATTTAGCTGCTAAACCTACAAGTTCACATGAAGTAATTATTAAATATACTAAAAATGACGGATCAAAATGTACGGTTTCCTTTGCTAGCATCAGCGAACGCAATTATCTGGCTTTAGTAGATGGCAAGGGAAATAGTGTTGTTAATAAAAAAAGCGTTAAAGATGTTATTAAATCAATAGAAGAACAAATCAAAAATTAAAAGGAGGCAACACCTATTAATAAAAATCAATTCAAACAGATAATAAAATCTAATATTTTGCTTCCTTCATTTATTTTTGATAAAAAAATAAATATTTATGATGCGTTTGTGACGCAAGTTGAATCAGGAAGCAATATCTTAGTTGCTCCTACATACCTGTTTAATTCTTTAAAAGAGAAAGAAAAAGTGCTAAAAGATACTCAAAAGGCATCAAATGGTAAGACTTTTGTTGCTGGGGCGGTTTATAAAAATTGTGAAAAAACAGTTTTTTCAGACGGAAGAATATCGTATGACACATATTACGATATTATAAAAGAAGAGGTAGCACTAATTCATAAGGCCCATCCATTATCAGTTATTTTTTTGATGGGATTTGATTCTTTAGCTGAGGCAAAATATGCTGTCTATGCAACAAAAGAAGCATGTGATTTGCCGATATGCCTGTGCCTCGACATTAAAGATAAAGATGTTTTATCAGATGGCTTTAATATACCTACTGCTGTGATTACATTGCAAAGTCTTGGAATAAGTGCGTTAGGATTTCAAGGGGCAAATCCTGACTGTGTATATGATGCTTTGCTTTTGGCAAAAGAATTCTCATCCGTTCCTCTTTTTGCAATTCCTGATGCAAACGATCACATTGCTCCGTTTGAATTTGCAGAATATGCACACGATTTTGTGAGTAATAAGTGCGTTATGTTTGCAGGAGGAAGAAATACTGATGCAAGATTTACAGCCGAGATAGCAAAAGAATTATGGCAATTAGAACCATTTATGCCGGATTTTCCAACTGTTAATGCAATTTGTGGTAAAAGCAATATTCTGTTTATGGATTTTGAGAATAATGTTATAAGTAAGAACAAAGAGCTTATAGAAATAGATTTAGAAGGTATCAAGGACAATAATGAAGTAGATGATATGATACTGAAAATAAAAAATGCAGATTATCCGCCAATTTGCTTTAAATCAAAGGAGTTAGGTATTTTGGAAAGAGCAATGAAGGTGTATCCTGGCAGAGTTGCTATAAAATCCGATGAATATGGCGAAATTGCAGCAAAAGAATACGGCGCAATAATTTTGAATCAAGGAGAAGAGTAGTATGTACCCACTTCCTATAGCAAGACTAATTGAAGAATTTTCAAAACTACCAGGCATTGGTAAACGTTCTGCTGAACGACTTGCGTTTCATGTCTTAAAACAACCAACAGAAAGTGTCGAACAATTTTCGTCATCTTTAATAGAAGCAAAGAAAAAGATAACATTTTGTCCGCTCTGTCAGTCGTTAACCGACATAACGCCTTGTTCAATATGTTCAAATCCCAAACGTGACCACTCAGTAATATGTGTGGTAGAAAACCCTAAAGATATCCTGGCAATGGAAAAAACGAAAGAGTTTTCAGGTGTTTATCACGTGCTTCACGGAGTTATTTCGCCTATTGACGGAATCGGTCCTGATGATATTAAAATTAAAGAGCTTTTATTAAGAACCAAAGAAAACAACGTAAAAGAAATCATTATGGCAACTAATCCTTCTATCGAAGGAGAAGCGACTGCTATGTATATTTCTAATTTGTTTAAGAATTTCGGCATAAAGGTAACAAGAATTGCACATGGACTTCCTGTAGGCGGAGAACTTGAGTATGCCGATGAAATAACTCTTACTCGCGCACTGGAAGGTCGACATGAAATATAGTATATTGGTGATTGATATATGGAATTAAAAGAAAACGAAGTAATTGAAGAGTTGGGCGAAGGATTTAGAATAATACAAAATAAGACTATGTTTTGTTATGGTACGGATGCTGCGATGTTATCTGATTTTATTGTAGCAAAGCCCAATGAAAGGCTTATTGATTTATGCAGTGGTAACGGAATTATTCCTATACTTTTGTGCAAGAAAACCAGGTGTCGTGATATCACAGCATTAGAAATCCAAAAAGAGGTTTCTAAGCTCATCGAAAGAAATATAGAGATAAATGATTTATCAGACAGAATTAAAGTTTCAAACAAGGATTTGCGTGATGTAAAACTTTATTATGATTGCGGAAGCTTTGACGTTGTCACCTGTAATCCACCATATATGCCTGTTGGTACTGGCAAGGTCAATATAAGCGAGAGTATAAATATAGCAAGACATGAAATAATGTGCACATTAGAAGATGTTATAACATCTTCTTCGCATCTTTTAAAGAATGGCGGAAGATTCTACCTTGTACATCGTGCAGAACGTCTTGCTGATATTATATATATAATGAGATGTAGTAATCTTCAACCTAAAAAACTTACAATGGTTACTGCAAATCCTGAGGCGGTACCATCACTGGTTTTGATTGAAGCTCAAAAGGACAGAAAAAGCGGCTTGATTATAACAAAACCAATTTATGTAAACATTTAACGGAGGCAAAAATGAACGAAAACTATGGAGTTTTGTACCTTGTTGCCACACCTATCGGAAATCTTGAAGATATCACATACAGAGCTTTGAGAATCTTAAAAGAGGTTGACTTTATAGCGGCAGAAGACACAAGACATACATTAAAACTACTTAATCATTTCGACATCCAAAAGCCTATGATAAGCTATTATGAGCATAATATAAGAGAACGCGGCGAAAAAATAATTGCCCGTATCAAAGAAGGAAAAAACGCAGCTTTGGTTTCTGACGCCGGCACGCCTGCAATTTCAGACCCCGGAGAGGACCTTGTAAAACTATGTATTGAAGAAGATATTCGCGTAATTCCTGTCCCAGGTTGTGTTGCGGCAATTAACGCTCTTATTTGCTCAGGGATCCCAACAAAACGGTTTTCCTTTGAGGGATTTTTGAGTGTAAATAAAAAGAGCAGAATTGACCATTTAGAAGCTGTAAAGTCATCTAGATATACACTTATTTTTTACGAGGCACCGCATAAATTGCAAAACACCCTGTGTGATATGTTAAAATATTTTGGAAATCGTAGAATTACTATTGCAAGGGAACTTACGAAAAAATTTGAGGAGTTTTTATATACCGATATTGAAGGTGCAATAAAACATTTTGACGAAATAAATCCAAAAGGCGAGTTTGTCTTAATAATTGAAGGTGCAAATGATGAGATTTCGGATACACCTTTTGATAATATGACGATTTTAGAGCATATTAATTATTATATAGAGTTAGGTACAGACAAAAAGGAAGCTATAAAAAAAGTAGCACAAGATAGAAATATTCCTAAAAGAGAAGTATATTCAGAAACAATTAAGGAGCATGAGAATGAGTAATGTTAAATGCTTTAATATAAAGCAGGGGATTAATTTATATTATATTCCTGAAAGTAAATTTAAAACAAACTACATCAGTATAAATATTCACAACCAATTAAGGAAAGAAACAGCATCGCTATGTGCACTTTTGAGTGATGTTTTGGGTCGTGGGTCAAAGAAATATTCAACAGAAAGAATTATTTCTGAATATATGCAAGAGCTCTATGGTGCATCTTTTAAATCAGATGTTAAAAGAAAAGGCATAGACCAGATTCTAACGCTTTCTGCAACATGTGTAAATGATGAGTACCTGCCTGATGACGAGGGAGTTTTTCATAAGGTTTTAGAGTTTTTATTTGATATGCTTTTAGAACCTAAAGCAGAAGATAATGGCTTTGATTCTGTCTATGTAAGTCAGGAAAAAACAAATCTGATAAACGATATTGAGGCTATGATAAACGACAAACGCACTTATTCTGTTTGGCGTTTAACTGAGCTTATGTTTAAAGATAAACCTTATTCTGTATATGAACTGGGCGATAAAGAGAGCGTAAATTCTATAACACCAGAATCACTTTATGAATTTTACAAAAGTATGCTTTCTACATCTCCAATAGATATATTTGTCGTAGGCAATATAAACGTGAGTGAGGTTTTATCATATTGCGAAAAGCGTCTTGAAAATGTAAATCCTACAAATCACACATATCCGGTTTGTGAGTTATATTCTTATAATTTTGGCGAAAAAAAGATTAAAGAACGCTTTGATGTAACACAGGCAAAGCTTTGTATGGGTTATAAAACATCTATATCGTGCAACAGTGATAACTATGCAGGATTGATGGTAGCCAATGGAATTTTGGGTGGCGGGGCGCACAGTAAGCTTTTCAACGAAGTGCGCGAAAGGCTAAGCCTTGCCTATTATGCTGGCTCAAGACTGGGCAGATATAATGGCAGTATGATAATATCTGCAGGTATAGAAGATAAAAATTACGACATGGCTGTTAATGAGATTAAAACACAGGTGAAACTCTTAAAGGAAGGAAATTTCACAGAAGAAGAATTTTCTGCAACTATTAAGAATATAACGAGTTCGATAAGAACTTTAGGAGATAGTATAGGGTATCTTTGTGATTATTATTTGGGTAACGCAATTACAAATACACTTATTACCCCTGAAGAATTTGCGCTAAAAATCGAAAAAGTAACCCGTCAGGATGTTATAGAAGCAGCAAAAAACTTAGAACTTGAAATGATATATTTCCTTACAGGAAAAGAAAGTGAGGAAAAATAATGAATTTTGAAAAAACTTATTATGATAAATTTGATGAAACCATTTACTTTGGCACACACGAAAGCGGCCTTAGGGTTTATGTTATGCCAAAAGACGGATTCAGTAAGTGCTATGCTATAATAGGCACTCGTTTTGGCTCTATAGACAGCAAATTTACGGTTTCGGGAGAGAGTAGTGCGACAGTTTTACCTGACGGTGTAGCCCATTTTTTAGAACATAAAATGTTTGAACAGCCCGACGGGGGTAACGTTTTCGGTGAATTTGCAAAGTTTGGTTCAAATGCAAATGCGTTTACGAGCTTTAATATGACAGCTTACCTTTATGAATGCACCGAAGAACCTATCGAAAACTTGAAAATCCTTTTAGATTACGTTTCGAAACCATATTTTACAGATGAAAATATTGCAAAAGAGCAGGGTATAATCGGTCAGGAAATAAAAATGTATAACGATGAGCCTGATTGGCGATGTGTTATAAATATGCTACAGGCAATGTACCAGAATCATCCGGTAAAAAATGATATAGCCGGTTCTTTAGAATCTATTTCCAAAATTGACAAAAATCTTTTATATAAATGCTATGACAACTTCTATAACATGGCAAATATGGTACTGTTTGTTATAGGGGATATTAACGCTTGCGACGTAGGCGATTGTGTAGACAGTTCTATAAAAGACTATAAAACATTATCAAATCTCCCAGTTCGGGATTACGGAGAAGAACTGCCTAAAGTTAATCAAAATACAGTAGTCCAAGGTATGGACGTTTCTGTTCCTTCTTTTATTTTGGGATATAAAGATATGTCGCTTGGCTACGACGGAAAAGAGCTTTTGAAAAAAGCAACAGAGTATTCTGTAATTTTAGAGCTTGCATTTGGAAAAACCAGCGAGATTTACAACGAATTAGTTGAAGATGGACTGATTATGGGCTTTTTAGATTTTGATGCAGAATGTGAAAAGAGCTACTGTCATGTTACAATATCCGGAGAAAGTAAAGCCCCTGAAAAGGTCAGAGAAATTGTATTTAAAGGCATCAAAAAATTAAAAGAAAGCGGAATAAAAAAAGAAGACGTAGAAAGACTTAAAAAAGCTTACCATGGTAGATTTTTAAAACAATTTGACCATATAAGTTCTGTTGCACATGCTTTTTTGGCAAATACTTTTAACAATATTGGTCTTTTTGACTATGTAGATATTATCTCAAATCTTACAGAAAACGATATAAATAATCGATTAAAAGAGAGTTTTATAGAAGAATTATCTGTTCTTTCTATCATCAAACCAAAAAGGTAATAAAAGGCTGTGATTTCATGACAAACATAATTTCTTTTCCCAAACTTGGTATAGGACCTTTTTCGATTCCGGAATCTTTGGCTTTCTTTGGACTCGATATTCATTTATATGGCTTGATAATAGGCATTGGTATAGTTTTTGCGTATTTATTCGCTATGAGAACATGTAAAGAACACAATCTTACCCAGGACAATATAACTGATATTTTGATTTTCGGGCTTCCGTCTGCGATTGTTTGTGCAAGACTTTATTATGTCATATTTGAATTTGAAAGTTTTGATACCTTTTGGGATATTTTTAAAATTTGGAATGGTGGAATTGCGATATATGGCGCTGTTATAGGCGCTGTTATATCTACATATATCTATTGTAAAAAGAAAAAGATAGAAGTATTTAGTGCATTCGATATTGGTGCATTAGGGTTATTAATCGGGCAGATATTCGGAAGATGGGGAAATTTTGTAAACGCCGAAGCGTTTGGCTCTCCGACAGACCTTCCCTGGGGGATGCAAATTGAAAATATCAGCAGGCAAATAGCCTTTCATCCAACTTTTTTATACGAATCGCTATGGAATATGGGCGTTTTTATCATTTTGCTTTTAAGACGCAAAAAAAGAGCATTTAACGGGGAACTTTTCTTTTTATATATAACACTCTATGGAGTAGGAAGGTTCTGGATAGAGGAACTAAGAACAGATAGCTTGTATTTTGGCCCGGTGCGCATTTCACAGCTAGTTGCGCTATGCTGCGTAATAGTTGGAATAACAGTTATAATTTATAAGAAAAATAAAATTTTAAAAGCGACCTTTTAACGGCCGCTTTTTTTAGTAATCTAAAGTTACTGTAGTATTTTCTTTGAATACATTTTCAAATATATTTTTAAATCTTTCAACGGATACCTTTCCATCATATTGTGAAACGCCGTGCATGGCGGCTAATTCATCTGTATAATCCTTTAGCGGATAAACCCTAAAACCCCTTGAATTTACGTTGTAGTGTGTGACAGTGGGCATTACGGAAGCTTCTTTTATAAACACTGTGCCGTTGCCTTTTGAGTATATTTTAACATTTGCCATTATACCTAAAAGGTTTGCGGCGTCTTTTTGGCGTGAAACATAGTTTCCTAAAGAATAAAATACAAGTGTACGATTTCCATTTTGTGCTTCTATCCATTTAATAGGCTGAATAACATGCGGATGCGAACCTATTATTAAATCAGCACCGTTTTGAGACATCAGGGCCGCCAAATCGCTCTGTGATTTACTTTCATTAAAATGATACTCTACACCCCAATGCATGAAAACAACTGTAAAATCAGCATTATTTTCAGCATAGGTTAAATCGCTGATTATTTTTTCTTCGTTTACTGTGTTTACCAGATAATCTTTATTCTTGGGCAAGGGAATTCCGTTTGTACTGTCTGTGTAATTTAAAAAGGCAAATTTAATCCCGTTCTTTTCATAAAGCGTAACTTCGTTTTGACTATCTTGTGATTCGTTGATTCCCAAAACTTTAATTTCGGGATGCTTTTTCCAGTATTCAATAGTGTTTTCAACACCTTTTGAGCCTTTATCGAGTGTGTGATTTGTAGCGTGAAGCACCACATCAAATCCGGCATTTTTAATAGAATCACCAACTGCTTGAGGTGTATTAAACATAGGGTAGCCTGAGTATTTAAATTCAGGACCCGCAAGAACAGTTTCCTGAACAATAACTGAGATGTCTGCTTCTTCAAAATAGGGCTTCATATCCTCGTATAATGTATCAAAATTATATGTTCCGTCGGGTTGTTCGCCATTCTTAATTAACGGCATATGCAATAGATTGTCACCAACCATAACAAGCGAAACTTCAGATGGATTTAAAGTGATTTCTTCGATTTTGTTAACAACTTGGGCGCCGGTAGAGGTGTGTTTTAAAAACAAAGAAGTAAAAATTCCTGCCAAGATCACAACAACTGAACATATTATAACTAAAGCTGTGGTTTTTAGAAACTTTATTCTTTTTTCTCTTTTGATTTCAGAATATTTTCGCACTATCTTACTCCTTTTTTGCGATTATAACTCTGTTTTGACCCGATAAATCTTTTATTATTTTAATTTCTTTAAAAGAATTGGTTTTATCTATTATTTCTTTTACTGCATCTCCCTGATCAAAACCTATTTCAAAACCTAATATACCACCCGATTTTAACTCACTTTTAGCAAAATCGGTTATTTTCCTGTAAAATATAAGCCCGTCACATCCGCCGTCTAATGCATATAACGGCTCGTAGTCTTTAACATCAGAGGGCAGAGTAGACAAGACTTCGGTTCTTATGTAGGGCGGATTTGAAACTACGCAGTCAAAATCTTTGTCTATCACCAGATTTTCTAATACATCCCCTTTAATAACACAAACTCTGTCAGAAAGAGCAAATGTATTGATGTTTTTTAATGCAGCATCAAGGCATATATCAAATTTATCAACTGCTGTAACAAATGCCTTTTTTAAATAATAAGCCAGACTTACAGCAATTGCGCCGCTGCCTGTACATAAATCAAGGATATTGACGTTTTTGCCATTATAAAGTTTTATGATTTCCTCAACTAAAATTTCGGTATCCGGTCTGGGAATTAAAATGCCTTCGCCTACACAAAGCTCTAATGACATAAACTCTTTTTTGCCTGTTATATAACTTACAGGTTCATTTTTTGCCCTTCTTTTTATAAAATCATAAAATACAGAAAGAGCAGTGTCATCTAAAAGTTTATCTTTATTAATTGTCAAATCTATTCTTTGGCAATTTAAAACATGGCACAATAAAATCTCGGCATCAAGTCGTTTTGTATCAATATTTTTATTTAAAGATAATGTATCTACTGCATCTTTTAGTGCAGTAGCTATCGTTTTTTTACCATTTGTCATCATTTTTATCATCCGTTAAAACACTAGAAAGAGCTGCAATTGCAACCTCTATCTGAGAGTCGTCAGGCTCTTTTGTTGTGATTTTTTGTAGCCACATACCGGGGGCACTTATAATACGAACAACAACTCCGTCGTGTCTGCCTGCAAATTTAATTGTTTCGTAAGAAATACCTGCAACCACAGGAAGTAACAAAAGTCTGATTATGATACGCATAATCTTGTCTTCCCAGGATATAAACGAAAAGAGTACAATGCTTATAATCATAACAAGTATCAAAAAGCTGGTGCCACATCTTGGATGGAGTCTTTTTTGTTTTCTTACGTTTTCTACTGTTAATTCTTCGCCTGATTCATAACAAAAAATCGCTTTGTGTTCAGCACCGTGATACTGAAAAACTCTTTTTATATCTTCCATTTTAGAAACTAAAATAACATATGCTAAGAATATTAAAATCCTTATAATACCTTCAAATAATGTTGTTAGAATGTTGTTGGTAAATCCTGCATAATCACGCAATAACCCAACCAAAAACGTAGGCAGCATCATAAAAATGCCGATACTGAAAACTAAAGCAATAACAACAGAAGAATATATAGCAAAATTCAAGGATTTTTTCTCTTTTGCTTCTGATTTTTTTAATTCGTTCTCGCTCATGGATTCTTTATCTTTTTTTGTTTTATCATCTTCAATATCATAAAATTCTGCAGAAAACATAAGTGCTTTAGTCCCTTCAATCAAGGACTCTATAAAAGCAAACGCACCTCTTACAAAGGGAATTTTGTTAATTTTATATTTTGCAACGAAAGAATTGATAGCCTTTTTCTCTACAATAATTTCGTTATCGGGTTTTCTTACAGCGATTGCAGACTCTTTAGGTCCGCGCATCATTATTCCTTCTATTACAGCCTGTCCGCCGATACTTGTTTTATGGCAAATTGTTTTGCAATCTTTATCCATATAAAACACCTACTTTCTCAAATGAATCACGATATAACTATATCACACTACAGGGTAAAATTCAATTAAATTTTTATTAACTTTTGAAATAAAACGCACATAATTGTCCATAATATTTTTGAGGAGGGCGATTATGTTAAACACGATAATGTCAGTTATTCAAATATGGTTTTTATGCGTTATGGGGATGTATTTTTATTCAATGCTTAGAACACAAAACGCGACAAAAAGCTCTATAAATAAAGATTCAGTTAAAGAACTAAATAAATTAAAAAAACTACAAAAGATATCGCTTACAGAGCCGTTGTCAGAGATAACAAGGCCGGATGCGTTAGAAGAAATTGTAGGGCAAGAGGACGGAATTAAAGCGCTAAAAGCAGCCTTGTGTGGAAAAAACCCACAGCATGTTATACTTTACGGACCGCCAGGAGTAGGTAAAACTGCTGCAGCAAGAACAGTGCTCAAAGAAGCTATCAAAAACAGCTCGTCTCCTTTTACACAAGAATCAAAATTCATTGAAATAGACGCAACAACCTTAAGATTTGACGAACGAAGCATAGCAGACCCACTGATGGGCTCTGTTCATGACCCTATATACCAAGGCGCAGGAGCGTTCGGACCTGCCGGAATACCACAACCAAAGCCAGGTGCTGTAACAAAAGCGCACGGAGGAATACTTTTTATAGATGAAATAGGCGAGCTTCATCCTATTCAGATGAATAAACTTTTAAAAGTTTTAGAAGACAGAAAAGTTTTCTTTGAATCGGCATACTATTCTAAATCAAACAAGGAAATACCTCTTTATATACACGAAATTTTTCAAAAAGGTATGCCTGCGGATTTCAGGCTTGTTGCTGCTACTACCAGTTTGCCCGAAGATTTGCCGCCTGCACTTCGTTCAAGGTGCACTGAAATTTATTTTAACCCGTTGTCAAAGAAAGAAATTATAAAAATCGGAGCTAATGCGGCTAAAAAAGGTAATTTTGCAATTTCAGAATCCGCAATTAACCTTATTTCTAATTTTTGTGATAATGGAAGAGAAGCGGTAAATTTAATTCAAACAGCTGGCTCTTATGCAAATTTGGAAAAAAGAGAAAATATAACAACAGAAGACATAGAATGGGTGGCTGAATGCTCACGTTTTAGCGCCTTTTCAGAAAAGAAAGCAACAGAGGAAGAGATGATTGGCATTGTAAATGGTCTTGCTGTTCACGGTGCAAACAAAGGAACATTGATGACAATAGAAGCAAAAGCCCATAAAGTATCAGAGCAGGGTAGCGGCAGTGTAAAAATAACTGGCATTGTCGATAGCGAAACTTTAGAAAGAAGAGGACAAAAATTAAACAGAGAGAGCACTATAAAAGCATCTGTAGAAAATGCTTTGACGCTTCTTTCGGAAAAATACAACACAAATCCAAAGAACTATAACATTCATTTAAATTTTCCGGGAGGTATGCCGGTTGATGGACCTTCTGCCGGTGTTGCAATTTTTGTAGCTTTGTATTCAGCTATTCATAATATCCCCGTAAGAAACGACATTGCTTTTACCGGTGAAATTTCTATTTTTGGCAACGTATTGCCTGTAGGTGGCGTAAAAGAAAAAATAGAAGCAGCTAAAAATGCGGGCGTTCTGCGGGTTTTCATACCGAAAGAAAACGATAGAAATTACCTTCATATGCTTGGGGTAAATATAACACCTGTTCTTGCTATATCTGAAATAACAGATATAGTATTTAAAAATAAAATAACCGATCAGGCAGCTGTTTATACTCAGGCTTCTGATTCGGTTTTAACAGCAGAAGGTATAAATTAAAAGAGAGCCTATCGGCTCTCTTTACTTTTTAGCATTTTATTTCTTACAACTATATAGCATACAATCAGTATAAATATAGACACTGCCCATGAAATAGGATATGAGATATACAAACTGTCAAGTGTTCTGTATGAAGCAAAAACCGTATAAATCCACACGATTCTTACGCCGACAACACCCGCAACTGATACAAGCATCGGAACAAGGGTTATCCCAAGACCACGAATTGAACCAATAAAAAGCTCCATAAGTCCACATAAAAAGTACACGTGTAAAATATACTTAAATCTTAATATGCCGTAAGAAATTGCAGTTTCGTTTCCTGGTGCATATATACCAAGCAAGGTTCTTTCAAACGGAATTGTACAAAGAATTACAGCGACGCCTATTAATATTACAAGTCCTGAGCATATTAATATAGTTTTATCTATTCTTTCGTATTTTTTTGCGCCAAAATTCTGTCCAACAACAATTGTTGAAGCATGACAGAAGGTATTAAGGGTAAAATACAAATAGTCTTCAATGTTAGCAGCAGCGGTGTTTCCTGCCATAACAACAGAGCCAAATGAATTTATAGATGATTGGATTATAACGTTGGAACTACCGAATATAAGGCCTTGAACTCCAACAGGCAAGCCTTTCTTTAAAATATCAATCAAAATATATTTTTTTATCTTTAATTTATTTATGTAAAGTTTTATTAAGCCATCTGTTTTTGCCATTAAATACACAATAATAAATGCAGAAGCATATTGTGAAATTATTGTAGCTAACGCTACGCCGGCAACACCCATATTAAATTTTATAACAAAAACAAGGTTTAAGATAGCGTTTAAAATACTTGAAAAAGAAAAAACATAAAGAGGTCTTTTGGTATCGCCGACGCTACGCATTAAGGAACTACCAAAATTACCGATAATAAAACCGGGTGTACCAAAAAAGAATATTCTTAAATATAGCAATGCCTGATGAAATACATTATCTGGAGAACCTGTTAAAACGAGCATTGGTTCGGCAAGAAAATAACCGATAAAAGCAAAAACTATACCACTTATAACAGAAACAAGCATTGATGTGTGTACAGTGTCAAAAGTCTTTTTATCATCCTTAGCGCCAATATATTGAGATGCAACGATGGATGTACCGACAGAAATACCGCTAAGCAAAGTAACAATGAGATTTATTATAGAAGAGGTGGAACCAACTGCCGCAAGAGCAGCTTCTCCTGAAAATCTTCCTACTATAATCATGTCAACCGAATGATATAAAAGCTGTAAGAGATTGGCAATCATCATCGGAAAAGCACATCTTAAAATTTTTGGAAATAGTGCACCTTCGCACATATTTATTTCATATTTTCCTGCCAAAACACAGCATCTCCTTACCAGATTTATTTTTCAATAGATAGTATATCACAATTATTGAGATTTGCAACCATCTATTAAATATTTTTAAAAAATAGGGTAGTGCACTTAATTTTATCAGTACAAGTTACCGACTTTTGCTTTTTTCATATAATGTAATATAACGACAAAAGGAGGTAACGACTATGGGATGCGATAGAGGTTTCTTTGGCTTTGGTAACGATAACAGCTGCTTATGGATTATCCTTATCATTGCTTTATTTGTTTTCTGCGGTTGTGGCTGCAACGACTAATTAATTGAATAAAAAAACGACGCAGAAGTCATTCTGCGTCGTTTTTTCTTATTTCTGCCAGTGGGTTGCTACTTGCTGCTGTTCTTAATTGCTCATCATCTAAATGAGTATAAATTTGTGTAGTGGAAAGGTTTGTATGACCTAGCATTTCCTGTAAAACTCTTACATCTACATGACCATACCTATACATTAAAGTAGCTGCTGTGTGTCTTAATTTATGCGCAGAGTATTTTGAAGCATCTAAACCTGCAGCTTCCAGGTGCAGCTTTACAACGTGTTGGATGGTTTTTATGCTCATACGTTTTTTAAAACGGCTTAAAAATAGTGCATCTTTATCAGGTGATTTGATGCCGTCTTTAGGACGTTCGTTCATAATATAGTCAGAAATTGCTTTTTGACAGGCATCGTTTAAATAAACTGTACGTTCTTTGCTACCTTTGCCAAATACAGTAAGTTTATCATCTTTAATGTTTCGCATGTTAATACCACAAAGCTCTGACAAACGTAGTCCGCAGTTCAAAAAAAGCGTTAGAATGGCATAATCTCTGTATTTATTGTTGCCATCGACACTTTCTAGTAGCTGTTTACTCTCGTCTAAAGACAGATATCTTGGTAAAACCTTGGGTATTTTGGGAGAGTCCAATTCAGCAGCGGGGTTAGTCTCGACTAACTTTGCTTTTGTTGCCATATATTTAAAGAAAGAGCGTAGAGAGGATACTTTACGCGCACGGGAATTGGCGTTATTTAATCTTTCGCGCAGAGTGTATGAAAGGTATTCATATAGATCGTGCAAGGAGATTTCTTCTATAAAGCTCACAGGGACATCTTTTATCGAAATTTCATCAAAATTTTCTATATCAGCTTTTCCTTTTAATACTAACATATAACGAAGAAAAGTTCTTAAGTCAAAAAAATACTCATCAACTGTATTGGAAGATTTTCCTTTAATAGTTTCCATATAAGTTATAAAATCACGAAGATAAAATGGTGCGTCGTCAAGCAGTTGTTTACTGCGCATAAAATCACATCCTTTAAATCATGTAAAACTCAAATATTTTTAATAATATATGAAAAGCCGCATTTTCCTTAAAAAACGCACATTTTCAACTTTTTGGTATACTCCCAATTATACAAAATTCTTATTTTGTATAATTGGATATATAAAATTATACCAGTACTCTTTCTGAAAGTCAAGCAGTATGTGCGTTTTGTAATATAAAAATAACATTGCGTAATAAGAGTATTTACTCTTTTTAAAGTAATTTTATATAGAAAGAACTAGTGGTATAAGCAAATAAAAAGGCTGCTGCACCCGTGATTGTGGGCATAATCTGTCCGCTTGTTGACGCGGATGCTTCTGCAGCCGCTGCAAATTCAGGAGTATAGCCTGTTTTTTTCATAAGAGGAATTGTAACCGAACCCGAATCAACAGTATTTGCAACAGAAGAACCTGAAACCATACCCTCAAGTGCACTGTCTACAACTGCAACCTTTGCAGGACCACCTGAAAAGCTACTAACAATAGTATTTGAAATATTTATGACGAAGGATATAAATACTCTATAAAAGAAAACAAGGACTAACTTTCGTTAGTCCTTTAATTTCTAAATGATTATGCAATTGCATTGAGCTTAATAGCTAACTGAGACTTCTTTCTTGAAGCTGTATTCTTCTTCATGATACCCTTAGCTACTGCCTGATCAATCTTTTTAACTGCAACTTTAAAAGCAACTTCTGCTTCTTCTTTGTTACCGCTTAAAACGATTGTTTCGAACTTCTTAATGTATGTTCTTAATGCAGATTTAATCATGTGATTTCTTAAAGTTTTTGTTTCGATAACTTTAACTCTTTTCTTAGCTGATTTAATGTTCGGCAATTCTTTCACCTCCAACCAAACGTACTTGACTTTTAGTATTTTAACATATATATTATGAAAATGCAACTATTTTTTTATATTTTTTAAAAAAAGTAAAAATATTTAAACTTTCTATTGACAATCACAAACAGTTTAGGTTATAATACACTTGTTATTTTGTAGCAGAGTAATTCCGCAACAAATAGAAAAAAGATGTTTTTTTTAGTCTTTTTTGAACTCGTTTGCGCGGAAGGAGGGAATCAGTAAATGTCAGAAATCAGAATAAAAGACCATGAGTCTTTAGATAGTGCATTAAGACGTTTTAAGCGTTCTTGTGCAAAAGACGGTATCTTATCAGAATTCAGAAAACGCGAACATTATGAAAAGCCCAGCGTTAAGAGAAAGAAAAAGTCAGAGGCCGCAAGAAAAAGAAAGTTTAAATAAAAAAACTTTAACCGACGAAAGTTATTTTCGTCGGTTTTTTTACATATAAAAGGCGCAGAGAGTACATGCTGTACTTTTCTACGCCTTAATCTATATAAACGACCTATTGGCCGGTTATAACATAATATGACAGGATAACCTATTATGTGCTAATCCTAAAATGTTTTCTAAATTAAAAGACTCGTTCTCTGCCAATCTTTGTATCTTAATTTTTATTTCACCTAAAGACTTTAGTGCATGCTCCTTGTTCTTATGAGATATACTTTTATCCAAATCGTTTATCGAAAGATTTATTTCATCTAAATCTTCGTGATCGTTAAGCATAGAGAGCAAAGCTTCTTTTTTATCCCACTCACCCACTAGTTTTTTAAAATCTTTTGATACTTTATCCCAATCTTCTTTTTTTACAAGTTCTGAAATTTCATCTACTGTTTTTATGAATTCTTTTTCGACTTTTTTAATATATATTGAGTATCCTGAGAGCAAAACAATCATAATTATTAATGCTGTTAATGCGACTGTAAATGTTTTCATCTATTTTTCCTTCTTTTGCAAATAAAATTTACCGTTTTCGTTAACACCAGCATATAGCACATCGGATATATCTTCTCCGTTCAGCTGTTTTTTTAGCCACTTATCATCCTTATTATATAGTTTTAGTGCCTTTTTACTGATTTCGCCGTCACATATAAACATAAATGGTAAACCCAGGTAGTTGCGCTCATCGTTATTTTGTATTTTCTTTTCAATAATGCTAAGGTTACCGCTTGTTTCTAAGATGGCATATTTAATTTCTTTAATATCACAACTTCCCTGCATACGCAACATTTCTAATATATCATCAAAATTAAAGCGTAATCTTTCCAATTCTTTTTCGCATATTACACCGTCTTTTATTATAATAACAGGTGTGCCTGACATGATTTTTCTAAATCTCCTGCTTTTCAATTCCACGAACGAGAACGTAGCCTCTAATATAATAAGTGTCAGAATCGGAACAATTCCGTATACCAAAGGGATAGAAACATGAGTAAGAGGTATTGTTGCTAAATCGGAAATCATTAGCGTTATAACAAGTTCTGTCGGTTCTAATTGCCCCACTTGCCTTTTTCCCATTATTCTAACTGCTACTACAACTAAAATATATGAAATTATTGTTCGTATAAAAGAAATAAGCATATCAATTCACCTTCTGACATTGATATGCTTATTATTTACAATAGTTTAGATTTTATTTAACGACTTTTTCTGCGTATGAATTATTTACAATTTTTTCAAAAGGCGCACGTAATTCGAGTTCTCCTGCTTCTTCCATAATGTCCTGAAGTCGATTAAATGACTCTTCAGACATTACTGGTGTGTCTTTCCAAGCATCGATAGATTTATATCTTTCAATTGAAGAAGCTAGCATTTTAATGTCTGTATCAGGAAACAAATCAACGATAGTTTCTGCCACTTTTTCAGACGAATTTTCTTCTACCCATTTAAGACCTTTGTTAATTGCTTTTACAAAACTTTTAATCAGTTTTTCGTTATCTGTTATGTAGCTTGATTTAGCACAATAAGCAGTGTACGGAATGTCTCCTGATTCTTCGCCGATAGATGCTAAAATATATCCTTTGTCTTCTGCCTCTATCATAGACGCGGTAGGCTCAAAGAGTGTTACATATTCTGCGTCACTACCTGAAAATGCGCCCGCCATCAGAGAAAATTGAATGCTGTCATCTAAAACTAAATCAGTTTTTGGATTTAGGCCTTTTTCTTTTAACAAGTATTCAAATGTCATATAAGGAACACCGCCGCGTCTTCCTGGTATAACGGTTTTTCCTTTTAATTGATTCCAGTCAAATTCTGCAGGCTTTTCTTTGCCCACCAAGAACGATCCGTCTCGTTGCGTCATTTGCGCAAAAACCTGCGGGTAGTCTTCTCTGCCCTCGTTATAAACATAAATTGATGCTTCAGGTCCGCAAAAGCCTACATCGATTTGATTTGATAACAAAGCAGACATTACTTTATCTGCGCCCTGTAGATTTGAAAGTTCTATCTCTATACCCTCTTCTTCAAAAAAGCCGAGCTTTATCGCTGCATATTGTGGTGCATAAAAAACAGAATGTGTAACCTCACCTAATCTTACTTTTTCCATGGTCTTTTCTGGTTTTTTATCTGTTGATTGTGTGTTGTTTCCACAAGCAACAAAGCTGAATGTTAAAACAACACACAGGCATAATGCCAAGATTTTTTTCATATTTACCTCCTGTTTTTAAGTGCTATTTTTTCAAAAATCAGCACAATTTTATATATTATTGCTGCAAATACAGCCAAAATTATAACACTTGCCATAACAAGATCCAATTTAAATACCTGCCCGCCATAAACAATCAGATACCCAAGTCCTGCCTTTGATACTAAAAATTCACCGGCAATAACACCAACTAAAGATAGCCCAAGATTTATTTTTAACGAGTTAATAAGGGTTTTTAAATTAGCAGGCACAACGACTTTTGAAAAGATTTGATATTTTTTAGCACCAAAGGTTTTCGTAGTGATTATTATATCTTTATCCGTATGCTTAAAGCCATTCAAAAGCTCCATGACTGTTACAATCAGCGAAATAGCCAAAGCCATAACGATAATAGCCTTCATTCCGGCTCCTACCCAAATAATTATTATCGGTCCTAATGCAATTTTAGGAAGACTGTTTAAAATCACAAGATAAGGCTCAAAAATTTCTGATGCAGTTTCAAACCACCAAAGTATCGAGGCTATTACTATTCCAAATATCACGCCGAGTAAAAATCCAAGTATTGTTTCTGTACACGTTACTCCCAAATGCATAAGCAAATCGTTTGAAGAAAGATTTATAATTGTTCTAACTATACGCGACGGTTGACTTGTTATAAAACTATCTATCATACCGATGTTTGCGCATATTTCCCACAATAATATAAGACCTATCAAAAGACCAATCTGAATTGACAGAATGGTATATTTCTTTATTTTAAGCTTTAAAAGATATTCTTCTCTTTCTGTCCTAAGTTTTTTCATTCATATCCAACTCCCTCCATAATGTGTCAAAATACGAGCTGAATTGCGGACTCTTTCTACATAAAAGAGGCGTCCTTTTTTTAATGTCTGAAAAAGTGATTTCATGTACACTTTGAATAACTGCAGGACGCTTTGATAAAACAATAATTCTGTCTGCCATTGAAATTCCTTCAGGAATGTCGTGAGTTATCATAAGTGTTGTCTTCTTTTCTTTTTTAATAATAGAATACACATCATCTGTCACCGATAATCTTGTTTGATAATCAAGCGCAGAAAATGCTTCGTCAAGCAGTAATATCTCAGGTCTTGTAACCAATGTTCTAATCAACGCGGCTCTTTGTCTCATACCGCCGGATAATTGCGAGGGAAAGCTATCACGAAATTCATAAAGACCATAGGTTTTTAATAGCTTATCAACATATTTTAAATTTTCATCTGTAACACGATGCTGAATTTCTAATCCAAGCAAAACATTTTTGTATATAGTTCTCCACTCCAAAAGATTGTCGCTTTGAAGCATATATCCTATTTTATCAGTTATTCCCGAGGTCTTTATACCATTTATATACACTTCTCCACTGCTGGGTGATAAAATTCCGCAAATAATAGAAAGCAGAGTCGATTTACCGCATCCGCTAGGACCGATTATCGCTACAAATTCACCCTCTTTAACACTAAAAGATATATCATCTATTGCTGTTACTTCGCTATTTATATCCTGATATTTCATTGTAATATTTTTGACTTCGAGTACATTCATGAAAATCTCTCCTTTGTTATCAATATATTAAAAAAACACAAACTTGCTACAAAAAAATAGCTTACTGCGGGTCAGTAAGCTATTTAATAGTGGGTTCTTCAATATTTTTAATTTTCTTTTTGTATTTGATTACATTACCGTATGATTTTAAAATTTCAACGGAGCAAAAATACCTTTTTTTACACCTTCTGCAGGTCTGGTATGAGACAAATTTACTTCCGCTCAGGCTCCATACATTATGCCTTCTTATAGGGCGTCCACATTCTTGACAACGTATTTTAAATACGGATTTGTCAATGAGTTTGCTGTTTAAATCTATAATAGGTACATCCTTAAAAGAATTTGATTTACTCGAGGCATCTACTATGTATCTTGCGAATTTTTCGTGATTAAAAATTCTGGCAAAAACTTTTCCCGATATTTCGGCATCAACCAAAGCATCGTGAAGTTTGCTTTCTTCATAAGGTATCAAAAGCTTATCTGCTGCAGTTTTTACGCCTATCTGATTATTTCCGTTCTCTGATAAAATATTGGTGACGTACCTTTGAACGTCTGCAAATTTTTTCAAAAAAGTAGTAGGCATGTTCTTGCAAAAATACGCGCAATTCTTGCGTAAAATTTCTGCATCCTGAAATCCCCATGACATAATAACGCTGTCTTCACCAATAAAATCCTTAAATTTAGTTATGGCCTCTGAAAAAAGTATTCCCTCTTTTTTTAATAAACTAATAGAAAGTCCTGTTATTTTTTGGACAGTAGGCTCCATTTTCCTATAAAGGACAGGTGTTATATATGTATTAAACGAAGCAATGTGCTCCATTTTTTCATTATATTTTACAGCACCGATTTGAATAATTTCATCCGGGCAACGCAGCTTAACAGCTTTGGTATATCTATTCCATTCAAGGTCAAAAATTATATAATTCATACTTACTCTTTTCTTTTACTCAGGTATTTTCCAATCGATAGGCTCTTTTCCTATTGAAGACAGAATATTATTAATTTTAGAATAATGCTTGCACCCAAAAAATCCCCGTGATGCAGATAATGGACTAGGATGTGCAGCAGTTAATACATAATGGTTGCTATTTGTTATAAGAGGTAGTTTGTCAATTGCGTTTTTTCCCCACAGGACAAATATTACAGGGTCTTCTCTTTCATTTAAAAGTTCAATGATTCTGTCCGTAAATATTGTCCAGCCAATTTTTTTATGCGAATTGGGTTCTCCTTCTCTAACAGTTAAAACTGTATTTAAAAGCAATACGCCCTGTTTTGCCCAAGAAGTCAAACATCCGTGTGAAGGAGCACTAATGCCTAAATCAGCTTGTAGTTCTTTAAACATATTTTTAAGAGAGGGTGGTTTTAAAACTCCTTTTTGCACAGAAAAACAAAGCCCGTGAGCCTGACCTTCCCCGTGGTAAGGGTCCTGTCCCAAAAGAAGAACCTTAACATCCTCAAAAGAAGTATATTTTAGCGCGTTAAATATGTTTTCCATCGCGGGATATATCGTTTTTGTTTTGTATTCTGCCGCTAAAGTTTTTCGAAGATTTAGATAATATTCTTTTGAAAATTCTTCCTTTAACAGCTCATCCCAGCTGTTTCCTATGTTAACCATAATTACCTCTTAAGTAATTTATTTACCTCTTCTACAAAGGTATTGATGTCTTTGAATTGTCTGTATACCGAAGCAAAACGAACATATGCAACCTCGTCAATCGCAGGCAGACGCTCCATAACCATTTCACCAATTTTTTGTGATGAAATTTCACGTTCTAAAAGATTTTGCGTAGCTGTTTCAATTTCGTTCACAATGTGTTCCATATCAGACGTCGCAACAGGACGCTTTTCACATGCTCTTATAATACCATTTAAAAGCTTTTCTCTGTCAAACATTTGACGAGAGCCATCTTTTTTGATTACCATAAGTGGTATTGTTTCGATTTTTTCGTAGGTTGTGAAACGTTTTGCGCAATTTAAGCACTCGCGACGTCTTCTTATTGCTTCTCCCTCGTCTGTAGGTCTTGAATCAATTACCTTGCTTTCTTCAAATTCGCAAAAAGGACACTTCATTTCTTTATACCTCCAAATTATTATAAAATTCGTATATATAATCTTTGCGTTTTCGCATTTCCTCTGCTCTGTTTATGTATTCCCTGACGTCTTTGACGTTGAATATTCTCTCAATTCTGTCATTTTTTACAAGTTTAGTCACTGCGCCAACCCCTGCAGAAATTACCGTTCTTACTTCTTCCATCATACAGACATTGTATATTCCCTGTGTATTGCCTTTAAAAAATCCTGTGTTTTCCAAATCGCCCAAAATATTTTTTTGTCTGTAAAGATAATAAGGCATATATCCGTTTTCTTTTAATTTTGAATGTGAATAATCAATCATCTTATCTACACAATCACACTGTGGCAAGGTATCAAAATCACCAATTTGATTAAGTCTTGCAGCACGTTTTATGCTCATAGTATGCACGGTAATATTTTCAGGTGCTAAATCAATAACAGCGTCGATTGTTTTCATAAAATCAGATAAACTTTCCTCAGGAAGTCCTGCGATTACATCCATATTTATAGACTTAAATCCTATCTTGCGAGCAAGATTATACGCTGTATATATCTGCTCTACTGAATGTTTTCTTCCTATAACAGACAAGGTTTTGTCATTCATAGATTGCGGATTTATGCTTATTCTGTCTACGTTATGTTTTTTCATTACTTCGAGCTTGCTTTTTGTGATTGTATCTGGCCTTCCTGCCTCAATCGTAAACTCGCGGCAACTGGATAAATCGAATGTTTTTTCTAATTTATTCAGCAGATTATCAAGCTCTATAGATAATAAAGATGTAGGTGTACCGCCACCAATATATACGCTTATTATTGAAAAATTCAAATCTTCAACTACTTTTTTTATCGTGTCCAGCTCATCAAACAACGCGTACAAATAAGGCTCGACGAAATGTTGCATTTCAGATACCGGCATAGATGCAAAAGAACAGTAAGCGCACTTTGACGGACAAAAAGGGATATGAATATATAAAGATATTGCATTTTCGGGAAAAGTTGAAATAAGCTCGGTTTCACATTTGGCAATAGCCAACGAAAGGTCAATTTTTTTATCACTTACCTCATACTCTTCTTTTAAGATTTTTGTTATCTCTGCTTCACTTTTTCCCATAGTCAGCATATTAACTACTCTTTTTACAGGTCTTATGCCTACTAAAGTTCCCCAGGGAATTGTTTTCTCTTGTTGCTTCACTATACTCACCTAATAGATAAATGGATTGTTTGTTTTTTCAAAACCGATAGATGTATTTTCCCCGTGTCCGGGCAAAACTACGGTATTATCAGGCAGTATGAAAAGCTTTTCTTTTATACTTTTTATCAAAGCTTCCTCGTTACCTGTTGCTAAGTCACATCTGCCTACACTTGTATAAAAAAGTGTATCGCCAGAGATTAAAAGATTTTTATTTCTGCAGTACAAACACATACTACCCAAAGTGTGTCCGGGCGTTTCTATAGCAGTAAACTCGTATTCTCCGCTTTTTAAAATATCTCCATCTTTTAAATATTCATCTGCCGACAGAGAAAGTGGTTTTCTTGAATATTTGTCAGTGTAATTAATGCTTGGGTTTAAAAGATTGTCTTTTTCCAAGTGACAAGCAATTAACTTTACACCTATTTCCTGAATTAAGTCCTCTACTGCTAAAATATGGTCAAAATGACAGTGTGTAAGTAGAATGTATTTTGCTGTTATTTCGTTTTCTTTAAGTATTTTTATTATACTTTTTGCATCACTGCCCGGGTCAACTATTATGGCTTCGGATTTATCGCCTATAATATAACAGTTTACTCCCATTATTCCAACGCTTTCTTTAATAATTATCATAATTTTACTCCGATTTTCGTTTAACATCAAAAACACCTTTGATGTTTTTAAGTTTTTTTGCTAAAGTATCAAGCTCTGGTTTAGACTTGATTTCTATGGTAAAATTAACGACCACAACGTTATCTTTTAACAGTTTTGAATTTATAGCCGTTATTAAAATCTTAAGGTCTGAGATAGTGCTTGCAATTTCAGCCAAGAGTCCTTTTCGGTCGTTTGCATAAACCTGGATTTGCGTTAAATATGAGCCTTTTTGGTCTAAATCTGTCTCCCAATGAACGCCGATGAGTCTTTCTTTCTCGCCACTGTTTTTACTGCTTAAAACATTAGGACAATCCTTTCTGTGTATACTAACTCCTCTGCCTCGGGTAATATAACCGATTATATCATCGCCCGGAACAGGCGAACAGCAACGCGAAAATCTGACAAGGCAATCTTCTATCCCTTCAACTACTACGCCGTTGCTTGATGATTTTCTGCGATTTTGCGTTCCGTCAACAACGGGGATAACTTTAGCATCTTCTGCTTTTTGGACTTTTCTATACTCTTCTCTTAGCCTACTGATAACTTTGTTTACAGTTAGCCCGCCATATCCAACAGCAGCGTAAATATCATCGATAGACGAAAAAGTGTATTTTTTACAAAGCATTTCAACCCATTCACTTCTGAAAAGCTGATTATGCGAAAGATTGATTCTTTTTAATTCTTTATCAATAAGTTCTTTTCCGTGTTGGATATTCTCTTCTCTGCGTTCTTTTTTGAGCCATTGATTGATTTTTGTTCTTGCTTGTGATGTTTTACAAAGTTTCAACCAGTCACGACTCGGTCCTTTAACAGACGAAGATGTCATAATATCTACAATATCACCATTTTGCAGGATATAGTCAAGAGTTGAGATTTTTCCGTTGATCTTTACCCCTTGCATTCTACAGCCTACAGCACTGTGAATGGAAAAAGCAAAATCAATGGGGGTAGAACCAGCAGGAAGATTTACAATATCACCTTTAGGTGTAAAGACGAAAACCTCGTCAGCAAAAAGGTCAATCTTTAATGTACGCATAAAGTCATCTGTGTCAACGACGTTATTTTGAATTTCAAGAAGTTGGCGTATCCACTCAAGTTTAGTGTCAACCTCTGTTTTTTTGTCAACACCTTCTTTATATTTCCAGTGAGCGGCAATACCATATTCTGCCACATGATGCATTTCCCAAGTACGTATCTGTATCTCAAACGGTGTGCCATTGGGGCCTATAACCGTTGTGTGGAGTGATTGATACATATTGGGTTTTGGCATAGCTATATAATCCTTAAACCTACGCGGAATAGGATGATAAAGCTCATGAACCATACCTAAAACAGCATAGCATTCACTGATTGAATCCACAATAATACGAACTGCAAATAAATCGTACAGTTCATCTATTGATTTTTGCTGAGTATACATTTTTCTATAGATGCTGTAAAAATGCTTAGCTCTTCCCGTAATGGTAGACGGAATATCAATTTCAGCAGTTTTTTGTTTTAAGGTATCTATAATATCACTTATAAATTGCTCGCGTTCTTGCTTTTTTAAATTTATCGACTCTGTTATTTCTTTGTATGCAACTGGGTCTATGTATCTTAAAGATAAATCTTCAAGTTCCCATTTTATTTTTGACATACCAAGTCTGTGAGCTAAAGCAGCGTATACTTCTAACGTTTCACGTGCTTTTTCACGCTGTTTCATCTCGGATTTTGCGGTTATTGTACGCATGTTGTGAAGTCTGTCGGCAAGTTTAATCAAAATTACCCGAACATCTTTTGCCATTGCAAGAAGCATTTTTCTTATGTTTTCGACTTGCTGCTCTTCTGCTGTTATATACTGGATTTTTCCCAGCTTTGTAACGCCATCTACAATAGTTGCAACACTATCGCCAAAATCACTTCTTATATCGTTTAATGTATAGTCTGTATCCTCTACTACGTCATGAAGAAGTGCGCCGACCAAGGTATCACAATCGAGTTCTAAATCAGCTAAAATGTATGCAACCTCTAACGGATGAGTAACATACGGTTCTCCTGAAGCACGATTTTGCCCGATGTGAGCCTTTTCAGCCAAGGCGTATGCTTTTTCTAATTTCTCGATATTAAAATTTGGATTTGTTTTTAGAATTTTTTCTTTTAAAGCTTCAAAATCATGCGTTGCAAAAACCATATGATCACCTCTATTCCGATTGATGAATTTTAATGTCCTTTAACAAAATCTGAAGCTGTCTTGCGCCTCTGTAAATATTTATATCAATATTGAATACAATATCAATTTTGTCGTTTACAGACAACACATCAGCAAATTCACCCATATTAAACCCGACGGTTTCAAGTGTTCTGTTATCGTGCGTCAAAATGAGTTTTATATGCTTTCCGTCGCTCAGTGGTCTGATTTGCGAAATTTTTAAATTTTCAGCATAGAACAAAGGGCAGGCATTGCCCATTCCATAAGGCTCTAAAATTGATAATTTTTCCGCTGTGTTCATATTGATATACGGCGGCGGGAGCTCTGAGTCAATATATAAAATTGGCACAAAATCATCTTCTGTAAGACAGTTTTTAGCATATTCGTTTATTTCTTTTCTGAATTTGTCAATATTTTCCGCCTTAATAGATAAACCTGCAGCCAAATCATGCCCACCGAATTTCTGCATTAGGTGTGACGAATTTTCAAGTGCTTTAAAAAGATTAAACGAGCGGATACTTCTGCCCGAGCCTTTGCCGTTTTCGCCATCAGTACTTATTAATATGCATGGTTTATTGAATCTCTCTGAGATTTTAGATGCAACAATACCAATAATTCCGTGATGCCATCCTTCGTGAGACAAAACTATAATAAAATCTTCCTTAATCGAAGGCGTTTCTTCTATAATAGTCAGTGCGTCTTCTAAGATGCTTATTTCTGTTTCCTGGCGTTCTCTGTTTTTATCATTCAGGATTTGGGCATATTTTTTGGCCGACATATCGTCCCTTGCTAAAAGAAGCTCTACAGCACACATCGGATTACCCATTCTTCCTGCTGCGTTGATTCTGGGTGCCAACATAAAACCAATGGTTCCGGTCTGAACTGTAGAAAGATTAATATCAGCAACTTCAGCCAAAGCTCTTATACCGCGATTTGCGGTGTATTTTAAAAGCTCTAAGCCTCTTTTTACAATAATTCTGTTTTCGCCAACTAATGGCATTACGTCAGCAATTGTTCCGATTGCAACCAAATCTATATATTCATCAATTAATTCCCTCATATGAAAATGCATTTTACGTGTTAAGGCCTGCAGAAGTTTGAATGCAACACCAACACCCGCAAGCTTTTTAAATGGATATTTGCAGTCCTGTTGCTTAGGATTTAAAAGACAATAAGCATCAGGAGTTTCATCCTTGCATTCGTGGTGGTCTGTGATAATAGTTTCTATACCCAGTTCTTTTGCATATGCTATTTCCTTAACTGCAGTAATTCCGCAGTCAACCGTAATTAATAATGTGACACCTTGTGCGTGTATTTTATCAATTGCGTCAGTATTGATACCATACCCTTCCTCATGTCTGTCAGGAATATAATAAATCACATCGACTTTATGAGAACGAAGAAATTTAACCATTATTGCAGTTGACGTAATTCCATCTACGTCATAATCTCCGTATACTGCAATTTTTTCGTTGTTATCAATCGCTCTTAATATACGTTCTGTCGCTTTTTCCATTCCGAGCATTAAAAAAGGATCCAAAAGAAATTCCTCTGAAGGAACAAGGAAAGTTTTAGGTTCTGTGATTTCTCTGTTTAGCATAATCGTTGCAATAACAGGAGCAACACTATAAGTTTCACTTAAAGATTTTACATCTTCTAACTTATTTTCTTTATGCATGAATATCCACTTTTTTTTCTTCATTTAATTTTTTCCTCATTTTTCTCGCACAACAACATATAGTGCTAACTTATAATATTGTTTTCATTATACTACTTTTTACAGTAATATGCAACCTTCTTTTTACAAAATAATATTTTTATTTACTTTTATTTTAGATTGACGTATAATTAAAGTGATTATATCGCTTGGAGGAACTATGAAATTTTTAGTATTTAGTGACAGCCACCATACAACAAACGGCATGGACGAGGCTATTAGTCGTCATAAAGATATCACACATATAATTCATTGTGGCGACGTGGCAGATGATTGTGAATATCTAGAAATGGTATACGGAAGAACACACTCAATTTGTGCTGTTTGCGGTAATAACGACTTTTTTTCACGCTACCCTACGAACAGAACCATAAAATGCGAAGGTCGCTTATTATATGTTACGCACGGACATAAAGAACGAGTAAAATCCGGCTTATATATCTTAAAAACTCTGGCGTCTAAAAACAATGCTGATATGTGTATATTTGGTCATACTCATACACAATTTTATGAAAACACTGATAATTTACACATATTAAATCCGGGATCCATCGCATATAAGGAAGAATATGCCGTAATAGACGTTACAAAAAAATATATTAAAGTGTTTTTGTATAAATTATAAATACAGGGCATTAAAAACAAAAAAAACAGCACCATCATAAGATGATACTGATTTCTGGCAGGGGTAGAAGGACACAGTCTTGCTTCGCAAGTCTTGACTGCTTGGCGACCGTGAGGTTATACCTCACAGTACCCGCATACGCACCTTGTTCGCTAAAAACAGTCCGCAGGACTATTTTATTAACGCTCCAAGCCCTCTCAGGCTTCGAGTCCTTTTCAAACAAAAAAACAAGAACTAACCCTTACGGATTAGTTCTCGTTTTTGGCAGGGGTAGAAGGACTCGAACCCTCAAGAACGGTTTTGGAGACCGGCATGTTACCATTACATCATACCCCTACGTATTCAATTTTCCAACAGATGAGAGTATATCACAGTTTCTCTGCTCTGTCAAGACTAAAAAAACTTTTTTTGAATTTGGTGATTTTATGAAAAACGAAAATATTTTCTTTGACAAAACTACAATTGTAATTTCTGTTGTTTGTGTTTTTATATTAGTTGTTACAGGAACTCTTTTTCTCAAGATGGAAAACGAAAACCACTCCACCATCATAAAATCAGAAGAAAGCTCAGTAATTAAAGAGTCGATAGATGAATCTGTTTCAAGCATTTCGGCAAATGGCAATGAGTACGACCCTGATTTATATGGACTGATTAACATTAACACAGCATCCGAAGAAGAGCTTTCCCTTCTTACGGGAATAGATAAAAAGAAAGCAGCTGCTATTATCAAATACAGAACAACGCATAAATTTACCACGATACGAGATATAATTAAAGTTAATGGGATTGGCGAAAAAACATTTAATGCTATCTCTGATAAAATTTGTGTTGAATAACCTGCATATAAAATATTTCAAAAAAAACAAAGAGACTTTGCAGATGCGAAGTCTCTTTGTTTTGGTCTGAGTGAGAGGACTTGCCCATCTGCGGACGGTGCTGTGGTCGGCTCTGACTGCCACTGGCAGTCATTCACTACCGACCCTTCAAGTCCTCCTGACAAAATAAAAAAGCACAGCCGATACTTCGTACCAACTGCACTTGTTTTGGTCTGAGTGAGAGGACTTGAACCTCCGGCCTCTTGAACCCCATTCAAGCACGCTACCAACTGCGCCACACCCAGGCAACGAGTAGATTATATCAGTTTTACTTATACTTGTCAACTCTTTTTTATTGTTTTTTATCTCTTTAATAGCTATTTGAACAACATACGAATTATCAGAGCGTTGATTATAGTTGATACACAACCTGTAGGGATGTATATTTTTCTTTTTCTCTTAATATTCTAAATAATTTATATGTAATTTTGCACAAAAAATATTGTATTTTTTTATATTTTTTGTTAATATTGTTTTTGTGTCGAATAACATTGCTTTTGTTTTTCTGTGTTTTAAATTTTTTCCTTGTTTTTTCTTTATTTTTTCTGTGTTTCCTATTGACAAATAAGAAAAAATGATTTATCATATATATTGTATACACAGATTATAAGGTTTAATGGAGGAAAATATGAACGACATGAAGATTCGCATGATTTTTTGTGACGTTGACGGAACACTTTTACCCCATGGTGAAAACAGTATTTCTGATGACGTTTTTAATACAATCAATCTGGCAGTATCTTCCGGTGTTCATTTTTGTATCGCAAGCGGCAGGAGTTATTCTGATTTAAATAAACTCTTTTATCCCGTTCGAAATGATATTATATTTATTCCCAGCGACGGAGCACTTGGGATAAAAAATGATACTGTATTATTCTCTTCTCCTCTTAATAAACCACAAGTAGCTTGTATGTCAAAAACATACAGTCGTGATTATGAGGCTCTTTTGATTTATACAAAAGATTTCACATTTTTTATATCAGAAGCAAAGCACTTTGATTTTGCAAAAAAAATCATCCCTGATGAAGTTTTATCAATCACAGGAGATGTTTACAAGGTTGCCTTTTATAATTTGTCGCAAAAGGCAAAAATCAAGCTTGACAATCTCGGCATCAAGTCCGGTATTTTAAATAAGGTCTACGAGGATAATCTATGGACTGAATTTATAAGTGCACAAACAGATAAAGGCTCTGCCGCACAAAAATTGCAACACTTATTGGGTATTTCAATAAGCGAAACTGCAGCTTTTGGCGATAATCTCAACGATATTAATATGTTAAGACGTGCACAATACAGTTTTGCTCCCAAAAATGCACATCACGAAATAATTAAAATGTGCAAACACACAACTAACAATGTTAATAATGAAATCTTAAATATGATTTAGAAAGGTGAATATTATGAGCGATTACAAAATCTATAACGCACCTAAAACTGAGCGTGTTGCTCGTCTTGTTGACAGAATGCTTGATTCTACCCCACAGCTTGAGAGCGAACGTGCTGTTTTACTAACTGAATCTTACAAAGCCACAGAATCTCTCCCCATGGTAAAAAGACGTTCTGCTGCTTTTAGTCACATTCTCAGGAATATCCCTGTTACAATCAGACCTGACGAATTAATTGTTGGTACACCGACAATCCATTCAAGAAGCTGTCAGACGTTCCCTGAATACTCTTATGATTGGTTAGAGGCTGAGTTTGATACTATAGAAAAAAGAAACGCAGACCCCTTTTACATATCAGAAGAATCTAAAAAAGCTTTGAAAGAAGCACATAAGTACTGGAAAGGCAAAACTGTTTCAGAGCTTGCACTTTCTTTAATGGATAAAAAGACAAAGGATGCCATCGAGCACAACATCTTTACAACCGGTAACTATTTATATGGCGGTGTAGGTCATATTACAGTTGATTATGGTAAGGTATTAAAGATTGGTTATCGCGGAATTTTAAACGAGGCAAAAGCTGAGCTTTCAAAACATAATATCACAGAATCAGATTATAACGAACGCTCCGCTTTTTTAGAAGCAGTAATTGAATCTTGTGAAGCCGTTATATATTATGCTAACAGATATGCTCTTTTGGCTACAGAAGAGGCAAAAAAATGCACCGATGCAACAAGAAAGGCAGAACTTTTAAAAATTGCACAAAACTGTGCAAATGTTCCTGAAAATGGTGCAAAAAGTTTCTACGAGGCCTGTCAGTCCTTCTGGTTTATACAGATGCTTATTCAGTTAGAAGGAAGCGGACACTCGATTTCTCCGGGACGTTTTGACAAGTACATGTATCCTTATTATAAAAAGGATTTAGATGCAGGAATTATTACTCCTGAATTCGCGCAGGAATTGATAGATTGTATCTGGATTAAGTTAAATGATACAAGTAAGGTTCGTGACGCTGGCACAGCAGAAGGCTTTGCAGGTTATGGTTTATTCCAGAATCTTATTGTAGGCGGTCAGTCTGCCCCGGGTATTGATTCAACAAATGATTTATCATTTATGTGTATCAACGCCTCAATGCACACAATGCTACCCCAACCTTCGCTTTCAATCAGAATCTGGAACGGAACTCCACACGATTTGATGATGAAGGCAGCAGAGCTCACAAGAACCGGCATCGGTCTTCCGGCCTACTACAACGATGAAGTTATAGTTCCCGCTTTAGTGAATCGCGGATTAACCTTAACTGATGCACTCGATTACAACATCATCGGTTGCGTTGAGCCACAAAAAAGCGGAAAAACTGACGGTTGGCACGATTCAGCATTCTTTAATATGTGTCGCCCTGTGGAGATGGTTTTCTCACAAGGTGTTGACAAAGGCGTTTTGATAGGACCTAAAACAAAAGATGTAGCAGAAATGAAGACATTTGATGAGTTCTATGATGCATATAAAGAACAATCAGAGTACTTTATCAGTCTTATGGTTAATGCTGATAACGCTATAGATATTGCACATGCAAAGAAAGGTCCACTCCCCTTCCTGTCTTCTATGGTTGAAGATTGTATCGGTCGCGGCAAAACAATTCAGGAAGGCGGCGCAATATACAACTTTACCGGCCCTCAGGGTTTTGGTGTTGCTAACATGGCAGATGCACTATACGCCGTTAAAACCTTAGTGTTTGAGGAAAACAAGTTTACACTTTCAGAGCTTAAAGATGCCCTGACTTATAACTTTGGCGAGGCATATACAGATAAGCATATAAAAAATCTTTCAGTTGAAGTTGCTACAAAACTTGCAGAATCTGGTAAAACAGTTGACGATACTGCAATAGCTGCTATCGTTCAGACAATCAAATCAGTTTGTGAGGAACACCCCAACGCTGCAAGATTTAAAGAAATCCGTAAGCTTATTGACGGTGCACCAAAATTTGGTAATGATATAGCAGACGTAGACGCATTTGCGCGCGATGTTGCTTACACTTATACCAAACCTGTTGAAAAATACAAAAATCCAAGAGGCGGCGTTTACCAGGCAGGTCTTTATCCTGTTTCAGCCAACGTTCCACTCGGCGAACAAACTGGAGCTACTCCTGATGGCAGACTTGCATTCACACCTGTCGCAGACGGTGTTTCACCATCTGCAGGCAAGGATATTAACGGTCCGACAGCTTCTTGCAACTCCGTTTCAACACTTGACCACCACATAGCATCCAATGGCACACTGTTTAACATGAAGTTCCATCCATCAGCATTAAAAGGAACATCTGGTCTTGAAGCGTTCTGTGCTTTGGTTCGTGGTTATTTCGACAGAAAAGGAAGTCACATTCAGTTTAACGTAGTTGACCGAGCTACACTTTTAGACGCACAGAAAAACCCTGAAAAGTACAAAGGTCTTGTTGTCAGAGTTGCAGGATATAGCGCATTATTCACAACATTATCCAAGTCGCTTCAGGACGATATTATTAATAGAACAGAACAGGGAATGTGATACGATGAATATATATGATGTCAAAGGCAGAATATTTGATATCCAGAGATTCTCAGTTCACGACGGTCCGGGAATAAGAACAATAGTCTTTTTAAAAGGATGTTTCCTTCGTTGTAAATGGTGCTGTAATCCTGAATCCCAGAACTTTGAAATTGAAGAAATGGAATTCGGTGGCAAAAGAAAAATCGTAGGTCGTGACGTTACCGTAAGAGAGGTAATCGAGGTTGTAAAGCGCGATATGCAGTATTACCGTCGCTCTGGCGGTGGTCTTACGCTTTCAGGCGGAGAGTCGCTAGGACAACCAGAATTTGCTTCTGCGTTACTAAAAGCCTGCAAAGAAAACGGCATAAACACAGCAATGGAATCTACCGCTTTTGCAAAATATGAAACGATAGAAAAATATCTTCCTTATTTAGATTATTTTCTAATGGATATCAAACATACAAATTCTGTAAAACATGAACAGTTTACAGGAAGGCCGAACGACTTGATTCTTGAAAACGCCAGAAAAATTGCCGAAAACGCAAACAATCTGGTAATAAGAGTTCCTGTTATTCCGACCTTTAATGATACAAAAGAGGAAATTCTTTCAATTGCAAGATTTGCTGAAAATCTTCCAAATGTTAAAGAAATTCATCTTCTTCCATACCACAAATTTGGTGTGGACAAATACAAAGGCTTAGGCAGAGACTATATGCTAAAAGATATAGAATCCCCTACAGCTGAAAAAATGCAGAGTCTTCTTGATGCTGTACATCAGAACACTCGTTTACACTGTCAGATTGGAGGTTAAGATTTATGTTAAACGAAGAGTTATTCGGATTAAAAGACAAAATGCGAATAGTACAGGAACTCGTTCCGGGAAAACAGATTACTATCGCTCATATTATTGCAAATCCGGAAAAAGTTCTATATCAAAAATTAGGTCTTGATCCCAACATTGATTATGCAAAAGCAGCGATAGGTGTGGTAACAATATCCCCTGCAGAAACAGCTATTATAATAGCTGACATTGCAACAAAGGCATCCGGTGCTGAAATAGGATTCGTAGACAGATTCAGCGGAACGCTGATCATTACAGGAACTGTTTCAGAGGTTGAGGCTTCCTTGCGCGCCTTATGTGACTACGCTAAAGAAACATTAGATTTTTCCGTCTGCAATATAAGTAAAACATGATGAAGCGATTAATGTTGGTTGGACGTAGTGAAGCTGGCAAAACAACGCTGAAACAAGCCCTGATGGGAAAAGATATCAATTATGAAAAAACCCAATATATCAGTTATGATGATTTGGTGATAGATACTCCAGGGGAATACATGCAGACCAAAGAGCTTGGAAGCGGGCTTGCAGTTTATTCATACGAGTCTGATATAATAGGTCTTCTAATCAGTGCAACAGAGCCCTTCTCTCTGTATCCGCCAAATATTACGGGACAGGTTAATCGCGAAGTTATAGGAATAGTGACAAAGATAGACAAAGATGATGCAAATCCCGAGCGCGCGAGTAATTGGCTTAAGCTTTGCGGATGCAAAAAAATCTTTAAAGTAAGTTCATATACAAACGAAGGAATTCCTGAACTTCGAGAATATCTAACAAAAAAACAGAAAAAACAACAAAAAACAACATAATATCACTTGACATACATTGATTTGTATGTTATTCTAACATTGAATAATATATATTGTATATTATATAAAATTAAAAATAAATTCAAACCGAAAAGGAGAAATGGAAATGGTATCCGAATACGAAATTAAAAAACAGATTTGTGACATCGGTAAAAGGATTTATGACAGAGGTATGGTTGCTGCTAACGATGGTAACATCTCAGTTAAAATCTCTGACAATGAATTCTTGTGTACTCCAACAGGTGTAAGTAAGGGTTTTATGACTCCTGAATATATCTGTAAGGTTGACGCTGATGGCAATGTAATTCAGGCGAACAAAGGTTTTAAACCTTCTTCTGAAATCAAAATGCACATGAGAGTTTACAAAGAACGTCCTGACGTTCAGGCTGTTGTACACGCTCATCCTATCTACGCAACAAGCTTTGCTATTGCAGGCATTCCGCTCACACAACCAATTATGCCTGAAGCCGTTATTGCTCTGGGCTGCGTTCCGATAGCTGAGTATGGTACACCTTCAACACACGAAATTCCTGACGCAGTATCTAAGTATTTACAGTATTTCGATGCTGTTTTACTTGAAAATCATGGTGCGCTTGCATATTCAGACTCATTACTTGCTGCATATCATAAAATGGAATCATTAGAGTTTTACGCAGAACTCTTATTCCTCTCAAAGCAGTTAGGTGGTCCTCAGGAATTATCTAAGGCTCAGGTTGAAAAGCTTTATGATATCAGAAGACAATTCGGTATGACAGGCAAACATCCTGCAGACGTTTGTCCTAATGCAGCAGCTGGTCTTCCAAGCTGTCATGGTGGTTGCGGAAATTGCTCTACATCTTCAGACAGCAATGATTTGGTAGCTGAAATCACAAAAAAAGTTATTGCTCAACTCGGCAAATAGTTCAGGAGGTTTATCCCATGAACGACCGTGAAATTACAAAGATTGTTGAAACTGTTGTAAAAAACATAAACAGCAATCTTGATATGACTTTGACACTCGCTAAAAAAATAGCCGAAAAGGTCGAAGCAGAAGCCTCACGAATAGGTGTAAACGCAGTTGTTGCTATTTCTAATAGTGCAGCTCGCCCTGTTTTGGTTGAGTGTATGGACGACTCATACATAGCAAGTTATGATGTCGCATTAAACAAAGCATACACCGTTGTTGCTTTGAAAATGTCCACAATCGACCTTAAAGCATTGAGCCAACCCAATAACCCACTCTATGGCATACAATTTACTAATGATGGTCAAATCGTCATATTTGGCGGTGGTGTTCCACTTAAAGTAAATGACAAAGTTATCGGTGGATTAGGTGTTTCAGGCGGAAGCGAGGAACAAGATACATATCTTGCCGCATATGGCAAAGAAGTATTTGAAGAAATGATTAAATAAAAAAATATAAAATAGGAGTTCTGTTATTATGGATATTAATTCAAACGATATCGAAATGATCGTAAAACAAGTTCTTTCAAACATGAAAACAGAAGTTCCGCACACATGCAATTGTTCTGGCGGTGGCACATGTCACTGTAAGTCAAATGGAGAAATTCCAAAAACCTCAAGAGTTGCTATGCTTACAAGTCTTGAGAATTATGAAATCAAGGAATTTCCTATTCCTGAACTCGGCGACGATGACATCTTAGTTAAGGTTGAAGGATGTGGTGTTTGCGGTACGGATGCTCATGAATTCAAACGTGATCCATTTGGTCTTATTCCTGTTGTTTTAGGACACGAAGGCACAGGCGAAATCGTTAAGATGGGCAAAAATGTAAAAAAAGACAGCGCCGGTAAGCCATTGGCTATTGGCGACAAAGTTGTTACATGTATGATTTTTAAGGATTCACCTGATATCACAATGTACGACTTAAACAAACAAAATGTAGGCGACGGCGCAGAAGTTTACGGACTTTTACCAGATGACGACATCCATTTAAATGGTTGGTTTGCCGATTATATGGTAATCCGTGGCGGCTCCACAATATTTAATGTAAGCGACTTAAGTCTTGATTTAAGACTTTTAATTGAACCTGCTGCAGTACTCATTCACGCTGTTGAAAGAGCTAAAACAGTTGGTACATTAAGATTCAACAGTCGTGTTGTAATCCAGGGTTGCGGACCCATTGGTCTTTTATGTATTGCAATTCTTCGTACAATGGGCGTTGAAAACATTGTTGCAGTTGACGGTGAGGATAAGCGTTTAGCTTTTGCAGCTGAAATGGGCGCAACAAAATCAGTCAACTTCAAAAACTTCGATGGTATCGAAGCATTAACCAAAGGCGTAGAAGATGCATTTGGCGGATATTTGGCAGACTTTGCATTCCAGTGCACAGGCTCCCCTATCGCTCATGCTAACATCTACAAATTTATAAGACGTGGCGGCGGTCTTTGTGAACTTGGTTTCTTTATTAACGGCGGCGATGCTACAATTAACCCGCATTTTGACATCTGTTCAAAAGAAATCACCACAGTTGGTTCATGGGTTTATACACTCAGGGATTATGCTACCACATTTGATTTTCTTAAAAGAGCAAAAGGAATCGGCCTGCCGATTGAAAAGCTTATTACACACCGCTTCCCGCTCTCTGAGATAAATGAAGCACACATAACAAACCTCAAAATGGAAGGTTTGAAAGTAGTAATTGTTAATGAATAATTTAGAGGAGGAATAAAAAAATGGCTAAAGAAGCATTAGGAATGATCGAAACAAGAGGCTTAACAGCAGCAGTTGAAGCAGCTGATGCAATGGTTAAGGCTGCAGAAGTAACACTTATCGGAACAGAAAAAATCGGTTCTGGTCTCGTTAGCGTTATGGTTCGCGGTGATGTTGGTGCTGTTAAGGCAGCTACAGAAGTTGGCGCAGAATGTGCTGCAAAGCTTGGCGAACTTGTTGCAGTTCACGTTATCCCAAGACCACATGCAGACGTTGAATCCATTTTGCCTACACTCTAATATCTGAGGTGAGTTATAATGGCTGAAAAGAAAAAAAGCACATCCACTGCAACTCAAAAGAAAACAGCAGCAAGTGCAAAGACAACCGGTGCGAAAAAAGCATCAGAAAAAACAATCGACGTAGTGTCAGTTAATGAAAATTCAAATATCAAAAATGAAAACATGAAGGGAGAAATTAAAATGTCACAGGAAGCATTAGGTATGGTAGAAACAAGAGGTTTAGTAGCAGCAATCGAAGCTGCAGATTCAATGTTAAAGGCTGCTAACGTTGTTTTAGTAGGAACAGAAAAAATCGGTTCTGGTCTCGTTAGCGTTATGGTTCGCGGCGATGTTGGCGCTGTTAAGTCAGCAGTTGAAGTTGGTTCTTCTAACGCCGCTAAACTTGGCGAATTAATAGCTACACATGTAATACCAAGACCTCACAATGACGTTGAAAAGATTTTACCTGTAATTAAATAATTAAATCTTTTCCCGAAAAGGGATGTATTCTTACGTCGGGAATGTTCTTCCCGACGTAAGGTAATCCTTTTAATTATTCCAAATTTTACAAGGAATGGTGATATAGTAATGATTATCGGAAAAGTAACCGGAAATATTGTTTCCACTCGTAAAAACGAAAAATTACAAGGACAGAAGCTTTTAGTAGTAGAAATTTTCGAATCAATTGATAAATGCAAATCAAAAATAATTGCAATTGATAATGTAGGTGCAGGTATAGGCGAAGTTGTTGTTGTTGCACAGGGCAGCGCTGCTCGAGTAGGTTGCAACCTGGATAACTCTCCTGTTGATGCAGCTATCGTAGGTATCGTTGATAACGGTTCTGAACTGGAGTTGTGATAAAATGACCTTAGATGAGTTAAAGCTCAAACTAAAAGATGCCGGTGTTGCCGGTGCTGGTGGTGCAGGCTTCCCTGCTTTCGCAAAGCTTTCTCAAGATGCTGAGACAATCATTTTGAATTGTGCAGAATGCGAACCCCTTTTAAGGCTTCACAGACAAGTTCTTGCTGAATATGCGTACGAGATTTTGTATGCTCTTGACATTGTTAAAGAAGCCACTGGCGCTAATAACGTAATTATTGCGCTTAAAAAGACATATAAAGATGCAATCAATGCAGTAAATTCTGTTTTAAATAAATTTAATAATTTTAGTGTTTCCTATCTGCCTGAGGTTTATCCCGCAGGTGATGAATTAGTTGTAATTTACGAAACTACAGGAAAAGTTGTTCAACCTGGTAAATTACCTATCAGTGTAGGTGTTACAGTCTTCAATGTTGAAACCGCGTTAAACATTTATAATGCCGTTGTAAACGATATGCCTGTAACCCATTCCTATGTTACTATAACAGGTGCAGTAAATAAGCCTGTTACAATTAAAGCACCTTTAGGTACGAGTTTTAAAGACCTTATCGCTCTTGCAGGTGGTTCTTATCTTGACGATTATAGTCTTATAAACGGCGGACCTATGATGGGTAAACTGGTGAACGAATTAGATACAGTAACAAAAACAACTACTGCTCTTTTGGTTTTACCTAATGACCAGTATGTTGTTAAGATGAAAAAGACACGAATTTCTATCAGTCTTAAACGAGCTATGGCATCCTGTTGTCAGTGCAGATCGTGTACGAGCACATGTTCTAGAAACTTACTCGGGCACCCAATCGAGCCTCATTTGTTTATGAGAACGGCAACAAGTGGAATTACTAAGGATTTAGCTCCGTTTTTAAACACATTCTTTTGTTCCGGCTGCGGTATTTGTGAATTATATTCGTGCCCTATAGGATTATCACCAAGAACTTTAATTACTGAATACAAAGACGGATTAAAGAAAAATGGCGTTCCTATCCCGCGTGATATAAAAGAAGCAGTCGCAGACAAACATCGCAACATGAAATTAGTCCCGATTAAACGTTTGACATCAAGGCTTGGACTTTCTAAATATGACAATCCTGCGCCTTTACTCGAAGACGAAATTAACCCCAAAAAAATCCGCATAACATTTGATCAGAACATCGGTGCTCCAGCTAAAGCTATTGTTAAATCAGGAGATCATGTGACAACCGGTCAGGTTATTGCAGATGTTGACAAAAAGAGCTTAGGGCTTCCAATCCACTCTCCCATTAATGGTGTTGTGGTTGATGCCAATGATAAATTTATAATTATTAAGAGCAAATAATCCCGAAAGGAAGATGCAGTGTGAGTAAAGCAATCGGTATGGTTGAATATCTGACAGTCTCAACCGGCGTTGTTGCCGCAGATACTATGGTAAAGACAGCCGACGTTGAGATAATCGAAGCTCAAACCGTTTGTCCTGGTAAATATATAGTTATTATTTCAGGTGAATTATCTGCAGTACGTGCTGCAGTTGATGCTTCTAAAGCTTTGTATGACGAAAAGCTGATTGATAGCTTCGTGCTTGGCAATCCGCACGAATCAATATTTTCAGCTATATATGGTGCAACATCTTTAGGTGATGTTGAGGCGTTAGGTATATTAGAGACATATTCTGCCGCTTCTATTATTGTTGCCGCAGATAACGCAACAAAGACCGCAAACGTAGATTTGATAGAACTGCGAATTGCAAAAGGCATGTGCGGAAAATCCTACATGTTTATAACAGGTAGTGTAGCTTCAGTTACCGCAGCAATAGAAAGAGCAAAAAGCCAAATGGAAGAAAGCGGATTTTTTCTCGATAGTTCTATTATTGCAAAACCTGATGAAAAACTCTGGCAGACTTTAGTATAGTAATAAATTTTCTTTAAAGATATGATACATTAGACGGAGGCTATAAAAATGGAAATGAATGAAAAATACATTGACCAGATTGTAAAAAGTGTTATTAAAAACTTAGAAAACGCAGAACCCACAGGCGACAGAAAGCTAAAGGGTGTATTTACAAATATGTCTGATGCGCTGGAAGCTGTTCAAAAGGCTTATATTTTCTACAAATCATACTCTGTTGAACAGAGAGAAAAGATGATTCAAAACATCAGAAAACTGACTTTAGCTGAAGCTGAAGTTATGGCAAAAATGGGTGTTGAAGAAACAGGCATGGGTAGAGTTGCTGACAAAATAATCAAGCACCAGCTAGTAGCAAATAAAACTCCTGGCACAGAGGATCTTAAAACTCAGGCTATGACTGGCGATGATGGTCTTACTTTAATTGAAATGGCACCTTTTGGTGTTATCGGTAGTATCACACCATCAACAAATCCCAGTGAAACAGTAATATGTAACTCTATTGGTATGATTGCAGGTGGTAATGGTGTTGTTTTCAATCCCCATCCAAATGCTTGCAGAGTTGCAAATTACGCTGTAGACTTAGTTAATCGTGCTATAGTTGAGGCAGGCGGTCCTGAAAATTTGGTTGTTTCTGTGTATAAACCTACAATGGACACCTCAAAAGAAATGATGACATCTCCTATCGTTAGGATGTTAGTTGCTACAGGTGGTCCTGGTGTTGTTAAGACACTTCTCTCTTCTGGCAAAAAAGCAATTGGTGCAGGTGCAGGTAACCCACCTGTTATTGTTGATGATACAGCAGATATTAAAAAAGCTGCAAAAGATATCGTTGCAGGCTCAAGTTTTGATAACAACTTACCATGTATCGCAGAAAAAGAATGTTTTGCATTTTCTAACATTGCTGACGAACTCATTTCTAACATGGTAGAAAGTGGTGCGTATCTTTTAACACCTTCTCAGGCTGAACAATTAAAGAGTTTTGCCCTTGTTGAAAAAGACGGCAAATACTCTATTAACAAAAAATGGGTCGGAAAAGATGCTGGTCTTTTCTTAAAGGAACTTGGTATCAATTCTGATGCAAGATTAATTATTTGCGAAACCGACGAAATGCATCCTTTTGTTCAAGTTGAAATGATGATGCCTATTCTTCCTATAGTTCGTGTAAAAAATATCGAAGAAGCTATTGTAATGGCTTGTAAGGCAGAACACGGCAACCGTCATTCAGCTCATATCCACTCAAAGAACATTGACAATTTAACAGCATTTGCTAAAGCTGTTGAAACAACAATATTTGTTAAAAATGCTCCATCATATGCTGGTATTGGCGCAGGTGGTGAAGGATATACAACATTTACAATAGCCGGTCCAACAGGCGAAGGCTTGACTGCTGCACACTCTTTTACAAGAGCTAGAAGATGCGTAATGGTTGACGGTCTTAGAATTGTTTAATTTCTCGATAAAGGATTGATATTAGATTATGAAGGCATTAGGATTAGTTGAAGTATATAGCTTTACAACAGCTGTTTGCGTTGCTGATATTGCAGCGAAAACCTCCGACGTCAAAATTATAGCTTTTGACAGAAACAGACCAAAAAGTCCGGACGCTCCTGCTCCGCTTGTCATGGTAATTAAGTTTGAAGGTAGTGTTTCTGCAGTACGTGCCGCTGTTGAAGCAGGTGTGGAATACGCAAAGGCTGAAGGTAAATATATAGTTTCTCATATTATACCAAATCCTGGTATAGGCGTTGAGAAAATGGCTTATCTTTTAGATATAAATAAAGATAAATACAATAAAAAACTACCGAAAACATTACTTGGTATTGATTACCCTGCTCCTACTAACAACAATGAAGCAATCGGTCTTTTAGAGATAAGAGGACTTGTTGCATCAATTGAGAGCGCAGATGCAATGTTAAAGGCCGCAAATGTTCGCCTTATTCACACAGAGAAACGCCTCGGTGGTGCTTTGGTAACAATAATTATCAGGGGTAAGGTTGATGCAGTTACTGCAGCTATTCAATCAGGGGAAGAAAGTTCCAAATCACTTGGAAAAGTGTATGGCAAGGCAGTTATTGCACGTCCACATGATGAAGTGATGAAGTTTTTCGATATTGAAGAATAATTTATTATAAAGCGAGTGTATTTATTATGTACGATATTAAAGAAATAGCTGAAGCCGTAAAAAAAGCTGTTATTGATTTCGAATCAAATAAAGATACAGTTACTATTGGTGTTTCCCAGCGTCACGTTCACCTATCAAGAAAAGATTTGGATATTCTTTTTGGCGAAGGCTTTGAACTGACAAAGAAAAAAACACTTATGGGAAGAGAATTTGCATCAGACCAATTCGTAACTTTAGTAGGCCCTTCTTTGAAATCTATTGAAAAAGTCAGGGTTTTGGGACCTGTCAGAAAGGATACTCAGGTTGAAATTTCTAAAACTGATACATTTATTTTAAAAGTTAGTCCTCCAGTACGTCCTTCAGGTCAAATCAAGGATTCTGAAAGACTTGTGCTTGTTGGTCCTTGTGGTACAGTTTATCTTAACGAGGGTGTAATTATTGCAAACCGGCATATTCATTTAGATCCTGAATATGCCGATGCAAATGGAATTTCGGACAACGAGTATGTTGATGTTGTTGTAGAAGGCGTAAAGCCTACAAGATTTTATGACGTACAGGTTCGAGTACGTGATGATTTCAGATGTGAAATGCATATAGACACAGATGATGCCAATTCAACGATGCTTAAAAACGGTGATAAAGTAAAAATACTTAAAAAAAGTAATTTGAGGTGAGGAAATGTTTGCATTAGAGCGCCAGAAAATAATTTTAGAAAAATTAAATTTAGACGGTGCTGTATGGGTAAGTAAACTCAGTGATGAACTTGGAGTTACCGAAGAGACTATAAGACGCGATTTGGAAAAATTAGAAAACAAAGAAGTATTGGTAAGAACACACGGTGGCGCTGTGCCAATCAATGAAAGCTCATATGAGCTTTCATTAGAAAAAAGAAAGCAAACAAACTTACCCGCAAAAGAAAAACTTGCAAAGATCGCATCAGAATATATTATGCCTGGCGACACGATTTTTTTAGACTCCTCCACTACAACATTTTACATAGCTAAAGAAATTAAAAAGCTTAAAAATGTAACTGTAATTACAAATTCATTGCGTATTATTAACGAACTTTCTGGTGCAGAAAACATAAAGACGATATCTGTAGGCGGTGTTATAAGCAACAACCAATCATTGGTTGGATATCTGGCAGAAAATGCAATAAAAAGCAATTTTTATGCAATGAAATTTTTCTTCTCAAGTAAAGGAATATCACCAGAGGCAGGAATTATGGAAAGTAACGACAGTGAATGCGCAATAAAAAAACAAATGCTTGAAAATTCAACTGAAAAATATTACCTCTGTGATTCTTCGAAAATTGGACGTGTTGGATTTTATAAACTAACGCCAATTGAAAATATAGACTATTTTATCACTGAATCAAAGCTTGATGATGAGTACATTAATGTATTTAATGAATTTAATGTTAAATTTATATCGGCAGGCGAATAAAAAAAGAACTGTAGCGGGATTGCTACAGTTCTTTTTTTATAATTATAAGGATAATATATCCCCTACACCAATAAGTGTTGAATCTAATGATTTGTGAATGTTCAATCCTTCTAAAATATCATAATCTACAATATTGTCCCCTTGAATTGCAACAATTCTGTTGCCGATTCCCTGATTTAAAAGATCAACAGCTGCTACACCCATTCTACTCGCAACAACTCTATCTTTTACCGTCGGATTTCCGCCACGTTGTATATGACCGAGTATTGTAGCTCTCGTTTCAATACCTGTTTCTTCTTCAATTCTGGTTGCCATTTTAAGACTGCTCATATTATCTTTTGTTACACCTTCTGCAACAATAATAAGATGTTGTTCCTTTCCGCGTTGAATACCTGCATTTATTTCTGCTAATATATCGCGCTTAAATTCAAAATTCTTTTCGGGAATTAAAACCACCTCTGCACCGCAGGCAATACCAACATTTGTTGCAATATAACCTGCATCTCTACCCATAACTTCAACAACTGAGCAACGGTCATGACTTCTGCATGTATCGCGAATTTTATCAATTGCTTCCTGCACTGTGTTTAAAGCAGTATCAAAGCCTATGGTATATTCTGTGCAACCTATATCATTATCAATTGTACCCGGAATACCTATAGTTGGTATACCTGCCAGACTTAAATCACGCGCTCCGCGAAAAGAACCATCGCCGCCAATTACAACAAGACCTTCTATTCCAATTGCTTTTGCGTTTTCAACAGCTTTTTCAATTGATTCAGGTTTTTTAAATTCAGGACATCTTGCAGACTGTAAAATAGTACCACCTCTGTGTAAAATATCAGATACAGAACGCGGTCCCATTGTATGATACATATTGTTTAAAAGTCCAAAATAACCCTTCTCTATGCCAACTACTTCTATCCCTATAGCAGAAGCCGAGCGTACAACAGCACGAATGGCGGCATTCATACCAGGAGCATCTCCACCACTTGTTAAAACACCAATTTTTTTCATAATACTAAAATACCTTTCTGTTTTTGTTTCTTTTCCTACCTGATATTATAGCAAGTTTGAGATTAAAACTTTGTGCCCTTCTTCAACTTCTGATTCAGGAAGTAAAATCTCATAACAACCATAAACACTGTCGGTTTTTGTTCCTAAAGTTCTAACCTTAACTACCAAACCTGAATTGCGCAAAATCTCCGTTGCTAATTCAGCAGTTTCTCTGTTTTGTGTTATAAAAATTACTATCCACATACGAAGGACTCCTTGAATTACATATAATTTTATCTTGCCTTAGTTCTTATTTCTTTTGTTATATTTTCAACAAACTCTTCTTTTGAAATCTGGCCCAAATCGCCATCTTTCCTCGAACGAACAGCAACTGCGCCTTCCTCTAGTTCCTTCTGTCCTATGATTAACATATAGGGAACCTTTTCAAGTTGCGCTTCTCTGATTTTGTAACCGATTTTTTCATTTCTGTCATCAACTTCAACAGACACGCCGCTTTCACGCAAAACATCAGCATATTCTCTTGCGTATTCTTTTTGTGCATCGGTAATTGGAAGAATTTTTGCCTGAACAGGAGCAAGCCAGGTTGGAAAAGCGCCTGCGTACTTCTCTATCAAAAGCGCAAGTGTTCTTTCGTAACAACCGATAGATGTTCTGTGAATGATGTAAGGATTTTTCTTGGAACCATCACTGTCAGTATATTCCATACCGAATTTTTCTGCAAGTAATTGGTCTATCTGGATTGTAATCAGGGTATCTTCCTTGCCAAATACGTTTTTAAGCTGAATATCGAGCTTAGGACCATAAAAAGCAGCTTCGCCTATACCTATCTTGTATTCAAGATTTAAGTCATCTAGGATTTCCTTCATCGTATCCTGCGCTTCATTCCACTGCTCTTTTGTGCCTATATATTTTTCACTGTCATCAGGGTCCCATTGAGAAAATCTGTATGAAACATCATCATAAAGGCCTAAAGTCTTTAACATATAGTTTGTCATCTCGAGACATTTTCTGAATTCGTCCTTTAACTGATCTGGTCTGCACATTAGGTGACCTTCAGATATTGTAAACTGACGAACACGGATAAGTCCGTGCATTTCACCTGATGCTTCATTTCTGAAGAGCGTGGATGTTTCAGCATATCTTAATGGTAAATCTCTGTAACTTCTCATCTTTGAAAGATATGCCTGATATTGGAATGGGCACGTCATAGGACGCAGCGCAAACACTTCCTTATCGCTTTCGGGGTCACCCATTACAAACATACCGTCTAAATAGTGATCCCAATGTCCTGAGATTTTATATAAATCACTTTTTGCCATAAGTGGTGTTTTTGTACGCATCCAACCATGTGATTCTTCATAATCTTCAACCCAGCGCTGTAATGTCTGTAGGATTTTTGTACCTTTTGGCAACATAACTGGAAGTCCCTGGCCTATAACGTCAACAGTTGTGAAAATATCCAGTTCACGACCAAGTTTGTTGTGGTCACGCTTTCTTGCTTCTTCCTGAGCAGCCAAAAACTCTTCCATATCGCTTTTCTTTAAAAATGCTGTGCCATAAATTCTTTGAAGCATTTTATTCTTTTCGTTACCACGCCAATATGCACCAGCAGTACCTGTTAAGCAAAACGCCTTTACTTTACCTGTTGATGATATGTGAGGTCCGGCACAAAGGTCTGTAAACTCACCTTGTTGATAAAAAGAAATCTGGGCATCTTCAGGTAAATCACGAATCAGTTCTACCTTATATGTTTCGCCTTTTTCCTCAAAATATTTAAGAGCATCTTCCCTTGATTTTAGTATTTTTTTAACAGGAAGATTTTCTTTTACAATTTTTTTCATTTCTGCTTCAATGTTTTTTAGAATTTCAGTTGAAAATGATGTTTCACAATCAATGTCGTAATAAAAACCATTTTCAATGGCTGGACCTATTGCAAGTTTTGCATCAGGATAAAGTCTTTTCACAGCCTGAGCAAGCACATGAGACGCAGTATGTCTTAATACGTCCTTGCCCTCCTGATCGTTAAAAGTAAGGAAAGTGATATTACAATCACTTTCGATTAATTCGCCCATACCTAAAATTTTTCCATTGACGTTTGCAGCTAAAGCCTCTCTCATCAACCCTTCACTAATGTCGCCTGCAATAGCATAAAGAGGCTTAGGCTCGCTATATTCCAATACGTTACCATCTTTTAAAACGATTTTCATAATTTGCCTCCGAACATCAAAATTATTCGTTATCTTCATTGTTTCCTTCTAATTCGTTTATTGCATCTTTTCTGGACAGGCTGATCTTACCTGTTTTTTCATCAATTTCCATTACTTTTACCATAATTTCATCGCCAACATTTACAACGTCTTCAACCTTTGCAACTCTTCTGTTTTCAAGCTTTGAAATATGAACCAGTCCTTCAACTCCAGGGATGAATTCGACAAATGCACCAAATGCTGTAACAGTGTTTACCTTGCCTTTGAAAATTGCGCCGATTTCAATGTTACCGCAAATTGCATCAATGATTTCCATAGCCTTTTTAGCCATAACTTCATCACTTGTAGCAATATAAATTGTTCCGTCTTCTTCAATGTCAATCTTTGTCTGTGTTTCAGCAATAATCTTCTGAATTACTTTGCCGCCTGAACCAATAACGTCACGGATTTTATCTTTGTCAATATGCATTGTATAAATTTTTGGTGCATATTTAGAAAGTTCAGCTCTTGGTGCCTGGATGGCCTTTAACATAACTTCATCCAGAATATAATTTCTTGCTTCTTTTGTCTGTGCAAATGCCTGTTTGATGATTTCAGGTGTTAAACCGTCTATTTTAATATCCATCTGAATAGCTGTGATACCTTCTTTTGTACCTGCTACCTTAAAGTCCATATCGCCATAGAAATCTTCTAGCCCTTGAATATCAACCATTGTAATAAATCTTTCACCCTCTGTAACAAGACCTACTGAAATACCTGCAACAGGAGCTTTGATTGGAACACCTGCATCCATCAATGCCAATGTGCTACCACACACACTCGCCTGTGATGTACTACCATTTGAAGAAAGTACTTCAGATACCAATCTTATTGCATAAGGAAATTCTTCTTCACTTGGAATAACGGGCTCTAGCGCACGTTCAGCTAACGCACCATGGCCTATTTCACGTCTTCCAGGACCACGGGACGGTCTTGTTTCACCCACGCTGTATGACGGGAAATTATAATGATGTATATATCTCTTTTCTGTTTCAGCATCAATTCCATCCAAAATCTGTGCTTCGCCAATAGGACCTAATGTTGCAATAGTTAGTACCTGTGTCTGACCTCTTGCAAAAAGACCAGAACCGTGAGTTCTTGGAAGAATCGAAACTTCAGCACTAAGAGGTCTGATATCTGTAATACCACGGCCGTCTACACGTTTTCCTTCGTCTAAAATCCAACGACGAACGACGTATTTCGCTAATTTTTCTACCGCTTCTACAATGTCTGCACCATTTTCTTCTTCTGAATATTTGCCTTCAAAATGAGAATATAATTCGCTATAGAACGCTTTCATATTTACTTCGCGAACATTTTTGTCATCTGTATCTAATGCAATTTTTAACTTTTCTATACCGAAATTTTTAATGTCATTGTATAGTTCATCATCAACAACATGAGGCTCGTATGAAATTTTTTTCTTACCAACTTCATCCTGAACTTCTTTAATGAATGTGCATATTTTTTTGATTTCTTCATGAGCCATCATAATGGCATCAAAAACAACTTCTTCCTTAACTTCCTTAGCTCCGGCCTCAATCATAACTACTTTTTCTTTTGTTCCAGCAACTGTTAAGTACATGTCACTCTTTTCACGCTCAGCAAGTGTAGGGTTTATAATAAGTTGTCCGTCAACATATCCCATAACAACACCTGCAATAGGTCCATTCCACGGAATTTCTGAAATGGATATTGCGATTGAAGTACCGATCATAGCTACAACTTCAGGAGAATAATCCTGATCAACAGACATAACAGTGTTTACAACAGAAACATCATTTCTTAAATCCTTTGGAAACAGCGGACGAATGGGTCTATCTATAACACGCGATGTTAATATAGCCTTATCTGATGGCTTACCCTCTCTTCTTGTAAAACCACCTGGAATTCTGCCGACTGAGTATAATTTTTCTTCAAAATCAACACTCAAAGGGAAAAAGTCAATTCCCTCTCTAGGCTTTGCTGCCATTGTAGCTGTCGATAACACGCAGGTTTCACCATATCTTACCATTACTGCACCACTGGCAAGTTCTGCAAATTTGCCAATTTCTATTTCGAGTGGTCTGCCTGCAAATTCTGTCTTAAAGCTTTTGTACATTTTTATCAAATACCTTTCTGCCCACGAAAATTTATTTTAAAATACTCCGAATTGTGGGCAAAACGGGTATTTGTTTTAAGTTGCTTTGTAATAAGAAATAAGAAATAAACATCAAACCTTTTATCTTTTGGTGCTTATCTCTTACATCTTAAACTACAAAGCGCCCTAAACCATATGTATTATAACATAAAATTACCTGAAAATCAAGAAAATATTGACAAAATACACCTTTGTCACATTAATTTAATTTTTATGTTGATATTTAGAAAACATTGTGTTAAAATATAATTTACGATATTATGACCAGAGGTATTTTCTATTGACAAAAAACAGTTTTTTAAATCAAATATTAATTATAATAGCAGCAATATTTTTCACGCTGATTTCTATGTTGCCTTTGGGCATTTTTAGCATTTTAGTTACTGCAGTAATAGCATCAATCATCGGATATTCTATCACGAAATATCACTACTGGTTTTTACCTGTTGTTTGTGGCTTTGTGTTTTTTGTGTACTTTGTCTTTACAAAAAACATAAGCCTTACTTTAATAAGCTTTATGCCTGTATTGATTTTAGGAACGAGCCTGGGAATTTGCTACAATCTGAAGTTATCAGAATTTAAACTTTTAACGATAATTACAATTACCTACACCCTCTATGTTCTTTTGAATATAAAGATATTGCAACTAGGAAATATAGATATTGTTAAGGATGTACTGTTTTCATCCGTAAAAAATTATACTGATGCACTCGCTTCGTTATATGAAGGCCAGATCGCAAAATCAGAAATCGACACACTCTTAGGTAATGTGATTATGTCAATCAGAAAGCTCATGCCGAGCGTGATAATAATGTTTTCTGCATGCACGGGACTTTTGTCGTTATACATTTTTAAGAAAGTTCTAAAACTTACAAAATGTGATATTTCGCAGTTTAAGAGTTTTTCAGAACATCGTGCAGACAAAACTTTAGGAATTATGTTTTTTATATTTTTTGCAGTTGAGATTTTCATGCCCGAAAAGGGATATTTGGCAGATGCAATTTTGAATGTTTGTGTAATTTCTGAATTTGTGTTTTATATATTTGGTTTATCTTTTATTGATTTTATATTAAAGTTGAAAATGAAAAACCTTAGCCTTAAAAAAATCGTCTTAATTTTAATAGTTATATTTTCCGTAGGAACACCAATGCTTTTTATCAGCATTTTAGGAGCATTAGATAGTTGCTTTGATTACAGAGAAAAAATTTCAAAAAGCAACCTTCCAAAATAGGAGAAGATTTTATGAATAAGTTAAATGTAAGTAAAATACAGCTTACAAATGAAATTTATATTATTGCTTTCGTTGTGTTCGGCATCGTTATGCTGTTTACAAATTTTGTTTGGTTAGGAATTATCCAGCTGATATTGTCCTTGATTGTATTTTTGCTCAATATGATATTTAAACTTTATTACAGAAACAAAATCAACGAAATGATTGAAAGTGTCACATTAAGTGCAAACACAAGAAACGACGCACTTTTGTCATTCCCGCTGCCGATAATTCTTTTAGACCACACCGGAGCTGTTGTATGGTATAACGCTGAACTAAAGAAGATTTTCAGCGATAAAAATTTGAGTGAGTGCAATATAAGCGATTTATTCCCGGAGTTTGATATTGATAATTTGTCAAGAAAGCAACCATCTTCCGGATTTATTTGCGAGCTTGAATATAAAGATAAGGTCTACAAGGCAATCGGCAACACTCCTCAATCCGGAACAGAAAATGGAGATTCCATAACTATTTTGTACTTAGAAGATATTTCATATACTGCGCAATTACACAAAAAGTATATCGCGGAAAAATCGTTGATTTGTTTTGTTAATATAGATAATTATGACGAATTAATGGACTCTGCCCCATCATCAATTGTACCGCAGCTTCAGTCAGAGATTTTCAAAACCATAAATAACTGGGTTACAGAGAACAATGGTATTCTTTTAAAATACGAAAACGACAAATATTTTATTGTGTTTGAATTTCAATATCTTGAAAAATTTATCAAAAACAAGTTTGATATACTTGCAAAAATACGCGAAATTGACACCAAAAACTCAATCCCTGCCTCTATAAGCATAGGTGTAGGTATGAATGGTAAAAATTTAGCCGAAAACGATGCGTATGCAAAGACTGCTCTTAATATGGCGTTGGGACGCGGTGGCGACCAGGCAGTAATTAAGGATAGCGAACAGTTTCGTTTCTACGGCACAGCTACAAAAGAACACGAAAAAAGCACTCGTGTTAAAGCTCGTGTGGTTAGCTTTGCTTTGTCAGGTCTTATTTCAAGTGCGGATAACGTTGTTGTAATGACTCATAAAAACGCAGACCTTGACGGACTTGGTGCATCATTTGGTTTATTTAGAATTTGTCGAATTCATAATAAGCCGATGTATATTGCGATGGAAACATACGATAAAACAGTTGCCCGTCTTATCAATAAAGCTGAAGATATTGAAGAATATAGCGGATTGTTTATTTCTCGCGAAGAAGCAAAAGATAAAATCACAGAAAATACCCTTGTTATCATGGTAGACACACACAGGGCGTCGCTGCTAGAAGATCCGTCGTTGCTTGATAACACGAATCAGATAGTCATAATTGACCATCACAGAAGGACTGCTGATTTTATAGAACATCCCGCACTTGTGTATCACGAACCTTATGCTTCATCAGCATGTGAAATGGTTACAGAAATTCTGCAATATGTTTCCAATAAAATGTCGCTTACAAAATTTGAAGCAGAAGCTATATATTCTGGAATTGTAGTAGATACTAAAAACTTTACATTTAAAACAGGCGTGAGAACATTTGAAGCTGCTTCTTTTTTAAGAAAACAAGGAGTTGACACTGTTTCTGTTAAAACAGTTTTCCAGCAAGATTTAAAAACATACATCACGCGCTCTGATATTATTAAAAACGCAGAAATCATAAGAGATAATATAGCAATAAGTATAGCTCCTATATCAAAAGATATAACTTCAACTGTAATAGCACAGGCTGCCGATGAATTACTAAACATCAAAGGTATAATCGCTTCGTTTGTTATTCAACAAACATCTGACATAGTTAAAATAAGCGGTCGTTCCCTGGGCGAAATAAATGTTCAGTTGATATTAGAAAAGCTTGGCGGCGGCGGACACATCACTATAGCCGGTGCACAGCTTGACGACTCTTCTGCCGAAAATGCAAAAGAACTGCTTATAGAGGCTATCGATAATTATTACATTGATAATGCAGATTAATTTTTTAGAAAGAGGTTTATGTAAATGAAAGTAATTTTAAAAGCTGATGTAAAAGGACAAGGCAAAAAAGGTGATTTAATAAACGCTTCTGATGGTTATGCTAAAAATTTCTTATTACCAAAGGGATTGGCTGTAATAGCTGACAAAACAGCAATCAACGAACTGGAAGGCAAAAAAAGTGCAGCACAATTCCACAAAAACCAAGAAGAATTAAGAGCAAAGGAATTAGCAGATAAGTTAGATGGCAAAAAAGTTACATTTAAAGCAAAATCCGGCGAAAACGGAAAGCTTTTCGGTTCAATAACATCTCAGGACATTTCAAACGAGATAAAGAACCAATTACACATAGAAATAGATAAGAAAAAATTACAAACAGAAAGCATAAAGGTACTTGGGACAACAGATGCCGTAGTTAAAATCTACCCTGGTATCTTGGCAAAAATTAAAATCGAGGTTCTACCATTATAAAATTATGAAAAGCGAAAGGACTGTCACTGATGGATGTTCAGAACGAAAATTTAATACAAAGTGCTATGCCGCACAATAAAGAAGCAGAACAGTCCGTATTAGGCTCAATGCTTATTGAATGCGACTGTGTAACAAAAGCATTTGAAAAACTTGACAAATCAGATTTTTACATAGAGGCAAACAAAAAGATTTTTGAAGCAATGACCGCGCTTTTTAATCGCAATATCCCTATAGATTTAGTAACGGTTTCAGAAGAACTTAATTCTTTGTCTTCTCTGGAAGCTATCGGAGGCATCCAATATCTTTCATACCTTGCCTCTACTCTTCCGACAACAGCAAACTTAGAGCAACATATAGAAATAATTTTAGAAAAATCCTTAAGAAGAAAACTTGCCCAGGCAGGTCAAAAAATCAAAGACCAGAGCTTAGATATCAGCTCTGACGCTACAGAGGTTGCAGATTTTGCCGGAAAATTAATATTTGACACGCTTGAGAGCAAAACAACAGACATACGTCACATTAAAGACGTTTTGATTGACACGCACGAAAATCTTACTGCTATTTACAGCTCAAAGGGAAAGCTCACAGGTGTTCCCACCGGGTTTTCGTCATTGGATAATATTTTAAACGGATTGCAAAAGTCAGACCTTGTTCTGCTTGCTGCACGTCCGAGTGTAGGTAAGACAAGTTTTGCTTTAAATATAGCAGCAAACGCAGCAGTTAAAGCTAATGTTCCCGTTGCTATTTTTAGCCTTGAAATGTCTGCTACTCAATTAGTTTCAAGAATTATGAGTTCTGAAATGCTTATAGACAGCAGTCACTTGCGTTCAGGCGAATTAAATGATGAAGATTGGGAAAAAGTAGCATTAGCGCTAAACACCCTAAGCAACGCTCCAATTTATATAAGTGATAATACCGCAGTTAAAGTCTCTGACATACGTGCAACATGTAGAAGATTAAAAGCAGAACACGGTCTTGGCCTGATTGTAATTGACTATCTGCAGCTTATGCAGGGAACACGTTCTGAGAGCAGACAACAGGAAGTTTCTGATATGTCACGTTCGTTAAAAATTCTGGCAAAGGAATTAAATATACCAATTCTTACACTTTCTCAGCTTTCCCGTGCTACTGAGCAGAGAAAGGATGACAACAGACCTAAGCTATCCGACCTTCGTGAATCAGGTGCGATTGAACAAGATGCTGATATCGTTATGTTTTTGTATCGCGACATCGCAACAGAAGAAGAAGCAAATATAGTTAAATTAAGTATTGCAAAACACAGAGGTGGCTCTTTAGGTACTTTAGACCTTGTGTGGAAGGGTGAATATACGAGGTTTTTTGACAGAGATACACATCACTAAGCTTAAAAAGCAGGTTTAGACATGGAGATTTTAAACAAAGTTTTAAATTATATAGACGCGCACAAACTCATCATCCCAGGCGACTCTTTAATATGTGCCGTTTCAGGCGGAGCAGATTCTGTTTGTATGCTTGATATTTTAGTAAGCTTAAAGGAAAAGTTTTCGCTTAAAATTTATGTTGCTCACCTAAATCATGGTTTGCGTGGCGATGAAGCCAAAAGAGATGAGTTATTCGTTAAGAATTTGTGCGAAAAATATTCACTCCCCTTTTACTGTAAAAATGTAAATGTTAAGGAGCTATCTAAAAAGCTCAAATCATCGTGTGAAGAGGCAGGAAGAATTGCAAGATATGAGTTTTTTTACGAATTAAAAAAAGAACTATGTGCGACAAAAATCGTAACAGCTCACAACAAAAACGACAACGTCGAAACAGTGCTTATGAGAATTTTGCGTGGAACTGATTTGACTGGATTGTCCGGAATTTCTGCTTATAATGAAAATAATGTCATAAGACCTATTCTCTGCCTTTCCCGGAAAGAAATCGAAGAACATCTTGAGTGTAAAGGCAAAGACTTTGTCACAGATTCTACCAATCTTGAAAATGACTTTACAAGAAACAAAACAAGAAATAAGCTCATACCTTACATTGAAAAAGATTATAACGAAGGTTTTATCAATACCTTTTCATCTAATATCGGGCTTTTTGGCGAGGCCGACGCATTTATTAAAAATTATACAGACGAAAAATATAATAAATACGCACTAACAGAAAATTACGGTTTAATATTTTCTGTTTCTGATATTTTGAAAGAGGATTCTTATATCGCAAAGCGTATTATTAAAAAAGCTGTAGTTACTCTTTCTGGTTTTAATATTAGCAACAATCTTTGTGATATAATTTATGAAAACCTGACAAAAGATAGTGTTATAACAATCAATAAAGAGCTTAACGTATATATAAAGTATGATAATATTTATTTTGTAAAGAGTAAAAAATATAAGGAATTTATTTATAATTTTAAAGATTTTGGCACTTATCACATTCCAGAAATAAATTCATTTATAACGATTTTAGAAGTTGATAGTCGCCCTGATTTTAGCAGTAAAAACACTGTGTATTTGCCAAAAGATACGTTTAAATTAAACTTTATTCTTCGTACACGTAAGTGCGGTGACAAAATAAATCTTATAAACTGCGGAAATAAAAAAATCAACGATATTTTTATCGACGAAAAAATACCCTCATTTTTAAGAGATGAAATTCCGATTATGGAATACGAAGGAAAAATCTTTTGGATTTGCGGTGTACGTGACAATATACCGAGGATTAAATCTAAAAGCAATAAATATATTAAAATCAGTCTTGATAAGGAGAATCACAATGCATAAGGATTTGAAAAAAATACTTTTTACACAAGAAGAGATACGCGAAAAAGTAAAGGAAATTGCTTTAAAACTAAATAACGATTATAAAGGCGAAGAAGTTGTATTTGTTGCCGTTTTAAAGGGGTCACTGCCTTTTTATGCAGACTTAGTACGTGAAGTTGATTTTCCCGTTATATTTGATATGGTTTGTGTATCAAGCTACGGAACAAGCACAGAAAGTTCAGGTAAATTAAAAATAAAACTCGATTCAGGGGTTTCTTTTGAAAACAAGCACGTACTCATTATAGAAGATATTTTAGATACTGGTAATACCCTATCTAACCTTATAGAACATTTTAAAAACAAAAATCCTAAATCCATGAAACTTTGTTGTCTGTTAGACAAGCCATCACGTCGAATTCGTGATATCGAGGCGGATTATTGCGGTTTTAAAATTCCGGATGAATTTCTTGTTGGCTATGGCCTTGATTATGCAGAAAAATATCGTGAATTTCCGTACATAGGGGTTTTAAAACCTGAAACATATCAAAATAATTAATTTTAAATGAACAATTATTAAGTTCTATTGTTTTTTCTAAAACTATATGTTAGACTAATTGAAAAATTAACCAGAGGTGAAATCGTGAAACAGAACAAGAAGAAAGGATTTAGCGGACTGTGGTTCTATGCTATTTTGCTCATTGTAGTATTTTTGGCATTCGGTGCTTTTAACTATAACCCTCAAACAGAGCAAATCAGCTATTCTGAATTAGTTCAGTTAATAAATTCAGGCAACGTTGAAGAAATGACTATTTCCGACAGGACTGCTGAAATAAAACTAAAATCAAACGACGAGAATGCACTTCCTGACGAAAACAAACGTATAGCAAATATACCATCAATCGGTATACTCTATGAAAACGCAGGTCTTCAAATCCAGGCGCAGATAGATGCAGGTACATTAAAGTTCAATACACCCGCACCTGAACAATTACCCTGGTGGGTTTCATTCCTGCCTACTCTGCTGACTGTAGGTATCTTTGTTGCTTTTTGGATTATTTTTATGCGTCAATCACAAGGCGGCGGCAAGGCTATGTCATTTGGCAAAAGCACTGCCAAAATGACAGACGGCGGCGAAACACATATAACTTTCAAGGACGTTGCAGGTGCTGACGAAGAAAAAGAAGAACTTGAAGAAATCGTAGATTTTTTGCGCGATTCTTCTAAATTTATTGAGCTTGGTGCCCGTATCCCTAAAGGTATTTTGTTAGTCGGACCTCCCGGAACTGGTAAAACTTTACTCGCTAAAGCTGTTGCAGGAGAGGCAAAGGTGCCATTTTTCTCCATAAGTGGTTCTGACTTTGTTGAGATGTTTGTAGGTGTCGGCGCGTCACGAGTTCGTGATTTATTTGACCAGGCTAAAAAGAATTCCCCCAGTATTATATTTATAGATGAAATTGATGCAGTAGGTCGCCACCGTGGTGCAGGTCTTGGCGGTGGTCACGATGAAAGAGAGCAAACATTAAACCAACTGCTCGTTGAAATGGATGGTTTTAGTGCAAATCAGGGCATTATTATTATGGCTGCTACAAACAGACCTGATATCTTAGACCCTGCTCTGCTTCGTCCAGGCAGATTTGACAGACAGGTAGTAGTTAATTCTCCCGACGTTAAAGGACGCGAAGAAATACTAAAAGTCCACTCACGTGCTAAGCCTTTAGCAGAAGATGTTGATTTATCAGTTGTCGCAAAATCTACAGTAGGATTTACCGGTGCAGATTTAGAAAACCTAATGAACGAAGCAGCTCTGCTTGCTGCAAAACTAGGTGAAAAAAAGATAAAAATGAAACATATAGAAGACTCTGTCATAAAGGTTATTGCAGGTCCTGAAAAGAAATCAAGAAAAGTAACCGATAAAGATAAGAAGCTCGTTGCATACCATGAAGCAGGTCACGCTATTATTCACCACGTGTTACCTAATTGTGATCCCGTACACGAGGTTTCAATAATTCAGCGTGGTCGTGCAGGTGGATATACTCTCTCGCTTCCTACTGATGACAAGAACTACGTTTCTAAAAACGATATGTTAGATGATCTGGTAAGCTTATTGGGCGGCAGAGTCGCAGAAAAATTAGTACTTGATGATATTTCTACCGGCGCATCTAACGATATTGAGCGCGCAAGTAAAATTGCACGCGACATGGTTACTAAATACGGTATGAGTGACAAAATAGGTCCTATATCATTTAGAAACGAAAACGACGAGGTTTTCTTAGGAATGAGCTATTCAAGTGGACGTGAATACAGCGAAAAAATCGCCTCCGATATCGATGATGAGGTAAAGTGTATTATAGATGATGCATATAACCGCTGTATAAATATTCTTACCGAAAACATGTCAAAACTTCATGATGTTGCTAATGCTTTAATAGAAAAAGAAAAAATCAGCGGCGAAGAATTTGTAAAAATTTTCAACGGCAAAACTGAATCAGATATTGAAGAAGAATAATAATAAGAAGAATAAAAAAATAAAGGTTGTAGCATTGCTACAACCTTTATTTTTATTTTATTTACACAATTCTGCAACTACCTGGTTTATTAACTTACCATCAGCTTTTCCATTTAACTCAGCCATTACAGCCTTCATAACCAGACCTTTATTTTTTGTCGCTAAAACATCTGAAAACTTATCTGTTATAATTGCTTTGATTTCATCTTCAGTTAATACTTTGGGTGCGTATTTTTCAACTACCTCATAATTTTTTGTGTATTCTTCTTTTAAGTCTACTCTTTCAAAAGGACAGGTGTCTATCTGTTCTTTAATAGACTTTAATTCTTTTAAAATGACTTTATCAACCAAATTTTCAGGGATATTTTCTCTTACTCCCTCGTCAATTGCCACTTTTTTTACCGCTGCAATAAGTGAAGATATTGCATTTTTTGTATCTTTATCTTTTGCTTTCATAGCAGCTATCATATCTTGCATTAAAACTTCAATGGTCATTTTAAAAATCCTCCTATATAGTTCCGAAAAGTCTGTCTCCGGCATCACCAAGTCCTGGAACTATATATCCTTTTTCATTAAGCTTTTCGTCTATTGTTCCAATAAACACTTCTACATCAGGATGCGCCTTTGTAATAGCCTCTACTCCCTCAGGAGCACCAATTATGCACATAAGCTTAATACGTTTTGCGCCTCTTTGTTTTATAAAATCAATAGCAGCTGCAGCCGAGCCACCCGTCGCAAGCATCGGGTCCAAAACAATAACCTGACGCTTGTCTATATCAGGAGGAAGCTTGCAATAGTACTCTTTCGGCTCTAATGTTTCATGGTCGCGGTACAGTCCTACATGACCAACCTTTGCAGCCGGAATGATACTCATCAGTGCATCAACCATACCAAGTCCTGCACGCAGTATCGGTACTAGTGCAACCTGTCTTTCAATAAATTTTCCTGTTGTTTCACAAAGTGGGGTTGTTACAGGTGCCTCTATCATTTTCAAATCTCTTGTTGCTTCATATCCCATTAAAAGCGATATTTCATAAACAAGTTCACGAAAATCTTTAACTGTGGTATTTTCGTCACGTATCATAGAAATTTTGTGCAAGATTAAAGGATGTGTCATCTCATGTACTTTTGCATTCATAATCTTCTTCAGCCTTTCTGCCTTACGGCCTTTTTCTATTAAAATTTATTATACAACACTTTTTATGTTTTGTCTACATTAAGTTACAATATTCGTTGTAAAAAAGTTTACTTTTTTTTAAAAAAAATATTGTTTTTTTGAAAATATGTGTTATAATTAGTTTTGTAAGTAAATATTTCATTTTTTGGATATCCATTACTTGGATATATTTTTAAAATGTGGGGTGTCGGACGCATAAGAACGATGTGTGTTCCGGCTTTTATTTTTGTTTATATGTTTGTTATATAACTTTTGATCAGGAGGGTGATAAATGTCCAACGCTATTATCGAATTAAAAAACATCTCCAAAAGCTTTGGCGAAGAGGATATTCTTGAAAATTTCAGTGTTGAAATCGCAAGACATGCATTTGTTACAATTTTAGGCCCCAGCGGTTGCGGTAAAACAACTATGCTTCGTCTGATTGGCGGTTTTGAATCCCCGGATGAAGGTGAAATTCTTTTTGACGGAGAAAATATTACAAATATTCCTCCTTACAAAAGACATCTTAACACTGTCTTTCAAAAATATGCCCTTTTTCCGCATATGAACGTTTTCGACAACGTTGCTTTTGGATTAACAATAAAGAAAATTGACAAAAAAATTATCAAAGAAAAAGTTAGCGAGGTTTTAAAATTAGTAAACCTTTCCGGCTTTGAAAAAAGAAGTATAGATTCTCTATCAGGCGGACAACAGCAAAGAATTGCAATCGCGCGCGCTTTAGTTAACGAACCCGAGGTTCTTTTGTTGGACGAGCCTTTAGGAGCGCTTGATTTAAAACTAAGACAAGAGATGCAACTCGAGCTCAAAAAAATCCAAAAAAAACTCGGTATTACCTTTATTTATGTTACTCACGACCAGGAAGAAGCACTTACCATGTCTGATGAAATTATTGTTATGAACAACGGAAAAATTCAGCAAAAAGGCTCTCCTATTGATATTTATAACGAACCTAAAAACGCATTTGTTGCACGTTTTATCGGCGAAAGTAATATACTAGACGGCATTATGAAGGAAGATTTTGTAGTTGACTTTGCAGGTGCTACATTTGACTGTCTTGATAAAGGCTTTGACAAAAACGAGATTGTTGACGTTGTAATTCGTCCTGAAGATATCAAATTTGATAAAGAGCACGGAAAAATTTCCGGTATAGTAAATTCGGTTGTGTTTAAAGGTGTTCATTACGAAATGATAATAAACGCTGCAAACTATGACTGGATCGTTCATTCAACTGCTATGGAGCCGGTTGGAACTAACGTGTATTTAGACCTATATCCTAATGACATCCATATTATGAAGAAGGTGAATTAGAATGAACAGACGCTGGTACTCTGCACCTTATGTTGTGTGGTCTATTATATTTATAGTTGTGCCTCTCTTGGTTGTTGTTTATTATGGGATAACAATACCCACAGACGACGGTAGTTTTGTATTTTCTTTGGAGAATTTTAAAAAATTTTTCACGCCTTTATATCTTGGCGTTTTATGGCGTTCTGCTCTTTATGCTGCTATAAGTACAGTTATTTGTTTAATTATCGGTTATCCAGCAGCATTAATACTTTCCTCAAGAGAATTAAAACACAAAAGCATTATGATGTTTTTAATTGTTATTCCTATGTGGATGAATTTATTACTTCGTACTTATTCGTGGCTGACAATTTTAGAAAACGAAGGCTTAATTAATCAGTTTCTGCGATTTATAGGTGTTATAGGCAGCGAACAATCAATACAGTTTTTATACGGCGAAGGCGCAGTTATTTTTGGTATGGTGTATAATTTTCTGCCATTTATGATACTTCCTATCTATTCAGTTATGGACAAGATGGATCACTCAATATTAAATGCCGCAGAAGATTTGGGAGCAAACAAATTTAACGTTTTCAGAAAGGTAATCTTTCCTCTTAGTGTTCCTGGGATTGTTTCTGGTATTACTATGGTGTTTGTTCCGGCAATCACAACATTTGCAATTTCAAGCATTTTAAGCGGTAATAACGTAAATCTTATTGGCAACGTAATCGAAAAGCAATTCGGTATTGGCGGAGACTGGAATTTTGGTTCTACAATGTCGCTGGTTCTTATGATTTTAATTTTAGTCAGCATGTTCTTTACATCTGACTCAGAAAAAGAATCACAAGGAGGTATACTGATATGAAAAAGGTTCAAAAGCTGTATTTATATTTAGTACTCCTCTTTTTGTATGCACCAATCATTATTTTGATTATTTATTCATTCAACGAATCAAAGTATCGCGTTTGGACAGGCTTTTCGTTTAAATGGTATGCAGAGCTTTTAAGTGACACGCAAATTATGACAGCACTTTATAATACTCTGCTCGTTGCAAGTGTAGCTGCCATACTTTCTACTATTATAGGAACTATTGCAGCAATCGGCATCACTTCGTTAAAAAAATGGCAAAAGACTACTGTTTTAAATATAAATATGTTGCCTGTACTTAATCCCGATATTGTTACAGGTATTTCGCTGATGTTATTGTTTTACATTGCAAAATTGCCAACCGGCATATTTACATTGATTTTGGCTCATATGGCATTTTGTATACCTTATGTGATACTTTCTGTATTGCCAAAATTAAAACAAGCAGACAATAAAACATATGAAGCGGCTCTTGATTTGGGCGCGACACCTGCATTAGCTACGTGGAAGGTTACTATTCCTGAAATAATGCCCGGAGTTATAACCGGATTTTTGATGGCATTCACGCTTTCTATTGACGATTTTATCGTCAGCTATTTTACTACTGGTCCCGGGGTGGAAAACTTGTCCATCCTCATATATAACGCAGCTAAAAAAGGCGTAAGCCCATCAATTAATGCTTTATCTGCGCTGATGTTTGCAGTTATATTAATGCTCTTGGTTGTTATTAATATAAGAAATGCCAAGGCTGCTAAAAGAGCTTAACAAAATATCAAAAAGGAGTATGATGAAATGAAAAAAATTATATCTTTGATTTTAATCTTTGTTTTTGCACTTTGTATAGTAACCCTTTCAGGATGCGGAACTGATCATTCGAAGGTAATCAGGGTATTTAACGCCTCTGAATATATTGGCAGTGATGTTATAGAAAAATTTGAACAGGAAACGGGCTATAAAGTTGTATATAGTGAGTTTGCATCAAATGAGGATATGTATACAAAAATAAAAACAACGTCATACGATGTTTTGATTCCCTCTGACTATATGATTGACAGGCTGATTCGCGAAGATTTGGTTCAGCCCCTAGATTTTAACAATATCCCAAACTATCAGTATGTAAACGAAACATTTAAGAATCCTTACTACGATGAGGACAATAAATATTCAGTTCCATATATGTGGTCAACAGTGGGCATTTTATATGACAGCAATAAAGTGTCAGACGAAGTTAACGACATGTCAGTTATGTGGAATGAAAAGTACAAAGGCAAAATATTTATGCTAGATTCTGTAAGAGATTCTATAGGCATGACTTTAAAGAAGCTCGGCTATTCTGTTAATTCAACAGAGGATACAGAATTAGAGGCTGCAAAAGCAGCGCTTTTATCACAGCGTTCACTGGTTTTAGGCTACGTTACAGATGAAGTTAAAGACAAGATAATTTCAGGCGAAGGATATATGGGGTTAGTATATTCAGGAGAAGCAGGCAAAGCAATGTCTGAGAAAGAAAGCTTAAAGTACACTATTCCCCAAAACGGTACAATTTATTGCGTAGATGCTATGGTTATTCCCAAAAATGCACAGAACAAAGCAGGCGGTGAATGCTTTATAAATTATATGCACAAGCCTGAGATATCTGCACAAAACGCGCTTGAAACCTTCTATGGTTGCACAAATACAGAAGGCTTAAAGCTCCTTCCGGATGAAATAAAAAACAACAAGGGATTATATCCTGAAGATGATGTGCTCAAAATGAGCGAAATGCTTGTGAGCAGCGATAAAATAAACCAGAAATACTTACAAATCTGGAATGAAATAATGGCTTCAAACTAATATGACAAATTTTTATAATAACAAAATTTTTCTTGCTCCTATGGCAGGAATAACCGATTTAGCTTTTCGCACCCTCTGCAAAGAATATGGCGCTGATTTGGTAGTTTCTGAGATGGTGAGTTCTCGTGGCCTTAATTATAAAGATAAAAAAACCAACGAGCTTTTAATGACCAATGAAATAGAGGCTCCCCTTATAGTTCAGCTATTTGGAAATGAGCCTGACGTTATGTCAGAAGCCGCTAAAATTTTAGAAGATATGGGCGTTTCTTATATAGATATCAATATGGGATGCCCCGCTCCTAAAATCGTAAAAAATGGCGATGGATGTTCGCTGATGCGCGACGAAGTTTTAGCCGGAAAAATAGCAGAAGCTGTAGTTTCCTCCGTTTCAATTCCTGTAAGCGTTAAGTTTCGTGCAGGTTGGGATAAAAATACTATAAATGCCGTATCATTTGCAAAAGTTATGGAAAACTCCGGTATCTCTGCAGTTACAGTTCACGGAAGATGCAAGGAGCAATTTTACTCAGGGCACGCTGACTACGATATAATAAAAAAAGTGCGCAGTGCCGTGAAAATTCCGGTTATTGCCAACGGAGATGTAGTAGATATCAACAGTGCCAAAGAAATACTGTCAAAAACAGGTTGTGAAAGTTTTATGATCGGCCGCGGCAGTCTAGGAAACCCTTTTATTTTTAGCGAAATAAAGGCAGGGTTTAATGGCAAAGAATACAATATCGATTTAACAGACAGAAAAAAAGCTTTGCTCCGTCATATTGAACTTATGAAAGAATATAAACCGGAAAAGCTTGGTGCTGCCGAAATGAGAAAACATTTTGCCTGGTATTTGAAAGGAATCCCCCATTCAAATAAATTAAAAGCACAAGCCTTTACAGTTAAAACCTACAAAGAAATAAAAGAACTGGCAAACCAGATATTTTAAATATATCTGATATATTAAAAAAAAATACTTCAGCATAAGCTGAAGTATTTTTTTAATATGCTTTAATTTTATATGTAAACACTATATTGTCTCCATCTTTCAGCTTATAGTCAGATGCACCAACAGAAGGAGATTCATTATTTACAAAATATGTCCATCCCGAACGTTCTCCACAATCACGTTCATAAATGTTGCCTATTCCCTTGATGTATACTGTGTTGTATACAGGTGTAATTGAAAAATCTATATGGATTTTTTCCTTTTTTAGTTCTCTTTCTAAAACATCAAATGCCGTTTCTCCGTCAGAAAAGGCGGCGCCGGAAAATTCATATATTACTCCGTCATCAGGGAGCAGTAAACGTTTTTCCTCTTTTAACAAATTAACATCAGTTAAAATATCACTGCAATCCACCATTATGCTGCAGGTAAGATTATTTTTTTTGGGAATTGCTTTATTTAAGCTTATTAATAGAAGAATTATTACAATTAATGCAGTAAATATCAGCAATCCGTATTTTAAATATTTTTTCATATATTCACCTATTTTTCCTGAATTTCCTTAGATATCTGTAACATCTTTTCATAAAACTCTGTTGTGCATTTTTTATATTGGGGATTTTTCGTCGAAAAAACGACTTTATCAAGCACCATTTTTTCACGTTCGGGTGCATAAATTTCCATATTATGCACCCTTTTATATTCTCCTATTTTTTTTGCAATATCAAGGCGCTTTTCAATAAGCTTGACAAGCCTTTTATCAACTTTATCTATCTGCTTTCTGTATCTATTAAGCATTGCCTTCAGCCTCCAAAACCGCATTTAAAACAACACACTTATGCACAAAATTTCTTTTTATCTTAATTTTACATCTAATTTATCAGCAAGCTCTTTTAAGATATTTTCAATTATTGGATTAATATCCTCATCTGTCAGGGTCTTGTTCTCATCACGGAATACTACTGTATAAGCCATTGATTTTTTGCCTTCAGGTATCGGACTTCCTTTGTATACATCAAACAAGGTCAAGCTTTCAAATATATTGCCCGATCTTTTCTTGATTACATTTTCAATCTGAGCTGCCAAAACAGTGTCATCAGCTAAAAAAGCAAGGTCACGCTGCGACGCAGGATATTTAGGAAGTTTTTTGAATGTCTTATCAGTTTTTGCCAGTTTTAATATATCTTCAAAGTCAATTTCAGCAATATATACATCATTTGAAACACCGTAGTTTTCAGCTACCAGTGGATGAATCTGACCTAATACACCTATTTTCTTACCACCTGCTATCAAAGATGCACATCTGCCGGGATGAAATGTCGCGTTTGTCTTATCAGGGTCGAAAGAACGCTTATAAATTCCTAAATCATCAAGCATAATCTCAACTACACCCTTTAAGTCAAAGAAATCACATTTTCCATACATGCCAATCGTAACTACTCTTCTTTCCTCAGGCAAGTCTTCGCCATCTTGAGGTAAATAGATTTTACCAAGCTCAAAAAGTCTTACATTCTCCGCTTTAAAGCTTTCGTTTCTCGCTACAACTTCCATGATAGATGCAATAGCTGTTGTTCTCATGATTGAATTTTCAACACCCAATGGGTTTTTGATTTCTACAGCATTTCGGAGTGTGCTTTCTAAGCTTATATTTAATTTTTCAAAAATATTAGGATTTGTAAAGCTGAATACCAGCGTTTCATACAGGCCTGCACCAACTAATGTATTCTTTACCCTGTCCTCTAACTGTTGACTGTAAGTCTTGATACCAACTGTAGTGTCGCCGTCCATAAGTGTTGACGGAATTTTATCGTACCCGTACATACGTGCAACTTCCTCTGCTATATCATTAAAACAGAGCACATCAGGCCGAAATGTCGGAACTGTTATAACATCGTCATTTACTTTAAATCCTAAATCTGTCAAGGTTTTAACCATTACATCGACAGGAACATTAAAGCCAATAAAATTATTAATTCTTTCTGGTTCGAATTTGATTGTTACTAATTCAGGTTTTGTTCCATAAACATCAATGATCCCATCAACAACCTCACCACAACCAAGCTCTTCTACTAATTCACACGCACGCATAACCGCAGGAAGTGTATTTTCGGTGTCTAATCCCTTTTCGTATCTTGATGAGCTTTCTGTTCTTAAACCCAGCTTTTTAGCTGTAATACGAACAGATGAGCCTAAGAAAGTTGCCGACTCAAACAAAACTGTATTTGTGTTTTCGCGAACTTCTGAATTAAGTCCTCCCATTACACCTGCAACCGCAACGGGCTTTTTTCCGTCACAAATCATAAGCATAGAATCATCAAGTGTATGTTCAACCTCATCAAGCGTGGTCATTATTTCTCCATTATAAGCTCTGCGAACATTAATTTCTTCACCTTCTAAATATGACATATCAAAGGCGTGCATAGGCTGACCATATTCCAACAAGACATAATTTGTGATATCCACAATATTGTTAATTGAACGTATACCGCATGACTGCAGTCTTTTAACCATCCAAGAAGGAGATGGCCCGATTTTTACATTCTTAACCATTTTTGCAGTGTAACGCTTACAAAGTTTTGGCTCTTCTACATTTATTTTAATATAGTTGTTTATGTCATCACCAGAACCCTTTACTATTGGTTCGTGAACAGAAAAAGGTCTGTTAAATGTAACAGCTGTTTCTCTTGCTAACCCAATTACACTAAAACAATCAGGGCGATTTGACGTGATTTCAAATTCAACCACAGGATTATCTAAACCAAATACCTCTTTGATATCTTTTCCCAGCGGAAGTCCGTCTTCTAAAATCAAAATACCATACTCAGCATCAGGAAAATCTTCCTGTGTCATACCGATTTCCTCATAAGAGCAAAGCATGCCATTAGATTCTACACCACGGAGTTTTCCTTTTTTGATTTTTGTACCATCAGGAAGAAGTGCGCCATCTTTAGCAACCGGAACTGTCTGGCCAGGCTTTACATTATCTGCACCTGTTACTATTTGCAACACTTCTTCTCCGACATCTAACATGCAAACCTTTAACTTGTCAGCATCAGGATGCTTTTCCACACTTAAAATTTTGCCTGTTACTATGTTTTGTATCTTATCCCCTATATTTTCTATACCCTCAACCTTTGAACCTGACATAGTAAGTGCATGATTGTATTCCTGGGGAGTAATTCCTGACATATCTGTATAATCAGAAAGCCAACTTAATGGTAATTTCATATTTTTTACCTCTCCTTCTTAATTAAAACTGCTTTAAAAATCTTACATCATTTTCGTATAGGTTACGCATATCATCAATGTTCATTCTTCTCATTACAATACGCTCAAGACCCAAGCCGAAAGCAAATCCACTATACTCATCAGGATCAATATTACAACGACGAAGTACGTCAGGATGCACCATGCCTGCACCTAGAATTTCTATAAATCCCTCGCCCTTACAAACGCGACAACCCTTACCGCCACACACAAAGCATGAAACGTCTACTTCAGCACTAGGTTCTGTAAACGGGAAGTGATGAGGACGAAGTCTGATTTTAGCATCTTTTCCATAGAGAGATTGAATAAACTGCTCAAGTGTCCCCTTTAAATCTGCCATTGTGATGCCTTTATCAACAACAAGCCCCTCAATCTGATGAAATACAGGAGAGTGTGTAGCATCAACTGCATCACTTCTGTAAACTCTGCCAGGAGCGATAATTCTGATAGGTGGTTTTGCGTGCTCCATGACACGAATCTGCATAGGAGATGTCTGTGTACGAAGTACAACATTATCACTTACATAGAACGTATCCTGCGTATCACGTGCAGGATGCTCTTTAGGAATATTTAAAGCCTCAAAATTATAATAATCAAGCTCAATATCAGGACCTTCTGCAATTGAAAATCCCATACCTAAGAATATATTTTTAACTTCATCCAAAACCTTTGTAATTGGATGAAGTCCGCCAATTTCAGGTTTTTTGCCTGCCATTGTAACGTCTATTACTTCATTTGCTAATTTTTTCTCACGTTCTGCAGATAACAAGCCGTCTTTCTTCTCAGAAAGTGCGTTTTCAATAGCTTCTCTTACCTCATTTGCCAAAGCTCCGATTACTGGACGCTCATCAGCTGATAAACCACCCATCTGACGAAGTACCTGTGTGAGTTCGCCTTTTTTACCAAGAACACAGATTCTTAGATCCTCCAGCTCCTGTAAAGATGTTAACCCTGACAGCTTTTCTTCTGCCGACTTTTTGATTGCCAACAATTGTTCCTTCATAACTTTAAACCTTTCTGCTCAACAAATAATTCCGCTGCGGCATGAGCAATCCACAGCAGGTTCATGGGACAAAATAAAAAGTTGTCTGCCCCACAAGGGACGGACAACTATAAATCCGCGGTACCACCCAAATTCTTCTTAGTAATCATAAGAAGCACTCTTTTTCATGCCTTACGGACACTACTCGCTGCACCCTACTGTAAATTTTCAAATGCAGAACTCCGAAGTGAAATTTCGCCTGACGCCTTAACCGAGTTTCCTCACAGCCTATAGAGAAACTCTCTCTTTAGTGGTGTTTGCGTGGTTACTTTGCTTCATCATTGTTTCACCAATATTTAACTTATTACATTCTAACATATTATTTTATATTTTTCAAGTGATAATTTTAATTTTTATATAAATTAAACTTTTTATCATTTTTTCTATTTTTGTGTTGACTTAAATAAAATAAAATTATATAATATTGCTATGCGATTTTAAAGGAGGAAAACAAATGAAAAAGAGTATCGCGAAGTTAATAATCGCCTTACTTGTAATCGTTACAGCGCTTTCTGTCGTGCTTGGCGGATTAAACATAAGTTTGTTTGGTTACAAGATCTTTTACCCCGATGCATTAGACAAAGATTGGGGCATAAGACAAGGACTTGACCTTGTAGGCGGTTCAGTTATTACATACGAGGCGCAGGCGGATAACGTTACTGATGAACAGATGAAATCAGTAGAAAACGTAATGAGAAATCGTCTCGACAATCTTGGCTACAGCGAAGCTACAGTTTCAAGACAAGGCGAAAAGAAAGTAAGAATTGAAATTCCTGCTATACAGGATCCCCAGCAAGCTGTAAAAACATTAGGTCAGACAGCCGTTTTATCTTTTAAAGATTCTGACGGAAATACAGTTTTAGAAGCAGAAGATGTTGATTCTGCCGTTGCAGCATATGGTCAGACTACAGAAACAGGCTTATCTGAACATCACGTTAAATTGATTCTTAAAGATTCAGGCGTCGAAAAATTCTCCCAGGCTACATCTATTGCTGCTTCAAAACCTGAAGGTAGCAACTTTATCGCTATTATGCTCGATGAAGAGGTTATCTCACAGCCTAGAGTTGAAACAGCTATAAATCAAAAAGAATGTATTATATCAGGTGGCTTTACAGATTCATCTGAAACATCAGAGTTGGCAGCATTAATCAATTCTGGTAATCTCCCCTTTGCTATTAAGGATGTAGAACTAAACTCCATTGGACCTACACTCGGAGAAAAAGCCTTAAACACAAGCTTGCTTGCTGCAGCTATTGCTCTTGTTTTAATTCTTATATTTATGCTCCTAACTTACAGAGCACTTGGTTTTGCAGCAGATATTGCACTACTCGCTTATGTTGCAATCGTTATTTATATAACAACACTGTTTAGAATTAACTTAAGCCTCTCTGGTATTGCAGGTATTATTCTTTCATTTGGTATGGCAGTCGATGCGAACGTTATTATCTTTGAAAGAATTAAAGAAGAACTCGCTATTGGTAAGACCATTAAAACGGCAGTTGTTTCTGGTTTTAACAGAGCATTTATTGCAATCGTTGACTCCAACGTCACAACAATAATCGCTGCAGTTGTTCTTTATATATTTGGTACAGGTGCAATCAAGGGCTTTGCCGTAACACTTACAATCGGTACATTAGTTAGTATGTTCACTGCTATATTTGTTACCAAGTACCTTGTAAATCTTATTGTAGGTCTTAATCTAAAGAGAAAATCCTGGTACGGTTTAAACAAGAAAAAAGGGGGTACAAAGTAATGAAGCTTAACATTATTGATAAGGCTAAAATTTATTTTCTAATCCCTGCAATAATCATAATTTTAGGTGTTGTATTTTTCTTTGTTAACGGCGGATTTGTTCAGGACGTTGACTTTACAGGCGGTATGACTATGTCAGTTGATATGGGCAAAATCGTTGACATTGATGAGGTTAAAGAGGTAGTTAAATCTGCTGACTCTTCAATAGAAAGCATAAGGGCAACAAAATCTGATGGTAACGTTGTTATTATACAAACAACACCTATCGAACGCGATGTAAGAGATAAAATCCAGACAAGTTTGGTTGAAAAGTACTCACTTGACAGAAGCACAGCTTTTATCCAGGTTGAAGACGTATCAGCAACAATGGGTTCTGAACTTCGTCAGCAGGCTTTAAAAGCAGTTTTTATTGCATGTCTTTTGATGCTTGTATATATTACTATAAGATTTGAATTTTTTACTGGTATATCTGCTGTTATCTGCTTAATACACGACGTTTTGATAATGCTTTCATTTTATGCAATATTCAGACTTCCGATTAACGCAAACTTCATTGCAGCATTGCTCACGATTATAGGTTATTCTATCAACAACACAATTGTTGTTTTTGACCGCATCCGTGAAAATCAGGGAAAAGCTATGAGAGAAATTAAAACACTAGTAAACACAAGTATTTCTCAGACATTAAGACGTTCACTCTATACAACACTTACAACAATTGTTCCTGTTATTTTACTCTATGTTTTAGGCGTTGATTCAATCAGAGAGTTCGCTATTCCTTTGATCATCGGCTTACTTGCAGGAACATATTCAAGTGTATTTTTAGCAGGTTCTATCTGGGCAGGTTTTAAATCAATGTCTAAAAAGAAAAAACTTGCAAGAGCAACGCGATAATAATTTAAAATAAAAAAATAAATGGTATAGCAAAAGCTATACCATTTATTTTTTTATCATTTCTTCAGCCTGCGCCAGCGAAGTCTTTGAGCTTGCATCGCCACTTATCATATATGCTATCTGTGCGACTTTCTCCTCATTGCCGAGTTTTATAACGCTGGTGTTTGTTTTGACTTTGTCGCTGCTTTTCAAAATCTTATAGTGGTTATCTGAAAGGGCTGCAATTTGCGGAAGATGCGTAACACATATTACTTGTTTTTTCTTTGCTATTTCTGTCATTTTTTTAGCAACCTTACCCGCAGTAACTCCGCTTATTCCCGTATCAATTTCATCAAAAATCAGCGTCTTTGCATTGTCACCATCAGTTAAGACATTTTTCATTGCGAGCATAATTCTTGACAATTCTCCGCCAGAAATTATTTTCGTAAGCTGTTTTTCGGGTTCTCCAAAATTTGTCGAAATCATAAATTCAACTTTGTCAATACCATTTTTGGAAAGCTCACATTCAGAAAATAATATCTTAAAATGAGCACCTTCCATATTAAGGTCGCCAAGTTGTGAATTTATCTCTTTTTCAATGATCAGTGCATTTTTTTTGCGAACATTACTTATATTTTTTGCAAGTTTTAATCCTTTTTCACTCAAGTCTTTTATTTTTTCTTCAAGTTCTGCTCTTTTTGTATCAATAAGCGTTATTTTTTCAAGTTCGTTTTCAGCATTTTTGCAATATTTTAAAATTTCTTCCTCGGTGTTACCATACTTTCTCTTCAAACGATAAATGAGATCAAGCCTTTCTTCAATTTCATCCAGCGAGATATCATCAAAGCTTATTTTATCAAGTTGATGCCTGATGTCTAATGTAACATCCTCTATACTATACAATATGTCGTTTATTTTTTCAGAAAGCAAAGCCGACGTTTCATCTGATGATTTATCAACAAAACGAAGTGATTGTGAGATTAAATTATATGCAGTTACGTCATCATTTTCATAAAGAACAGAAAGAGCTGCTGAATAGTTTTTAATAAATCCCTCTTTATTTTTTACAATATTTCTTTTTGATTTTAATTCTTCCTCTTCGCCAATAACCAAATTTGCAGAATTAATCTCGTCTATCTCAAACTGTAGAAGATCAATTTTTCTCATCTTTTCATTTTCGTCAATATTAAATTCTTCTAACCGGTGTTGAGATGTAATTAATTCTTCATATATGCTTTTATATGCTCCAAAAAGTTCTATTTCGTCTTTATTATTAGTGCAATATGCGTCTAAAAAGTATATGTGTTGTTTCGCGTCCAAAAGTGCCTGATTGTCATGTTGTCCATGAATATTAATCAAACTCCTCCCAATATCTCTCAAAATCGACACAGGCACAGTTTTTCCGCCTGCTTTACATATGTTTTTTCCGTCGCAGGTTAATTTTCTTGAAATAATAATACTGTTATCTTCATCAGGTACAACATCAAATTCCGCCAGATCTTTTTTAACATTTTCGTCTATATAAAACAGACCCTCAACAAAGGCATAATCTTTACCGCTACGTATTAAATTCTTTGAAACACGCTCTCCAAGGAGCATATTTAAAGAGCCGATTAAAATAGATTTTCCTGCTCCCGTTTCACCTGTCAGAACACTAAAACCATCACTAAAGTTTATATCAGCCTTTTCAATTAACGCAAAATTTTCTATGCTTAAATTAAAGAGCATAACAACAACCCTTTCATAAATCAGCTTCTTACTAACAAATTAATTTTGTCAACCAGGTAGGCAGCTGTTTTTTCGCTTCTCGTTATACAAAGAATCGTGTCGTCTCCTGCAACACAACCTAAAATTTCATCAATTCCCATAGAATCAATTACAAAACCTACAGCCTGAGCCATACCAGCGTGCGTCTTAATTACTACAGTATTTAAGGCATAGTCAATGCTTACTACAGAATTTACAAGTATGGAATTTAGATTTTTATCCGACGCTGCAGTTTCTTTGCCTCCGCTCTGGGCATATTTATAAACACCACTATCATCTAAAACCTTAACAAGCTTTAAATTTTTAATATCTCTTGAAACTGTTGCCTGAGTTACATTATACCCATCTTCTGACAATTTTTTTGCAAGTTCTTCCTGCGTATCAATATTGTATTTTGCGATCAAATCAAGAATTTTTGAATGTCTGCTTAATTTCATCTTAGTTCTCCTTCTTAATCAACTTATCATGCAATGCACTAAAGAATTTAAAACCATGCAGTTTGATAAGCTTAAATTTATTTTGAGCAGCTTTTATAACAACAGCTTCTCCACTTGCTATTTTGCCAGTCATTTTGCTGTCTGCTGCAACTACCGCACGAGATCCATCAGTTGAGCGGTTTATAATTGTAACTTTTTTGTCGCTCGGCACAATAATTGTTCTTGAGTACATTTTGTGAGGACAAATCGGCGTTATTATCATAATATCCATCGAGGGATCAGCTATTGGCCCGCCTGCGGATAAAGAATATGCAGTAGAACCAGTCGGAGTTGATATTATAATTCCATCTGCCATAAAATGGTCTACAAACTCATCATCTAAATATACATCAAATTCCAGTATCTTAAGCAAGGAATTTTCACGTGTTATTACAATATCATTAAGCGCACAATCGCCCTCTTCTCTCTCAAAACTTGCAGAAAGCATCATTCGCTTTTGTATTTCAAAGTCCCCTGACAAGAGCTTGTCTAAGTCTTTGCTTATATCATTTTTTTCAATTTCTGATAAAAACCCAAGTCTGCCCAAATTAACACCAACTACAGGTATTTGATACTTAGATGCAATTTTCGCAACAGAAAGGAGTGTTCCGTCTCCGCCTAAAACCAAAAAAATGTCAATTTTTTCATAATCGTTTTCTGATATATAACTGACTCCTGATATGGCCTTATCCTTCAATGTTTGTTCGAGAAAAACATTTGCCCTTTCTGCAATTAAATTTACGATTTCATTTGTCAAAACAAAACCTTTATCCTTTTGTTCGTTTGTCACAAGAAGTATATTCATATACCTCACCTCAAAATTTATAATTATGCACACTTTACATACAGTATATTATAAAAATACAAAATAAGCAAGTTTTTTTTAAAAAGCCTATAACTCGATTTTCTGTGAAATGAAATTTTCGTTGAAATCTCAAAAAGATTTTAATGTTAATATATAATTATTTGTGAAAAGCTGATTGTGTTGACTAAAAGCATCAAAAATGATAATATAATCCACAAGAAAACACTATCAAAAAGCCTCCCTTGAAGGCTCCCTTGTGTAAAGGGAGCTGGCAAACCGAAGGTTTGACTGAGGGATTGGTTCTTGCCGTAACGGTAGGGAGCCTTTATCCCTCCACCACACTTTGTGTGGTTCCCCTCCCTTAATGCTACGCATCAAATGAGGCAAGACGGGAGGTGGGTTGCGAAGTAACTCGGAGGGATTGTAATGGACTACAAACACAACAAAGAAATTGTACCACTTGCAAAAACACTACGAAAGAATATGACAAAAGAAGAAAAGCACCTTTGGTATGATTACTTAAGAGAATACCCTATCAGGTTTATAAGACAGAAAGTTATAGGAAAATATATTGTCGATTTTTACTGTGCGAAAGCAAAGCTTGTTATTGAATTGGATGGCTCGCAGCATTATGAAGATAAAGGAATAGAAAAAGATACTTTGAGAACAGAGTTTCTAGAACAATATGGATTAAAAGTTATAAGAATATCAAATCTTGATATAAGCAAAAACTTTGAGGGAGTATGTATGATTATTAATAATGAAGTCAAACAATCCCTCAGTCAACTCCGTTGACAGCTCCCTTTACACAAGGGAGCCTTTTTATAAGTGTTGGAAAAATGCCGAAGATTTTCCGACACTACTTTTTTATTGATTTTAGCATTTAAAAGCCATAGTTTTAAAAAAATTAAATAAGCATAAAGAGGTAAATGGTCAAAAGTGTCGTTTTTACCTCCTTCGGGGATACCCAACAGAAGTAGCATACCACAACAGGCACATTGCTGAAAATCGGTAAAAGTGTTGACTTTAGAGTGTGTTTTTGCTATAATTTATGTAGAAAACAAAAGATTGGAGAGATATATAATGGCAGATTTATATAAAAAAATGCTGGATGATACTTTTACCAAATATTATGAACGATTTAGGGAGTTGAACGCACTCTCAAAGGAAAATGCTGTAACTAAAGCAGAGTTATTTCCTGATGGACAAAACTTGCTTGACCCTGATAGAATGCATAAAATGCTTAGTGCAGGAATTGTTAAAAGAGTAGGGTTTAATAGATATTGGTTGGATGAGAATAGAGCAAATGACAGTAAAGGGATATTAAAGCAAAGATTATTAATAGTTGTTTTAGGTTTGATTTTTGGATTAATTCTTGTAGCATTAGAAAAAATGGGGATTATCAATTTATAAAGAATAGGTCGTGTTTTATTAATTAAAAGAAATATGTGTTTAGGTATTGGGTAAAGTGATAAACTTTACCTTTTTTCTTTATCCCCAAATCAATTTCTGTGCGAAATCTCAACAAAAAAATTATTCCACAGAAAATAAAGTTATAGGTTAAAAAGAAGCATAAAAAAACACCCCAAGATTTTCTTGGGGTGTAAATTAATGAATTAGTTTAATTCAGCAAAGTATTTGATTGTTCTAACCATCTGGCTTGTGTATGAGTTTTCGTTATCATACCATGAAACAACCTGTACTTCATATAAATCGTCAGCTACCTTTGAAACCATTGTCTGTGTTGCATCAAACAATGAACCGTATGTGATACCGATAACATCAGATGATACGATTTCTTCCTCGTTGTAACCAAAAGATGCAGATGATGCAGCTTTCATAGCAGCGTTGATGCCTTCTTTTGTTACGTCTTTGCCTTTTACTACAGCTGTCAAGATTGTTGTTGAACCTGTTGGAACTGGAACACGCTGAGCTGAACCGATGAGTTTACCATTAAGTTCAGGAATAACTAAACCGATAGCTTTAGCAGCACCTGTTGAGTTAGGAACAATGTTAACTGCACCTGCTCTTGCACGTCTTAAGTCGCCCTTTCTGTGAGGACCGTCTAAAATCATCTGGTCGCCTGTGTAAGCGTGGATTGTAGACATAATACCTGACTGAATAGGAGCATAGTCGTTTAATGCCTTAGCCATAGGAGCTAAGCAGTTTGTTGTACATGATGCAGCAGAGATAATTGTATCATCAGCTGTAAGTGTATCTTCGTTTACAGAGAAAACGATTGTCTTAAGGTCGTTACCTGCAGGAGCAGAAATAACAACTTTCTTTGCACCAGCATCAATGTGAGCCTGTGACTTTTCTTTTGAGCAGTAGAAACCTGTGCATTCTAAAACAACGTCAACACCGATATCTCCCCATGGTAGGTCTGCTGCCTTTGGTTCTGAATAAATGATGATTTTCTTGCCGTCAACTACAATATAATTTTCGCCTGCTTCAACTGTGTGACCATCGTATCTGCCCTGTGAAGAGTCATACTTTAAAAGATGTGCTAACATCTTAGGGTCTGTTAAGTCGTTGATAGCTACTACTTCGTAACCTTCTGCGCCGAACATCTGTCTGAACGCAAGACGACCGATACGGCCGAAACCGTTAATTGCAACTTTTACTGACATAATGGAATTCCTCCTAAATATATTGATATTTTATTATCAAATAATATAATACATCAAAATTTTATATTGTTCAAGTATTTTTTGCATTTTTATGAAAAATATTCATATTTGGATAATTTTTTCTAATTTATTATAGCACTCTGACAGTTTTAATAACTGGTTTATCAATGAGTATTTCATTAGACGTTGGCATTATAGCAATTTTATCCACTACATCCATACCCTTTATAACTCTGCCGAATGCAGCATATTCACCATCTAGGAATTCGCCATCATCATGCATTATAAAGAACTGGCCACTGGCAGAATCTTTTACGTTTGTTCTTGCAAACGAAACAACGCCACGCTTATGAGAAAGTCCGTTTTCAATACCATTACTTGCAAATTCTCCCTTAACAGTTCTTCCGCATCCTCCGATACCATCACCATTAGGTGAGCCACCCTGAATCATAAAGCCCTCTACTGCTCTGTGAAAAACCAGACCGTCATAGTACTTGTCTTTCACGAGTTCTAAGAAAAATTCTACTGACATAGGTGCGTACTCCGGCAGTAACTCAATAACAATTTCGCTTTCATCTTCCATTGTGATTTTTACTAAAGTATTATCCACTTTTTCTATCCCCTCTTCTGTATTTTTTTGTCCTCCGCATGCGCAAAAGCAAAGCGTCATAACGAAAACTAAAATTAACGATGTGATGATTTTTGTCTTTTTCATAATTTTCTCCTTTTATTCAACTGGATTTGTTATTGCAGTAAAATAGTCCTTAAATTCATTTTGTGCAAGGCGTGCTGCATTTTCATCTTCAAATACACCATAGCATGTTGCCCCGCTGCCACTCATAAGGGCTACTTTTGCACCCTTTTGATAAAGCTTTTTTATTATTTCATCGATTTCGGGACAAATTTTGCTTGTAACTGTCTGCATTACATTTTTCATATTAGAACGAGCAGCATCTAAATCTCGGTTTTTAAGAGCCAAAATCAAGGCATCATTGTCGATGTGATTATAGCATTTATCTTCATCAATTCGATTGTAAATTTCTTTTGTGCTTATAAAAATATTAGGATTAACCAAAAGTATATATAAATTTTTACTTAATCCAGTTATATTCGTCAGTTTTTCTCCAATACCCTCTGCAAGCGACGGTTTTGCTTTAATGCAAAAAGGAATGTCTGCTCCTAAAGTCACACCCAATTCCATTAGTTCGTCTTCAGTCTTACCGAGTACGCAAATCTTGTTTATTCCACACATTACCGCAGCAGCATCAGTACTTCCGCCTGCCATTCCGCCTGACAGTGGTATGTTCTTTGTTATTTTAATGTCAAAGCCGTGGCAAAGTTTATATTTTTCTATCATTAATTGAGCAGCCTTATAAGCAAGGTTGTCCTTGCCATTTGGGATATTTTCATTGTTCGTTGTAACTATAATTTCTTTTGACGATAATTTCTCTATAGAAACAATATCACACAATTCTACCGGCTGCATAACCATAGAAACACTGTGATAACCATTCTCCAAAAGTCCTGTTATATCTAATGAAAGGTTGATTTTTCCGTATGCTTTAAAGTCCATAATGCACTCCTAAAACACGAAATCGAATTCGATATCATACATTTTAACTGTATTTCCCTCTTCAATCCCTTTATCTTCTAGCGCTTTTATAACACCAGCAGAACGAAGAGCGTTTTGGAAAAACTGCAAAGATTCATAATCTTCAAAGTTAGTGCTGTCGATAATCTTGAGTATCAACTCACCTTCAACATAATACTCATCACCACGTTTTTCGACGCTGAAATTATCCCCAAGTTCTTTAATGCTTTCAAAGTCATCTTCCTCAACATTAAATTCAGGAACAGGGATATCTTTTAGCTTTCCTGCTACTATTTTCATAAGCTCATCTGTACCAACGTGGGCAGCAGCAGATATCAAATAAATTTCATATCCCCTGCTCTTTATTTCTTTTTCAAATTCTTTTACAATATTTTCATCGCAGGCAATATCTGTTTTATTTCCAACAACAATCTGCGGCTTTTTAGAAAGTTCTGAGTTAAACTTTTCCATCTCGCTGCAAATAATATCAAAATCTTCAATCGGGTTTCTACCCTCAATTCCTGACACATCTACAACGTGCAATAAAAGTCTTGTCCTCTCTATATGTCTTAAAAACTCGTGTCCAAGACCTATGCCTGTATTTGCACCTTCTATAATACCAGGAATATCTGCCATTACAAAATTACCGGCATCTTTAGCATTAACTACACCAAGATTTGGCTCAAGTGTTGTGAAATGGTAATTTGCAATTTTAGGACGGGCGCTGCTTGTAACTGACAAAAGTGTAGATTTTCCAACATTCGGAAAGCCAACAAGACCAACATCAGCTAAGAGCTTTAATTCTAAAACCAGTTCTCTTTCTTTTGTCTTTTGTCCCGGTTTTGCAAATTTCGGAACCTGTCTCGTGGGAGTTGCAAAATGTGTATTACCAAATCCTCCCTTGCCACCTTTAGCAGCTACAAACTCATCGCCGCTCACTTTTAAATCGGCAATAATTTTTCCGCTTTCTGCATCTTTAACCAAGGTTCCTGCGGGGACTTTTATATATAATGTTTCACCGTTTTTTCCAAATGATTTCTTTGCTTTTCCGTCTTCGCCGTTTCCTGCCTTATAATTTCTTTTATGACGGAAATCATAAAGGGTTGTCATTTGCGGATCGACAGTTAAAATAACATCGCCGCCATGTCCCCCATCACCGCCATCAGGGCCGCCGGCAGCGACATATTTTTCTCTATGAAAAGAAACTAATCCATTTCCACCATTTCCTGCTTTAACAGTTATAGTAGCTGTATCTGCAAACATATGCTCCTCCAAACAAATTTAATTATTTTCACGTGTTACAGGCAGGAAAATTATTACCTTTGTACCTTCTCCTACCTTACTTTCTACCCTTATTGTTCCACCGTGAGCATCTACAATACTCTTAGATATAGAAAGTCCAAGACCGGTGCCGCCCAATTCGCGGCTACGCGCCTTATCTACTCTGTAAAATCTTTCAAAAATTCTGTCTAAATCTTTTTCAGGTATTCCAATTCCATTATCTTTTACTTCAACAAAGAAATCCCCATAAAGTTTTCCCGCTTTTATACTTATTTTTCCACCATTGGGTGTATATTTTATAGAATTAGATATTACGTTGTATAAAACCTGCTCTATCTTATCTCTGTCCCCATAAAAATCAGGAATCTCAGCAATTGCTTCAAAGCTTAGTCTGTGGCCCTTTTCATCTGCTACTAACCTCATTGTAGAAACGACGTCTTTAATCATATGCTTTAAAGAAAACATCGAAGAATTTAGCACCATTTTTCCCTCAAGACTCGATATCAACAGCAAATCTTTAACCAAGCGCGTCATTCTGTCAGTTTCATTTAGTATGGTATTTGCAAACATTTCTGCTGTTTTATTATCACCTATAATATCTAACAGGGTTTCAGCGTGAGATTTTACAGTTGTAAGTGGTGTTTTTAGTTCGTGCGAAACATTTGCAACAAACTCACGTCTTGATTTTTCGAGTTGTTGTTGTTTTGTAACGTCATGCAGCATTACCAGTACACCATCATTTTTCTTTCTTTCATTATTAAAAACTGCAAAGCTCACCTTAAGAGTCAGTTCATCCTTTGTAATTTCTCTTTCAAAGATGCGGTCATCATCAAGATACAGAAGGTCTCCGATTTTTATGTTTGCACCAAGCTCGTCAAAGAGTCTGTCAAACTTATATTTTTCTATTTTATCTATATTCAGCATTTTAAGTGCCGTTGAATTGATGTGTATGATTTTTCCCTTTGTGTCAAAAGCAATAACGCCGTCTGTCATATTTTGTATGATAGCTTCTATTTTATTTTTTTCAGTCGAAAAATCTGAAATTGTTTTTCTGAACTTTCCCGACATATCCCGCACTGCCTCAATAAGTACGCCAATTTCATCCTTGGTTTTCGCCTCTTCTATTTTAGTGTCAAAGTCTCCTTCTGAAATCTGTTTGGCAGAATTTGTCAAGGCTTTAATTGGAACTGAGATTTTCCTAGCTACAAAATACGCAGCTATAGCAAAAATTAAAACGCATCCTCCGATTGTTTGAAGTAGCACCAATATGATTTTATTTAGCTTAAGGTATAGGTCTGATTTGTTATCTTTAATGTATATGATTACAGTTTCATTTTCTCCATCAACAGGCACAGAAAAATCTATGTGTTTTTCAAAATAATTTATTTTATATCCCTTGTTGCCTGAAAGTGCTGCTATGTAATTTTCAGAATCAATATATATATCATTTTGTGCCTCAGGATCGTTAATAACCGTTTTTTCATCAGGATTTATAATATAGAGCTTTCTGTTATTACCGAGCCTGAGCACAGATTTTTTTTGCGCTAGTTTTTGGTTTATATTGCCATTTTTAAGCTCAGCAATATACTCATCTGTAAAGGTTTTTTCCATATCACTTTTAAAAGCAATATGGTACTCAGCATAGACCTGAAGTACTAAAAATGTGCCTGCAACACTCATAATTGCAAGCACAATAAGTACAAATATGGTTACCAGTTTTAATTGTAAACTTTTAAACATATCTATATTTTCCTTTTAGTTATTTTTTAAAATAATATCCTACGCCACGTTTTGTCAAAATGTATTTTGGATTACTTGAATCATCCTCAATCTTTTCACGAAGACGTCTTACAGTTACGTCAACCGTTCTGACATCGCCATAAAATTCATATCCCCAGACACTTGAAAGCAGTGCTTCTCTCGTGAAAATACGATTTGGCTGGGTTACTAAGAATTTTAAAAGTTCGTACTCACGCAGAGTTAAATCTAAAACCTCGTTATTTTTAATAGCCTCATAACGGGTAGCATTTATAATGAAATTATCGCCAACGCCAATCTTATCATCCGTATCAGTTGTAACATCACTTGCAATTCTGCGCATATTTGCTTTAACTCTTGCGATAAGTTCACGAACAGAAAAAGGTTTAGTGATATAGTCATCAGCACCAAGCTCTAATCCTAATACTTTGTCTACCTCTTCATCACGGGCAGTGATCATGATAATAGGTACATTTAGCTTTTCGCGAACCTTTCTGCATACATCAAAACCATCCATCTTAGGAAGCATAATATCCAAAAGAATCAGGTCAGGATTTTGAGTTAATGCACATTCTAACGCGCTAACACCATTATCGGCAGTAAGCACTTCAAAGCCCTCTTTTTCAAGATTGAATTTTAAAATATCAACTATCGGCTTTTCATCGTCGACAACTAAGATTTTTCTATCCATATTTAATACCCTTTCTAGTGTTTATTTTAGATTAACACTATGGATTTAATTGTCAGAAAATATCAAAATCCACAATTTATATTATAAGTTATTTTTGCCAATATGTCAATTATAATAAATAAAATTCAAAAAAAAATATTTTTTTGTTGAACATTACAGAATTTTGTAATATAATATATGTGATATTTATTATTAGGAGTTCTGTATGAAAAAGTTAGTTTCATTTTTTCTTGTTATTGCATTTACACTTTCATTTACATATTCTACAATTTCTGCAACAAGCAACAGAATAAAAGACCCAAATGCACAAAAAACCGAAGCTGCAGAAGTAAAAAAAGAAGAACCCGAGAACAAAAAAGAAGACAAAAAAGAGTCAGAAGATGTACCCGCAGTTGCCAGTGGCCCTGACGTTTCGGCAAAGGCTGCTATTTTGATAAACCCAAGTACAGGCATTACTATATATGAAAAAAATGCCGATACTCGTATGTATCCCGCTTCAACTACAAAGATAATGACAGCGTATTTAGCGCTCACACACCTTGATTTAAACAAAGAATGCATTGCCAGTGCCAAAGCTGTTGATATAGACCGTGACGGCTCTAACATGGGTATTTCACAAGGAGAAATACTTACAGTAAGGCAGCTTATTGATTCTTTGGTTATACATTCAGCAAACGATGCTGCAAATGTTTTGGCAGAAGAAGTATCAGGTTCTATCGAAGAGTTTGTGAATCTTATGAATTCAACAGCCGAAGAGCTTGGTATGAAAAATACTCATTTTGAAAATCCTCACGGTTATCATTCTGACAACCACTACACCACAGCCCGTGACATGGCCATTCTTGCTTGTAAAGCAATGGAAAACGAGATCTTTGCAGAGATGGCTAAAATGAAGAAACTTACAATCCCAAAAACAAACAAATATCACACAGAACGAGTTTTTAGCACAAGAAACGCCCTAATAAATCCATATAGCGATATTTCTCTTCAGTACCGTTTTGCAACAGGCATTAAGACGGGACATACCAGTAATGCAGGATACTGCTTTGTTGGCAGCGCCGTAAGAAATGACATGGATTTAATTTCTGTTGTGTTTAATTCTAAAAGCTATAACCGTGCGTTTATTGACACAAAAAATATGTTCATATACGCCTACTCAACCTATAAAACAAGAACAGTTATCAAGGGGGATGAATTAGCATCTACCTGTAATGTTAGGTGGGCATGGGGAAAAGAACACCTTGTACTTAAAACAAATAAAGACGTAAAAACAACTCTTCCGAGGGATAATTATTCAGAAGAACTCTTAAGAAGCGAAATTGTAATTAATGAAAATATTAAAGCGCCAATAAAAGAAAACGAAGCGCTTGGAACTGTTAAGTTTTTCTATGACGATGAATTGGTTGCAGAGTCCCCTTTATATGCAAGTCGCTCCGTATCAAGAAACTATTTTAAGCAGCTAATATCAATTTTATTAAGCGGTTGGTTTTTGACATTTCTCGGAATTATTGTAGTAATGATTTTTGTATCAAGATATAAACACGCAAGAAAAAACAAATATAAACATTTTTAAAAAGGAATTATTTTAATGTCCAAATACGAACAAAATTTTGAGTTTTTTTCAGAAAACTTAAAGTATTTAATCAAAAAAAATAATATCAAAAACGTGGATTTAGCGCATTATTTGGGACTTTCCAAATCTGCCATCAGCAATTATCTTAAAGGTGGTTACATGCCAAAATTAGAAACTGTAGCAAAGATTGCGTCTTATTTTGATGTAAAGTTTGAAAGTCTTATAAATAGAAAAGTCGATGAAATAGAAATTTCTGTAAACGAAGATGGTAAGCTGATTTATGAAGTGCCACTTTTTCATAAACAGTTGATTACTGACAACATCATCTACAGAAGCGAAAATTACATTGGAATTATCACTTCTCCAATTCCTGTTGAAGAAGATTTAGAATGTTATGCTGTAAAAGCTTATGATGACTCAATGAAAAGCTACGGAATAACATCAAAAAGTCTTATTATATTCAGCGCTGCAAGTGAGGTTTTAAAACACGATATTGCTGCTGTGTTGATAAAATCAAAAAAGCAGATATTTATCCGTTATGTTAATTCCATAGATAAAAAAATCGAGCTTATATCAGATAACGGAACAGAAACTTTTAAAATAACAAAAAATGGTTGCGATGCAGTAATTCTTGGCAAGGTTGTTGCCGCTACATTCTTTCCGAATAACAAATAAAAAAGCAGAAATGAAATCAGTCATTTCTGCTTTTATTTTTTATAACGAAAGTAACTTATACGCATTTTTCCAATATATTTTTTCATACTCTTCTTTTTTCAGTTTGAGTTTTTTTAAATAATTTATCTCTATCTTATGATTAGAAAGGGGATAATCAGTGCCAAAGAGTACTTTATCTACACCGTGAAGTCTTATAATTTCTTTTGCCTCTTCGGGTTTTAAAAACATTAATGAGCTTGAGGTATCTATGTATAAATTTTTACCGATAAGATATTTCTTTGCTTCTTCCCACTCGCTATAACCTCCCAAATGAGCGCCTATAAATGTGATATCAGGATATCTCTCCATAACCTTTGCAAGACGCCTTGGTGATGTGTTATCAATATTTCTGTCTCCCAAATGAATCAGAATAGGTAACTTCGAACCAATTTTTTCAAACATTTTCATAGCTTTTTCTTCGTCAATATTATAGTTTTGAAAAATAGGATGAAGTTTTATACCGGACAATCCAAGCTCAATCATACGATTAATTTCTTCGTCTATATTTTCATAATCAGGATGCAGTGTCCCGAAGCCTATTATATTCTCATTTATAAGACCTGAAATATAATTGTTTATCAACTGGACTTGCGTGGGCTTTGTAGCTGTTGCACATAACACAAGCTTATCTATATTATTTTCCTTTGCGCTTTCAAATAAATGTATGAGCCTTCCGTCTGCAACAGGCTCCATTTTATAATACTTATGTAGATTTTCGGTTGCCTTTATTGCTATTTTTTCGTCAAAAGCATGTGCATGAAAATCTACTATTTTCTTTGCCATATAATCACCTGAAAATAAGACGCCAAAATAATTTTGGCGTCTTATGTAATATTATTTTCCTTCTATGATTCTCTTTGTATCTCTTGCGATTGTAAGTTCTTCATTTGTAGGAACAACGAATACTTTAACCTTTGAATTTGCTGTTGAAATCTCCGCCTCGTTGCCGCGAACTTTGTTTTTATCCAGGTCAATCTCAACGCCCATAAATTCGTGACCTGATAAAATATTTGCTCTCATATCTGTGCTGTTTTCTCCAACGCCACCTGCGAATGTGATAACGTCTACACCACCCATAATTGAAGCATATCTTCCGATATATCCTTTTACGCTGCTTGCAAACATTTCAAGTGCAAGCGCCGCTCTTTCGTTACCTGCAGCTGCCGCTTCATCTAAATCTCTGAAGTCAGATGATACGCCTGAAACACCAAGCACGCCTGATTTTTTATTTAAGATGCTGTCGATTTCTTCAACTGAAAGACCTTCGTTTTTAGCGAGGAATGGAATTATCGCAGGGTCAATAGAACCTGAACGAGTTCCCATAACAAGACCATCAAGCGGTGTAAATCCCATTGATGTATCCACTACTTTACCGCCATCTACAGCAGCGATTGAAGAACCGTTACCCAAATGACAAGTAATAATTTTTAATTCTTCTATCGGTTTTCCCATCATTTCAGCAACTCTGTGAGATACATAGTTGTGCGATGTGCCGTGAAAACCATATTTTCTTACTTTGTACTTTTCATAATACTCATAAGGAATACCATACATATAAGCTTTTTTCGGCATTGTCTGATGAAAAGCCGTATCAAATACACCAACGTTTGGAATACCAGGCATTGCTTCTTCACAAGCTGCAATACCTGTCAGGTTTGCAGGATTATGAAGCGGTGCTAAAGAGTTACATTCTTCAACTACTTTCTTTAATTCGTCTGTAATAAGTACGCTTCCGCTAAAGAATTCTCCACCGTGCACTACTCTATGGCCAACTGCTGAAATTTCGTTCATATCAGCAATTACTCCATGTTCCTTATCAGTCAGAGCCGCTAAAACCATATTGATTGCAACACCATGATTAGGCATCTGATTTTCTATAACTACCTTGTCTCCGCCGTTTGGTGTATGGGTAAGTTTTGAGCCGTCAATACCGATTCTTTCGCACAAACCTTTTGCCATTACATTTTCTGTATCCATATCAATAAGCTGATATTTTAATGAAGAACTACCTGCGTTAATAACTAAAACTTTCATTTATGTAATACCTCTTTCTTATTTGTTATCCTGAGCCTGTGCCTGAACACAAGTAATAGCACAAACACCAACAATATCTTCTGCTGAGCAACCACGCGATAAATCATTACAAGGTTTTGCAATACCCTGTGTTATAGGACCATACGCCTCTGCTTTTGCCAAACGCTGTGTGAGCTTGTATGCAATATTACCAACGTTTAAATCAGGGAAAACTAATACATTTGCCTTACCTGCAACTGGTGAACCAGGAGCTTTTGATGCGCCGATTTCAGGAACTATTGCTGCATCTACCTGAAGTTCTCCGTCAAGCATTAAGTCAGGACGTTTTTCCTTGGCAAGCTTTGTTGCCAATTGCATTTTGTCAACTAACTCGCTCTTAGCACTGCCATAAGATGAATATGAAAGCATTGCAATAACAGGGTCAGCTTCTATTAACTGTTTAAAAGATGCTGCTGAAGAAATAGCAATTTCTGAAACTGCATCTGCATCAGGATTTTCGTTAAGTCCACTATCTGCATAAATAAATGTGCCGTTGTGACCATATTCGCAATCCGGAACAACCATTACAAAGAAAGCACTTACAAGCTTTGTTCCCGGTGCTGTTTTTAATATCTGTAAGCAAGGACGAAGTACATCAGATGTAGAATATACAGCACCTGCAACCTGTCCGTCAGCATAGCCAAGCTTTACCATCATAACACCGAAATACAACGGATTTGCCATTGTTTCGTATGCTTTTTCAGGTGTCATACCTTTAGCTTTTCTCATTTCATAAAATTCATTTGCAAATTTTTCGCGTTTTTCATCTGTTTCGGGATCTAAGATTGTAGCTTCGGAAATATCAAGTCCCATAGCCAGTTCTGCAACTTTAGCCTTATTACCTAAAATAATAAGGTTTGCAATCCCTTCTTTTAATATCATATCAGCAGCCTTTATAGTACGGATATCCTCGCCCTCTGCCAATACGATTGTTTTTTTGTCCATTTTTGCACGTTCTTTAATTCTGTCCAAGAATTTACTCACGTTGTATACGCCTCCTATTTATATATAAAATTTTAAATTAACCAATATTTGTTCCGTCTGCGATTTCTTTATCCAAAGTTAACAAGGATAAGTTTTTCTTATCACTTGCAGCTAAAATCATACCCTCAGATAATACACCGCGGAGCTTAACGGGTTTTAAGTTTGTTACAACCGCAACATTTTTTCCTACAAACTCTTCAGGTGGATAGAATTTCGCGATACCTGAAACAATTTGCCTTATCTCATCGCCCACTTTTATTTTCGAAACCAAAAGTTTGTCTGCTCCCTCTACAAACTTTGACTCTAAAACCTTACCAACTTTTATTTCAACTTTTGCAAAATCATCAATGGAAATTAAGTTTTCAGGCTCTTTTTCTTGAGCTACAGGTTTTTCCAGGCTCTTTTCAATCTCTTCGAGCTTTTTAGCCTCATCTAAACGAATAAACAAAGGTGTTGCTGTAGCTACATTATCACCTGCTTTTATCTTGCCAAATTCATCAAGTGAATCAAAAGATATTTCGCTTGTGTTAATCTGTGCAAATATACTCTTTGCAGTTTCAGGCATAAAAGGCCCGAGTAAAACAGCAATAAATCTTATTGATTCTAACAAATTATATAAAACTCCGCCGAGTCTTGCCTTTTGTGCTTCATCTTTAGCTAAAACCCATGGCATAGTTTCATCAATATATTTATTGGAACGACGAGCAAGATTCATAATTTCTTCTAAGCTATCAGATGTCTTAAACTCATTCATCTTATCTATTACAATCTTAACGCACGATAGCGCCTGAGCCTTTAGTTCATCGTCATAATCACCATGGCAAACAGGCTGGATTATTCCGTCAAAATACTTATTAACCATAGAAACTGTACGGTTAACAAGGTTACCTAAAGTATTTGCCAAATCTGCATTATATCGCGAAATTATATTTTCATAAGTAATCGTACCATCCTGAGCATAAGGCATTTCTTTTAGTAAGTAGTATCTTATTGCATCTACTCCAAAAAGGTCAGCTAAGTCGTCTGCATACATTACGTTGCCCTTTGACTTACTCATCTTGTCATTACCGGACAAAAGCCAGGGATGTCCAAACACTTGCTTGGGCAATGGCAAATCAAGTGCCATCAAAAATATCGGCCAATATATTGTATGAAAACGCAAAATATCCTTACCAATAATGTGAACATCAGCAGGCCAGTATTTTTTCATAAGCTCTGATGATTCTTTTTCCGGGTCATAACCCAGCGCGTTAATGTAGTTAGAAAGTGCATCAACCCACACATAAATTACATGTCCCGGGTCAAATTCTACGGGCACACCCCATGTAAAAGATGTTCTTGAAACACATAAATCCTGAAGCCCCGGTTTTAAGAAGTTGTTAATCATTTCTTTTTTACGGCTCTCAGGCTGTATGAAATCAGGATTTTCTTCAATATGTTTCATTAAAGCATCCTGATATTTGCTCATTTTAAAGAAGTAGGCTTCTTCCTTTGTCTTCTTCACCGGTCTTCCACAATCAGGACAGCAACCGTCTACCAGCTGATTTTCTGTAAAAAATGATTCACATGGCACACAGTACCAGCCTTCGTACTCGCTTTTATAAATGTCGCCCTGTTCATAGAGTTTTTTGAAAATATGCTGTACGCTTTTTTCGTGGTAGTCGTCTGTTGTTCTTATAAATTTATCATAGTCAGCACCCATCAAATCCCAAATCTTTTTGATTTCGCCTGCTACATTATCAACATACTGTTTAGGAGTTATTCCGGCTTTTTCTGCTTCTTCTTGAATTTTTTGACCATGTTCATCAGTTCCTGTCAGGAAGAATACATCATAGCCCATTTGCTTTTTAAATCTCGCAATAGCATCGGTAAAAACAATCTCAAAAGTATTCCCAATATGAGGTTTTCTGGATGTGTAGGCTATCGCAGTGGTAATATAAAATTTTTCCTTTCCCATTGTTTCTCCTCCATTGCATACTAATATAAATTATATAATATCACTTTTTTTACATTTTTAAAAGAGTTTTTTTGCAAAAAAAACAACTTTTTTTATAAAAAACACATAATGTCTAAACTTTTTGAACAAAATATAAGAAAAAATCTGTCAAGGAGCAAGAAAATATGCAAAACATAAGAACCGATTTAGCACTGGAAACTCATGAGATGTTCCAGGAAACTGCAGAAAATATCTCGGGCGTAAGCGTTTACGACAAATCAATTAAAGACATCGAAATTACTCATGTAGAAATCAAAAACGAAGATGCTGCTCAAAAAATGGGAAAACCCGTTGGAAACTATGTTACGATATCGACCCCCGACTTAAGGTATATAGATAAAAAGCTCTATGAGCGCATCGTAAAGCAAATAGCAAACGAAATAAAACAATTAATAAACGATGATATTGATAAGCCAATACTTGTAATAGGCTTAGGAAACCGCGCTATTACCTCCGACTCACTTGGTCCTGAAACTGTAGACAGGCTTGTTGTCACAAGACATATGTTTTCACACGCTCCTGAGCTTTTATCACCTGATTTTGCTTCTGTTTGTGCGCTTGCTCCAGGAGTTTTAGGCATTACGGGTATCGAGACCGAGGAAATCATCAGTTCTGTGTGCAAAAAAATAAAACCATCAACTGTAATTGTGGTAGATGCCCTCGCCGCCAGAAGTATTAATAGGATTACAAACACTATTCAAATCTGCGACACTGGCATATCACCCGGCGCAGGCGTTGGTAATAACAGAAAGGAAATATCAGAAAAAACTTTGGGGATACCAGTTATTGCCATCGGTGTACCAACTGTTGTTGATGCAATCACAATAACAGAAGACACTCTCGAATTGCTTTTTTGCGATTTAGGTGAGGAATTGCCAATCGATAACATTTTGCGTTCTCAAAATATTTCCAAAGAGATACTGAGTTTTTCCACCACTCCCAAAGAAATTGACATTTTAATCAAAAGATGCGCCGAAGTTGTAGCAAACGGAGTAAACTTTGCACTTCACGACAATATCACGTTTGAAGATATTGATTTGTTTGTAAAATAAAAGTAAGCTGTGGCATTAGCCACAGCTTACTTATGCTTTTTTTAATTTCGCAAATGACCCCATTAAAGATTTTGTTCCGACATCTTCAAATACAATTTCAAGTTTAACATCTCCGGATGCAGGTGTAACAGATAAAATCATACCTTTACCAAATTTACGGTGAATAACCATATCTCCTGCTTTAAAATCAAATATCGGCAGCGAAGTTTTTGAATCTTGTATTTCTTTATTCTTTCGCGCAAATATTTTATCAAACATTTCACTTTGTGATGTCTTTACACTATGAGCAACGTTTGTCTGTTTTGGTTGCTCAATTATATTGAGATAATTAATTGGGATTTCATCTAAGAATCTCGATGCTTTACTGTATGTAGAACCGCCATACATTGAGCGCCTGTCGGCGTATGTAAGATATAATTCTTTTTTAGCTCTCGTTATACCTACATAGCATAAGCGACGTTCCTCTTCAATTTCTTCCTGAGAATACATAGAGCGCTGACTCGGGAAAAGTCCATCTTCCATACCGCACATAAAAACAACCGGAAACTCAAGCCCTTTAGCAGAATGCAAGGTCATTAAAACCACACTTTCCAACTCTTCATCATAATTATCAACATCAGCAACTAAAGCCGTACTTTCCAAAAATTCAGATAAAGTAGGTTCTTCTGTCGCCTTTTCATATTCTCTGGCAGAGACAATAAATTCGCGGATATTTTCTATTCTCGTTTGATTTTCAACTGTGTTTTCGAGCAAAAGCATTTGCTCATATCCTGAACGTGAATAGAGCGTTTCTAAAATTCGCGACGGACTTGACATATCAGAACTATCTCTGATATCTTCAATAAGTCTTGCAAAGTCCATAAGCTTTACAGCTACTTTTGAAAGTTCTTGAAATCTGTCGGCGTTTTTCATAACCTCAAACATACTTACATTATTTTCTGCTGCAACTGCAGCGACTTTTTCAACCGAAGTTACGCCGATTTTTCTTGACGGTTCATTTACAATTCTAATCAAAGATATGTTGTCATTGGGATTGTATACAAGCCTTAAGTATGCTAGCATATCCTTTATTTCTTTTCTGTCATAAAACCTCAGTCCTGCTAAAACACGATATGGAATACCAAAACCTGATAACATCGTTTCAAGCACTCGGGACTGAGCATTTGTGCGGTACAAAATAGCAACATCTGAATACTTTTTATCACCGAGTTTTACAGACTTTTCTATTGTTTTACATATAAAATCTGCTTCACCATACTCGTCACTTGCCTCGTAGAGAGTTATTTTTTCCCCATCTCCATTGCTTGTCCAAAGCTCTTTACCTTTACGGGCTATATTATTTGCAATCACCTGATTTGCAGCGCTTAAAATATTTTGTGTTGAACGATAATTTTGCTCAAGCTTAATAACTTTTGCATTTTCATAGTCTGTTTCAAAATCTAAAATATTATTGATATTAGCACCTCGGAATTTATATATACTCTGGTCATCGTCACCTACAACACAAATGTTTTTGTATTTTCCAGCAAGCAAACTAGTTAGTATATATTGTGCATTATTGGTATCCTGATACTCATCGACAAAAACATATTTAAACTTATTCTGATAGTATTCAAGTGCCTCACTGTCACAAGAAAAAAGCTTAACTGTCAAAATTATGATATCATCAAAATCCAGCGCATTAGCTTCAAAAAGTCTTTTTTGATATATTTTGTAGCACTCGCCTATCTGTGTTTTTCTCAAATCTCCCTGATGAGCTGCTAAATACACATCAGGTTCCATCAAATTATCTTTGGCTGCAGAAATCTCTGCTAAAATCATTTTAGGGGGAAAAAGTTTTTCATCTATATTAAGCTCTTTCATGCATCTTTTGATTAATGTCTTCTGGTCAGCAGAGTCATAAATCAAAAAATCCTGCTGATAACCAAGCTTTACTATATATCGGCGCAAAATTTTCATACAGATAGAGTGAAATGTTCCAATCCATATTCCTTCACTATCTTCGCCTAAGATGTTATCCACACGTGTTTTAAGCTCGTTTGTAGCTTTATTTGTAAAGGTTATGGCAAGTATGCTGTACGGCGGGCATAGTTTTTGTTCTAATATGTATGCTATTTTGTTTACAACCACTGTTGTTTTACCCGAACCTGCACCTGCAAGGATTAAAAGCGGTCCATCAGTGGATAAAATTGCCTCTTTTTGTTTATCATTAAATTTATCTAAATTCATAACTGTTCCTCAATAATTTTTTTCAAAGTTAATAACGCGCGTTCTGAAATTTTTGTATATCTTTCTCTTTTGTTCTTTATGCGGCAAGGATAGCTTTCAATAATTCCGAAATTAATGTTCATCGGCTGAAAATCTGCACCATTAAACTCTGAAATGTAATGAGAAAGTGCGCCTGTCGCTGTGGTTTTAGGAAAGTCTATTTCTTCTTTTCCTAAAATTTTTCTTGAAGCAGCAATCCCCGCAACGATTCCTGATGACGCAGACTCTACGTAACCTTCTACACCTGTCATTTGACCTGCAAAGTAGAGTCCTGGTCTTTTTATCGTTTCGTAGTTTTTGGTAAGCGTTCCCGGAGAGTGAATATATGTATTTCTGTGCATTACACCAAAACGCACAAATTCAGCATTTTCAAGCCCTGGTATCATAGAAAACACACGTTTTTGTTCAGGAAACTTTAAATGAGTTTGAAATCCAACAATATTATACAGTGTTCCCTCTTTGTTATCTTGTCTTAACTGAACCACTGCGTAATAGCTTTCGTTCGTTTCGGGGTGATTTAGCCCTACAGGCTTTAAAGGACCAAATGTCAGGGTATCTTCTCCTCTTTTTGCCATTACCTCAACAGGCATACATCCTTCAAAAACCTTGTCATTTTCAAAGTCCTTAAGTTCTGCCGTTTCAGCACTGATTAGTGCTTCGTAAAACGCTTTATATTCCTCTTTGTTCATTGGACAATTCACGTAATCTGCTGTGCCTTTGTCGTATCTCGCCTTTTTAAAGACCTTTGACTTATCAATAGAATCATATGTGACAATAGGTGCAGCAGCATCATAAAAATACATGTACTTATCGCCCAAAAAAGAGGCTATTTCTTTCGAAAAATCATCCGATGTCAATGGACCCGTCGCTATAATCACAACCTCATCGTCAGGTATTTTTTTAATTTCTTCATTGACAACTGTTATATATGGATTTTTTGCTATTTTGTCTGTTATCATTTGCGCAAAGCCTACCCTGTCAACAGCTAAAGCACCGCCTGCAGGTACTTTTGTTGCATCTGCGCACTCCGTAACCAAAGATCCTAAAAGGCGCATTTCCTGCTTTAAAAGTCCCGCGCCATTTTCTAAAGTGTCGGCACGGAGCGAATTTGAACACACAAGCTCACCCAACAAATCAAGGTGATGCGCAGGTGTTTTTTTATCCGGCTTCATTTCGTAAAGCGTCACATTTATTTTATTTTTAGCTAACTGCCAGGCAGCCTCGCACCCTGCAAGACCACCCCCGATTACTGTTGCTTTCATTTTTCTTATCCTTTATATATTGTTCTGTATTTTTCTGTCATTTTCACCGGATTATAGGCTCTCTTTGCGTATCTCATACCCGGGACACCCATATCTTCCTCACGGTTTATATACTTATAATCTTTCCATTCATTTTTGCAAAATTCACGATTTATCAGGTTAAACGCACCTCGGTAATTTATATCTGCAAATTCCATGGGAACGTGCGCCATATCATCGGTTATTGCCTCTCCTGCCGAAAATGCCACCAGTTTTCCATCAACACGAATGCCGGCTGCAATAACGCCCAGCTTGTCCATATTGTCTAAAAAACGCATTGTTGCCTTATCTGATAGACCAACATCATGATTTGTCTGCAAGGAATGCCACTTATAAAAAAGCTCTTTTATCTCATCTAAATTATCCATAGAGAGTCTTTCATAACTATACTCGTAATTTTTCAAAAAAGCATTTAGATGATTTCTTTTTTGTTGATATTTTTTCCCTTTTAAATTTATCAAATCATCTGTTAAATAGACGTAATCTGCATTATTTTCATCCGAAACAATCTCAAATTCACCAGGAAAAACCTCACACAGCATTTTCCCTTGTTCTTCTGTCATTAATGCAAAAGATGGATTTCCTGTTTGTTTCATATAATTATACGATTTTTTAAGTGCAGATATCTTGTCACCGTCCCCGTACGGGAAGGTGCACAGGCAGTTATTTGTTCCGCAAAAAACCATCACCAGGCAATCATCTACAATATCGTATCTGATTCGATTGTCAAACGACCATGTGTAGAGCGTAGTAAAGCTAAGCGTAGAATTTTCGCTCTGTCCTATATGTTTAAAGAACAATTCTCTATCTTCTAATTTTATATTTTTTGGATTTAGCATAAATTCACCTTTTAATGATTAATTTTGTTTCGGTTTATAGTTTTTTATAATTATTTTACAGGCGACACAAAGCTTATAACCTTTCCGACAAAAAAGACGATGTCATTTGACTTTTCTATCGCAATCCTTTTGCCAAATGCCTTACCCCCAACAGTCAGCGCTGCAACAACAGCAGTCATAACTGTTGCCAATGCAAACTCATAAATATCTGCTCCAAGTGCCATAACCATAGCTACAATCGCTGTCGTTGCACTACCTGAGATTATTCCCACAATATCGCCAATTACATCATTGCAAAAAGAGCCTACTCTGTCTGCAGAGCGAATGAGTCGTACTGATTCTTTAGCGCCTCTGATTTTTTGTGAAGAGAGCGAATGAAAAGGCACTTCACTAGCTGATGTTACAGCAACACCAATAATGTCAAAAAATATACCTATCAAAACAAACACTATTAAAATAACAAAAGCCATGGCGAGATTAACTTTATTCATAAGCCCCGCCTGAATCATCTGCATTATCGATGAAATGGCAAATGTCATAAGAATAACAGTAACAACCCACCTACGGCCCTTTTGTTCTTTTACTTTTTTCTTGTTTGTGGTTTTTTTGTCTCTTGATTCGTCAGACAATTTTTACACCAACCCTTTATAATTTAAGATTAAATTTAAGTAAAATAGGTGGTGATACTATGAGTAAATTTTGCGGTTTAGGTCCGGTAGGATTTCCCGATAAGCTACTGAATCGTCGCCGAAACAGCAGTTTCCATTTAAAGCTTATCCTGTATGGTTTCCCAATACAGAACCGAATCACCACTTAAATCCACACTGCAATCCCCATGGTATCTCTTATGAACAGCCTAGAGGTTTTCCCAAACAGTTACACTTATTCTTATCCTCTTTTGCAATTATGATTTCAAGAAGCGATAACCTGATAGCTTTGGCCGAAGCCATCAAGTTTTAACAACTATCCCTCATAATCACTCAAGGCAGGCTACGCTGTCCACAGCGCTCATGCTAAGTTATAGCATTCGCACCGAGTGACAGGTTTAACCCTGTTTCGTACCTTAATAAGTCCTTAAAAATATAAGGAGCAAATAAAGCACAAGAACAGGTCTCCACGGAAAAAGGGTCCTCATTCACATGCCATTGCAAAGCGCCCTTAAGCCTTAACTTCCAGCATAAACCCCCGACTGGCATCGAAAGCAAACACCAGAAACTTCATCGATGTGCCCTTTAACGGCTTTTTAGGTCCGTCCTGGGAATAAGCGTTTCTGACTAGGATACTGCACCACCTATACTTATTAACTTTTATTATCAATCGTAATATAACATATTTTTATAAAATAGTAAAGATTTTTTTAAAGTCTTTACAAAAAATTAATTCTCACGGTCCAGCAAAAATTTTGCAAGCTCTATTAAAAATTCTGACCTATCACCATAAACAGATAAGGCATCTATGGCTTTTTGCGTATAGTCTTCTAAAATCCTCTTTGACTGCTCTAAACCATATATACTTACAAAAGTGGACTTTTGCTTTTGCGCGTCAGTTCCGATGTTTTTTCCTAAAACTTCTGCACTGCCTTCAACATCTAAAATGTCATCTTTAATTTGAAAAGCAATTCCTAAATATCTTGCAAACTCTTCTAAAGTGAGCAAATCCTCACGTGTACCGCCACCTAAAAGTGCTCCAACTTTTGCCGCTGTCATAATAAGCGCACCCGTTTTATTGATGTGCAGAGTCATTAATGTTACAGCGTCAATCTGCTTATTTTCAGACTCTATATCAATAACCTGACCGCCAATCATTCCTTCTGTTCCTGAAGATATGGCAATTTCGTTCATCGCAGCTAAAGTCATATTCGGTGACATTTGGGAATTTTTTAAAATTGTTTCAAAAGCTTTATTTAAAAGTGCATCTCCGGCAAGTACTGCGATAGCCTCACCGAACACTTTATGATTAGTTGGTTTGCCACGTCGCAAATCATCGTTGTCCATACAAGGCAAATCGTCATGAATCAACGAATATGTATGAATCATCTCAAGAGCACATGCAAACGGCATAACACCGTCGTAGTTTCCACTGATAAGCTCGGCTGCAGACAACATAATAACCGGTCTGATTCTTTTGCCTCCGGCACTTAGACTATAATTCATAGCTTTATATATTGTAGCCTGAGGATATTCCTTTTCTTCAATATATTTATCTAAGCTCTTGTTAACTTCTATAATCTTTTCTTCTAATTCTTTAAAAAAATCCAATTTTACTCCTCCTTGGCGTCAAAAATTTCATCAGCCTCAGTTAAAAGCTTAATCTTCTGCTCTGCCTGGTTAAGCGTTTTGTGGCAGTCCTTAGAAATCTTAACACCTTGTTCAAAAAGCTTTACTGCTTCATCCAAAGGACAATCACCAGTTTCAAGCTTTTTAACTATTTTTTCTAATTCTTCAATTGAATCTTCAAAGGTTTTCTTGTTAGCCATAATAAGCCCCCTTTATGAGTTTTCTCTCATATAATAAAACAAGTATTGCTGTGCATAACCTGCCAAATCACCAAATTTTTTGCTTGCAAAATCTGAAATTGTCATATCATTTATTTCGTCATGATAAACTGCTCCGACAGAGCGCCTTACCCAAACGTCAATAGGGAATGTTTCACTTCTTTTGTTTCCAAACAAAAGTATACAATCTGCAACCTTATTGCCTACTCCTTTAATTTTCAAAAGCTCATGCTTTGCATCTTGTGTACTTAAGTTTTTTAACTCGTCTGCGTTAATACTTCCTGTTGACACTTTATTAATAGCATCTAAAATATACGAATCTCTGTACCCTGAGCGCAAAAAAGCAAGATCATCTTTTTTGATATGTTTTAATCTGTCAGCATCAGGAAATGTATAATATGTATTACCAAAAGCATCTATCGCATCGCCGTAACGAGCGCACAATCTTTCTATAATCCCCTGTATTCTCGGGATATTGTTATTAGCAGAAATTATAAAAGAAATTATACATTCCCAAATATCCTGATTTAATATTCTTATGCCGTTTCCATACAGCACAAACTCTTTTAAGTGTTTGTCTTTTGATAATGTCTGTTTAATTTTATTATAGTCTGTGTTTAAATCAAAGTAATCAGACCAGATATCAGCCACATCTTCGTCTTTAGTATTTTTTAGGATAATTTTTCCATCGCGTTTTGAAATATTTATAACTTTGTTTTTTGCAACCAGTGTATAGCTGTTATCTTTCTCTTTTTTAAACCTGAAGCATTGACCACACTCAAAAATATGTCGAGGAACAAAGTCGTTATCATAGCCTTTTATTTCTACGTAGTTTTCCACAGTTTTCTCCTTTAATCCAGTCTTCCTGTCAGTTCTCCCTCATCGCAAAGTCCTGCATAATCAAGCTGTCTTAATGCCTCATAAAGCACAATAGCAACCGAATTTGAAAGATTTAATGATCTTGAGGATGCAGTCATCGGAATACGAATGCACCTATCGTAATTTTCTTTTAAGAGAGGTTCGGGCAGACCTTTGGTTTCTTTACCAAAAAACAAATAATCCCCATCTGAAAAACAAACATCAGAATGTCTGTTTTTTGATTTTGTCGAGCAAAAGTAGTAGTTGCCGGGACATTTTGAAAAAAAGTCGTCTAAGTTTTCATAATACCTTATATCCAACTCGTACCAGTAGTCAAGTCCTGCTCTTTTTAATTTTTTGTCATCGATAGTAAAACCCATAGGCTTTATAATATGCAAAACACTACCCGTCGCCTTACATGTCCTTGCTATATTTCCTGTATTCTGCGGAATTTCGGGTTCTACCAAAACAATGTTTAATGCCATTTTACTCTTCCTCATCGTCTAAAATAAAGTCATAAATATAGTCCCAGAAGGCTTCTTGTCCCTCTGTGCTCTGAATTGAAAACGGAATTAAAATATCCCCTTCTTCAAGCTCTAACTCTTCAACAATCATCTCAAGATTCTTTTCAAGTGCCAGTTTGCTAAGCTTGTCAGACTTTGTTGCAAATACTACCGCCTGTGCACCCGATGCCTTTATGGCACGGGCCATCTGTTTATCATCTTTCGATGGCTTATGGCGACAATCAACAAGCAGTATCACCTGTGTTAACTGACGTCTGTCTGATAAGTAGTTACCGATTATTCCTGTCATTGCTTTTCTTTCTGAATGACTTGCTGAAGCGTAGCCATAGCCAGGAAGGTCAACAAGCATCAATTTGTTATCAATATTATAAAAATTTATCGTTACAGTTTTTCCAGGCTTTTGGCTCACTCTTGCAAAGTTGTTTCTTCCTAAAATTTTATTTATCATAGAAGACTTGCCTACATTTGACCTGCCGATAAATGCCACCTCCGGCATGCTTGTTACCGGATAGTGCTCTTTTTTTTCAGCAGAAAGCAAAAACTCAGCCTTATGAATGTTTACCTTCATCATTTACCTCTTTTCATATAAGCGCAATTTTTAAAACGTCATTCATATTGCGTACGGGGATTATTTCGACATTTTCTTTAACTACATCTTCTAAATTGTCAATATCCTTTTGATTTTCATAAGGAATAATAACAGTCTTAATCCCTGCCTGATATGCTGCCAATGTTTTTTCACGAAGTCCGCCTATTGGCAGAACTCTGCCGCGAATTGTAATCTCTCCGGTCATTGCAACTTTGTGATTAACACATCTTCCCGAAAGTGCCGAAACCAGGGCTGTTGCAATAGTGATGCCCGCTGACGGACCGTCTTTGGGCGTAGCACCTTCAGGTACGTGTATATGAATGTCACGGTTTTTATAAAAATCACAATCAATAGAAAATTTAGCACAATTTGAACGAACAAAGCTTACCGCAGCTTTAGCAGATTCTTTCATAACATCACCGAGTTGACCTGTAAGTTCAAGATTTCCACTGCCTTCCATAATGTTTACTTCAACAGAAAGCGTATCACCGCCAACTTGTGTCCATGCAAGTCCTGTAACAACACCTATTTCATCTTTTTTAGACGTAACATCATTTAAAAAGATTTCTTTTCCTAAAAATTCCTCTAAATTCTTAGATGTTACCTTAACCTGTGTTTCGGGGCTGTCTACAATCTTGAGTGCTGATTTTCTTAAAACATTTGCTATTTTACGCTCTAAGGTTCTTACCCCTGCCTCTTTTGTATAATGAGATATTATGCCTTTGATTGCGCCATCGTTAATCAAAACATTTTTCTTCGTTAATCCGTGCTTTTTAAGCTGTTTATTTATAAGATGTTTTTTGGCAATCTGGAATTTTTCTTCAGAGGTATATCCGGGAAGCTCAATAATTTCCATACGATCTAAAAGCGGACTCGGTATTGTGTCTAATGTGTTCGCGGTTGCTATAAATAATATATTAGACAAATCAAAATCCACCTCCATAAAATGGTCGCGGAATTTTGTATTTTGCTCAGAATCCAAAACCTCCAAAAGTGCTGCTGCAGGGTCACCCCTGTAATCTGATGCCATTTTGTCTATTTCGTCAAAAAGCATAAGCGGATTGTTGGTTCCTGCCTGTTTTAAAGCAGTTATAATTCTGCCGGGCATAGAGCCGATGTATGTGCGTCTGTGACCGCGGATATCTGCCTCGTCACGTATTCCGCCCAGGGAAATTCTGGCATAGCTTCTGCCCATACTTTCAGCAATCGATTTGGCTATTGACGTTTTACCAACTCCCGGAGGTCCAACTAAACAAAGAATAGGTCCTGCCATAGAGCCTGTGATTTTTTTAACAGCCAAATATTCCATTATGCGTTCTTTTACTTCTTTTAAACCGTAATGGTCACGGTCTAAAACTTCTTTAGCGTTTGAAACCTTTAGCGTGTCCTTGGTATAATTGTTCCAGGGAAGATCGCAAATCCACTCTAAATATGTCCTGATGACATTTGCATCGGGGTTATTAACTGACATTTTAGAAAGGCGCGCAAGTTCTTTTTCGCATTTTTCTGCTACTTTTTCAGGTAAATCAAGCGCATCTAATTTCTTTTTGTATTCATCAAGTTCGTACTCTGTATCGTCGCCCAGTTCTTCATGAATCACCTTTAGTTGTTCACGCAAAAAGTACTCGCGCTGATTTTTATCTATGTTCTTTTTTACTTTTCTGTCTATATTTGTGTCTACTTCTGCTATCTGAATTTCACGAAGCAGTAGTTCGAGCAGAAACTCTGCACGAACTTTTGTATCAAATATATCTAAAATTTTCTGCTTATCTGAAAGTTTTAGCGGCATATTGGAAGCTATACTGTCTGTTAAGCGTGATGTGTCCTCCGTATTTTCCAGCGACAACACAAAATCGCTATTGACTCTGTTGTTATAGTCGCGATAATTCATAAACTCTTCAACAAGTTTTCTGCGAAGCGCTTCGCTTTCAATCGTTTTTTCGTCGTAATCGTCATCTTCTATTTCATCAACAAGCGAAACAAAATAAGGCTTTGTTTTCAAAACCTCGCATATTTTAGCCCTCTTTATGCCTTCCACAAGCACCCTTACTGTGTTGTTTGGCATTTTTACAACCTGACTTATTTTACATATTGTTCCCACGGACTCTATATCTGACGCCTTTGGATTTTCAATCGTCGGGTCTGTCTGCATCGTAACAAATGCCATCTGTTTATTAACCATAGCATTTTCTAAAGCCATAAGTGACTTTTCTCTCGCTACATCAAAATGAACAAGTGTATTAGGAAACACTACAAGTCCACGAACAGGCAGCGTTGGTAATGCATATGTTTGCTTTATAATTGTATTATCCATTATTTCCTCCAAATATCAACAATCTAAATGCTTTTCCAAACATCTATATTTTTGTCGGTAACAAAAATCTGTAAATTATTTCCGAACTTGTCTTTTAAAATTCCTTTCATATAATCACAAAAGATAATCTCTGCATTATAGTGCGGAACTTCAATCAAAGCCATATCGTTTTCGTAGGCAAATCTTGCGTGGTGGTACTTAAAGTCCCCAGAAATATAAAGATCTGCGCCCATTTCCTTAGCTTTATAAATAAAGTCAGCTCCTCCGCCATTGCACACAGCAATCTTTTCGATTTTTTTATCTTTTTCTCCGATATATTTTATATTATCCAGTTTATATTCTTTCTTAACTGTGTCTAAAATATTTAAAAGCTTTGTTTCTTTGTCTAAAAGAGCAATTCTGCCACAGCCTGACTGTATTTCTTTATCAATCGATATTCTGTCTTTAGTTTGTGCAATTTTATCCATAAATAAATCGCAAAGACCTGATTCTACACTGTCAAAATTAGTATGCATCGAAATCAGTGAAACATTATTTTTTAAAAGTGTTATAATTGTTTTTGACGTAGAATCATCCGAAACGATTTTCTTTATCGGGCTAAATATTAAAGGATGGTGTGATATTACTAAATCACATTCCTTTAAGACAGCATGATCTGCCACAACGTTGTCTATATCTAAAGTTACCAGTATTTTTTCTACTTGTTTATATTTATCTCCCAGTATGAGTCCGACATTATCATAATCCTCTGCATATTCCAAAGGTGCAAAATCGCACAAAAAATCAAGTATTTTATTAAGCTTTACCATTTCGCACACTCCCTTTTTATCCTTTTAAACTCTTTTAAAAGATATTCAAAGTACAACGATTTTCGTGTTGCTTCTTCACTCTTTGTGTTTTTCATAGAGGCAATTGCCTTTTCGTATTCATATATTTTGCCGTCTAAGAGCTTAGGTAAGACAGAATCCTTATTCGTAATCAAAGCCTTGCCTACATGGTAATATACCTCATCGCTAACAGTCATTTTTCCGCGTGTTGCCAATATTACAGTGTAAATTTTTTCGTTTTCCTTTGCTAACTTTTCATCAATGATTTTAAAACCATTTTCAGCCAGATATTTTCTCGTCTCAGTTATTGCTGTCATAGGCTGCAGGACAAAGTATTTTAAAGATTTAAGCCTTTCTTTGTCCTTTTCTAGGATGCTATTTATTAAAATTCCACCCATGCCTGCAATAATTACAGTATCTGCCTCGTTATCCAAAAGTTCACTCAATCCATCAGATAAGCGAGTTTTAATTTTGTCTGATAGAGAAAATCTATCAATGTTTTCTTTAGCGCGCATTATGGGACCTTTATTAATATCCATAGCAATCGCAGTATTTACTTTATTATTCAAAACTAAATAGACGGGAACGTAGGCGTGGTCTGTACCGATATCTGCAACAGATTTTGAGTCTTTTACCATATTTGCAACGGTCAAAAGTCTCGGCGTCATAAAAGAATCTATGTTCAATTAAAAGCCCACTCCCTTCATTTAATAACACAAAAATTATAGCATACTCCATATAAAAAGTCAACAAAACAACTTTTTGTTTACAATTTTATGTTTTTCTGATACAATATAACAAGAATCATTAATTTATCGGAGTGATATCATGTTTAATAACGAACGACTTCCGCACGCATGGGATGATTTGGTTGAAAAGCTCACCTTTATGCCTGCAATAGTCAAAACAATCGAAAAAATATACGATATAAACTGGTCTATGGATGTAAATCGACACGACCACTTTGAGATGGTTTATATAAAAAAAGGCAATGCTTTTTTCCAAATTGAAGGCATTGATGTGAATATGCCTCCCCACTCTTTAATAATAATAAAACCCGGAAGAGCACATAAATTTGTTGTAAAATCGGACGTATGTGAGTTAATAGTTTTAAGCTTTACATTTAAATCACAAAAAAATGACATTGATAGCCATGTATCCCTTACTGATTTTATCGAATATATAGAAGACGATACAACCGGTGATTTTTTATTTTTACCACTTAGCAAAAAAAACGACATCGTATATGTTATGAACAGAATTTTAAGAGAAAGAATCAAAAATCAGGTTTTCGGTGATTTTCTAAGCTGTCTTTTGGTTATTGAATTGTTTGTTTTGCTTTCAAGGGCCCTAAAACAAGAATGGGAACAAAGCGCAAAAAACAGAAATTTAAAACTTCATGAGCTTTTAAATATTGCCAAAGAATACATAGACAGCAATTATGATAAGGATTTGACACTCACGCACGTAGCTAAATACATATATTTATCCGACAGTTATTTTGCTCACTCTTTCAAAGACAGATTTGGAATAAGCCCTAAAAGCTACATCTTAAGGGTGCGAATCGAAGCTTCTAAAGAATATCTTAAAAATACAGATACAAAGGTTGCCGACGTTGCAAAAATTGTAGGTTTTTCTAGTCAACAAAGATTTAACGATATATTCAAAAAACATGTGGGCATAACACCTTTAAATTTCAGACAAAAGTGCAAATTAGAAAAAATTAATTTTACCGAGTATTCGCAAACAACAAACACAAATATGTAAAGCAAAGAGACTGTAGCATATGCTACAGTCTCTTCCTTTTTGTGAATAATTAGAAATTATTATTCTGGTTGTTTCTGTTGTTGCTTTGATTATCGTTTTTGTTCTGATTATTGTTCTGGTTATTTTTGTTGTTGTTTTGATTGTTTTTGTTCTGGTTGTTGTTTTGGTTGTTGTTCTGATTTCTGTTATCCATAATACCCTCCACAATAATTACAATATTTTTTGAGCTTTTGCTCACAAAAATATTATTTCCTCAAAACATTTTTTTATTCAAAAATACTCTTACTTTTTATTATCATTTAAAAGCAGAATGTCAATAAAATCATCATTTGATTTTGTTCTTACCAGATTATTAATCAATTTTTCCATTACATCCACAGTCGAGACATTAGAGAGCTCTCTTCTTATACTCCAAACTGCTTCAAGTTCGCGCTTTGTTTGTAAGAGTTCTTCTTTTCGTGTGCCCGATTTATTTATGTCTATTGCAGGAAATATTCTCTTTTCCTGTAATTTTCTGTCTAAATGAAGCTCCATATTGCCTGTGCCTTTAAATTCTTCAAATATAACATCATCCATACGGCTACCCGTTTCAATTAAAGCAGTCGCCAAAATAGTTAGGCTTCCGCCATTTTCAATATTTCTGGCAGCACCAAAAAACTTTTTTGGCTTATGAAGTGCCGCAGGATCAAGTCCACCTGATAAAGTCCTTCCCGATGGTGGCACAATCAGATTGTATGCACGTGCAAGTCTTGTAATTGAATCAAGTAATACTACGACATCTTTGTTTTGTTCAACGAGCCTTTGTGCACGTTCTAAGACAATTTCCGCCACTTTTGCATGATGCTCCGGAACCTGGTCAAATGTCGAGTATACAACATCGCCGTTTATCGAGCGTTTTAAATCCGTTACCTCTTCAGGGCGCTCATCAATCAAGAGCACAATTAAAGTAATCTCAGGATGATTCTCTTCAATATTGTTTGCAATACATTTCAGCAGTGTTGTCTTACCTGCCTTTGGTGGCGCTACAATCAAACCACGCTGTCCTTTTCCTATAGGTGCGAGCAGGTCAACCAACCTCATGGCATAGTCATTGCGTTTTGAAGTAAGGCATATTCGCTCATTGGGAAATATGGGCGTTAAATATTCAAAAGCCCTTCTTCTTATTGCTTTATCCGGTGTTTCGTCATTTACATATTGCACGTATATTAACGCCGGAAATTTTTCCTCCTCTTTAGGAGGTCTTGCAATACCTGTCACCTTATCACCGGTTTTTAGGTTAAAACGCCTTATCTGCGTCGGCGAAACGTAGACATCTTTAGGCGTTGACAAATAATTTTCCCCACGCAAAAATCCAAAACCGTTTTCAGGGAGAACTTCTAAAACTCCCGAAACTATGTTGTCACCCTCATTTATCGTCAATTTCTGCGCAGATTTAGTTTCTGTATTTTTTGAATCTTTATTCTCGATTTCTGATATAAGTTCATCTTTTTTTAATTTTGAAATATTTTTAATATCGAGTGTTTTTGCAATTTCACGTAATTCCTGGATTTTTTTAGATGATAAATTCATAAAAATTCTCCGTTCTGATAAAAAATTTTAGATTTTATTTAAAAAAAATGTAGAAATGATATTAAGAAAAGTTACCGTGGCGTTTCCGCCACGGTAATGTAGAAAGAAATTATTTAATTCTCTTTGTGAAGTTAAGCTTATCTTCAACTGTTCCTTTTTGGATACCTGTCATTGTATCGTATAAGAACTGTGAAACCTTGCCGATTTCGTTGTTATTGATAATCATTTTTTCTCCCTTGTAGCAAAGCTCTCCAACAGGAGAAATAACAGCTGCAGTACCTGTACCAAATACTTCTTCAAGCTTTCCGTTTTTATAAGCATCAACAATTTCATCGATTGAAATACGTCTTTCGCCTGCTTTATATCCGTAAGCCTTTAACACCTGCAGAACCGAATCTCTTGTGATACCAGGCAAAATACTGCCGTTTAATTCAGGTGTTACAATTTCATCGCCAATTTTGAAGAAAATGTTCATAGCGCCAACTTCTTCGATGTACTTTCTGTCTACACCATCAAGCCATAAAACCTGCGAATAGCCTTTTTCTTCTGAAACAGCCTGTGCCTTAAGACTTGCTGCATAGTTACCTGCAGTTTTTGCATAACCCATACCACCGCGCACTGCACGAACATAGTCATCTTCAACCCAAATTTTAACAGGAGCTAATCCGTCTTTATAGTATGAGCCGACAGGACTTAAAATAACAACAAATTTGTATGTATTAGAAGGATGTACTCCTAATGCGCTGTCTGTTGCAAAAATAAACGGACGAATGTAAAGTGATGTACCTTCTCCTTCAGGAATCCAGTCCTGGTCAATTAAAACTAACTCTTTTATAGCTTCTACTGCAAATTCTTCGTCAATTTGAGGAATACAAAGTCTGTCATTTGACTGATTTATTCTGGCCATATTCTTTTCAGGTCTGTATAAGAATATTTCGCCATTTTCGCCTTTATAAGCTTTTAAGCCTTCAAAAATTGCCTGTCCGTAATGAAGTGTAGCACATGACGGTTCAACAGAAAAAGGACCATAAGGAATGATTTTTGCATCATGCCATCCCTTCTCCTTGCTATAATCCATTACAAACATATGGTCTGTAAAAATTTTACCAAACCCCAAGCCGGAAGCGTCCGGTTTTGCTTTAGGTTCAGTGGTTTTTGTTACTGTAATTTCCATCTTAGTCGCCTCCAAAAAAATTTAAATAAATTGTAACATATTTATTGTTTTCTGTCAATCATTATGAAGAAAATCCAAAAAAACATTATTATTATACATCACTTTAGCAAATTCCGAGTGATTTATGGATTTAATAAAGGGATTTTCAGTATTAAATACAGTAAATATCATCAGAACAGCCAACAGCAAATATACAATCAAAAAGCCTCTTATAAACCCGAACAAAGCGCCCAAAAGCCTGTCAAACCAGCCTATAAACGGTAATTTTTTTATAAAACCAAACGCACCGAGCATAAGCCAAATCAAAATTCTAACCGCTATAAATATTAGTATTATGCTTAAAATTTTTAATATAATGTCGCCTATTTTTTCGGCTAAAGAATGCGCCGTTTCTTCTTTTTTATCATTTATATTTTTTTGTATATTTTTAATCATTTCGCTTGGCATATTAAGTTTTGATGCATTTTCCTCCTGAGACGTTTTGCTCTCAGGTACTAAAGTTTTTTCTATATTTTTGTATATTGCGTCATAAACAGATGTATTTTCTACATATGATTCTATTTTTGGGCTAAAACTGATTGCCAGGACAAACGAAAGTACCAATGACAAAACTCCTGTAAGTGTGCGCAAAAAACCTTTTTTGTATCCAAAAAACGTCATAATTAAAAGTATTGCAAGTATTATTATATCTCCCACACTAACACCCCGATGTTTATATTTCTATGATGTATGCACCGTCTGCAGTAAAACCGACAACCTTGTTAGTATTGCCTACAAACGACAAATCAATTATGTCAAAGCCAGAGTCTATCAGCTTTTGCTCCCTTGCATTATAATCAAGAATATTGATTAATCCCTCACGTCCTATAACTATATGATTATTTGTAGCATCTAATGACTTTGAAACATAGTCATAGTCATGGTGTGCTAATAAAGATGCGTTTTCGTTGTAGATTTCTATGCTGTATCTTTTGCTTTTTAACGTGTCGCTCTCAAACGACATAACTACACCGCCTTTTGTCACAACATAGGAAAGAAGCGTTTTATTTGTATAAGAAATTTCGCTTTTTTTGTTGCCGGAAACTGTATATATATCCGTTTTGGAATCGCTAATACAATAAACATAATTTTCAAATACAGTTAAATCTGCAACTATTTCATTATCATAGTTTACTATAGCAATCGGTTCTTCTTTTGAAATATTATAAAAATTCAAAACAGTATTTGCAGACAATCCCTGTGTGTCGTATGAGGATATAATGACATTTTTGTTGTTATTTGCAACTACTGCATCAAAAACAAGCTTAGAACCTGAAGTCCAGACAAAAATTTCCTCGCCTTTTTCGTTATAAAGTATCACATCTCTTTTATGCATTTCGCCCTCTGTGACTGCAACGCAAAAGCCTGAGTTGTTTACCGAGACATTTTTAATAACGTTTTTCGTTTCAATTTCTTTTATTATAGTCGCATTTTTAATTATGTATATTTTATTTTTGCCAATATCACCAACTATAACATAATCCCCAGAAATATTCACACAGGGCTTTTCGACAGAAATAGGCAACGTACTCTTTTCATTTCCGTTTTTATCTGTAACAATAATTCTGTCTGTCATTATAAAATATATGTAATTATCCGTGGTTGCATGTTCATAACTTGTACCCTGGTCAAATGAGATATCTACTTTTTTTGCGTTTTTTGCCACGCTTTTAGAAATTGAAGGTGTTTTAAGTCCAAAAAAATTTATCGCAACTTCTTTTCCTATAAACAGCAAAACAAGTATCCCTATCGCTATAATAACTGCTATTACAATTTTTTTAATTATATCGTTTCGCATATTTTAATCCCCTTTTAATATTCAATCTCATATAGCATAAGGCCCTCAGGCGGTGCTGTAATTCCTGATTTTTTCCGTTCTTTAGACAATATGATTTCGGGTATGTCACGAGCGTTTAAATATCCTTTTCCCACGCTTAAGATTGTCCCCGCTATAATCCTTACCATATTGTATAAAAATCCGTCACCACGTATTTTCATTGTTATTATGTCGTCTTCTTTAGATAACGTACATTCATATATTGTGCGCTCAAAAGTCTTTGCCTGTCCGCCCTTTGACATAAATGCAGAAAAATCATGTTTTCCTAAAAAATACTTCGGACATTTTTCCATTTCAGAATAATCAAGCGGATACTTATAGCGCCATACATACGGCATTTTAAAGACATCACCATGCTTTGAAACGTCTATTCTGTAGATATATGTTTTTGACTTTGCACTGTATCTGGAATGAAAATCGTCGTCGCAGTTTTCAATAGCTTTTACCTTTATATCACAAGGCAAAATAGCGTTAACACCAAGCAGGATCCTTTCGTTTTCTATATCAGTGTCAAAAAATGAATGCGCAACATAGTTTTCAGCATGCACACCTGCGTCAGTGCGGCTTGCACCAACTATCTCAATCTTCTGTCTTAAAATCACAGAAAACGCTTTTTCTACTTCTTCTTGAATTGTTCTGGCGTTTTTTTGAATCTGCCATCCTGAAAAATCAGTTCCTTTATACATCAACGTAATTTTATGATTCTGACTCATAGTCCCTCCAATTAAAAGAGAATATCAAGCGCTACAGAAAGTGCAAAAAACGCTATTGCAATCAACGAACCTGAGATATCAATATGCGTGAATTTAATTTCACGAAGTCTGCTTCTTCCATCTCCGCCGGTGTAACAACGGCTTTCCATAGCAATCGCCAGGTCATCTGCGCGTCTGAAAGCACTTATAAACAGTGGCACCAACATCGGCACTAAAGCCTTTGCCCTTTTTATAATTGAACCTGTATCAAAAGAAGCGCCTCTTGCTTGTTGTGCTTTTATGATTTTATCAGTTTCTTCAATTAATGTCGGAACAAACTTAATGGCAATGCTCATCATCATTGCAAGTTCATGAGACGGAAACCCTATTTTTGATAACGGCTTTAAGAGTCTTTCGATACCGTCTGTCAAAGCCATAGGAGATGTTGTATAAGTCAGGGCACTGCTTCCTATTATCAAAAGTATCAATCTCATCGCCATTTTTATTGCTACTATAGCACCTTCTACAGTAATTCCTATAGAATATCCAAAAACAGGCAAATCTGTACCATCTGTTAAAAACAGATTAAGAAGCGCTGTAAATACTATAATAAAAAGTATAGGCTTTAACCCTTTTATATACATTTTTATCGGAACCTTTGATGTAACCATTAATAAAAATGTAAAAAGGATTAAAACACTGTAACTAAAAACAGTCTTTGCCACAAAAATTGCAACAATATCTAAAATAAATAAAAGTATTTTCGTTCTCGGGTCAAGCTTGTGGAGGAATGAATCGATAGGAAAATACTGCCCCAGTGTTATATCTTTAAGCATTTCCCTTATCCCCCTTTATTTTGGCAAAATATTTAAGAAGCTCTTTTTTTGCCGCATCAACTGTATATATATTTTCCTCAATATCAAGTCCTCTTTTAATAAGCTCGTCAATCAAGGTGTTTACCTGCGGTACATTAAGGCCTATACTGCGAAGCTCCGCGCCTCTTGAAAATATTTCATCAACCGTACCGTCAGCAAAAACCGTACCCTCATTCATAACTATTAATCTGTCTACCAATCTCGCCACATCTTCCATTGAATGCGAAACCAGTATAATGGTCATATTTCCCTCTTCGTGGATTGACTTGATTTGCGAAAGTATTTCTTCTCTGCCCGCAGGATCTAATCCTGCTGTCGGCTCGTCTAAAATCAAAATACTTGGTTTCATCGAAATTACACCGGCAATTGCCACTCTACGCTTTTCACCACCTGATAAGTCAAAAGGAGATTTATCTAAGATATCGTCCTCAAGACCAACACATCTGGCAGCATCTTTTACCCTTTTATCAATTTCTTCCTTGCCAAGGCCTAAATTTTTAGGACCAAAGGCAATGTCCTTATACACCGTTTCTTCAAAAAGCTGATGTTCTGGATACTGAAAAACAAGACCGACGTCACAACGGATTTTTTTGAGTTTTTCTCCCTTTGACGTTGTGTCGCGTCCGTTTATTTCAATCAGGCCGCCAGAAGGTTTTAAAAGGCCGTTAAGGTGCTGTACGAGCGTAGATTTACCGGAACCTGTATGACCAATTAAACCAACAAATTCACCATCTTTAATTTCAATGTTTATATTGTCAAGAGCTTTCTTCTCAAACGGACTTCCCGGCATATAAACATATTCAAGATTCTCTATTTTAATTGCCACCGTTTACTCTCCTAACATAGCCTAAAATTCTATCTGCACATTCTGTAACTGTAAGCACGTCATAGTCTATATCTATTCCTGAGCGATTCAGTTCATATGCAAGTTCTGTAACCTGCGGAACATCTAAACCCAGGTCCTTTAGCAGTTCAACCTGCGAAAATACTTTTTTGGGAACGTCGTCAATTACAATTTTAGCATCATCCATAACAATTACACGGTCGGCTAGAGCTGCCTCATCCATGTAGTGGGTAATTAAAACTACCGTCATATTTTTGCAGGATTTCAGCTTTAATATTGTTTCCATTACTTCTTTTCTGCCCATAGGGTCAAGCATAGCAGTAGGCTCGTCCATTACTATACATTCCGGACACATAGCAATGGCTCCTGCTATAGCAACACGTTGTTTCTGCCCGCCTGATAAAAGGTGAGGTGCGTGTTTTCTATAGTGGTACATATCAACAATCTTTAGTGCATCATCTACTCTTTTTCTTATTTCTTCAGACGGAATGCCTAAATTCTCAGGTGCAAATGCCACATCCTCTTCTACAACATTTGCAACAATCTGATTGTCCGGATTTTGAAAAACCATACCAACGCATCGTCTTATATCCCAATTTTTTTCTTCATCCTTTGTGTTAATACCATTTACGTACACATTGCCGCCCAAAGGAATCAAAAGCCCATTAAAGTGTTTTGCAAGTGTTGACTTGCCACAACCATTATGACCTAAAATAGCCACAAATTCACCTTTTTTAATATTTAAATTAAGATTATCCAAAACGGTATCAATTTTTTTGACTCCGTTATCGTATGAATAAAATAAGTTCTCTGTTTTTAACATTTAATCACCTGATTTGTCCATTGCCGTATATTATATATTTTGATGTGGTAAGCTCTCGAAGTCCCAATGGTCCTCTTGCATGAAGTTTTTGTGTGCTTATACCTATTTCTGCCCCGAATCCAAACTCAAATCCATCTGTAAAACGAGTTGATGCATTCACATAAACTGCCGCAGAGTCTATTTGAGCCAAGAATTTTTGCGCCATATCATAGCTTTTGGTTATTATCGCTTCTGAATGTTTAGTGCTGTAGCGGTTTATGTGCTCTATCGCCTCATCAATGTTCTTTACAACCTTTACAGATATTTTATAATCAAGATACTCTTTATTATAATCATCTTCTGTAGCGGAATTTATGCCATCTAAAATTTCGCACGTTTTACTGCAGCCGAAAACTTCAACACTATGCGCTTTTAATTTTTCGAAGATTACAGGAAGAGCTTTTTGGGCTATTGCCTCGTCTACAAGCAATGACTCTGCTGCGTTACAAACTGAAACTCTTGATGTTTTGGCATTTTCTATGATGTTTGCCGCCATATCAATATCTGCACTTTCTTCAACATATATATGGCAATTACCCGTTCCTGTTTCAATAACAGGGACCGTGGCATTGTTTACAACCGTCTTAATTAAACCTGCCCCACCTCGTGGGATTAAAACATCAATGTATTCATTAAGTTTCATCATTTCGGTGGCTGTTTCACGTGATGTATCTTCAACCAGACAAACTGCACCAGTCGGCGCACCTACAAAAGACAGAGCCTCATTCATTATTTTTACTAATATTTTATTGGAATTTATCGCTTCACTTCCGCCACGCAGAATACAGGCGTTTGATGTTTTTAAGCAAAGAGAGGCCGCATCAACTGTGACATTTGGTCTCGCTTCGTAGATAATGCCGATTACACCCAATGGCACGCGCTTTCTGCCAATAATTAATCCGTTGGGTCTTTTTATCATTTCAGTAACTTCACCGACAGGGTCAGGCAGCATTTCTACTTGTCTTACTCCTTCTGCCATTTGTTCAATTCTTTCTTTGGTGAGCTTTAGCCTGTCATAAAAGCCAGACTTTTCTTTATTTTTAAGTAAAGAATCTAAGTCTTTTTGATTTTCTTTTAAAATCTCATCTGTATTTTTTATCAAATAGTCAGAAATCGCAATAAGCGCTTTTGATTTTAAATTGCTGTCTATATTCATAAGCTTGTAGCTTGCTTCTTTTGCCGACTTTCCCAATGAAATTAAATCATACATCGTTATCCCTCTTTTATTTTTGTGGTTTAAATCTTGTGCATACGGCTGTTCCGTCTAAAACATCATAAATAATTTTAGGATTTTTGCCATTTGCTATTACCGTCTCTATTCCTGCATTCATTGCATGGCGAGCTGCAATCAGCTTTGTTACCATACCACCTGTACCGCGGGATGTTCCCTCTCCGCCTGCGGATGCCATAATCTCGTCAGTTATTTCATGTACTTCAGGAAGTAATTTTGCATCATCATATTTTGCAGGATTTTTGTCATAGAGTCCGTCTATATCCGATAAAATTATTATTATATCTGCCTTGATTAATTCTGCAACAACATCTGATAATGTGTCGTTATCACCAAACTTGATTTCCTGGGTTGATATTACGTCATTTTCATTTATTATTGGAACAACACCCCACTCAAAAAGCGTGTTAAAGGCGTTAATTACATTCTCTTTTCTTTCTTCATTATCCAAAATATTTTTAGTTAACAAAAGCTGTGATACATCTTTTCCGTACTCAGCAAAAAACTTTCCGTAAATGCTCATAAGTTCGCTCTGACCTACCGCAGATGCTGCCTGTTTTTCGGGGGTTGAACTAGGTCTTTCTTTAAACCCTAATTTACTGACTCCCACCGCTATTGCACCGCTGGTAACAAGCGCTACCTCACATCCGCTGTGGCATAGGTCCGATATAACCTGAGCTAAAAGTTCTATTTGTCTAATATTTATTTTTCCTGTATCGTAGGTCAAAGACGATGTACCTACTTTTATTACGACTCTTCTTTTATCCATTTTTGTTCTCCTAGTTGTCAAACTCTATAGCAATTACTTTGGGTTTTGTTTTAACATATGGCGTTTTTATTTCGATTTCTTTTCCGTATAAAATCTGCACTCCGCCTTCTGTATGAAATCCCGTTTCTGTATTTTTTCCTGAAACATCCACACTGATTTCTACATCGTATTTTTCAGGAATTTCAGCAATAAAAACCGAACCGTCATCTGCAACATAGCTTTTTTTTGCAGGAAAAGACTCTATTCTGCTTATTGTGCCTATAAATTTGTTGTCTTCGGTTTCATACACATAATCGCCCTCGTATAGTGAATCCTTAGTAGCGCTTCTTACTCCCTCAATTTTGAATGTAACTGTAGTAGAAACTAAAGGCGCGGACGAGGACAGTGCAAGTTTTGAGTTATCATTAAGCTTTCCGCTATTTAATATAGAAGCAGTAAAGTAGGCACCAACAACACCAATAATTATAACTAAAACAACACAAATATCTACAATGCTGACTTTTCCAAAAAGCTTTCCTTTGTTATCTAAAAACATTATTGCGCCTCCCAAACATTAGTAATTACTCCCTTAACATAGGCGTTTCCTACGTTTAGGTCTATTGTTTTACCTACCAGCAAATTAACAGAATCTACACTAAAGCTTTCATTAACCTTATCAGAATCTGTCAAAATCTTAATATCTACCGTAACCTTATCAGGCACTTCTTTTAGCAGAATTCTTTTATTCACCCTGTCTTCTGTCTGAAGAATATAAGGACGCTTTGTTACCTCGACTACTGTGCCCAATCTTTTTAGGCTTTCATCTTCAAAAACCTTATCTTCAGGTTTAATATAATTCATGATTTCAGGGTTTTCATTTTGTACCTCGACCACGTACAGCACCTTTGATGCTTGTGGCGTTTTGATAATATTTTTGATATCTGAAAGCTTGTATGCACCAAATACAACCACCAAAACCAACAGTATTAAAAATATTAAATCGATTATACTTATTCTTTTCTTATTCTTCTCCATTTGAAACCTCCTGATATAATTCTTGAAGATTTTTTACCATAATTTCTGCTGTGAAATTGTCATAGAACATACGCTTTGCATTTTCAGAATGTTTTTGATACATATCACTGTCTTTTGAAATTTTACTAAAAGCATAAGACATGCCTTCTGAATCTGCATACTCCACAAGAAGTCCGTTTAATTCATTTTTTACAAGCTGTGGATTTCCGCCAACGTTGGTTGCAATCGTAGGCTTTCCAAGGCTCATAGCCTCCAAAATCGCCAGACTCATCGCTTCAGAGGAAGATGAAATAACATTTACATCTGTGATATTTAAAAGCTCTTTCGTATCCGAAATGTAGCCTGTAAAAATAATCTCAGGTGTATCCTCTGCCATTGCCATAAGCTCTTTTTTAAGAGTCCCATCGCCAACTATTAAAAACGTTCCCTTGTTCCCTTTTGTCAGATAATCTTTTGCAGCTTCTATAAAGTACTTATGACCTTTAACCTCTTCAAGTCGGGCAAATATGCCAAACACCATTCCATCGGCTATGTTGTATTTTTGTTTTATTTCTTTCTTTTTATTTTCTACTATTGATTTTATCGGTTCAACACCGTTATAGACCTTTTTAATTTTGCTGTGTTTAATTCCGCATTCCTTGAGATTTTCATAAACTGCATCTGAAACAGCAATATAATAATCACAAAGCAAATTATTTAAAAAGCTCTTTAAAAAAGATATCGGCATTTTCCCTTTTGGCTCTATGCAATGCCTTGTCGATATTATCGTTTTAATTTTTGCACATCTTCCAGCAATACGGGCAGATAATGATGCATGCGTGTGCAAAATGTCAAAAGACTTTTCTTTAAATAACCTCACAAGCTCTTTTGTGCACCTTTTGTCGTACGATTTATCATCCATATACGGCATCTCGTAAATATCAACTTCTTCATACTGCGATATAAAATCAATTAAGCTGCTATTTTTAGGCAGCACAACCGATACTTTGTAATTTTCTCTGTCAAAGTGCTTTAAGTAGTTTAAAAGATATCTTCCTGCACCACCGACGTTTGTATCGGTTATAACCTGGCATACTTTTATCATAAGGAGTCGCCTCCTTTATCTTCTTTAAGGATTTTTGCCCCTGATATACCAAGCGCCATTATAATCCAGAAAATCATCACAATTTTATAGTTGTACCAAACATAATCGGTAAGTCCCTGAAAACCAAAGCCTAAAAGACCAGCACCCATTGCGACCAGTATTTTTGAAACATCTGATTGTTTGATTTTTCTTACAACGGCAGTTGAAAAGACGCTTTTTAAAAATCCAAGCAAAACTGCAAAAAGCGAAACAATACCAACAATTCCCGTTTCCACCAAAAATTGCAGGTACAAATTATGGGAATGAAGCGCAAACCTTGCTCCAGGCAAAGCGTATGACGGGTATATTGTTGTATAAGCATCAGAACCTATACCAATACCTCCAACCCAAAAATCTGAAATCATAGCGATCGATGCCTGCCATATCGACACACGATAGGCTGTTGATGTATCGTTTGTATTTCCTATACTTATAAATCTTTCTAAAATAGCAATATTGCCCGTAGCATATAAAAGGACAGGAATTAAAAACAACGCTAAAACCCCTGCAAACATCCATCTTTTGTCTGCTATCACCAAAAAGATGGCTAAAGCAAATATCATGCCAAGCCAGGCTCCCCTTGACCATGTAAAAATCATACACGCTACCATAAAAATTAAAACAAATGCAAATAATATCTTGTGTGTATCACGCACTCTGCTCCATAAAAGCGCAATTGCCACAGGGATAGTAAGCACTAAAAATTCGCCTAAAACATTTGGATTATTAAAGAATGAATACACCCTTAGTTTGATGTCAGAAAACATTTCTTCGTCAATCCAGCTATCTGTTGATGATGCGCCAAAAAAGTTTTGAAATACTCCATAAAGGGCAACAACAAATGCAGAAAGCATAAAAATTTTAACAAGCGCTGTCCACTCTTTCTTTGTCCTGATAACGTTTGTGAGTACAAAATAAAAGAGTATAAATGACATATGCACCATTACTTGTTTAAGAGACGATAGTGGGGCAAATGAATTTATAACGCCCCAGACAAGCGATACTACAAAAAATATCACCGCTACATTAAAAGACGATTTTGAAAACGTAAATTTATCATCAATTATTACATGAACAAAAAAGACAAAAGCACATATAAAAGCAAGAAGCACCAACACCATTGTAGGGAGCACAGGAGAAAGCGCAACCGTTAAAAAGACTCCGAGTCTTAAATATTTCATCAAAAAGGCAAACGATAAGACAATGCCCAAAAACAACAGAAATACCATAGTACCTGCATATGCGTAAACTATCGAAAGTAAAACGCCGATAACACACGCCGTCAGATAGTGAACAGGTTTGTTGCAGTTTATGATTTTGTCATTTTCGCTTTCTTTATATTCTATAAATAGCTCGCAAAGCATTTTTATTATTTTACTTCCTGATGTAAGTTGCTTTAAGCTTCTGTTAACCAATATCAGTAAAAACCCTGAAATGTCCATAAGCACTAAAATTAAAAGTACAAACTTTGAGTTATTACTCAAAAATGTGGTAGCAACAGAAAAAGCAAGAATCAAAATTCCATAAAACCGTACTGAAACCAAATTCCATGCAGAAAAAGCTGTGCATAGTGCACTTCTATTTAGTTGTCTTGTTAAAAACGGGGACAGTTTTTTTTGCAAAATGATAATTATCGTTTTAGGCAGATTTGCGATTTTTCCAAAAGCACTGCTTTCCCACACATTTTCACGTTTGCTTTCATCAGAAAAAAAGCGATAGATAAACGAACCCGAAAAAGCATGCCCTAAAGCATTCCAAAGACTATTGAAAATTCTTCCGAACAAACTTTCACAGTAGCAGATATTAATCCATGACAAGAATCTTGCAAAAAATTTAACTACTCTGCTCATCATTGCTATCACTCCTTTTTTTTAAAATATTTATTATCATTTTTACTTCACTTGTTTTTAATAAAAATGCCATACCCAGGTATAATGCAAATCCAATTGCAGAAGGCACTAAAAGCGCCAAAAATTTTCCTGTAAAAGTATCAGAAAAATTAACTCCCGACAAAAGCAATACCACCAAAACCATAACTGCACCGGAGAGCAAGAGCTTTAAAAAGTTTAACATAAAGCTTTTATCGAAAACTTTATATCTTTTGCTTAATATGACAGCCAGCATTAATGCCATAAAGCACGATGCGATAGACGCCGCCAGCGGCAGTCCCTTTATGCCTGTATCTAAAATTCTTACAAAAATAAAGCTTAGCGCAATGTTTAGTGCAATACCTAAAGCAGATACTCTCATCGGGGTTTTTCCGTTTTGTTCTGCATAAAAAGCTTTATTGAGTATTTCCTGCAGTCCATAGCCCAGCATCCCGAATGAATACCACAAAAGTGCTGTGGATGTAAGGTAAGTTTGTTCTTTGCCAAATGCCCCACGCTCGTAAACAAATCTTACAATCTCTACTCTCTTTAATGAAAATATAATCATAATAGGCAACAAAATAAATAAAACGATGCCTATCGAAGTTTTTAAAACGTCTGTAAATTCCTGCTTTTTGTCTTTATTTGCAGCAAATCTTGAAATCGAGGGAAAAATAAGGTTTGATATTGCATACGTTATCACCCCGACAAAAATTATATATAGCTTATTTGCATACTCGAGTGCTGACACTGCCTGTCCACCATTTAAAAATGATGCTAAAAACATATTTACCATTGTATTGATTGGCTGCACCCAAGAACTTATAAGTATCGGAATAGCTAAAAATAAAGCTTTTTTTAAACCATCATTTTTTAAATTGATTTTCGCTTTGTAGGTATATTTTTTCTTAACCAGCGACGGAATTAAAACTACAAGCTGAAATATCCAGGCAATAAGCATTGCAACAGATACACCATATATACCTAAATTGTCCTTTGCAACAAGTAGATAAAGCACCATTATTCCGTTTGAAACAAGACTTATCGCAGCAGGGGCGTTAAATTCACCATAAGATTGCAAAACACCTGTCAACGAATATGCTAAAGCTGTAAATATCATCGAAGGAAACATAATTGCAACCAGTTGTGCCGATAACAACTTTACATTTTCTGCAAGCCCGCTTGCAAGCAAGTCCACAATATGTGTGCAAAACACGATGCCAATTACACAAATTACAAAAGTTATTAAAAATACTATATTTAAAAAACTGTTTGAAAACTCTATGGCTTTTTCTTTTTCCCCACGACCTAAATACTCATTAAAAACAGGTATGAAGGAAGATGATATAGCTGTCCCAAGAGCTATATCAAAAAACAAAAGCGGTATGCGTGATGCAGTCTGATAAGCTATTGCAGCCTCGCTGGTGCCATAAAGTGCAGCAAAAAGAATATCCCTGTACATACCCATAAATTTTGCAAGCAAGGTAGCAACAATCATAAAGGTAGCAGTTTTTACAGTTTTCTTTACTCCGTCCATAACAAAAATTTCCTTAATTTATATTATAAATTTAATATATTATAATATATTATGCAGTAATTGTCAATTAATTTTGACCTAAAAACGCCTTAAATGCCTATTTTTTCGGCACTTTGATGGTTTTGAAAAAAAAAAACAAAAAAAGTACTTGAAATTTATACTTTTTTATGGTATAGTATTTAAGGCAAAAATACGCACACGCAATGATTTTACGAGCGGTGCCTTATGGGTTCTCGTAAAATGTGACTTGTGTGGAGGATTGCAAATAAAACCGGAGGTGACTTAAATGTCAGTAATTTCAATGAAACAACTGCTCGAAGCAGGCGTCCATTTCGGACATCAGACAAGAAGATGGAACCCTAAGATGGCTGAATACATCTTCACAGAAAGAAACGGTATCTACATTATCGATTTGCAGAAAACCGTTAAGAAAATCGAGGAAGCTTACGCTTTCGTTAAGGAAGTAGCTGAATCAGGCAAAGAAGTTTTATTCGTAGGTACAAAGAAGCAGGCTCAGGACTCTATTAAAGAAGAGGCTGAACGTGTTGGTATGTACTGGGTTAACGCTCGTTGGCTCGGCGGTATGATGACAAACTTCAAAACAATCAAAAAGAGAATTGACAGATTAGAACAGCTTACAAAAATGGAAGAAGACGGAACATTCGATCTTCTGCCTAAAAAAGAAGTTATCAACTTAAAAGCTGAAAGAGAAAAGCTCGAAAAGTATTTAGGCGGCATCAAAGATATGAAGAAGCTTCCTGGTGCTCTATTCGTAGTTGACCCCAGAAAAGAAAAAATCGCTATTGAAGAAGCTAAAAAGCTCGGAATTCCAGTTGTTGCTATCGTAGATACAAACTGTGATCCTGAAGATGTTGATTATGTAATCCCAGGAAACGACGATGCTATCCGTGCAGTAAAATTGATTGCTTCTACAATCGCTAATGCTATTATCGAAGGCAGACAGGGCGTTGACGCTTTACCTGCTGCTGAAACAGAAGAAACCGCTGAAGAAATCAGTGAATAATTGATTGGAGGAAAACTAAAATGGCTTTTACAGCTGCTGATGTTAAGACTTTAAGAGAAATCACAGGCTGCGGTATGATGGATTGTAAAAAGGCATTGTCTGCAACTGATGGTGATCAGGAAAAGGCTATAGAATTTTTAAGAGAAAAAGGTTTGGCTACTGCTGAGAAAAAATCAGGCAGAGTTGCCGCTGATGGTATAGTTTATGCCGCTGTTTCAGGCAATGTTGGTGTTGTTTTAGAAGTTAACTCTGAAACAGACTTCGTTGCTAAAAATGACGAATTCTTACAGTTCGTTGCAGATGTTGCAAAGCAGATCAGCGTTAACAATCCTGCTGATGTTGATGCACTTTTAGCTGAAAGCTTTATCGCTGGCGAAGGTACAGTTCGTGATGCTTTAGTTAATAAAATTGCTACAATCGGCGAAAATATGTCAATCAGAAGATTTGCACGCTATGAAGGAATCGTTGAAACATACATTCACGCAGGCGGCAAAATCGGTGTTATGGTATCATTTGACGTAGCTGATGCATCAAAGGCAGAAACACCTGAATTTAAAGAATTTGCTCGTGACGTAGCTATGCAGATTGCGGCATTTAATGCAGCATTCTTAGACCGTGAGAGCGTACCTAGTGATGTTGTTGCTAAGGAAACAGAAATATTAATGGCTCAGGCTATGAACGAAGGAAAACCTGCTAACATTGCAGAAAAGATGGTTGCAGGTAGAATCAATAAGTACTTTAAGGAAATCTGTCTTGTTGACCAGGCATTCATCAAGGATGATGAATTAACAATTGCGTCATACACAAGCAAGATTGCTAAAGATTTAGGTACAGAAATCAAAATTACAGGCTTCACAAGGTTTGAAAAAGGCGAAGGTATCGAAAAGAAAGAAGACAACTTTGCTGACGAAGTTGCAAGCATGGTTAAATAATTTTGATTTAAAGTCAAAAAATATAATCTCCGGAATACACTTTCCGGAGATTTTTTGTATAGGGTGTATGAAAATGAAGACAATGGCTGTAATATGCGAATATAACCCGTTCCACAACGGACACAAATATCAGCTAAAAGAGCACAAAAAAGAACTTATGGCAGACGCTGTTATTTGTCTTATGAGCGGTAGCTTTGTGCAGCGTGGCGCTCCTGCAGTTTATGACAAATGGACAAGAGCTGTTGATGCTATAGAAAACGGCGCCGACCTGGTTTTAGAGCTTCCGGTTGTTTACTCTGCTCAATCAGCTCAAAGATTTGCACAAGGCGCTGTAAAACTTTTAGATAAATTGGGCGTTGTTGACTATTTGTCCTTTGGCAGTGAGTGCGGCAACATTGAAGAACTTATTAAATGTGCAGATATAATTGATTCGGATGATTTTAATATGCATATACAAAAAAAAATAAAATCCGGATTAAGCTATCCTCTGGCCCGTACAGAAGTTCTTTTAGAAAACTATCCGCATATCGATAAACGTTTAATTGACTCCCCTAACAACATTTTGTCAATCGAATATTTAAATGCACTAAAGAATATAAACAGCAAAATAATACCTAAAACCATAAAAAGAAACTTTGATTTTCTATCTGCGTCCACCATACGCGAAAAGCTATCAAAAGGCGAAAACGTAGATGAACTTATCCCCGGACAAATTCACAAAATTTACGATAGAAAGACTTTTGATAGTCTTGTGCTGTATAATTTTAGGAAGGCAAGTTTAGAAGCTTTACACCAAATTTGTGATATGTCCGAAGGGCTTGAGTACAAATTTAAAAAGGCTTTACAAAGTGCACCATCTTGTGATGATTTAGCCAACACCGTAAAGTCAAAGCGCTATACACGCACGAGAATTGACCGTATTATCGCAAATTCCCTGCTTGAAATAACTGATAAACATACAAAATCAGAGCCTCAGTATGCACGCGTTCTGGCCTTTAACTCTACCGGTCAAAAACTTCTTTCCGCTATGAAAAAAACATCCTCTATTCCTGTTATTACAAAAGTCGCCGATGCAAAACCTGATAATGACCAATTTAAAGAAATGCTTGAAAAAGATATTTTAGCAACTGACATCTACTCTATAATTACAAATAACGATTTAGGATTGGATTTTAAAACTTCTCCTAAAAAAATATAACGGTATGTAGCAAACGCTACATACCGTTAATTATATATGATATTTTCAAATACTTTCTCAATCGTTTCAAAAAGCTGTTTGTTTTGTATTTTTTCTTTGTTTTGTACTACTATTTTTTTCGGCGCTATGCTTATCAGCATGCTGATAAGCAAATCATCAAATGAAATATTTCCAACTTCGTCTTTTGGCACTAATTCGAGCAAAATCTCATTGGTTACATCGCACATATTCTCATCTAAAATACTATACATCGAATTATCATTTACAAGAATATAAATTATATTAGCACGCACACTTTGAACACTTATAAAATATCTGAGCAGCTGTATAAAATCATCATACTCACGATTTAAATAGTAGTTATCAACTAATTTTTCTGCCATTTCGTTTAAGATTTTTTTGTATCTGGCGAGCCTGAAATTTACAATACCCTCTACATTTGCGCTGTTATTTTCAAGAAAATATCCTTTTAAAATTTCCTCTACTACTCTTTTTCTATCCTTGATGGTTTCATCTTTATTTAATTTTATTATTTCCCTTACCGTTACATTTGGGATTTCGGGATAATTTTTATTTATAATTCTCTTTAGAATTTTTGTTTCATACTTTTCGATAATAAATGCAGCTAAAGCCTTAATATATCGCAAAAATTCACAACTATTACTTAAATCCATTATTGCATAGATATGATTTTTGTCGCAGAAAATATTTTTGACAGGAAATTCTCTTTTTGATATTATTTTCTCTCGCTCTAAAGTTTTGTCATTTCTGAAGGCTACCATAATATGGTTATTCAAAAATTTCACCTCTTAAATTACACTTTCGAAAATATTATCTACTATATTTTAATTTAAATGCAAAATATTGTTCCTACGTCAAGTAAAGAAAAATCCTCATAATAATCAAAGCTGGTAAAATTTTTGATTTTCAAAAAATCAGGGTGATGTCCCAAATTTCCGAAAAACGTAAGTTTTCCATCAATCACACCCGATGCTCCACCAATAAAACCATAGTCATATCCTGAAAGTTTTACATGTCCGGGCGTAATTTTTAATGCGTTAATATTATTTTTTATCAAAGCTTCAAAAATTGAATTATCCGCAGTAATCACGCCTTCTTCACACACTGCACCAGAACATTTTGCATATCCTTGATTTACATTTATAAGCTCGATATTTCTTTTTTTTAGTTCATCTAACACCACTTCGTCAAGGTGTTCTTTTTTACCAAAAGCCTTGTTTTTGTATATCAATACATTATATGCAATATCATTTGGATAGTGAGGAGAAAGAGTTCTTATGCCCGCCTTTACGCGCCCTTTTAAAATATTCTTGTAATAAGCAAAACTTTCCGGGCAACATACGAAAATCTCCCCGATTTGTGTTAATGTCATATCAGGGTGAGCAGATACTGGCGTCTGCAAATTTTCATGGCTGAAAGAAGGGATTATTTCATGCTTGTCCCCCCATAGTTTACTTGCCAAATCCTTATATCGCGCATCAATTATTATTGCCATACTCTTGCTTTATCTCCTAAAATGTATTATAATTATATTAACAAATATTTTTTAAAAAATCAATGTTTGGAGTGTGTTTTATGGTATATGTATTTTTAGCAGATGGTTTTGAAGAAATAGAAGCATTAGGTACTGTTGATATCCTGCGTCGCAGCGAGTTAGATGTCGCTACCGTTTCAATAAATGAAACTTGTGAGGTCTGCTCCACTCACGGAATTCGTGTTTTAGCCGATATCAAAGCCGAAGATGTTGACGAAGACGATATTGATGCAATTGTTCTGCCCGGCGGTTTACCAGGTGCGGATAACCTTGAAAGCTCAAAATTCGTAACCAATTTAGTTACAAAAGCAGCAAACGACGGAAAAATTATAGCAGCTATTTGTGCAGCTCCTAAAATACCTGGCGTTTTGGGTCTTTTGTCAGGGCTTAAAGCTACGTGCTATCCCGGATTTGAAGCAAGGCTCTTTAGCGCCAAAGTTTCAAGAAAACGTATTGTTTGTGATAAAAACTTTATAACTGCCAAAGGCGCAGGTGTCACACACGAGTTTGCCCTGGCTATTGCCACTGCATTAAAAAAAGGAGTTTTGGCAAAACGTGCAATAAAGGGAATGTTTTATTAAAACAAATAATAATATAGATAACAACTGATATAATTGAAAGGAAACTTTTTATGAAAAAGTTGTTATCTTTATTTTTGTGCATATTTTTCTGTCTTCCGATGGCGGTTTTTGCAGAGGCACCCCTAGAGCTTTCTGCAAAGTCAGCTATTTTAATAGAAGGCTCAACCGGCACAATCCTATTTGAAAAAGCATCACACGAAGCACTGCCACCTGCAAGTGTTACCAAAATTATGACTATGCTTTTAGTTATGGAGGCACTGGATGCAGGTCAGTACACTCCGGATGATTTAGTGCCTGTATCAGAATTTGCAGCATCTATGGGCGGCTCACAGGTGTTTTTAGAACCTAATGAGCAAATGTCTGTACATGATATGTTAAAGGCAGTTGCCGTAGCATCAGGAAATGACGCAGCTGTAGCACTTGCCGAATACACCGCAGGGTCACACGATGGATTTGTCGCCAAAATGAACGAGCGCGCAAAACAGCTGGGTATGAACGATACTAATTTCATCAACTGTAACGGTCTTGACGCAGATGGTCATCTGACTTCAGCTCACGACATTGCAATTATGTCGCGCGAAATAATGAAGCATCCTAAAATTTTTGAATACACAACTATATGGATGGATTCTCTTCGCGACGGAGCATTTGGTCTTGTAAATACTAACAAGCTTGTGCGCTTTTATCAGGGAGCAACAGGTCTTAAAACAGGTTCTACAAGCACCGCAGGATTTTGTATTTCAGCAACAGCCAAACGTGACGGTATGGACTTAATTGCAGTTGTAATGGGCTCTCCCACCTCAAAAGAGAGATTTGCAGATGCCTCTAAAATGCTAGACTTCGGCTTTGCGAATTATGGTATATGTAACTCACTCATAAGCGAAGATGAATTAAAGCCCATTAAATTAAAAAAGGGCATTAATGACACTGTTTCGATAGGACTTTCAGACGGATTTTCTCTTTTGATGAAAAAGTCAGAAATTGCAAATATGGAAAAGAAAATCACCCTGCCTGATAGCGTTAATGCACCTGTAGCAAAAAATCATAAAATAGGCTCTGTTGAGTTTTTTTCAAATGGCAAATCAGTCGGAAAATGCGATATAGTTGCAAAAGAAGATATAAAGGCTGAAAATCCTATAGGAATGATTGGCAGAATCTCATCATTTTTCTTTTATGGCAAAAATTAAAGGGTAGCAACTGCTACCCTTTAATTTTGTCTTTTTACTAATTTATAGTCATCGCCGTCGCGAAAATAAGGACATTTTTTATATTTTGACGATAAAATGCGCATCATCTCATCCTCGTCAACATTAACATCACAAACATATCCCTCATATTCTTCGTCATATGTGTAATTGACGCAGCTTTCACAAATTATATCCGTCATAATTTCCTCCTAACAACCAGCGCTAAAATACCCCTCTAAATCAAGGAAAAATTCATCATTTTCTTCTTTAAAACGGGTCATTTTGTATAGACTTTCCATACATTTATTGTCGCCATAGACAGTTTTGATTTTTCTTAAATCAGCAAGATTTAATAACGACTTTATAATACCAAGCTTTAAAACCAAATCGTCTTCTTTAGTTACTACTGTGTTTAAATATACCTTGTGAGCACGTAATTCCAAAGTGCCAAATCCCAGATAAGTTTCTTTGTCTTTTGCACACATTATGATTTTGCCTGTTAGATCCTCGTCACAATTTACTTCTTTTAAAAAATTTTTAAGTTTATCGTTTATTTCCTCTTTTTTTATTGTCAGCAATATTTTCACCGCCATTTAAAATTTTTACTTCAGCATCTGTTAAATGACGCCACTTCCCCTTTGGAAGATTTCCCAGCATAACATTTCCAACACTTACTCTGGTAAGTTTAATAACCGGAAGCCCTACCGCCTCACACATTCTTCTTATCTGACGGTTCTTACCTTCTGAAATTGTTATGTTAAGCTGCGATGTGCGTTCTTTAGTGTCTGCTATTTCAACTTTCGCCGGTTTTGTTAAGTAACCGTCAATTTCTACTCCCGAGCAAAGCTTCATAACATGTCCAATATCTGCAATTCCTTCAACTATGACGCGGTATTTTTTTTGTATATGCTGAGTCGGATGCGTCATTTTATAAGCAAAATCCCCGTCATTTGTAAGAAGCAGGAGTCCTTCACTATCATAGTCAAGTCTGCCTACAGGATACAGACGAACATCTAAATCCTTAAGTAAATCAAGCACAGTTTTTCTGTCAAATTCATCTTTTACAGTTGTAACATATCCCTTTGGTTTGTTGAGCATAATATATAAAAGCTCTTTTTCAGGGCAGATTAATTCACCGTCTAAAAAAACCTTGTCATTATCTTCATCAACCTTTGTACCAAGCTCTGTAACAATCTTTTTATTGACCTTTACTCTACCGGACAAGATGATATTTTCTGCCTCTCTGCGTGATGCTATACCACATCTGGCTATAAACTTTTGTAATCTTTCAGGTTTTGCCATACTTTCCTCCGTAAATTTTTATAAAACCATTCTACTACAAAAGTTTAATTTCCGCAACTGCAAACAAGCAGTTTTTTAAAAAAAATCCAAAAATCGTCGTTCTTTTTTTCCTCAAATTCAACAGTTGCACCTGCTATAAGATTTATCGTCTTTTGAAGTTCGTCTTTATAAAAAACCTGGAGTTTTCCGATTTTTTCACCCTCATAAACAGGAGCTGTAATTTCCTTTGGTATATCGCATTTAACAGTAATGTTTTTAAATTTTTCATCCTTATGCTCTGTGATATAAAAATCTTCATCAGCAGCAACTTCCACAGTACTTGATGCACCGTCTTTAACAGTAATAGCATTTATTGTCATTCCTGACAGAATAACCGGAAAATACTCAGTTGTCATAAAGCCATAGTCCAACATGTTTTTGTGGTCGTTCCAGTCGTTCGGAGCATTGAGCGTGACTGCAACAAGCTCTACTCCGCCACGTTTTGCAGCAGAGACTAAGCATCTGCCGGATTTTTTTGTAAAGCCGGTTTTTACGCCAATACATCCGTCGTAAATTCTTAGCATTTTATTGTGATTTGAGACCGTTTGCGCGCCATCTAAAATAGTTTTGGATTTCGTTGAGACAATTCTTCTAAACTTTTCATTTTTCATGGCTTCACGTGTTATAAGCGCCAAATCATATGCCGTGGTGAAATGTCCTTCTTCATCGAGTCCATTCGGATTTTTAAATGATGTGTTTTTTGCCCCTATCTTTTTTGCCCTCTCGCACATAAGATTTGCAAATTTTGAAACATCACCCGCTACAGACTCCGCTATCGCGATTGCTGCATCATTTCCCGATTGCAGCATAAGTCCATAGAGCAAATCTTCCATAGTAGCTTTTTGGCCTGATTTAAGATAAAGACTCGTGCCTTCTTCTCCCGCTGCATTATCAGATACTAAAACTACATCGTCAAAATTTGAATTTTCCAAAGCAACGAGCGCTGTCATTATTTTAGTTGTACTTGCCATAGTGTGATTTTTTTGCATATTTTTCTCATAAATGACACGTCCTGTTACCATGTCTATAACACACGCACACTCAGCAGAAAGCGACAATGCAGCTGTACTTTTTTGTGCAGAAAATAAAAATATTCCAATAATTATCAAAGAAAAAAGACGTTTCAAACCCCATAACCTCCGTAAATAATTAATAAATTATATGTTCAGTATCCATTAATTATTTGTTACATTTATAAAAAAAGCTTGGCATTTTTTAAATACTATGTTATAATATACACAAAGAGGGAAACATAGCCTTGTGTTCCTCTACAAAGAAAAGGAGTGACGGATATGAAAATCACAATTACAGGGAAACAGATTGATTTAACAGATGGTCTAAAAGCAAGAGTTGTAGAAGCTTATACTAAATTAGACAAGTACTTCTCTAAAGAAACAGAAGCAATAGTCACATTAAGCGTCCAACGTGACGAACAGATAGTTGAAGCTACAATCCGTTCAGGTAATCTGATAATTCGTGTAGAAGAATCTACTCCTGATATGTATGTATCTATTGATACATCTGTTGATGTTTTAGAACGTCAGCTACGTAAGAACAAAACCAGATTAGAGAAAAAAATGAAGAGGGAATTTACCGAAACAGTTATTTTTGATAAAATTCCAGAGCTTCCAACAGACATTGAAGATACAAAAATCGTTAGGGTTAAGGCTATCGAAACTAAGCCTATGTCTCCTGAAGAAGCAGTTCTGCAGCTTGACCTTATCGGTCATGAATTTTTCATTTTCACAAATGATAAAACAGGCGACAAAAACCTTGTATACCGTAGAAAAAAAGGCGGTTACGGTTTAATCGAAATCGACTAATATCTTGCGAGGCTGTAGCGTCTAGCTACAGCCCCATTTTTTAAGGAGTATATATGGAATCTCGCACAAAAAAAATCATATCTAATAACAAAAAAGCATATCACGATTATTTTATCGAAGAAAAATTCGAAGCAGGCATCGAACTTTTTGGAACCGAAGTAAAATCAATAAGAGCGGGTCAGGTTAATTTAAAGGACAGCTATGTTTCTGTAAAGACAGGCGAAGCAATCCTCTTAGGCATGCACATAAGTCCCTATGAAAAAGGCAATATTTTCAACAAAGACCCACTCCGTCCAAGAAGACTCTTACTCCATAAAAAAGAAATTATGAAGCTAATCGGAAAAACGAAGGAAACAGGCATTTCTCTGATTCCTCTTAGTGTATACTTTTTTGGAAACAAGGTTAAAGTCGAATTAGGACTTGCCCGTGGCAAAAAAGCTTACGATAAACGTGATGCAATTGCCGAAAAAGATGCAAAACGTAATATGGAAAGAGCACTAAAAGACAGAATGAGATAAAAAGGGGCACAAATTATATCTGTTGCCCTTTTGACCAATTAAAATACTATCAATATAATTCAGGAAGGTGAAATTGTTGAGGCAATTTGAAATAACCGGCATGAGTTGCGCCGCTTGTGCTGCAAGAGTTGAAAAAACCGTATCACAGCTTTTGGGCGTAACAGAATGTTCGGTAAATCTTTTGACAAATTCAATGAATGTTTCAGGTGATGCAAGCGATGAAGAAATAATAAAAGCAGTGACATCTTTAGGCTTCGGCGCTTCATCAAAAAGCGAAAACCCTAAAATTGAAGAAGATGAGTTTAAAGATAAAACAACCCCGGTTTTAAAAAAGCGACTTATCTTGTCTTTGATTTTTTTAGTCGTTTTAATGTACTTTTCAATGGGACATACTATGTGGAATTTCCCTGTGCCGCATTTTTTTCATGAAAATTATCTGGCACAAGGTATTTTGCAGATGATACTTACTATCTGTATCATTGTTATAAACATAAAATTCTTTACAAATGGTTTTTCTGCACTCTTAAGATTTTCTCCAAACATGGATTCTTTGGTCGCATTAGGCTCTGGTGCAGCATTTGTATACAGTCTGTTGACGATGTTTTCCATTAAAGCAAATTCTCATCATCTTCTGCACGAATTATATTTTGAATCTGCAGTTATGATTTTAACACTTATCACAGTGGGCAAAATGCTTGAAGCACATTCAAAAGGCAAGACTACAAACGCTATAAAAAAATTAATAAAATTAGCGCCAAAAAGCGCAATAATTGAATCAGACGGAAAAGAAATTACAATCTCTGCAACAGATATTAAAAAAGGCGATATATTCATCGTCAAATCGGGGATGAGCTTCCCTGCTGACGGGATAGTTTTATCAGGTCATTGTGCAGCCGATGAATCTGCACTAACAGGCGAAAGCATACCAACGGATAAAGAAACAGGTGACACAGTATCGTCAGGAACTATAAACAAGTCTGGCTATGTAAGATGCCGCGCAGAAAAAATCGGCGAAGATACAACTTTATCTCAAATTATAAAATTAGTGTCTGATGCTTCTTCAACAAAAGCACCCATAGCTAAAGCTGCAGATAAAGTATCGGCATTTTTTGTGCCAGGTGTGATTTTAATAGCAGTAATCACTGCACTTATATGGCTTTTGTGTGGCTACAATACAGGTTTTGCCCTTTCTCGCGCTATTTCAGTTCTTGTGATAAGTTGTCCTTGTGCTTTAGGCTTAGCAACACCTGTTGCCATCATGGTGTCCAGTGGAATTGGAGCTAAAAACGGTATTTTATTTAAAAACGCAGTTTCGATTGAGCAAACCGGCAAAATTACAATTGCAGCCTTAGATAAGACAGGCACAATAACAAAGGGCGAACCAACTGTAACAGATATCATTGAATGTGACAATGCATCTGATTTATTACTGTATGCCTACTCATTAGAGGCAAAAAGCGAACACCCCCTTGCTAAGGCAATTGTTAAAAAAGCAGAAGAAAACAATTTAACTCGTATAGAAAGCGAAAATTTCTCTGTTTTACCAGGAAACGGACTAAAAGCAGATATCAATAACTCACATATTGTTGGTGGCAACTTAAGATTTATATCAAAAACGACTACAGTTCCAAAAAATCTGCTCGATGTCTATGAAAATATAGCATCAGAAGGAAAAACCCCTTTGTTTTTTACTAAGGACAATCAGTTTTTAGGTATAATCGCAGTAGCAGACACAATTAAAGAAGACAGCACACAGGCAATTTCTGAACTTAAATCCATGGGAATTCGTACAATTATGTTAACAGGTGATAACGAAACAACAGCCAGCGCCGTTAAAGCAGAAGTAGGTATCGATGAAGTTTATGCAAATTTGACTCCTGCTCAAAAGGAAGAAGTTATTAAAAATTTAAAGAAAACCGATAAGGTTTTAATGATTGGTGACGGAATAAATGACGCACCCGCTTTAACATCTGCCGATATCGGCATTGCAATTGGTGCAGGTACTGATATTGCTATAGATGCAGCTGACATTGTCTTGATGAAAAACTCACTTTTAGATGTTCCTGCAACCATAAGACTTAGTCGTTTCTCCATTAAGAATATATATCAGAACCTGTTTTGGGCATTTATATATAACTCCATAGGAATACCACTTGCTGCCGGTGTATTGATACCCGTATTTAATATTCAATTAAGCCCGATGTTTGCAGCCGCTGCTATGAGTCTTTCCAGCTTTTGTGTAATTACCAATGCTCTGAGGCTTAATTTTAAAAACATTCGGTTGACAAAGAAAAGAAAAATGTGTTAAAATTACTAAAACGATTTTTACGAGGTTTTAAACATGATAATTAAAGAATCTGCTGAAAACTATCTCGAAACCATACTTGTTTTAAAAAATAAAAAAGGAAATGTCAGAAGTATCGATATTGCACACGAGCTTATGGTGTCAAAACCCAGTGTATCTGTTGCTATGAAGCATTTTCGCGAGGGAGGATACATTGAGGTTGATAGCGACGGGAGTATTTCTCTGACTGAAAAAGGTTTAAAAATTGCAGAGCGTGTCTATGAGCGTCATCAGATTATTACAAAGGCATTAATCACAATAGGCGTTGATGAAATAACCGCTATTGAGGATGCTTGTAAGATAGAGCACGATATAAGTGATAAAACATTCGAAAAATTAAAAGAATACGTAGAAAACCTTTAAAAAAATGAGCTGTGGACAATACCACAGCTCATTTTTTTAATCACATTTTGGTTCAATGTCCACTAAAATAACATCTCCTATGACGCAAATTTTGCACCAGGGAATTACAATATCACCTTTTTTACTAAAATTTATAAACTTCATTTTTCCTGGAACAACAATCGCCTCAATTTCGCCTTTACTAAGACTCACCTCAACATCACAAACGTATCCTAAACGATTTCCGTCATTTATATTTATGACTTCCTTTTGTCTTAATTCTCCTGCTCTTTGCATTATTTTTCACCTCGATATTATATTTATGAAATAAAGTGAATAATATGAAATGTATAAGTAAAAACTACCCTTATACAAAGAAAGTGTGCCCGTAGCTTTCTTATCCTAAAACTATACGGGGGAAAGGTTGGTACTATGAAGTTTTTAGATAACTTGAGTCTAATTTTAGTAATTGTAGGAGCGTTAAACTGGGGTTCTATCGGACTCTTCGGATTTGATTTCGTCGGCTTTTTATTCGGCGGACAGATGTCAATGCTCAGCAGAATTATTTTTGCTATTGTAGGGCTTGCAGGATTATGGACTATTACTCTGCTTTTTAAAGATAAGGTTTTACCTTCAGAGCGTTAATCTTTTGTGTTACAGCACAGCTTTTGGCTGTGCTGTAATATTTTGAAAACTTTTTTTAAAATTCTCTTCCATTTTATAAAATATTGTGGTATAATATTTTTGTGTATTTGTGTTTACATATACTTGTTTTGCTTTTTGTGTGCCTATACACAAAAAAGCACCAATAACTATAGGCAGAAAGGTTTGGGTAATTCTATGGCTATTAAAACCGAAAACGAAAATGGAATTATTGTTCTATCTGATAACGTTATATCAAGAATCGCCGGAATTGCAGCTTCTAATTGCTACGGCGTTGTGGGTATGTCGTATAAAAACGCTACCGACAGTATTGCTTCGTTGCTGAAATGGGATTCTATCACAAAAGGTATAAAGGTTTCTACTGACGAGGAAAAAATCATCGTAGATTTACATGTTATTGTTGAATACGGCGTAAATATCAACGCTACTTGCGAAAGCATTGTAGAACAGGTCAGATATGCCGTTGAGGATGCTACCGGATTTAAGGTAGGTCATGTTAACGTCAACGTCGATGGCGTTAGAGTTAGTTAATTCGGAGGTGCACTGATTTGTTATACACTGCTGATTACGAATGTTTATGTCGTGCCTTTTTATCAGGTGCAAATAAACTTTGTAACAATAAGATAATATTAAATGATTTAAACGTTTTCCCCGTTCCTGACGGAGATACCGGCTCTAATATGTCTATGACTATTTCAGCCGCAGCAAAGGATGTTTTGTCAAACAACTACACAACAGTTGATAAGATGATGTCGGCTATTGCCTCTGCTTCACTTCGTGGCGCCCGTGGTAACTCAGGCGTTATTTTGTCACAGGTTTTCCGTGGTATGAGCCGCAGACTTTCAGGTCTTACAACTGCAGATGCTGCTGATATTGCAGAGTGTTTCCGTGGCGGTGTGGAATCGGCATATAAAGCTGTTATGAAACCTATGGAAGGAACAATTCTTTCTGTAGCAAGAGACGCAGCTGATGCTGCTGTTGCCGCTCTTGATAAAACAGGCGATATTGTTGAAATTGTAAGATGCGCAACACTTGCCGCTCAGGAAAGTCTGGCACGAACACCCGAGCTATTACCTCAGCTCAAAGCTGCAGGCGTTGTAGACTCCGGTGGTCAGGGTCTTGTCTATATTTTAGAGGGAGCTTTAGAATATTTAGAAACAGGCAAAATTATCGAGCTAAACGAAAGCCAGGCAAGTGTTAATACTGCTGTTGATAAAAAAGTTATTGACGCTAATATCAAGTTTTTATACTGTACAGAATTTTTAATAAACAAAAGCAACACTCCTTCCTCTGTAGCGCTTTTCCGTGACAGAATAGGGAAAAAAGGAGATTGTATGGTTGTAATTGATGACGATGACGTTGTCAAGGTACATATCCATACAAACAACCCTGGTTATGTAATTGAAGAAGCATTAAAAATCGGCGAGCTTATTAATATAAAAATCGACAATATGAAATATCAGCACGACGAGGGCTCATCAGAAAAACCTGCCGAAAAAGAACCTGCAAAAGAATTCGGATTTGCAGCAGTTGCAGCCGGAGACGGTTTAGAGAGCATTTTTATCGATATGGGTGTTGACCAGGTTATTTGCGGCGGTCAGACAATGAACCCGTCAACTGATGATATTTTATCAGCAGTTGAAGCTGTTAATGCTAAAACTGTATTTATCCTGCCCAATAACAAAAATATTATCATGGCAGCAAAGCAGGTAGTTGATTTAACAGACGTGAACGTTATTGTTTTAGAAACACGTTCTGTTCCTGCAGGTATATCTGCTCGTTTAGCTTTTGACCCCGATATTTCTGTAGAAGATAACATCGAGGCTATGAACGAGGCTATCGAAAATACAAAAACAGGCTCTGTAACATACGCTGTAAGAACATTCTCATTTAAAGATAAAGAATATCCGGAAAATACTATTATGGGACTTTCAGAGGGTAAAATTTCCGTTGTAGGCGATGATTCATTTACTGTTTTAAAGGAACTTTTAGCTGACGTTGTAGACGAGGACAGCGCTATCATCAGTGTTTATTTGGGCGGAAATATCAAAGAAGAACAGCAAGAAGAAATTTCGGCCCAGTTAGAACAGCTATATCCCGACCTTGACGTATTGGTGTATATGGGTGGACAGCCTTTGTATGACTTTATCTACTCCGTTGAATAAGGCGTGATTTTATGTCAAACAATATTTTAAATCAAAATATAACTACATTAAACGGTATTGGACAAAAGCGTGCGGAATCTTTCCGCACGCTTGGTGTTTTTACTGTGAATGATTTGCTTCGTTTCTATCCGCGTACATACGAAGACAGAACAACAATTAAAAAAATCGCAGAAATAAAAGAGGGAGACACAGTTTGCGTTCGCGCGCGAGCAGTTTCGCCTTTGCGCGAAAATCATATCAGAAAAAATATGTATGTTTGCTCAGTAAAAGTTTCTGACGGAACCGGTTTTTTAGAAATTGTATGGTTTAATAACCGTTATATAAAGAATATGTTTGATGTAAAAAAAGAGTATGTTATCTATGGCAAAGCTACATATGCAAAAAGAATGCAGATGCATTCTCCTATTTTTGAAGAGGTCGACAAAAATCTTTTAACTGGAAGAATTTTTCCCGTTTACAGTCTGGCATCAGGACTTACTCAGAAGAATATCGGTACTGCAGTCGTAGCTGCTATACGCGCAGGAGAGCCTGATGAAACATTGCCTGATTCAATAAGGCAAAAATATAATCTATGTCCACTTGCCTACGCTATAAGAAATATACACTTTCCAAAGGATGTAAACGCTTTGGAGATTGCAAAGAGAAGGCTTGCTTTTGAAGAATTATTTATGTTTCAGACAGCCCTCCGATTTTTGCGAGAGGACAGAACGTCTTCTGTTTCAAATCAGGTTAAAAACACAGACTGCATCAAAGATTTTCTAGCTTCACTCCCCTATCCGCTGACAGGTGCTCAGGACAGGGTTATCAAAGAAATTTGCGCAGATATGAAAAAAGGTGTGCCCATGTCAAGGCTTGTTCAGGGTGATGTTGGTTGCGGCAAGACTATGATTGCAGCTGCCAGTATGTTTGCGTGTGCAAATTCAGGCTATACCTCAGCAATGATGGCACCCACCGAGATATTGGCAAATCAACATTTCGAGACACTATCTAAGCTTTTTGCACCATTTGGTATAAATGTTGCACAAATTACTGGTTCAATGACAAACAAGCAAAGAAAAAGTGTAGAAGATGACATAAATGCAAAAAAAGTACAAGTTATAGTTGGCACTCACGCGCTGATAAGCGAAAAGACACAGCTTGGTAATTTAGGCCTTATTGTCACTGACGAGCAACACAGATTCGGTGTAGCACAGCGAAAACTACTTGAAAACAAAGGGAATAACCCACACACACTGATTATGACCGCTACCCCAATACCACGAACATTAGCGCTGATTTTTTACGGAGATTTAGACGTTTCAGTTATTGATGAACTTCCACCAGGAAGAAAAAAAACAGACACCTATGTAGTTGATGAAAACATGCGAAAAAGAATATACAATTTTATAAATAAAGAAATAACAGCAGGACGTCAGGCATATGTTGTCTGCCCCGCTATAGAGCCATCTGAAATTATCGGAATGCACGATGTGATTACTCACGCACAGGAACTCAAAAAACATTTTGGTAATGATAACGTCGAATTTATCCACGGCAAAATGACATCAAAAGAAAAAGATGATATTATGAGTCGTTTTAAAGATGGCATCATTAAGGTTTTAGTTGCTACAAGCGTTATTGAAGTTGGAGTAAATGTGCCTAATGCCTCTATTATGGTGATAGAAAATGCTGCAAGATTCGGTCTTTCACAGCTACATCAGTTGCGCGGAAGAGTTGGAAGAGGCAGCGACAAGGCATATTGCATCCTTTTTCCCGGAGAAAATTTTCCCGTTGACAGCCCAAGGATGAACATTATCAAAAACAACTCTGACGGATTCAAAATCGCTGAAGAGGATTTACGACTTCGCGGTCCGGGTGAATTTTTTGGCGAACGTCAGCATGGTCTTATGACATTTAAAATTGCAAATATATATTGCGACACTGAACTTTTAAAAGAAACCTCAGATGCAGCAAGCGAGCTTTTAAAATCTGACAGGCGGTTAAAAAGGCGCGAAAATGCGACAATTTACAATGAAATATTAAAGTTTTTTGACACAAAGATTACATTTAGTTGACTTTTTTAGAATATACTTGACATTCTTCGTATTTATTATAAAATATAAATTGATAATATGTCTAGGATAGGAGAGATATTTTTGCGAGTTATTTCAGGCAGTATGCGCGGCAAAAAACTCTTGTGTTTAGATGGGCAAGATGTTCGTCCTACCTTAGACAGAGTTAAAGAATCAGTTTTTAATATGATTGCCTTTGATTTGCCGAATTCTTTTGTTTTGGATTTATTTTCCGGAAGCGGTGCTTTAGGTATAGAAGCTTTGAGTCGCGGCGCATCAAAATGCGTTTTTGTAGATAATTCACAAGACTCTGTTATGGTGACCAAAAAAAATCTTGAGGCAACAAATCTTACTTCTTGTGCTTTAGTTGTTAAGTGCGACAGTATAGATTTTTTAGAAAAAACTGACAAAATCTTTGATATTATTTTTATTGACCCACCATATAATTCAACCCTATACGAAGAGGCACTTTTAAAAATCAGAAAAAACAATCTTTTGGCCGATGATGGTCTTATAGTTATAGAATACGATGCTAATATCACTCCCCCATTTGATTTATGTGGATACAAAGTCATAAGGGATAAAAAATACGGCAGAGTTAAAATTTTACTAATGAAAGAGTGAGAGCTTTGAAAATAGCAGTATATCCAGGAAGTTTTGACCCCATCACTTGCGGTCATTTAGACATTATAAAGCGTAGCTGCAAGCTATTTGACAAGGTAATCGTTGCTGTTTTAAACAACTCTCAAAAATCGCCTATGTTTTCTGTAGATGAGCGCGTTGAATTTATAAAAAGGTCCACCAAAGACATCCCCAACTGTGAGGTAGAAGCTTTCAGCGGTCTTTTGGTTGACTTTGCACAACAGGTCGGCGCGCAAAGCATTGTGCGCGGACTTCGTGCTATTTCAGACTTTGAATATGAATTTCAGCTGGCGCTTCTTAATAAAAAACTTGCTCCTAATATAGAAACCGTTTTCATGGTGACAAACCTGAATTGTTTATATATCAGCTCAAGTGTTGTTAAAGAAATTTGTCATTACAACGGCAACGCTGAAGGCTTAATACCAAATGAAATCATTAATGATATTAAGGATAAAATCGAAAAGGAGTGTTGATTATGGATATCGAACAGATTATGAATGAACTAGAGGAAAAAATCGACAGTTGCAGAACTATTCCTTTCTGGGGTCGTGGTATCATCGACAAAGAAGAAATTATTGAGTTGATACAAGAAATGAAAAACAAGTTCCCAGAAGAAATGAGACAGGCAAAATGGGTGAAAGAAGAACGCCAGAGAATTATCGGCGATGCACAGAAAGAAGCCGCAGCTATGGTTAAGGCTACAGAAGAAAAAATTGCAGCAATGGTTAACGAACACGACATAACTCAGCAAGCCTATTCTAAAGCTAATCAAATCATCGACAGTGCACAACAGAATTCAAGAGACATCAGACTCTCTGCAAATCAGTATGCCGATGATGTTTTGCGCGCTTTAGAGGAAGAGCTTATAAAAACAGCAGATGCCATCCGTGCTAACAGAAACAGTGCAAGATAACTAAACAAAGATACTCGGTGCGGAAATATTTTATTTTCGCACCTTTGTTTTAAGAAATATTTTATTTTTATGCCCATATAATAATACCATATTTTAAAAAATGGAGATTATTGTATGAACAAAATTTTAAAAGCAATTCTTATCATTGCAATCCCACTCATCGTTGGAGGACTTTCTGGTTTTTTAATCAGAAATAACGTATTTATTTATGATGTTTTAATAAAACCGCCTTTTGCTCTTCCTTCCAATCTGTTCTCTGTCGTTTGGGGAACGCTTTATTTGCTGATGGGTATAGCATTGTATCTGTTTGTTAATACTGACATGCCGCAAGATGTAAAAAGCTACGGTATAACAGTCTTTGCTATTCAGTTGTTACTTAACTTTTCATGGTCCATTATTTTCTTTAACTTTAGAATGTTTTTGTTGGCATTCATAGTGCTTTTAGCATTATTTGCTTTTGTCGCAATAACTGTGTCAACATTTTATAGTCAAAATAAAATTTCAGGAATACTACTTCTTCCTTATCTTTTATTTTTAGTTTATGCAGGTTACTTAAACTTTGCTATATGGTTTTTAAATATGTAATCTATACGGGGTGATTAAATGTCAGTTTCTGCCACACATAAGAAAAATGCCAATTACAAAAAAAGAAGAATACTACTTTCTGTGGCAATTTTTGTCGTTGTAGTATTTATTATTCTTTTAGGCTCAGTAGTTAAACAACTCACATATGATAAGGTTTATAGTGGTGTATATATAGAATCTGTGGATATTTCAGGTCTTACACATGATGAGCTTACTGCTAAAATTCCAGAGATTTTTGACAAGCGTCTATCAAAAAATATCACTTTAAAAATTGACAGCGCACAACATTCGTTTGACACACTTGTATTATCACCTGCTATCGACGTAGAAAAAATGACAGACTTAGCTTTTAGTTTTGGCAGGAGCAAGAGCTTGTTTTTGCGTCTCGGCGAGATCAGTAATTTAAAGAAAAAACCACAAAATGTACCTTTTTCATTGACATTTGACGACAGCGAACTGCAAAAGATAATTGACAAAACAATTGCACCTCTTGATGTTACTGCTGTACCAAATAAAATCGACTATGATGACAACTCTTTAATCATCACACGCGGCAAGGCTGGTAATGGTGTTTTGTATAACGAGGTAAGAAATTCTATTGAAAACTGTATTCTCGAAAACAATGACATTGCAACTGCAGAATTTAAATACATAGAACCCGAAGAAATTACGTATGATTATATACTTCGCTGCACTTCACGTCAGGCAATATCTGCTGATTACAGAATTGAAAATCACAGAATTATATACACCGAAAGCAAACCCGGTGTAACATTTTCTGAGGATGATTTAAAAAATGCTTTAGAAACCTCTGATAAAAATATTATTAAAGTACCTGCAAAAATCACATATCCTTCTTTGACCACAGACAAATTAAACGAAACTCTCCTGGCTCATGAGCTTGGTAAATATACTACTGACTACTCTTCCTCAAGCAACGACAGAGCATATAACATAAAACTTGCATGTGAAAAAATCAATGGTTATGTTTTAGCTCCCGGCGAGGAATTTTCGTATAATGATGTTGTTGGCCCAAGAACTGTCGAGCGTGGTTTTAGGGTTGCCAATGTATATGTAGGAAACACTGTGCAACCGGGCATCGGTGGCGGAATTTGTCAGGTTTCTTCTACAATGTATAATTCAGCAATATTTGCAGACTTAGAAATCACAGAACGAAGAAATCATACTCTCCCCGTTTCTTATGTTCCAATGGGCAGAGACGCTACAGTTTCTTATGGTTCAACTGACTTTCGATTTAAAAACAACACATCAATGCCTATAGAAATCAGAGCAATAGCCGAAAACGGTCTTAATACCGTAATAATAGTAGGTACAGACGAGCATCCGGAACGTGAAATAAAAATTGTTTCAACACAAACCGGAACATCATCTCCAAAAGTTGTTATAAAAAAAGACGCAGAGCTCCCCGAGGGTGAAATCAAAGTAGAAAGCGCCGGTACTAACGGCAGTTCTTATGCAACATCAAAAGTTGTATATGAAAATGGTGTTGAAATTTCCCGCACACCGCTCAAAAAGAGCGTATACGCCGGAAAGGACAGAATTGAAATTCATGGCACCAAAAAGATAGAGGAATTACCCCCTGAAGTTACAGAGCCTGAAATCGCTCCACCAGAGCCTATAATTCCTGAGAATACTGATAAACCTACAGAAGAAATTCCCACAGTATAAAGGTGGTAAACTAAATGAAATCAAAAGTTGTATATATATGTTCAGAATGTGGTTACGAATCGGCAAAATGGATAGGAAAATGCCCGGATTGTGGCGGTTGGAACACTTTTGCAGAAGAGGTCTTAGTCACATCCAAAAACACAAAAAAAGTTACACAATCTTTTTCTGCCCCCGTAAAACTATCGGCAATAAGCACCACAAAAGATGCAAAAATTCCTTGCGGAATCGGAGAACTTGACAGAGTTTTGGGAGGCGGAATAGTCAGAGGTTCGCTCGTTTTGGTTGGTGGTGAGCCAGGCATCGGTAAGTCCACTATACTACTTCAGTTAATTAAATCTTTAGAAAAGGATACAAGCTTTTTCTATGTTTCAGGTGAAGAATCTGAAAAACAATTAAAACTTCGTGCAGAAAGGCTAAACATCACGCAAGACCTTTACTTATTGTGCGAAACCGATATAAATTCAGTTATTAAAAATGCAGAAAATTTAAAACCCGATATTTTAATTATCGACTCGATACAAACGATGTACAATCCTGATATTGCATCCGTTCCGGGAACAGTTTCACAGGTACGTGATGTCACGCTTTCATTGATGAAATTTGCAAAAGAAAACTCAATTGCAGTTTTTATTGTCGGTCATGTTACAAAAGACGGAAATTTAGCAGGGCCAAAGGTGTTAGAACATATGGTGGATTGCGTTCTGCATTTTGAAGGCGAGCGCCATCAAAGCCACAGAATTCTCCGCGCTGTTAAAAACCGCTTTGGTTCAACGAATGAAATAGGTGTATTCGAAATGACAGGGGTAGGTTTAAAAGAAGTAAAAAATCCATCGGCTATGTTACTTGAGGGAAGACCTGAAAAGACATCTGGTTCAACTGTCATTTGTACGTTAGAAGGCACAAGACCGCTCCTTGCAGAAGTGCAATCTTTAGTTTCGCAAACGTTCTTCCCTGCTCCACGCAGAATGACAACCGGCGCCGATTTTAACCGCGTCAATATGCTTATCGCAGTACTTGAAAAACGTGTAGGCTACAACCTTTCAAATCAGGACATTTATGTAAATATGGTAGGCGGTGTTAAAATATCCGAGCCTGCTGCGGACCTGGGCATTATTTGTGCTATAGCATCTGCCTTTAAAAACAGTGATATTGCCCCTGATATTGCTTTGATAGGCGAAATTGGTTTGACCGGCGAATTACGAGCGGTCACACAAATAGAAAAGCGCCTTACGGAGCTTTCAAAACTCGGATTTACAAAATGCATTATCCCTGATGCCAATAAAAAATCGCTCAATATCCCAAAAGGTTTAGATGTTTTTTATGCAAAAAATGTAGCCTCTGCTCTAAAGATATTATTTTAATTAAAAAGAACTCTAGCATTAAAATGCTAGAGTTCTTTTATACTTTCTTTGATACCTTTCATCATATAAAGCGAACCCAAGGCTATAACCGTGTCCGCCTTATTTGCCATATCAAGAGCAAGCGCTATTGCCTTTTTATTATCTTTTTCTGTATAGACATTCTTAATATACTTTTTTGCTGACTGTGACAGGATTTCTGCAGTTGCCTTCCTCGGGTTGTCAACCTCTGTAATAATAACCGTATCTGTAATTTCAGATAGCTTTTTTAAGCACATATCATAGTCTTTATCCTTAAGCATTCCAAAGACGCAGATTGTGCTTCCTTTTATTACTTCCTTTGCTGTTTCTACAAAAGCACTCATCCCGTCAAAGTTATGTGAGCCATCTAAAATAACTGTTGGTCTACTTCTTAAAATTTCAAATCTAGCGTACCATTTTGACGCCTTTAAGCCATTTTTGATGTTTTTTAGTGAAATTACAAGCCCTTTGTCAATTAGCATTTCTGCGGCGTTTATCGCAGTTATTGCATTGTATATCTGATACTTGCCAACAAGTGTTGTTTCATACCGTGATGCCTTATATAAAAACTCGTTTCCTGACAGATCGCATTTTAAAATTTCAAAGGAATCGTCGTTTGCTATTTTAAGCTCTGTATTTTTTTCTTTGGCTGTCTTTTCAATCACATCAACAGCCTCGGGATGTTGATACATGTATGTAAGCACGGGACAGTTTTCTTTTATAATTCCGCATTTGTTTTTTGCAACATCTCCTATCGTGTTACCCAGATAATCTGTATGGTCAAGGCTTATTGATGTTATAACAGATAAAACAGAATAATTTATGATGTTTGTGGCATCATAAATTCCGCCTAAACCTACCTCTAAGACCACGTAGTCACATTTGTTATCAGCAAAGTATAAAAAAGCAGCTGCAGTTATCAGCTCAAACTCTGTAGGATGCTCATACCCTTGTTTTAGCATAACATCTACATTTTGCGCAACTTTCGTCATAACATCTGTTAGTGATATATCATCAATCGGCACATTATTTATCTGTATGCGTTCATTAAATTCATAAATAAATGGCGATGTGTAAAGTCCGACTTTATATCCTGCATCAAGTAAAATATTATTTATAAATACTGATGTTGACCCCTTGCCATTTGTGCCTGCTATATGAATACACTTAAGACTATCCTGCGGATTTCCTAAAAGCTCGCATAGCTTTTTAATTCTTGTAAGTTCAAGTTTTGAACCGAACTTTTTTGAGTTGTCAATAAAGTTCATTACGTCATCATAATTCATTATTTTCTCCCAGAAATTGAGTTGTTATCGCTTAAATGTCCAACTCTATAAATAAGCTAAATTGTTTTAACATTCATTGTATCCTGCGCTATTGGAGCGCATATTAAAATCACCGATAATTATGGTAGGATTTTGAGACAATTTATAAGCGTCATATTTTTTTAATTTCATAAAGTCTCTGTCTACGTTCTAAAATTGAATATCCGTCTGGTTCGTCTGCACATCTGATGTTAAAGCTCACTACCTTTAGATCCATTTTACCTACTCCTATCATTTTTTATAAACATAATACGGGTAGCTTTCACTACCCGTATTTTTTAGAACAAACCAGTGATTACTCCATTGTTATCAATGTCTATTTTTTCTGCTGCAGGTACCTTTGGCAGTCCTGGCATCGTCATAATATTTCCTGCATATGCCGTTACAAAGCCTGCACCTGCATATGCTTTAACTTCTCTGATTGTAACAGTAAAGCCACAAGGTCTTCCAAGCAGCTTTTCATTATCAGAAAGTGAATACTGTGTCTTTGCCATGCAAATCGGAAGCTTACCATATCCTGTAGCCTCTAAAGTCGCAATCTGCTTTTCTGCTGCAGGTAAAAACGTCACATCATCTCCACCATAAATTTCTTTTACAATCTTTTCTATTTTTTCTTTAATTGGAAGTTCTGCATCGTATATGGGAGCAAAATCAGCCTCGTTTTTATCAAGCACAGAAACAAGCTTTTTAGCAAGTTCTATACCGCCCTCGCCACCTTTAGCGAAGACTTCTGCCAACGCAAATTCAGCACCTAATGACCTGCAGTATTCTTCAATCGTTGAAAGTTCTGCGTCACTGTCTGTTAAGAATCTGTTAATCGCAACAACAACAGGCACACCGAATTTTCCGATATTTTCTATGTGTTTTCCTAAGTTTACAATACCTTTTTTGAGTGCATCAATATTTTCGTTTCCTAAATCGGCCTTTAAAACCCCGCCGTTATATTTAAGAGCTCTGACTGTTGCAACAATTACGACAGCCGACGGTTTTAAGTCTGCAATTCTGCACTTGATATCCAAAAATTTCTCAGCACCTAAATCTGCACCAAAACCAGCCTCTGTTATAACATAGTCAGAAAGTTTTAACGCAAGTTTCGTAGCCTGAACACTATTGCAACCGTGAGCAATATTTGCAAAAGGTCCGCCGTGCATAAAACAAGGTGTATTTTCTAAAGTCTGGACTAAATTAGGCTTTATAGCATCCTTTAAAAGAGCGCACATTGCTCCTTCTGCCTTGATATCTTTTGCCTTAACCTCTTTGTCATCATACGTATAGCCGATAACGATGTTTGAAAGCCTGTTCTTTAAATCTTCTAAATCGTTTGCCATACATAAAATTGCCATAACTTCAGATGCAACAGTAATTGTAAAGCCGTCCTGACGTACAATACCATTGATTTTACCGCCAAGGCCTACCACAACCTCACGAAGTGCCCTGTCGTTCATATCAAGAACACGTTTAAATATAATTCTCGTAGGGTCAATTCCTAATTCATTACCCTGTTTTATATGATTATCGATCATTGCACACAAAAGATTGTTTGCCGCAGTAATAGCGTGAAAATCGCCTGTAAAATGAAGATTTATATCCTCCATAGGTACTACCTGGGCATAACCGCCACCAGCAGCTCCACCCTTTACGCCCATAACCGGACCAAGTGAAGGTTCACGAAGCGCAATGGAAGTTTTAGTACCTATTTTTGCCATTGCCTGACCTAAACCTACGGTAATTGTTGTCTTTCCTTCACCTGCAGGTGTTGGGTTTATCGCTGTTACCAAAACCAGTTTTCCGTCTGGATTTCCTTTAACTCTATTCCATACATCATTGGATATTTTTGCTTTATATTTTCCATAAAATTCTAGCTCATCTTGCTTGATGCCAATCTTTTCAGCAACCTCCGCTATCGGCTTCATTGTCGCATTCTGAGCTATTTCGATGTCTGTCAGCATCTGGTGCACCACCCTTGTTATTATTATTGATTTCATTATACAAAAAATCAAGGGCGCTGTCAAGACCTCCTTTTTCGTCTATAAGGCCAAATTTGACTGCATCATCACCCGAAACTATTGTTCCAACATCGTTTGCTAAATCATCCGTATTCATCATAAGCTCAGTAAATTTTTCTTTAGAAATTTTGGAGTTTTTACATACAAATTCTGTTATTCGCTCCTGCATTTTTCGAAAATACTCATATGTTTGTGAACAGCCTATGACTGTACCGTTCATTCTGACAGGATGCACCGTCATAGTAGCCGAACTTGCAATAAATGAACGAAGTGCTGAAACAGCTAAAGGAACACCAATACTGTGTCCCCCGCCTAAAACTAACGATACAGTCGGCTTTGTCATAGAAGAGACCAGTTCTGCTATGGCAAGACCTGCTTCAACATCGCCACCCATAGTGTTCAGTATAAGCAAAAGTCCATCTATTTCTTCATTTTGTTCAATTGAAACTAAAAGTGGTAAAACGTGTTCATATTTTGTTGTCTTTGACGACGGAGGCAAGACATTATGACCCTCTATTTCTCCTACAATTGTCAGACAATGAATGTTTCCCCTGCTGTTTTTTATCTCGGTAGACCCGAAATCCTTTATGTCCTCATGTAAATTTTCTTTTTTATCTTCGCTCATAAAAAACCTCCACACAATAAATTAGTTTTATTATGTGGAGGTGTTATAATTTTATTCTATAAGCCCATCTGGGTTAACGTTTTTAATATACCGTCCGCTATACCACGAGCTAATTTTTCCCGATAGCTTTCAGTGAACATTTTTTCGCGTTCTTCTTTGTTTGAAATAAAGCCGACTTCAATCAAAACAGATGGCATAACAGAGTGACGCAAAACTGCTAATGTGGTTGAATCCTTGACTCCGCGATCAAAAGCCTCTGTTTCCTTAATTACAGATTTTTGTATATTTTGTGCTAAATCTTTATCTGTAACACCTGAGTATGTAGCACTATATTCCAGCGTTCCTAATGTTTCAATTCCATATGGAACGTCTGTAAAAAAGGAATTTGTGTGAATACTTACAAATAGCGTTGCCTGCTTTTTATTAGCATCATTTGGTCTTTCCAGCAATTCAACAGTTTTATCCTCATTACGCGACATCAATACTTCTACATTGTTTGCTTTTAATATATCTCTGACCTTTAGCGCTACACCTAAATTTATTTCACTCTCGCGCCAGATTGTATTGTCTTCATCTGTAAAAATAGCACCTGGGTCAGAGCCTCCGTGTCCGGGATCTAAGTATACAGTTCTTGTCGGTTTATACGTTGGCGGATTAGGTATTACAGGCTCTAAAGGCACCTCTTCTTCATCGCCAGGCAATTCTGTTATAGGGTCATCCTTTATATCTTCATCTTTTATATCTTTTCCCATTTTAACAATGAGTTTTTTCCCTGATGATAAAACTTTATAATCAAGTTCTTCTGCCAAATCAAACACCAATCGCATACCTTTTTCCTGCTGTCCGAGTCTTATGGCGGTTACGTCTTTATATCCTGTTTCTGCAGATTTTAGACTTGTCGGAAATTTAGTATTTTCTGTATCTATTACAAGTCTTAAAGGTTCTTTTAGCATAAAGCTCGAATGTTTTACGCTTTTTGTGAACGTAAATTCTGCACTTACTGTATCATCTTCTCTTTCGTAGGAATATTTTACTAACGATATATCATATGTGGGTTTTTCAGGTGCTGCAGGATTTGATATTTCTGGAAGCGGTTTTGATTGTTTTCCTGTTTTTATTAATATAGTATCAGTTTTAGAATCAAAGTCAACTAAAAATCCCAGCGCCTCTGCTACAAATCTTACCGGTATCATTGTTTTTCCATTTATCAGTTTTGGTGGGATTGGAGCTGTTTTTTTTGTGCCATTGTGCTTTACTGTCTTGTTGTTGATGTATAGTTCTACAGTTGTATCATCATATTCTACTGTTACCTTCTGATTTACCGCACTCCAATTGACCGTCGCTCCCATAGCTTCAAAAACATCACGCGCCGGCACAACTGAATAATCATTAAATACTATAGGCGGCACCTCGCATTTTATAGTTTTATCATCAACCTTTAATGTAAATATGTTGCCTTCGTATGTATGCCATTTATCGTCATAGTATATTTGTGCAGCATTTACGCTTATCGTTGCAAAAATCATAAGGAAAGACAACACAAAAGCTATTATCCTCTTCATAAACAACCTCCTAGCAAAGCCCTTTTTTCTTCATATAGGTTTCTAAAATCAGCGCAGCCGAAAGAGTGTCTACTGCACCTTTTCTCTTCTTCCCTCTCACGTTCATCTCGTTTAAAAATCCGTGTGCACTCACAGTTGTCAAGCGCTCATCTGAAAAGTCAATTAAAGCGTCTGTATAGTTTTTTAATTTTTCTGCAAATTCCATTGTTGTGTCAGTTCTAAATCCCTGCGAATTGTCCATATTTTTAGGAAGCCCGATTACTATTTTTGTAACTTCCTTTTCCTTTATTATTTCTGCAATTTCTTCAAAAAGTTTATCTGTTCCGTCATTTTTTATAGTTTTATAGCCTTGTGACATAATCATCAAAGGATCAGAAAGTGCTATGCCGACCCTTGCATCACCAAAATCAATTCCCATTAAGCGCATTTTTCTGCCCCTCTTCTAATTGCTTTTTATAAAATCCATTGCTATTTTAGCAGTTTGTTTTGCTTTTTCTTGAAATTCTGCTATTTTTCTAGATAGTTTTTCTTCGATTTTATCTTTATTTTCCATAATTTCATCTGCTTTTAGGACCATCTTATCAGAAGCTGCATCATCAAGTCCTAAAACATCACTCATACCTATATAGTTTATAAAACCATCTATCTTCGGGTCATAAGAAATGCCTATTGTCGGTGTTATTGATGCAGCAGCATATATTAATGAGTGCAATCTCATTCCTATTGTAATTTCACACGCGCCGAAAATTCCTACAATTTCTTCTGATGAATACTCACCTTCTAGGACATAGCTTTCTGTCTTCAGTTTAAGCTTTATTTCCTTTGAAATTTTGACATCATCAGGCATTTTAAGAGGTATAAACACTGGCGTCAGATTATGTTTTATGCAAATTTCGTCTAAATTTTTAGCAAAGCCTGTCCAGAATTTATCGTCACATTCCTTCCACTCTCTTATTGAAATTGCCAAAAGTTTTTTATCGCAATTTATATTTTCTTTTTTCAAAAGCGATATTACGCTCATTTTATCTATACCAACCATACTCAAAGCAGGGTCAGCAGTCACTATTGCAGAGGTGCTGATTTTCATATTTTTGACCTCGTCTAAGCTTTTTTCATCACGAAGTGTTATTATATCAGCTTTATTTAAAACATCTGCAACCATTTTTCTGTTGTTTTCTTTATTCACCGGACCTATACCATTTGCATAGAGCATTACAGGGATTTTGGCTTTATATGCAAGTTTTAACATATTTAAATAAAACCATAATGATTTACTTGATGTAACGTCCTGGATAAGGCTGCCCCCACCAAATATAAACAGATGGCTTTTTTTAAGCTCTCGTTTTACTTTTAATAAATTATAGCGGTTTACAGAAGACACTCCATATTTCTTTTTGGTTTGTTTTGGAACTTTAGAAAGAACCAAAAGGCGCACGTCGTCTTTTTCTTCTTTTAAGTTGTTTATCATAGAATATAGGAGTGTTTCGTCACCAGAATTGTTAAAACCGTAATAACCCATTAAAACAGCATCCCATTTTTTTGTATCAATTGCCGCATTATACATTTTGATACAATCTCCTGCCATTTTAGAAAGAGAATAGTTTTCTAATATAACTTTTCTGCTAAATTCTCCGAGTCTTTGGTTTTCCTTATCATCATTGGTAAGTAATTTATCAAGATCATGAAGCAAAAGTTCAGGAGTTGAATTTTCAAGACCTCTGCAACAAAAATTAGTATCAATGGCATTTTCAAGCTTGTCCTGATCAAATATACCAAGATACCCCTCATTACCTGCAACAATAACCGGTTTTTCACACGCCATTGCTTCTAAAGCAGAGCGCGAAACTCCTACGAAAATATCGGATAGCGCAGCAAATTTATATATATCTGTTCTGCCACCAGTTAAAACTATGTAGCGTTTTTTAAGGCTTTCGTTTATTTTATTTACTTTTTCTGCTAATTTATCGTAAACATTTCCCCCACCGACAATGATAACTTCAATATCAGGGTTAACCTTTACAAGTTCAGGTACGATTTCTGCGAGATGAAACGCAACAAGCGCACGGTCTTCATCCATTCTTGATATATAGACGATTTTCTTTGTGTCTTGTTCCAAGGAAAATTCTTCTATAATGTCTTTGGCATTTGCATCTTTAGAGAATTTTTCCGTATCTATCCCATTTATTGTAACATAAATATCGTCAGGATTTGTTTTATAATTGTCGATTAAGTACGTCTTGATATCTTCACTTACAGCAACAACCTTTTTCCCCCAGTTTGTAATGTATTTTAAACCATGAGATGTATCAAACACCCAATGCGCAGTTGTCACAAATGTAAAATTCATATATTTGTTTAATATGCCGCATAAAAACGCAGGTATTCTTCCATGAGCGTGAACTATCTCGATTTTTTCTTTTTTTATAATTTCTTTTAAAAGTTTTAGCGATTTTGCAACTTTTGCAGGACTTTTTGAATGCATAGGAACTTTGTAGTGTGTGATGCCTGCCTGTTCAAGATTTTTTTCATATACACCACCGTTTGATGCAATTACCACATGGTAACCCATACGCTGAAGCTCTAACGACAGTTCTAAAACGTGTGTTTCTGCACCGCCAATATCAAAGCGTATTAGAGTCATAAGTATTCTTTTCTGCGTGTTTTTATCCATAGTGATAAGCTCCTTATTATACACTTATAATCATTAAAATATTATCATATACTAACGTTTTTTTCAACGAAATGCGATAAATTGTAACACAATTATTACATTTTTGAAAAAAAGCAAAAAAATGCAGACTGCAAATATACAGTCTACATATCGCTATATACTTTTTTTCCGTTTATATCTGAATATATAGAAAAAATGCGCCTGTATTCAATTTTATAATCACTGCAAATACCGAGTATTCTTCTTGCATCTGTGCGGCGTGCTAATACCGCGTAGGAGCACCCTCCTTGCGAAAGTTCTTTCGGTGTTTGCACAACCTTTGCATATATTTTCATTTGTCTGGATATTTTCATCAGCTTATATGCTGATGACTGTTTTATAAAAGTGATTAAAATTTCTCCCATTTTCTCACCGAATTCTTTTTTATTATATATTACATTCTATTCAAAAAGAGAGTTTTCGTCACTTAATTTGCAAAAAAGGTTGAATTTTTCATAAAAACAGTATACAATATACATATTAGTTATTTTTTTGCTTTTGGTTTAAATATGGTTGCTACCAAAAGTCCAGATAAAATAGCTGCAGTTATTCCACCGGCAGTACCGGTCAGGCCGCCGGTTAAAATGCCACAGATTCCATCTTTGGCTATGGCACGCTTTGCCCCGTCTGCTAAACTGTAACCAAAACCGGTTATTGGAATAGTTGCACCACAGCCAGCAAATTCGACCAAAGGCTTATAAACACCAAGTACGGTAAGTAGTGCTCCGGCTACCACATATATAACCAGAATTCTTGCCGGCGTGAGCTTTAATTTATCGATTAAAATCTGGGCGATTGCGCAAAACATGCCGCCTACAACGAAAGCTTTTATATAATCCATATTACACCTCTTTTAATGAGTTTTCGTTATTTTATGTAATTAATAAAATTTTATACAATATTGAAAGGATGCAAATAAAATGTCAGGACATTCCAAATGGGCTAATATCAAACACAAAAAAGAAAAATCAGATGCTAAAAAGGGTAAGATTTTTACAAAATTAGGAAGAGAAATTACCGTTATTGTTAAAGCCGGCGGACCAGACCCGGAATCAAACTCAAAGCTTAGAGATGCCATAGCAAAAGCTAAAGCTAATAATATGCCTAACGACAACATCGAAAGATGCATAAAAAAAGCATCAGGCGAACTCGGTTCTGATAACTACGAGGAAATCACATACGAAGGATACGGTCCTAACGGCGTGGCTGTTATAGTAGAAACTCTGACCGATAACAGAAACAGAACAGCAGGCGACCTTCGTCACTATTTTGATAAATTTGGTGGTAATCTCGGTCAAAACGGTTGTGTAAGCTTTATGTTTGACAGAAAAGGCGTGCTGATAATAGATAATTCCGAAGAAGAACTAGACGAAGACACTGTTATGATGGACTCACTGGATTCTGGTGCTGAAGACTTTAGTGCAAACGATGACTGCTTTGAAGTTTTAACAGACCCCGATGCTTTCGGTGATGTGCTGTCTGCTTTAGAGAAAAAAGGCTATTCATTTGCTTCTGCCGAAATAGAAATGATTCCGCAGACAACAGTTACACTAACAGACGAAAAAGATTTGCTATTTATGTCAAAATTAATCGATATGTTAGAAGATAACGACGACGTGCAAAACGTTTGGCACAACTGGGAAGAATAGTTTATAAGCTTGTAGCACCTGCTACAAGCTTATTTTTAAAATTTTATTACTTTTTTAAAAAAATAATTGATAATATTTTTATATGGTGCTATAATAAACATAGAACTTCATCCCTGGTGTGTGCGTGATACTCGATTTTTATTTTACCAACACTTATTATAAGGGAATCCCTTCTTTGACTGCAGCGCAAATGCCACCCATTATGGCCAGTGGACTTGTAAAACAGCCAAGCGGATACCCACCTGCTCACGCAGGTAAAAATTAATCGTTCCTACACGGCATACTGGGGTATTATTTTACATAGTTTTTTTAACATCCGAGCCTTTTGCTCGGGTGTTTTTTGTTGACTTATCATTCTTGTTATGATATAATTTTTTAAGTATATATTAAAACGAAAAAGAGGAATGCAGTTATGCAAAAAAAAATGATTGTAACAAGATTTGCTCCTTCTCCCACAGGCTTTATGCATATTGGTAATTTAAGAACAGCACTCTACGCTTACCTTTTGTCAAAGTCACAAGGAGGCAAATTTATCCTACGTATAGAAGACACTGACCAAGTAAGACTTGTCGATGGTGCTACTGACGTTATTATAAAAACTTTAGAAATGACAGGCATAGATTATGACGAAGGACCGAACGTCGGCGGTGACCACGGACCATATATTCAAAGCCAGCGTCTGTCAATATATAAAGAATACGCTGAAAAGTTAGTTGAGTCAGGACATGCTTATTATTGTTTTTGTACCGCTGAGCGTCTAGAATCTTTAAAAGATGAAAACGGCATCGGTGGATATGATAATCATTGTCGTGATTTATCAAAAGAAGAAATCGAAGAAAAACTAAACGCCGGCATTCCATACGTTATCCGTCAAAAAATGCCCTTATCCGGTGCAACATCATATATAGACTCTGTATACGGCGAAGTTTCTATAGAAAATTCAGAACTTCGTGACCAGATTATGATTAAAGCAGACGGATATCCAACATATAATTTCTGCCATGTTGTAGATGATTATTTAATGGGTGTAACACACGTTGTGCGCGGAAATGAGTATTTAACATCAACGCCTAAATATTGCTTGTTATATGATGCTTTCGGTTGGGAGCGTCCGACCTATGTTCATCTTCCTCTTTTAATGGGAAAAGACGACGAAGGTAACGTTTCAAAGCTTTCTAAGCGTCACGGTGCTGTTAGTTTTCAGGATTTAGTAGACAAAGGCTATCTGCCTGAGGCTATAATTAACTATATTGCACTTCTCGGTTGGAGTCCTAAAGAGACTAACGAGGAATTCTTTACAATGGACGATTTGAAAAACATCTTTTCAATGGAAGGTCTTAGCAAATCTCCTGCAGTATTTGACTATGAAAAGCTACGTTGGTTCAACTCTGAATATATCAAAAAAATGAGCGGTGAAGATTTTGGCAAAAGGGCAATACCTGTTCTTAAAAGCCTTTGCCCTGATTATATAAATTTTGAAAAACTCGCATCGTTACTTCACACAAGAATAGCAACCTTTGATGAAATAGAAAGTCAAATTGCCTTTATATGCAATCGAATCCCAATGGACAACGAATTGTATACAAATAAAAAGAACAAAACCACACCCGAAATTTGCAAAGCTATTTTAGAAGAATGTCTGCCGGTTTTAGAAAGCATCGATAATTGGTGTAATGATGTTTTATTTGAAAATCTAAAGGAATTTGCAGAGAGCACCGAAAGAAAAGCAGGTAGCGTAATGTGGGCTGTACGTATTGCGGTTGCACGTTTAGGTGTAACACCAGGCGGTGCGACAGAGCTTATGGAAGTATTTGGTAAGAAAGAATCGATTGAAAGAATAAAACTTGCTATAGAAGAATTATAAGAGAGGGGTTTCAATATGGAAGAAACCAAAACACAAATAAATAACTTTATATCAAACTTTATTACAGAAGACTTAAAAAATAATCCTGGTATGAAAATCCATACACGTTTTCCGCCCGAGCCTAACGGATATCTTCACATTGGCCATTGTAAAGCTATGTCAATTGACTTTGGTATGGCTCGTCGATTTGGCGGAATTTGCAATCTTCGTATGGACGACACCAACCCTGCAAAGGAAGACACTGAATACGTTGACGCAATAAAAGATGATATTCATTGGCTCGGTTTTGATTGGGAGGACCGTTTTTACTATGGCTCTGATTACTTTGAAAAAGACTACGAATTTGCAGTAGAGCTTATTAAAAAAGGTCTTGCTTATGTGTGCGAGCTCACAGCTGAAGAAATGCGCGACCCAAAATATTGCGGAGATTTAAAGAATCCTGCAGTATCTCCATACCGTGACAGACCAATCGAAGAAAGTCTTGATTTGTTTGAGCGTATGAAAAACGGAGAGTTTCCTGAGGGAAAATACACTCTTCGTGCAAAAATTGATTTAGCATCAGGAAACTTCTGGCTTCGTGACCCTGCTATTTATCGCATACGTCACGTTGAACACCACCGCCAGGGAAATAAATGGTGCATCTACCCTCTCTATGATTTTGCACATCCTATACAGGACGCACTGGAGGGAGTAACACATTCTCTTTGTGACATTAACTATGAAATTCACAGACCGCTATATAATTGGGTAATTGAAAACGTAAGCGTTCCAAAGCCATATCCGGGTTTTCCACGTCAGATAGAATTTGCCAGAATGAACTTGACATATACAGTTCTTTCAAAGCGTTTCCTGCGCACTTTAGTTGAAGACGGTGTTGTTGACGGTTGGGACGACCCGAGAATGCCAACTCTTTGCGGACTAAGACGTCGCGGTTATACCGGTTCTTCGATTTTACGTTTCGTAGAAGAAGCAGGTGTTGCAAAGTCTGAAAACCTGATTGATTTAAGACAGCTTGAGGCATGTATCAGAGACGAGCTAAACGAAACTGCACTGCGACGCGTTGCAATCCAAAAGCCAATCAAACTCGTTATAACAAACTACCCTGAAGATAAAGTGGAAACCTTTGAGCTTCCAAACCATCCGCAAAAGGAAGAGTTAGGCACACGTTTGATGGAATTTTCACGCGAAATCTATATCGACGAAAGCGATTTCAGCGACAATCCACCACCTAAGTTTTTCCGCTTAAAGCCCGATGGCGAAGTCAGACTGATGGGTGCTTATATCATAAAGTGCGAAGAAATAATTAAAAATGACGACGGCACAATAAAAGAAATTCTTTGTACAGCTGACATTGAAACAGGCAATGGCAATCCAACAGACGGCAGAAAGGTTAAGGGCACAATACATTGGTTGTCTGCAAAAAATGCTCACAAAACAACCATTCGTCTTTATGACCACTTAACAACTTTAGAAAATCCGTCAGAGCTTCCAGAAGGAAAAACATACACAGACTTTTTAAATCCTGATTCCTTGACCGTTTTAGATGGTGCACTAATTGAAACATCATTACTTAATGCAGAGTCTGGAGAAAAGTTTCAGTTTGTTCGCGATGGGTACTATGTAAAAGATACAAAATATGACAACACCTTCATAAGGGTTGTAGGTTTAAAAGACAGTTTCCCTAAAAAATAAACATTACAAAAAGCAGGTTTTTGGCCTGCTTTTTGTTAGATTCGGAGTTTTACATGAATTTTACATTTAAGCATACTAAGCTTGCATGCTTCGGCGGTTATATGACAAGCGCCATTGCAAGTAACTTTCCGCCTATACTATTTATCATCTTTCAAAATGAGTTTGGTTTATCAATAGGCTCTTTAGGAGTGCTTATTTCGCTTAATTTTGGCGTACAGATGATAACGGACATTGTAGGTGCAAATTATGTGGACAAAATAGGATACAGAATTTGCGCCGTTGCAGCAAATTTATTGGTTGCTTTTGGCGTGATTTTTATGGGACTTTTGCCTCTTTGTATGAGTGCAAAATTTACAGCGCTAACCATCGCAACTGTTACATATGCCATCGGCAGCGGACTTTTAGAAGTTTTAGTCAGTCCCATTATGGAGGCTATTCCAAGTGATAAAAAGTCAGCAAATATGAGCTTTTTGCACTCTTTTTACTGCTGGGGACAGTTTATATCAATACTGATAACTACCCTTTTTGTTGCTTTTTCCGGCGGCAGGGATTGGTGGATATTATGTCTTTTTTGGTCAGTAATTCCTTTTGCAACTGCACTACTCTTTTCAAAAGTTCCTATAAATCATCTTCCGCACGAAAAAAACAGTTCGTCTTTTGGTATTTTTAAGAATAAATTGTTTTTAGTGTTTTTGCTTTTGATGACATCATCAGGGATTTCTGAAATCGCAGTTTCTCAATGGGCATCACTCTTTGTTGAAACTGCACTCGGCGTTTCTAAAATCACAGGCGACATATTAGGTCCTTGTATGTTTGCACTCCTTATGGGTAGTTCACGTATCATTTATGCCAAATTCAGTACTAAAATAAACCTTGCAAACTATATAATGTTGTGTGGGATCTTGTGTACTCTTGCATATATTATTATGGCGTTTGTCCCAAATAATTATATATCCCTTGCTATGATAGGCATTATAGGTTTTTCTGTCGCAATGATGTGGCCGGGTGTTTTATCGTTAGCATCAGAAAAATTTCCTTTAGGCGGTACTGCATTGTTTGCATACCTTGCAGTTTTTGGAGATATCGGTTGCACTACGGGGCCTTTGCTCACTGCAGTCGTTGCCGAAAAATTTACCTTAAATGGTTCTGGTCTTCGCGCCGGAATTGCCGCCTGTCTTATTTTCCCTGCTTTAGTAGCAGTTTTAACATTTATAACTAAGAAAATGAGGTCTTTTAATGAAAAGTAATTTTTTCAGACATCTAAATACAATTATGAAGCACAGAAGAAAAGTAATATATCATTGTGCCAAGGTTGGAATTTTAAGGCGCGGTCTTTTGCACGATTTGTCAAAATACTCTCCAATTGAATTTACAGAGGGCGTAAAGCACTTTTCGGGAACTCACAGCCCAAACGAGGGAGAAAGAGCAGAAAAAGGATTTTCTGAAGCGTGGATGCACCACAAAGGAGCAAACCGACATCACTTTGAGTATTGGACAGACTACAATCCCGAAACAAAGCTTATATCACCCGTTAAAATGCCGCTTGTTTTTGTAAAAGAAATGTTTTGCGACAGAGTTGCAGCAAGTAAGGTTTACCAGGGCAAAAACTACACAAACGCGCATCCAATAACTTATTTTGATAATGGAAAAGCACGAAGAATAATTCATCCTGACACTTCTGATTTATTAGAAGAGTGGCTCATTATGCTGCGTGACAAAGGCGAAGAAGAAACATTTCGCCATATAAAATCTGTAACGAAATATTAAATTGACACATTGTATAATTTGTGCTAAAATCAACTGTTGAAGGGTGTGATTATATGTTTTTGGCAATTGACATAGGTAACACAAATATAGTGATAGGAAAATATGTGGACGAAAAATTAGTCTATGTTTCCCGAATTATGACAGATGCATGTAAGAGCGAGTCAGAATATGCTGTTAAAATACAGAGTATTCTTTCTTTAGATAAAGAAAACGTCGGCAAAATTGATGGTGCTATAATTTCATCTGTTGTGCCACCTTTAACAAACAGAATAAAGGCAGCAATTAAGATGCTTTATAACATTGACGCTTTAGTTGTGGGGCCTGGTATTAAAACCGGTATAAATCTTCAGGTAGATAATCCATCCCAGGTTGGCGCTGATCTTATTTGCGCTTGCGTTGCAGCGTACAACAAATACGAAACCCCAGCTTTAATTATCGATATGGGAACGGCAACAAAGCTTATGCTTGTAGATAACAACGCTGTTTTTGTAGGAGTTTCAATAATCCCAGGTATTGAACTCTCTTTAAGGGCATTATCGGGCGGAACTGCACAGTTGCCACAAATAAGTCTTGATGCACCAAAACATGTCATGGCAAGAAACACTGTGGAATGTATGCAATCAGGGGCAATTTTTGGCAACGCTTCAATGATTGACGGTATGATTGACAGAGTATTGAACGAATGTGGCGAGGTTAAAAGTTTCATCGCAACGGGCGGGTATGCAAAAAGCGTTATACCCTACTGCACGCATGACATTACAATTGATGAGAATTTAATTTTAGATGGTCTTTATGTTATATATAACAAAAACCATAAAAATTAAAAATATAAAAGACGCTGTACTTTTTAAGACGGCAGTCAAGGAGGAAATATTTAAATGGAGAAATCAAAAAAAGCAATGTCAACTAAATCTTTAGTGATGTATGCTGTGTTAACTGCGATAGTTATTATACTGCAGTTAATGGGGGCTTTCGTGAAATTCGGTCCTTTTTCAATTTCATTGGTTTTAGTTCCTATCGTAATTGGTGCTGCACTACTCGGTGTAAAAGCCGGTGCCTGGCTCGGATTTGTATTCGGTCTGGCAGTTCTTTTATCAGGTGACGCTGCAGCATTTTTAGCAGTAAATGTACCGGGAACAATCGCCACTGTTTTGCTTAAAGGTGCCTTGTCAGGACTTTTAGCAGGACTTGTTTATAAGCTTTTAAGACCAAAAAGTTTATATCTTGCAATAGCAGTTGCAGCTATCGTTTGTCCGATTGTAAATACAGGTATTTTCTTAGTAGGTTGTTTTTTGTTCTTTATGGAAACAATCGTTGGTTGGGCCGCATCTTTTGGATTTGCATCAGCTGGCAGCTACATAATTTACGTTCTTGTTGGCGGTAATTTTTTGTTTGAAATGTTTATTAATATAATTTTATCGCCCGCTATTGTAAGGCTTTTGAAAATAAAAAACTATAACTAAATACAAAACAAAAATCACTCAAGGTATTGCCTTGAGTGATTTTTGTTTTGTCAACTTCTTTGTGCCGAAGAAATTGACTCTTTTAAGGTTTAAACTTAGCTTTCCACAGTAAGCTTTATGCTTTTTTCTCTCCGATAATAAAGACGAAGATATAATAAAAAAGTTCCGCATTTTTTAAAATTTAAATATAATACCAATAATTGCGCCTATTCCAATGTATAAAATAGGGTGCTTTTTAAATTTGAACACACCAAATGTTAAAACTAAAAAAAGCGCTAAATAACGAAAATCAACACCTGATATGAAATCACCTTTAAAAAGGGCTGACTTTATCACTGACAAAACTGATGCAAAAAGCATTCCCACAACCGCAGGTCTTAAACCATAAAAAACATCTTTAACAAGCTGATTTTCGCTAAATTTTTCTAAAACTCTTGCAATAATTAAAATTACTATTATGCTCGGCAATATCAAAAATAATGTCGCAAAAATTCCGCCTAAAGCACCGCTCACAATCGTGCCCACGTATGTTGCCATATTTACACCTATCGGACCAGGTGTCGATTCTGCAACTGCAACCATATTGGTGAGCTCTGATACTGTGTACCATCCATAACGTTCGCCCATTTTAAATAAAAACGGCAACGTTGCAAGTCCACCACCTACCGAAAACAGACCCGTCTTAAAAAATTCCCAACAAAGTGTTAAAAGTGTCATTTTTCGCTTCCTCCTTCCACTTTGCCCAGAATATATTTATAAAATATCGTAACAAGCGAAGTAATTGCAACAATTAAAATTGGAGATATCTTTAAAAATACAGAAACCAGCGCTGATACGATTGCTACAATAGCAGTATAGACATCTTTTATGCCTGATTTTGCCAGTTTATATAACGCCTGAATTAAAAGTGCGCAAACAGCAACAGAAATACCTGCAAAAGCACTCTTTACTATCGCATATCCAAAAATCTGCTGCAGTATTCCCGACAGTATCATAATTATTATTACAGAAGGCGAAACAACGCCTAGAGTTGCCAGAACGCCGCCGATGTTTTTCTTTTCTTTATAGCCAATAAACGTGGCAGTGTTTACGGCTATAACACCAGGTGTGCATTGACCAACCGCAAAATAGTTTGATATTTCCTCCATTGTTGCCCACTTATGCTTTATGACAATTTCTTTTTCAAGCATAGGAAGCATTGCATATCCACCACCAAAGGTAAATGCTCCTATGATAAAGAATGCTTTATAAAGCTCCCATAATTTTTTCATAAAATCAATTATTTCCTCTCGTCTTTGATTTTTTTATACAAAAGATAGTACTCAATAGAATCTACCAACCCCTGCCAGCTTGCTTCTATAATATCTTCTGAAACACCTACTGTGCTCCAGTTTGTTCTGCCGTCTGTGCTTTCAATTAAAACGCGCGTCAGCGCCGCAGTTCCTGACATACCATCTAACACTCTTACCTTAAAGTCAATGAGTCTGCTCTCTTTAAGCTCGGGATAAAAACGATAGAGCGCTTTTCTTAAAGCTTTATCTAGGGCATTTACAGGACCATCGCCCTCTGCTGCTGTTATTTCATAATTTCCATCAACGCCTATTTTTATCATAGCAGAAGCAGTTTTGGATTTAGTAGGTGCAATAGAAATCACCTTAAATTGTTCAAGTTCAAACTGCGGCTTATAATATCCTAGTTTTTTCATAATCATAAGCTCTAGCGAACCTTCGGCACCTTCAAACTGATATCCTTTTTTTTCAAGCTCTTTGATATCTTCAAGAATTTCTGTTATAAGAGTTGAATTTTTATCAATATCTGAATCTATTTTTTTAATAATTTCATAAATCATCGCTCTGCCAGACATTTCAGACATCAAAAGACGTCTTTCGTTACCAACAGTTTCAGGATTTATATGTTCAAATGTAACCGGATTTTTTAAAACTGCATCAATATGCATTCCGGCTTTATGAGTAAACGCCATATTCCCAACGTAGGGTTTTCGCTCATCTGGAACTATATTTGCAAGTTCATATACATTACGTGAAATACTCTTTAGCATTTTTAATGCCTCTTCAGGCACTAGGTTGTAGTTACGTTTTAGCTGAAGATTCGGAATGATTGTACACAGATTAGCATTACCGCAGCGCTCGCCAAATCCATTAATTGTTCCCTGCACCTGCGTAGCACCGGAAAAAACAGCCATTAAGGTATTTGCAACTGCAACTCCTATATCATTATGGCAATGAATTCCAATCGTTACATCTTTGATTGCATCAGTCACTTCTTTTGTTATTTTAAAAACTTTATCAGGCAGCGTTGCACCATTAGTATCACATAAACAAATAGCATCTGCTCCTGCACTACGGGCAGCAAACAAAACTTTCATGGCATATTCTTTATTATTCTTATACCCGTCAAAAAAATGCTCCGCATCAAAAAAAACTTTTCTTCCCTTTGACTTTAAAAATGAAATTGTATCTTTTATTATGGCTATGTTTTCTTCTAAACTTGCATGGAAAACCTCTTCAACATGCAAATCCCACGATTTGCCAAATATAGTAATCACAGGGGCGCCAGAGTCAAGCAGAGCTTTTATCCCTGCATCGTCTTTAACATCAATGCCTATTCTGTGAGTGCTTCCGAATGCTACAATTTTAGCATTTTTTAATTCAAGCTCTAATCCCCTCTCAAAAAGTTCTCTGTCCTTAGGATTTGACGCAGGCGTTCCTGCCTCAATGTAGTCTACACCTAAAGAATCCAGCATTTTTATTATTTTTAACTTGTCGTCCAAGGAAAAAGCCACACCCTCGCCTTGCGCACCGTCACGAAGTGTTGTGTCATATACAGATATTTTTCCCATAGCCATACCTCGCTTTACCAAAAAGGTCTGCCGCTTGCGGCAGACCCCTTTTTGTTTAATTTTTGATTACTGGAGTACCATTAATGTGTTAACTTCATATACGCCTAGCTTTTCTGTTCCTGCAGCAGTAATAATATTACCTACCTTAAGGTTTTTGATTGTAAGTGTCTTTCCTGTTGCAGATTCAATGATTTTTGCTCTGTCTTTTATGAATAACTGCTTATCCATTGTTCCGCCAGAAGCTGTTTTAACTTCTAATACCAGTAGGTTATAAGCTGTGTTGATTGTCTTTATTGTACCTGTCACCTGAAGTGCAGACTCAACTTCTTCAGCCAAAACGCTCACTACTGTTTCACTCTCTGTTTCAAGCTTGACATATGAACCAAGTCTTAAATCATAGATTGTTGCTGCGTTACCTTCTAAAGCAAACTCACAATTACGTGACAAGATGTATTTTGATTTTGAACCATCTTTTGATATTGTTATATATGATGTATTATTGGAAATTGTAATTTCTTCAATTATACCTTCACGTGTTTTAGAAACGCCGATAGCTCTGATTTCTGTAACAATACCATACTCTAAAGTTAAAGTAACAGTATCACCAACAACTAAGTCAATCATTGAAGACTGTTTGGTATTTCTCGTTACTTTAACATCATCACCTATAATATAGTCTTTTATTTCGCCATTTTTATCCTCTGCTGTCAATGTAGCACCATCAGCTGCTGCTGCATTAATTTCTACAACTTTGAGATTTGTAATAGTTTCATCCTTTGGCTGAGAAGTAAACCTTACAACCAAACCACCTGATAATTGAACTGTAGCGTAATCTCCGATGCTAACACCCTTAAGGTTTTCCACCGTTTCTCCATTGACAAAGATAACTGCATTTGATGCTAATTTAAATGTTGACAGCAAAGATGTCTTACCTGTAACATCTTCAATCTTTACTGTTATACCTGAATTATCTGTAACCTGTCCCTTATATGCACCAGAAAATGTTTCATCCTCTGTATAAGAAATAGCGTCTATCTGGTATATTGCATCTTTAGATAAAATTACAGCTACTTCCATTCCAACTTCAATGTCTGTAAGTGATGCACGGTTAGCATCTATATATATAGCATCTGTATTATTTACTGCGAATTTTACAACTTCTCCATCTGCTGTCTTAAACGCAATATTATTATCTAAAGCATCAACAGCTGTAACAACGCCGCCAACATACTTAAATTCCATCATATCGGCAATTCTTTTTATCATTACTGCAATCTGTGCACGTGTCACGTTTTCGTTAGGGCCAAATTTATTAGCACCCATATCACCCATAATTCCAAGAGTTGTTGTATAGAAAACGTAATCCACAAATTTAGCAGGAATACTATCTACATCTGTATAAGACATTTTTGTGTCAACGCCCTCGTTGTTCTTAAGCCATGTGTCAGCACCCAGTGCCTTAGCTATTAAAGTTGCTGCTTCGTATCTTTTTAGCGGTGTATTTCTGTTTTCAGTTGATAAATAATCTATAACCTCATCTATCGTCAACACTTTTCTATAAACAAGATAAGCACCCTGCTCTACCGCATAAGAATCTGCGCATTCTTCTAAATCGATTTCATATATACCGTAAGCAAAATTAACAATTGCCTCATTTGTTTGTGCACTTGCACCCAATGCTCTTGAAAACAGTGCTATTGCTTCCTGTCTTGTTATGCTTTTGCCAGGTTTGAATGTACCGTCTTCATATCCGGTAATTACTTTACTTTCAGAAAGGACTTCAATTGCTTCTTCTGCCCAGGAATAATTAGAGTCAACATCTGAAAACTTAGTAGCAAATGCTACAGATGCAGTTGAAAGCACCATTAAACCCACAAGTAATAACGAGAGTACCTTTTTCATTTTATTATCCTCCTAATATGTACTTTAGTAATCTATTTATGTACTAATACAAGTCTATTATACATCATATAGTGGTAAAATGCAATACCCTATGCAAAATATTACAAAAAAATAATATTTCGCTAAATAGCAAAATATTATTTTTTTATCTTTATTTTATATTTTCTTGATTAATGACGTCTGTTTCTGTTTATCAGCACAAGTCTTAAAAGTTGCATCAAAGAAACCAGTACTGCAGCAACATACGTCATAGCCGCAGCAGATAAAACTTTTTTTGCCCCTATTAACTCTTCGTCCTGCAAAATATTGTTTTCAGAAAGTGTAGCAAGCGCTCTTTTACTTGCGTTAAATTCAACAGGAAGCGTTACCAATTGAAATAGCAGCACTGCAGAAAATGCAAGTATGCCAAACGTTACTAACGGCTCAAACGATAAAATTATACCCAAAAGTATAAGCGGTATAGAAAGCTTAGAGCCAATATTTGCTATTGGCAATATCGTATTTCTTATCTTTATCGGCAGATACCCTTTTGCATACTGAACAGCATGGCCTGCCTCATGCGCCGCAACACCGATTGATGCAACGGATACGTCAGAACGAACAGAATCAGATAATCTTATAACATTACCCCTGGGGTCATAGTGGTCAGAAAGACTACCGGAAACTGCTTGTATCTTTACGTTTTGCAATCCATTCATGTCAAGAATCATACGTGTTATTTCTGTTGCCGTCTTTGCTTTCTTTGACATAACAGCTGAGTATTTTTTATATGTGCTGGTAATCTTCATCTGTGCAATTAAAGAAATAAGGATTGCAGGAAATACAAGCATTAAATAATAGTTGTCATAAAAAAACATATTCTACTCCTTACAACAAAACTACAGATACTATCAAAAAGTAAATTATAAGTGACAAAGCGTCAACTATCGTCGTAATAAAAGGACTTGCCATAACAGCAGGGTCTAAATGTATTTTTTTAGCAAGCATAGGAAGCGTAGCACCTACAATTTTTGCCAAAATAACAGTAGAAAATATCGCCAGACTTACAACAAGTGCCACAAAAATATCTATCCCGTTTGTATATAGGCTATCAATAAATAAAACTTTAATAAAACAAACAATCGCCATTACAGCGCCACAAACAGCGGCAACTCGTGCCTCTTTCCATGCAATTTTTAAAATATCACCAAACTCTATTTCGTCTAAAGCCAGGCTTCTTATTACAGCAACAGACGATTGTCCGCCGGCGTTACCTGCCGTACCCATAAGCATAGGAATAAATGCAACAAGCGCAGGAAATACTGCCAAAGATTCTTCAAATGTCGCTAAAATTCCTCCTGTAAACGTAGCAGTCAGCATAAGCAGCAAAAGCCAGAGAATTCTTTTTTTAAATGTCTCTTTAACGCCCTCATCAATATATGCCTTGTCTGACGGTGTCATACCTGCCATTTTTTCGATGTCTTCTGTTGTCTCTTGTTCTATAACATCCACAATGTCGTCAATTGTTATAATTCCGACCAAACGACTTTCTGTATCAACAACAGGAAGAGATAAAAAGTCATATTTTTTAAAATATTGCGCTCCTGTTTCCTGGTCATCGTGCGTATAGACATATATGGGGTCATCAATCATAATGTTTGATACAATTTCATCAGACGGACTCAAAATCAACTTTCTTATAGATACTGTACCCTCTAAATGACGTTCATCATCAATGACATAACAGGTGTTGATGGTTTCTTTATCTACTCCTGTCTTTCTTATACGACGAATAGCTTCGCGAACAGTCATCTCTTTTTTCAAGTCTACAAACTCGGTTGTCATAATAGAGCCCGCAGAGTCATCAGGATACTTAAGCAGCTGATTTATTAATTTTCTTGTCTCAGGGTCTGTTACCTTTAAAACTTTTTTTACTATATTTGCCGGCATTTCTTCCAAAAAGTCGACAGTATCATCCATAAACATTTCATCTAAAATATTTACTATTTCCTTATCTGTTATAGATTCTACTATGAATTGCTGTTCCTCTGCTCTCATATATGAAAAAGTGTCAGCAGCTAAATTTTTAGGCAACATTCTAAATACCCTCAAAAACTTTTCTTTGGGTATTTCTTCAAATAAAAGTACTATATCTACCGCATTCATTGTTGTTAAAACATTTCTTGCGTCAACATAGCGCTCGTTGTTGATTAATTCAATTACATCATCTATCTTATTTTCAATGATGTTCTCTAAATTTTCTGTGATTTCCATTAGGATTCCCCCTTTTATTAAATTTCATGCAAAACGAAACAGGGAAATCCAGACAGTAGCCTTTAGAACAAAAACGAAAAAAGCCTACAGATTTCCTCTGCCTTAAAACTTCGGGATTTAGGTTCAGTTTTATCCATAAGCTCATCTCCTTTGATTAGAAATAAATTATTATATCATTGTTATTATACTCCAATTATATGCAAAAATCAATATTTAAAGTATATTTTTTTGCTGTATATAATATTTTTTACTAAGGAGGTTTTTTATGAATTATATCTGGGTATTTATGATTATTTTTTCTTATATTTTTTCATTTTTTGCTGGAACTTACGAAGAGGTCACAAAGAGCGTTTTTGAAGCATCAGGCAGCGCTGTAACATTAGTTATATCACTGCTTGGAATGATGTGTCTGTGGACTGGATTATTAGAAATCGCAGAGCGCTCGGGCCTGGTCAAAAAAATACAAAAGATACTGTCCCCTGTCATCACATGGTTATTCCCAACCATAGACAAACATTCTGAGATATCAGGAGCAATATCAATGAGCATAAGTGCAAATTTGTTAGGGCTCTCTAACGCAGCAACACCACTTGGTCTATCCGTTATGGAAAAACTGGAAAAGCGCAATCTCATAAAAGACACAGCGTCAGATGAGATGTGTATGTTTGTAGTAATAAACACTGCATCTGTAACACTAATCCCTACGACACTTTTAACACTAAGAACAACCTTTTTATCAAAAACGCCATTTGAAATTATTATTCCTGTGTGGATTGTGTCGACAATTTCACTATTGTCAGGTATTATCTGTGCCAAACTCTGTGCAAGGAGGAAGCAAATTTGACGGCATTTATTTTTCCTTTGGTATTCATATCTATCCTCTTGTTTGCCCTGATGAAAAAAATACCTGTTTTTGACACTTTTTTAGTCGGTGCAAAACGTGGTGCCGCATCTTGTTTTTCTATACTGCCTACTCTTGTCGGACTTGTTGTCGCTGTATCTATGGTAAGAGCATCAGGAATTTTAGATTTTATATCGCATGTTTTTTCGCCCGTCTTAAATTTGATAGGTATGCCCTCAGACGTCCTTCCTCTGGCACTTTTGAAATCAGTTTCAGGTTCAGGTGCCCTAGCTATGCTAAAAAGCATATTCGAATCATCAGGGGTCGATTCATATTCAGGAAAAATAGCATCTGTAATGTTAGGCTCGTCAGAAACTACATTTTACGCGCTCGCCGTGTATTACGGTATCACAAAGGTAAAAAATACACGTTACACAGTATTTGCAGCAGTTTTAGCAGACATAGCAGGAATAGTTTCAACAATCATCATATCCAGGTTGTTTAGGGCATAAAAAAGGACACCTCGATGAGGTGCCCTTTTTTATATTTAATTAGTCTTCTTTTTCCATTTCTGCCTGGATGTCATCGTAAGCAGAAAGCAATGGTTTAACATCTGCTCCTTTTAATCTTGCCAAGTAGTTTTTAGTAATTTTAAACACTGTACCGGAAAGAATTACAACACCAATTAAGTTAGGTATTGCCATAAGACCGTTGAACGTATCTGAAATATCCCACGCGAGAGTAAGGTCCATTGTGGCACCAACCATAACTATACTGATGAAAATAGATTTATACACATCAGTTGCTGTCTTACCGAAGAGGAACTGACACGCTTTAGAACCGTAGATGAACCAACCGATAACAGTTGAAATCGCAAAGAAGAAGATTGCGATTGTTGCAAAATATCCACCTGCAACACCAAATGTGTTTACAAATGCTTTTGTTACAAGTACGGATGCACCGTCTAAAGCAAAGTTTGCAGAAACCAAACCAGTATTCAAATCAATAACACCGGAAGTAAGCACTACCAAAGCCGTCAAACTGCAGATGATGATAGTATCAACGAATACTTCAAACACGCCCCATACACCCTGCTTAACAGGTTCTTTAACGTCTGCTGAAGAATGTACAAGAGCTGAAGAACCGAGACCTGCTTCGTTAGAGAATACACCGCGGGCAATACCCTTCTGTGCAGCCAACATAATGGTTGTACCGATTGCACCGCCGGCAATAGCATTAAAACCAAATGCACCTTTGAAGATCGCAACAAAAGCGCCACCAATCTGATCAAAGTTCATAGCAATGATAACTACTGCACCGATGATGTAGAAGATTGACATAAAGGGAACAAGGAACTCTGTAAAAGATGCTACTCTTTTGAGACCGCCAAGTGCCATAAATGCCATAAGAGCCATTAAGACAACACCTGTAACTACCAAAGGAATATTAAATGTAGCGTTGAAGTTAGCTGCTATTGTATTGATCTGGCTCATATTACCAATACCAAATGATGCTATAATACAGAAAACTGCAAATAGAACACCAAGAATTGAACCGATAACTTTAAGACCTTTTTTACCGGAAAAACCTTCTTTTAAGTAAACCATTGCACCGCCGAGCCATTCGCCATCAGCAGTTTTCTTGCGATAAAATATACCTAATACTATTTCTGCATATTTTGTCATCATACCGAAGAATGCTGCAATCCACATCCAGAAAACAGCACCGGGACCACCTGTTACTATAGCAGTTGTAACACCGACAACGTTACCTACACCAACAGTACCGCCAAGAGCTGTACAAAGTGCCTGAAAAGAAGAAATTGACTTAGAATCACCATTGGCTTTTTTATCTTTTTTTACAAATAACTCACCAAACGTGTTTTTCATCCATAATCCTATTTTTCCAATCTGGAAGAATTTTAGACCACATGTAATTAATATACCTGTTCCAACTAAGAATACAAGCATTACAGGGCCCCATACCCAGCTGTTTATCGCACCATTGATATCTGATACGATAGATAGAAATTTTTCCATTGTTATTGCCTCCTGAAGATTTTTTATAATATTGCGTAAGCAAATAAAAAAGCACTGCGAAATACGCAATGCAAAAGGAAACAAAACACATACTGTTGTGTTTTTAAAATTTCCGTCCTTTTGCCTGAGAGATTAGCTCATTGCTTTGCACCTTCGGCACCCGATAATCGGGATTCTCCGGAATGTTATCCATCTGCAGTCCTTTGTACCTGAGAGCGTTACTCCTTCGGTAAGAATATTTCTTTTTCCTGCAAACTTCACTTAACACAATATTAAATTAATTTTATTATACATATTTTGTCAATAAATGTCAAGAGAAAACTTATTAAAATTAAAACAAACTCAAAATCAGATAATTTAAATTACTTTTTGCATAAAAAAATCGGAACAAGCGTAACTTGTTCCGACGTGGAGCGGAAGACGAGATTCGAACTCGCGACGTTCACCTTGGCAAGGTGACGCTCTACCACTGAGCCACTCCCGCAAATATAAAATTAAATCAGTGGTGCCTCCGGGCGGAATCGAACCACCGACACGGGGATTTTCAGTCCCCTGCTCTACCGACTGAGCTACAGAGGCGTGTTGGCGACTCGGATGGGGCTCGAACCCACGACCTCCAGCGTGACAGGCTGGCATTCTAACCAACTGAACTACCGAGCCATAAAAAAAGAAAATGTGGTGGGCACAACAGGGCTCGAACCTGTGACCCTCTGCTTGTAAGGCAGATGCTCTCCCAGCTGAGCTATGCGCCCACATTCCCTTTTGTCTTCTCAGCGACAAGGGTTATTATACTATAATTTATAACCCTTGTCAAGAAGTTTTTTTGTTTTTTTAAAATTTTCCCAAAATATAGCTCAAATACACACCAACACCAGTTATAAGCCCGTCCTCATCAATAGTAAATCGCGAGCTATGGAGTGGCTGTATGGCACCTTTTTCTTCATTTCCCGTTCCAAGATAGAAAAAGTTTGCCGGAACACACCTTGCAAAATATGCAAAATCCTCTCCTATCATACTCGGCTTTTCCCATGTGATTACGATATCGCCCATATATTCTTCTACTGCTGACTTCATTTTTTGAGCAACATCAGCATCATTTATAAGTGGGGGGTAACGATAATTAAATGTAAATTCATACTCAAGACCGTACTTTTTACACGCTTCTTTTATAATTGATTCCATCTTTTCAGGAATTTGTCTTCTTACATCTTCCAGAAAGCTTCTTGCTGTTCCCGTAATTTCAACTGTATCGGGAATAATATTATTCACAGATCCACCGTGGAATGTGCAAACCTGAACAAGCTGGCTTTCACCTTCTTTTATGATTTCTTTCGTGATGAAGTTTAATTCTTTAATTATACCACCTGCCACCGCTATGGGGTCAAGGCATTTTTCAGGTGCTGAACCATGTCCGCCACGACCAATAATTTTAATCACAAAATCATCAGGTGATGCCATCAAAGAGCCCGGTTTTATCATTATTTTCCCCGCCGGGACTTCGTTTGATACGTGAAGTCCTAAAGCTTCAGTTACGTTATATTCTTTTAGTATACCTTCCTTTATCATAGGCTCTGCCCCGCCATCTGATTCTTCTGCAGGCTGGAACACAAATAAAATGTTTTTGCATAAGCTGTCTTTTATTTTGCAAAAAACTTTTGCCGCACACAAAAGCACTGCCATATGTGCGTCATGACCGCACGCGTGCATAACACCCTCTGTTTGTGATTTATAACCAACATCATCAGTTTCTGTAACAGGAAGAGCATCCATGTCAGCACGAAGCAATATAGTCTCATAAGCACCACAATCAAGATATGCTACAACACCCGTATTGAAGACGCGGCACGTCTTTAAACCTTGGGCGTTAAGGTAATCTTCCACAAACTCTGCAGTCTTGTATTCTTCATTTGAAAGCTCTGCTCTTTTGTGAAGCTCGCGTCTTAATTTTATAACTTCCTGCTTTTCTTCATCCATAACTGATTTTATAAATTCTTTCATAATGCACCTCTAGTATTTTCTGAAAACTCCTGAAACCTTGCCCAAAATTTTAACATTATTTGTAATTATAGGCTCTAAAGCCTCGTTTTCAGGCTGGAGTCTTATATGGTCTTTTTCTTTATAAAACGTCTTGACAGTAGCTCCATCTTCTAAAAGAGCAACTATAATTTCACCATTTCTGGCAGTTTCCTGTTGCTCTACTATAACATAATCACCATCTAATATTCCGGCACCTATCATACTTTCGCCGTGGACTCTTAGCATAAACATTTCACTTTTTGCCGCATAATTTATTGGCAGTGGAAAGTATTCTTCGATATTTTCCTCAGCCAGTATCGGTTGACCGGCAGCCACTGTTCCTAAAACAGGCACAGACAAAATGTCCACACCGTTTTCTTGCTTTGAAAGCTTTATGGCGCGTTTTTTTGAATCGGCTTTGATTATATATCCCTTTTCTTCAAGTATATTTATATATCTGTGCGCTGTTGAGGGAGAAGAAAGTCCTACTGCCGCACAAATTTCTCTTACTGACGGCGGATAACCTGCCTCATCAATCTGTTTTTTAATAAATTCATAAACTTCTTTTTCTTTTGTTGCCAAGTTCATTTATAACACCTCGTTATTTCCTTCCTGCTACAAACCCTGTTATCAACATACTTACGGAAGATAACATAAAATATACTATCGAATACACAATAGAAAATGCAGTTTTACCCAATATGAGAATGATTCTTTTTAAAAAATTCGTATAAGCATCTCCGTTTTGATAACACTTAACAAGCTTTGGTTTATGTTCAGGAAGTTATTGAGTTGGCACTTCCTTTGGTAATCTTATTGGCAAAAGATTTTCTTCCCACCAAAACACTCTGATTTTTTGTCCTTGTGAATAATTGACCGAAACAGGAATTTCCTCTTCTGCTGTATAGGATTTTATGTGGTACAATTTTTCACCTTCGTAAACAGCGACATATATCGTTCCGACAATTTGCTCATCCGTAAACAACAATAAATCAAAACTGATTTTCCCATCACTAATCGCTAAATTTTGCACATCAATCCAAGTTTCTACGATTTTTTCCTCAACTTTTAGATATTGCTTATAAGAACTGCTATTTTCAAACTTTAGATAGTTCGTGCCATCATCACTTTCGTAAGCTACACAGTTTTTTCCTATATTAAACGCTTTGCTTATCGCTCTGCCACACGCTCCATCTCCAAGACCGGTGCCGCCACATAAAACACCACCATTTAGCTTGATAGGATATATTCCATCAAGTGGAATCACGCTTGTTCCGCCCGATATTCCATCTCCACCATCTTCACCATCTAATGTTGCATTTCCACCTATAATTTCTCCGCCATTAACAGTTATAGTTCCCTTATTGTAAATAGCATCCTTTCCGGTAGAATAATCACTAACAGTAATTTTGCCGCTGTTTACAACTAAATCCCCGTCATTCGATATGGCATCTAAGCCAACTCCAATAACAGTAATTCCGTCAATGGTAAGTTTACCTTCATTAGGAATCAAAGAGGCATGCGCACCTAAAGCTCCATGATGTCCGGGTGTTTTTTCTTTATTCGTGAGTATGCCATTTCCTTTAAAAGTAATTTCTGTTTCTTCTAAAATTATGAATGGCACAAAGAAATCGTATGTTGTAACAGTATGTCCGTTAAAATCAAGCACAATCGCATTACCCGTGGGTAAATATATTTCATATGGACATGAAAAATCCTTATGTAATGTAACCTGATTGCCTTCAACACTACATGTTCCCGACTGAATTTCGTTTAGTAACGCAGCAAATTTTGACGGAGCTGATAAATCGTCTGATATTTTAATTGCCTTTAAATATTTCTTATCGCTAAAGAGCGAATTATTTACAACGCTATAGTTTATTCCATCATCGCTTTCTTTAACTACTGTTAGATTTAATCTTTCAAATGCCACAGATTTATGATAATAGCCTTCTCCTGCAAGAATGAGTCCTTCTGCAAAATAGGTAAAAGAAGCACCATACGTTTCAACACCTGCCCCCGCATATCCAAAATCCCCTAAAGCATCTCCACCGATAAAAGTCGGACCTTTTATGAGCAGAATGCCCGAATTTGAAATCCCATTTCCTCCGGTATATCCATTTTCGGTAACATTTCCGCCTTTAATTTTTCCTGTTCCAATCACATTAATAGTTGCCTCGTTTGGAATATCGATAGCATCAAGGTCATCTGCGCCAAAAATATCAAATTCCCCAATTTCCAACGTAAGCACCCCGCCTGTTGGAATTTCAAGAACTCGTGTTAACCTGACATCAGATAAAAGAGTTACTGTCTGCTTTTTTACATCAACCGTGCAGGAATTTGCAGCCTGTGTGTTGATAAGGTCACAAAGCTTTTCGGCAGGAGTTTTTTCCTTTTCTATAATCACATATGGTATGCTGTATTTTTGTGCATAATCTAATGCATAACTCCCATCATATACATTCAAAATCAAATTTGAATAGTGATTAAACGCTGAAGAAGCTATATTTTCAACACTTTCCGGAATAATCAAGTTTGTAAATGCTGTAAAGTCAAAAGCTTCATTTCCAATGGTTTTTAAACCTTCCTTTAATTCAATATTTTCCAGGTTGGTACATGCATAAAAAGCACGTTGTTCTATATCCTCAACAGTATTTGGAAGCGTTACATTTTTTAGATTAAGGCATCTGAAAAACATACTGTCACCAATGACTGTTACACCATCAGGAAAGTTTATTTCTTCCAGCAATTCACAATATCCAAACGCACATGCGCCTACCGTCGAAACATTTTCGGGCAAATAAACTGATGTCAGCTTCTCGCATTTGTAAAACGCACTTCCTCCTATGGTTGTAACTGTATCAGCAATATCAATATCGGTCAGATTTTCACACCCATTAAACGCATTCTTATAAATGGATGTCACTCCATCTCTTATTTTAACTTCCGTAATATCACTCTTATGTTCCGCCAGCCATGGCGCGCTGGTCATATCTCCCTCTCCTCGTATAACAAGCCTTCCGGTGTCGCTTAATGACCACATAAGATTATCTCCACATGTGCCACTTGTTTCAGCAGAAACAATAATCGGCGAAACAGTTAAAAATGATGCAATTATGCTAATAACCAAAACTAAACTTAAAGTTCTTTTTTTCATTTTTATTCTATTCCTTTCATCAATATTTATCACATTCCCACTGGTCTCGTATCGCTCAGGATAACACTCAATAATAGACCCTAGAAAATCAGCGATTCTACCACAAAAACAGTTAACGACGAAAAAGCTGCAACCGTTAACAAACTTTTTCTGCTAATCGCAAGCAGTATTGCGACTGCAAAACCGCACGTTGCAGACAAAACAGATGACGTCGAACTGAAAATTGCAGGCACCGTCATTACAGCAAGAACGGTAAACGGTATGTAATGCAAAAATGACAGTATTGTTCTGTTTGTTATTTTTTTCTTTATAAGTACTAGCGGAATCATTCTTATAAGGTATGTTATTCCTGCCGCGACCAAAAGGTATGGAAAAAATGGTTGATTAATCACTTTCATTCTCCTCCTTTACTTCGATAGGAAAAACAAAGGCAAACAGCAAGCTCGCTGTTACTGCACATATTATAACTGCAAATCCATCTGGCACTTGCTTTAGATGCGGCAGAAATTCACAGGCGCAGCTAAGCACTATTGACAAAGCAACTGCTAACGCTGTTTTTGCATTTTCTTTCATTTCAGGAACAACTATAGCCACAAACATTCCATATATTGCAATTCCCAGTGCCGACACCACTCCCACCGGAAGAATATTTCCCGCAATAGATCCTAATAATGTACCTATACTCCAACCGAGATACGGCGTAAGTATCAGGCCATACATATAGTTTCTTTTGACGTTATGTTTCTTTCCCGATGCAACTGCAAACACCTCATCGGTATTTACAAATGCAATCACGAATCTGTCAAACAGGCGTATGGACTTGTCCATTTTCTGCGACAACGAAGTCGACATAAGTGCATACCTGAGATTTATTACAATCTGGCACAATGCAAGCTCAGCAAGAGAACCGCCGGCGGTAATTATCGGAACTGCCGCAAGTTGACCCGCCGAGGTCACGTTTGTCATTGATATAAATAGCGTTTCTAAAACGCCAAGACCACTTTCTGTAGCGAATATGCCAAATGCAAACGCCACAGATATGTACCCAAGACAAATCGGCAATCCGTCTATTATTCCTTTTATAAAACTACTTTTTCTTTTCATACATTCCGTCCGTCTTTTTATTTTTTGTAAACTGTTGCTTTACTTTTTATAGCTCTTATTTTTTTACTGATTTTCTGCAAAACTCTTTCCTTTAGAACCCGCGAGAATACTGGATTTTCTCGCATCCGACAGTATATGTAAATATCAAAATCGGCAAACTAATGTTTTAAATTTTATAGACTTGACACAAGTACCCACAAGCCCCTTTTTCATTAAATATCCATTTTTAATACTTCCTGGGCTACATCAATAAGTGCACGCATCGAATTTGAACAATACTGATTGTTTCTATGTGCAATATATAGTGTTCTCTCATCAACTTCCTCTGCAATTCTATACAACACAACATTTTCATGATGATGTGCATATTTGAAAAATGTATCAGTTATAAAACACAACCCAACACCAGAATCTGCAAGTGCATATGATATATTAAGTTGATCTACACTAAAAATAACCTTTGGTTCTATATGTTTTTTTCGGAAAATTTCAAGAGCACGCATATACATATCATTCCCATCTTTTAGGAGAATGTAATTTTCATTTTTGAAAACATCAATTGAAACAGGCTCGACACTATCCAAAACAAAGTCAGCACTGCGTACATTTTCTGGTTTGATATGGTGTTTTTCAAGACCTGCATTTATTTTATAATCTTTTGGTACACAGAGAAATATTTTTTCTTTACAAAGCGGATATTTAGTTAATTCACTGGTTTCATCAACATTATCAACAACGATATCTAACTCTCCACTTAGCAACATTTTTCTTAGATTATGTGAATTGGCTTCCTCAATCTTAATCAATATGTTTGGGTGCAAAGCGCTAAATTTTATTATAACTTTAGGCAGTATATACGAAGACACATAGTTAGATCCACCAACGGTAAGTTCCCCACTCTCAAGATTGTAAATATCAGAAAGCTTATTTTGGAATTCATTTTCAATATTTAAAAATTTCTCTGCTGCAATAACATATTCTCTTCCAACCTCTGTCAATTCAAGTCCATGACTTGTTCTTTCAAACAATGGTGCGCCTAGTTTATTTTCTGTATTCTTAATAGCTGCACTAAGCGAAGGCTGAGATATAAAAAGATTTTTTGATGCTTTTGTAAAGCTTTTTTCTTTGTATAATTCGTATACATATCGCCACTTACTAAACATACAGCACCTCTCATTATAGTTATTTTCTATAACAATTATGATTTTAAAGTATTTGACTATATTGTAGCACTTGCTTATAATATAGTCAAGATATGATTATAGAAGGTGTTTTTGTTTGTTTAAAAAGTGTATTAGTTTTTTAAAAATTTCTCTACTTGCCTTTATATCGGCATTAAATTACTGTGTTTTTGTATTCCCCAATAAGTTTGCTCCCGCCGGAATAGACGGCATTTGCACAATGATTCAAGATCTTTTCAATATAAATATGGGATTCTTTTCATTGATTGCAAACATTCCCCTTATTATTATCGCTTTTATTATTCTTAACCGTGATTACGCAATAAAAAGCACCGTATATGTTATTATATTTTCTGTATCCGTCATCTTAATCAAAGATGTAAATATTTCTTCAATATACTATTTTACAGAAACAGGTACCAGCACCATACTTGCTCCCATTGCATCAGGTGTTATCAGAGGTATAGTATATGCACATACGCTAAAATTAAACGGCTCCGCCGGCGGAGTTGATATAATTTCATCAACAATCAAAATCAAAAAACCGCATCTGAATTTTATGGATAACATTTTTATTATAAATACATTGATTGCCTTTGCATCTTTCTGGGTTTACGGTATGAATATAGAGCCTGTTTTGTGCAGTATAATTTATGCATATATAAGCAGCTATACATGTAACCTTCTGCGCGATAAAGATCATGAAATTATAAAATATGAAATCATTACAAAAAATCCGGAGAAAATAATTACATACATAAACCAAGAATTACATCAAAAAGCAACTATTATTAATGCTAAAGGCGCTTTCTCAAATGAAGACATAAGTGTAGTTTTATGTATAATAAAAAAGAATTATACCCCTTTTTTAGAAAAATATCTTTTAAATCATCCTGATTGTATAACATTCAAAAGCTATGCGACGGACTCTATATCAGGTATTACTTACAAATAATCTTTTTTCTTGAAAAGCCTTTTCAATATCTATTCTTATTGGAAGGTCTTTCTTTTTTGCAAATTCTACTTTTATGCGGGACAGACGGTTTAGATGCAAAACCTTTTTATAGCAGGTTCGTGTCAAGTCAGGAGAACAGTGAATAATAAGAACCATCACCCTACACGAAATCACAGATTTCTGTTGGGTACCCGAGAGCCTTGATACTCGCAAGCTCGTATTAGGACCTACTAACTTTCCCCTATTTTTTCAACTGTTTTTCATTAAGCACTTTTCCTTAGAACCCGCGAGAATACTGGATTTTCTCGTTCCGATAGTATATGTAAATATTATAAATCGGCAAACTAATCTTTTAAAACTGCTAGACTTGACACGAGTAAATTTCACCCTTATCAAAGTCTATATTCACTTTTTAAAATTCCCTTTCATCTCATCGTTCCCTTCTGTGTTAATTGTTTTTTTAATAATCTGTTCTTCTAAATGACTTCTGTTAATATGAAAGAAAAAGTTCTTGTATTTTAGTAATAATCTTTTATTGCGATTTGCTATTTCTATGCAATTCTTTCTTCAATGCATATGCTTTAGCAGGAAAAAAGAAGAAATTCAAAAATTTTACTTTCTTTGCAATTACTGCTGCTAACACCGAAAATGCTAATCCGATGGCAGTTCCCAAAAGAATATGAATCCACCACTGGGTTATATTCAAGCGAAGCAGGATTATTCTTGTTCCTGCCGTAAATATGGTGTGTAACAAATAAATCTGAAAAGAATACTTGTTTACAAAATCGAGAAAACGAGCCATTGCCTTACAGTTCTGGAGTATAGAAATGAACATAATACTGGAATATATTCCAAACAGTATCATTATTTCCTTTATGAACGGAGCTTCTATTTTTTTTAGTAAAATAAAAATGATACCTGTTATTATATGCAGTATCACAACCAGGCATTTAGCCCAGGTCCGAAGCTTAGTAAGGCTTTTGAAATCTACAAATGTGCCAATTCCAAAAGCAAGTGCCGAGTAAAACACTACATCCAGGCTTCCGAGGGGAATACCAAAAAGCGGAGCTAAATAGCCTATTAAAACAACAATAAGCGTAATTTGCCAATTCTTTAATACTCCTGAAAAAGCTGTCCAAATACAAAACAAAAAGAATAATGCATAAAGATACCAATATTGGGCAACAGGAGTTTTCCATACATTCAGAATATCTGAGGGTGCAAAACCTGTATTTGCCTCTCCAACCAAGCTGTTTATCAATATATATATTACTGAAAAGGCTATGTAAGGAATACCGAGATTGTAAAGCTTATAGAGAAGAAATCCCCATTTACTTTTCTTGCTTTTCCACTCTCCGGTAACTTTATATACAACACCGCCCAAAAACAGAAAAAGTGCTACATGGAAAGACCATATAAACTTTTCTATTCCCACAAAAAAACCGGGAATATCTATACCTGCAAGTCTTATTCCCATAATAACATGACCGAACAAAACTAAAAAACAAGCATATCCTTTCAGTCTGTCAACAAGCACATTTCTTTCCATATTGCACCTCCTTAAAATCATTTTACCTTTTCCTTGCTCCTGCAAGTTGCAGAAACAATATATTTCGGTCTTCCTTTAATTTCATCATAAATACGGGCAACATAATATCCGATAATACCCAGGCTTATCATCATAATACTTCCTATAAATATCAGGATAATTATAACCGTTGTCATACCTTCAAGGGCAATACCACGGATTTTATCAATAAGTGCCCAAACACTGAAAATTGCAGTAATAATAAGCATCATAACACCAAGCACGGTTACAATCTGCATTGGTGCTGTCGAGTAGGCAGAAATATTTGAAATGGCATATTTCAAAAGGCCTATGGCAGACCATTTTGATTCACCCTCTAATCTTTCATTAACCTCGAATTCAACCGTTGTTTTGTTAAAGCCTACCCAAAATGAAATTGCTCTGAAGAAACCTTTTCTTTCAGGAATTCTGTTGAGTATATCCACAACCTTGCGGTCAAGCAGTTTAAAATCAGAGGCGTTTGACATATCAAATCCTACTACCGAACTGATAACCCTATAAAACTTTCTTGCAGCAAAACCATGCATTTTGCTTTCTTTGCCTCTTGTTTTTTTAATACCCTCAACAATTTCATAGCCTTCCTGCCACAGATGATACATTTCCACAATTTTCTCAGGAGGATGTTGAAGATCGCAATCAATTACTACAACTGCATCGCCTTTGGCGCTTGCAAGCCCTGCCGAGATGGCTGCTTCTTTCCCGAAATTTCTTGAAAAATGCAGTCCATATATATTTTTTTCTTTATCGGCCAAGTTTTCTATTTTTTTATATGTAGTATCCGTAGAACCATCATCAATAAAAATAATTTCATTGTCAATCTGAGCTTTTTCTAAAATTTCTGATATCGTATAATAAGCTCTTTCCACGGATAATTCCTCATTGTATGCAGGAATAATTACGGACAGCATTTAAACACCTCCTGAATTTTCATTAAAAACTTTCTCAAGCTGAGCCACCGGCATAGGTCTGTAATAGTAAAAACCCTGAAGGAGATCACAGCCTGCTTTTATCGCCGCTTCTTCTTGCTCTTTTGTTTCGATTCCTTCGCATAATGTCTTAAAACCAATGTCCCTGGCAGTACGGATAATATTTTTTAAAATAATAAATCCTGTATCTGTAACCGAATTCTGTGTGATCGTTTTATCAATCTTCACAACAGAAATATCTAGATTTTGCAAATCTCCAAAGGTTGTATATCCGCTCCCAAAATCATCAAGCAAAATAGATATACCTTTTTCTTTAAGAGCTGACAGATTATCTATCATTTGCTTTCTTGCATCGAAGGTTATATTTTTATCCTCTAATATTTCAACCGCCAAACACGAAAAATTTAAATCATATTTTTGTGCGATAGCTATTATCTTCTCCGCAAACTGTGGTTCGCACAATGTTGATCTTGAAAAATTGATGGTATATTTATATTGTTCCCTTTGTTTTTTATCGTTTGAAATCCATTTGCAGTTTTTTTCAAAAATATAATAATCAAATTTATCATTGATTCCAACAGAGTCCACCGCAGACAAAAAGCTACCCGGGGTTAATACACCCTCGCTTTCTGAATTTAGGCGAGATAGCACTTCCGCACCTATTATTTTCTTTGTTTTTGAATCTAAAACAGGTTGATATTCAAGGAAGAAACGATTGTTATCAATTTCTTTTTCTATATTATTTTCTATTTTTATCTTTTTTTCAAGCGCTTTTCCGCCGGATACATTCCACTCAGCGTATGGAATATTTTCATTCTTCGCAAGCAAATATGCCTGTTTGGCACGGCATATTGCGTCATCAAACGACACTTGTGTGCCAAACGCAAAGTATACACCGATTCTGACGTCAATAATATTCAGCGCACCGTGTTTTAAGAGACATTTGCTTAGCTCGCCAAAACAATTTTCAATTTTTTTGCGTGCAGTTTCGATATTCCATTTTGAAAGAACAACGACGTTTTTTTCTCCATATATAGCTATATTACTGTCATCACTGTTTGAAAAAGCTTCCAGCAAGACTCCCTTTATTTCAGAAAAAACATTCATGGTTTGATGTGCCGAATATAGACTTCTGAAATTATCCAGGGAAACTTTAGCATAAAAAACACACCTGTCTTCACGTAATTTCCCTGATTTTTCAAAGCTGGCTTCTAATTTACTTATATTGATAAACGCTTTTTCTTCACTGCCGACAGCAGTTTTTGCTCCTCTTATGGCAAAATAAATACCAATGGTGATAAGAACAATAAAGCATAAAACCAATATGGTTATGATGATGTATGGGTATTCAAATAGTTGCATTCTTATGGCTCCTATACTTTTTATTTTGAAAAAGTCGGAAATTCCAAGGTTCCACCGGTTTTCTTAAGCCCTATTTTTTCAGCACTTTCAATGCACCTGTGTCCGTCTGTGCGAGCTCTTTTTTTACGCTCGGGGATTTCGACTGCAAGATACGGTATTCCAAACGAAAGCATAGCCTTTATCAGCTTAGTCTTTGTAATACCTTTTCTTTTGTATTCTGCCAGGATTTCAAACATGGCATAGTTCAAAGCATCTTTGTTAAATGCTTTCGTTTTGCGATTAACAGCCTTTAACCATTTGTAAAAATCCAAGAACTTATTGATGTCTGTATTTTCTCTGAAATAAATTCCTCTGATATAAAACTCCTCCTGATTACTGTTCATAGTTTCAAGAAGTGTTCCATAATATTTTTTTTGAATTGCAATGACTTCTTTATGCTGCTTCTCTAAGGTTGTTTCGGTAATTTGTTTATCATGAAGTCTGTATATCATAAGATATTCAGGCATAATCTCCACATCATATCCTGTCATGACAAACCTTGTCCAAAGCTCCATATCTTCGGTACAGGTAAAGTTTTTATCATACAAAAGACTTCTGATTGCATCAGCTTTTGCAATAATTCCGGGATGAAGTATAGGATTTGTAACTAAAAGCAGTGCTTTTATAGACTCATTGTCGCACTTTCCTCCACATCCTCCGGAAGAGATAACTCCGTTTTTAAGCGTCATAAATCTACAGGAAGACAATGCCACATTCGGATTATTCTCCATAAATTTATACTGCTTTTCGAGTCTTTCGGGCAGACATATATCATCTGCATCCATTCTTGCAATATATTTACCCTGTGCAAATGATATAGCTTTGTTAAGGGATGACGGAAGTCTCAAATTCACTTCGTTGGTATGCACTTTTACACGCTTGTCAAGTTCTTCAAATCTTTTTAATATTTCGTGAGTTTTATCGGTGGAGCAATCGTTAATTATAATAAGTTCAAAGTCTTTAAATGTTTGATTTAAGACACTTTCGATGGCTTCGGATAAATAATCTTCACCATTATACACGCTCATTATTAGAGATATTTTAGGTGCTGTATTCATTTTTTGTCCCCCTTTCTCATGCGCTTTAACTCTTTACATAAATACAAAAAGTAAAATGCCAATCTGATTCTTTGTTTTTTCATTAAAAATATGGCAATTCGGCTTTTTGTAGTGATTTTTTCAAAATGTGCCTTTTTAATTTCCTCTCTATGTAGGGACCCTAATATAAGTTCCTTTAACTTTTTGATAGCATTAAAATGATTTCCTTCCGCTGCTGCTGCCAAAATTGCAAAACACATAAAACAAGAATAACGTGAAATCTGCTGGTCAAAGTCTTTTGGTTTCTCTATGTTTAAACTGCGAAGTCCTGTAATCACATCTGCTATCTGCGAGATCTGATGAGTTTTAAAATCTGTTGAAATGGAATCATTTCTTATGGTATAAAGATATATGGCTTTTTTGCTCATATAAACTGTTTCTGCCTCCAAAAAACAAGGCACAATACAGCTTAAATCCTCACCTAAAGAAATAGCAGGATTCACACCCAGCTGATGTTTTGTTGCAAGTTCACGTTTTATTGCCTTACCCCACAAAAAATAGAATATGTGGTTCATATTTTTATCTGACAAAAGCTTTGGGAAAATATGCTTCTTAATTTCTGCTTTGTTATAAAGTCCCTCATCGGCCAGGTCTTCGATGGTATCTCCAATTTTACCATTGATACTGCACTTATAAGAAAAAGATACAATGTCTGCGCCTGTATCACAAATTATTTTATATGCACTTTCTAACGCATCAGGAAGAACGGCATCATCTCCGTCAAGATGAAAGATGTAATCTCCGCTTGCCAATTTGATTCCTGCTTGTCTTGCACTTACCAAACCGCCGTTTTCTTTGTGTATTACTTTTATTCTTGGGTCTTTTTTCGCATATTCATCACAAATTGCCCCGCAGCTGTCAGGTGAACCATCATCAACCAATATAAGCTCAAAATCGAAAAATGATTGTAAAAGTACACTGTCAATGCATCTTCTTATGTATTTTTCAATATTATAAATCGGAACAATTACCGAAAAAAGCATTGTAAAAACTCCTATCTGTCTCTTAATATCACCATTAACTTTTGAAGCAAAAACAATTTATACTTCATAGTAAAAGCAAATGCCGCCTGTTTTACAGGCAATCTATACCAAGGATATGATTTTAATGTGTTTTGAATTTTATCCTCAGTGCAAATTTCTTTTAATCTTTTCTTAAGATAAGAAAATTTTATTTTTTCATCCCTTGCGTGCATAATCTCTTGCGAACACAAAATCCTTCCAAAGCCTTGTATCAATCTATCTAAATAAATTTCATATTCATCTTTTTTTACAGTATCTGCGATTCGTTTTTCAAGTTCATCTAAAAATACAATGCTTTTCTCAAAACGATCTTTTTTATATGATTTTGAAAGAGAATCTTCATTACGACAGTAGCAGTAGTATGCTCCGGGCACCCCAACTGCACTTTCTGCCGATTTTATGTAGTCAACCATAAACAAGGTATCCTCGGAAAGTATTGCTCTTTCGGACAAGAATCTGATTCCTTTTTCACGAATCACCGAAGTTCTAAATATATTTTTACATACGCTCACACCATAACGGCTGTCATCAGGCTCATGAGGAAGTCCACCAACAACACCTAAAAGAAGTTTTTTCATATCTTCTTTTTTAAACACTGTCTCTTCTTCAAAATACTCTTTTCTTGTATCTGTGCCCGACTCAGAAAACATATTTCCGCCAACAAAGCAAATCCCTGATAAGCAGAGGTCGGCATTATTTTTTTTTGCCGCATTATATAAAGTTTCATACATTGCCCTCTCTATATAATCATCAGAATCAACAAAACCTATGTATTCACCCGTTGCTGCCTCAATACCTGAATTTCTTGCAAATCCAAGACCACCGTTTTCCTTATGCACAACTTTAATTCTTGAATCTGTTTTTGAAATCTCATCGCAAAGTGTAGCACAGTTTTCCTTTGAGCCGTCATCAACAATGATGATTTCTATATCGTTAAGAGTTTGATTCGTTATGGAATCCATACATCTTCTGAGATATTTTTCAGTATTATATACAGGAACAACGATGCTTAAGCTTGGTTTTTGCACTTACTTCACCTCTTGTCTATAAGGTTATTATATTGATGTATTAAGATGTCACAATACTCTGTGACACCCATTATATTCTTGCCTTTAGTTTCACAGTTTGTTTTAAGTGTTTTATAGTATTCTTTGTTGCTAAAACATTTTTTTACTGCCTCAGCCACAGATTCAGGGGTTGAATCTGCCAAAACACCCGTTTTTCCATCTTCTACAAGCTCTGCCATTCCGCCGTAATTCATGGTTACAACCGGAACTCCCATAGAATGAGCCTCCAATATGGATAAAGGATTATTTTCATAACAAACCGACGGAGCAATAAGGAGCTTGGCATTTGCCATCAAATCGGTAAGTTCTTTCCCCGTAACAAACCCCTTTAAGGTAACATTCGGTATATTTTTCAAAACCTCATCATCAGGACCATTTCCTGCTACGACAAAGTTAATGTCAGGCAAGAGCTTTGCTGTATTTGCCAGAAGCTCAACGCCTTTTTCCTTTGAAAGTCTGCCAACAAAAACAACATAAGGATTTTCACAGTCTGTTTTAGTTGATATATTACTCTTTTCAATAAAATTATGTATTGTAAAGGTTTTTCCGGAATAAATACCCGAGCTGTAAGTTAGCTTATTTTCCAAAAATCTGCTTGGACATATATATAAGTCAACCTTTTTATATGTTTTTAAAAATGAATAAAAATTCGCCTCAATTACGCCCAATAAGCTTTTGATTTTTGAATTATGAATACAATTAAATTTTAAGCAATTCCATTTTGAGTCTTTTATACATCTGTCGCAGGGCTTTGTTTCATTAAAGCTATACAAAAGATGATTCGGACAAATCATCTGATAGTCGTGAACTGTTTGCACAAGCGGGATATTTCTCTTTTTCACCGCATAGATAATTGATGGCGTAAGCTGAAAATTAATGTTATTCATATGAACAATATCAGGCTTAAAATCATCTAAAACTTTGCCAATCTTCTTATGCGCTTCTCTTGAGTATATTATTTTAAAGGGATAGAGAAATCTATGTATACCTTTTGAGTGAAAATCCATATTGGTTGTGTAAAGTCCCAAAGAATTTCCCACCGTGTTTTGCGCGTCGTACATACCGAAATATTCAACTTCGTGTCCTTGTGATTTAAGCTCTTCTGAAAGCTTTAACATATAGCTCTCGCTACCGCCTCTTGGGTATAGAAATTTATTCACCATCAATATCTTCATAATATTATCCTGCCCTCTGTTTCTCTGTTAACATCTGAAATATATCCAAACATTTTTGTTTCGCATGTTCTAACCTTTTCATCAAATCCGTGTCCAATCATTATAATGGCAAGAACAGTTGTAAGAAGCGGATAATTCATAGTGTTATCGGTTGATGAAACTATAACCAAATAAATGCTTAGTGCAAGGGCAATAATCCCATTTTCAACCTTTCCTTTTTTGCCAAAATAACATACTCTGACTAAAGTCATAGAAACAAGCCATAAGATATATCCCCAAAAGCCCAGGTCTATAAAATACTGCAAAAAATCGTTATGAACCGATGAAACACCGACATTCATATTCGTGCTTAACTGATATGTTAAAAACCCGATTCCGTTACCCAGAAACTCCGGTGAAAATTCGTAGAACTTATCTACGGCATTGTAAATGGTCACACGACCGCTTGTGTCTATTCCTGCTTTTTCAAGCAATGCAAAGACATCAAGCTTTATGATAGCAATATATCCTATAAGCAGTACTACCAATAGAACAGAAAAAATCACGGTAAGTCGCATTGCTGTATCTTTTTTAAATTTTGCAATAAATTTCAAAAGCCAACCAAATGCTAAAGCGATTACAATAGCGATAATACCAATTCTCTTGAATGCTGTAAGAAAACAAAACATCGTGAGTCCAAGTAAAATAAAAAACACAATATCTTTCTTGGGTTTTAAAAGCATATATATGAGATATGCTCCAAGACAAAATGCAAGCTCGTGAATCTCTGCCTGAACAATAATATCTCCGGTTTCTGCTGCAAAAGTCATAACAAGGGTTATAAATTCTGAAAAGAAGCTTCCAATGCCATTTTGTGCTATAATCGTCAAAAGCATGAGTATATTTGAAATAAGAATTGCAATAAGGTTATACCATATACCTTTTTCGCCGAACACATACAAAAACGCAACTGCAGCCAAGGTAAATGAAAGCATATTGTTATATACAAAAGCACCTGACAAACCTCTTGAAATAACCGCCGTATCAACGCGCGCCATAAACCATATGAAAAGAGATACTATGATTGTTACAAGCAAAGGAGTAGAATATACGAAGGCTTCTTTAAGTGAAGATGTACCTCTTGCAATATTTGGCTTAAATAAAAATGCAAAAAACGCTGATACGAATAAACACAGGGCAAATGCATGACGGTATGTAATAAACAAACCAAGGTTAATTACTTCTGTAAGAAAATAGTACATAAGTACTGCTATTGCCATAAAGTAAACCTTAAAAGCTGATTGTACAAATCTGTTTTCCATAGTTCATTTGCCCTCCTTTCATAGTCTTATTCGGTCACAACTTCCTTTTTCAGCGGCTCGGAAACGTATTCCTTTTTACTTTTTATTGCCTCAGAAAGCAGTTTTCTTGCAGTTTGATTTTCTTTAAATGTTTCTGCAATACCAACCTTATATTCTATCCTGATGTCCTTATATTCTTCACGGTCATCAAGTCTTAACTGGAACAACCTCATTATATCTTCAACGGTAATGTAATCAGTATCCTTTGCCAAAATTACAAAGCTGCCGTTTCCGTTGTAAATAAACTCTGCATCTGTTTTTCCAAAGGTTTCTTTCAGGTACATTGTAAACATCTTTATAATGTCGTCACCCGTCTGACGTGTATGATCGGCATTTATATTTGCAAGATTTGCTATATCAACCATACAATACACCGTACCGTCATCTAATAGTTTTTTGTCCATAGATTTCAAATACTTATCAAAGTATGCACGGTTATTAAGCTCTGTAAGATGGTCTGTGTAGAAAATATAATGTATAATATCTCCAAGTCTTCCTAATACAAGCGCACCGCCACAGCAAAGGATTATAAGGAAGAAGAATGCAATTAATGTATATAGGTTTACATTAACACTCGGTTTAACCGAAGCAGAGGATAATACCGAAATATAACTTGCACCAAGATATTCATTGTATTCCTCATTAGTTTTCATCGTTGTACTGTATAAGCCATTCAAATCAGAAATAAGTTCTTTGATTTCTGTATCAATCTCCCCTTGAATTTGTGCATAGCTTTCATTGCCCAATTGGGTACATGTCTGACCCAAGCCGCTGCAAGTACCACCGCAAGCTCCCGTACATTTTTGGAAGGTGTCGATAACATATTGACAGTACGCAGAGTCAATAATTGAATGTTCCTTTTTTTCATTGTGTTCTCTCCAACCATATATGAGTTCGTCATATGTTACGGTTTGATCGCCCGGTGCAAAAGAATCTGTTAAATTACGCTCATGCACATTATCCAGGATATACTCGTGAGTAATATTTGTATTTCCTGATTCTCTCATTTTTTCTACATAAGCATCAATAACTGCGACGGTATCTTCCACCAGACTTTCTTCTTTTGTGTTTGATATATCGTTATTATCAATTCTTGTAGTGTAGTCTGAAATCAGCACAGTTTTATTTTTAGTTATCTGGTACTTATATATTTTTGAAAACAAGTCAGATAGTTTAACGTGTCTTATGTAGCTAAATTCATCTGCCAAATCGTTAAAAGATACCCCTGTTTTTGTTGCTCTGTAATAGGGTGTTTGGTCCATACGCTGGTATAATGTGTTTAATGTTTCATCAATACCCGTATCAATCATTTCAACTATTTCGATATAATCATAGTTTTCGTTTTCTATATTATCTATGACATTTTTTGCCGGAGCAACATTAACATATTTTTGACTGTATTCTGCAAAATAAACATCTAAGGTTTCATCAAGTATAGTTCTTGCTAACTCTGTTCCTTCGTTGTTTGTAGCAGTAAAAGAAACAACATATGTACTTGGCTCATAAACATATTCTTCGCCTTCTTCAAGTTTGGCTTCTTTCTGTGCAATCTTATCCTCATCGGGAAGGGGTGTTATTGATATTCTTGATATCAGACTATCAACCGAATAAATACCTGTAAGTCCCATTCTGTCAACAACTTTGCTCATTACAGCCGATGATTTGATTTCATTAACATCAAGTTTTGAACCTGTTGGTGTAAGTCCTTGCTCTGCCCCCGGATCATTGTAATGAATAACTTCCGAAGCAACAAATGTGTTGGAATTCTTAAGTTTGAAATTTATTGCATAAGTTGCTAAAACACAAAAAATTACAATGATAGGCAGAATCTTTTTTAAATATCTTATAATCTGAAAATTCTTCATTTTTTACCCTCCTGTATCATTTTGTGTTTAAGCTTTTGGAAATTTTTTAGAAACTGTAAATACATACGCAGCAATATAAGCAAGCATCATAAATATAATGATTGTCTTTAACTCACTAAACAAAGAAGTTCCTGAAATGCTGACTGCAATACATTGGTTCATTCTATAATTTGAATATTCTCTGCCGGCAGTAATCGCTTCGTTCGTAAAGTCATCGATGCTCTTGTCTATAGCTATAATAAGTGCGTCTGCTTCTGCATTTGCTGATGTATTGCCTGATGAGCCTTTCATCTTTCCTATAACAAGATTGTTGTCCATTATTTCTTTCTCATTTGAAGCAACATTATTGCTGAATGTTGTCGCCATAACAGAAAGTTCATCAATACCGACTTTTGTTCTACCCATATAATATTTTCCGCCCTCATCCCATGTAGGAACAAGAACGACTCTTGTCATTTCCTCGGAATACATATCAATTGCCTGATTGCAAATATCGAATGATGCTTTATTTCTTTGCCTGTCGAAATCTGTATTTTTGTTTTGGTAGGAAAGCCTTTCGATGTAGCTATCCTTATCTCTTACAACTCCATGTTGCAAGACCAAGGATTTAAGATTTTGATCTATTTGTGTTTCTTTAAATTGATGTACCTTTTGTGCTATTGCGTGAAATGTAGTATTGTTTTTTGTAACAAAGCTTGGACCTTTTTCAGCCATTCCGTAAAGATAGTTTAAAACAGCAGTTGTTTCCTTATTGAAATAGGTTACAATGTCCATATATTCCATTGTACTATAATCAGGTTTGTCCTCTTTGCTTGTAAGACTGAAATTATCCGTGTATTTTTCTATGTAGTATTCTTTATAGGCACTTGTTATCAAGGTAATTACATTTTCAGCGTCTAAGTGGTCGGTGTGCTTTGAAGCGTGATATTCTACGATGAATTCAGTAGAAATGTGATAATTAGACTTGTCGTTCACATCGCCCTGTATATAGGGATAAACACACAAGCAGTTCTTTAATTGTTTTACAGTTACATTTTCTAAAGCACCCATTTCAATAGCTTTTTCTACAACCTCATCACAGATTATCTCTGCCATGTTGTATCTTGTTCCGTTGGAATTTTGAGCCTGTGACGCTTCTGAATAATTAAGTGCTACAACAGCCGTAACAGAGTGTTTTGCTTTTATATGATTAAAAATTCCAAATATACCTGAGATAACGAACACGAAAATCAATATCCACGCACCTATTAAACGTGTGCTTTTGAATATCTTTAAGAACTCACTTTTTGTAACATTCTTTGAACGAAAGTATATTATAAGTGCTGATACAACCAGTAATAGTCCTACTACTGCAAGAGGTAATTTTTGCAAAAGTGAGGAAATCATTTATTATGCACTCCTTTCCGACATTAAAATTTATTTATATCAACAATCACAATTTCCGGCTGATTGTTGATTCTCATAATATTTTTGTTTTCGAGTCCCGAACTTATAATTAGTGGTCTTCCTTGAACTTCATATCTGCCACTAACATAATGACCGCGTCGATCTGGCAGAAAGCCTCCATCATGTGTGTATAATGGACCAATCATTGGTATTTTAACTGTGCCACCGTGGTTATGTCCAGCTAGCATCAAGTCACCCCATGAGTCAGGAGAATATTCTTCAAACACTAACGGCTCGTGAATTGCTGTGATTTTTAAATTGTTTTCATTTGAATACATATATTCATCAAAGCTTTCACCTGCATACGACCAGAGGGATGACGGATTAGATGTAAGCACTCCATATATATCCACATCGGTTGTCCCAATTGTTATAGTGTCTGACTTGTTTTTAAGTACCTTTACACCTGTTGCTTCAAGTTTTCTTGTAAGATCGTCTGTGATTTCCAAAAGTTTACCGGGCTGTCGGTTATTATCATTGAACCCAAACTTCTTATCAAGAGATTCCTGAGTTAGAGGAATGTCATAATACATTTCCACTTCGTTGTTGCCATATATGTAATATGATGGAGCAACATCTGCAAGTTCTTTGCATAAACTTATTACTCTGTCATTTGATTTTGCTTTTGAATCAACTATGTCTCCGGTATAAACTATCAAATCCGGATTTAGGTTTTTAACTCTGTCAACCAACTTTCTATTATTCTTTCCGTATGAACAATTATGCAGGTCGGAAATTTGAATAATTCTTATCTTGTTATTCACCTTAAGGCTGCTTACACTATAAAAGGTCTCTTTGAAGTTACGATTCCCAATATAATTACAGCCAATTATTGCAATAGACGCTGCTATCGAAACAAAAACCAGACTTATTAAAAAGAGTTTCAACACTCTTATGTTTTTCTTGGTTTTTGTAGTAAGTGTATATCCTTTCATAACATAAGTTACCTTCCTTTTATTTTTTCATTACTTTTTTATATAGGTTGTACGTGGAATCTGCAACATCGTTCCAGTTGTATTTACTAAGTATAAATTCTCTAGCACCATTTTTTAGCTCCTTAACAATCTTCTCGTCATCGCACATTGCTTGCAGTTTTTCCGCCAAATCCTCCACATTACTCTTTTTAAAGTGCATTGCTTTGCTTTCTGTAACCAATGTGTTTTCAGGAATATCAGAGCATAAAACTGCATTACCATATGCTAAAGCCTCTAAAAGACTAAGAGACATTCCTTCGATATCAGAAGGAAGAGTAACTACATAAGCATTGCTATATATTTCGGTTAATACATCACCTGATATAAAGCCTGTAAAAATAATATCAGGATTTCCCAATGCTTTTTGCTTTAATAGTTCAACATACTCATCAGTATCACTGGTATCCCCTGCGATAACAAGTTTTTTATTTGTTTTAATACTGTTATACGCATCAATAAGATAATGAACACCCTTTTCAGCAGTAAGTCGTGATACGATGCAAATATACTCATCTTTTGAAAGTCCGTATATTTTTGTGATTTCATCTGCTTCTTTTTTATTAGGCTTATCTATTCCGTTATGAATAAGTACAGTGTCACGATTATAGGTTTTCTTAAAATACTCACGGGCACTTTCGCTTAAGACAATTATTTCGTCAGCGCATTTTACCATAACACGCTCTCCGAATTTTATATAGCGAGAGGCAAATCCCTTGCCCCATTTTTCTCTTTGCCAATCAAGTCCATGAACTGTTGCAACGCACTTTTTCCCAAACATTTTTGGTATCCACATAGCAGCACAAGGACCTTCTGCGTGAAAATGTACTATATCATATTTTCCGAAAGTTGCACAAATTGCCGCAGTAAAGGAAGCAACCATAGCAGAGAGTCCTTTTCTGTTGATTGTCCACGCATTTTTAAGTGTTACACCTTTATATTTTTTATCTTTAACAGTGCCGATATATTCATTTTCCACTTTATCGGAACTGCGGTTGTAGCAGGTAACATCTATTCCTTTTTCGACAAGCAACGGACACAAAGAAGTGAGCACGTTTTCAATTCCGCCACGTCTTGAGGGAATAACTTTATGTCCAACCATTGCAACTTTCATATTTCTATCTCCCATCTTTAAAACAATCAAAATCTGCTTCAAACGGTAAAAATTCGGCTACCTTCCTGTTCCGCTAAGCATAACAATAGGTGTTTTCAGCATTATTAGTATATCACCGGGGAAGGTTCTGTTTTGTATGTAATCAAGGTCCATTTCAACCCACTGTTCAAATGGAATGTCGTTTCTGTTTTTACTTATCTGCCATGTGCAGGTGAGTCCGGGGGTTACGTGCAGACGAAGCTTCTGATAATCGGTGTAATGCTCAACTTCCCCTGGCAGAGGTGGTCTGGGACCTACCAAAGTCATATCACCTTTGAAAACGTTAAAGAATTGCATCAATTCATCAAGAGATAGTTTTCTTAAAATTTTTCCTACTCTTGTTATTCTCGGATCTTCTTTGATTTTAAAAACAGGTCCGTCCATTTCGTTTTTTTCTTTCAACTGCTCCAAAAGTGCTTCTGCATTAGGACGCATTGTGCGGAATTTATACATATAAAATTCCTCTCCATGTCGTCCAACTCTTTTTTGTTTAAAGAATGGTCCGGCACTTGGATCGTCAATGCATATAACAATCGCAATGATTATCATAAGCGGAAGAAAGCCAATCAAAATTATCGTCGCAAAGAATATATCAAAGAGTCTTTTCTTTCTCCAATATCCTAAATAGGATTTTTCGATTAAAGCTTCCAATTTTACTCTTGTTTTCTCGTCAACTTTCTCACTATCAATGTAGGGCATTTTTGAATCCTTCTTTCATTTATTCATAGTTAAAATTTAAAAGTGTATTGTACTCTGTATTACGCCAGGGAGAATAATAAAACTTACTAAAATCTTGTCTGCTTCCGTCAAGCAATTTCTCTCCGCTTTTTACATATCCCGGATGGAATCCAATCTCAATATTTTTATTATATTTATTTGCAAGTTTCAGATAGTGCGGAAGCAGTTTTCTTATTCTTGCTTCGTTTAATTTACCCGAAAACAAAATTCCCATAAAATATGCAGATTGTATTTTTGATTTTTTCAATTCCCTTCGGTTTACCAAAGCAAAAGTTTTTAAAAGCCATTGCTTTATCAAACCTATGAGGTTATATTCAAAATATAATGATGGTGTAAAAACATATGGTGAAATTGGCTCTGCAGGAATACGAATACTTTGGACATTTAGACCTTCATCTTCTATCACACGCATCAGAGTTTTAAAAATAAGCGGTATCATGTGGGTGTGCTGATGACTGTCTATTGAAACCGATATGTTTTCACCCATAGCCTTTTTCCAAAATTTAATCTGACTTTGTATTTCTTTATAAATTTGTTTTTCAAATTCCTTCCTTTTATTTGAGATGGAGAGAAAAAACAAGCCTATAAATGAATATTTAAAGTATCCTTTATCCGATATTAGCAAGCTGGCATCATTCGGTTCCGAAAGCGGACGTCCCTCCACCAAATTAATATGTAAAGATAGTGTCGTATTAGTACCTGCCAAACGCTGTTTGAAATCTGATATTTCGCCGTTTGGCAAAACACTAACCTTGTTTAAAACCCCATTTTCAAGACAATTTTCTATGCGACTATTGCCATAGGTAGATATACCATAATCGTCCGCACAAAAATATACCATATTATTTACCTCTTAATCCCCAAACTTTATAACAATTACATTATCAATGACTGATATTGAATTTTTTGCAGGCCAGTTATTTAAACTGTCTGTATCAATTCTTTTCAGAAGATCCGCTTTTTCTTCACCTGAAACAAATTTATAATTTTTTCCGCAATAATCATTTAATGCGCTGCATAAAACGCTCTGACCGACTATTTCATCATCTGCTCTCAAAATATAGCCATCTGTTGTTCCCGTCATATCAGGTGGTAGCTCTGCGCTATAAGCCTCACTTTCGGGAAGATAGCCTAAAACTAAAATACTATCACATTCTCCGGCACCTTCGGTCTGTTCGATTCGGTCCGCAATACGGATTAAAGTGCCATAAGACTTTTCATAAGCCATATTCAGTTTATGATAACTGATATTTGCAATGATTGTTTGATTAAAGATAAGTAAAGCCACAACACCAAGTATTGCCCAGGATTTTAAAGCATTTTGTACTGAATTTTCGTATTGTAGTATAAACAACAGATAAAATACCAAAAAACCCATTTTCATCAGGTTATGATAATCTATTCCGCTGTTAATAAAGCTAAGCACACTTGCTCCAATAGGTAGCAAAATCACAAAAACGCCAAGCATCAGGATTTTGCCAATACTTAATTTGTTTTTAATAACATCCGTCAGATACAACACAACGGACAGAACAAACACAATAGAGTTTATTATACCAAACACATTCGCTCCTTTAGAAAAATCAAAGAAGTAACTGACAAAAGACTCTTTTATAGTGTATAATGCACCTGCTATATCAATACCGTTAAAAGATGCTGCGTTACCTATACCCTGATACTCCAAAAGTGTTGTTCCAGTAATTTTAAGAAGAATTACCATCACCAAATAATACAGAACCATACCCAAAACGCCTGTCAGTAAAAACTTTAAGCATTTAATTAATATTTTTTTTAAGTCTATATTCTTGTAAAGTACATCAAGAATCAAGCTTAAAAGTAACAACATTATTGTAACTGTTATGTACGCCTGATATATTCCTGCTGATAATGCTATCAATACCAAAGAACTGATATAACATGGCTTGTCCTTTGTAAGAAGCATCGCCGCAATACACGAAAAAAGGAATGCAAGGGCATAACCGTCTGCCACATAGTTATACATCATTACAGACGTAACCGTAGGGAACGTGGCAACTAATGCACCTATAAGTGCTGCTGTTATATTTTTTCTGACACCAAACATTTTGCAGATGCATACAGCACCAAGACCATGAAAGATTATTGCCATAAGACCTGCAATAAAGGGCAAATCATAAAAGGAACTTGGAGCACACACTACCGGGAGAAACCACCTTCCCATTGAAATCATATTTTGCGCATCATATCTGAAAACAAGACCATCCCAATTAGGAAGCCAATTTGTAATTTTATATAAATGAGCAATAAGTCCCATAATAAGTGCAGAGATAAAGCACACTTTCCACTGGGGTAAAATACTCTTTTTAATTTTATTCATAATTTGTTCAGGCATATTACCACTCCAACCACTTGAATTTATGCAAAAACTTGCCGTATAGCTTGTCATACATCTTAACACCGATAATCCTTTTAATCCTCGTTGTTCTTTTTGTCACATCCGATGTCCATGAAGCGCTGTAATGATGTATGGAATATGTGTTTTGGGTTATAGTCTTTTTCCCTGTATAATAATCCATCGGGCAAAGATACTCTCTTGGAAGAAAAACCATATCCATAAAAGTCTGATTTGTATTTTTAATATCCATACCAAGCCTTATTAAAGCATCTGTATTTCGGTCGGGACAAGGAGTAAGGTCGAAGCTACCATCTTCTAAAACAAACGGTATATCATCATAATCTTTCAGAAATTCTCCGATTATTTCGTTTCCTTTTTCTGCACCAAAACCAAGTCCCGTTGCAACGATACCTTTTTCATCAAATCCCATAAAGCCTTTGTTTTCAAGCAAATCATCAATAGGCTTTATAAGCTCAACATCGGTATCTAAATAGATTCCACCATGATCATAAATGATCTTAAGCCTTGCAAAATCGCTCACAAACGCCCATTTCTTCTCTTTATAGGCCTCATACATATAACGGTTTTGCGACAAATCAAAATTGTCTTCGTTATGGCATATTATTTCATAGTCAGGACAATATTTTCCCCAGCTTTTTATACATTTTTTAGCTATCTTTGGCATTTCGCCTTTCCCAAACCAACAATAGTGAATCACTTTTGGAATACTCATGCTTTATTCCTCCATAATTCAATTAAGTTTTTAAATGCACCTTTGAAAAATATAAAGTTTACCCCAATATACAAAGGCACTATCCAAAGAGAGTGTATAATTCCTTTTATAAGCAGTTTGGCGAATGAAAGACCACTGAAGCTATCCACATAAAAGATTGCCATTAAAGTAACAAAAACCGCACCGTTTACCAGCCAAAGCTTATATGTATGAAACATTCCTCTTCCAAGCACTTTTTTGTTTGAATAATAAATCATCATTGTACCTCGGTATAAAAGAGCAACAATCGTACCGAGTATTGCACCGCAAATTCCCCATTTCAAAATGGAAGCGATTGAAACTGCAATATTTATAATCATTTCCCAAATTGCATGGGAACGTGTTTCCTCAAACTTGCCCGAATATTCAAGAACATGGTTTGAAGGAAGCTTTCCGTTTGACAAAAGGTTCATAACGACAAAAAGAATTACCAAAAGCGAATTTGTGTAATTAGCATCGTTTATTCCTTTTGTGTATATCTGAATAAGCGGAAGCAAAAATACCGCCATCAGGGTATAAATAACAAAGGTTGCCATAATGTAAAATGTTTCATAGACATTATATACCTTCATAAATCTTGCCCTGTCAGTATGAAACATCTGCCCGAGCGCAAAACTGAAACCTGAAGTAATGCTTGTAATAAATGTCTGAATCTGCGAAAAGAAGATGTTGTAAATAGTATAAACGCTGACTACTCTAAAATCGCATAAAAATGACAACAGCAAAATATCTGTATTATTAAATACCATTCCAGAAACCTGATGAACCAAGACAGATTTTCTTTGAGAAACCGCCTCATAATCAGGCTTAGCGTTAACACTTAACCATTTATATCTTCGTTTTGCGTAAGTATATATGTAGCAAAGCTGTAAAAGCGACAATATGCAATAAGAAAGCTGCATCAACAAAAGATTGTTTGTAAGCAATATAACAAGTATTTTAGCAACATTTGATATAAGCTGCAAAATTGTTTCGGAATTTGTTATAACATATTTTCTGCCGTCAACCTCTAAAAGTATTCTGTATTTAGCTTGTACAAAATAGCTGAACAGCTGTGGAAGTGCAGTAAGTATTACAATTCCAAAAATCACACCGGGCCCAATTGCAGTCGGCACAATATACTCATACACCAGGGCGATTAAAAGTACGATAATCGCATATATTACGCCAACTTTAACATAGTAGCTGTGTGTTGCCGAGATAACAGAGCTTACCTTGTTATGATTTTTCTCGGCTACAGGCTTATATAATGCCTGTGTGGTAGCAAGTCCTACCCCTGACTCAAGCAAAAGCATATACACAAAAATCTGCTTTATTGTAGACAGAACACCATTAACCTCCGAACCGAAATTTTCAAGATACAGTCTCGGAAGAAGAAAGCTCAGGGCAATCAGGACAACTTGATACAAAACGCCTGACAATAAGTTGTATTTGATTCTGTTATCTTTTGTTGCCACTTTGAGCGCACCTCCTATGTTTAAACTCTGTTTTCTATATAATATTCTGTTGCATTTTCTTTATGTATTATTTTAGCTGGATTTCCTATCACAATACTGTGAGAGGGAACATCGAAATTTACAAAGGTCAAAGGTGCAATCATTACATCCTCGCCAATTTTTATATTGCCTACAACAACCGAGTTCGTTCCAATCCAACAATTACCGTCAAACGTTGGTGCACCGCATCGTACACCACGGTTTTCATATCCTATGGTTACTCCCGTGCCTATATTCATATTTTTTCCTAAGACTGCTTCCGGGTGTATAATAACTCTGCCGGTATGACCTATATAAAATCCTTCATCGATTTTTGTACGTGCCGGAATTTGTATCTGGGTTTTATAAGACATAAGTTTGAGTTTAACTGTATAGTATAATTTCAAAGGCTTGAATTTGCATTTTTCTGCCTTTCTGAAAAGCGCAATATACTTAAGTTCTGTTGGTCTTAAAAGTCTTTTAATAAAACTTTCGCCCTTTTCTCCATAGTATCTGTATAAATCCTTTGAAAATTTATCATTCATAGTTTATCTTCACCTTTTAAATCTTTTTCATATATTCTTTATAAAAACTTTCCGCAGATGCCTCAGGGAGTGCTTTTGAATAATACCACCCCTGGATATAATCACATTCACTTTCCGAAACCAAGGTGTTTTGCTTTTCTGTTTCAACACCTTCGCATACAACTTTAAGATTAAGATTGTGTATTAACGATATAATTCCCAAAAATAGTTTTTTTCCGCTTTCTTTTTCAGAGAGCAGAAGAACTTCTCTGTCGATCTTTACTATATCGATGGGATACTCACCCAAACTTATCAATGATGTATAACCACTACCAATATCATCTAATGCAATGCGAAATCCCAGTTCCTTCGCCTTTATGATATTATCTCTTGCAACATCTAAGTTTTTCTCGATAGCATCTTCGGTAATTTCCATTATCAGTTTGCTTCTGTCAAATTCGTACCTTTCTGCAATATCTTTTATTTTGGCAACAAAATCCTTTTCGGATATAGTGATTCGCGTAAAGTTACAAGATATTGTAAGCTCTTTAAAATCTGTTTTAGCCCATTTACTCAGCTTATCACAAACACTTTCAAACATATAATAGTCGAACTTGGTTATCAATCCGGATTTTTCCATTACACCTATATATTTTCCGGGCATAATAACCTCGCCCGAAGAATCTTCCCATCTTGACAAAGCTTCGCCTGATACAATCCTCTTAGTTTTGTTATCAACTATAAATTGGAGATGCATCTTAAACTCTTTATTTTTTAATCCATATCTTATTTTGTTAATAAGAATCTTCTCGGTTGTGTAATTCTTTATGCCAGATAAAAAGTTTATTAAATTTTTAGAAAAATTCTTACTCATTTTTCGTCCCTCATCAATTCTATATTATTGCTACATGATATGTAATGTAATGTTTTTTGTGTAAAAAACAAAAATAGCTGCAACAATCAAAAGTCTATATCTCGACCTTGTATCATTGCAGCTGGACTGGCATAGTTTAAAACCTTAGCCTCTTTGCTTTGCGTCACCGATTTTCACCGATTTTGCTAAATATTGAACTTAAATAAGTTTACCACAATGAACTGACTTTGTCAAGCAATCTTTCAATCTCTGGCAAAAACCCAAAGTGTATTATTTACAGAATTTTCTGCATCACTTAACTTATAAATACTAAGGATTACAGTTTCTCCGTTAGTCTTTTTATATGTAATTCTGGGGGTATTACCTTCCAAAAGCTGTCTTTTCAGAGCCTCATAATTCAAAAAGTTCATAATTGCTCTGTGGAACTCGGGTGCAACAGAATCATCTATATACTTAGTTAAAAGGTTAGAAAAATGTTCTTCATTTTCATTATAACCAAGATAGGCAGGCATTAAAATACGATGCGCCTTGTCCGTATCTAAGTCTACACGATATATCCCATTATAATTTTCTTTCAGAATAGAAATCATCGCATCAATTTCAAGTATGCCTGTTTTCACATGGACGTAACCTTTGTCATCTGTATGTGAGGCATTTTTCTTTTCTTTATCCTGATAATATTGAGCCTTTGCCTCATACATTCTGATTTCGGCTTCGCGAACCATTTCCTCACAGTTTGTATTTCGATTTCTGTAAGATATACCAATAGCTACGTTGTAGTCCCTTGTTTTTATTTGCTGGGCAAAGGTTTCGATGCTCTGTTTAATAGTTTCTTGTGGAATTTTCTTTGCAAATACTAAAAATTCATCGCCACCCATACGGTAAATGTACTGGCCAAAGAACACTTCCTTTAAGGAATTTGCAATATAAATAAGCATTTCGTCGCCTGCGGCGTGTCCGTATTTATTGTTCCTGATATGAAGCTCGTTAACATCAATATAAATGCAGGAAAAGTCTTCCGGTTTTTCTTCGTCAAAAACGAGAATATCTTTTTTATATGCAACACGGTTTAACGCTCCGGTAAGAGAATCTGTTGTTGCAGTAAGCTCAGTTTTGTTAAGATGCTTTTTGTTATATATGGCAATAGAGAAACAAACCACAACATCGCTGGCGAGTTTTCTGATGTCAGAGCTTTTCTTCGGGTTAATCGCACCTAAGATACTGACATGGTTATCCTTGTCTGTAATAATCGCAAAAGATATATCTTTGATACCTTGATTTAATAAAAAGTTATAAAATTCCGGATTGGTTTTTAAAAGGTGATTGTTGGGAACAATTTGCATAAATCCGGTAGATGAATCATCAGTATGAATATTTGCCGCGTACCTGAAAAGCTCGCTAACAAAGTATTTTCTTTCGTCACCCAACAAGCATTTATCCTTCAGTGAAGGCTTTATGTAGTAATAATCCTCTCCGTCAGTATCTGCAAAGAAGCAGGAACGGGCGCTTGAAAATTCTTTTATTCTTTTTAAAGCGGTATTTATATTTTCATGTTGCCTGTTTATTTCCAGAAGAAGATGCCTGATAACAGAAGACTCTGAATTTAATTTTGCTCTATTTTTTTCGCTTCTTAATATCAGTTCAAGGTAAATTGCTATAATTAAAATGAATAGAGCAAAAACAACAAATAAGTTGTGGGATATTTTATGAGTTTCCTCAAATACCTGGGTTTCATAACGGGCAAGCATGATACCCCAGTCAAAATCTTCAATGGTAGAATAATGGATATAAAGATTCTCACCTGTTCGTATTGACTTGAACGATGAATAACCTTTATCGGAATTAGCCAGCATTTCGTATGAATAGCCGTCATTATACTCCCTGTTTTTCAAGCTTGACAGTTCAGATGGTTTTTCATTTATTGTATCTACAATAAATTTTCCTGTTTCCTTATCATAAACAAAAAGCTGAGCATCAAGCTCTTCTGCCATATTATTGTATTTTTCGTTGATGGTTTCAATCTTAATGATGCCATACATAATACCGACAGTTTCTCCGTTCACCTGAATCGGAACAGAACTACGGACTACCTGTTCATCAGGCATTGAATAGCTATAAGTTCTACCTGTAATATGTTCTCCAAGACTTGCCTGCTCTTCAAATGAAATTTGTCCGCCTAAATCATAAGTGCCGTCCTTTGTAATAAAGGTCCCGTCCGGATTGAGAATACCAATTCTTGCAAACAAACCAATAGGCTTAAAGGAATTAAACATACGCTCATAGCCTTTTCCGTCAGCATAGAGCTTTGAAGCAAAGTTTGCCATAGTAGTAAGGTTTTCTCTGTCTGATTTTAATTGCAAAATAAGATCGTCTTTAATCTGTTTTGTCTGAATATGAAGCATCTCATAAGCATCGTCCTCAGCCTTAATAAAAAAAGATACAACTATTGCAAAAAAGACTGCACATATTAAAATTGCAGCAACAATTGTATATAAAATATTATTTTGTTTTTGTTTTTTTCGTTCGTATGTTATTGCCATTTGCTTTATCTTCTTTCATAATATAATTAACAAAGATTTCTAATTAAATTATATCACTATTCTACATAAAATTCAAGTATTTCAGCATATTTCTACAAAAACTTCTAATCGCAATCTTCTTTATTTCTATAAGACTATTTATTAGTAGGTTTTGTCGCAAAATGTCGTAACTAATATGAACACTGTACAATTCAAGCACCGATTTCTAGTGATAACTCATATAATTAAGACCAAAAAGCAATCTTTTTCTTCATATTATCACATCTTTACACATAATTCGACAGAATTTTTACTCGTGTCAAGTCAGGAGAACAGTGAATAATAGGACCTACTAAATTCACCCGAGCATTTTCCATCAGAACCCGCAGGAATGTAAGATTTTCCTGCCCGATATGTAAATATTTATTATCGGCAAACTATTCTTTTAAATAATTATATTGAATTTTAATTTTACCAACTTTTTGTTCTTGTTTGAATATATCAATTGTAGGATAATTATTAACCTTCAAATTTCCATTATCTATCCAACTAACATCAAAAGAACTGTCAGAAATATATGTATTACCAACACTCTTTTTTAACTTTTTGTCGCTTTCGATAATAGATAGTCGATAAGTAAATCTTTCTCTCGTTCCCTCACAATGAAAAACATATGCTGTGTACTTTCCATCTGGCGATTCCACTTGTTGCAACACTGTCGGCTCTAATAAAACAAAACTTTGAAGTAGTTTATATCCACAGAAAACGCATATACCTACAATAATAATAGATATTAGTACAATACAAGCTTTCTTCATCTTATCTTTCTCCTTTCAACATTATTCGACAAAGTTCGTGTCAAGACAGGCGAACAGTGAATAATAAGAACCATCACCCAACACGAAATCACAGATTTCTGTTGGGTACCCGAGAGCCTTGATACTCGCAAGCTCGTATTAGGACCTACTATTTTTTCTTAATTTTTTCACTGATTTTCCTCGAACATTTCCCTTTAGAACCCGCAGGAATACTGGATTTTCCCGCTCCCGATAGTATATGTAAATATTTATTATCGGCAAACTATTTTATTAAATTTTGAAAATTGGCATAAGTAAAACATTGCAGACTATTTTACGATTTCAACATAGCATGCAGGTCTTAAATTTGTTAAATCATCCCAAACCATAACTTTTGCATTCGTGTATGTTTTAGATGTTATGAATGTAATCTCTTCACCTTCATAGATTGCATGTTGCATTTCAACAAACTTTGTACCATCATAAAGTGCAAGAATAATTGTTTTTCCTGTTTCTATGTTAATTGGCGTAATAGTAAATTCTTTATCATCGACAGAAATTGTTGTTCTTGTATGTTTAATATAATGTATTGTTGCCCGTATAAGTGTGTCATCAAGATAAATAGTAATACCTTTCCATTCATCTTCTGTTCCGTAATAATAAACATCAGTTAAGCTTTTGCAATTCTCAAAAGAATCATAGCCAATACTCGTTACACTGTTCGGAATGGTCACACTTGTTAGTCCAGTACAATTCATAAAAGCATAATTACCAATCTTTGCTACCCTGTCTGGAATGGTCACACTTGTTAGTCCAGTACAACCGTAAAACACACTATCGTCTATCCATACCACGCCGTCCGGGATGGTTATGCTCACAAGTCCGATACAGTCGTAAAAAGCACCCGCTCCAATGCTTGTTACACTGTCTGGAATGGTTACACTTGTTAGTCCAGTACAATTCATAAAAGCATAATTACCAATCTTTGCTACCCTGTCTGGAATGGTTACACTTGTTAGTCCGGTACAACCGTAAAACACTCTATCGCCAATGCTTGTTACACTGTCTGGAATGGTTACACTTGTTAGTCCGGTACAACCGTAAAACACTCTATCGCCAATGCTTGTTACACTGTCTGGAATGGTCACACTTGTTAGTCCAGTACAACCGTAAAACACACCATTGCCAATGCTTGTTACGCCGTTCGGAAGAGTTACACTTACAAGTCCAGTACAATTGAAAAACACAGAATTACCAATACTTGTTACACTGTTCGGAATGGTTACACTTGTAAGTCGGGTACAATTGTCAAAAGCACTATCACCAATGCTCGTTACACTGTTCGGGATGGTTGCACTTGTTAGTCGGCTACAACCATAAAACACACTATCACCAATGCTCGTTACACTGTTCGGGATGGTTGCACTTGTTAGTCGGCTACAACCATAAAACACACTATCACCAATGCTCGTTACACTGTTTGGGATCGTTACACTTGTTAGTCCGCTACAACCACGAAACGCACTATCACCAATGCTCGTTACACTGCTTGGGATGGTTGCACTTGTTAGTCGGCTACAACCATAAAACACACTATCACCAATGCTTGTTACACTGTTTGGGATCGTTACACTTGTTAGTCCGTAGCAATGATAAAACGCATAATCACCAATACTTGTCACACTATTCGAGATGATTACTCTCTTAATATCTGCTCGGTTACTGAACCAAGATGCAAAATCATCACTTGAATAATTGTTCATAGCACCACTACCACTGATTGTGAGAGTACCATTATCATCCAATTTCCAGGTAAGGTTTGTTCCGCAAGTACCCGTTGACACCGCTGATACATTAATTCCACCAAATACAAGCACACCAAGTACGGCTAAAATAAGCGTTAATAAAATTTTCTTTTTCATATTACCTCTCCTTTCGATATCGTTCGACATAATTCGACTCGTGTCAAGTCAGGACTAAAAATATTCAAACTATATATTTAACGCTCTCTAATTTAACAGCATAAATATGTCAACTATGTCTGATAAAACATATATTATACGCCAATTTTACCAGGAGTAAAAATGCTTGCTTGCAAGGGCATTTTTACTACGCCGTCAATTGACACAGCGGTCAAAGAGTGCAAAAAGCCAACGGCTTTTAGGAATTTTATAAAATAAAATTCCGTATGTGTCAATTATAACACACCTTTTTTAAAAAATCAAACATTTGTTCTTTTTATATGTAGTTATATCTATAATTATACACAAATCTAGAAAAGTAAATCTTATACGATTTAGTACAAAAAACTATTGATTGTTTTATATTTTAGTGCTAAAATATGGTTTGATACTATAACAAAGGAAAAGGTGTTTTTATGGCAAAATTTGAAAACAATCTGGTTGAGGGAAACGTTATAAAAAAACTGATTCTGTTCTCTTTACCTGTTCTTATTTCCAATATAATACAGTCTTTATACAGTACAGTAGATATGCTTGTAGTCGGTCAATTTGCTAACGAGTATGCTATGTCGGGAGTAAATATCGGCGGGCAGATTTCTTTTATAATAACAAACATGGTGTTTGGTTTGTCGGTAGGCGCTACTGTTTTAATCGGTCAGTATAAGGGCGCAGACAACAGGCGAGGCATTCACGAAGTCATCGCTACACTGCTTTCGTCACTTGTTGTTCTTGCTTTTATATTAACTGTTGTTATGATTGCTTTGGTTGACCCTATACTTAAAACCATCAAGACACCGATTGAGTCATACAGCGAAGCTAAAAGCTATTTTATAATAAGTATGCTCGGCACTGTTTTTATATTTGGGTACAATGCTTTAAGCGCCCTGATGAGAGGTTTAGGTGACAGCAAAAATCCGCTTTTGTTTGTTGCTATTGCTTGTTTTACAAACATTATCCTTGATTTGTTGTTTGTTGCAGGATTTAATATGAGAGCAAGCGGCGCTGCCTGGGCAACTATCATCTCACAGGCATTGAGTATGATTTTATGTATTATTTATCTTTCTAAAAATAATTTTATTTTTGATTTTAGTTTAGAGTCGTTCCGTGCTTTTTCTAAAAAACAATTAAAACTGATACTAAAGATCGGTATTCCTACTTCCATTCAGAACGTGGCATCAGGACTGTCGTTTTTGTTTTTGACAACTCTTGTTAACACAATGGGTGTTATGGCATCAGCCGCAGTGGGTGCTGTAGGAAAACTAAACGGCTTTGCTATACTTCCGGGTGTTGCTATGAGTACGTCAGTTTCTGCAATGAGTGCCCAAAGCATCGGCGCCGGCGAATACAAACGTGCATCTCATACAATGTATACAGGCATTGCAGTTTCATTAGGTATAAGCATTATAATATTTGCGCTTGTGGGAATCTTTCCTGAAACGTTTATGCGTATGTTTGGTAACGACCCTGAATTTATAGAATGTGGTGTAAATTACATTAAAACATTTAAATATGATTATTTGATAGCACCTGTGTTTTTTTGCTACAATGGTTTGTTTATCGGCTCTGGTCATACAACATTTTCATTAATTAATGGTATGCTTTCTTCTATACTGTTCAGGATTCCTGCATCATTTGTTTTCGGCATTGCTCTTCAGTACGGACTTTCCGGAGTAGGTCTTGGCGCTCCTGTTGCATCAATCGCAGCGCTTGCACTTTGTATTACCTTTTACCTGAGCGGAAAATGGAAAAAGATTGTTATTCCTAAACATTAAAAACACAAATACAAAAGTTTTATTACGATGATTTTTACCCCCGTAACACTATTTGTTACGGGGTTTTTGTGGTGTAAAAGTAAAACACTTGACAAAATATGACTTTTTGTGATATTATACATATGGTATTAATTTGCTCCATTGATTAATATGAAGAAGGTGTTTATCGTGGTTAACAAAAGCGACATCTCCCGTATAAAAACATTAATAGAAAAAAACATTGGTAAACGTGTAAAAATCACATTAAAAAAAGGTCGAAAGCGAATAACTATAAGGTATGGAACTTTAAAAGCCGTTTATCCATACACATTTAACGTTTTACTTGAAAATATTTCTGAATTCGCAGAAACTCAAAGAGCAGTTTCATTAAATTATACAGACATCTTGACCGGTCAGCTTTCTTTAATTCTGACCGACGACAATGAACCTATATTGTAAAGCAAAGAATGTTGCAGTTTGTGCTGTAACATTCTTTATTTTTATTATTTTTTGTTATTTTGAGTTAATTATTCTTGCTTTTGGCAAAAATAATGTTGACTATCGTCGAGCAAAATGGTAATATATATGCTGTATAATAATTATTTTATGGAGTGATTTCAAAATATGAAAATCGCATTTTCAACTGTCGGTTGCCCCGAATGGTCTTGGACTGACATATATATAATGGCAAAGGATCTGGGATTTAACGGTATCGAACTGCGCGGTCTTGAAAACGAATTAAATCTTTTAAAGACACGCCCTTTCAATGACGCCAACGTAAAGGAAACAGTAAATAAATTACAAAAGGCAAAGCTTTCGATTTCTTGCCTTGCTTCTTCATGTTTTCTTGGCGGAACAGGTGATGAGGACGAGGCTTTAAAAGAAGGTTTTGAATATATTGAACTGGCATCTAAAATTAATTGCAAATACATAAGAATTTTGGGCGACAAAAACCCCGCTCCAACAGAGCCTATTGACGATGAGCGTGTTATAAGACTTTTAAATAAATTGTTGCCCAAGGCACAAGAAAACGACGTTTATCTTTTAGTTGAAACATCTGGCGTTTACGCCGATACAAAAAGACTAAAAAAGGTCATTGAGGCTTTAAATAGTCCTTATGTTGCTGTTTTATGGGATATTCATCATCCTTACAGATTTATGAATGAATCTCCAGAATACACATATGAAAATATTGGCGAATACTTAAAGTACGTACACATAAAAGACTCTGTTATGGAAAATGGCGAGGTGCAGTATAAAATTTTAGGCGACGGCGATATTCCCGTAACTGAGATTTTGGATTTGCTCCGTACCTCAGGGTATGATGAATATATTTCACTGGAGTGGGTTAAGCGCTGGAACAAGACATTGACAGATGCAGCTGTCGTATTCCCTGCTTTTACTAACTTTATGTCCGATTATTTAGTAGGCACACCTAAAACACTATATGACAATAAAATGGGCACAGGAAAATACCCTTGGCCAAAAGAACATCTTATTGACTGCACATTTCCTGACGTGTTAGACAGAATATGTACCGAATTTCCTGACCAATATGCCTTTCGATATACAGAGCTTGATTATACAAGAACTTACACACAGTTCCGTGATGATGTTAACAGATTTGCACGTTCATTAATTGCGATGGGTGTAAAAAAAGGCGACCACGTTGCAATCTGGGCTACAAACGTTCCCGCTTGGTATATAACATTTTGGGCGTCCGTAACAATTGGTGCAGTATTGGTTACAGTAAATACAGCGTATAAAATTCACGAGGCAGAATATCTTTTGCGTCAGTCAGATACCCATACATTAGTTATGGTAGACAGCTGCAAGGATTCTAATTATATCGAAATCATAAAGACGCTTTGCCCTGAATTAGAAAGTACAAAGCCCGGAGAATTAAATTCCAAAAAACTCCCCTGCTTAAAGAACATAATTACTGTTGACAGCAAACAACCTGGTTGTTTCTCATGGGAAGAAGCAGAACGTCTGGCAGATACAGTTGATCAGTCAGAAGTTGATAAAATGCGTTCAAAAGTAACTATTCATGACGTTTGTAATATGCAATACACATCAGGTACTACAGGATTCCCTAAGGGCGTTATGCTCACACATTACAACGTTGTAAATAACGGCAAAGCTATTGGCGACTGTATGGATTTATCAACCGCAGACAGAATGATGATACAAGTACCCATGTTTCACTGTTTTGGTATGGTTCTTGCAATGACAGCATCTATGACTCACGGTACTACGATGTCACCTATGCCTGTATTTTCGCCAAGAAGATCTCTTAATTGTATAAATAAAGAAAAAATAACTGCCTTTCATGGTGTACCTACAATGTTTATCGCACTATTAGGACACGAAAATTTTGCCACAACAGACTTCTCTCATATGAGAACAGGAATTATGGCAGGTTCTCCATGTCCGATTAAGGTTATGGAAGATGTTATAAACAAGATGAATATGAGCCAGATTTGTATAACATATGGTCAGACAGAGGCTTCACCTGCTTGCACAATGAGTTGGACAGATGACAGCATTGAAACTCGTGTGAACACAGTAGGTCGCGCAATTTATGGAGTTAAATGTAAAATTGTAGACCCTGAAACCGGCGAAGATTTACCTGATAATGTTGATGGCGAATTTGTAGCAAAGGGCTATAATATTATGAAGGGATATTATAAAATGCCTGAGGCTACAGAAGCTGCAATAGATGAAAATGGTTGGTTGCACACTGGTGATTTGGCACGCAGACTCCCCGATGGAAACTACAAGATAACAGGACGTATTAAGGATATGATTATCCGCGGTGGCGAAAATATATATCCTAAAGAAATAGAAGATTTTATATACACTCACGAAAAAGTTCAGGACGTTCAGGTAATAGGTGTACCTAGTGAAGCATACGGCGAGGAAATTATGGCGTGTGTAATCTTAAAGCCTGGCGAAACCTCTTCGGAAGATGAAATCAAGCAGTATGTACTTGACCATATGGCAAAACACAAGGTGCCAAGTTATGTAACCTTTGTTGACGAATTTCCAATGAATGCCGCAGGTAAAATCCTTAAATATAAGATGCGCGAATGGGCAGTAGAATTGTTAAATCTTCAAAAAGCAAATTCTATCGAAACAGCATAAAAACAAAAATAAACATAAAAAAATAACCACCTCAATGATGTGGTTATTTTTTTATGTTTAAAAAGTTGGAGCTGTAGCTTTTGCTACAGCTCCTTTTTATTCACAAAAAGTTTTAGTTTGTGAAAATATTATTTAATTAAGCTTGCAGCTCTTACAAATACTGCAGCAAGCTGAGCACGTGTTGCATAAGCAAGAGGTGCGAATGTACCATCTGGGTTACCACCCATGATACCATTAGCGCTTGCCCATTTAACAGCAGCGATTGCATATTCAGAAATGCTTTCAGCATCTGTGTATGAGATATCTCCATCTACATCATTTGCTTTTGCATATCTGTAAAGCATTGTTGCCATCTGTTCACGAGTAATGTTGCTATCTGGAGCAAATTCTGTTTCTGTTACGCCTGAAACAATACCATTTCTCTTAGCCCAAGCAACTGCACTTGCGTAGTAGCTGTCTGCTGCTACATCGCTGAATGCGATATCCTTTGTATCCATTGTATCGCCTGATAATCTGTGAAGAACTGTAACGAACATAGCTCTTGTTACGTTTGCATCAGGAGCAAATGTAACTTCTGAAACGCCGTTCATCAAGCCTGCTTCAACAGCTGCCATAACAGCATCATAATACCAGTCGCCATCAATAACGTCTACAAACTTACCTTCATCTGGTGTAGCAGGTTCGTCTGTTTCTGACTTATCTTCTACCCATTTAGCATAAAGTGTGAATGAGTTTGTTATTCTGCTACCAAATTCATATTCTGCTGTTAAAGCTTTATCTGTGTACCAACCAGCAAATGTGAAGCCTTCTTTTGTAGGATCTTCAGGTTTTGCAATTGTGCCATTCTTAGATACTGTGATTGACTTAATTGCGCTACCACCATTTGTTTCAAACTTAACTGTGCGATCAAGTGAAACACCGCCGGTTGATGCTACGATTGTTGGTTCTGTGTAAACAACGTAGTCTGAGAAGTGAGCTACTTCAAATACTGCGTTTTCACCGTCATGTGTAGCAGGAATATTTGTTTCTGTTGAGCCATCATCACTGATGTATTTTACCTTAATTGCGCCAACACCCTTTTCATAAGGAATCTTAACCTTGATAGGTGTTGTAAATGTACTAGCCGCTTCGTTGATTGTGAACTTAACAGCTTTTACATTTTCTGCTCTGTCAGGAATCTTGTCTTGCTGAGCTGCTTCCAATACTGTTTCAACAGCAGCTAATGTCATATCTGCTGCGCCGATGTCTGCTTTGATTTCAGCAAGTAATTCTTTGCTGATTTCAACTATAGCATCTGTTAATTTGATTACAACAGGTCTTGTTGTGCTAAGTTTATCAACCAATGCGTTAGGAACGATAACTTCTTCAACTTCTTCTGTACCAGCTTCTGTCATATCGAGTTTAGCTGCTTCTTCACTTTCCTGAATTGCATCAAGTGCTGGCTGATCAACTACGATAATACTTGTATTTGTGCCTTCAGGCTTTGTAACTGTAATTGTTACATCGTTTTCTGTTCCTTCTGCAGGAGCTTCAGGTGCTGCGATTACTACTGCAACATTCTGAACTGATGTTGCTGCTAATGTGTAGTTATCTTTTGCATCGCCAGTTAAAACAATGTTATTAACAGTCGCTTTACCTGCGCCAGGTGTAGAATCTGTGATAACAATTTCAACCTTATCAAAGTCAATACCTAAAACATCTTCATAAGCTGCGCCTGTAACTGTAGCTTCTTTTGCAGCAATGTTGATGTTTTCTGCTGTAACTTCTACTTCCTTCTTTAAAACTTCAAAAGCTGACTTAAGTGTTGTACCTGAGTAGATATCACTTGTAAATGTGATAACAGCTTCGTAGTTACCTGCTTTCTTAACATCTTCTACATTGTTATATACTGTACCATCTTCAGCAACATATGTGATTGTAGTTGTACCGTCGTTTTCAGAAACAGGCTCTTGAGTATCGTTAACAATCCATGTGAATGTAGGTGCTGTAATCTGTGTTCCGTATGTTACATCAGCAACACCTTCTACCAATGTTGTTGTAGCAGGTAATTTGTTTGTAATTGTAAATGTGAATGTCTTGTTTGCAACTACTGTTACCCAAGCGTAGTCAGCAAATGTAGCATCTGCTACTGAAATGTCTACTGTCACATCAGGATTTGTCTCTGAAACTGTTTGAGCTAATGCTTTGATAGCTTCGATATCTTTATCCCAAACAACTTCAACTACTCCTAAGTTGTCCTGACCGTCTGTTGTTAATGTAACTCTGTCAAAGCCGGCAATGTCTGTGATGCTGATAACGCCTTCATCAAGAACTGTTGCCTTGCTGTATGTTACATTTTCAAGTGCAGGATCAAAGATAACTTCTACAGGTGTAAGTGTTGTTGTGTATTCAACTACTAAATCTTTAGTATCAATGTTAGCATTTTCTTCCAATACAGCTACGAATGTGTAGTCGCCGCCCTTAGGATCGAAGTTTGCAGGATTTGTCCATGATACTATATCAAAAGATTCTTTTGTATAGTTAAAGATAACATCAACTGCTGAAGGCAAGCCGATTTTTTCTTTAAGAGCATCTGCTGTTAAGATATCTGAAGCTGCGCTTATTGTATCAAGAACAACTGCATCTGTAAAGAAGTCTGTAGCTGTTGCCTTCTTAATTGTTAATGTTGTTGTTAAATCAGTAGGATTGTTGTAGTTTCCATTGCTTGTTACAAATGAAACGATAACATCGTATACGCCTACGTTTACAGGCTTAGCAACTACTTCGCCATTCTGCTTGTAAACAACTGCTTCAACTGTAACGTCTTCAGGCTTTGTAACCTTTGACTCTTTTGAATATTCAATTCCGATTTCACCAGCGTATGAAGCTTCTTCAGCTGCTAATGAAACCTTGCTCATATCATAGTCAGCCTTGTTAACTGTTACTGTGTATGTCTGAGTAAGTGAAACGCCTTTATATGCGCCTTCATCTGTTACTGTAAATACAACTTCAGCTGTGTATTCACCAACATTAATGTCTGCTTTATCAGCATCCTTTAATGCGATTGTACCATTATATGTGTCGCCACCTGCTGTAGCTGTGCCTGTTGTTGGAAGTGTTGCAAAAGCTGTTTTTAAAGCTTCACCGTATTTGATGCCGCCCTGCTTTAATGTAACACCGCTCCAGTCAAATGCTAAGGTTGTAACCTTAAATGGCACCTGAGCTGTCTTGCCTTCTGCTGTAACTGTAACTACATAGTCACCAACCTCTGCACCGGCTTTAACTGTTACTACACCATCAACAACTGAAACCTTACCATCTGATGTCTTATCAAGTGCGTATTCAGGTGTTGCTGCAATTTCTCCACCATACTGATCATAAAGTGTTGCTGTGATTTCAGCTGTTTCGTCATCTGCATTTTCATCTACAGGTCTAACGATTGCAGACTTGTTGATTGATGCTGCAAGATATGTAGCAGTTTCTTCTGCCTTTGTAACTGTAACCTTTGTACCTGTAACACTACCTGTTGAATCAAGGTTTGTTGCTGTACATGTTACATTGATTTCTGTTGTACCAACAGCGATTTCTGAACCAATCTTTAATGTAGCTGTACCATTCTTGTTATCTGTAAATGTAATACCTGATACGCCTTCCTTGTCATATTCCCAAGCAAGACCTTCAACGCCTGCAAAAGCGTCACCCTTCTGGTCTAAAGCGCTAGCTGTAAGTGTTACTACTTTTTCCTGATATGCTACAGGACCTTCTGCATTGTATTTTACAGGAGCGTCAACCGCTGTTTCAGAAGCAGTAACATTGATTGTCTTAAGATAAGGATCAGCTTCTAAAGCTGTGATCTTACCTGCTACCATCTTAAATTCAACTTTGCTGAGCGCTTTGTTGATGATCTGTTTAGCAGTTAATTTGATTTCGTAGTCTTGATTAGCTTCAGCACCATCTAAAACTTCAAATGTCAATGTTGCAATTGTGCCACTTGCTGTAAAATCAGACTCTGAAGCACCGTTATCCCATGTCAATACATATGGTGCTGCTGTAAGATCATCTTTATGCATCTTTGTTCCCCAAATGCCGCCGTCTTTTACACCTACCAGCTTTAACGCTGTTGTATCATAGCTAACATTAAGCTTTGCAGATACTAAGCCCGGGTTATCTTTTGCTTCAATTGTAACATCTACTGTGCTACGGATTTTAGCAGAAGCTGTTGAAGCTGTAATTGATGGACCGTCAACAGAAACACTACCTGCTTTCATATCAAATGTAACTTTGCTAAGTGCTTTATTGATAATCTGTTTAGCAGTTAATTCAATCGGATAATCTGCTGTTTTTGCTGTTGATAATACTTCAAATGTCAATGTTGCAATTGTACCATTAGCAGTAAAATCAGACTCTGAAGCACCGTTATCCCATGTCAATACATATGGTGTTGCTGTAAGATCATCTTTATGCATCTTTGTTCCCCAAATGCCACCGTCTTTTACACCTACCAGCTTTAACGCTGTTGTATCATAGCTAACATTAAGTTTAGCAGATACTAATCCGGGGTTGTTGCTTGCATCAATTTTAATATCTACTGTCTGACCAACCTTTGCTGTAGCTGATGATGCAGCAATTGTTGCAGTATCAGTAGCGAATGAAATTGTTGTAAACATAGATAATATCATTGAAAGAGCAAGAACAACAGATAAAATCTTCTTCAATTTCATGTTTCTCCTCCTAGAAAATTGTTAAAATATTAGTTTTCAAGATATGGAAGTTCTTCGTAGCCTTCCCATTCAGCACAATATCTTGCTAAGATAGCAGAGTCTACTAAGTCAACTTCTTCATTAGCGTTAACATCGGCATTTGCCATATTGATATCGTTTTCGCCATAACCTTCCCATTCAGCACAGAATCTTGCCAAATAAGCAGAGTCTACTAAGTCGATTTCTGTATCTTCGTTTACGTCACCATAAACAACTGCCGGTGCTTCTGAAACTTCGATAGAACATGTAGCTTCTAAACCATTAGCTGTTTTTGCTGTAATTGTTGCTGTACCGAGTGCAACAGCTGTTACTTTACCGTTATCAACAGTTGCAACTGTTGGTGCACTTGATGTCCATGTAACTGTTTTGTCAACTGCATTTTCAGGCAAAACGGTCGCTGTAAGTGTAATTTCATTTGTACCTTCTAATGAAAGTGTTGCAGTACTTCTGTTAAGTGTGATTGATTTAGCAAGAATTGGTGTGATATTGCCGATTTTTTCAGCAGTACCTAAGTTTTCACCACCGATGTAAGCTGTTGCACCTGTGAAGCTTGCTTCACTCTTTAAGCCGATTGTACCAAACGAAACTTTGTTATCGGCTGCTGTTGTCTGGTCGATGTAAAGAATGTTTGCATCAGCGAGGTTTAAGATTTCAGAATCTAAACCTTTGATTACAACAAGACCATACTCACCTGTAAGGGTCTTGCCTGCAACTTCCACATCATTGATTGTAACAAAGCCATCTGCATCTGCTTCAAAAGCTGAAACACCAACTACTGAACATGCTAGCATAGCTATTGCCATTGTAATAACAAGAAACTTTCTCATTATTTTCATCTCCTTTTAATTTTTTTATTTAAAATAAAATTAAACTAAATTAAAAATGGTAAGCAGCATCTCATTTGCCGCTGCGATTTCTGCCTTTCTTTCAGGCACCCAAGGATTGTCCTTAGGAGAAATAATAACAGCACCATTAATAGATTCCCAATATACGTTACAATCTAAATGCTCAGAAATAAATCGTACAGGCACCATTGTTCTGTCGTGTAACATTTCAATAGGTGCTTCATATGTATATTTTTTGCCGTTAACGGTAAATTCTGCCGAGCCGAATGTGAACTCGATTTCCTTGTCGCCTTTTTTAATAATACATCCGTCCCAGCCTTCTTCCCATAAGACTTCAGCATTTAATGCCTCACTTATATATCTTAACGGAACCATTGTACGGTCGTTATTAATATAAGGAACAACAAGCGGGTTGTTATCATCGATATTCTTCTTTTCTCCATAAGAAATTGTCAAACTCTTGTTTATTACAAGACAAATAACATCTTTCTTCCTCTCCTGGCTTGTCATCTCTTCCTCTGAAGGTTTTTCATCAGGCTTTACAATTTCAGTTTCTTCTTCAGAATCTGCAACAGATGAACTGCCCTCGACAGTTACCTTTCCGGATACAATCTCAAAGATAACTTTTTCAAGATTTACATCCAAAATGTTTTTATTGTTAACATTGCGTACCGTTATTGGATATTCCATAGCTTTAGCAGAATGCAAAACCTCAAATGTTAACGTTGCTATTGTTCCATTTGCTGTATAATTTTCTGTAACTAATGGATTGTTCCAGAAAAGCTTATATGGATTAGATGTTAAGTTTGGCGAATGTAACGTATCGCCCCAAAGTCCTGCGTCTTTTACCTTTGTCAATTTTAATGCTTTATTATCATAGTCAACTTCAAGTAATGCCATTGCTATACCGGGGTTACCAGCGACTATAACTTCAATATCAACTGTTTCGCCTACCTTCGCCGCTGCAGATGTAGTAGAAATAGTAGCAACTGAATCTTCAGCAAACACAACCGCAGAAGCTGTTGTCAAAATAGCAATTGCACATAAAATCCCAATAATTCTCTTAAACAAAACTTCTTCTCCTTTCTTGAAAAAAATGCTACATGGCACTTATATACCATTATAATGTAATTGTAACATGCTTTTAATATTTAGTCAACCTTTTTTTATAATTTATTAACCCTTTACATAACATGGTTTTTAACTTTTTTCGATTTCTTTGTACTTAGGATATTTCGATCTGCCCGTAACAAAAATAAATGTTGAAAATGCAAGCTCTGTAATATATGCCCCGCCAAGTGCCAGATGAACACAGTAGATTTTTATTTCAGAAGGAATGTTTGCAAACAAAATATAAGCATATACAGCATACGAAATAGCATAAATCAACGTTGAAATAAACATAAGCGTTCCCGAGCCCACCGCTCTTGAAATTCCATGTAAAAGATTATTGAAAACATTAAACAGTATAAATGGGAACAAAAAGCTCACCTATATAAATATAGGTGAGCTTAGACTGTCAAGAGCGGTATAAATCCCTTCTTTAATTAATTAGTTTTTAAATTTTTATCAAAAACTTATACTTTCTATCTTTTATTTGTTTCAATAAATCTTTGGAGAATTGCTGCGATTTCTGCTCTTGTCGCGTTATCCTTCGGATTGAGCGTTACAACTGATTTCCCGTTAACAAGACCACTTCCTACAGCATATTTCATAGAGGAAACCGCATATTCGGAAATAATTTCTGCATCATCATAAGAGAAAAGATTTGTATTTTCTACAACACTTACATTATATCCTTTGAATTGCGCATATCTGTAAATAATTGCTGCAATCTGCTCACGGCTGATATTAGCATTTGGCGCAAACTCATTTTCTGTTACTCCGTTTACAATACCGTTCTGTTTTGCCCAAGATACAGCATTTGCGTAATATGCATCCTTATCTACATCAGCAAACGAAATACTTTCGATTTCGGGTTCATCATCTAAACGATAAAGTATGGTTACAAGCATTGCTCTTGTAAGTGTATCATTAGGCATAAAATTATCCTTAGATACGCCGTTCATAAGTTTGTTTTCAACAACATACTTTACATTTTCATAGAACCAATCATCTTCCTTTACATCTGCAAATAGTCCTTTTTCTCCTATTACTGGTTCATCTGTTTCAGTTTCTTTTGTCCACTTAGCATAAACAGTTGTATTATCTGTCAATTTCACACTTGTTATAGGGTTATTAAATTCTTTATCTGTATACCAACCTTCAAAAATATACCCGTTCTTTTCAGTAATGTAATTTGTTAAATCAACTGTTGTATTCTTAGCTCTTGAAATTCTGCTAAGAGCTGTTCCGCCATCTGTTTCAAAAGAAAGAGTGTATTTTGTCCCAACGGAAGCGCCACCGCTTATCTCACGTTGATTCCATTTTGCGTAAATTGTTGTAGGCTCATTCAGTGTAACTTGAGTTACTTTTTCTGTCATTGCCTCATCGCTGTACCAACCAATAAAAACATATCCATTTTTCGTTGGTTTGTACACTGACAAATCTACAATACTACCTACTTCTTCTTCCAAAGAATTGATTATGTCGCCACCATTGGTTTCAAAATTAAGAGTAACGAGTACTGTATCCTCACCGCTGCCATCAATAAAGATTTTTGCATCGATTATTGAATTAGTAACATCTAGTTTGTCTCGACCCGTAAGATAGATGCCTGCATTTTCACTTTCATTTACTGTGTTAGTTACTTTAATCGTAGAATCTGTAACTGTTAGAACATCACCATCAGCTGTGTTCTTAATGCCGTATTCAGCACCGTCAACAGTGATTGTAGAATTGTCAACTGTGCCCTTGACATTTCTCATTGCATTGTCGGTTATGTTCTTAACTGTGATTTCTGCATTATCTGCGTCAATCCTCAACGAAAGCATACCGCGAACTGCGTTGCCATCGCCATCAATGTTAATCTTAGAACCATTTACAACAAGTTTACCTTCACCCTCACTGTAAATAACAGCAGTAGATGTAGGTGCTGTGACATTTAGTTCAGAACCGTTTGTCAATGACATAATCCCATCGGTTGCTAAGACAAAAACGCCCTGATTTGCCACAGCATTTTTACCTGTTAAAATCACATTGTCGAATGTAACATCTGCTCCGATAGTCATAACTGCATAATATATGCCTGCAGGATCATAAACACTAGGATCCAAACCATTATAATTATCAAAAATCAACATACCGTTTTTGAATGTAATGTCATTGTTCAAAACATATGCTTTATCTAATGTTGCATTGTTACCTAAGATGTCAATCACTGCAGGTTCTGACATTTCATTTGCCTCTGCAATAGCCTGAGCCAAGCTTTCTTTCTCAACACCGTTTAATGTTACAGTGCCTTTGATTTCGCGAATACCTGTGCCGTTAGCTGAATATCCGGGACCTGAAATAGCTACATTTACTTTTTCTCCTGCAATATATGTGTTACCTGTAAATGAGCAATTTTCAAAAATAACAGGACTTCCGCCATTATGCCAAACACCTGCGATACCGCCGATTTCACTTTCATTTGCATTTTCAACATGAACATTGCCGCTTGAAGAACAGTTGATGAAGTTGTTTCCGTAATGGGCTATACCCACAATACCGCCTACATCACAGGTAGAGCCGATAACATCAATATTTGATGTAACATTTTTAACTGTGTGACTGCCTTCGCCCATAAAACCTATAACACCGCCAACATATGTGCGGTATGCTGTTTCGTTTTCTATGGAATACGCCTTTACATAGCTTGTATCGTCAACATCTACTGTTATATCTGTCCAGTTAGCATAGGCATTTTTACCACCCACACCGCCAACATAAGCCATACCGTTTACTTCAACATGGCCCGTTACGCTGATGTTTGTGTATTTGCTTGTATAAGGTGTACCTGCAACTACACCTACATTTAAGCGACCTGATACTTTTGCGTTGTTAACTGTCAGATTTTTCACTTCACCATTTGTAGTAAAGCCGAATAAACCAACATTGCTGTTATATCCGGTAATCAGAAGATTTGAAATCGTATGGTTATCGCCATCAAATGTTCCCTGGAACTTATTTGTAGAATTGCCGATAGGTGTCCATTCTTCGTTATTCAAATCAATGTCTGCTGTAAGCTTTACAATTTTACCGTTATATGCGTCACCGTCGTTTACATCATCTCTGAACATCTTAAGTTCTTTAGGATTGTTGATAAGGTAAGGATTTTCCGTTGTACCTTCGCCCTGAAGGTTGAGCGCCTCTAGTTCCCTCCATTCAACTGGATTGAGATTGTCAGGGCCGTTCATCTGAACAGTATTTTCAGCAACCATTACGCCATCAGAATAGAGAACAACCTTTGTGGGCTGAACTCTGGCTGTGGGATGTCCGTCCTCCCATTCAACAGTCCAGTATTCATCAGTTGAACCTGCAAAAGGAATAGACCATGTTACATATAAATCTCCATCGATAATACCACCGACATTGTTGAGTGTTGTTGTAGCAATTTTATCTTCTCCTGCATAAAGTTCAATATAAAAACTCTCCCCTGAGTTAGACGTTGCTTCACCCCATACTGCATCCTGTCTCGTATAGCCGTATGTAATTGTGCCCATAGGTACTGTTTGGACAGTCACTGTACCTGTAATTGTACCTGCGGTTGTATTATTAACATCCACATCCACTACAACATCCGCTATATCAGCAACTGTCATTGATTTATCATTACGGAGTTCAATTGTAGCTTCATCCATATCATAGACAGTTACTTGTGAATTACCATCAATAACTAAATCGCCGTGCTGAGCTGTAATACCTCTGCCTGTACCGCCTGAAATTGTAACTGTAGAATCTGTAATGGTTACGGCAGAACGGTTTATACCGTGCTCCATTGTTCCGGTTCCTTCGATTGTAACGCTTGAGTCAGTAATAGTTGTTTCTGCATGCACTACACCAGCAACATTTTTACTGTTTAGTATCGAATCAGTCAAGTCAAATTTTGCAGTTGCCTCATTTGCGTAAACAATGTAGCCTGCACTATATTCGTTATTTGCCACATCAATCAAGGAATCTTGAATATTAAGAACCGCACCTGTTTTTAAATGAAATGCCGCATAGCATTTCATTCCACTAGCAGAAGATGTGATGTTTGCACCATCAATTGTAAGTGTTTTTCCTTCATTTACGATGAAATAGCCATCGCAAACATGCACATCGTTTTTGCCAAATACGATGTTACCATTTTTAATCGTGCTTGTTCCAAAATATGAATTTTCAACATTCCAGTTAAGCGTCTTGCCATTTAAGTCAATAGTAGTTCCGTCGGAAACTGTAACTGCAGTATCAACTGTAAAATTGCTTAAAACAGTAATGTTGCCGCCTGTGCTCAACGCCTCAACGAATGCATCGTATGAAGATACCTCTGTAGCCGTTCCCTCTGCTGATACAGTTGCCAATGAGCCTATAAGCATAATCGCAGAAAGAACGATTGCTAAAATTTTCTTTCCCTTCATTTTGTTCTCCTTTCATAAAGGTAATTTTATTTGCGAAAATTCCGTTTTCGCTTCGGGCAGAGAATAAATATAACATTATCCTGTCATTCTCCGCAGCCTGGACAGAATAATGTTTTCTACTATTTTTTCACCTCCGTGATACTATAAAAATATTTGCTATACAAATCAAGTGAGGGGAAAGGGGCGTATATTTAAAACACTTGTCTGTAAAAAAAGGGTTTTCCGCCCCTGTATATAATTAATCAGTAAAAACTGAATAATTATCGAAAAAGAAACCTGTTGATTGTATCTTACAAAGATACAACCTTTTTATTTTTTATTTTTCTTAAAAGTGTTATGTAAATTAAAACTACAACAAATTATTGTTATTTTAAGATTTATTATTGTTATATCAAACAATGATTTAATAACAAATTAATTATGTTCTTCACGAAGGATTGATAAGAGCCTTTTTTTTGCTTTTTCGTTATTTTCTTCAGGTTCCATTTCTTTAAAACAAGAAATTACCTCATTCCATTCCTCAATAGAGGCTAAACCGCACGGAACTCTTTCTTCAACTATATCTGCTATCCATTTTCTCTTTTCAGCAGACAAAGTCTTTAATTCGCTATTTAGTTCGCATTTTGCCTGTATTTTTATTGCGGTGATTAGTCTCATATAATGTTTCTCCTGATAAGTGTGTTCGCTAATAAATTTACTGCTAAATATCTATTTTTTCTAATATCCTTGTATATAGATTTTCAAGCAGCATTTGTGTCTTTTCACCATCATCCCATATTACATAATCAATTACATAGGCAATTATTGAATAAATAAATACCTCCGCCTGGTGATGTGTGCATCCAAAGATACCCATAATCTCCACAGCATATTTTTCATACAGCAGTCTGAAATCCTTTGATTTTTCCCTCATGCGTTCTCCAAACACAGGGCTGGTTGTAATCTGAATTGCAAGACGAAGTTCGTATTTGTATTTTTCAACCTCATCTAACAATGTATCAAAATACTTGCGGATGTCATTAGTGTGCCTGAGGGTAAACATAAAGAGTGCATCAACAACTTTAGAAAGTCCGTACTTACCCGCACTTATCCAAATGCCGTCCTTGCTTTCAAACCAGTAGTAAAGGCTACTTTGAGCAAGTTTAGTTTCTCTGCACAAATCGCCTACCGAGGCGTTTGACAGTCCAGTTTTTAAAAGGTATTCCCAAGTGGTCGCAATAATGAATTTCTTTTTGTCGGACGAATGTTGCATGTCCATTTTATTTCAACTCCTTAATATTACTACTTGCCTGCTTATGTAATGTTCATTACAGTGCACAGCAAAAAAATAAGCCTTGCGACATAATCGAAATTATGTGGTGAAATCCAACTGGGTTTTGCTTTCACAGCACAAACATTATAGCATGTTCAGGAGAAATTGTCAATGATTTACAAATATTTTTATGAAAAACATCAATATGCATCAAAAAGAGCACGACAAAACAGACCGATTACGCAATTTTAACAAAAACCGGTCTTATCGTTATGCATTTTTTTAGATAAATAGAATATGCCATGGGAAATTTTAGTCCTTTTTTATGTCAAAGTGTTTTTGCCTTGCCACATAATTTCGATTATGTGGTGTTTTTGTTTTATATCCTTAAAAGTCCGAGACTTTGAATCTGGCGACGGTGTATATCTCCCGTTTCCATAGTGTATATACGCGTTGTATTTACACTTGAATGTCCCAGTATATCAGCCAAACGCACAATGTCTTTTTGTATTGAATAATAAGTGCGAGCAAACAGGTGTCTAAGATTGTGCGGAAAAACTTTCTCCTTATCAACATTAGCACTTTCGCATAAGGCTTTCATCATCTTCCATATTGTGCTTCTATCAAGCGGTTTTCCTGTCTTTGTTACAAATATAGAGCCGCTTGTTATTTTTTGCTCTTTCGCATACTGCAACAACGTTTTGCAAAGCTTTTTAGGTAAAATTACGATACGCACTTTACCTTTTAGGTTAATATTTGTTCTTTTTTCATTTGCCGCTTGAACTGTTATATACTGTAATTCAGATACTCTGATTCCGCTTGAGCATATAGTCTGCATAAGCAAATATAACCTTTCATTACTCTTTTTCTTTGCAGCGTCTAAAAGCCTTTCGTACTCAGCCTTAGTAAGCTCTTTTTCCTTCTGTGCAAAAATCCGTTTTTGAATTTTTAATGTCTTGACCTTAAGATCATACCAACAGTTAAATTCAAAAAAACTGTTAAGAGATGACAATACAGAATTTACAGAGGCCGGAGCGAATTTGCCTTTTAAATATTCTTTGTAACAAAGAACCTTTCGCTTGTCGATTTCTTCTCCTTTGACCCATTCAGAAAAAGCTTTTACATCACGCATATATTTTTCTAACGTGGCAGCTGCCTTTTCCTCTTCGATCAGATAGTTTTCAAATTTTTTGATTAATGCCGGGGATATTGTTTTATTCATTGCAACAACTTCCTTTCCTATTTTATATTGTATCACAAAATATAATAATATTCGATGAAGTTGCCAATAATTTACTATAAAATTTAAATAATATAATATTTATATATTATATCGTCTTTAATTTAATTATTGTATATTGTATCGTCGTATAATTATATCACCTTACATTAAAATGTCAACTATTTTTATTAATTTTATTGACGAATTTGACATTGTGTTGTAAAATATACTATAAGGAAGTGATTTTCTTGGATTGGTATAAAGATATAATTCGCAGAAGAATAAAGGAAAAATTCAGTACCATAGAAAAATTTTCAAAACATACAAATATTCCGCGTACGACTATAAATTTTATTTTGAAAAACGGTGTGTCACTATCTAATTATGGTATGGTAAGTAAAATTTTAAAAGAACTTGATATTCACATTGTTAATGAACATCCCATCGTCATTGATGATAAACTGCTTGATTTTATCAAAATTTATAGTTCGCTTGATGATATTGGAAGACACGCCGTTTCCTCAGTTGCAGAAACTGAGTACAGACGGCTTCATCCCGAATTTTTAGAAGAGGCAATTATTGCTGCGTACGGAAGCATAACTTCGGGTAAATCTTTGACAGATGAAGAAAAAGCAATCATGAACATAGTTGACAAAATCAAAAAGGATAACAATGAATCATAAATCCCCAAAGAGCGAGGCTCTTAAGATACTATTTAAAAATAAATTATACTCATTGAACAATTACAATGATTTACGGCAAATAATTGAATCTAATCAGTTTACGATTATTGAATATAAAAAACATACTAATTCAGAATCCGTGTCTGAGCTTATAAAAATATTAAGGGTTGAAAACGAGATTGAACAAAACGACTCTTTCTTATATATAAATAAAAACCTGAGATTTGTGTTTGTAAATGCAGATATTGCCGATGAAGATAAGTGTGCTCTTTTACGTCATGAACTTGGACACATCTGCGATCCCGACTTAAAGAGTACTGATGCACAAAATTCCAGAATTAAGAGAGAAGAGTTTGCAAATGAATTTTCCTGTTATGCCAAAAGACCTGGCATTTGTTTAAAGATTTATGTTTTTTTAATAAAAAAATGGAAAATATTACTCGCTGCAATGGCATTACTAGCATCTATTTTAGGATTTACATTTATAATTAATACTCTGATGATTGAGCCGGTAAAACCTGTAACAACCCTTGAATCAACCTTTGTAAATTCCGACAGTACATATTATGTAACATCGGCTGGAAAAAAATATCATAAAAAACACTGTATCATTATTAAGTATAAAAATAATTTGACAGAAATGAAATTAAACGATGCTATAAAAGATGGATATAAACCCTGTTCGATATGTAATCCGCAAAAAGAATAAATTTATTAATGGATTAAAAAAAATCACTGGTATGACAACAAGCGAATATAAAATTCAAATTAAAACCCAAAGTTAATGCTCGCATATATGCGAGCATTAACTATTTATTTTCCCTCTCAGCCAGCATATTTTCAATAAATATCCCATAACCTCTTGTTGGATCATTCACAAATACGTGTGTCACAGCTCCAATGAGTTTGCCATTCTGAATTATCGGTGAACCTGACATTCCCTGCACTATCCCACCTGTTTTTGACAGCAATTTTGGGTCAGTAATTTTTATTATCATATTTTTAGAATCCGGCGCATATCTCATAAGCTTTGATATTTCAACGTCATATTTTTCTATTTTGTTGTCGTCAACGTTTGCATAAATCTGCGCTTTTCCGGTTTTGATTTGTTGAGATGATGCCACGGGGATTGTGTCATTATTGTAGCTAAGCTGAGAATCTGATATTACCCTTCCATATATACCGCGTGTGGTATTTTTTAAAATAATTCCACAATCATTTGCTCCAAAGACTCCATATAATTCTCCCGGGCTGCCTTTTGAACCTTTTTCTATTCCCGAAATTTGGGCATTGGTTATAGTTCCTTTATCAATGGGCATTAGCGCCCCGGTATCAACATCAGTTATAGGATGACCTAAAGCTGCAAAAGTTCCCGACGTCTTATCCAAAAACGTAATCGTACCTATACCAGCAGTACTGTCACGAACCCACAATCCGAGCTTATAGCCATCTTTTGTTTTGATAGGAGTTGCGCTTTTTGTTGTTTCCTTTCCTTCGCTTTCTATCGCAAGAACAATAGGCGAACCTTTTGATTCTTCTATTATCTTTGAAAATTGTTCTATCGTATGAAGGTCGATGCCGTTTGCTTTCATTATCATATCGGATTCTTTAATATTAAGCGCTTTAGCTATGTTGTAATTTGCTCCATTTTCTCCTTTTATACTTTGAGAGCCTACACATATTAATCCTTTTGTAAACATTTTTATACCTACAGATTTACCACCTGGTACAAGCTGCATTTCCGGCAAAATATTTACAGTAACCTCTTTTACCGGAATCAATCCGAAAAGTTTTACAGTAGCGTCGTAGTTTCCATAGGTTTTTACATTGCTCGACGCCTCTAAAGTGTATGCAAAACCTTCAGGTACTTCTACCTTTTCTCCATTCATTACCCGGATTTCTTTTGGAAAATAGACATTACACTCGACGAAAAGAACCGTAGCCGAAACCAAAAGCATAACACAAAAAATCTTAAAACGTTTTTTTATATTCAAAAAATCACTCCCCATACTCATACACTTATAGTATTAGCAAAGGGAGTGATTTTATTTTATTTTTTAAATTTTATTTGTGAATTCCGGTTTGATTTTTGTTTTGTACTCTCCGCCCGCTTCAATGAATTTGAGTTTCCCCTCTTCTCTCATAACCGCTCTGCCATCAGGCGTACAGTTGACAGGTTCTAATCCAAGAACATATTCGCCTTCGCCCATCATCTTCCATTCTACGAAATATGTTTATTAAACATATCGAGCGATTTAAATGTATACCCCTGCACTTTTAAGTCCTTTATTACCTTGTCAAGAATTTCTGCATTATCTTTTGAAACAGCATGCAGCAAAAGTATTGCACCGTCATGCACTCCATCCATTATCTGGTTGTAGGCATAGCCCGTTCCCTTTTGGTTGTTTGTTTCCCAATCCTTATACGCAAAACTCCAAAAAACATTAGTATATCCCATCTTAGATGTTATATCTAATGTTCTTTCAGAATACTCTCCCATGGGAGGTCTGAAAAATTTCATTTCTTTTCCGGTTAAATCATAGTAGCTTTTTGATAATTCCTTAAGTTCATTTTTTATTTTATCATCAGAAATATCCGGCATACTAGGGTGGTTTACTGTATGATTTCCAACTATGTGCCCTTCTTGTGTCATACGTTTGATCAGCTCTGCTTGTTTCTTTATGTATGGTCCTGTAACAAAAAATGCAGCGGGAACTTTATTTTCTTTTAATACATCCAATATTTTTGATGTATATCCATTTTCATACCCCTCATCAAATGTCAGATACAGAGTTTTTTCCTCATCACTTTTATATATTCCTCCATACTTTTTCAAAAGTTCTATAGTCTCTTTTGGTATATCTGGCGGTGCATTTTTGTTTTTTTTAAGCCCCCATCCCTGCTTGTTGTTTGCCGACATAACCTCTTTTGACATTACAAATACATCTTCTGTTATCTCATTGTTAAAAACACTTTTTCCGTTGCAACCGCTAAAAAGCATAACGGTAAGTAAAATTGCACAAAATATCCTCATGTTTCCCTCCGAAATATTTTTTTACTACTTTACTTATAAAATAATATTTTTATTACTTTTTAAGGCGAATTTAATTATTATGTAACATTTTTGTTGTATAATGTAAAAAAGAGGTGATTACCATGTACCTGCGAATAAACGGAAAAAGATATAAATTCACACCAAACAAAAATACATTTAAAGTTCTATTGACTGTTGTCCTTATTATTGCTTTGGCTTTTTGGGTGCGTTCTTGTACAAGGTATGACAGGAGTTTGCGCGGAGATAAATACGAAAATGTTTTAGTCGACGGTCCCGTTTTCCAGATGCGTCCATGCGTCACCCCTGACGGAACTCCAAGCTGTGATTATTTTAAAATTTATCCCCCAGAAGAGGGCGATAAGGTAATGCATCTGACGTTTGATGATGGACCATCGTCAACCGTAACCCCTCAAATTCTGGATATTTTAAAACAAAATAATATTAAGGCAACATTTTTTGTCTTAGGCACAAATGTCGAAAAACATCCCGAGCTTATTAAAAGAATAGCACGTGAGGGACACTCCATCGGAATCCATTCATACTCTCACGATATGAGCAGTATATATGCAAACGGCGATAACTTTCTAGATGAAATCAACAGAACACGCGATGCTATAATTGAGCTTGTAGGAGAAAAAAAGTGTTCAGACGTTTTTCGTTTTCCTGGAGGAGCATTTCGTGACGAACGCGCAGAATTTAAAGAGTTGCTTATAGAAAAAAATATTCCTTACGTCAACTGGAACTGTGTAACAGGCGATTCTGAAACAAAAAATCCCGTATCTTCAAACCTCTATAACAGAGCAATCAGAACCGCAAACGATTCAGGTCAGGACTCTTTGGTACTTTTGATGCACGACACGAATTCAAAGCAGGCAACTGCAGATTCACTTCCATCTATAATTAAATATTTTAAGGACAAGGGTTTTAGATTCGACACAATAAAAAGAAAATAAAAACAAAAAAACAATATGCACTCTATAGCTTAAAAATGCTACAGAGTGCATATTTTTGTCCATGTAAGAATTTATTATAATACCATCGGCATTAATTTTCGCCTGCGGGCGGTGCTGTGGTCGGCTCTTGTTGCCACTGGCAGTCATTCACTACCGACCCTTCAAGTCCCTCCACATCGTTTTAAAAAAAATACGAGACACCTAAAAGGTATCTCGTATTCTTTGGTGCGAGTGACGGGACTTGAACCCGTACGTCATAAACACACGCCCCTCAAACGTGCCTGTCTGCCAATTCCAGCAAGCTCGCTCATCACAACCAGCTTTTTTATTATATATGCTTGACACTGTTTTGTCAAGGCTTTTTTTAAAAAAACTTAAAAATTTTCCACTTTTTTAACCTCTTCAAGCAAAAACTCATAGAGGCATTGCTCTGCACGGAGTTTATAGGCGAAATAATCAAGCATTTTTCTGTCGGAAACCTCGTCATAACAGTCCTGAAGCTCCCTCATATTAAGGGAAACCGTGCGAATTTCATCCATAAGGCGTCCATGTTCCTGAATACGAATCTTCCTTGCCTGCTTTTCCTGATACAATGCAATTGGTGATGTAAAAATTGACTTTATTGCAAATTCCATACCTTTTTCCTCCTGGCTGTTTTGTTAAATTATACCCGAAAATATTCAATTTTATTCCATAACAGGTTGAAAAAATCTCGAAAATATGCTAATCTTATATAAAAGGAGGGGATAAAATGGAAAGTTTAATAAAGGAAAATGAACGCCTTGACGATTTACAGCTTAAAGGCCTTAAGCTTATCCAGAATCCCCAGTGGTTTTGCTTTGGGGTGGACGCAGTACTCCTTAGCCACTTTGCAAAATCTGAAATAAAAAAAGGTGCTAATGTTCTCGACTTATGCACGGGAAACGGAATTATTCCTGTTTTGCTTTCAGCCAAAACTGAGGCGAAGAAGATTACGGGAGTTGAAGTTCAGGAAGAGGTTGCCGAAATGGCAAAACGCAGTGTTCTTCTCAATAGCCTCACTGAAAAGGTTGAAATACTTTGCGAGGATTTAAAAAAATCTCCTGAAACCTTTGGCAAATGCAGTTTCGACTACATAACCTGCAACCCGCCATATAAAGAAAATAACGGCGGGCTTGTAAGCGCTGAGGATACCCTTGCAATCGCCCGACACGAAATAAAATGCAACCTGGAGGACATTATAAGAGCTTCAGAGGCACTTTTAAAGCCTGCGGGAAAACTTGCTCTTATTCACAGGCCTGAACGGCTTATTGATATAATTTATCTTATGAAAAGCTATCGGATTGAGCCGAAGAGACTTCAGTTTATTCATCCGAGTTCCGAAAAAACAGCCACAATGATTTTGATTGAGGCCACAAAGGACGGGAAACCGAAGCTGAAGCTTCTGCCTCCGCTGTATGTTCACGA
>JAZRBM010000012.1:0-1044 GCA_045635085.1 Congzhengia sp. | reverse complement strand
ATAACGTCACCTTAAAATCAATTGTAAGATAGAGACTTGAACTAATTGCACAGTAGAAAATGTCATATTTTAAAGTTTGATTGTACAATTGTTTCAAAGGTTAAAAAATGTTTAAAATTTTGTTGACAGGAAAGGCTAATTGTGGTAAGATAAATAGGCACTCGGCTGAGAGCGGAGTGTGCTGCAAGAAAGTTTTTAAAAAAATTAAAAAAAGTACTTGACAAAGTATAATTCTTGTGGTAAACTAAATAAGCTGTCTTTGAGACAGCAGTTGTACATTGAAAAATAAACAGTGCGAAACTTGTCGGAAAATTTGAGTTTAAGGTAGCTCTGAAATATACTGTGCTGAAATCATAAGGTGTTTTTTGTAAGACTCGACTAAAAGCACAGGAAATACGGTTTGTATTTCCGAGAATTTTAGAAAGAGTATTACGGAAAAGACGAAATGAGATTAGTGCAGGAGATTGAAAGAGATGCCCAATCATGACAGTATTCGGAATAACGAAAACAAATGTCAGAGTTAGTTGAAAAGAGCTAACAAACAATCGAGAGTATATAAAGCATTAATGCTTCATATAACCATTTTATCGAGAGTTTGATCCTGGCTCAGGACGAACGCTGGCGGCGTGCCTAACACATGCAAGTCGAGCGAGAATCTATTAATTGATCCTTCGGGTGATTTTGATAGAGGAAAGCGGCGGACGGGTGAGTAACGCGTGAGTAACCTGCCCATAAGAGGGGGATAATCCATGGAAACGTGGACTAATACCGCATATTGAAATTCTTTCGCATGATAGAATTTTGAAAGATTTATCGCTTATGGATGGACCCGCGCCAGATTAGATAGTTGGTGAGGTAACGGCTCACCAAGTCGAGGATCTGTAGCCGAACTGAGAGGTTGACCGGCCACATTGGGACTGAGACACGGCCCAGACTCCTACGGGAGGCAGCAGTGGGGAATATTGCGCAATGGGGGAAACCCTGACGCAGCAACGCCGCGTGAAGGAAGAAGGCCTTCGGGTTGTAAACTTCTGTCTTTAGGGA
>JAZRBM010000011.1:0-14066 GCA_045635085.1 Congzhengia sp. | reverse complement strand
GGGTACTTATACAGAGAGTATAGAACAAATTTTCGCCTCCCACTTTAACGTGGTAAAGCGCTAAAGTGACAATTGGTCAACCAATTACACGTAGTATAATATCAATATAAATAACAAACAGTAATACAACCACAATTGGTTCAACCAATATTGGTCAACCAATTATATTTACATAATTAACAATAAATTAACTACCAATTCACAGAATATACAATAATTTCTGTATAACTTGCTGTATAATAACTATGTATATACAAGAGTATATGCACATACAATTCATACTATAAAAGGAGTTGACTTATTATGCAAAAGTACCAAAAAGACAAGGAGAGAGTAACTGCTCTCTATGGGATCAACTGCAGAGGAGAGATCCATGTTGTAGCTGAAGTCACCAAGACAGCAAGAGTCAGGAGGAAGCTTCAGATCCGGAAGGATCTCTATCAGAAGAGGCTTCAGGAGATGCAGCCCTGTCCTAACAGAAACTATGAGGGAGACTGCAGGATCATCAACAAGCTCTGTCCGGGTATTTGTCCCGAATATCAGGAAGAAGGTGATATCAATGAGTAAATGTCCGTTTATATCCAGAGAGGAAGCTCTGCATTATGCTAACTGGGAAGGAGCTTACAAGGTAGCTCTCCTGATAGAGGATGTTCCGGATCCGGATCCGGATGAGCTGATAGCAGCTGCAATTAGACAAATGGACTCAGAGCAGCTGCAGAAGATGTATCTGAAGATGTCAGAGTGCTTATTCAGAAGTATAATGAACAGGCCTGAGGGAGATGATACAGTACACTTTGGACTCACTCGTCCCGGTACAGTAGTGAATGTAGACATTACAGTAAAAGATGGCCTTATCGATGAAAAAGCAGCTGTAGAGCTCATGGTCAAGCTTAAGGGAGATGATAAGAAATGAGATATAAGCTTATAGGTATGATGACAAATGCTCGTTGGTTGGAGCTTCAATTCAAGAGTGAATATGAGAATAAGCTGCAGCTCAGGATAGAGATCGATAAGGTATCTGATGACTGGCTCGCTCATGCTCTTACTAAGCTGCAGTATCATATGTCAGAGGGAAATATGTATCCTATAGGCTTATGGCTTACAGAGATACACTATGGAATTAAGAAGGAGTTGAATGAAAATGGATGATAAGATATCAAGTGATGAGCTTCAGGCTGCTGCAGCTATATTCATAGCAATGAGAAAACAGCTCGGCCTGAGGGATGATATGATCTATAATTTACATGTAGAGCTTAAGAGTGGAGTCCAGTACATCATTAAGTGTGAAAAGAAGGTAAAGGAGGACAATAACAATGAATGAGTACACAATTAATGTTCATTTCCACGGAGGGGAGAATATCACTAAGCTTGAGATCCTGTCCCCGGTACAGGATCAGGAGTATCACCTGACTGTTATCAATAAGGAGCTCTCAGAGGCTCAGCTGAAAAGACTCAGCAAGAGCATAGTAGAGATCATCGAAGGAGTCTTCCTTGCTGAGAGAGGAGCTGAGTTTGAGTGAATTTCTACAAAGAGAAAAGGTGGATAGAGCTCGATCCTGCTCAGTTCAAAGAAGGAGGGCTCTATACTGTAGAGAATAGCTGCTATAAGCTTCTATGCTGCTGCAGTGCTAATAAGGGCGGAGCTGTAATTCTGACAATTGTTGAGATCCTCAGAGGCTCCTATCCATATAGTCTTATGAGATTAACAGTACAGGAAGAGCCGGATCCGGATATCCGTATCAACAGAGTGATCCTGGAAATGGATCATAATGTCAATAAGATCTTCCTGAGAGAAGAAAAGGAGCTCCTCAAGGATCTTGCAGACAAGCTGTATCAGAGAGGAGTTATAACAGATGACTCTGAAGCTTAAGCTCGGTGATGCTGCAGGAGAATACAGAGAAGAATTTACAGATCCTGCTAAGCTGCTGAGAGCTGCTGAGAGGATCATATCAGAGACTGAGGGATACTGTACTCTCTATGTGCTGCAGTGGGATCCTAAATATAAGAAATGGCTTGCTATTACAGAAACGACTGAGACAATGATGAGGGAGATAGAGAAGCTGCAGGCTGATTACATCCGACTTATTGAAGGAGTTGATAGAATTGTTACCGACTAAGATCTCAGAGCTCATCGTAAAGAGATTCTTTTGGAAGGAGAAGCAGCCCGGAGCTGCTTCTCTCTATTGTATCCAGATAATAGCTGTCTACAAGTCCGGGAGGACAGCTGATAATACATATCACACTATGGAGGAAGTCCCCTACCCCTTCAGGGACTACATGAAGATAGACAACCTGAGGGAGACTAAGGAGATACAGCAGCCCGGCTCTCTCCTCTTCATAAGGATGTCAACATATAAGGAGGTATAAGATGAATAATAAGAGGGATATGTGTATAAGATGCAGGAATAAGAGCATAGGCTGTGAGAAGTTCTGCAGCACCTACAAGAGCTCCTATGATAACAGCATATGTAATATCATTGCTAACAACAGAATAGCTCTGAGAGAGCGTGAGATAGCTCTGAGGCTGAGAGGAGTGAAGAAGCGTGAAAATAAGTAAGTACTTAATAGATCCGGGAGAGCTGTATCAGTTCACAGAGGCCGGGCTGAGACAATACATCAAGGGCTCCTGGAAGAGCATCGAGTCCAAGATAAGACGAACACGAAAAAATGAATTCTCAGACTTCTCAGAGCTGCTGCAGGAGCTTGAGGATATCGAGGGAAGGATAGGCAAGCTCTCAGGATCATCAAAGGGACTGAGCCTTAAGCAGCTGCAGCAGAAGGCTCTCGGTATCAATCAGCTCTTCAGGATAACAGAGACTCCCGGACAGCTTGAGAGAGAGGGATACGATAATATAAAGAACTTCTTCAAGGAGCCAAGGTTTACAAGACAATTCATCGAAGGTATCCACCGTAACAAGAACATCCTCAGGAAGCTTGCTAATAAAAACGATAAGTTTATCAGAGATATCCTTGGCTCTGAGCAGATAGCTCAGATAGTTGAGGAGAATGAAGGAGATCCTTCAGAGATGTACAGGAAGCTCCTGACAGCAACATCTGATATCCTTGATATGTATGAGACTGAGGAGAAGGAAGAGATAGTTAAGGAGTGGGATCCTGTCTTCCAGTACGGAGGAGACAATACCTGGATCGAGGAAGAGACAGGAGAGGTAATAGATGTCTTCTCAGAATGGAAGTGGGGACTGTGATAAGATACCATGATCTTCAGGAGGAGCTCAGGAGCCTGACATTTGAGAAGATATCAGACAGAGCAAAGTACTATACAGATATAATAACATTCGATATAGAGACAACTTCCTACAGTAAGACAGTTGCTTTTATGTATGTTTGGCAGATCTGCATTAATGGAAATTGCTTTTACGGCCGGTATTGGAGTGAGTTCATTGAGCTTGTGACGCTGCTGCAGTCTTACAAGGACACCTTTGTAATATGGGTACATAACCTGAGTTTTGAATTCGGCTTCATCCAGGATCTTTTTCCATGGGAGAATGTTTTTGCAATAAACTTCCATAAACCGATATACGCAAAGACTGAAAATGTAATTTTCCGCTGCAGTTATCTGATGTCTAATCTCAGTCTTGAGAAGCTCGGTGATAACTATGAGCTTGAGACAAGGAAGCTGAAGGGAGATCTCGACTACAGTCTTATCAGACATAGTGAGACGGAGCTCACAGAGAAGGAGCTTGAGTACTGTGAGAATGATGTCAGGCTGCTGTATGAATATATAGATCTATGGCTTGAGAAGTACCGTAATTTCTCCCCTGCTTACATGCCTCTTACAAGTACCGGATATACACGGAAATATCTGAGGGATAAAGCATCGGATGACAAGTCATACAAACAGCTCAGGATGATAGTATCTGAAGCATCTCCAAGAAATATAAAGCTGTATCATCTGCTGCAGCGTGTTTTTGCAGGAGGCTATACACATGCTAACTATGTATTCTGCAAGTATCTCTTCAGACCTAAGGAAGGAAAAGGCCGTATCAAGTCAAGAGACAAGACAAGCTTTTATCCGACTATAATGGTAAAAGAAAAATTCCCCAGGAAGTTCATCAAGATCAAGAAGGATCAGGTCTTCAGGTTTATTCAGCTTGGATATGCTGTTATCATGGATGTATGCTTCAAGAATATCAGAGCTAAGGGATCTCTGACAACCATATCAGAGCATAAGTGTGCTATGATAAAGAAGGGATCCTTTGACAATGGAAGAGTATACTCAGCTGAGCTCCTTGTAACGTCAATAACTGAGCTGGATCTTGATACTATCACCAAGGTATATGACTTTGACAGTATCTCAGTAGGCAATGCATACGCATCCAAGAAGAGATATCTCCCTAAGGTAATAGTGGAGACTGTACTGGATCTCTACTCCGGTAAGACTGAGCTGAAGGATGTTGAGGGAAAAGAACAGGAGTATCAGAGACTGAAGGCTCTGTTGAACAGCCTGTATGGAATGTGTGTCACCGACATAATGCAGGCTCTCATAATCTATCTCGGATCCGGAGAGTGGACTAAGGAGGATGCTCCTGAAGAGGCTCTCCTGGAATACATCAAAAACCCTAAGAGCATACTCCTCTATCAGACAGGGGTATATGTTACGGCCTACTGTAGACATGAGCTTCTTGAGCATAATATGGCTCTCGGAGATCATAGGGTAGTATACAATGATACAGACAGTATCAAGTATCTCTATGATGATGAGACAGAGAAGTATTTTGAGGAGTATGATAAGAAGGTAGAGAAGCAGCTTGAGGCTGCTATGAGGTATCATAAGATAGATCCGGAGAGACTCAGGCCTAAGGATATAAGAGGCCGTGTGCATATGCTTGGAATGATGTCAGATGAAGGTAATTATCTTTGGTTTAAGACTCTCGGCTCCAAGAGATATGTTGGAGTAAAGGAAGGTAAAAACCGGATAGAGTGCACCGTCGCAGGAGTCCCGAAGGAGAAGTGCATGAACTATCTTGTATCAGGTCTCCCGGATGACAAAAAGCAGGGAGCTCCTACAATAGAGGAGGCCTTCTACAAGTTCTCCAATCAAATGTTCATACCTTCCTCTCTGTCAGGCAAGAATACACACTATTATACTGTACCCTCAGAACCTGTTGAAGTCGAAGACTATACCGGGAAGAAAATGATAGTCGAACCGGGATACGGTATATCACTCCTACCTCAGCCCTTTGAGATCAATCTCTCAGCTCAGTTTAAGAGCTTCCTTTGCAACCGGATAACAGTCGAGGGAGTATCTCATTGTGAGAGGCTTGAGGATCTGAAGGAGTTCACTAAAATAAAATCATTATGGAGGGATCTTGAAAATGGATAAGGATACTTTATTAGGAATGGAAGCAGCGTTGATGATATTAAACGCTATTAAAGGAGTATGCAGCAGCAGGAGCTCCTGTGCAGGTTGCAGCTTCTTAGATAAACATGACTGTCTCTTCGAGTGTGAGCCCGAAGATTATCAGATCGATAAGATCAGAGATGCTATGGTTATGCAGCTCAGAAGAGAAGCAGCTGAGAGGATGTCAAAGTCCTTGCAGGAAGCTCTCGAAGAAGGTGAGTTATAATGGGAATTGATAAAGACGGATACTACACTCTGAAGGATATTCTCAAATATCACTATGTTTGGAATATCATCTACGGAGACAGATCCAAGGGTAAAAGTTTTGCAGTTAAAAAGAGGGCTCTTGAGTACGCCTGGAAGACTCAGAAGCCGACTATAGGATATATCAGAAGACTCAGGGATGATATAGCTCCTGAGCTCATAAATAAGTATTTTCAGGACAGAGGAGTCAATGTAGTTGAACTTGTTACCGGTGGAGAGTTCTCTGAGATAACATATTACAGAGGATATCTATGGTGGACTAAGAATGTTGAAGGAAAAATAGTCAGAGGAGAGCCCTGTGGAGAAGCTTTCTCTTTAAGCTTATGGAGGAGATACAAGTCTACCGGACATCCATATCTCAAGCACTTCATCGTTGAGGAAGTCCTTGCTGACAGAGGATATATCAGGAATGAGCCTGAAGTGCTGCAGAACCTTGTATCTACCTTAGCAAGACAGGATGAGGATATCGAGGTATACCTCATAGGAAATCTGATAAGCAGAGTGTGCCCCTACTTCAAGGACTGGAATCTGCAGGGAGTCCGGACTCAGAAGCCCGGTACAATAGATGTATACAAGATGAAACAGGAAGACGGTACAGAGGTACCTATTGCCGTTGAGTTCTGTCCTTCTCCCGATGAGAGGAAAAGCAAGATCTTCTTTGGTAAAGCGGAAAAAAGCATCCAGGGAGGTACATGGGAGTCCAAGGAGTATCCTCATCTCCCTGATAACTGGGATAACTTCAATGAGGTATATAATATCTGCTATGATGCTGCATCGGGCTTCAGGTTCAATCTGAAGCTCCTCAGCCATAAGACAGAGGGATATCTTGTTATCTTTGTATATCCTGCAAAGACTCTCACAGGAAGGATCCTGAGCTCACAGTATTCAACAGACTTCCTGACAACTCCACAACTCAGCAAGGACAACCCTGTTGAGATCCTCTATCATAATCTGATAGTCCGGAATAAAATAGTATTCTGTGATAATCTCACAGGAGAAGACTTTTACAACAGTCTGAAGGCCGAGGAGAGACAGATACTATAATAAGAAAAGCAGCTGCATCAATAGCAGCTGCTTTATTTTTTTATTCAGGCATTGGAAGCCATACACCCTGAGCAAATGCAGATCTTATCTGTTCTCTCTCCTCAGCTGTAGCTCCTGCTATGGAGCTTGTATCTATATTTCCTACTGTGTATCCATGGAAGTCAGATACAGATCCCTGCATGATACAGGAGAAGCCTGTAGTATGTCCGTACTCTGTGAGATCTGCAAGTCTTGGGAGATCTCTCGAAGGTTGTCCGGATATGATAGCTTCTCCTTCAGGATAGTATATCATGAGCCTGCAGTCTAATTCCAGAGTCCAGGATCCGACAGGAGAAGCTGAGCCTATCGTGTGCATAGGTACCTGAGTATGCTCAAGATCATAGATAGCATGAGCCTTATCAAGAGCTCCCTGCATGATATCGTTAGCTTTCTTTGAAGGATCTCCTGCAGTCTTGAGGAGTCCGCCTATAGTGAATGTATTCAGGAATCCACCAAGGAAGAGATTGCCCTGAGCCTTCTTTGTATTTATGATACCGTTATTGATCTGAGCATTGAGAGTCACACCGTCGGTACCGGTCACAGGGATATTGATAGCACAGCTTCCTGAGACTGTATTGATACAGAGATTATCAGCCATAACATAAGCTGTAGCGGTACCGGTCGCAAAGTCAATACACATCTGTACAGACAGGATATGATCTATGATGTCTCCCGGATCTATCTGAACCGTACCGCAGAAGGGGATATACAACTCATAATGAGTATAGGGCTCATAGTCCAGAAAGCTCCTTCCGAACTTAGGCCAGATCCTGACTCCCGAAAAATTGAAGAACATGCTGCAGGTCTCCAAGGGTTTACCCTCAGCAGCTCCCTGCACTTTTCCATATCTGATAGGCTCGGCCTGAGTCCCTGTAGGGATATTATTAATTGGATACTTATTGAGTCCTACTATACATGAGATAGGATCATTAGTCAGGAAGTTATCTATAATGAGATTTTCAAAGTTCTTGAATGTCTCAAGAGGATCCAGATGAGCCAGATCATCTGAGATCGTCCAGAGATCTCTTCCAAGCTGTTCTACTGCAGCTCCGTCCAGTACATATCTCTTGGTCATGGAGTTGATACCGAGGACAGGATTGAAGTAAGTCTGCATCGAGTATGTATTCGGATCATAGGGAGTTATCGGAGTTGAAGGATCATAATTGATATTGCGGACTGTTGAAATACCATAGAGAGAGTTATCGAGATTATCAGCTCCTCTTGTATACTCTCCTTCAGCTATACCGTTCTCAGGTATCACAGGAAGGAACATATCATTATCGAGGAAGTCAATATTGAAGCTGTACTTATCTGAATCTGTGAAGGGACAGCCGAATAAAGCAGCCATACTGAGGATCTTCTCATAGTTAGCTGTTGAATAAGGGATCTCTGTCCATACATTCCAGCCTGTCTCTGTATTAATATAGTATGCTGATTTGTATACTTGTTCATCGAAAAGCCCGTATCCTGTACAGTAGAAAAGCTGCTGAGTATTGCTGTAGTTATTCTGATGATGATGTATAAGATCTACTGTCTGAGAGCGTTCATTGAGATATGTCGCATAGTCTATGATATCAGATACCTCATTGACTACACATACAGCTGAGCATGTATCTGCAGCACTGGAAGAAGGATTGTATCTGTAATAGATGATATTATTGCTATAGCTGTCATAAGCACAAAGAGCTATTCGGACTCCGCAGATCTTCCTGTCTCTATAGGTTGTCATCCATTCCCTTGCGTGTCTCCATGTTGTCACAGGTACACCATTGGAGTCATAGCTGTCAATAGTCTCTACATATATCTGCAGGAAAATTGATTTGAACTGATAGTATACATATGGAGTAACATAGTAGTTATGATTGGCGCTTCCTGCATTTGTTGCATCCGGAGCCCACTTCTGAACCGGGCTGCTTGTATTTATGACGTGATCTCTGAAAAATCCTGTTGCTGCGTCAACATCTGCAAAAAACCAGTTGATCTGTTCATTAGCCTGATATACAGTATCCGGTACCTTGTTATCTGCTGCATTCTGATGATTGGAAAAAATTCCGATATGTGCAAAGGGAGATATCATCGGATGCTGTCCGCATATACAGATACTGAGATCTATCTGCTGATTAGCTATGATCTTTCCTACTTCTATTCCACGTCCCAGGGAATACTGAGACCATACAGGAGATAAAGTACTGAATTGTCTTATCTTAGGCTTGCATGCATAGATATCCCAGTTACCGGATCCGGTACCTGAGATAATTCTTGCATCGTGCCAGTCTGACCATGATCCCCAGACATCCGGGTTAGGCATTGCCATAATATCACCTTCCTTAAGTTGACGGAGTACCGCCTATCACTTCCAGAACATAGCAGGATACACCATTAGCATCCAGGAGCTGTGAAGTCTCCTCAAGGATGATGCTTGTTATGTTCTTCTTGGAAGGATAGACAGGGAGCTTAGAATCAGGATACATAGTAGGAGCTCCTATACCTTCATTTCTGATGACAGATATAGGGCAGGAGCTCAGGGAGAAGCTTGAGAGAGGATCTGATACACATGTGAGTACTATCCTTCTTGCTGTATCCATACCTACATTTTCTATGAAGTACTTCCTGCCAAGCTTCTCACATTCACAATAATTGGCTGTGAGGAAGCTCTCATTATATTCTACAACAAATACAGGCCTCCTCCTGTCTATAACAGAAGTCGGAGTCAGGGGGACTGCAGAATCTATCCAGACAGGGCTCTTGACAGCTACAAGAGGATCCTCTGTGATATTACCTATCTTAATATTAAATGAATTCAGACTCATATATCCCACACTCCCAGTGTCATATCTCTTGCAAACATCTTGCAGAAGATATCAATGAAGCTCTGATTTACTCTGAGATCGAGCTCAGACTGCAGCATCTGCTGTGAAGTAGTTACGCCTATATTTCCTGAGCGTGTGAGCTCTCTCATGGATCCCTTGTCTCCTTCGAGCTCAGACTCAGGAGCTTCTATTGTGACATTTCCTGCATAGCTCTCCTTAAGCTCTGAGCCTCTCCTTCCCTGAGTATCATCCTGCTGCTCTGTCTGTGTGATCTGAGCATTGTGTCCGTCGAGGGTAGGAGCTGAGCCTGCAAGGATCTCCTGATTAGTATAAGCTTCAAGTCTTCCTTCAGCTGCATTATCAAAGGTAGTTGTATATCTTGAATTCTTTGTATCCGGAATAGTCTGAGTAGTCTTCTCAGCTCCGTATCTCTTAGCAGCCACCGTCTTCTCTCCTTCAAGGGAGACAGCTCCCTCCTTCTCTATCATATCATAATTGGAGAGAGGATCATACTCCTGCAGGAGAGCCTCATATATATCATCAAATTCCTGTATATGCAGTTTGAACCATGAATTGAGTGTGCTCAGGAAGAGCTCAGGATCTACAAGGATGTCCTTGTATCTTGAGAATACTACATCATCGAGCTCCTGACCTATATAAGATGCAGCTGCACAATACGCCCAGGAGGGAAGTATTGTTATGAGCTGATAGCTGTTATTATAAAACTCCCTCAGTCGGACTGCTTTCTCCTTCTTGTATGGAATTGCCATTGATATCCACCTCTCTTCCTTCCTGACTCAGATAGTCGATATTACATTTTACGGTTACATTATGACCGGTCACTTCATTGAACTTCTTCCAACCTTCCTGACGTACCTCAAGCATATCAGAGATATTGAGCTTCAGCATCGGATCATCTGCAGCTACTTCCTGAGTGATCTCACGCTCCCTCTTGTTTTGGCTCTTCTTTATACCGATCTCCTCAAGATAGGCTCCCAGGATATTCTGTCTGAGATCCCAGATCCTCATATTTTCATTCTGAGACTTCTGAGGTACAAAGTTATGTCTGAGCATTGCAAAGCCCTCATTTACAAGTGTATAGATCTCTCCATTATAACGATCTTCAGCCTGCTTATCAGCTGACTTGGCATACTGCTCTGAGATAGCTTCTACAACGTCTGTCTGTCTCAGATTGACAAGCTCACAGATGAGGGAGATATCAGCATGAGAGAGCATAGTTGCATATCTCTCTATCTTTGGCATGAGAGGCTGCATGAGACTTGTATTCCTGATTATGAAGCCTGTCTTGCCTATAGTTCTCTGACCGTAATGGAGAGGAGTTGCAAATGTGATATTCTTGAATATATCATAATAGTCCGTTACTCCGTTCATGGTTGTCTCCGATGCACATATCCAGTCTCCGGAGCCGAGCTTGACGATACCACAATAGCCTCTCAGGAAGCTCATGATATCTACTACATGAGCCGGAATAGTCTCAGGAAGCCCTTCATATGTGAAGAGCCTCATAGGATACTCAAGCAGGGTATTCACCCAGTATCTGTAGGAAGGATTGAATGTGAATGACTTTTTTCTCATCGTATAGAGAGCCTTGGCATAATCATCCAGGTACATATATATTCACCTCTTTTATGAAGAGAGCCCCGCTGCTGCAGGGCTCTGTAATTTATTTCTTGGACTTCTTAGCCTCACTATTCGGAGGAGTTGCTGACAGAGTGAGACCGCTGATATCATATGTTCTGTAGAGAACATCCTTGCCGTCTGTACCCAGAACAGCTATGAGCTGGATCTCCTTGTCTGTTACCTTGAAGACTCCTGCCTTGTCAGGATCGTTGATGAGCTCCTGAAGTCCTGAGCCCTCTGAAGGATCCATACCTACCTTGACAGATGAATATGGAGTCCATGAAGAAGTAGAGAACTGAATAGCTATGAAGTATCCCTCTCCCCACTTAGCAGGAAGAGCTCCGGATGTTACAGGGTAGAGAGTACCGGTGATCTTGTCTCCGGTTACTGTGATATCATTCTGAATAGATGAAACAAGTGTACCCCAGAGATCTGTCTCTCCTGCAAGTGCTGACAGAGTAATAGGAGGAAGAGAAGTGATAGCCCAGTCTGTGTCTGCAATGTAGAATACAACGCCGATCTCGTAGGGACGAATAAGATATCCGATATCAGCCTTGTGATACCAGTTAGTAAGCTCAGAGCCTCCATTATACATAGACTTGGTACGGATCTTGTCAACCATAGTCATCATACGGCCTCTGTCAAAAAGGTGCGCTACTATACCACCCTGAGAGACCTGGAGATCTCCGTTGATAATATCGATCTTGGACTTCTGAGCAAATGTAGCTCCTCTTCCAAGTCCCTGCCAGGAGTTGATCTTGGAGAAGCCGGGGAGCTTCAGGAGATCCTCATGGTATGTATCAGCATGAAGGTAAATGCTCAGTTTATTAGCAAATTCGGAGAGCATATGAAGCTTGAAGTCATCTGCAAGCTCTCTCTCAGCTCCTGCTGTATTGTAAAGCACGCCAAGCTCCTTTGCATTTTCAACTATATTCAGGATCTTCTCAGTTGCAAATCTGAGCCAGTCTGAGTTGTATACACATGTAGCAGCTGTGAGCTGTGTGGAAGGATCCACCTCAGTCTTGTATGCTGTGAAAAGATTGATAGCAGTCTGAGCTCCGGTAGATGCAGCACCGTAGATACTCTGAGCCATAGCTGTACATTCAGTGATACGGTCAGTATCATTGAGAGCCTGAGTCATACCGTCATACATATCCTGCATTATCATGGAGAGGAATGAAGCCATTTCTGCAGCATTATGGAAGCTCTTCTCAAGCTGATAATCATATGTGATCTTATCGAGCTCCCATCCTGCAAGCTCCTTATAGATGCTCACATTGATAGCTGTCTCATCCTTCTTGAGGATGTCAAAGGGGTTTACCTGTTCGCCCCATGAATTGTTCTTTTTAGCTCTTGCTACTGAATCCTTCCATACTTCCTCTACTGCTATTCCGAATGTGAGAGGATCTACTTCAATATCCCTGTTTCTTCTTCTGATAGCCTGATATCTGCAGATAATTCTACCAATTACATCCGGGAGCTTTTTATAGAATTCATCTTTATTCTCATCACTTGAGAGAACTACATTACCGAGAGAGACAAGTGTGGATGTATCCTTTACTGAGATACTGTGATTACCTATCGAGCCGGCTGTAATAGCATTTACAAGCTGATAGATCTGATTATAGTTAGCCATATTTACCTCACTTCCTTATTATCCCTGCTGAGGCTGCTGTACCTGAGGAGCTGCTGCAGGCTGCTGAGCTGCAGGCTGCTGTACCTGAGGAGCTGCAGGCTGCTGTACCGGTACCGGATCCGGCTCCGGTTCAGGATCCAGAACCGGCTCAGGCTCAGTAGGGAGCTGAGCCTGTGAGTTCTGAGCCTGAGTCTGCTTAGCAGCTTCAAGAGCTGCTGCAGCCTCTTCTTTTACCATATCATCAAAAACCTGGAAAAAGTCAACACGCATATGATATCACCTCAGACCATTTCAAAGGTGTGAGCTGTGCCCTTTTTGGTCTCCACTTCCTTGAAGCGGATCCTGATAGGATGCTCTTCAGTAGGTGTGAGACCGCATGCAAGCAGCATCTTAGTGGACTTTACTATACCATTTGAGATAGAGCTGATATGTGTACCGTCCAGAGTGAAGAAGTGTACGCAAGGCTTGCATACTCTCTCTGAGTCCTCATCGCCCATTATTGAAGGTACATCTGCAGAAGTGATAACAATGTCAGTAACATCTATCTCTTCTCCGAGCCAGTTCTTCACACTCTCAGATGATCCGTTGAGTGCGTTGAAGAGCTTGGCATTGTCTGAGGTAGTTGAACTTCTCAGGAGAGGCCCGGTACCCGGTTCAACTATCGCATAGATGCTCTGATCTACTGTCATAGTCTGCAGGGCTGTTACTTCCTTCTCAGATGCTGCAGGAGCTTCCTCTGTTGCTGAAGCTGTTGCCTCAGCTGCAGGAGCTTCCTCTGTTGTTGTCTCAGATGCTGCAGGAGCTTGAGCTTCCTCGTTGATCTTTTCCAGTTCGTCTGCATTAAAATTCATGTTCATAGTTATTTCTCCTTTTCATTTTCATGTTGATAGGTGAGATCCTGTTGATCCTGAGACAGAGCTCAGGATGCAGCAGGAGCCCGGTGGTTATATATGGATCCGCACGGATCCGGGAATAGAGTATTATGAAAGAGTTTGACTTTGAGTATATCCTGACCTGATATATTCACTTCTATTATACTATATGTTGTGTGTAAAGTCTATGTGCAATATGCACAAATTAATGTAAATTCTTTTTGAATTTGTTAAATGTAAGTTGTTGACCAATTTGTGTTATTACTTATAGTTATTTATGTTGGTATTATACTACGTGTAATTGGTTGACCAATTCGGAGATCTTGGTATCGCTTTAGCACTTTACCACGCTAAAGTGGGAGGCGAAAATTTGTTCTATACTCTCTGTATAAGTACCC
>JAZRBM010000010.1:0-1523 GCA_045635085.1 Congzhengia sp. | reverse complement strand
AGCCGCCCCAATATTGGAGGCGGCTGTTTCTATCTGATAGATAAACTATAATTTATTTAACTGTTTTCAGAAATCCATTTTTTAGACCAAGTAAACAATGTTTCGGACATTGAATTGAAATCTACCGTTCCACCATTTTTCAAGTTCAAAAAGGTTTCGACAATGCCCCGCTCATCAGATGATACAACTTCGAGCAATTCTTTTTGATGGCTGATATAGTTTCCTGTTTGCTTAAAAGCAATTGCCTGTACAACAAAAGAAGCAGATTTATACAATCCTCGTAAAATATCTTCGCTCTTTTCATACAGCATATTGTGTACACATCCATGGAATATGTTGCAGGCACCGATTTTGATTGCCCTGTTCACAGCACTTTCGTCAATAACTGCCATCACCTTGTCAAGGCTTCCTGCGATTGGTGTGGTGTCATGGCAAAACTGGAACAGGTCAGAAGGTTCCCAATTCATAATTTCCTTTTTGCCCGAAAGGAACCCACAAATCAATTCTCTGTGCGGAAGTGTGTCCAACATTTTGTTATAGGTTCGAATGTCAGTAGCAGACAATTCATCTATAATCACAACAATATCAATATCGCTTGTTTCTGTTGCTTCACCACGGCCATAACTGCCTTGCAAACCAACAAACCACACTCGATTTTCAAAAGTTTGATTTAATGCTTTCAAAAACAGGTCTATCCAAGTTTTAATATCTATCACAGAAGCACCTCATAAATATGAACTATTTCTTTTTAAGCACAATCGCAATAAAGTTCAAATATTTTCCGCCGCCAGCATTCATTGCTTTTCTATCCCCGACAGCATATTCGTTTTCCTGCATAAGCCAATCGTTCCAACACTCTTCATTACTTTCCATTTCTTTTATAGAAATAACTTCCGCATTTCGGCAAGCACTAACGATGTTTGTCCAATAATCAATATCGTGTATATAATCGAGTTGTTCCGGTGTCCAAGACAACAATAGTTCTTGCGGCAAGTTATCATGGCAGTCCTTTTTCATACCAGGTACAGTAATATAAATATAGCCACCACTTTTTATAAACGGCAAAAGTTTATCATCAAGATAATGAGTGTCTCGCCCAAAATAATTATAAGAGTCTGTGCTAACAACAGCATCAAAAAAATCTTTTTCGAAAGGTAAATCTGTGGCATCTGCTTTGATAGGGACAATTTGCTCTTCACAAAGTCCCATCATTTCAAAAAATCGAGCATTATCGCAAGGGTCACTCCACAAATCTGTGGCATATACCTTAAAACCATATTCTTTTGCGAGAAATACACTGGTCAAACCTTGACCACTTCCCAAATCACATACAACAGCGCCATCTTTGATTTTGTGTTCTATTAAAAGTTCTTCTTCCAATTTTAACGGATTCGGCCCCATTATTCTCTTCATTAAGTCATGCGTTTGATATTTTCCACTTTTTATATAATTCATCAGAATTTTCCCTTTCTTTCAAGTCCACAAGCGGAGCAATATTAATTCGCTCCTGCAAATTCTTATTT
>JAZRBM010000009.1:0-1378 GCA_045635085.1 Congzhengia sp. | reverse complement strand
AGGGCGTGCAGCAAGGCGTGCAGGGCAGCGTGCAGGGCGGTCATCAAAGCGCACAGCCAAGCGAAAAAGGCAGCGCAAAGGGCAGTGGGCAGCCAAGGCTGCAATAAAAAAAAGCAGGGGCATGGATATTTTAAGGTTTGCGCCAGCACCTTGCGGCGCTGGCGCTTGATGTTTCCTTTCCATCATGTTATTATGCTGTTTTTAGCTCGCTATTTGCCCAGGTGGCGGTCCTGGTCGTTGTCACAACCTCGTTGCCACAAATATCGCGTGTGGAAAATCTTTCTGCTGGTTGCTTTAGGTCGCTATAGTGTTTTAGTGTTTCATAGATTGTTTCTAGCCTGTCGGCTACTCGCTTGCATTGCTTTGAGATTTTATTGTGCGTTGCCATTTCTGCAACGCTTTCAGCTTCATGAAGTGAGTACCATTCTGCACTTCTTTGTTTGAAACGATATTCGATTATTAGGTCGTTCGCCCTAATAATTAGTTGTTGGAGGTTTGAATAGCTATAGGCTTTGCCTGTGCTTTCAGCTTCATCGCGTGTCATAAACATTAGTTTTGTAGCAAGTTCGCATTGTTTTTGCCACCATGCCTGGAATGCTTTCTCTTTCATAGCTTTAGTATACTGATATTGGTTCGTTTGTTAGTTTTGTGTATTGCTTTTGGAGCTTTGAGAATTTTGCTGATATTATGGCGTATTCTCTTTCGCCCAGTCTTTCATAGTTGAGCTTAGTATAGCAGTCATTTAGTTGCCTGCATATTCGGTTTAGTTCGTTGTTCATTTCTTTGCGGTTCTATTCGAGTCCACCATCTAAAATGTTGTTGTATGCATAATAGGCTTCAACACTGGTCATTGTTGTCTGTGCATTGATACTTTCATGAAATGTTCCATTTTCATTTGTATTTGGAAGGGTTGCGATGATGACTTCTAGTAGCCAGTAGTGGTCTTGTATTTTGTAGAAGAAAAATTGTACATTGTTTCTTACGATTACATGTTCATTCTCTTTCGTAAATTCTTTGTGTGTCATAGTTCTTTGATTTATTGGTTAGTTTTTGCTTCTTTTTCTACTACAAAGATACAACAATTTGCTGATATGTGCAAACATATTGCGTTAATAATAGTTAATATGTTGGCACATATTTGTTAATATGTGTTAATATATCGGCGCGCATCCTTTGCCGCTTTTACTTCTTTTCCCCTGGAGGGCGCGCCCCAGCCGCCAGCGCGGGCAGGGCATGTTTTCCACCCTGCTTCTCCTCCCTACACATGCCCTGCCCGCGCTGGCGGCTGACGCGCTTTCCTAAGCCCACCCACCCCCCTTTTTATACTTTTGCCAGCCTGCTACCATGCCCCTTCCTTCCTCTTGCCCTCCTCTTTCCC
>JAZRBM010000008.1:0-209419 GCA_045635085.1 Congzhengia sp. | reverse complement strand
TAAATATACAATTCAAGAAAATCTAATTCTCTCATTTCTTCGCTAACGAAGTTGTTATCCTTTTGAGCGATAACTCTCTCAATCCAAAATTACTTAGGAATTTCTTAAAAGACCTGCACTGTTCATTTTTCAAGGTTCTGTGTCCGCCACTTCAGGGCGGAATTACATTATAGCATCGTTTGAATGAGTTGTCAAGTAATTTTTTCAATTTTTTTAAAATCTTTTTTTACCTGCACCCTTTCAAGCGACAGCTTATTTAGAATAACACAATCTATATTAAATGTCAAGTACTTTTTTAAAATTTTTTTCGACTTTTTTTGATAATCTTTTTTTCATATATTATAAACTATTTGTCACAAAAAAACGAATGAGTGAATAATATGTAATCAGGCAAGGATTTTACCCTGCAATTTTTCAGAAAGGATATGGGACGTATTTATGGATATGAACGATTTACCTATAGCTTATGCCTTTGTGCCACCACAGGAAACCTTCAATACCTACACAGCTGAAGCGGCGTTAGAATGCGGGACACTCTTCCCCGAATTGAATTTGCCCATGTGTGAATATTTAAAGGGCGTTAAGGAGGATAAATGTTATGGCAGATAGAGTTTTAAGAAAAAAATTATTAAGAGCAATTATGGAAGCAGATTTTGTTTTAAAAGAGCTTAATCTCTTTTTAGACACTCACCCCACTAACAAAGCAGCTCTTTCTAAATTTTACAGATACCAGCAAAAAGCATCCGCTTTAAAAATGGAATACGAAAAGCAATTTGGTCCGCTTACACCATCAGTGACAGATTGCACAGACGTTTGGGAATGGAACAAAGGTCCATGGCCCTGGGAAATTTGTTAAATAAAAGGAAGGAATGTATAAATTATGTGGGAATATCAAAAAAAGCTTCAAATACCAGTAAATATCAGAACGCCTGACCCCAAACTTGCATCGTTTATAATCAGCCAGTACGGCGGACCTGATGGCGAATTAGGGGCATCTATGCGCTATCTTTCACAGCGTTTTTCTATGAAGGATGACATGGCAAAGGCTCTTTTGACGGATATCGGCACAGAGGAACTTGCGCACCTTGAAATTGTTGGCTCTTTAGTTCACCAGCTGACAAAAAATCTTTCAACAGGCGAAATCGAGCGCAGCCCTATGGCAGCATACTATGTTGACCACTCTAAAGGTGTATACCCTGCTGCCGCCGCGGGCAATCCGTGGAAAGCAGAGTATATTGGTGTAAAAGGCGACCCGATTGCCGACCTTGTTGAAGACCTGGCAGCAGAGCAAAAGGCGCGCGTCACATATGATAATATTTTAAAATTATGTGATAATCCTGATGTTACACAGGTTATCAAGTTTTTGCGTGCGCGCGAGGTTGTACACTTCCAGCGTTTCGGTGAGTGTCTGAACAGAATTCAAGAAAATGTTAAAGCTAAAAAAATTATTGGCTGCGGAATGAAAGAGTGTTAACAAAAAGGACGAAGCCTCGGCTTCGTCCTTTGGATTTTAAGCTATAACTATTTTACAATCTCAACATTGCATACAGGTTTTAAGTTTGTTATATCATCCCAAACCATAACCTTTGCATTTGTATATGATTTTGTTGTAGTGAATGGTATTGCTATGCCTTCATAGATTGCACGTTGCATTTCAACGAACTTGTTGCCGTCGTAAAGTGCAAGAATTACAGTTTTACCATTTTCAATATTGATTGGTGTAATGGTAAATGATTTTTTATCCTCTGATACTTCTGTTTTAGTTCCTTCAAACCTGATAACTTCAATGGTGTAAACACTATTGGTCATATCAGTTACATTTTCTCTGTTTAATGTGATTGTAGTTATTGTGTCATTAAGGTCAAAATCTTTCGTACGCCCTGATAACCAAATACCGCTTCCGTTAGGTCTTAAAACACCACCGCCAGAGAATGTAGGTGTTAAAAAAATTGAAGATGCATTTTCTTTAACATATAAAGTGTATTTTCTAACATCAGGATTAAACTCGCTCAAAACAACACCGCTACCAAAATCAAGACTATTGATTTTCGCATAAGCAATTACATTTACTGTCTTTGTTGCAAAAACTTCACTTCCGTCTTGTGCAGTTGCAGTAATAACAACTGTTCCGTTTTTAATAGGAGCTACTGTTCCGTCTTGTGAAATTGTCGCAATAGTTTCGTCATCAACAGACCATTTAACGATTTTGTTAGAAGCATAATTAGGCGTAATTTTTGCTGTATATAATTGGGGTTCTGAAACAGTATCTTCCCCCAATATTTCAATTTTTTCTATAAGTTTTGGTTTTATTTCAAAGGTCTTACCTATTGTTTCTATGAAAGAATAAGAGTTTTCCTCAATTAGGCACGAAGATTCCAGTATATCTAATGTAATTGTACTCGGAGATGCTTCTTCTGATACATTAAACACAAGTTCAAAAGGAGTAAGTATTTTTTCAGAGTATTTTTCAGCATATTTAAAATCTTTTGGTATGATTGAGTCTAGATATAAGCATTGAGGGTATTTTATTTCAACAAGGCAATACATAACACTATTTTCAGAAGCATATATTACCTTTTGCGAAATTTCTTTAGTACCAACTTCAGCTGAAGTATCTCCATCAATTTTTATTTTATTTAGCATTGGAAATTCATATTTTAAATATAATGATAAATTTTCTGTTATTTGTTGAGTAATATCAAATTTGTTCTTATATTCTGCATCCGTGAACAGAATAACACTATAATCTCCTTTTTTGGAAGAGAATCAGTATCTATGGCTTGATTACTCGGTTGCATTATTTCACATAATTCATTATCATAAGAATCCAATATGTTAACATAATAGAAGGGATGAATAGAACCATAGTTAAACGAACCCATTTCAATTTTACTACCATATGCTACATTCCACTCGCTTTGACTTCCGTTAAAGTAAATATTAAGCGGAGTAAAAACCATCGTCCATATCTCCTTGACCACTAATAGTAAGTGTACCTGAAGAATCAAAAGGTCTTTCAATCTAATAGAAATTAGCTTACGACCAACTTACGACTGCTTTACGACCACTTATGTAGATTTATATAGACTTACAAAAAAAGCACCATCTGCGAATTGCTTGAGATAAAGGGTTATGAAGAGTTATAACAGGTTATAAAATATAGGGAATATTTTCCCTTATGTGATACCCATTTTGGGCACGCGGGGCAAGCGCCTCGCGCGCCCTTTAGGGTAAAGAGATATAAAATCAACACTATCCTCGTTTGTTTTACGTGCAGCCGTTTTTACTTATCAAGGTTGCACTCACGGAGAGCCGCCTGCATTCTGTCGATAGAACGCATCCAACCCTCATGATATTCGGGATATGTACGAAGCCAAGGTGTCATAGTATATCCCACAATATGCTCCTTATACTTCTCTTCCTTTACAAAATGAGCCAATGTTTCGCTCGCGATAGGGTCGTAACCATACCAATCTGTCACGCCGATAATCACGTCATAGCCCATTTCCAAAAGCTTCGGTACATTCTCGCGGAAGGCAACACAGGTGGGGTCTTCCTCCACATATTGTATGTTCATGTACTTCCAGGGCACGCGCGTTGTGTAAAATTGTTTATATCTTTCTTCCGATTCTATTGACGTCCAGTTTTCTCTCTCTATTGCGTGAGCGTTCTGCGACATGATTACAAGCTCTCCGGGAGCAATTCGGGATGTGAATTCCTCGAGCCTCTGCACCGACAAACCGCCCCACATAACCGGAATCATCCCTTCGTCACGCACGCAGTCGAACAAAAACTGCAAATCGCTGTAAAGGAAGTCGTTTTGTCTGACAATACCAAGCTGCGCGTTCGCATGAATAAACTTAACGTTTTCTTCATCCATACCAATATGGAAGTGCGTCGCACCGCGGAAGAGCTTGGCAACCTCGGATATAAGCTCGCGGCAAACACGGTAGTAGGTAGGCGTGCCCGGCATCTGGCGGTAGTCTCCCAGCCACTCGCCATGCATCATTGAAAAGTTAAGCTTGGGCATTGCAATTACGCCCTTATCCCGCAGCTCGGCTATTTCTCTTTTAAGCCTCTGTCTTGTCCATGCACCTGCAACCGCAAGCTCCGGGTGGCTGGCATACTGAACGCCGTTACCCAAATTCATAAAGAGTGTATTCTCGCCTGCCTCACCAATGCGCTTTTTCATATCAGCCCAAAGGGGCTCATAAAAATGCAGGTCAAAATGGTTCAGCTCATTTCTCTCACCGGCATTATCCTCAAAGCTGCGCCTTGCCGTGCGGTGCCCGGCATTATGGTCTAAATGCATCAAATACCCATTCATTAAGTTACTCATGTTTAACTTCCTTTCTCGCGGATGTCTTCCGCCATTTCATATAATTTTTATTTGATCGTCGTTCTCCGACGTCATAGTATTCTGTAACAACTAAAACTTTATGCTATTTCATCGTAGGGAACGGTTTTTATATCGTCTATGGTATAAATAGTATCACACATAATAAATTGCTACTTTCATAACTTTCTGTACTTATTATACCAAATAATTTAACAAAAAGCAATAGTTTATGTATGAAAATATGGTATAAATAGTATCACACATAATAAATTGCTTCTTTCATAACTTTTTGTACTTATTATACCAAATAATTTAACAAAAAGCAATAGTTTATGTATGAAAATTATGTAAGAGAACGAATAACCAGACTTAGAGTACGCAAAGGCATTTCTGAATATAAAATGAGTTATGATTTAGGACACAGCCGTAGCTACATATACAATATCTCTTCAGGTAAGTCTTTGCCGCCAATGAGTGACTTTTTTGCAATATGCGATTATTTTGAGTTAACGCCTGCTGAATTTTTTGATAACAGTTTGAAAGAAACTGATTTAATTAAGATGGCGGTGGATGGGTTGAAAGAGCTTGAAGAAAAAGATATATTAGTAATTTTAAGCTTGATAAATAGACTAAAAGAAAATCAAGCAAAAAAGCTTGTTAGTACATATTAAATACAGAGGAAGAAAATATAATGGAATTAAACCATTGGTGTTTTTGCTAAAATGGCTATAGAAAAACACCTCATAAAAGAAGTAAACAAATCAATAGAAAGATTTAGCAATGGTGCTTGGGGCGACTATCATCCAAGTTTCCACAAAAGATTTGACAAAAATCTTCAAGAAAGAACATCCGTTTTAGGCTTTTATGCGATTGGCGACGATCATATATTTATTCATAATGAATTTGATGGAATAACGGTAGTTTTGCTTCCATCAGAATGGAATGAAATTTTTGAAATGACAAAAATTCCGGATGAAAATGAATAAAAATAAGGAAAAATAGAATTAGACGTAAACCCACATACTACAAGGGTTTACGGCTATTCGTTTAATTTAATCGTTTCGGTGAATGTTTAAATAAGGTACAGGAAAATATCAAGGCAAAAAAAGTCTGCGGTTGCGGAATAAAGGATATGTAAAAAAACGGGGCTGTAGTTAAGGATACAGCCCCATTTTTTCACTTAATTATATTGTGCATCTTATATCACACCAAACTGACTAAAGACAAAAGTCCATATAAATAAAGTCAATATACAAAAAGCAGATGTCAGCACTACTAATTGTCCTGCTAAAGTTTTGTCTCCGCCCATCTGTTGCGCCATTGAAAACGAAGAGACCGCCACCGGTCCACCGAAAGCGACTAAAAGACAAGCAAAAGCCTCGCCTCTAAATCCTATAAAGGCAGCTAAAGAAAGTATAATCAGCGGAAGGATAACAAGCCGGGCAAGAAGCACGATGACATTTTCCTTTATATATCCCTTTATATTTGTAAAGGTAAACCCTGCCCCTAAAGCAATAAGAGCAAGAGGCGATGCTACCTTAGAAACATCCGAGACTGTTTTTTCTATGGCTTTTGGAATTTCTATTTTTAAAACCAGGAAAACAATTCCTACAAAGCACCCTATAATTAAAGGATTAGTGAAAATCCCCTTTATAATTTTTTTAAAAGCAATCTTTCCTCCGTTGAAAATTTCAAGGCTTATTACCGCTAAAACATTAAACAGCGGGACAACAAGCGCAACCATAAGAGCGGACAAGCCGCCTGTATTGCCTCTACAGATATAGTCAACAACAGGAACGCCCAAAATCGCAAAATTTGTTCTGAAAAAAGCCTGGAGCAAAACACCTCGTTTTGAGTTTTCCTTTGTTATAAAATATACAAAAACAAGTCCTGCTGCAAATATGCACAACACCCCTATAATGGTGAATGCAAACAAATCGCGGTGACCTGCAAAGCCCTCAACTGACTTTGTTTTATATATGTTATAAAACAATAATATTGGAAGAAACACTTTAAAAACAAACTTGTTTATTTCATCAAATATCTTTTCATCAACAAATTTAATTTTGTTAAGAATGTACCCCAATAACGTCATCAAAAATATAGGTGTTACCGCCTCGAACGATAGTTTTAAACTTTCCATAATAAAAGTGATGCTCCCCATTGTAGTTAATAATCGTTACAATTTATCGCTAAACCTTTAAATCTACTTATCCTTTAGTGTAACTACAGTTACACCCATCTCGCCTTCTCCAAAACGACCTGCCCTGTATGACTTTACTGTCGGATGCTTTCTTAGAAAGTCAGAAATACCACTTCGCAAAACTCCCGTTCCTTTGCCATGGATTATGGTGACCTCGTGAAGTCCTGAAAGGTAGGCATCGTCAATAAATTTATCTACCACCAAAATAGCCTCATCTAAAGTCATACCACGAACATCTGTCTCAAGAGTTGCTGTAGTCTTTTTATCTATTTTAAAGGCTGTTGATACAGGCTTTGATTTTTTCTTTTCTTCCTTAATATCTGCACGTGTTAAGTCGCTCAAATTCGTCTTAACCCTCATAATTCCGGCCTGAACTGTCAGCACGCCCTTTTTATCAGGCTGGGTTATAACCTGTGCATCAGCATTAAGGGAAACCACGTGCACCATTTCGCCAAGCTTTACGTTTTTGAGGGGTTTTCTTTTTATCTGTTCATTGCCTGATGCCGATAAAATCTTATCGCTTTCATCTTTTAGAGCATTTTTTGCCTTTTCTGCTTTTTTAACGAGCTCATTGTAGCTGTCAGACGCCTTAATCTGGCGAACCTCGCGCAGAACTTCCTGGGATTGCTTTTTGGCACTTTCTATAATTGCCAGAGCCTCAGCCCTTGCATCCTGCAGTATCTTTGACTTTTTCTTCTCTAAGCTTTCCATTTCACGACGAATATTGGTCTTATAGATTTTAGCATCACGAAATGCAGACTCTGCCATTTTTTCGTCTTCTTCTGCCTTTTTTCTGCTTTCCTCTAATCCTTTGATGACATCTTCAAGCTTTATATTATCGTTATTAATTCTTGATTTTGCGTTTTTAAGAATCACATCATTAATACCCAGTCTTTTAGATATGGCAAAAGCATTACTCTTGCCAGGCACACCAATCATCAGGCGATACGTCGGCGAGAGAGTATTTACATCAAATTCACACGATGCATTTTCAACACCGTCAGTAGTAAGAGCATACATCTTAAGCTCACTGTAGTGGGTAGTAGCTAAAACTTTAGCCCCAAATCCGCGAATATATTCAATAATAGAAATAGCAAGTGCTGCGCCTTCTGTGGGGTCTGTTCCCGCTCCAAGCTCATCGGCTAAAACCAACGTATCGCTCGTTACCTTGTTTAGTATGTCGACTAAATTTACAATATGCGACGAAAATGTTGACAAGCTCTGTTCAATACTTTGCTCATCACCAATATCTGCAAAAACATTCTCAAAAATCGCAATTTCTGAATTTTCATCAGTTGCAATGTGAAGTCCTGATTGTGCCATTAAAGTAAACAGCCCCAAGGTCTTTAAAGATACGGTTTTTCCGCCTGTATTCGGGCCTGTTATAACCAACGTGTCATAATCTTTTCCTATAGAAATATCTATCGGCACTACCTTTTCTTTATCTAAAAGCGGATGCCTTGCACGTTTAATATCAATTATTCCGTCTGTATTGATTTTAGGCTCTGTACCTTTTTGAGCAAAAGATAGTCTTGCCTTACAAAAAATAAAATCAAGATTTAAAACTGCATTTGTATTTACAAAAATTTCGTGATTATATTCTACTACAAAAGCAGAAAGCTCTGCTAAAATTCTTTCTATTTCCTCTTTTTCTTTGGCTATTAACTGGGCTGTTTCATTCGTCATTTCAACAATGCTTGCAGGTTCAATAAACACAGTCGAGCCTGATGCTGATGCATCGTGGACTATGCCCTTTATTTCCCCCTTGTGTTCAGCCTTTACAGGAATTACGTATCTGTCTGCGCGCATAGTGATAATCGGGTCCTGCAAATATTTGGAAAGCGGCCCCGAAATTAAGCTGTTTAGTGCGTCCCTTATGCGTGTCGCCTGTGATTTTATCTTTTTTCTGATGGCAAAAAGAGCAGGACTTGCAGAATCTTTTATTTCTTCTTCGTTTATTATCTTATCATTTATTTCATCTTCTACATTTTTAAGGTTTGTAATTGTCGATGCTATGTCAAAAACCGATGTGCCCTGACTTATTTTATCGTCCTCAATATATGCCTTTAGCCTTCTTGCTGTGTTTAGCCCTGCTGATAACTGACACAGTTCTTTCATTGTCAGCACTCCACCGCGTTCTATGCGTGTTATCGACTTTGTTACGTCAGTAATTTTAAAGCCGGGGGCTGTGCCTCTCCTTGTAATAATCCCTACTGCCTCAGTCGTTTCTCTTAGCATAGCAGAAACCGCATTAAAGTCTGTTTCTGGCTTTAGTGCGGTAATTCTTTCTTTTACACTGTCATTTTGTGTATATAAAGACAGTTGTTCTAAAATTTTATTAAATTCAAGAGTTTTATAGGTTTTATCATTCATACTTCTCACTTGTTTTAGATGAACGGATCATCTTCATAATTATTTTCTTCTTTTTCTTCCTCTATTTGCGGCAGATTTTCAACTTTTTCTTCTACCTCTTCTTCCTTACCCGAAAATTTTCCGAGTCTATGAGCAATCTCTTTTATCTTGCCTGATGAAATTGCAGTCTCTAATTCCTCTATATCATCTTCTTTTACTGTTGACATAAATGTAATTTTGCAACAACGTGCATCCTCTAAAAGTTCCTTTGCACGCTTAATATCGCCTAATTTCATATAGACAAACGCCGAATCATAATAAGCCTCTACAAAGTAAGGCTTTTTTTCAAGCATTAAATCTGCATATTTTTTTGCCGCCTTATAGTCGCCAAGCTTAATATAAAGCTGAGTCATATTATCTAAAATAACAGGGTCATCACTGTTGTAATCATACGCCTCAAGGTTGTAATTTTTGGCTTTTCTCACGCTGTCGCCTAAAAGATAAAGATAACCTAAAGAACCGTATGTCGTTGTGTTTGTATAGTGAACAGTAATATCTTCAAGTTCTTCGATAGCCTCATTGATTCTGCCCGTTTTTGAAAGCAAAACTGCATATTCTGCACGAATTTTTAACCTCAGTTGCGGTTTTAAGGCTGCACGAAGAAGTTTTTTGTAGATTTCTTCAGACTTTTCCACCTTGCCCTCGCGCATCAGATAGTAGGCATAAATTTCCATTTGCCCTATGTTCATTTTAAGTTTTTCGGCGCGTGCAAACCACTTTAATGCCTTTTCTGAATCTTTTCTGTATATTCTTCTTGCGTGGATGACGCAGTAATTCGGGAACCATCTGAAATATCCATAGAGCAAAAGCCCAATAAATGCCAAAGCACCTACGATAGGATTAAACATATACGCTGAGTAAATTAAATATATTGCTGCTAAAAATAAGAGTATGTTCATGTTTCTTTCCTTTCTAATTTACAGGACGATAAAGTTCTGCCGCTCCGTCTTTTGTCACGTGCTCTGCCACTTTTAAAACTTCAAACCGCGAAGACTTTTCTCCGAATCGAAGTTCTATCACGTCACCAACCTTAACATCATAAGACGCTTTTACAACATTTCCGTTAACAGAAATTCTGCCTGCATCACAAGCATCATTTGCAAGTGTGCGCCTCTTTATTATTCTTGAAACCTTTAAATATTTATCTATTCTCATAACTTTACCTACTTTGCTACAAATCCAACTTTTTTATAAACCTTACGAAGTGTTTTATTTGATAAGTAGTTTGCCGTTTGTGCGCCATTTTTATAAACAGATTCTACGTATGCTTTATCCTTTGAAAGCTTTTCAAATTCATTTTTCAGCGGTTTTAATGCGCTTGCTACCGCTTCGCCCACAGCCAGTTTGAAATCACCATAGCCTTTTCCCTCAAATTCCTTTTCTGCATCTTCTATACTCTTATCTGTAACAGCAGAATAAATTGATAAAAGGTTTGTAACGCCGGGCTTTTCAGGAGATGCTTTTATCTCACTGCCAGAATCCGTTACTGCACGCTTGAACTTTCTCATAATCGTGTCGGTATCATCTAAAAGTCTTATAAACCCATTAGGATTAGGGTCTGATTTTGACATTTTGTTTTCAGGTGTCTGGAGGCTCATAATACGCTTTCCTACCTTTGGCATATAGCCCTCGGGAATTGTAAATGTATCACCGTAAAAATGGTTAAATCTCTGAGCTATATCTCTTGCCAGCTCTATATGCTGAAGCTGGTCGTGACCAACAGGCACCAAATCTGCCTGATATGCTAAAATATCTGCCGCCATCAAAACGGGATATGTAAAGAGTCCTGCGTTGATATTATCAGCATGTGTCCTTGATTTTTCTTTAAATTGTGTCATACGGGAAAGCTCGCCCATCTGTGTATTACAGCTTAGAATCCACGAAAGCTCTGCGTGTGTACTGGCATGTGACTGGATAAATACACAAGACTTTTCAGGGGCGATACCGGCCGCTAAATACTGCATCAAAACCTCAAGTGTTCTGCGTCTTAGCTCCTGGGGTGTCTGGCGAACTGTGATCGCGTGCAAATCAACGATACAATAAAGACACTCATAGTCATCCTGAAGAGATACCCAGTTTTTAATAGCACCTATATAATTACCGAGAGTTAAATCACCTGATGGCTGAACTCCCGAGAAAATTCTCTTTTTTGCTTGTTCCATTTTTTAATCCCTTCCTTTATTGAATAAGCTCACGTACACGAAGTGTAACGCCTAAATTTTCTGCAATTTTTCTGCAAGCCTCTATATCTTCTTTTGGCAATACGTCAACTATGCTTAAAATAGTCTCGATTCCTTGCTCCTTTGCACACTTTGCAAAATCAAGCATGGCATCAAATCCAGCCTCGCCGTAAGCACACTGGCAAACTTTTTGATATTCTTCGGCGTTTTTTGCATTTAAGCTTATCGACACCACATCAACCAAACCGCAAAGATCTTTTGCTACGTTGCGTTTATATACTAAATTTGCGTGACCGTTTGTATTTATACGGATGCGCGAATTATAATTTTCCTTTATAAAGCGCGAAGCATCTAAAATTATATCTAATCTTAGTGTGGGTTCGCCATACCCACAAAATACTACTTCTTTATATTTTGAAACATCTTGACTTTTAATATCTTCTATTACTTCATCAATCGTAGGCTCATGATCAAGCCACAAATTTACATCGCCTATACCACAGTCCTTATCACGAACACAGAAGGTACATTGATTTGTGCATCTGTTAGTAAGGTTTATGTATAATGAATTTTCAAGCACATAACAAATTGTCATTGTTTTTCTCCTATTTTATATTGTAGAATCTTTTGCCGTTTTCCATCGTAATTTTTGCTATTTCTTCAAATTCCATATTGCGGATTTCGGCAATTTTTTGTGCAGTGTATTTTAAATATCCGGAGTTGTTTCTCTTTCCTCTGAATGGTTCAGGGGTTAAATACGGACTATCTGTTTCAATCAGCAATTTATCAAGCGGAACTACCCCTGCAACTGCCTTTGTCTTTTGAGCGTTTTTAAATGTAACTGTACCTGAAAGCGATACATACATGCCCATTTTTATGACCTCCTGAGCAAATTCTGCACTCCCCGAAAAGCAATGCATTACACCATTAGTGTAGCCGACCTTTTTTATAATCTCTATAGTGTCAGAATGTGCATCGCGGTCATGTATTATATATGGCATATTAAGGTCCTTTGCTAAAGCAAGCTGCTTTATAAACCATTTTTTTTGTATATCACGCTCCGGTTCATCCCAATAATAGTCAAGACCTATTTCACCTATTGCGACCACCTTTTCGTGACGTGACATTTTTTCCAGCTTTTGTATATCTTCATCGGTTAAATCCTTCGTATCCGACGGATGAACTCCGACTGATGCATATATAAAATCATATTTTTCTGAAAGTGCAATGCTGTTTTCAGAACTTTTCATATCTGCTCCGATGTTTACTAAAAGAGATACTCCCTCACTTTTTAAAGAGTCAATCACAGCGCTTCTGTCTTTGTCAAATTTTTTATCATCTAAATGTGTATGTGTATCAAAAAGCATCAATTTTCCTCCGGTATGTAGCCCTCATCATCAATCAGATTTTCACCTTGATATGCCGAAACCGCAAGTTTGTCGCACCTCTCATTATCAGGGTGTCCTGCGTGGCCCTTAACCCAGTGAAACTCTACATTATGCTCATCCAAAAGCACTAAAAGCTGCTCCCAAAGGTCTGGATTACTTGCCTTGTGCGTCTTTGTGCGCATCCAGTTGTTGGCCTCCCACTTATACACCCAGCCTTGCACAATTGCATCAATCACATATTTTGAATCGCTGTATAAATTTACATTACAAGTTTGGCGAAGAGCCTCTAAACCTCTTATTACAGCCAAAATCTCCATACGATTATTTGTTGTAAGACGGTATCCACAAGAGCCTTGCTTTTCGTGTCCATTGTACTTTAAGATATAACCATATCCACCAGGACCGGGATTATGACTACAAGCTCCATCCGTGTATAAATCTACAGTTTTAAGACCTTTTTCAAACATCTTTTTCTCCATTTCCGATATATTGAAAATTATAAACTCTAAAGACTTTTTTACAATTTACGATAATTTTTCTATTATAGCATCAATGATTTGGTTGATTTTTTCATTTATGTTGCCAGAAATCACGCAGGCAGCTGCCGATTTATGTCCTCCGCCGCCGAATTCTTTTGCAATCTCTGACACATCAATAACGTCCTTTGTTCGAAAACTTACTCGACGGGAAACATCATCAAAATCCTTTACTAAAACTGCAACCTCTACACCCTCTAAATTAAGCGGTATATTAGGCAATTCCTCTACATCATCATACGAAAGAGAGAATTTTTCCAAATCCTCGCCATAGCACTCTAAAAGCGCCACTCTTCCGTCTTTAAAAAACTTTACACGCTCAACAGCATAGCCTAAAAAAATCATTTTTTCCCGCTTTACGGTGTCGTAAATTATGGTTGTAATTTTTCTGTGATCAATTCCTTTTTCCAAAAGCTCTCCTGCAATCATAAAGGTTTTAGACGAAACATTTGAAAATTTAAAATGGCCTGTATCGGTTGACATTCCAGTATAAATCGCCTCACACGCGCGCATCGGAATACTTTTTGTCAAAAGAGTCGCAAGATTATATACTATCTGCGCTGTTGCCGCAGCATCAGGTTCGTTATAATAAAAGTCACCAAAGTCTCCTCCTGTCTTATGATGGTCTACACACACAACACAAGGAATACTGCGACAAGCACCTTCACAAGCGCCAAGCCTTGAGTATTCGCCGCAATCTAATATAAGAGCACAGTCTGCCAAGCTCTTGGTGTTCTCATCTGCAATTTGATAATCTTCACCTAAAAAGCCAAACTTTTCACTCATCGGCTTTTCAAGATAAAGCGTGACTTTCTTTCCTATTGACTCTAATACATATTTCATGGCAAACGACGAGCCAAGCGCATCGCCATCAGGATTTTGATGCGAAAATATAGCGATGTGCTCTGCACGTTTTAGCCTTTTTGCAATTTTCTTAAGCATTGTCTGCCCCCTTGCGCAAGAGTTCGTTTATTCTTGCACCATGCTCTATTGAATCATCTGCTTTGTAAATCATTTCGGGAGTATATCGGAGATTAAGTCTGTGACCAAGCTCACGACGGACAAAACCTGCCGATTTTTTGAGCGCCAAAAGAGCATTTTTCTTAACGTCATCATCACCAAAAACACTTACATAAACTGTTGCATAACGTAAATCCTGAGTAACATTTACCGACACAACACTTGTCATTACTGGAATTCTTGGATCTTTAAGCTCACGAATAATGTCAGAAAGTTCACGTCTTACTTCTTCGTTTATTCTGTTAATTCTATTTGCTCCCATGTTTTTCTCCTTTGTTATCTTTCTATTTCAACCATCTTGAAGCCTTCTACTACGTCGCCTTCTTTAATGTCGTTAAATCTTTCAATAGAAAGACCACATTCATATCCCTGATTAACTTCCTTAACATCATCTTTGAATCTTTTTAAAGATGCAAGCTCGCCCTCGTGGATAACAACACCATCACGAACAATACGAACCTGTGTGTTTCGTGTAATTGTACCGTCTGTTACATAACAGCCCGCGATTGTACCAACACCTGAAACCTTAAATGTCTGTCTGATTTCAGCATGACCTGTAACCTCTTCTTTGTATGTCGGGTCAAGCATACCCTTCATAGCTGCTTCAATTTCTTCAATAGCTGTATAAATTACACGATACAGTCTGATATCTACTCCCTGTGCTTCAGCTGAAGCAGTTGCACCTGCGTCAGGGCGAACGTTAAAGCCTACGATGATAGCGTTTGAAGTGTATGCAAGCATTACGTCAGATTCACGAATTGCGCCAACACCGGCGTGAATAACATTTACTCTTACTTCTTCATTTGAAAGCTTTTCCAAAGACTGCTTAACGGCTTCAACAGAACCATTAACGTCTGCTTTTATAATGATGTTTAAGTCTTTTATCTGACCTTCCTGAACTTTGCTAAAGAAGTCATCAAGTGTAACAACGTTGCTCGCAGTCAGGCGTTCGTCTTTAATTTTTTGCTTTCTTGCTTCTATAACCTGCTTTGCCATTTTTTCATCTTCAACAGCGTAAAAAACCTCGCCGCCCTCAGGAACAGAGTCTAATCCTAAAATTTCAACAGGAACAGACGGGCCTGCCTTTTTAACCGGCTTACCCTTATCGTCAAACATAGCTCTTATATGACCGAATGATGTTCCGACAACAACTGTGTCCCCTGCCTTTAGTGTACCATTCTGAACCAGAATTGATGCAACAGGACCACGGCCTTTATCAAGCTTTGCTTCGATAACGGTACCCTTTGCCTGTCTGTTCGGATTTGCCTTCAGCTCTCTCATATCAGCAACCAAAATTACCATTTCAAGTAATTCTTCAATATTTTGTCTGTGTTTTGCTGAAATTTCAACACAGATTGTGTCGCCGCCCCAGTCCTCAGGAACCAAACCATGCTCTGTTAACTCCTGTTTGATTCTGTCGGGGTTTGCGCCATCTTTATCAATTTTATTAATAGCGACAATTATTCCTACGTTTGCAGCCTTTGCGTGGTTAATAGCCTCGATTGTCTGTGGCATAATACCGTCATCTGCTGCTACAACCAGTATTGCAATATCTGTTACCTGAGCACCACGTGCACGCATAGCAGTAAACGCTTCATGTCCAGGGGTGTCTAAGAATGTAATTTTTCTGTCGTTGATTCTTACACGATAAGCACCGATATGCTGTGTAATGCCACCGGCTTCTGTATCTATAACATTTGTACTTCTGATAGCATCAAGCAAAGAAGTCTTACCATGGTCAACGTGACCCATTACGACAACAACAGGTGAGCGAGTTTCAAGTTGTTCCTCTCTATCCTCAAAATCGTTAAATAAAATATCTTCACGCGATAGAATAATTTCCTTTTCAACCTTTGCACCAAAATCTTCTGCAATCAATGATGCTGTGTCATAGTCAACGCTTTGACTGATAGATGCCATAACACCTAACATCATAAGCTTTTTGATTACTTCTGTTGCAGGAACCTGAAGCCTTTCTGCCAGTTCACCTACGCCGATTTCGTCAGGAATTTTAACAGTGATAGGACCTTTTTTAACCTTTTCCTCCTTGTTGACCTTTGCCTTGTTCTTGACCTGATTGCTATCGCGGAGTTTATCCTTACCCTTTTTTAATTTCTGTTTTTTAACAACATCATCAGAAACATTTTCAGGAATAAGCTCTTCTATAACCTCATCGTCAATCTTATTTAAGTCAACTACCGTCTGGCGTGTATCAACATGGCGAACCTTTCTTCCGATAGGCTCGTCGATTTTTGATACTTCATCCGCGCTATTATTACTATCTTTAATCTGTTCTTTTTCTTTTTTCTTTTTAGCAGGCTTTTCTGCTTTTTGCTTTGCAAAAACAGGGATTTCAACCTTACCATCATAGCTTTGAGTCAGACGTTCAAACAAAACATCCAATTCCTCTTGTTCTAATGAGCTCATATGATTTCTTGTAGGAAATCCAAATCCTGACATTAATCCTATTATTTCCTTAGAGTTTGAATCGAGTTCTTTGGCTAACTCGTGCACTCTTACTTTTGCCATATGCTACACCTCCGAAATATTACCTTATCAAAGCGATAATAGTATAACACTTTGATTCTATTTTTATATATTGTCCAGTTTTTTTACTATCGCGTCTGCTAAGCCTTTGTCACATATTACAATGACGCTTTTTTCTTTTTTGCCCGTGAATTTTCCAAGCTCTGCCTTCGTTCCATAGACAACGGACCTGCAATCATAGTTTTCGGATATTCCCATAAGCCTTTTTGTAGATTTTTCTGATGTATCAGTAGCAATTACAACTAAATACCCAAGGTCCTCCTGCAGGGTTTTAGTAGTTAAAAACTCACCGGTCTTAACCTTGCCGGCTTTCGTTGCCAGACTTATAAGATTTAAAATCTTATCCATTGTCCTTCTCCTTTAGCAAATTATATACTTCATCATTTACTTTTTGTTTAAATGCCCGGTCTAACACACGTTTTTTATATAAGTTATCCGACATTTTGCAATCAGCACAGATATATGCTCCTCTTCCACTCTTTTTTTGGTTTTCATCAATCTCGATTCCGTTTTCACTCTTTACAAATCGCAAAAGCTCCGATTTGTAAAATTTTTTCCGGCAGAGCATACACTCTCTCATCGGTATGTGTCCCAAAATATTACGCCTCCGCCTTAATGTCAATTTTCCATCCTGTCAGCTTGGCTGCAAGTCTTGCGTTTTGTCCTTCTTTGCCTATAGCAAGTGACAACTGTCCGTCAGGAACTACAACAGACGCCGAATGTTCATCTTCGTTAACCTCGCACTTTATAACATCAGACGGACTTAAAGCTGATGAAATAAACTCAGCAGGGTCTTCGCTGTACTTTATTATGTCTATTTTTTCTCCGCCAAGTTCATCACAGATAGCCTGAACACGTGCACCTCTCTGACCGACACACGCACCTACAGCATCTACGTTTTCATCCTGTGAAAATACAGAAATCTTAGAACGCGAGCCTGCTTCTCTTGAAATTGACTTTATTTCGATTACGCCATCTGCAATTTCAGGAACTTCCTGTTCAAACAACTTTCTCACAAGCAGAGGATGCGTTCTTGAAAGAATAATCTGCGGATTGTTTCCTAGTAGCTTTACTTCTGCCACAAAAAATTTCATTCTTTTGCCTGCTGTATAACTTTCTCCTGCGATTTGCTCATTTATTGGAAGTATTGCCTCTGTATCACTGCCAACCTGAACAAATACGAGCTTTCCTTCATTCTTTGTAATAAGACCTGTAACCATGGAGTTTTCACGGTCACGATACATTGTGATTACCTTGTCACGCTCTGCTTCTTTAATGCGCTGAACTACAACCTGCTTTGCTGTTTGCGCGGCAATTCTGCCGAAGCTCTTTGGTGTGACCTCGTAATTTACAACATCTCCTAAAGAGTATGACGCACTGATTTTTTTTGCTTCATCAAGTGTTACTTCAAGATTTGAATTTTCCACTTCTTCTACAATTGTCTTTTGCTGATAAACTTTGATTTCGCCTGTTTCTTTATCAATGCTGACAGAAACGTTTTGCGCATGGTCATAATTTTTCTTATAAGCTGTAATCAATGCAAACTCAATTGTTTCTAAAAGCGATTCCTTGCTTATATTCTTATTCTCCGCAATTTCAGCTAATGCGGTAATAAATTCCTGATTCATTTTTTTAATTCCTCCAAACTATTAAAACTCAACAGTGAGTCTTATTGATGATATTTTATTTTTAGGAAATGCTTTTTCATTTCCGTCGATTTCTAGTTTTATATTTTCCTCGTCATGACCGACAAGCCTTGCTGTAAACTCCTTTAAACCGTCTATTGCGGCAAAGAGCTTTAAATCTACATTTTTTCCCTGACATTTATCAAAATGCTCGTCGTACTTAATGACGCGGTCTAAGCCTGCTGACGAAACCTCCAACATATACTCCTGAGGTATCGGGTCATGCGCATCTAAAGCATCGCTTAATTCTCTGCTTACCTCTTCGCAGTCGGAAATTCCAACTCCTCCGTCTTTATCGATAAAAATTCTCAAGACATACGACGGACCTTCTTTTTTAAATTCGATATCCCAAAGATAGATGCCTTTTGCCTCTATAATAGGATTAAGAAGCACTAATACCTCTTGTTCTGTTCTGCTGTACGCCATACAATATCCCCTTATTAAATTTTTTAAATATAATGCGAAAGAGTGGGAACAGCTCCCACTCTTTCTAACCACAATATCCACTATTAATATTATACCAAATACAACACTAAAATGCAAGTACTTTTTAACAACTTTTTTCAACTTGCAAAACTTTTTTACAGGTGAAACTTTTATGTATAAATCAGTACTACTAAAACATTGCAGTTTGCACTGAATTATTCGCCTTTATGCTTAGCGAAACATTCACTGCAGTATACAGCGCGGTCTTCTTTTGGCTCAAAAGGAACTTGAGCTTCCTGTCCGCATTCTGCGCAAATTGCTGTGTGCATTACTCTGTTCTGCCTGATGCTGTTCTTTCTTGCGATTCTGCATTCTTTGCAACGGCTGGGTTCATTTTCGAAACCTTTTTCAGCGTAAAATTCCTGTTCACCAGCTGTGAACACAAATTCTGCTCCGCAGTCTTTGCACACGAGTGTCTTGTCTTCGTACATTAAAAATCCCTCACTTTGATAATTTAAAAATCTATTGAAAGCGCTTAGCGCTTACAACCAAATTAAATATAATGTTCTATCTTTTTTTTAATTCTGCAAAGCGCATTATCTACAGCTTTTGCAGGTTTGCCGATGAACTTTGCAATTTCCTTATAAGAAATTCCTGACAAATAGTAATTCAAAACTTCAGATTCAAAATCACTTAAAACACCAAAGATTTTGTTTTGCATACCGTCGGCAGCCTCTTTTTCTATCAGCATACTTTCAGGATCGTCATTTTTAATATCAACAAGCTTTGCTGATATATTATCACCCTCATCCTCCTGGCCATGAATAGATATATAGTGATTAAGGGGTGAGTTTTTCTTACGGGTTGAACTTTTTACTGCAGATATCATTTGTCTTACTACACACACCTCTGCAAATGTTTTAAAGTTTGCTTTTCGTGTCTGGCTGTAAGACTTTATCGCCTTATAAAGCCCAATCAATCCTTCCTGAACAAGATCATCTCGATCAGCACCTGCCATAAAATACGGCATTGAGCGTATCTCTACAAATCCCTTATATTTATTGACAATAAAGTCTGTCGCGCGGCCGTCTCCCTTTTGCGCAAGCGCCACAACATCTTCATCCGTCAATTGCTCGTAATTTATTATATTTTCCAAATTACTTCTCATTCCTTTTTATGCACATAAAACACCATGCACATAATATATTATATTCTAACGAATATTAATAGTCAACGAAAAACCGTTCCAATTGTATATTTTTGTCAAATTTGACTATTAAATAGCGCTTAATTCGTCTAATATGCACAAAAAATCACGTGGTAATTCACTGTTGTACTCAACATATTGACCTTGTGTCGGATGCACGAAACCCAACTTTTTCGCGTGTAAAAGCTGACCCTTTATACCGTGTTTTTGAGCCAGCACATCTTTTTTCAGCCCGTAGACAGTATCACCCACTATTGCTTTTCCTACGCTTTTTAAATGAACGCGAATCTGATGTGTTCTGCCTGTTTCCAAAACGCACCGCAAAAGCGTGTAGCCAACATACCTTTTCTCAACATAAAAATGCGTCACAGCCTCTCTTCCGTCTTGGGCACCAGCTAACATTTTCTTTCTGTCTTTGGGGTCTCGTCCTATTGGCTTTTCCACCGTAAATTTATCTTCTCTTACCCCACCAACAACCAGACAAAAATATTCTCTGGTCATACTGTGCTCTTTGATTTGTTCAGATAGCGACAAATGAGCTTTATCGTTTTTGGCAACCACTAAAATTCCACTCGTATCTTTATCTATTCTGTGAACTATTCCTGGTCGAATGACTCCGTTTATAGCAGACAAGTTTCCTTTTGTGTGAAACATCAGCGCATTTACCAGTGTGCCGTCCGGATTTCCTGCTGCAGGATGCACAACCATACCCTGCGCTTTATTTACAACGACAATGTCATCATCTTCATATACTATATCCAAAGGTATATCCTGCGGAACAACCTCTACAACACGAGGCTCGGGAAAAATTGCCCGAACCTCGTCATTTTGCTTTAATTTATACTTTTTATTTCCTTTTACTCCATTTACAAAAACGCAGTTGTCCGAAAGGAGTTTCTGAGCATTAGAACGCGTAATATCAGCACATTCTGACAAAAAAACATCGAGTCTTTTGCCGATATCTTTCTCTTCTGCTACATATAACATACTACCGCTCCTTCTTGTCGCTCAAAAAAATCACATAGACTGCAAAAATCACAGCACCTATTGTGATAAAGCAATCTGCCACATTAAACACCGGAAAATCAATCAATGTAAAATCAAAAAAATCAATAACATAACCAAGCCTTATTCTATCAATTACATTTCCTAAAGCTCCGCCCATAATAAATGTCATGGCCAGAGTAAGCGTTTTGCTTTTTGGTCTTTTGGCTGTCATATAGATAACTACAGCCAAAATAACCGCCAAAGTAAGCACAGTCAATATCCATGTATGACCGGAAAAAACACCAAACCCAGCACCTGTATTTTCTACATACGTCAGGTGAAAAACATCTTTTATAATCGGAACGCTTTTAAGACTCGGCAAAAGACCGGCGGCAAAAACTTTTGCCGCCTGATCTAAAATCGCAATTATAAATATACCTGCAAAAAATGGTATGAGCAATTTTATTAGTCCTCCTTAAGAACACTTGCACATCTTGCACACAATGTAGGATGTACTGTGTCTTTGCCTACAGTTTCAGAATGAATCCAACAACGTTCACACTCATCTCCACTTGCTACAGATACTAATACCTTAATACCTGTTTCGCCAAGTATAGCATCGTCAGTTGCATCAGCTAAAGGCTTAACTTCTGCACCTGATGTGATAAAGTAAGTAAACAGGTCACTTTCCATTTCCTTTAATAAATCATAGTATGAACCATCTGCAAAAATCTCTACCTTAGCTCCTAATGATTTACCTATAACCTTAGCACCACGAGCCGTCTCAAGCGCCTTTGAAACATCGGCTTTAGCCAACATAAGTCTTGCCCACTTGGACTCAAACACCTCGTCATAAAGCTCAGGTGTAGGTTTTGGCATATCATTTAAGATAACATATTCTGTCTTATCAGAAGCTGTATGAGGCATACTTGCCCAGATTTCTTCGCTTGTAAAGGCTAAAACAGGTGCTAACATTCTAACTAAAGAATCTAAAACCTTATACATTACAGTCTGTGCCGCACGACGTGCCTTGCTGTCTGCCTTTTCTGTGTAGAGTCTGTCTTTTATAACATCAAGATAGAAATTACTCATATCAACTATACAGAAATTGTGAATTGCGTGTTGAACGATATGGAATTCGTAATTTCTGTAAGCGTCTAAAACCTTTTCTGTAAGCTTTGAAAGTCTTATGAGTGCCCACTTGTCAATATCTAAAAGCTCCTCTGTTGCCACCATATCTGCTTCAGGATTAAAGTCGCTGATATTTCCAAGTATATATCTTGCTGTATTTCTTATTTTTCTGTATGATTCTGACAACTGCTTTAAGATACCGTCAGAAATTCTCATGTCTGTTTTATAGTCAGCCGATACTACCCATAAACGGAGTAAATCTGCACCATACTTTTCAATAATATCCTGAGGGCTTATACCATTGCCCTTTGATTTTGACATTTTTTCGCCCGTCTCATCCACAATCATACCGTGTGTGATAACTGTCTTATAAGGCGCCTGTCCACGAGCTGCAACTGATGTTAAAAGTGATGACTGGAACCAGCCTCTGTACTGGTCGTTACCTTCTAAATAGAGGTCAGCAGGGAACTGCAGGCCTTCTTTAACATCCAATACACCAGAGTGCGATGAACCGGAGTCGAACCAAACGTCCATAATGTCTTTTTCTTTTGTAAATTCTGTGCATCCGCATTCACATTTTGTACCGGATGGCAAAATTTCACTTGCATCAGTTTCATACCATGCTGTAGAGCCTTTTTCTGCAAAGAGCTTTGACACAGCCTTGATAGAATCTTCTGTAATTAATTCTTTGCCACAATCCTTGCAGTAGAATATAGGAATAGGAACGCCCCATGTTCTCTGTCTTGAGATACACCAGTCGCTTCTGTCTGCAACCATACCAGTAATTCTGTCTTCGCCCCATTTTGGAATCCAGCGAACACCCTTGATCGCCTCAATTGCTGCGTCCTTAATTTCATCAACAGATGCAAACCACTGCTCTGTAGCACGAAATACAATAGGCTTATGACATCTCCAGCAGTGTGGATACTGGTGGATAATGTCTTCTATAGCATAAAGTGCATTCACTTCTTTTAGCTTTTTGATAATCTCAGCATTTGATTCTTCGTAGAATAATCCTGCAAATTCTCCTGCCAATTCATTTAAGTATCCCTTGCCGTCAACAGGAACGATAATCGGGATTTCTTTATAATTTTTACAAGCAACATAGTCCTCTGCACCATGACCTGGAGCTGTATGAACACAGCCTGTACCTGCATCTAATGTAACGTGGTCACCAACGATTACCAAAGATTCTCTGTCAATAAACGGATGTTTGCAGCGGATAAGCTCTAACTCTTTACCTGTATACTGAGCCACAACTTCGTAGTCGGAAATTTTTGCAGCTGCAAGTACATTTTCAATAAGCTCATGTGCCAAAACATAGTATTCCCCATTTGCCTTAACTAAACTATAAGTAAACTCAGGGTTTAAAGCAATCGCAACGTTACCGGGAAGTGTCCAGGTTGTTGTTGTCCAGATTACAAAATATATTTCATTTTTATCTATACCTGTATCTTTGAAAACACCGTTGTCCTCAGAAACTCTGAATTTAACATAAATCGAGCTTGTCTTGTCTTCTTCATATTCAATCTCGGCTTCTGCCAGAGCTGTTTCACAGTCTGTGCACCAATAAATAGGCTTTAACCCTTTATATATATAGCCTTTTTTTGCCATTTCGCCAAAGATTTCGATCTGTTTTGCTTCAAATTCAGGAGCTAATGTCAAATATGAGTTATCCCAATCGCCCAGCGCGCCCAGACGTTTGATCTGAGACTTCTGATTTTCTACCTGAGAAAGTGCAAAATCACGACACATATCACGAAATTTGACAATACTTATCTCGTGACGATTTACTCCCAGCTGTTTAATAGCCTGTCTTTCAATAGGCAGACCATGAGTGTCCCAACCGTGAATATATGGGGCTTTATAGCCATCCATATTTTTAAATCTTGTGATAACATCCTTTAACGTTTTATTTAAGGCGTGACCCATATGCATATTTCCGTTTGCATACGGAGGTCCGTCATGAAGTATGAAAAGAGGCTTTCCTTCATTGTTTTCCATCAGCTTTTCATACATGTTTTCATCTTGCCATCTTTTGAGTATTTCAGGCTCTCTCTGAGGCAAATTTGCCCTCATTGAAAACTCAGTGCTCGGCAAATTAAGGGTCTTACCGTAATCTTCTGCCATTTGTTTTTCTCTCCTAACTGTTTATTGCTTAAAGCATTATTCTTCGTCTTCTTTATCTGTCAAATCGATACGAATTGTTTCTGTTTCTAAAGCTTGTGTGCTCGTATCAACGGATTTTACTTCTTTAACAACTTCATCCTCTGTAGCCGGAATTTCATCAAGCATACTAAGGTATGTATTTAAAACTGTCTTGAGCTTTGCGCGAAGTAACATATTTCTTCCTTCAATTTCTGCGCTCTCACGTTTTAATTCCTGAATATCTCTGTCGAGTTCATCCATTGTTTCTTTTGCACGGATTTTAGCCTCTTTAACTATTATATCGGCTTGCTCGTGTGCGTTTTTAAGGATTTCCTCGCTTGTCCTCTGGGCGGAAATTATAGCGCTACGCATGGTTTCTTCCATTTCTTTGTAATTTTCAATAGCATCGGTCAAAATCGCATTTTTGTCCTTTAATCCTGCATTCTCGCGATAAATTCTTGCGTAATCCTTTGAAAGCTCTGTTAAAAACGTTTCAACCTCGTCAATATCATATCCGCGAAAACCTTTTTTAAACTCCTTGTTCTCTAAATCAACAGGCGTAATCATAGTTTTTCCGTCCTCTCCATATTAATTATATATATTTTTTTACTTCCAATATAATGCGTCCTTTTTTTGTTTCACCAACAATGGCATCCACCATAAATCGTCCGTGATGTCTTACTGAAACAAGATCTCCTTGTGATATTTTCTTATCGGGATTGTTCTGTGTAATAAAGTTCAGATTGACATTTTCTGATACAATGTTTTTTGATGCATCTGCGCGCGACATTTTGCAAACAGCAGAAACTACCGCATCAAGCCTTAGTGACGAAACTATAATCTTTACTACCTCGAACTTGTGTTTTAAAGAAAAGACTGTATCCCCATCACAAAGAGTTACCTCTACATTCTGTCTGCCTACTGTTTTTAAATTATACATAATGTAGTCAGCTGCAGTTTTTTCGCACATAATATACGCGTTGTTGTCACCAAAATATATGTCGCCAACCATCTCACGCTTTATCCCAAGCCCTAAAACAGAGCCTAAAACATCCCTGTGCGTCATAGCGCCTAAATTTGAAATTTTTAGCGCTGTGATAGGAAAATCAGAATTATCAATTTCTAAAAAATCCGGATAAAAAGCCAAAACTACCCGTTCTGCATCCTGACTTCCACCGAATGATTTATACCTTACATCTGGCGAGAGTCGATATTTTGATACAAAAACTGCAAGATCATGCGGGCTCACAAAATGAGAAAAACGAACACTCTTATACTTAAGTACAGACTGCTCGAAATCCTCACATCTTGAAAGCCATTCATCATCTTGTGAATGTGCGCTTAATTTCATATTAATTTACAAAAGGAAAACCGCTTGTCTTTGCGCTTTCACGATAGTTGCCTGTAACCTCTACATTGCTGGGCGTAATAAGGAAAATTCTGTTTGAAACATTCTGAATTTTACCGCCAACACCATATACAGCACCTGACAAAAAGTCAACAACTCTGCGTGTTGTTTCATTGTCAAGCTTTTCTAAGTTTGCAACGATAGGTTTTCTGTTCTTTAAATGGTCTGCTGCATCCTTTGCATCATCAAAGTTTAAAAACTGGATAACAACAACCTTAGAAGGTGTTCCGCCTGAAATAGATGAAACCTTTGCCCTTCTTCCTAATGGTGTAGCAGGTTCAATCATTTCATCTGCTGCATCTGTTTCTACTTCATAGATATCCTCTTCTTCATCTCCCAGTCCAATCCACTTAAGCATTTTGTTCATTGTGCTCATTTTTTTACATCCTTTCAATTATACCATAACTTAATTCATTTTTTATGTAAAGATATTATGCGCTTTAGTTAAATAGTGCACTGCCTACACGAACAATTGTTGCACCTTCCAGTATTGCTTCTTTGTAGTCGCCGCTCATTCCCATGGAAAGATGGCACATATCTACATTTTCATATTTTTTATTCTTTATCTCTTCTGATAACTTTTTAAGCTCATAAAAATATTTCCTGCACTCATCAGATGTGGCAATCAAAGGTGCCATTGTCATAAGCCCTTTTACATGTACATTTTTAAGCTGTGAAACCTTTTCTATAAGGGAAAATGCATCAGAAGGCGTAATGCCGAATTTGCTCTCTTCACCGGAGACATTTACCTGAATTAAAATTTTTGCAATTCTGTCTGCCTCTTTAAATTTTTTGTCTATTTCCTCAGCAAGTTTTAAGCTCTCAACCGAATGAATCAAGGATACCTTATCAGCTATATACTTAACCTTGTTTGTCTGCAGATGTCCTATTAAATGCCACTCGGGTCTGTTTCCTAAAACTTCGTATTTATCAAGCAGACTCTGCACTCGGTTTTCTCCGAGTGTTAAAACCCCGGCATCCAAAACTTCACCTGCTTCTTTAGCAGTTACCGTTTTAGTTACAGCAACCAAAGTTATATCTTCAGGTTTTCTGCCTGATTTTATGGCAGCCTCCCCGATATTATCAAGTACTTTTTTTACATTATCTTTTATCACTTTTATCATTTCCTTTACTGTGATACAATTACTTTTCCATCAGAAAATTCAGGCGCAGCTATTACTATCTCATCATAAGATTTTATAGGCATGCCCGGGTCGGCAGATGTAACAATAGCCTCTTCTTCATTGCTGTATTTGATGTTTACAGGCAAAAATCTCATAACTGCCCCACGCTTAATAAAAAGACCTATGGTATTGTCCACTGTGTGTATATGCTCTATATCTACCTTGTAGCCGCTAATGCTTTTTTTCACAAAATCTACACGTACAACCCTTTGTGACATAAGATTTTTTACATAATTGTCGCATTCGGCGACAACGGTTTTAAACCCATCCTCATCCGGCTCTGAAATATGCTTTACTGTCGCTTTTACCTCTTTTGGGGAAAAGTCCAAAAATCTTATATCGACGCTGTCGCCAACCTTTATACTGTCTGCCAGTTCACCCTCAAGGTTTACCGCAACGCAGTATTTAAAATTATCTACAATCTTATACGTATAATTATTTTCTTCGTTAATGAGGTTACCGTTTTTGCTGTTATTTATAACGTCATTTACAATATCAGGAGTTAGTGTATTGATTTTGTCGGGAGCCAGACTTTCTTCAAACCCGTCTCTTCCCTCCACAAAAATTCCCGCAATATCTGCTGTAACAATATGTACTGATTTTCCCAGCATTGCTTCTATTTCGTTCTTTCTTGTTTGCAGGGTCAAAACCTCTTCGGCAGGAGTTGTTACGCTTTCGCCTCTTGCAACTGCCTTCTGAGCTGCAATCATAGATATTTTATATTTGAGTTCACCAAGTTTTGAAAAATCATTATCAGAAGAAAGCTCAATTATGTCATCCACATATGACGAAACTTCTGACTCCATTTGCATAGCATCACTCATATATATGGAACTGTCTGCATGGCTTGAGCGAATTGCAACAATTTTTTTATTGATTTCGGCAAATTCCTCTAAAAGTGCCTTATCCTCGCTATCTCCATGGGTTATAGCTAAAATTTCGTTTCTTGCCACGCGCTCATCGTCTTTAGCGTAAATTTCTGTGCTACCCGATAGAGTCAATGTATTTACTTTTTCATTTTTAATCAAAATTGCCTGTGTGGTGCTTGATTCTTCAATTCTGCCTTCCTGCAAAACCTCCAGCTCTATGCGAGATTGAAAAATCCCTCTTACTGCATAGGCTGTAATTAAAACTATAAACAACACAACAGGTATAATCCATTTATTCTTCATAGCTTTTCCTCTATGTAAAACCCAAAAATACACATATTTATATTTATTTTACTTAATTTTAACATACTTTTGTTCTTTTTGCAACGAAAATCATAAAAAAATACTTTTTTTAATAAAAAAACTCCCTTTCACAGGGAGTTTAAAATTATTTTTCTTCTAAAATCAAAAATTCTGGAACGCCGTTTAAGTATTCAGGATAAATTTCTCCCAAAACCAAAGGCTTAATATAGTCTATAAATTTTTCTGTAACGTAGTTTCCGTCTTTGTTTATGTAATCAGTGGGCACAATTTTTGCTTCATTTGCAACCTTGTTTACATCTACCGCCTCATAGGCTACCTTGTACGGGGTATCAGATACTCTCTTAATTGCCATAACTATGCCTGTTTTTCCCAAAACCGCCTCGCAAACTGCAGAATAACCAAGCCTGAAAGCCTCATCAATATCTGTTTTGCTCAGGATATGTGCTGCACAGCGCTGAGGGGTGCTTAGTTCAATGCTCCTTACCTTTACGCCAAACTTATTTTTAACCAAACGCTCTAAAATCCTACCTGTACCGCCCAGCTTCGTATGACCAAAAGCGTCTTTTGCACCATCTGCTAACATATCACATATATATTTTCCGTCTGCTGTTTTGATTCCTTCTGAAACTACTACTAAGACGTGATTCTTTTCTTCTAACTTTTTAGAAACATCGCTATAAAATCTTTCAAGCTCAAACTCTCTTTCAGGCAAATAAATGAGGTCAGGTCCTTTTCCGCCTGAAGATGCCAATACGGACGATCCTGCAAGCCATCCTGCGTCTCTGCCCATTACTTCAACAATTTCAACAGACCTGATGTCATAAGCATCTGCATCCGTTGCTATCTCGCGGACAGTCGCTGCTATATATTTTGCAGCACTGCCAAATCCAGGGGTATGGTCCATTTCAGGAAGGTCGTTGTCTATTGTCTTGGCTATTCCTACAAATTTTATATCTTTGTTATTCTCAATGGCATACTTTGACAATTTTGCCGCTGTATCCATAGAGTCATTGCCACCTATGTAGAAAAAATAACCGATATCATACTCTTGTAAAACTTTAAACACTTTTTCGTATACGGCCTTATCATCTTTGGGCAGCTTGTATCTGCAAGTACCAAGAAACGATGCAGGAGTAGTCATTAATTGTCTTATTTTTTTGTCGTCGTTTCCCAAATCATCCAGATCGACAACCTTGCCCTCAAGCATCCCTAAAATTCCGTTTACCATACCATAAACCTTGCCTACTTTTTCTGACTCAATGCCGCTATTTATAACTCCTGCCAGTGTTGAATTTATTGCAGCAGTAGGGCCACCTGACTGACCAACGATTAAATTCTTCATATAAATCTCCAATCACTCGTTCTTTATACATTATTATAGAATCCGTGCACAATTTAGATGCCGAGAAATCATTTTACCAGGAGCAAAAATCTTTGCTCGCAAGGAGATTTTTGCGACGCCATCAATTGACACAGTGCTCGAAAGAGCACAAAAGAGCATCAGCTCTTAAGAATTTTATGAAATAAAATTCTGTATGTATTAATTATATTATGATTTCGGAAAAAAGACAAGCACTTTTTAAAAATAATTGTAATAGTATTTTAATGTGCATTTTGCTCATAAATGTGATAAAATGTTTTTAAGACAATACATAAAAGTTGGTGAGATGATGATTAAGACAATTTTAGCCGCAACAACAAATCAGGGAAAACTCAGGGAAATCAAAGAGATTTTGTCTGATTTTGAAATAGTATCCCTAAAGGATGTAAACATCGAGATTGACGTTTGCGAAGACGGAGAAACATTTCTTGAAAACGCCTACATAAAAGCAAGTGCGATTTCACGCCTTACTGACCTTGCTGTTTTAGCAGATGATTCAGGACTTGAGATAGAGGCATTAGGCGGACGCCCAGGTGTTTACTCTGCAAGATACGCTGGAGAGGATACACCATATAGCGAAAAGGTGAAAAAGCTCTCAAAAGAGCTGAGTGCTGTCCCTCCCGATGAAAGATTTGCAAGGTTTTCGTGTGCAGTATGCCTGCTTCTTCCTGATGGCACAAAAATCGAGGCAGAGGGCATTAGTTGTCCCGGTATTTTGCGCGAAACACCGCGCGGCGAGAACGGTTTTGGATACGACCCTTATTTTTACTCAATCAATCACATAAAAACATTCTCTGAAATGTCTTTGGAGGAAAAAAACGAAGTCAGTCACAGAAAAGCAGCCCTGGTTGCTTTATTAAATAAAATAAAAGGAGAATTTATCATATGAAAAAGTTTTTATCGCTCTTACTTTGCATGGCCACAGTACTTTCTTTTACATCATGTAAAAATAACGTGCCTACCTCAACAGATGAACCCTACGCCATAGAGGTTCCTGACGCAGACCCGTTCTATACTGAAATGAAATCAAAAGAAAACGTAAGACCTATCGCACTTATGATAGATAATGATACAAACGCTGCCCGTCCGCAAATCGGACTTGAAGATGCGTATATGGTTTACGAAATCGTCGTAGAGGGCAGAGCGACAAGATTTATGGCTTTATTTAAAGACTTTGAGCTTGAAAAGGTTGGACCCGTCCGTTCGTCAAGACATTACTTTTTAGACTATGCATTAGAACACGATGCCATCTATTCTCATGCAGGATGGAGCCCTAAAGCAGCAAAAGACATTTCTGCTCTGGGAATAAACAATATAAACGGTGTCACATCAGACGGCGCTTCATTTTGGCGCGATAATACTTATGACAAGACATGGCACAACTTATATACATCGACCGAAAAGCTTTCCTTGCGTGCCGATGAGAAAAACTACCGCCGCGACACAAAAAACAATATGCCGAACTACAGAGAAACAGACGAGACACCAACAGGCGGCACAGCAGTTTCTTCCATCTCTATACCCTATGCAAACTTCTATAAAGTTGATTATAAATACGACGAAGATTCGGCTCGTTTTATCCGCTATGTAAACGGAAAAACACATGATTCGCAGACAAAAGAACCCCTGAGTGCAAAAAATATCATTATGTATACATTGCAAAATGTAAACCTGCCTGACAGTGAAAATAAAGGCAGACAGGATTTAAAGAACATTGGTTCAGGCACAGGATACTATTTTTCAGATGGACAAGCAGTTGAAATTAACTGGTCAAAGGCTTCCCGCGAAGCAAAGACAGAGTACACGCTAAAAGATGGAACACCGCTAAAATTAAACCCCGGAAACACATTTATACAGATTGTTCCTACATATGTAGAAGCAACATTTGAAAGCATAACACCTGCTCAATAAAGACAAAAATAAAAAACATCCCTTATGATAAGGGATGTTTTTTATTTTACTATATACGGGCAACTCCGCTTTTTTTAGCAGCTTCTGCCACCGCTTTTGCCACTGCTTTTCCCACACGCTTATCAAAAGCCTTAGGCAATATGTAATCAAATGAAAGCTCGCCCTCATCCACAAGTCCTGCAATAGCGTATGATGCTGCAACCTTCATCTCGTCATTTATGTCACTTGCTCTTACATCAAGCGCCCCGCGGAAAATCCCCGGAAATGCCAGCACATTGTTTATTTGATTAGGAAAGTCTGACCTTCCCGTGCCTACAACCTTTGCCCCGGCTAAAAGTGCCTTATCAGGCATAATTTCCGGAACCGGGTTTGCCATAGGAAAAACTATTGCATCGTCATTCATAGATTTTATCATTTCCTCGTTTAAAATGTTTGGAGCCGAAACACCAATAAATATATCAGCACCAACCAAAGCATCAGAAAGTGTACCTGTTTTTTTCTCTCTGTTTGTGATTTTGCTGATCTCTCGGTGAGCATCAGAAAGCGTTTCGTTTCCCTCACAAATTATACCAAATCTATCACACATTACGATATTTTTTGCTCCAACCATCAAAAGATGCCTGCAGATGGCCGTCCCCGCAGAACCTGCACCATTAATAACTATCTTTACCTTATCTAATTCTTTCTTTACAACCTTTAATGCATTGATGGCTGCTGCTGCTACCACAATCGCTGTGCCGTGCTGGTCATCGTGAAAGACAGGAATATCACATATTTCTTTTAATTTTCTTTCAATTTCAAAGCACCTCGGTGCGGCAATATCCTCTAAATTTATTCCTCCGAAGCTGCCTGAAATATTATATATGGTCGAAACTATCTCGTCTACATCCTTTGTTTTTACACATAAAGGAAACGCATCAACATCTGCAAATTCCTTAAACAGCACGCACTTTCCCTCCATAACGGGCATACCTGCTTCAGGACCTATATCTCCAAGGCCTAACACTGCTGTACCGTCTGTTATGACCGCAACCAGATTGTTGCGGCGTGTAAGCTCATACGATTTGCTTACATCGTCTTTTATAACCAGGCAGGGTTCAGCAACCCCAGGAGTGTAGGCAAGTGATAAGTCCTCTGAACACTTAACAGGCACTTTTGAAACTACCTCAATTTTTCCGTTCCAGTCGTAGTGCTTTTTTAAAGCCTCTTTTTTAATATCCATTGTCAATCCTCCGATTATTTCTTCCTTAGTCCATTTTTAAATGCTTGTGTTGTTTTATCTGTTTCATCAAGCCAGTAAGGCCGCGCAACGCACCCTTCTTTTTCCGGACGTTCATCATAGTCTGCAGCGTTAAACCAAAACGCCATCTTAATATGCGGATAATCCTTTAAACTTTCAAACATATCATTAATCCACTCTGCCTTATCACCACCAATTGAGCTTGATGCAAATTCAGTGATAATCCACGGAAAATTCCCGTAGGTTTTTTCAGAATGCTCTGTAATGTTTGTATAAATTTCGTCAAATGTTCTCCAGCGCTCTCCATGTTCCTTTTCATAATATGTGCCCGTGTTATACCCCGTTATGCCAAATATGTGCACATATTCATTGCCGGGATAATATGCCATAGATGCATTGTATCCGTTGGGCGGAAATGTTTCATCGTTAGGGTTAAATACCCATATGGCGTTATCGACATTTTCCTTTTCAAAAATGTCATATATTCTTCTCCATACCGCAACATAAATTTCAGGGTCAGTAAGACAAGCTGCAGCAGAATATCCTACCCAATCAGAGTTCATCTCATTATTTAAACGGAATAATACTGGGCTGTGAAGTTCCTTTATGTCCCGTGCTATTTTTGAAATTTTTTCATCATACTTTCCGTCTATTATGTCAAACATAGGGTTGTGTCCATCTAGATTTGCGTGCATGGCGTTAGCAGTCTGCAAAGTAAGCTCTATAATCTTTCCATCAGCAAACGCAGACTTCATACCCTCTTTTGGCACTTCATCACATAAAAACATATATTCTAGCACCCCGTCAAATTTAGATGCCACCTTTTCCTCTAACGACAACACATCGCGGTAGTTATTCTGAAGCACCGCTCTTGGTACAAATACTCCCCATTTACACTCTTTGGAATTTACAATATCTTCATATAACGCCTTGGTTTTTTCGTTCCAGTCATCATTTATCACGGGGTAAAACTCTGCAAAAGTATCAGATACGCCCTTTACCATTACATCCTCAGTAAATGACTCTAGTGTTTTATACACTTCTTCTAAAAGCTCACTATCATACTCTCTTGCCTTAAACATTATACGATAAAACAGAACATCATCTTTGTAAATATAGCAATAAACATAAGTGTTATCAACACACTTACTTCCTGCTTCAGGAGTTCTTGTGAGTGCTATAATCTGAACCGGATAATCTCCCACTGTTTCTGTATCGTTTTTGTGGAGTGTAATGGTGTTTTCTTTTAAATACTTTTCGCTTAGGATATATTTATTAATACACTCTGAAACGTATCTTTTACTTTCCTCAACACCGGGGGCATATGTAGTATACTCTTTAGAAACTACCGCAGAAAATTTTTCACAACTAACATTTATGTATTCTTGAGCGGCAGAAAAATCATACTCTGCATCATTTGGAAATCCGAGTGCAAAGCCACGCGAATGATTTATGAGATAGCTTCTTTGGCTATTTATCTTTACTTCTCGCACATCATTTACCAAAAAGTCCATCTGGCTTACAGTGTCGCTCTTTACATTATTGATATAGTAAATGCTTTGCCCGAATTTATCAGGGAATGCACGCTCTAACACACCTTTAAGCCTTATTCGAACCTCGCCTATTCCAAAGAGACATCCTATAATAATTATCAATGTCACAAGCGATGATATAGATATTAAAAAAGCCTTGTTTTTAAATAATTTATTCATTACTTTACTCCTGACAATTTATCGAACTGACCGTGCCACAGCACGCAGTTGAATTATACCACATAGCAATAAAATAGTCAATTTTAATTTCACTTTTTTAGCAAATCAATTGTATAATTGTCAATGATTGGTGACACTTTTTTTAAAAAAGTTGTTGACAAAATGTTTTTGTTGTGTTATTATAATTAAGCATTAAGTAGAGGCTTGTTCGCTTCTCACCATCAGGCAATCGCCAAAATGGTTGATACTTTTTCTTTACTGAGTATTTTAGCGGACAGGTATCTGTCCGCTTATTTTTATGTCTTAAAAGCGAGTTTTTTTAAAATTTTTGGAGGTGTTTTTCCATTAGTAAGCAAGAATTATTGATTAACGAAGAAATCAAATGCAAAGAAGTTCGTCTGGTCGGTCCTGATGGAGAGCCAATAGGCATCACATCAGCTAAAGACGCTTTAGAACAGGCGTACGCTAAAAACTATGACCTTGTCCTGATCGCTCCTAAGGCGGAGCCACCAGTATGTAAAATCATGGACTATGGCAAGTATAAGTTTGAGCTTTCAAAGCGCGACAAAGAAAACAAGAAAAACCAAAAGGTTATTTCTGTTAAAGAAATCAGACTTTCTCCGTCTATCGATAACCACGATTTTGAGACTAAAGCAAATCACGTTAAGAAGTTCTTATCAGCAGGCGAAAAGGTTAAAATCACAGTTCGTTTCCGTGGCCGTGAGGTACATCACAGCGATTTAGGAAAGCAGCTTTTAGACAGGTTTAAAGACTATGTCGAAGAGGTTGGCGTTGTTGATAAACCTGCAAAGCTTGAGGGCAAGAATATGAGTATGCTTGTGTCCCCAAAGGGCACAGCTAAATAAAAAATTTTTGGAAGGGGTTATAAAAATGCCTAAAATCAAAACACATAGAGCGAGTGCAAAGAGATTTAGAGTTACAAAAAACGGTAAAATCAAAATGAACCACGCTTTTACAAGTCACATTCTCACAAAGAAATCTACTAAGAGAAAGAGAAATTTAAGAAAGGGTGCATATGCGTCCAGCGCGAATTTAAAAACATTAAAGAAGTTAATTCCTTATAAGTAATTCGCAAAAAATATTAAAATTTTGGAGGTAACAACAAATGGCAAGAATTAAGGGCGCTCTCACCACGCGCAAAAGACATAAAAGAATATTAAAATTAGCAAAAGGCTACAGAGGTGCTAAAAGCAAGCAGTTCAGAACAGCTAAAGAAGCTGTAATGAAATCATTATCTTATGCATACGTTGGTCGTAAGTTAAAGAAGAGAAACTTCCGTCAGCTTTGGATTGCCAGAATCTCAGCTCAGGCTAAGGTAAACGGCATGAACTACTCAACATTTATGAACGGTTTAAAGAAAGCAGGCATCGAAATGAACCGCAAAATGTTAGCTGAAATCGCAGTTTCAGACAAGGCTGCATTTGCTGCATTGGTTGAACAGGCAAAGGCTGCTTTAAAATAATAAAAATTACATCTTAAAGGCTGCAGCAAAGTGCTGCAGCCTTATTATTTTATAAAACTTCATTTAACTAAATTTACATTGACAAAAACACGAAAATAGTGATATAATAATTGGGTATAGTTATAATTGAAAATTTTTGCATTGGAGGGATTCTCAATGATGAGAACTTATGTAAAAGATATAAAAGACAATATCGGCAAAACAGTGAAGGTTCAGGGCTTTATCGAAAACTTCAGAAACTCAAAAGCCATGGCATTTATCATATTAAAAGACATAACAGGCAAAATTCAGATAACTGTTGAAAAAGAGCTACACCCCGAAATGGAAAGCTCACTGGATATACTGACAGGCGACAGTGTTATCACTGTTATCGGTAAGGTTATTGAAAACGAATATGTTAAAATGGGCGGTATTGAAATCCTTCCTGATGAACTAATCGTAGAAAGCGTTGCCGATGCTCTGCCAATCACAAGAAAAGAAATTCCTGCCACAAAGAAAAAACAGGCAGTTGAACGCTCAAGCATCGACCAAAGAATTGATTTTCGCTGGATTGACTTAAGAACAGACGAAAATCAACTTATGTTTAAAGTACAGACTGCATTAGTCGGCGCAATGCGTGAATATTTAATAGATAATAACTTTATAGAAATCCACTCGCCAAAGCTAATCGGCACAGCAAGTGAAAGCGGTTCTGATGTTTTTGAAGTTAAGTACTTTGACAGAAGTGCATACCTTGCTCAAAGCCCGCAGTTTTACAAGCAAATGGCTATGGCAAGTGGCTTTGAAAAGATTTTTGAGATAGGTCCTGTATTTCGTGCAGAAAAATCCTACACAAGCAAACACACAACAGAATTTACGGGCTTTGACTTAGAGATTAGCTACATTGAGTCATATTGCGACGTAATGAAGATGGAAGAAAATATTCTGACATATGCTTTAGATAAGGTAAATGAAAAATACGGTGAAGAAATCAAAGAGGTGTTCGGAACAGAAATTATAGTTCCTAAACAACCATTCCCGATTGTAACTCTATCAGAGCTATATGATGCTCTTGAAAAAGATTTCGGCTACACGGTACCCGATTCTGAAAAAGGCGACCTGACCACAGATGCAGAGCGCTTAAGCTTTGAGTGGGTAAAGAAACATTTTAACCACGAGTTCTTATTTGTAACCGATTTTAACGCAGAAAAAAGAGCATTCTACCACATGAGAGACGAAAAAGGAATGCCTTTGGGCTACGACCTTATCTGGCGCGGCGTAGAAATTACAACAGGCGCTCAGCGTGAGCACCGCTATGATATATTAAAGAAACAGGCAGAAGAAAAAGGCTTGGCTAAAGACGTTGAATTTTACCTCGAGTTTTTCAGATACGGTTGCCCTCCACACGGTGGATTCGGTCTCGGTATCGACAGATTTACAATGCTTCTGCTCGGCCTGCACATTAAAGATGCAATGTTCATCTTCCGTGGACCTAACAGACTAAACCCATAAATCGTAACAGGAGTTGATTACCATGAACAAAACCTTTATACCAGAAGGATATAAGGCTGCTCTTGACACTTATGACATGCAAAGAGCTATATCTAATATCAAGTCGACATTTCAGAAAGAGTTTGCAGATGCACTTAATTTAAAAAGAGTCACAGCACCTTTGTTTGTTGCTGAAAATTCAGGCCTTAACGATAATTTAAATGGTTTTGAACGTCCTGTAACATTTGATATTCCCGCAGTTGGAGCAAACGCCCAGATTGTTCACTCACTGGCTAAATGGAAAAGACTTGCTCTTAAACAGTATGATTTTGCAGTTGGCAACGGTTTGTATACTGATATGAACGCAATAAGACGCGATGAAGAGCTTGATAATCTGCATTCAATATATGTTGACCAGTGGGACTGGGAAAAAATCATTACAAAAGAAAAGCGTAATATTGAATATTTGAAAAAAGTAGTTGATGCAATAGTAGGCGCTATCTGCGAAACGAGCGACCTGTTGCACACACGCTTTCCACAGCTCAAAACACATCTGTGTCGTGATGTTGCATTTATCACAACACAGGAGCTTGAAAATATGTACCCTGACCTGACCGCAAAAGAACGCGAGAACGCTTTTGTAAAAGTACACAAAACTGCATTTATTATGCAAATTGGTGGCAAACTAAAATCAGGAAAGCCACACGACGGAAGAGCACCTGACTACGACGACTGGACACTAAACGGCGATATTTTCTTCTGGCACGAAACCTTAGACTGTGCGGTTGAAATTTCATCAATGGGCATCCGTGTAGACAGGGCAGCACTTGACAAACAACTCACTATTTCAGGGTGTGACGACAGACGAAATCTCCCATTTCATAAGATGCTTTTAAACGATGAATTGCCACTTACTATAGGCGGCGGCATCGGTCAATCAAGACTTTGTATGCTGATTTTAGGCTGCGCTCACATTGGCGAGGTTCAGTCGAGCATCTGGGATGAATACACACTTAACGTATGCCAGGCAAGCGGCGTAAACATATTATAAATAGCTTTCTAGAAACAGGAGGAATATTAGTGAAGACAACAGTTAGACAAATTTATAAAGACACAAAAACCTATGCTGAACAAGAGGTAAAAATTTCAGGTTGGATAAGAACCATAAGAGCATCTAACGCCTTTGGTTTTATCGAAATCAATGATGGTACCTTCTTTAAAAATATTCAGGTTGTTGCAGAAAGCGAACTATTAGAAAATTATAAAGAAATTGCATCGCAAAACGTAGGTGCTGCGTTAAACATCACAGGCAAACTTGTTTTAACGCCCGATGCTAAACAGCCCTTTGAAATCAAAGCACAGTCAATCGATATAGAGGGTGCATCAACACCCGAATATCCTTTGCAGAAAAAAAGACACTCGTTTGAGTTTTTAAGAACAATAGCACACCTTCGTCCAAGAACAAACACATATTCTGCAGTATTCAGGATAAGAAGCCTGGCAGCTTATGCTATTCACAAATTCTTTAACGAAAGAGATTTTGTATATACCCATACTCCGCTAATCACAGCAAGCGACTGTGAGGGCGCAGGCGAAATGTTCAAGGTCACAACTTTAGACCTTGAAAACATCCCTGTATCGGATGGCAGCATTGATTTTTCTCAGGACTTTTTCGGCAAGAGCGCAAACCTTACTGTAAGCGGACAGTTAAACGCCGAAACATACGCTATGGCTTTTAGAAATGTGTATACCTTTGGACCTACCTTCAGAGCAGAAAATTCAAATACAACACGTCACGCAGCAGAATTCTGGATGATAGAACCGGAAATTGCATTTGCTGACCTTTCTGACGATATGGAGCTTGCTGAAGATATGCTCAAATTCGTTATTAATTATGTTTTAGAAAACGCTCCTGAAGAAATGGAATTTTTGAACAATTTTGTTGATAAAGGGTTAATTGAGCGTTTAAAATTTGTTGCAAGCTCTGACTTCGGCAGGGTAACATACACAGAAGCCATTGAAATTTTAAAGAAAAACAATGATAATTTTGACTATCCCGTTGAATGGGGCAGCGATCTTCAGACAGAACACGAGCGCTATTTAACAGAAGAGGTATTCAAAAAACCCGTATTCGTTACAGATTATCCCAAGGAAATAAAGGCATTTTATATGAGATTGAATGATGACGGAAAAACCGTGGCTGCTATGGACTGCCTTGTTCCTGGCATCGGCGAAATCATCGGCGGCAGCCAGAGAGAAGAGCGTATGGATGTACTTGCTGCACGTATGAAAGAGCTAGGACTTGACGAAAAAGACTACTGGTGGTACTTAGACCTCAGAAAATACGGCGGTACGCACCATGCAGGTTTTGGACTTGGATTTGAAAGAGCTATTATGTATCTTACTGGTATGTCAAATATCCGTGACGTATTGCCTTTCCCAAGAACTGTAGGAAATGCAGATTTTTAAAATTTAAATAATATATTATAAAATTAAGAGGCTGTAGCAAAATGAAATCATTTTGCTACAGCCTCTTTTTGGGGCGGACGGAAAATAGCACAGATTGGACAAACTGAGCGAAAGCAAGATGCTCCTTGATTTCGGTTACCCGAAAGCGTGCTGGAGCACGCTGAGTGGCGAAGTTTGTCCGAAACACAAGGCAATAAAATAAAAGAGATTCACTTTTTGGTGAATCTCTTCATTAAACTTTATTACATTTTTGATTTAGTGATAATCTTCAAGGACTTTTTATATCTTTTTTGCCTTGTGTGATCTGTGCATTTTGCTACAGCCCCTTTATTTATCCTCATCGTGATGACAGCCGTCACCATGTCTGCCACACGAACATCCATCAGGACATCCAATACAGTTGCTGCCACTTTTCTTTGATTTATACACATAGAATCCTGCAAGACCTATAATCAGAACAATTGAAACTACAATTAAAATATTATCCATAATCATACTCCTCTTATCTGTTTATCGATTTACCAATAATGTACTCTTTTTTGTCTGCTCTTACGCATAAATATGTTAAGACCAAGGCAATTAAAATTATCACAACAAGTCCAGCAACAAATCCTGTACCAACTTTGCCTGTTGTAATAAGTGTGCCTATCTGGTATACCAAATACCCTGCTGTAAAGCCTACTGAAAGCTGTAGTGCTATACCACCCCAGAGCCATTTTGCACTTTTCATTTCTGAGTTCATAGCACCGATTGCCGCAAAGCACGGCGGTGTAAATAAGTTAAATATCAAGTACGCAAGTGCCGCTACTGCAGGCATCGCAATGCTTCCACCACCGAAAGCAAGGGCAATATCAGATGTTGCTGCACCCTCGACAATCACAAGCTCCTCAGGATTAATCAAATTAGAAATACCAAAGCAAACCGCGAGTGTACCGACAACATTTTCCTTTGCAATAAAACCTGTGACAGCAGCTGCAGCCAACTGCCAGCTAAAATAACCAATAACAGGTATCAGAACATACGCAAAGGGATTTGCAATTGAGGCTAGAATAGATGTGCTTTCCATACCTTCTTCTATCACCTTAAAATTCCAGTCAAAGGTCTGCATAATCTGTACCGCTGTGTTACAAAGAAGAATAATTGTTGCCGCCTTTACTATGTATGCCTTACCTCTTGAACACATAGCACCAAACGCACGCCACAGGCTCGGAAGCTTATATTCAGGAAGTTCAATGATAAAGAAAGATTTTCTTGATTTATGTCCTGTGATTTTATTAACAAGCAACGCACCGAAGAATATGATAACAATACCTGCAAAATACATAAATGTACCTACCCAGGAAGCATCCTTAAAGAACACACCTGCAAAAAGCGCAATAACAGGGAGCTTTGCACCACACGGCATAAATGGCGCAAGCATAGCTGTTGCACGCCTTTCGCGTTCATTCCTTATGGTACGACACGCCATAACACCGGGAATGGCACAACCTGTACCAATTACAAACGGAATAACCGATTTACCTGAAAGACCAACTTTTTTAAATATCGGGTCTAAAACAACAGAAACACGTGCCATATATCCGCAGTCTTCAAGCAACGCTATAAGGAAGTACATTACCATTACTAAAGGCAAAAAGCCAATAACTGCGATAACACCGCCAATAACACCATCAACGAGCAATGCACTAAGCAGAGGGTTTGCTTCCGTGAACAATCCGCCAATAAACTCCTGGCCGATTTCTAAAATAGCTACCAGCCAGTCCGCAATCCACACGCCGGGACCTGCCTGTGAAATCCAGAACACTGCATACATTACCACTGCAAATATCGGAATTCCGAGCCATTTATTCGTAAGAACAGCATCAATTTTATCCTGATAATTTTTGTCCTTTGTAAAAACTTTTCGTGTTTCTACCAAAGAAACAACACCATTTACAAATGTAAAACGCTTTCTGTCTGCAGCTTCTATAGCCTTTTTATCAGTTAAATCGACATCACCCTGAAGATAAGGAGCACTTTGTGTCTTTCCCTTTAAAGAAACCGCCGCATCAACAACCTCTTTTACGCCGTCTGCAGTTGTAGAAATTGTCATAACAACGGGGCAGCCTAATTTTTCAGATAACTTTTCTGTATCAATTTTTGTTTCCTTTTTTTCATTAATATCAGTTTTATTTAAAGCAACAACAACCGGAATTCCAAGCTCTAAAAGCTGTGTTGTAAAAAATAGGCTTCTGCTTAAATTTGTAGCATCAACTATGTTGATTATCACATCGAGGCTTTCATTTTTGACATACGAGCTTGTAATGCTTTCTTCCGATGTAAAAGGCGACATTGAATATGCGCCCGGCAGGTCTACAGCTATCAGGTTTTCATCATTGCTGCAGAGGCTTTTTTTAATCGGGTGTTCTTTTTTCTCAACAGTTACACCCGCCCAGTTACCGACTTTTTCATTTTTTCCGGTCAGAGCATTGTACATCGTCGTTTTGCCGCTGTTGGGATTTCCCGCAAGTGCAATTCTCATTTTAGTTCCTCCAATGTTTATGTAAATTTATTTATTGTCGCAGTTAGTTTAGACTAACTAAGTGGCAAAAAGTAAAAGTTATTTCCGCTTTTGCTTTTTTTAGCAGATAATTATAGCTTCTGCAAGCTGATTGTCAATATTATATCTGCCGTCTTTGATGGAAACTACGCAACCGCTTCTCTGCCGCAAAACAACTGTAATCGGCTCACCAGTATAGCAGCCCAGCGAAAACAAAAACGCATCTAACTCACTGTCGTCAGTTTCAATTCGGCGAACAATATATTCTTTTCCTATTTCTGCTTCACTTAAATTCATATATATCACCTTATTCTGACTTTATTTTATCTAATTAGACAAGACTAACTCTTTATCAATAAAAAAATTAGTCTTGACTAACTGTGGTTAATTTTAACATAATAATTATCGTTTGTCAATATGTTTTTTTATTTTATTCTGCCAGCTGCAATACATCATCTTCATACTCGTAACCATCTCTGTCGACATTTGTATAGCTTTGCGGAACATCACCCACGATAACAGCAGAAATTATAGGCACTGTTGTTGTAATTTTTTGACTTTTTCTGATGCTTGGCATTAAAACGAAGACGTCTGCACTAACTTCTGCTACAATTTCAAAAGCTGTCTGGTTTATTCCCTCTTCGTGAAATTTCGTTTTGATATCGGCATCAGCATATCCATAAGGCTTTATTTCAACAGGTATAAGCGGACCTGTCCCGTATAAAATATCGATGCCTGAAAGCGTTCCCATAGTGATGCCAATTTCACTTTTTGATATGCTGCTGATTGCATTTGTCACATCCAGTGCAAGCTCTGACTTTAGCTTACTTGCAAACGATACATTACTGCTCAAGGATGCAATTTTTCCATCTCCGTCATACGTATAATCTAAAAGCTTTTCAATATCTACCTTTTCTTCACCAAGTTTTTCTGCCACTACTCTGTTTATTGTCATAACACCAATCTCTTTTGCTTTGGCTTTTGCCATACTCACAACAGACGGTCGCAAAATGCAAAATATGTAATAGGTGCAAAAACTCATCACTATGATAAAGAGCCCAAAAACCAAACAGAGCTTCGCGCGCTTTTTTGCTTTTTTTGGCGCTAGTATTATCCTTTTTGTACCCAGCCGCATATAAACACCCCAAAACAAAAACAGTTCATTGCATTATATGCAACAAACTGTTTTTGGCTACTTTATAGCATTGACTTTAATCTTTCATTTACCTCGAGTAAAAACTCTTCTGTGTTTACCTTTCGCTTATCCACAAGCTTTGACAACAAGTACAAATCGCCCGTCATAACGCCGTCTTCAATTGTTTTGATTGTGGCTTTTTCAAGCTTTTCGGCAAAGTCACAAAGCTTGGGAGTACCATCTAACTCACCGCGTTTTCTAAGTGCCCCTGTCCATGCAAATAATGTTGCCACACTATTTGTAGATGTTTCCTCGCCCGCTAAATGCTTGTAGTAGTGACGCTGTACTGTTCCGTGAGCAGCCTCGTACTCATAAACCCCATCGGGAGAAACTAAAACTGATGTCATCATAGCAAGACTGCCATAAGCCGTTGCTACCATATCGCTCATAACATCGCCATCATAATTTTTACAAGCCCAGATGTATCCGCCCTCAGAACGAATAACTCTTGCTACAGCATCGTCTATTAATGTATAGAAATATTCAATACCTGCATCATCAAACTTTTTCTTATATTCTGCCTCAAAAATTTCAGCAAAGATATCTTTAAATCTGTGGTCATATTTTTTAGATATTGTATCCTTTGTTGCAAACCAGATATCCTGCTTCATATCAAGTGCATAATTAAAACAGCTTCTTGCAAAGCTCTCTATTGACTTATCTGTGTTGTGCATACCCTGAATAACACCAGAGGTATTACTAAAATCAAAAATTTCCTGTCTTGTTTCATTGCCGTCTTTATCCGTTGCGACCAGTTCGCACTTTGAGCCTTTATCTATGCGCATTTCTGTGTTTTTATACACATCACCGTACGCATGACGGGCAATAGTAATTGGCTTTGTCCATGTAGGAATGTAGGGTGTTATTCCTTTTACAATAATCGGTGTTCTGAAAACTGTACCGTCTAAAATTGCTCTTATCGTGCCATTAGGAGATTTCCACATTTCCTTTAAGTTGTATTCAGGCATTCTTGCAGCATTAGGTGTTATTGTAGCACATTTAACTGCAACACCATATTTTTTAGTAGCTTCAGCAGAATCTATGGTTACTTTGTCATTCGTTTTGTTTCTGTATTCAAGACCTAAATCGTAGTACTCTGTTTTTAAATCAATATAAGGAATAAGCAATATATCCTTAATCATTTTCCAGATGATTCTGGTCATCTCGTCCCCATCCATCTCAACCAGGGGTGTTTTCATTTGTATTTTTGCCATAATGTCCTCCTATTTTGAAAGCTTGACTCTTGTATAGTCCAAAAGTCCGCCCGCGATTATAATGTCTTTAGCACGTTCTGATAAATCACATACGCACTCTATTTTTTCTTTCGTTGTTTTATTTGTAACTATGATATTTTTGCCATTTTTAATCGATTCGAGCAAACCATCACAGACAAGCTCATCGCCCTGAGAAATTTTTTCATAGTCGTCTTCGTTTAAGAATGTAAATGGCAGAATTCCTGCATTAATTAAGTTTGAGCGATGTATTCTTGCAAATGACTTTGTTATTACAATCTTAACGCCCAGATAAAGTGGTGCTAGGGCAGCATGCTCTCTTGATGAGCCCTGACCGTAGTTTGAACCACCCACAATAATGCTCGAGCCTAAAGACAGGGCTCTTTTTGGAAATTCTTCATCGCATACTGCAAAGCAATGCTCTGAAATTTTCGGTATATTTGAGCGAAGTGGCAGGATTTTTGCTCCTGCAGGCATAATATGGTCTGTTGTTATATTATCTCCCACTTTTAATGAACACTGACATTCGATTTTATCGGATAACGGTTCGGTTTTAGGATAAGGTTTAATGTTAGGGCCACGCAAAATTTCAACACTGTCCATGTCATTTTCATCAACAGGAGGCTCTATCATATTATCATTAATTTTAAACTGCTCAGGCATTAAAATTTCAGGCATTTCGCCTATTGTTCTGGGGTCTGTTAAAACGCCTGTAATTGCTGAAATAGCCGCTGTTTCAGGGGAAACAAGATAAACCTGACCGTCCTTTGTACCTGAACGACCCTCAAAGTTTCTGTTAAATGTACGAAGTGATATACCACCTGAATTAGGAGACTGTCCCATACCGATACAAGGGCCACAGGCACTCTCTAAAATTCTTGCGCCCGCATCTATCATATCATACAGCGCTCCGTTTTCAGCAAGCATACCTAAAACCTGCTTTGACCCCGGAGCAATAGATAATGATACATCAGGATGTATGGTCTTGCCCTTTAAGATATGTGCCACTTTCATCATGTCCTGGTATGAGCTGTTTGTGCAAGAACCAATGCATACCTGGTCGATTTTCATAGCTCCTATTTCTTTAATTGATTTTATATTGTCAGGAGAATGAGGACAAGCTGCCGCAGGCTCGATTTTTGATAAATCGATTGTTATCTCTTCATCATAAACTGCATCATCATCTGCCGACAACTCTTTCCAAACATCAGCTCTTCCCTGTGCTTTTAAAAATTCAAGCGTCACATCATCTGACGGAAAAATCGAGGTAGTAGCACCAAGCTCTGCACCCATATTAGTAATAGTTGCACGTTCCGGAACAGAAAGTGTTTTTACACCTTCGCCGCAGTATTCTATAACCTTGCCAACTCCACCTTTAACCGTAAGTCTTTTTAATACTTCTAATATTACGTCTTTAGCAGCAGCCCAAGGCTCGAGCTTTCCTATTAAGTTTACCTTAACAATATTGGGGTATGTGATATAATATGCTCCGCCGCCCATTGCAACTGCAACGTCTAATCCGCCTGCACCAATCGCAATCATACCAATACCGCCGCCTGTTGGTGTATGGCTGTCAGAGCCAATCAAAGTTTTACCGGGAGCACCAAATCTTTCCAGATGTACCTGGTGGCAGATACCGTTGCCGGGACGTGAAAAATAAATCCCGTGTTTTTTTGCAACCGAACCGATAAAACGATGATCATCTGCATTTTCAAAGCCTGACTGCAGTGTGTTATGGTCTATATATGCAACAGACCTTTCTGTCTTTACTCTTGGAATACCAATAGCCTCAAACTCAAGATATGCCATTGTTCCTGTTGCGTCTTGTGTTAGTGTTTGGTCAATTTTGATTCCAATTTCAGTATTTTTTTCAAATTTGCCATCTATAATATGGCTTTTTAAAATTTTTTCCGCAAGAGTTAAACCCATAACATCCGCTTCCCTTCTTGTTTTCATCATTGTAATTATACTACGGATGCACAAATGTGTCAATAGGCACTAATGAAATTTAAAAAGGCAATCACTTCAAAAATGAAATGATTGCCTTTTTATTATTTGTAGGATAAGTAGCTTTTGTTTTTAATAATATAATCCGCTCCAGAAAGCACCGTCAGCCCAAGATTTACCCACATAAGTAAATCAACAACCAGATTTGGTTTGTTAATTAAAAGCGCAATTGACAAGGCTATAAACTGCCACATCGTTTTTGCTTTTCCCCAGATACTTGCCGCAACAACATTTCCATCCGCAGCAGCCGCCATCCTGACACCTGAAACTATGAATTCACGTGCCAAAACCAAAACTGTAACCCACGCACTTATGACGTTTGTCTGAGCCAGGAGCACCATAGCTGCAGAAACTAACACTTTGTCTGCTAAAGGGTCCATAATTTTGCCAAAGTCTGACACCTGATTGTTCTTTCTTGCCAGATATCCATCAAGCAAATCCGTAAAGAACGCCAAAACAAAGATTAGTGCAGATAAAATATTATTTTTTAAATACATATAAGCTACCATAAAAACAGGTATCATTATAATTCTTAATAGCGTAAGCTTATTTGGAGTGTTCATCATAATCCTCCTCTATCTGCACGCCGGTGCAGTCGTAATTGTCAGTATCTAAAATACGCACATAAACAAATTCGCCGATTTTTACTTCATCTAAAGCTGCAAAATAAACCGTTCCGTCAACATCTAACGAGTCGGATTGCGAGCGACCAAAGTACATAAGATTTTCTTCATCGTAGCCCTCGCAAATAACTTCGACTACCTTTTGCAGACGTTTTTTTTGCACTTCTTTTGAAATCTCTTTTTGAGCCTGCATTATTTTTTCCTGGCGATTAGCTTTTGTCTCTTCATCCAGCTGTTCAGAAAGAAGTGCCGCTGCTGTTCCCTCTTCAACAGAATATGCAAAAGCACCAAGCTTTTCAAATTTGGCTTTTTTTACAAAATCCAAAAGCTCTTCATACTCTTCTTCGGTTTCACCCGGAAAACCGGTAATTACCGTTGTTCTTATTGTAAGTTCAGGAATCGTGCTCCTTAGTTTTTTAATCAGGTTTTCGGTTTCTTCCTTTGTGTTTAGCCTTCCCATTCTCTTTAGCACACGATTATTTATATGCTGAATAGGAATGTCCATATATTTTACCACTTTAGGTTCTTTGGCAAAAACCTCAATCATACTGTCTGTAATTGATTCAGGGTACATATAATGCACGCGAATCCAATGAAGGGCGTCAATTTTTGCAAGGCTTTTCAAAAGCTCCGAGAGTAACTCCCTGCCCTCTAAATCATAGCCATAACGTGTGGTATCCTGTGCGATTAGTATAATCTCACGAACGCCACTTTTAGCTAATTCTTCAGCTTCTGCTAAAATGTCTGACATAGGCCGGCTTCTGTATTTTCCGCGAAGCTTTGGTATGATACAATAGGTACATTTATTGTCGCATCCGTCAGCAATTTTTAAATACGCTGTGGCTTTGCCGGTTGAAATCATACGTGGGTATCCTTCTGGAATATCATCATCAATGTGACCGTATATAACGGGGGTTTCCCCACTTTCTAAGTCTTTTATGACTTCGGCAATTTTGTGATAATCTCCGGTTCCCACGACTGCATCTACCTCGGGAAGCTCATTTAAAATCTCGTCATGGTATCGCTCTGCCATACACCCTGTCATAATAAGATATTTACAATTATTGTCTTTATACTCTGCCATTTCTAAAACTGTATTTATAGATTCTTCCTTTGCCGAATCTATAAACGCGCACGTGTTGACAATAATTATGTTAGCATCTTTCGGATCTACTACAATTTCGTAGCCCTCGCTCCCCAAAATGCCGAGCATTACCTCTGTATCAACTCTGTTTTTCGGGCAACCCAGAGAAACCACGCCTATTTTTGTCTTATTCTTCATCTTCTTTGATTTCAAAACGTGCTCTTGCTTCGTTTTGAGCTTGTTGATTTGCAAGATACTCTTCTGAGTTTACATAAGCAATCTTTTCGATGATTTCGTCTGTGCCCTCGTAACTTTCAACAGAAATGTCTCCTCTTGCGATTTCTTCGGCTGCAGCTGTAATGGCACGTGCACCGTCTATAGATTCACCTGCATCAGAGGCTTCTTCACACAGAGCTCTTGCGCGCTTTGAAGCTGCAACAACTAAACTATACTTACTTCCCGCCTTTTCAAGAAGATTTACAAATGACGGATAAAGCATCATAATATATCATTCCTTTCAAAAATTATTTATATAAATCTAACAGATTTTTATTTCTTTTTGCACTGCATCTTTCACCTTCGATAATCGAAAGCAAGGTATCTGCTGCCTTGTCTACCTTATCATTTACTAAAACATAGTCATACTTTTCTGCCTGGGCAATTTCCCAAACAGCCGTATCAAGACGTTTTTTAATCACATCCGGTGCATCGGTGTTTCTGCCGACCAGACGGTTTTTTAGTTCTTTAATAGACGGTGGCAAATTAAATATAAGCACTGCTTCAGGGCAGTTTTCTCTTATCTTCATCGCGCCCTGAACCTCGATTTCCAAAACTACATTTTTTCCATCATCCAGCAGTTTTTCAATCTCAGCTTTAGGTGTGCCGTAATAATTTTCACAAAAACACGCCCATTCTAAAAAACCATCGTTTGAAACAAGGTCTAAAAACTCTTCTTTTGATTTAAAAATATAGTCAACTCCGTTAATTTCTCCCACTCGCGGCATACGCGTCGTAACAGAAACAGAAAGTTTCAAATCATCATTTTTCTTAAGTGCCTCTTTGAGCACTGTGCCTTTTCCTGAGCCTGACGGTCCTGAAAATACAACTAAAATTCCACGCGACTTATTCATCTTCTTCTCCTCCTAAGTCGCCTATATCCTCTGTGGCTGCATTTTCGTCAAGTCTGTGAGCAACGGTCGACGGCTGAACTGCCGATAAAATAATGTGGTCACTGTCCATAATAATTACAGCACGTGTACGTCTTCCGTAAGAGGCATCTATTAAAATTCCGCGGTCACGGGCATCCTGTACCATTCTTTTTATAGGTGCAGAATCAGGTGAAACGATTGCTACTAATCTCTTTGCTGAAATAACATTTCCAAAACCGATATTTATTAGCTTCATAACGTTTCCTCCTTACTCTATGTTTTGAATTTGTTCTCTTAGTTTTTCTATTTCTGATTTTATTAAAACCACACATTTAGCCAAACCAAAGTCGTTAGCTTTAGAGCCGATTGTGTTTGTTTCACGGTTTATTTCCTGAACTAAAAAGTCAAGCTTTCTTCCAACAGGTTCGGATAACGCCAAAATTTTCTCAAGCTCTGTAAAATGAGAATCAAGCCTTACAAGCTCCTCATCAATGCAAACCTTGTCGGCCATCACGCCTACTTCTGTTAAAATTCTGCCTTCGTCTGCCTTAAAATCACCCAAAAGCTCGTCTATTCTTGCGCGCAATCTCTGCTCGTACTCTTTTATCATTTCAGGGGAGCGCTCTTTTATTTGACAAACCAATTCCTTGATTGCAGCAGCACGCTCTAAGAGATTTTCCTTTAATCTTTCTCCCTCGCGAAGACGCATCGCAACAAAATCGTTAACCGCAGGCTTAAGGCACGACAATACCATTTCCCACGCCTTATCCTTGTCCTCATCCTGCTGACGCGTTACAAAAATGTCAGAAAATCTTGCTAAATCTGAAATACCCACATCATTTCTTAAATCGTATTTTTCCTTTAATTCTTTAAGTACATTGTAATAATTCTCAGCCAAAACATGGTCAATTGTCACTAGCTTATCATTCGAGGTATAATTTTCAATATACAAAAACACCTCAACCTTGCCACGTGAAATGTTAGATGCAACATATTCTTTGATTTTGTCTTCCAAATAGCCGTACGCCCTTGGAACTTTTACTGTAATGTCACAATACCTGTGATTAACAGAACGCAAATCAATTACAATTTTTCTATTCTCGTCAATATGCTCGTATCTTCCGTAGCCCGTCATGCTTTTTATCATAATATTATTCCTTTCTTACTGATTGCTCCAAATATACCAAGAGCACCGAAATATCAGCAGGGCTTACGCCCGAAATTCTACTTGCCTGACCGATTGAGAGCGGCTTTAATTTGTTTAGCTTTTGTCTTGCTTCAAGTCTTAATCCCGAAATTTCATCGTAGTTGATGTTTTTGGGAAGCTTCTTTGCCTCCAGTTTTTTAAACTGCTCAATCTGTTTGTTCTGTCTTTGTATATACCCACTGTATTTTACTAAAATCTCAACCTCTTCGGCTGATTGTGCATCAAGCGTCACTTTATCTTCGGTAAGTTCCATCAGGCTCAGATAATCAAGCTCAGGTCTTTTGAGTAAATCGCAGAATTTAGCACCTGATGAAATAGGCGTTGAATTGTGTTTATTTAAATAGTCTAAAACCTTTTCAGATGGTGGCAGTACTATTTTTTCTATTCTTTCAACCTCGTTTTCTATTGCTTTCCACTTTTGTTTAAATCTTTCGTATCTTTCTTCGCTTATTAAACCAATTTCATATCCCAGCGGAGTCAGGCGAAAATCAGCATTGTCCTGACGCAGAATCAGTCTGTACTCAGATCTCGACGTCATCATTCTGTAAGGCTCGTGTGTTCCCTTGGTTACTAAATCATCAATTAGTGTTCCTATATAGCTTGATGCTCTGTCAAGTACAATAGCAGCTTTTCCCTGCACTTTTCTGCTTGCATTAATTCCTGCAATCAGTCCTTGTGCCGCTGCCTCTTCATAACCTGAACTTCCGTTAAACTGACCTGCCCCAAAAAGTCCTGATATCTCTTTAAACTCCAGACTTGCATCCATCTGTGTAGGGTCAGCACAATCGTATTCTATGGCATAAGCTGTGCGCATCATCTTTACATTTTCAAGCCCCTCAATAGAGCGCAACATAGCAAGCTGCACATCTTCAGGCAAGCTCGATGACATACCTTGAACATACATTTCTTCTGTATTCGCTCCCATAGGCTCAATAAACAACTGATGGCGCTCTTTATCTTTAAATCTTACTATTTTATCCTCTATAGATGGGCAATATCTCGGTCCGACACCCTCTATTTTTCCGCTATAAAGCGGAGAACGATGAAGGTTATCCATTATTATTTTGTGCGTTTTGGCATTTGTATATGTCAAGTGGCATACATGTGTATTTTTGCCTACATCTTTAGTTTCAAACGAAAATGGAACGATTTGCTCGTCGCCCTCCTGAACTTCCATTTTTGAAAAGTCAATGGTTGAGCGGTTAACTCTTGCAGGCGTACCTGTTTTAAATCTCATAATAGTAACACCGCTGTCTGATAGCGACTGTGACAATTCATTTGCCGGCTGACAACCGTCAGGACCTCCGCCGTATGAGTGGTCGCCGATGATTATCTTTCCCTTAAGATATGTACCGCTCGCAACAACAACACACTGCGCAGGGTAGTACGCACCAACTGCTGTAACTACGCCTTGCACCTTGCCATCTTTAATCTCTATATGAACGATTTCTGCCTGTTTTAAGTCAAGATTTTCACATTTTTCTATAACGTGCTTCATAACTGCCTGATAAGCTCTTCGGTCAGATTGCGCGCGCAGAGAATGAACTGCCGGTCCTTTGCCGCGATTAAGCATTCGCGACTGCAAAAAAGTCTTATCCGCAGTTTTTCCCATTTCGCCACCAAGTGCATCAATTTCACGCACGAGATGACCTTTTGCAGTGCCACCTATAGATGGGTTACACGGCATATTTGCAACTGTATCAAGATTTAAAGCAAAAACTGCAGTCTTTGCCCCAAGTCTTGCAGATGCTAGTGCCGCTTCTACACCTGCATGCCCTCCGCCTATAACAACAACGTCGTAGCTCTCTGCCAGGTATGCCGCAGCATCAGGCAAAATAACAGTTTCTTTCGTATCTTCCATCCTAATCTCCTCAAAAATTGTCATAACTATACCATTTTAGTATATTTTATCACAATCATATGATAATAGCAAGGTTTTTTTAAACTTATAAAGCCCATTTTCATATGAAATACTCCCCCAAAAATCAGACACTTTTAATAGGACATTCTATCGTCTTTTGTGATTTTCTTTATATAAATAGAAAACTGCGCTAATGCGCAGTTTTCTATAAGTCATTTTTAATTATATCTTCATAAGTTTCACGCTTAACCACTAATTTTGCCTCTCCGTCATTTACCATAACCACCGCGGGATTTGGTATTCTGTTGTAGTGACTTGACATCGAATAATTATACGCTCCCGTTGTGAGCACCGCAAGTATGTCGCCGATTTGTGCCTTTTGAAGTTTTACGTGCTCACCCAACAAATCTCCGGATTCACAACATTTCCCTGCTATTGTTACTGTTTCTGTTTTTGGCTCATTTGCTTTGTTTGCAACTAAAAATGTATATTCTGCCTGATATAATATATACCTTGGGTTGTCTGCCATACCACCGTCAACCGAAACGTAGGTTCTTATATTTGGAATTTCTTTGATGTTTCCTATTGTATAAAGCGTGATACCTGCATCCGCAACTATGCTTCTGCCCGGCTCCATCAGTATGAACGGAAGCTTTATGCCAAGCTCGTCTGCCTTTTTATGAATAATATCACTTACTGCTTTCATGTATTCATCATACGCAATGGGCGTGTCTTTTTCTGTATATGCAACACCAAATCCGCCGCCCAGATTTAATTCATCGGTATCTGCGCCGCAGGTATCTTTTATTTCTTTGATGAAATTCATCATAACTTCAGCCGCTTCACAAAATGACGAGGCTTCAAAAACCTGAGATGCTATGTGGCAATGTATGCCGCAGTATCTTATATTTTCGCATAAAATCGCCTTTTTAATTATGCTTATTGCTTCGCCCGTTTCAAGAGCAACACCAAACTTTGAATCTATCTGTCCTGTTCTTATGAATTCGTGAGTATGCGCGTCAATACCGGGCTTAATTCTGAAAAGAACATTTGCTGTGATATTTCTTTCTTTTGATAGCTTGCTTATTGTTTCAAGCTCGTATTCATTATCAACTACAAATCTGCCCACACCTAAATCGAGTGCCATTTTTATTTCGTCAATTGTCTTGTTGTTGCCGTGAAAATACACCTTGTCCATAGGAAAACCCGATTTATATGCCGTATACATTTCTCCGCCTGAAACAACGTCTAATCCAAGCTCTTCTGAAGCTACAATCCGGCAAAGCTCTTTGATGCACATAGCTTTACATGCAAACAAAATCCTCCCGTTACCGCCATAATATTTCTTCATAGATGTAACGTAAGACGAGCAGTTTTTCCTTATTCTGTTTTCGTCCAGCACATAAAGAGGCGTGCCATACTCTTTTGCTAAAGAAACAGCATCTGCCTTGCCTATTGTAAGATTACCATTATTTATTCCCAAATGCTCCGAAATCACTATCTTTTCTCCTTTTTTTTGCGACTATTTATCTATTTTACCAAAAGTATGACAACATGTCAATTTTTATTTGACTTTTTATGTTTTTGTGTTAAAATATTATTTGTGAAATTTTTAATTGGAGGAATTCTTTTGGAAAAGAATAACATAAGAAATATTGCAATCATCGCTCATGTTGACCACGGTAAAACAACACTGGTCGATGCGATGTTTAAAAATAGCGGAATATTTCGCGACAACGAGCAGGTTCACGAACGTGTAATGGACTCAAATGATTTAGAGCGTGAACGCGGTATCACAATCCTTTCAAAAAACACATCCGTTATTCATAACGGTACAAAAATCAACATCGTAGATACCCCGGGACACGCAGATTTCGGCGGAGAGGTTGAGCGTGTTTTAGGTATGGTCGAGGGCGTGCTTTTGGTTGTAGATGCCTTTGAAGGTGCTATGCCCCAGACTAGATTTGTTTTAAAAAAAGCGCTTGAATTAAACCTTAAACCTATCGTGGTTATCAATAAGATTGACCGCCCTCAGGCGCGTTGTGAAGAGGTTATCGACGAAATTTTAGACCTTTTCATTGACCTCGGTGCAAACGACGACCAGGCAGACTTTCCTGTTGTTTATGCGTCAGCCAAGCAAGGCATCTGCGGTTTGTCCTTAGACGATTTAAAAAACGATATGACACCGCTCTTTGATGTTATTTTAGAGAGTGTACCATCACCTGTCGGCTCGCCAACTGACCCCCTGCAACTTAGAATCTCTAACATCGATTACGATGAATATATAGGAAAAATTGCAGTAGGCAAGGTTTCCCGCGGTACAGTAAAATACGGCGAAAACGTTTCGCTTTGCCGTGCAGACGGAACTGTATCAAACGTTAAAATCGGCAGAATTTACACATTTGAAGGCCTAACAAGAACCGAAACACAATCCGTTTTGGCAGGTGATATTATTTCTATCTCAGGTCTGGGCGACTTTAATATCGGCGAAACAATCTGCGCAACCGACTGCATTGACCCGCTTCCTGTTATCGAGGTGGATGAGCCCACAATTTCTATGAACTTTATAGTAAACAACAGCCCCTTTGCAGGAAGAGAGGGCCAGTTTGTTACATCAAGACATTTACGCGACAGACTTTTCCGAGAACTGGAAACAAACGTAAGCTTAAAGGTCGAAGAAACAGACAGTGCCGACAGTTTCAAAGTTTCAGGACGCGGCGAGCTGCACTTATCCATATTGATTGAAACTATGCGTCGTGAAGGATACGAATTTCAGGTGTCCCGTCCTCAGGTTATTTTTAAGGAAAAAGACGGAAAAGTTTTAGAGCCTATGGAGCGCTTAGTTGTCGATGTACCTGAAGAATTTTCAGGTAATGTAATTGAAAAACTCGGTTCAAGAAAAGCCCAGATGGAAAATATGTATCCTAACAACGATGGATATATGAGACTTGAATTTACAATCCCATCCCGTGGCCTAATTGGATATCGCAGCGAATTTTTAACAGACACCAAGGGCAATGGCGTTATGAACTCTATTTTAGAGGGCTTTGAAGAATTTAAAGGCGAAATTCAGTCGCGCAACCGCGGCTCTATGATAGCCTGGGAAACAGGCACAACAGTTGCCTACGGACTTTTAAATGCAGAGCTTCGCGGAGCGCTCTTCTTAGGACCCGGAGTTGAGGTTTACGAGGGGATGGTCGTTGGCGAAAATGCCAAAAACGAAGATTTGACTGTTAACGTTTGCAAGAAAAAGCACGTTACAAATATGCGTGCAGCAGGTTCTGATGATACAGTTAAATTAACACCGCCAATCATTATGAGTTTAGAGCAGTGTTTAGAATTTATTTCAGATGATGAGCTTGTTGAAATCACACCTGAAAGCATAAGGCTCAGAAAAAAAATCTTATCAAAACAAGACCGCGATAAATTGGCAGGTCGCATGAAAAAACAAAATTAATTGATTTTAAAATTTAGAAGGAGCAGTGGCCTTGACCTCTGCTCCTTTTTATGTATATTAAATTATTTGCGACACAAAAGCGCCACGCACTCCACATGTTCAGTATTAGGGAACATATCAACGGGCGTTGCACGCACAAGCTTATATCCGTTTTGTACCAGATATTTTACATCACGGGCAAGTGTAGCAGGATTACACGAAACGTATACCACGCGCTCAGGATTGGCAAGGACAATCGCTGCGAGCGTCTTTTCGTCACTGCCTTTTCTCGGCGGGTCAATAATTACTACGTCAGGTCTTTTACCTGATGCTATAAGCCCGGGGACAACATTTTCTGCTGCACCACAGATAAATTCTGTATTATAAAGTTTGTTTTTCTTGGCGTTTTCTTTAGCATCTTCTATTGCTGAGCTAACTATTTCAACGCCTATTACCTCTTTTGCACTTTTTGCAGCGCAAAGCGATATTGTGCCTATACCACAGTAAACATCCAAAACGGTTTTTCCGCAATCAAGGTCTGCATACTCAAGGGCTTTTTTATAAAGCACTTCGGTCTGGAGCGGATTAACCTGAAAAAAGCTATGCGGCGAAATAGTAAAATCAAGTCCTAAAATACTGTCAGAGATTGTATCGCCTCCCCAGAGTGTGATATTTTCATCGCCCAAAACGAGATTGTTTTTGTTTTTATTGATGTTTAATATGATGCTTTTTAAAGAATATCCACAAAGGTCTAAATCTTTTAATTCTTCTATTAGTTTTTCAATGTTTTTTATTTTCTCACAGGCAGAAGAGAGTACGACCATAAGCTCACGCGACACAAATCCTGTACGGACAAACACGCGCCTTATGGCGCCTTTGTGTGTTTTTTCATCATAAGCCGAAATGCCAGACTTATTACAAAAGTCAACAACACAAGAAAGCACCTTTGTTGCACAATCTTCCCCCACCGCACATGATGAAAGAGCTATTACATCGTGACTTTTGGCAGCGTAGAACCCGCCTTGTATCCTGCCGTTTTTTTGACCTACGGGAAAGACCATCTTGTTGCGGTAGCACTTTGGAATCTCCATACCGAGAGTATCAGACACCAAACTATCAGCATTTTTAACCTGACCAATTCTTTCCAGAGTGTCTACTATATGTTCACGTTTTATCAAAAGCTGATGAGGGTAAACAATGTGCGCAAGAGGACAACCTCCACAGCTTTTGCTCACGTCACAATATCCGTATTGGCGAAAGGGCGATGGGGTAATTATCTCTACTGCCCCTGCTGTAATATAAGAGCTGTGAACGGTATATATCTTTGCTTTTACCTTTTCTTTTGCAAGCGTTCCGAGCACGAAGCAGATTTTCCCATCTATATATCCTATGCCCCTGCCATCTGATGAGGTTTTTTCTATATTTAATTCAAGAATATCGTTTTTATTCATTTGATCACCGATACAATTTTATCACACAAGAATACAAAATACAACAGATTTTTGCCCATATAAAAAGAGACTGTAGTAAACTACAGTCTCTTTTTATCATTTACTTTCAATTCCATACCCTAAATCAAAAGCCTTTAAATTCACATCCAGAAACTTTTCAGGAACAGTTGTCTTAATTGTCTGTACCCATTTATCGTATGCGATGTCGGTAGACTTTGCCATAAGGCCTATCAAAACAACGTTAACTGCTTTTATGTTTCCTGCTTCCTTTGCAAGTGACAGTGCATCAATTACGGTGACATGCGCTTTTTGAGCAATTTTTTCTGCAATGTTTTCAGGGTATTCACAAGCTCCTGTAATTACAGGCATCGGATTCATTTTTTGTCCGTTTACGATTATCTTTCCGCCGCTTTTAAGAAAAGGAAGTGCACGATATGCCTCAAGCATCTCAAAAGCTAAAATAATATCTGCTTCACCCTTATCGATAATAGGAGAAAATACCTTTTCGCCATATTTTACATAGGTTACAACGCTACCACCGCGCTGGCTCATACCGTGAACCTCTGACACCTTAACGTCAAAGCCTTCATTTATAACTGTGTTTCCCAGAATTCTGCTGGCAAGGAGTGTACCCTGACCGCCAACACCAACTATCATTATATTTTTAGTCATGGTTACTCATCCTCCTTCTTTATTGCTTCAAACGGGCAAACATTTACACAAAGTCCACAACCGTTACATTGTGTTACATCTATTACGACCTTATTTTCTTTTATTGAAATAGCAGGGCAACCCAGCTTCATACACATTTTACAGTTCTTACATTTATCTGTAATCTTGCAATGTCCAACATATTTTACGCCTTTTAAAAGTGCACAAGGACGCTGCGCAATAATAACTGATGGTTCTTCTCTTTCTACTTCCTCTTTTACAACCTTTTCAAAGCCTTTTACATCAAACGGGTCAGCCACAACAACGTGATCAATACCTATGGCATTACAAAGCTTTATTAAATCAACCTGCTTTGTCGCCTCGCCACGGATTGTTTTTCCTGTTGTCGGGTTTTCCTGATGACCGGTCATACCGGTTATAGAATTATCCAGAATGATTACCGTATTGTTTCCCTTATTGTAAACAATATCAACGAGTCCTGTAATGCCTGAATGCATAAAGGTTGAATCACCTATAACAGAAACAAGCTTTTTGTTAAATTCAGCCCCTCTTGCCTTCGCCATACCGTGAGCTGCACTGACTGATGCTCCCATACAGATTGTAGTATCAACTGACTGAAGAGGCGCAACTGCCCCTAAGGTATAGCAGCCTATATCTCCTGAAACTACAAGGCCCAGTTTTTTAAGAACATAAAAAGTTCCTCTGTGAGGACAACCTGCACACATAACCGGCGGGCGGACAGGGATTGCTTCATCGATTGTAGCACTCTTTGGTGCTGCCTTTCCTAAAACAGCCTCCCTTATCATATTAGGAGTATATTCACCAAGTAGTGTGAACGCCTCTTTTCCTATACAATCAATACCAAGCGCTCTTAAATGAGTCTCAATAATCGGGTCTAATTCTTCTATAACATAAACCTTGTCGTACTTTTTAGCAAAGTCTATAATCTTTTTTGTAGGCAGTGGGTAAACCATACCGAGTTTTAGATAATCAGCTTCATTACCTAGTGCTTCCTTAGCATACATATAAGCAATACCTGCTGAAACTACGCCGATTTTTGCCCCATTTTCTTCTATTGCATTAAGCTCGGTATTTTCTGCAAATTCTTCCTGAGCCTTTATTCTTTCTTCAACTGCAACGTGACGTTTAATCGCGTTTGCAGGCATCATAACGAATTTGCCGATATTCTTTTCATAAGGCTTTAGCGCTATTTCTTCACGCTCTCCAAGCTCAACCAGGCTCTGTGAGTGTGATACACGCGTTGAAAGTCTTATAAATACAGGTGTGTCAAACTTTTCCGATAAAGAAAATGCCATCTTTGTAAACTCTTTACATTCTGATGAATCAGCAGGCTCGAGCATCATAATTTTAGAAGCGCGGGCATAGTGTCTTGAATCCTGTTCGTTTTGAGACGAGTGCATACCAGGGTCATCTGCCACACAGAAAACCAAACCACCATTTACGCCTGTATAACTAACAGTAAAAACAGGGTCTGCCATAACATTTAATCCAACGTGCTTCATACAACTCATAGCTCTTGAACCTGCAATAGATGCACCTATTGCAACTTCTGCCGCCACCTTTTCATTAGGGGACCATTCTGCGTATATTTCTTCAAATTTTACAATTTCTTCAGTAATCTCGGTACTCGGTGTACCAGGATACGATGCAACAACACCAACACCTGCTTCATAAGCACCGCGAGCTACTGCAGCATTGCCGAGTAATAATTTCTTCATTACCATTTTTCCTTCCTGTATGTATATCTATCTTTATATTATGACATTAAATATACCAATAATCAAGTATTATAATTTTTTGCCAATTAATTTATTTCGTTCTGCTGTGCAACAACGCTTTCTCCGCAGTAAATCTGGCGAAGCTTGGGCTTTTCTATTTTTCCTGTGGGATTTCTTGGAACATCTGCAAAAATTATTCTGTGAGGGCGCTTGTACCTTGGCATATCCAGACAAAAATCAACTACATCCTCTTCTGTAAGTGTCATACCCTCTTTTACCTGAATGATTGCCGCTGCAATTTCGCCAAGACGACTATCCGGCAGACCAATTACTGCCACATCAGAGATTGCTGTGTTTTTCCTTAAGAAATCTTCAATCTGCACAGGGTATAGATTTTCACCGCCTGAGATTATAACGTCCTTCTTTCTGTCAACCAGGAAAATAAATCCATCCTCGTCCTCCTGCGCCATATCGCCGGTATAGAGCCAGCCATCAGATAAAACATCATTCGTTGCCGCTTCATCTTTATAGTAGCAGGTCATAACACCCGGACCTTTAACTAAGAGTTCGCCAACCTCGCCACGTGCAACTTCATTTTTGTTTTCATCGACAATCTTTGTCTCCCAACCAAAACCTGCTTTTCCTATAGCGCCAACCTTGTGTTCGTTATCAACACCCAAATGAACGCAGCCCGGTCCGATTGATTCAGAAAGACCGTAGTTTGTATCATATGCGTGATTCGGGAAAATCGATTTCCAGCGCTTAATCAGGCTTGGCGGCACCGGTTGAGCACCAATATGCATCAATCTCCATTGAGAAAGCTCGTAATTGTCAAGATTAATTTCTCCACGCTCAATAGCATCTAAAATGTCCTGTGCCCACGGAACTAATAACCACACGATAGAGCACTTTTCTTCAGACGCTGTTTTTAATATCCATTCTGGCTTTATTCCCTTTAATAAGACCGCCTTGCCACCGACTAAGAAGCTTCCGAACCAGTGCATCTTTGCTCCTGTATGATAAAGCGGGGGAATGCACAAGAACACATCATCCTTTGTTTGTCCATGATGTGCCTGTTCAGTCATCGCTGCATGAACTAAGCTTTGATGATTGTGAAGTATAGCTTTTGGGAATCCCGTTGTGCCTGATGAAAAATATATCGCGGCATCGTCATCATCTGTCAATTTAATGGCAGGCGCTTTCGATGAGCAATAAAGCGTAAGTTCATCATAGCTCTCTGCAAATGTCGGACAATCTTCTCCCAAATAAAGCCACATTTTAACATGCTTCACGCGCGTGCATATATCCTCAATACGACCTGTAAATTCAGGACCAAATATAATTATGTCAGAATCTGACAAATCAAGACAATACTTTATTTCTTCAGATGTGTAGCGATAATTTAATGGAACAGCCAGCGCTCCTGCCTTTAGTATACCAAAGTATATGGGCAGCCACTCTAAGCAGTTCATCAAAAGAATTGCTACTTTGTCACCCTTTTTAACCCCTCTGGAGAGCAAAAAGTTTGCAAAACGGTTTGCACGCTTATTAAACTCACTCCATGTAATTTCCTTTCTGTAAACTTCACGTGAATTGCTCTCAATCAAAGAGTATTCGCGCCATGTTGTAAGGGTTTGTGATTCGTGCTTGGGGTTAATTTCTACCAAGCTGACATCATTTGGATAAAAATCTGCGTTTTTTTGTAGAATTTCTGTAATTGGCATTATCTTTTCCTCTCAACTTCTCTTATTCGCCCAATGAATCCAGTTTATTAACTGTTACTTTCTGGTGGTAACAACTAAACATTTCTTCTGTTTTATCAGGTGCAATCTTAGGTGTAATCAAGCTTACAACGGGTACAATCACAAGTCCTGAAAGCATCACCACAACTCCGCACTGAATCGGAGATTGCATAAACGCCGGAAACAGCGGGCGGAAAAGCATATTTAAAACCATAATTCCGCATCCTGTAATAAAACTTGCCCAAACAGATGCTTTTGTCGCACGCTTAAAATATAACCCGTATAAAAACGGTGCCAAGAACGCCCCGGCAAGTGCTCCCCAGGAAATACCCATCATATCTGCAATTGCGGACAGTTTATCTTTATTTAACGCAATAACTGCTGAAATAACTATAAACACCGCAACAAGTGCCCTCATAATAAGGATTTGCTTTTTCTCGCTCATATTTTTAACGAGGTGGTCTTTAATGAGGTCAAGCGTCAGCGTTGAGCTTGAAGTCAGAACCAACGATGATAAAGTAGACATCGATGCAGACAACACCAAAATTATAACAATTGCGATTAAAATATCAGGAAGTCCTGATAACATCGCAGGAATAATTGTATCAAATCCACCCTCAATTGAGCCATCTGCCAAAAAAGTGAGTTTATCTGAAAACAGCCTTCCGAATCCGCCTAAAAAGTAGCAACCGCCTGCAACAACAACTGCAAAAATTGTTGAAATTATTGTGCCTTTTGAAATATCCTTTTCGCTTTTTATAGCATAAAATTTCTGTACCATCTGAGGAAGTCCCCATGTGCCGAGCGACGTAAGAACCACAACGGATAAAAGGCCCATCGGGTCAGGCCCGAAGAAAGAATTGAACACGCCGGGCGAAGCACCTTCTAACTCAACTGCAGCAAGACCCGAAAGCGACTGCATAAACCCGCCATTTTGCGACAATACTGCAGCGATTACAGCGCAAATACCGACAAGCATTATAATTCCCTGAATAAAGTCGTTGACAGCTGTCGCCATGTATCCCCCTGCTACAACGTAAATACCGGTTAAAATAGCCATTACTACAACGCATGTTGAGTATTCAACACCGGGAAACGCCATAGAAAACAGTCTTGATAAACCATTGTAAAGCGATGCTGTGTAGGGAATTAAAAATATAAACACTATAACCGACGCTGCAATTTTAAGTGCAGGACTTAAATATCTTTTTCCAAAAAAATCGGGCATTGTTGAACTATGTAAATGATTTGTCATAAGTCGCGTTCTTCTTCCTAATACAATCCATGCAAGAAGCGACCCTAAAACAGCGTTACCTACGCCAATCCAGGTAGAAGCAATACCGAACTTCCAGCCAAACTGACCTGCATAGCCTACAAAGATAACGGCAGAAAAATACGATGTGCCGTATGCAAAAGCCGTAAGCCAGGGACCTACTGAGCGTCCGCCCAGAACAAACCCGCTAACATCGGTTGAATGTTTTCTGCAGTAGATACCAATACCTATCGTAACTGCAAAAAAGACTACCAATAAACTGATTTTGATTAACATAAAAATTTCCACCCTTTCTGAATTTTGGGCAGAATACAAAAAAAATCCCGCCCTCAAGATTTAATCCAGAGGACGAGACATAATCTCGTGGTACCACCTCGGTTCACTCAAATCTCACGACTTGAGCCTTGTTGGGTACTAACATACCCTAGTTCTATAACGGGAACGCCCGTCGCAGCCTACTAAAAGTTCAGTGCGCAGCTCACAAAATGTATTCAGTATGCATTCGTTATTGCCTCGCACCAACCGGCAACTCTCTCAAAACTCCAGACATACCTACTTGTTTCTGGTCATCGCCTTTATGAAATTAAAATTATTTTAGCACATTATCTTTCAAAAGTCAAGATAATTTTACAAAAACTTCGGCATCTTCAGCGCTTGTTTACTCTTTATTTTATATATTCTTTTGGGTTTACAATCTTTTTGTCTTTTTCCAGCTCAAAATGAACGTGCGCCTCATCCGAATTTTCTAAAATCGCGCTGTTTCCTACTGTTCCGACCACGTCTCCTGCCGACACCTTACTGCCTGCTGACACGCTTATGCTCCCTAAATTATAAAGCGTTGAAACAAATCCGTCTTTATGTTCAATTGATATGGTATTTCCCGTTAACTTGTTATTTTCAGAAATTATTACCTTTCCGTCAGAGGGAGCCTTTACATTTTCTCCTGACGGTGCTTTTATATCTATTCCGTTATGAGTTCGCCACTCGCCTGTTGTTTTTGACTTTACAGGGCGTGAAGAAGAATAATCATTAATTATTTCGCCCGTTACAGGCATCATAAACTTAACCTCTTCTGCAGTAAAACCTCCTGTTTGCACACTTTGTGTTTTTTCGCTTTCTGTTTGTGGCTCTACTACCTCTACTTTTGGCATCTCCTCTATTTCCTTGGTTATGGGGACTTCTATTTCCAGCGGCTCTGAAACCTGTGCAATTTCTTCAGGACTGGCGTCTTCTATTTCTATTTTTATATCCTTTGTCAGCTCATCACCAGGCTTTAATATTAAAGAAAATACCGCAGCACATAAAATAGCGCTTAGTGACACCGCTATTATGTATGCATTTGCAGGTGATTTTTTTACATTTTTTGGTCTTGCCTTAACATACACTTTTTTCAAAATAATTCTCCCCTTTCAAGCTGTATTATGTGTAATTTTTCTTGTAAATATTCATAAATTAAACTGAGGTGAGAATATGAAAAACACGCATATTACAACTGACAGAAAATATACATACGAAGTGTATTCTGACGATTTAGAAATGATTTTTAAAAACTATTCATTTCTTTTTAGCGAAACTATCGGTTTTTCTGTTTTAGGGAAGGAAATTCACTCTATAAAATTCGGAGAAGGCAAAAAGAAAATTATACTAACAGCCGCTCATCACGGTTGTGAATGGATTACATCAATGCTTTTAACGGCACTTTTAGAAGATTTGTGTATATCCTATGTATCAGGAGATACTGCCGTCTGGCAAGAAAAAACCGTCTACTTTATACCAATGGTAAACCCTGACGGAGTAAATCTTTCCATTAACGGAATAACTCCTGAGTTACCCGTTTTTATTAAAAACAGGCTTTATGATATTTTGAGTAGCGGCAATTTTAAAGATGTCTGGCAATCAAATATCCGCGGGATTGACCTAAATCACAACTACGACGCATCTTTTCAAAAAGGAAAGGAAATTCAGCTTCGCGAAGGAATACTTGCGCCATCTTACACTAAATACTCAGGAGAATACCCGGAAAGCGAGCCGGAAACTAAAGCAGTTGTTAACTTTACAAAAAAAATTCTTCCTGATATAGTGATTGCTTATCATTCTCAGGGAGAAGAGATTTTTTATAAATATCAGGGAATGTGTGCCCCCGATGCTTATGAACTAGCAAAAAAAATATCTGATACTACGAAATATCAGTTAGTTTTAGCCGATGGTCTTACAGACTGCACAGGATATAAAGATTGGGTTATCGAAAAATTCAATATCCCAGCCTTTACTATTGAAGTCGGAAAAGGAAAAAATCCGCTTCCAATCACACAATTTAAAAAAATTTTTGACGATAATAAAAACATTATAAAAGCCCTGTAGTAATCTACAGAGCTTTTTTTCTAATAAACATAAGATATATAATAGCTGAAATAATTGCCGATAAAACAAAAGCACCCAAAATATCTGTTGGAAAATGAACATATAAATAAAGCCTTGAAAAAGAAATCAAAAGCGCTAAAGGAATAGCAACATACCCGAATCTTCTGTTTGTCATCGTAAGCACAATAGCCGCGGTTGCAGACGATAATGTATGCCCCGACGGAAACGAAAAATCGAGCGGCGCAGCTATTAAAAGCTCAATTCCGTCTACTAACTCAAACGGTCTTGCTCTTGCTATTAGCGGCTTTAGTATCATATTGCCGAAAAGTAGCCCGAGCGCAAGGCCAAAAAGCAGTGCAACTCCGCTTTTTCTATATTTTGGAATTGCCAAAAGGATAGCGGAGCACAAAATCCAGATAAATCCGCCGTTTCCAAGCGCTGTAATCTTCGGCATCAAAAAATCAAAAAACGGATTTTTTATATATTCATTTATAAAATCCAAAATCAAAAAATCAAAATTCATCATAATTTAAAAAGCAAGTACTGAAACTCCATAGGTAATAAAAGTAACTATTATGGCAGCTGTCACAACTCCAAAAAATATTGCCGGAAGCGCTGTTTTAAATCTTAATTCCATCATCGCAGCAACCAACGCCCCTGTCCAGGCACCTGTTCCCGGCAAGGGAATTGCAACAATTATCAAAAGTCCCCAAAATCCATATTTTGTAACCTTGTCTGTGTGCTTTTTAGCCTTTGCCTCCATACGGTCAACTAGTCCTGCAAATTTTTTGTTTGTTTTTCTCATCCATGCAAATATCTTTCTTATAAACAACATAATAAACGGAACAGGAAGCATATTACCAACAATTGAAAGAAAAACTGCCAACCATATATTAAGGCCATATCCTACACCGATTGGGATAGCGCCTCGCAATTCTACAACAGGAACCATGGACATAATAAATGTCAGCAACATTTTTCCTGCATAACTACCTTCTAATAAGCCCATTTTTCTCTCCTTTTAAAAATATTATAGTGTTGCTATAACGCCTACACGTGCTATTTTAGCACAAAAAATAACCCGATGCAACACAAAAATTATTTTTGTAAAAAGCCTTGTAAATATGCAGTATTTATTATAAAATATAGAGTAATAATTGTTTAAGAGGTATAATATGATAGCAGTAACAAAAGAAAAAATGCAAGAGCTTGAAGCTTTGGCAATAAAAAAACTTAATATACCCTCAATTCTGCTTATGGAAGATGCTGCCTATGGCTTTGTTTTTGCGTTGATGCGTGAAGTTTGTGACATTTCTTCAAAAAAAATCTGCGTCATCTGCGGCAAGGGAAACAACGGCGGCGACGGCTATGCAATAGCAAGACTTTTGCATTTTTTAAATATGGATGTTTGCGTTTTTTCACCTTATGATAAAGACACTTTATCAGGTGATGCTAAGGCAAACTGCGATATGGTAAAAGCTGCAAAAATTCCGTTTACAGATACATTAGAAAATTTTGATATAATTGTCGATGCGCTTTTCGGAACAGGTTTTCACAGTTCTGTCACCCCTGATATAAAAGAGCTTATCGATTCTATAAATAAAAGCGGTGCTTATGTAGCGTCAGTAGACATTCCAAGCGGTCTGTCTGCTGAAACAGGTCAGGGAGAATCGTATGTTTGTGCAGATTTATGCGTAAGCTTTGGATATGCAAAATGCGGACATTTTATATATCCTGCCAAAGGAGCATACAAAAAGCTTGTGATTTCTCCAATATCAATTCCGCTACCGGATGAAAGTATTGATATTATAACACAAAAAACTTTTTTTGATATACCCAAAAGGGACAAAAATTCTCACAAGGGATCCTTTGGCAAGGTGCTGGCATTTGTCGGCTCTTATGGTATGGCAGGTGCTGCTATTTTGTCAGCAAATGCAGTTTTAAAAAGTGGTGCCGGCATGGTAACCGTTGCAACAGAAGATACATTAATCCCGTCACTTTCTCATCGTTTTCCGTCTGTTATGACGTATGGACTCAAAACGTTAAATGGCGAGCTTTCAGAGGATACCAGTTCACTTATATTAAAAAAGGCAACTGGCATGGACTCCGTTTTGATTGGTCCTGGCCTTGGAATGAGCAAGGGCACACAAAACGCTGTTATTCAGCTTGTTAAAAAATTAGAAATACCAACTGTTGTTGATGCTGACGGATTAAATATTTTATCAAAGGATATAAGTATTTTAAATGATATAAATAACGACCTAATATTGACTCCACACATCGCCGAGTTTGCAAGACTATCCTCATACAGCATAGATGAAATAAAGAAAAATCCGATTAATCTGGCAAAAGAATTTGCAAAAAAATACAAACTGACTCTCATATTAAAAGATGCAGTCACCATCATTGCAGACAAAGATGAAAGGGTAGCTATTTGCCCTGCCGAAAATTCAGGTATGGCAACCGCAGGAAGTGGTGATGTCCTGGCAGGTGTAGTGGTATCGTTATTATCTCAAGGTATCGCGCCATTCGACGCATCAAGACTAGCGGTTTACATTCACGCAGCATCAGGAAAAATATGTGCTAAAACTTTAGGAGAATACGGCATGACATCTACCGATATATTAAATAATGTGCCGCTGGCATTTATGAAAGATGTTGATATTTCACCTTCAATAAAGGAGTTGTAAATTTAGTGTGTAAGAAATTTTTTGTTCTTTTTCTTACACTAATGATAACCTTGTCGCATGCAGGGTGTTCTGCCCCGTTTTCTGACAAAGATATGGACGTCTACGAAAAAATTCATAACCACTACAACAAGATGGAAAGCTTCTCATCAGACCTCGATCTGACAGTTTTTTCAAACAAAACCGAAAACCGTTATTTCGTGAGTCAGAAGTATAAGTCTCCTGATAAATTTTTTACCCGAGCTACCGACGAGAACGCAACCTTTAGCGTAACTACAATAACCAACGGCAAAAAAACCAAAACATCAGCTGATGGCTCAGAGTATTTTCTTACTGTGCCAAGCGAAGAATATCTGAGTCTTTTGTTTTTAAACAACTTTTTCAAGGCGTATTATATGTCTGAGGAAACCTCTCTTACTGTCGATTCATCGCTTGTAAAAAACGACAAAACAGTGCTCACCGTAACAGCTTCAGAAAACGATTTGTGTATCGGAACCATTTCGCTTTCATTGGATAACAAGACACTGTCTCCTCTTACATTGACCGCTTTTGATAAAGACGGTAATAAACTCTTGTTTGCAAAGTATGAAAACTTTAAATTTAACGAAAAAAACGATGACTCGGTTTTTAATATAGACTAACCTCACAAAGGAGAAAAACTATGGAAAACTACCAAGCACGTGCATGGGCAGAAATTGATTTAGACGCCATCGCGCACAATGTCAAAAGCATAAAAAAACTAGTTGGCGAAAAGACAAAAATTCTCTGTGTAGTAAAGGCAAATGCCTACGGACACGGTTTTTTTGAAACAGCAAAAACCATGACAGAAAACGGCGCTGACGCGTTAGGTGTTGCCACATTTGAAGAGGGAAGGCAGCTTCGACTATCCGGGTTTTCAGAGCCTATTTTAGTTTTGGGAAGCGTTAATACATCTTTAGCTGCCGATATGATTAAATATGACATTTCGGCTACTATAACTGACGAGCTTTTGGCTAAGGCTATGTCAAAAGCTGCAATCATTCAGAATAAATTTGCAAAGTTTCACATAAAAATAGATACAGGTATGTCACGACTCGGTTTTTCACCAACTGACAAAGATATAAAAAAAATAATAGACATCTGCAATCTTCCAAACGTATGCACGGAAGGTCTTTTTACACATTTTTCCTGTGCAGATGAAAAAGACAGGGCAATGACAAACCTACAGTACGAAAAATTTATGAGCGTTGCCACTGCCTTGGAAAAAGAAAATATCAAGTTCACATATAAGCACATTTGCAACAGCGCAGGTGTTATTGAATATCCAGAGTATCATTTGGATATGGTTCGCCCGGGAATTATTGTTTATGGGCTTTATCCCGATGCCAATATGGATAAGGTGCTCAACTTAATCCCGGCAATGACTGTAAAGGCACGCATTACAAGAATTGATGAAAAGGAGCCCGGCACTCCCGTCAGTTACGGCGCAACCTATAAGACAAAGACAAAAACAAAACTTGCTACCGTTTCAATCGGTTATGCTGACGGATATTTAAGATGCCTCTCAGGCAACGCTAAGATGTGCGTGAACGGAGTTTTGGTTCCTGTTGTGGGAAGAATTTGTATGGACCAATGTATGATTGACGTTTCCTCTGTCAATAATATAAATGTCGGCGACGAAGTTATTGTATTTGGAAACGGAGGAGATAACAGCCTAACTTTGGAAGAACTTGCTAAAAACGCAGGCACGGTACCTCATGAAATACTATCTTTAACAGGAAACAGAACCCCCAGAGCCTATATAAAGGGCGGCAAAATAATAGACGTACTTACCTATATATAATTGTTAATATTTGTTCGTTGACTGATTGACAGAACTAATGTATAATTATATTTGTAGCGAAAAGCCTACGACACTTTTAATACTACGCAAAGGCACACACCTGAAGCGTTTGGTAAACGAATGGGGGCCTGACAATATTGTCGCAGCTAAAAAAAGTTTTGATAACCGTTCCAGATTCACTGCTTGAAGCTGTTGATTCCGCGGCAAAGGTAGCTAATATCAATCGTAGCGAGCTTGTAAGAGAAGCTATGAAATTGTACCTTTCTGAAAGAAAAAAGCGTTCAAGAAAAGAAGAATTAAAAAATGGTTATCAGGAAATGGCAGAGCTGAATTTAAGCCTTGCCGAAATGTATTTTAGCGCAGAGGAGGAGGCATTTTCTGCGTTAGAAGAAAAACTTGCGGAGTGTGAATAGTGTGGTTGTAAAAAGAGGAGATATTTTTTACGCTGATTTAAGCCCTGTAATAGGCTCCGAACAAGGTGGCACAAGACCCGTTTTAATTGTTCAGAACGATGTGGGAAACAAGTTTTCCCCTACGGTTATAATAGCCGCCATAACCTCCCAAATCAACAAGGCAAAAATGCCTACACATATAGAAATAAGCGCTAACGATTTTGGTCTTGCTAAAGATTCTGTAATTTTACTTGAGCAAATCAGAACGATAGACAAAAGACGTCTGAAAGAAAAAATAGGCAGGCTCAGCGACGAGCTTTTGCTTTCTGTCGATGAGGCCTTGGGGATTAGTTTCGGAATATCAGAGTAATTTTGGTCGGATTATAAAAAAAGAGTTACAGCATTTCGCTGTAACTCTTTTTAATTTATTCTAAATAGTCCTTTAATTTTTTGCTTCTTGACGGGTGGCGTAATTTGCGAAGAGCCTTTGCTTCAATCTGTCTTATACGCTCACGTGTAACGTCAAATTCTTTTCCGACTTCTTCTAAAGTTCTCGCTCTGCCGTCTTCTAAACCAAAGCGAAGCTTTAAAACCATTGACTCTCTGGGAGAAAGTGTATCAAGCACACTGCTCAGCTGCTCCTTTAAAAGGACAAACGACGCTGCCTCTGACGGTGCAGGCGCATCATCGTCAGGAATAAAGTCTCCTAAATGACTGTCCTCTTCCTCGCCAATAGGTGTTTCTAGTGATACGGGTTCTTGTGCTATTTTCATTATTTCGCGAACCTTATCTATAGACATATTAAGTTCTTTTGCGATTTCGTTAGGATGCGGGTCGCGTCCTAATTCCTGCACAAGCTGACGAGATACACGGATTAGCTTATTAATTGTTTCCACCATATGAACAGGAATACGAATTGTTCTTGCCTGGTCAGCGATAGCACGGGTTATTGACTGGCGAATCCACCATGTGGCATAGGTACTGAACTTATAGCCTTTAGAGTAGTCAAACTTTTCAACCGCTTTAATCAGACCAAGGTTACCTTCCTGGATTAAGTCCAGAAACAACATACCACGACCAACATATCTTTTTGCGATTGATACAACAAGTCTTAAGTTTGCCTCAGCAAGACGCTTTCTTGCCTCAACATCGCCTTCTGACATCTGTTTTGCCAACAACATCTCGCTTTCAGCATCAAGAAGATGAACCTTACCGATTTCTTTAAGATACATCTTTACGTGGTCGTCAATCGACACACCCTCGGCTGAAGAAATCTCCATAACCTCTGCCGCTACGTCCATTTCTTCGGTAGGTTTTATGTCTTCTAGCTCTTCCTCTATTTTTTCAAGCTCACGTTCCATATCAGCAACAACTTCTACGCCCTCTTGCTCTAAAACCTCATAGATTTTATCAACTTGCTCAGGCTCTAGCTCTACATCGCCCAACACGTCTGCAATTTCTTTATAGGTTAAAACACCGTTTGTTTTTCCCTTTGTTGTTAATAAAGACATAGCGTCTAACATTCTCTGCTCATTTTCAGTCATTTGACTTCTCCTTCCGAGCCTTTGTAATAAGCTCATTTATTTCATCTACTTTGCCCTCTTTGGCAAGCTGGTTTATTTTTTCATTAAGATTAAACTGTTTGATTTTATCAATAATATCTCCAGTCGTAGTCTGTGCATCGCCCACATATTCTTTATAAAGAATTTCGGCTGCCGTATTTCTTAGGTTTTCGTGTACATTTGCAAGAAATACACCTGGGTCATTTGTATCTGTGCTTTCTCTGAATTTTAAAATCTCTACAAACATCTGTTTGTTTGCATCATCAGAAAAGTCTTCACAATCAAGCTGCGCCTTTGCCAGTTTGAACGCCGGCAGGTTAAAAAATATAACGTTTAAAAGCATTCTTTCTGATTTGTATATGGCGGTAGGAATTGGCTCACCGCGCCTTTTATACGTAACCTGCATAGTGGACTGAACATCTTTTTCTGCTTTTTTATATTTTTTTCTGTTTTTGTCATAGATTATCTTGTTGACCTGAGCCGCTATTGAATCTATCGAAATATCCGTCTCTTGTGCAATTCTTTTAATATAAATTTCGCGTTCGACAGGATTTTCGTTTAAAGATAGTATTTCTGCTGCAGCGTTTATAAATTCCACTTTTTCGGAGGATGCGACAAGATTATATTTTTTTCTGATATTTAAAATTTTATACTCTGTTACGGATAAGGCTGATGAAATTGCTTTTTTAAAGCTTTCTGCACCTTTTTTTCTCAAATATTCGTCAGGGTCCTTTGCGTCTTTATAGGAAATAACCTTAAGCTTGATGCCTGCATCAGAGAGTATCTTAATTGCTTTTTCGGCAGCTTTTTCACCTGCCTCGTCATTGTCATAACACACATACACTAATGGTGTATATCTTTTCAGCAGTTGCGCCTGTTGGTCAGTCAGCGCCGTGCCCAATCCTGCCACTGCAGTTTTAAACCCAAAAGAATATAAAGAAACCGCATCCATGTTTCCCTCAACCAGTATTATGCCGTCTTTAGCGCTGTATTGCTTGGCGATATTTAGAGAAAAAATATTGCTCCCCTTATGAAAGACGGGCGTTTCCGGTGAGTTCATATATTTTGCAGGACTGTCATCGAGCGCTCTTCCCGAAAAAGCTATCACGTTCCCGCGAACATCGATAATAGGAAACATCAGTCTGTTTCGGAATTTGTCATACACGTGCCCTTTTTCATTTTTTACAGCGAGCCCCGCATCTATAATGTCATCGTTTTTAAAACCGCATTCTTTTAAATAATCTACCAGGTCAGACCAGGAGTCACGAGCATATCCTATTCCGTACGTGCTTATGATTTCACGGTTTAGCCCACGCGAAAAAGCGTATTCCCTGGCGTTTTTTGCTTCAGGCGCTGACAAATTCAAAACATATCGTTTTGCAGCGAGCTTGTTCATTTTTAAAATTGCCTCGCGCTTATCGTGGCGCTTTTGTATTTCGGGACTGTATACTTCCTCTTCCAAGGTTATACCGGCACGCTCTGCCAAAAATTTTATAGCATCAATAAAATCGAGATTTTCAATTTTCATCACAAAATCTATAATATTTCCACCTGAGCCACAACCAAAGCAATAATAAAGCTGCTTGTCCGAGCTAATGTGAAAGGATGGTGTTTTTTCTCTGTGGAAAGGGCATAGAGCAACATAGTCTGCGCCGTTTCTCTTAAGTGTCACATAGTTTGATGCAATGTCAACTATATCGCTGCCACTTAAAACCTCGTCTATTGAGCTTTGCATAAACCTGGGCACTTTCATCACCTCCTGATATCTCTAATATCGTATTCGACAAAAAGTTCTTTTTTCCTTTAATTTTGTATAAAAAAAAGAAGAACCTTGCGGTTCTTTCTTTTTCTATTCTTCTTTATTTTGGGAAGAGTCGTTATTTTTTATTCTGGCTATCATATAAACACAAAAAATCATGACAACCAAAGCCGCAAATCCACCGAGGATATAGTGAAAAACTTCATTTTCATTCTGCACATCGCCAGTTTGCGCTTTTTCTGTCTTGTCCTTGATTACTGTAAAAGAAACACCTTTTGCTATATCATCTAATGCATCAATGTCTTCTTGCGTGGGTATGTATTCTTCTGTAATCATAGTAAATACAATCGCACTGCCATTAACTATTGTTCCGCCGCATATAACACCGTGTACAGTCCCGTTTATATAAGCATTCCCTGGCACTGTGATGAACTTCATATATGCATAGTCCTTTATTTTTACATTCTCATCCTGATAATTAAAAGATTCCATCAAAAACGCATCGTAAATAATTGTTTTTAAATTTTCCATAATATAGACTTCGTCAAAGTCTGATATATTCCACAAATCATAAGATGCATCATTCTTTTTCACTTTAAGAAACACGTGCGTTCCGCTATCTTTATTTATTATAACTGACTCACTGCCTGTGCTCTTTAGTATTTCGTTTATTTCCTCAGCACTTTTCCCCACTGCAGATAAAAGCTCCTGATTATCCATGTCCTTGGTAAAGATATTCCAAGCGCCCACTGTTGAAAGCTCCATATATGACTGTATCTCTTCCTGTGCATAGCACAAAGAATTAACCGATAATATAAAAATGAGCAAAACTATTGCCAATACTTTCTTTTTCATAGGGCTACCTTTCCTCTAATATCAGATTTTTTTCCTCAACTGTTAAAACTTTTGCTTCAACCATTCTTTCTAAAACCTTGTCCTGTCTTTTTTGTGCAAGTTCTAGGTTTTTAGTCGGTGCATAGACAGACGGTGCGTTCGGAACTCCGACTAAAAGAGTTGCCTGATAGTCGCTCATATCAATTGGCGCAACATTAAAGTATCCCATTGATGCATCATAAATATTATAATATCCGTCGCCATAATAAATTGCATTTAAATAAAGCTCTAATATTTCATCCTTTTTATAGTGCTTTTCTATGTAATACGTAGCAAAAAACTCTGCTGCTTTTCGCGACATATTCTGCTCGTGTGAAAAAAGCATATTTTTTGCAAATTGTTGTGTTATTGTCGAACCGCCCTGAATCAAATCGCTGTTTTTTACATTTACAATTAAAGCACGGGCTAGTGAGAGAAAATCCACACCGCTATGCTCATAAAATCTGCTGTCCTCTACTGCTATTACAGCGTCTTTATATATTTTCGGAATTTCCGACAAAGCAGTATAATTTTCGCGATTCTTTATTTCCTCTATTCTTGCATCTATGCTTTTTTCTCTTGTGGCATTATTGTAAACCACATATCCTAAAGATGCATAATACCCTAAAACGCACAGAGCCAGCACAATAACAAGCGATATAAGTCTTTTAATAAGCTTTTTCATTATTTGCTCCATATTTTTAAATAGTATGTAATAAGTATAACACAGGAAAATAGCAATTTCAACAAAAAAGTACCAATTATATCGACACCATTTAATTGTTCTCTTTTTAGAAAAAACAAGATAAATTAAAAAAAGCAAACAAAAACTGTTTTTTTGTAAAAAAATACTGTACATAACCGAAAAAATATGTTATACTGTTGAGGATAAAATGGTTGTTTTTATGGTGGTATTTTATGAATAGCAAAATATATATTACCGTAGGTCATTATGGCAGTGGCAAAACAGAATTTTCTGTCGGCTACGCCTTAGAGCTTAAAAAAAGCTGTGACAAGGTGATTTTGGTAGATTTGGATATTGTAAACCCCTATTTTCGTTCAAATGATGCACGCAAGCTTTTAGAGAGCCACGGCATTACAGTTATTGCCCCTGACTATGCAGGAACTAACGTGGATATTCCTGTGCTCCCTGCAGAAATTATGAGAATTTTTAACGAAAGTGACGCTAAAATCGTCATTGATGTAGGCGGTGATGATGACGGAGCTATCGCTCTTGGTCGCTATAAGCAGTTTTTTGACAACAGTGATTATGAGATGAGCCTTGTGGTTAACACCAAACGCCCGCTCTCTTCTACAGTAGACGAAATCATTGAAATGAAAGAAAATATCGAGCTGTCATCAAGACTTAAGGTTACAAATATAATTGCAGATACAAACATCGCTGACGCAACAACAAAAGAAATTATAGAAGAAGGCTACGATTTGGTCTGCAAGGCTTCTTCTGCACTTAATTTACCCGTTAAATATGTGGTATCAGCAATAGATGCTGATTTTTGCGACGAAATAAAAAACAAGCTCTTTAAAATAGAGAGAAGACTTTTAAAAATTTAGAGGAATGGAGATTATCATTATGGCAAAAGTTGTTATTTTAGAAAACGTATGCAAAGGCTGCTACCTTTGTATAGGCGCTTGTCCTAAAAAGGTTTTAGGCGAGTCAGAAAGCTTAAACGCTAAAGGCTATAAGCCCGCAGCAGTTATTAACCCTGACGCTTGTATCGGTTGTGCAATGTGCGCTACAATGTGCCCCGACTGTGCGATTGAGGTATACAAATAAGTAATAATTTCAAGAAAGGATTGAATAAATATGGCAGAAAAGGTTCTTGTAAAAGGTAACGAGGCTGTTGCTGAAGCTGCGATTTTAGCAGGTTGCCGTTACTTTTTCGGTTATCCTATAACTCCTCAGACAGAAATCAGTGCCTATATGGCAAAGCGTATGCCTAAAATCGGCGGCGTTTTCCTTCAGGCAGAAAGCGAAGTATCAGCAGCAAATATGGTTTACGGTGCTGCAGGTGCGGGTGCAAGAGTAATGACCTCTTCATCTTCACCCGGTATCAGCTTAAAGGCAGAGGCACTTTCATACATGGCGGGTGCAGACCTTCCTTGTGTTATAGTAAACATTATGCGTGCTGGCCCGGGTCTTGGCGGCATTCAGGCATCACAGTCTGACTATTTCCAGGCTACAAAGGGACACGGTCACGGAGACTATCGCGTTATAGTTTTAGCTCCGTCTTCTGTTCAGGAAATCGTTGATATGACAGCTGACGCTTTTGATATGGCAGACATTTACAGAATGCCCGTTATGATTTTAGGCGACGGTATGCTCGGTCAGATGATGGAGCCGGTTGTTTTTGAAAAAACAGCATCTAAAAGACAGGTTCCTGAAAAGACATGGGCTACAACAGGCACAAAGATGAATCGCGAGCACAACATAATCAATTCTTTATATATCGAGCCAAACACGCTCGAAAAGCTCGTTTTGGAAAGATATGAAAAATACGCTCAGATTGAAGCAACAGAAAAGAAATATGAAGCATATAAAACAGACGATGCAGATTTTATTTTAACAGCTTACGGCTCTGTTGCACGTATTTGTAAAAATGCAGTTGATGCTCTTCGCGAAGAAGGCATCAAGGTTGGTTTAATTCGTCCTATCACTCTCTGGCCATTCCCATCAGAAGCATATACAGAGCACACAAAGAACGCTAAGGGAATTCTTTCAGTTGAGATGAGCATGGGACAGATGGTTGAAGATGTTAAAATCGCAGTAGAGGGAAAAATTCCTGTTCATTTCTTCGGAAGATGCGGCGGTAACATCCCTTACCCCAACGAAATTATTGAACAAGTAAAAAAACTTATCGGGGGTGACAAATAATGGAACAAGTATTTAAAAGACCTCACGCTTTATGTGACGTACCTTTGCACTACTGTCCCGGTTGCGGTCATGGTATCGTGCACAGATTGGTTGCTGAAGTTTTAGACGAATTAGGTATAGAGGGCGAAACAATCGGCGTTGCACCGGTTGGTTGTGCCGTTTTTGCTTACAATTATTTTAACTGCGACGTTCAGGAAGCGGCTCACGGCAGAGCACCTGCTGTTGCAACAGGTATCAAGCGCGTTCATCCGGACAAGGTAGTATTCACCTACCAGGGAGACGGAGACCTTGCTGCTATCGGTACAGCTGAAACAGTACACGCAGCATCACGTGGTGAGAATATCACAATTATCTTTATTAATAACGCGATTTACGGTATGACAGGCGGTCAGATGGCACCTACAACACTTCCTGGCCAGGTAACACAGACATCTCCTTATGGAAGAGATGTAAAATCTCAGGGCTATCCGCTTCGCGTTAGCGAAATGCTTTCGACCACATCGGGAGCTGCATATATCGAACGTGTAACAATCGACACTGTTCCACATATCAAGCAAGCCAAAAAGGCTATTAAGAAAGCTTTTGAAACACAGATTGCAGGCAAAGGCTTTTCGCTTGTAGAGGTTGTTTCAACCTGTCCTACAAACTGGGGCTTGTCTCCTGTTGAGTCTATGAACTGGCTGCGTGACAATATGCTTCCTTACTATCCGTTAGGAGTATATTGCGACAGAACAAAAGACGAAGAATAGTTATATTTAAAGCAGGACGTAAAATTTCGTCCTGCTTTAAACAAATTTTGGAGCATCTATGAAAATTACCAAAATCGAACAACAAAAAAAGAATACAAAAAGAATGTCCGTTTTTATTGACGGGGAGTTTTCCTTTGGGATAGATAGCTTTGCCCTTTTGTCATTGCGTCTTGAAGAAGATGATGAGATATCAGAAGAAAGACTTGCCGTGATTAAAAACACTGCAGTTTTTGAAGATGCCAAAAACTACGCAGCAAACCTAATTTCACGCCGCAGCTATACACAAAAAGCCATGCGGGAAAAACTAAAATCTCACATTGGCGATACGCAGATAATAGAAAAAACAATTTCATTTTTAAAAGAATATAAGCTCATTGATGACTACGACTATGCTGTGCGTGCATCACACGATCTGGTCAATTTAAAAAAATATGGCCTTATGCAAGTAAAATGGAAGCTTAAAGAAAAAGGCATTTCAGACGGAATTATCGAAAAAGTGTTAAAAGAACTTGATTTTTCAGATAATATAAAGGAAAATTTAATAGAGCTTGCTCAAAAAAAGCTAAACGGAAACTACGATATTAAAAACATTATGAAAACTAAACGATACCTTGTATCACGAGGCTATTCGTATGATGATATAAACCAGGTATTTAAAAGCATAAAAACAGAGGATGAAAGCTATGACGGGTAATTTTGCCGGAGTTATAATAAACAGACTCGCCCTTTCTATTGACAAAATATTCGACTACTCAATTCCTGACGATTTGATTGACAAAATCACAGTCGGCAGTCATGTTTTTGTGCCCTTTGGCCGTGGCGGAAAATTGATTGACGGTTATGTCTTATCAGTAAAAAGCAAGACTTCTTACGATGGCGATGTAAAAGAAATTGTGTCATTAGCTGAGGATGAGCCGCTTTTTGACCAGGAGCTTTTAGATATTGCAACATATATTAAGGACACCTGCTTTTGCTCATATATAAGTGCTATTAAATCAATATTGCCACCCGGTAGCGGCAATAAAAACAAAGTAGGCGACAAATTCATCCGCGCTTCTTTGTTGAATCTACCTTATGACGAAGCGTTTGATGTTTTAGAGGCCTTGCGAAAACGAGCTCCAAAACAAGCAAAAGTTCTAGAGCTTTTAATCCAGAATGATTTTGTTGCAGACAGCGACATCACATTTTTAACCGGTGCGTCATACGCTGCTATAAAGGCACTAAAAGACAAAGGCTTTATAAAATCAGAAACGATAGAGTCACTTCGTATGCCTCTTGATTATGATGAAATCAAGCCAAGTTGTCCGCCGCAGTTAAATAACGAGCAAAGCATCGCTGTAAATTCTGTCGCTACATCTATTAAAAATAACTCTCGCGACACATTTTTACTTCATGGAATTACAGGCAGTGGCAAAACAGAGGTTTTCTTAAGCTGTATTGAACATGCACTAGCTCTTGGCAAAACTGCAATAGTGCTCGTTCCCGAAATAGCATTAACACCGCAGATGGTATCAAGATTTGTTTCACGCTTTGGCAAAAAAATCGCAGTGCTCCACTCGGCGCTTTCACTTGGCGAGAAGGCCGATGAATATAAAAGGATAAAACGCGGCGAGGCTACTGTTGTAGTTGGCGCCCGGTCTGCAATCTTTGCCCCGCTTAAAAATATAGGCGTTATAGTAATCGACGAAGAGCACGAAACAAGCTACAAATCAGAAAATGCGCCATCATACCACGCAAGGGATATTGCACATTTTAGAGCGCAGCAAAGCGGATGTGTGTGTATTTTAGCATCTGCAACCCCGTCGATTGAAAGCTTTTACCTTGCAAAGTGTGGAAAGTATAAATTGCTCTCGCTATCAAAAAGAGCGACTGGGGCAACATTACCCGAAATCATCATTTCTGATATGAGAGATGAGCTAAAATCCGGAAACCGCTCCTGTATTGGCTCTGCCTTGATGCGCGAAATCCAGGAAAACAAAAAAAATGGCGAACAAACAATACTCTTTTTAAACAGACGCGGATTTTCCACATTTGTATCATGTCGTTCCTGCGGTCATGTTATAAAATGCAAAAACTGTGATATAACAATGACATATCACAAAAGCAGAAATACCTTAAACTGCCATTACTGTGGCTACACAACAAAAAAGCCTGCTGCCTGTCCTGAGTGCAAAAGTCCCTATATCAAAGAATTTGGCGCAGGCACACAAAAGGTAGAAGAAGAGATATCCGAGCTTTTTCCTGATATTTCCCTCATCAGAATGGATGTTGACACAACAACTGCCAAAAGCTCACACCAGACACTCCTTTCAAAGTTTTCGGAAGAAAAAACAGACATTTTACTCGGCACACAGATGGTATCTAAGGGGCTTGACTTCCCAAATGTCACATTAGTCGGCGTACTTGCTGCCGACCAGAGCCTTGGAATTGACGATTTTCGTGCAAATGAGCGCACCTTTAACCTGATCACTCAGGTTTGTGGCAGAGCAGGAAGGGGAGGAAAACGAGGCCGCGCTGTGCTGCAAACTTATATTCCAGAAAACCAGACCATAATGCTGGCACAAAATCAAGACTATATTTCATTTTATAACGAAGAAATCGAGATAAGGCGCGAGCTTAATTTTCCGCCATTTTGCGATATTATTTCTGTTTTATTAACCGGAGAGAACGAATCCGCTTTAACAGAATATGCTAAAAACCTTTCAAAATCAATGCACATCGTGATGAATAAAGAGCTTGGCACAGACTTTGAAATTTTAGGACCGGCAAGTGCCTCCATCCCAAAAATAAATCAAAAATTCAGACAAAGAATCTGGGTAAAATGCAAAATGGACAAAAAAACACAAGACGTGTTTTTGCGTCTTAGAAACTATCATATAAAAAACGCAAAGGATATAAATATGATAATAGAAAACAATCCTTATAATACCCTATAGGAGGAAAAAATGGCTAAAAGAACAATATTAAACGTAGATACTGATAACGAAACACTAAGAAAAAAATCCCGCGAGGTAGACAAAATCGACTCAAGGATTTTAACACTTTTAGATGATATGGCAGAAACAATGTACGATGCAAACGGCGTCGGACTTGCTGCCCCACAGGTTGGCATATTAAAAAGAATTGTTGTGATTGATGTCGGCGACGGACTCATCGAGCTGATAAACCCTGTAATAACATATAAAAAAGGGGAACAAATAGGCCCCGAGGGTTGTCTTTCTGTACCGGGAAAAACCGGAACTGTCGCACGTCCTGAAAAGGTTAAGGTAAGAGCATTAAACCGTCATGGCGAAGAGATAAACATTGACGCAGAAGGGCTTTTGGCTGTGGCACTTTGTCATGAGATTGACCATTTGTCAGGCACCCTCTACATTGACAATGTAATAGCATATTTAGAAGACTAGGAGAATACCTATGAAAATCATATATATGGGCACACCTGATTTTGCTGTGTTGCCGCTGGAAGCTTTATATAACGACGGACACGAGATTGTACTGGTTGTAACTCAGCCCGACAAACCAAAAGGAAGAGGCCACAAGCTTACTCCGCCGCCTGTCAAGGAATTTGCAATATCGCATAATATCCCCGTATACCAACCGATAAGCGCAAAAACTGATGATGCATATGAATATTTAAAATCATTTGATGCAGACATCTTTATCGTTGCAGCATACGGACAGATACTCCCTAAGCGCATTTTAGACATTCCTTTATATGGTTGCATTAATATTCATGCATCGCTGCTGCCAAAGTATAGAGGTGCTGCACCAATCCAGTGGTGTATAATCAATGGCGAAACCGTAACAGGCGTTACCACAATGCAAATGAATCAGGGCCTTGATACCGGTGATATGCTGGTAAAGGAGGAAGTTTTAATTGAAGATACCGACACGGGCGAAACCCTGCACGACAAACTTGCAATCGCCGGTGTGTGTGCAATACGCAAAACATTAAAGCAAATAGACGAAGGACTCCTTGTACCCGAAAAACAAGACGATGCCCTTCCTAGTTATGCTCCAATGATTGATAAAACCACAGGCTACATCGACTTTAGCAAATCTTCTTATGAGATTTATAACCTTATCCGCGCACTAAATTCTTATCCGTTTGCATCAACCACATACAAAAACGAGCGCTTTAAGGTGATTAGAGCTTTGCCAAGTGATGAAAATTTAAATAAAAAAAGCGGCGAAATAGTGAGTGTTTCAAAGGATGGAATTTTAGTTTCGTGTGGCAAGGGTTCACTTTTAATAACTGACGTGCAGTTTGAGGGCAAGAAAAAAATGCCGGTTTCAGAATATATAAAGGGCAACAAAATCGACACAGGCGTAATTTTAGGAGAGAGTCATGAAACCGATTAAAACCAACGCTATGCGTATGCTAGACCGCGCAAAAATTAAATACGAGCCTATCTTTTATGAGGTTGACGAATCTGACCTGTCCGGAACTCATATTGCAGATTCTGTTTCTCTTCCTTATTCACAAGTTTTTAAAACACTGATGGCTAAAGGTGACAAGTGCGGCGTTTGTGTTTTTTGTATCCCCGTTGATAAGGAAATAGATTTAAAAGAAGCCGCTATTTCATCAGGCAACAAAAGACTTGAAATGGTAAGCGTTAAAGACCTGCTTTCATTAACCGGTTATATTCGTGGCGGTTGCTCTCCAATCGGTATGAAAAAATCTTTTCCCACATACTTTGATGAATCTGTAAACCTTTGCGAAAAAATCACAATAAGCGCAGGTATTAAAGGCTGTCAGTTGCTGATAGACAAAGATGAATTAATAAAGTTTACAAATGCACAAATAAAAAAAATAATCCGGAAATAACTGTTTCCGGATTATTTTTTATTTATAACAACATTTTCTTTATCTCGGCATCCATTTTATCTATTTTTTCATCGCCTTGCTCAAGACTGCTGCAGACAACTGAATAATAAAACTTAATCTTTGGCTCTGTACCTGACGGGCGAATTACAAAATACCCACCGTCTGATATTTCAAAATACAGAACATTTTGTCTTTCTAAACCGATTTTTTCTTCTTTATTATTTTCGTAATCTATTCTTATATCCTTGCCGTAGTTTCTAAATGCAGAAATTTTTACATCGCCTATTTCTTTAAATGGATTATTTTCAACCTTATCCATTATAGCTTTGATTTTTTGCATACCGTCTAAGCCTTCCATAGTAAGCGATACTGTGCGGTCTGCTATATATCCGTATTTTTTGTAAATGTCAGACACCGCATCGGTCAGTGTGCGTCCGTTTCTTTTTAAAACAGCAACAAGCTCACATATTAAAAGAGTTGATGCTACTGCATCTTTATCTCTTGCATATGCTCCGGGAAGCGAACCATAGCTTTCCTCAAAGCCAAACAAAAATCTTCCGTCAATACCATCGTGCGCTCTTATCTGTTCTGCTATAAACTTAAATCCCGTGTAAACGTCATAAAGCTTTACGCCGTATGTGTCTGCAATTTTTTTTGTCAAATCAGTAGAAACAATGGACTTTACAATAAAATCCCCATCCTTGATATCGGTAGAAGATAAAATATAATCTGTCAGCAACAGTCCTGTCTGATTGCCTGTTAATACATTATACGTTCCATCATCATTTTTAACCAAAACGCCCAGTCTGTCTGCATCGGGGTCAGTTCCTAATATTACGTCTGCACCAACCTTTTCTCCCTGTTCAATAGCGAGGTAAAAGCCTTCCTTATCTTCAGGATTGGGTGATTTTACCGTTATAAAATCAGGATTGGGCGCAGCCTGCTCTGAAACAACATAAACGTTTTTATAACCTGCTTTTTCGAGCACCTCTTTAACAGGAACAAGACCTGAGCCGTGAAATGGTGTATATACAATTTTGATTTCTTTAGCTGTGTCGTCTGCTACATCGGGGTTTTTGCGACATTTTAACACTTCTTCTAAGTATGCATCGCGAACGTCTTTTCCGATAATTTCTATTAATCCTTTTTCTCTTGCCGCATCAAAATCCATAGAACGAACGTCTTTGAATATATCCATATTGTCGATATACTCAAAAACCTCATTAGAATCCTTAACATTTAACTGCGCGCCATCTGAACCATAAACCTTATAGCCGTTATACCTTGCAGGATTGTGACTTGCTGTAATCATAATTCCGTTATAGCAATTTAAGTGTCTTACTGCAAACGATAAAACCGGCACGGGATGGAGTGCATCGAAAAGATAAGATTTAATCCCGTTTGCTGCTAATACGCACGCACTTTCCCTGGCAAATTCATAAGAAAAATGCCTTGAATCATAAGAAATTGCAACGCCGCGTTTTTTTGCCGCATCTCCTCTTGCACAGATGTAGTTTGAAAGTCCCTGGGTTGTTCGTCTTACAACGTAAATGTTCATTCTGTTTGTGCCTGCACCTAAAACACCACGGATTCCGGCTGTGCCGAATTCTAAGTCCTTATAAAATCTTTCTTTTATTTCTTCGGGCTTATCCGATATTTTGTTGAGCTCTGCCTTTGTAATATCATCAACCGAAGGCGATGATATCCAGTATTCCCATTTTTTAATATGTTGCATACCTACACCTCTATAATTATTCTTGAGACTCACTGTCGCTTTCACTTGATTCAATTCCCGGTGTTGCTCCGCCATTTTGAACATTGTCGCCACCCGGAGTAGTTGATTCTCCTCCTACTTCATCCTCACCATCAGAAGGAGCTTCCTCTTTTACGTGAAATTCAGGAGAACAATATTTCATAGGCTGTGTGCCGTCCTTAAAGTATTCCGTTAAGGTTTCTGCACAGCCATCCGCTGCAATCCTGCCTGTATCCTGACAAACCGTGCGCTTTATGACTCCATCGGGTACAGCTATCGTCTTTTCTTCGACATTTGAATGAATCTGGGTCATAACCTTTCTGAAGATTGATGTGCAGAAATTAGATCCACTCATTGATTTTGGAGTATCATAACCCATCCAGACACCCGCTACGTAGTTAGGTGTCATACCCATAAACCATCTGTCTTTGTTGGAGTTTGTTGTACCTGTTTTACCCGCTGTAAATACATTCGGAATTTTTGCTCCTGTACCTGTACCGCGCGTGGTAACGCCTGAAAGCATATTTGTCATAAGATACGCTGTTTCTTTGCTCATTGCGCGTTTGTTCTGAACTTTGTTCTCTAAAACAATTCTTCCGTTTGCATCTATTACTTTAGTATATGTGACTGCCTTATTATACATACCTGAATTTATAAATGCACCGTACGCCGCTGTCATTTCTTCAACAGTTACGCCATCGGTTAAACCGCCCAACGCTGAAGATAGGGTCTGGTCTGTTACTTGTTTTTGGTTTCTTGTTTCGTTTTCTACCAAAGTTGTAAAACCAAGCTTTTGAGTTAAGAAATCAAATGACCTTTCGGGGGTAAGCTCTCTTAAAACCTTAACAGCAGGGATGTTTCGCGATTTTTCTATTGCTCTGCGAACAGTCATCATACCCAAATATCCGCCGCCTGAGTTTTTTGGCGACCAGTCGCCAATTGTGAGCGGCGCATCATTTACCAGGGTTGCAGGTGTAACCACATTATACTCAACAGAAGGTGCATAAACTGCAACAGGCTTAAACGCAGAACCAGGCTGACGTTTTGATTGTGTAGCGCGGTTTAGCCCGCGGGCAACTGACTTTTTACCTATACCGCCTGCCATACCCTTGATATGCCCTGTGTATGGATCCATAACAACCATAGCTGACTGAACTTTGCTGTTGGGAAAATTAGCAAGGTTTGTATATACGTTATCTATTGCACTCTGAACATTAGGGTCATACGTTGAATATATTTTAAATCCGCCTGTATAGAGTCTGTTTGTCGCTTCACTTTCAGTCAGATTTTCTTTTTCCATCAGGTCATAAATTACATCATCTACAACAGCATCTACAAAATAGCTCTTTACATCCTTATTTTGCATGCCTCCATTTGTTTCTCCAACTTTTAATGAAAGCTTCCTTTCTTTTGCTGCATCTCTTTCTTCTTCTGAAATCATACCAAGCTCTGCCATTTTATTTAAGATTACATTGCGGCGGTCCTTGTTATTTTCAGGATTTTTAACAGGATTATACGTCGATGGAGCCTTAACTATAGCAGCAAGAGATGCACATTCTTCCAGATTTAAATCCATTGCCTTTTTTCCAAAATAATGAATAGCAGCTGTCTGAACGCCATGACATCCTTCGCCAAAGTAAATAGTGTTCATATACATTTCTATAATCTGGTCCTTGCTCATTTTCTTTTCAAGATTCATAGCGCGGACAATTTCCTGGACCTTTCTCGTGGGCGAGCGGTCCTTATCACCCGTTATATTCTTAACCAGCTGTTGGGTAATGGTCGAGCCTCCATAGGAATCTTTTCCCATGACCCACTGCACGAAAGCACCAAAAGTACGCTTAATATCCACACCGCTATGCTCACGAAATCGCTCATCTTCAATTGCAATAAAAGCATTTGGCAGATTTTCGGTAACGTTTTCAATATCAACCCAGACACGATTTTCATTTCTGTGTACGCGGTCCAATTCCTTAGCCTGATTTGTCTTACTGTCTACATAATAAATAATAGATGTAAAATCAAGATTATACTCTTCGGCAATAAGGTCCATGCTGTTGTCAACAAAACCCACAACTGCGCCAGCTATCACGGATAAAACAAGCAAAAACACAACCAAAAGACTTATTACTGTACGACGCATAAATATATTTTTCTTTTTATTCTTTTTTGTTTTTTTATTTTTTTCGTTGTATGTAGCCTTTGACATAATATCACTCCATGCACATATACTCAATTTTATTTTATTACACATATATTTAGTTGTATTTTATCCTAAAGATATTAAAAAACTATTACACGAGCATTAATTTGCTATTAAATTAGAGCAAAACGAGTATATTTTCTCTTTTTTTTACCAAAATAACAAACAAAAGGAAGTGATTTTTTTGAATAATTTATTTAAAACACGTATTTCGCGTTGGGTATCCATAGCGGTTTGTGTTGCATTGGCAATGTGTGTATCATACGCTGTTTCATATAAAATCATAAGAAAAAGCGCGCCTCAAAATCACGTTGAGAGCGCGCCCGGTAATCAAAATGAAAATTATGACAAAGACAAGCCTTTTCCCAATCTCCCGGTAACAATTTCAGGAGGTTATCAGGAAGGCACAGGCTTTACCGACGATATGAACGATTATTTAGTGATTGCAGAAAATAACATTGTGGCCCTTTACTCTATCGACAAGGAAGATACGAAAACCTTTGAAAGAGTGCTGGAAATCGACCTTGCCTCATTAAAAAGGGAGGATAGGGAGCTTTTGAAAAAAGGCATCCTGCTAAACGATAAATCTGCGGTGCTTTCGCTGATTGAAGACTACTCCTCATAACAAATATCAGGAATTTCCTTTTTCATAAGCAGGCGAATATATCCTTTATCCTTAGATACGTCGTCAACATAAAACCCACGATTGTAGTAAAAACGCACCAGGGATGTGGCTTTAGACGCAGTATGAAGGCGAACCTCTTTAATGTTTAGTTCTGCCAGGTCCATATCAAGTGCGTTCATCATAGATTTGCCTATACCAAGGTTTTGATATTTCATGCTGACGCCAAAACGCGACAGGTAGGCAGTTTTATCATCTAAAATCTCAATTCTTACACTGCCGACCACCTGATTTTTTATATATGCGACATACACCATCTTATTTTTTATATCGCTTATGATTTGTTCTTTTGTTTCGTGCAGAGCAGGGGTATCTTCTATCCCTGCTAATTTTATATATTTTTTAAAGGCGTCACCAGTAATTTCTGCTATACTGTCAACGTCTGATAAATTTGCTCTTCTTACCTCAAACATTTGTGTATACCCCTTTTTGTGATGAGTTTTATTTGTCTTTCATAAGCTTTACCATTACTGCTTTTTGTGCGTGAAGTCTGTTTTCTGCTTCATCAAAAATCACAGAATTAGGACCATCTATTACATCTTCTGTGACCTCATATCCGCGATATGCAGGCAAGCAATGCAAAAATATTGCATCAGGCTTTGCATACGAAAATAGTTCCTTGTTTATCTGATAATCTGCAAAAACCTTTATCTTTTCTGCTTTTTCACTTTCTTGTCCCATGCTTACCCAGGTGTCAGCGTAAACGACATCAGCATCCTTTATTGCTTCTTTCGGGTCGTTTGTAAGTGTTAAATGCGCACCTGTTTTTTTTGCATCTTCTATTGCATTTTTAACAACTGTTTCGTCACATTCATACTGTTTTGGCGTAGCGACTGCAATATCCATACCGACCTTTGCACCGCCATACAAAAGAGAATGTGCCATATTATTTCCGTCACCGATGTATGCAAGCTTTAACCCCGCAAGCTTTCCCTTATGTTCGCGAATTGTCTGAAAGTCTGCCAGAATCTGACAAGGGTGCACAAGGTCTGTAAGTCCGTTTATAACAGGAATCTGACCGAATTTTGCCAAATCTTCCACATCTTCTTGCTTGTATGTTCTGATCATAATGCCATCTAAAAATCTTGAGAGCACGTTTGCTGTATCGTAAATTGTCTCGCCTCTTCCAAGCTGTATGTCGTTAGAACTTAAAAAGAGAGCGCTACCGCCTAACTGATACATACCAACCTCAAAAGAAACACGTGTTCTTGTTGACGATTTTGTAAAAATCATACCTAGTGTTTTTCCTTTAAGTATATGGTGCTCTATGCCGTTTTTTTGCTTATATTTTAGCTCATCTGCCAAATCCAGTGTATCTAAAATCTCTTCCGTTGTCCAATCGTGCAGTGTTAATAAATGCTTATTCATTATCTATCACTCCTAATACCTTTTCAAATACTTTTATAAAATCATCCACATCTGCTTTTTTGACAATAAGCGGAGGCAAAAGTCTTATTGTTGTGGCTGTTGCACCTACCAAATACTTTTCGTCAAACAAAAGATGTTTTATGTGCTGTGCTTTTTCGCCATACAGCTCAATACCTATCATCAGCCCTTTTCCGCGAATTTCCTTTATAACGCTGTGTTTTTCAGCCAGCTTTTCAAGCTTTTCTTTTAAGTAGTCGCCGACCATTTTTGAATTATTGACCAAATCTTCGCTTTCAAAAATTTCAAAGACAGCATTCGCTGCCGCACAAGAGAGCGGATTTCCGCCAAAAGTCGAGCCGTGATCACCCGGTGCGAAGCTTTCTGCGACAGCATCTTTTGCACAAACTGCACCAATCGGCACGCCGCCACCTAAGGCCTTTGCCAGTGTGAATATGTCCGGCTCAATTCCGTAGTGTTCATAGGCAAAAAGCTTTCCCGTTCTGCCCATTCCCGTCTGTACCTCATCGTCAATAAATAAAATATCCTTTTGTCTACAGAGTGCATACACTTTTTTTACATACTCTTTATCCAGCGGATTTACACCGCTTTCGCCCTGTATCATCTCCATCATAACAGCACACGTGTTATCATTTATTGCCGCCTTTAATGCGTCAATATCATTTATAGGAACATATTTAAAGCCAGGTGTAAGAGGCATAAATGGTGTCTGGAATTTTTCCTGACCTGTCGCTGCCACTGTTGCTAACGTTCTGCCATGAAAAGAATTTACAAGAGTTATTATTTCGTACTTTTGGGGATTTCCTTTTTTGTACTGATAAATTTTTGCAAGTTTTATCGCACCCTCGTTTGCCTCAGCACCAGAATTTGCAAAAAAGACCTTGTCAGCAACAGAATTTTTGCAAATATTTTCAGCAAGCTTTGCCTGCTGCTCTATGTAATAATAATTTGAAACGTGCAAAACGTTCTCTGCCTGATTTTTAATAGCGTCAACCAAAACCTTATGGTTATGCCCTACAGCACTTACCGCAATACCTGCCAAAAAATCCGTGTATTCATCTTTGTCATCTGTATAAAGCTTTATGCCCTGACCGCTTTTAAAGCTGACGGGGATTCTTTCTCCAAATGTGTTCATATAATACTGTTTATCCAGTTGTTTAATTTCGTTAGTATTCATGGTAAACCCTCCAATAATTTATAATTATACAACATTTTGAATAATTATGCAATAGTATTTTTCATATTTTTACATTTTTAACTATTATATATGAAAAAAATACATAAAAAAGATTACATTTCAGTTAAATTATCAAAAAAACATTGCAAATTCGACTAAAATTTAGTATGATATATATGTATAAATGTTTTATTTGAAAAAAGGGGCGATTCCAATGCTTAGTGAGATTTTTCAACCAGTATTAGATCAGATGAGAAACGTTACCCATAAATCGATGGGTATTATAAACAACACCTCTGTTCTCATTTCTTACGTTGGAGAAGAGGTAAACGAGGACAACGCATATGCAATGATTTCTTCTGCTACACAAAACGGAAGAGTGTTTATTGTAAACGGATATTCCTGTATGGCAATCGGCGCAAAAAACATTATGGAATTTATCGTATATGTCAAAGGCACAGAATTAGAAGAACAAAAAATTTGTGCGCTCCTTTCTATCAGTATTTCAAGCCTCCAGGCACACTGCGGCGATAAATACGACAAATCAAGCTATTTAAAAAATGTTTTACTGGGAAATGTTTTGCCCGGCGACATTAATCTTCGTTCAGGTGAACTTCAGCTTGATGTTGACACACCCAGAGTTGTTTACATAGTACAAATCCCCGGCAACGAAACGGGCGTTATACAGCTTTTGCAGAATATGTTCCCTGAGAATGATTTTGTTATCAATATCGACAACAAAAATATCGTAGTGATAAAATCTTTGCCATCGACAGAAAGTGAAGATTTTATCGATGTAACAGCAAAATCTATCGTTGATACAATAAATTCAGAATTGCTCCTTACCGTCTATGTAGGTATAGGCACACCTGTTAAATCTATCAATGATATCTCCCACTCATATTCGGAGGCAAGACTTGCTATAGAAATTGGCAGAGTTTTCGAATCTGAAAAATATATCTTAAGCTACGGCGAATTGGGAATAGGCCGTCTTATCTATCAGCTTCCGAGTAAGCTTTGCGAACTTTTCTTAGACGAAATTTTCCAAAAGGAAGGTTTTGAGTCTTTAGACGAGGAGACCCTGCTCACAATAGACAAATTTTTTGAAAACAGCTTAAATATAAGCGAAACATCACGCCAGCTCTTTGTTCACAGAAATACACTTGTTTATCGTCTTGATAAAATCGAGCGTTTAACAGGCTTAGACCTTCGTAAATTTGACGATGCAGTAGTATTTAAAGTTGCAGCATTAGTAAGAAAATATCTTCTTGCTAATCCTTCAAAATTCTAATAAAACTACACATTACTATGTGATGCATACGTCAGCACATAGTAATTTTATTCTAAAGAAAGGATTTTATAGTTATGATTTTACTCAGCAACGTAACTAAAACCTACCCAAACGGTTCAACAGCTCTAGACGACGTAAGTTTTTTTGTTGAACGAGGCGAATTTGTGTTTATCGTAGGTCCTTCAGGCTCAGGTAAATCTACACTTATCAAGCTCCTGATGCACGAAGAAGTCCCGACTGCCGGTCAGGTTATCATAAACAATAAAGACATAGGAAAGTTAAAACGTCGCGAAATACCCTATCTTCGTCGTTCGATGGGGGTAGTTTTTCAGGATTTCAGACTTTTGTCAAATAAGACAGTTTACGAAAACGTAGCATTTGCTATGGATATTATCGGTGCAAGCCGCAAAGAAATCAGAAAACAGGTCCCGACTGTTTTGTCATTAGTCGGACTTTCTCACAAAGCCAAATCGTATCCAAAGCAGCTTTCAGGCGGCGAGCAGCAAAGAGTCGCTCTTGCCCGTGCTCTGGTTAATAACCCTGCATTTTTGATTGCAGACGAACCCACCGGTAATTTAAATCCCAAGGTCGCAATGGAAATCATGGAGCTTTTAGACAATATAAACAAGCGTGGCACAACAGTTATTATGGCAACTCACGCCAAAGACATAGTTGACACGATGAAAAAGCGCGTTATCGCGATAGAAGATGGAAAAATTGTCCGCGACGAATCGAGAGGAGGCTACGGCTATGAAAATTAGAGGCGTAAGATACTTCTTCTCAGAAGCGTTTAAAAATATCTTTTCCAACGGTTGGATGACCATAGCTTCAATATTTACCGTTATTGCAAGTCTTTTGGTTTTAGGGATATTTCTGACTCTTTCAATTAACGTTACAAATATGGCAGGAAACCTAGAAGACAGCTACCAGATCGTGGTATTTGTAGATGAAAAAGTCAACTACGACGGGGTTATTTCAATAGGCTCGCAGATTAAAAATGTCGAAAACGTTCAGGATGCAATACTTACAACAAGCAGCGAGCGTCTTTTGATGCTCCGTGATAAAATGGGCGAAAATGCAGACAAGCTCGACAGATACAAAGATGACAACCCTCTTCGCAATATGTACCAGATTACATTAGACGACTTGTCCCAATCTTCTGAGACTATCAAAAACCTTGAAAATATCGATGGTATAGCAAAAATCCAGCGAAATGAAGAAGCGATAGATAAACTCGTTAAAGTAGCAGATTATATAAAAACCTTCAGCTTATGGATAATTATTGCTTTAGCTGTTGTTTCTATATTCATTATATCCAACACAATCAAGCTTACAGTATATACGAGACGAAAAGAAATAAACATTATGAAATTTGTAGGCGCAACCGACTGGTTTATAAGATGGCCTTTTATAATTGAGGGTATTTTTATCGGTCTTATCGGCGCGGCTGCATCAATCGGCTTAATCATCAGCGGATATAGCCTGATTATAGGCATCGTAGACTCTTTGGGAATCGCTTTTATCACAATGAAGCCTTTGGGTGAATTAATGGGAATAATTATTAGCTCATCATTGGGTTTAGGTGCAGTCTTAGGCGGAATCGGAAGCTTTATTTCTGTAAGAAAGCATCTAAATGTTTAGTATGCTGAATAGAATGCAGTATAACAGTTTGGAAAAGATTTGTTCTACAAATTGAGGTGCTTTATGAATTATGTTGTTATAATACCATCATTAGAGCCTGACGAAAAGCTTGTGCCTTACATCCACGAACTGCTTGACACAAGTATTCAAAAAATCATCGTTGTGAATGATGGAAGCAGCGAAAAGTGTAATTGTATCTTTGATGAAATTTCAAATATCACGCAGTGCCACGTATTAACACACGAGATTAATCGCGGAAAAGGTGCAGCTATTAAAACAGCTCTTAGATTTTACACAGATAACCTGACTGGCTATGACGGCGTTATCACCGTTGATGCAGATGGTCAGCACTCTGTAAAGGATGTTCTAAGAATCTGCGAAGCAATGAGTGAAAATGCTGACTCTTTTGTCCTGGGTTGTCGTGATTTCGGCGAAGAAACCCCAAATAAAAGCTTATACGGAAATCGTATAACGTCATTTGCGATGAAGCTGTTTTATGGAATTTCGCTTGCTGACACACAAACAGGACTTCGGGGTATACCAAACTTTATGATAAAAGACCTGCTATGCGTTCGTGGCACAAGATATGAGTATGAGCTCAATATGCTCATTTACGCCAAAGGTCACTCTATACCATTTGTGCTGATTCCTATTGAAACGATTTACTTTGATAATAACGCAGGAAGTCACTATAGACCCGTCATTGATTCCTTAAGAATCTTTGTAAAGGTTATAAATGGTCTTTTGTGGTTTAGTGCTTCTGCGATTTGCTCATCTGCAATAGACATCGCAATATATGGTTTGATGACAAAGGTAGTTTTATCACATTTGCCGCTCTTTTGGATGCTTTTTATCGCTTTTGTATCGGCACGTGCAATATCATCAGCAGTAAACTTTATGCTCAACAGACGTTTGCCATCATCACAAAACAAAAGCATTTCAGACACTATGCCCAAATACTATACGTTGGTTATATTGCAAATGATTGTGTCGTTTTTGTGCATTTACCGACTGTGCGCATCAACCGGCATAGACGAAATGATAATAAAAATTTTAGTTGACTGTATTTTGGGACTTATAAGCTACCAGCTCCAGCTTCGTTGGGTTTTTTGCGACAAAAGCTCAACTTGTCCAAAAAGAGAAGAGATGAATTAGTTTTTATGAAATTATATGGAACATTTGCGCATCTTGCAAGATTTATTTATTCGCTTTTTAAACCTTATAAAATATGCGGAAAACTTCCTTTTGCACCTTCTGTATTCATAGTGCACCACCAGAACATGAGCGGTCCTGTACACGCACTGCTTACACTTCCCATACAGGCTCATATCTGGGTTTACAGGGTGTTTTTTGAAAAAGACGAGTGCTACAGACAATACACAGACTACACATTTACAAAACGATTCGGTATGCCAAAATTTTTAGCATGTCCGCTCGCCTTTATAATGTCGCTGGTGGTTCCGGCTATTATGAGATCGTTTTCTGCTATTCCCGTATATCGCGCATCGCGCGATATCTTAAAAACATTTAAATTATCACACGAAGCCTTAGTTGCAGGCGAGAGCATAATCATTGCTCCTGATATCGATTACGATGATGATTCGCGCTTAATGGGCGAAATGTATACGGGATTTTTTCATCTGGAAAAAAACTACTATAAAGAAACGGGAAAACACCTTTCTTTTGTTCCTGTGTCATTTGCCACAAAAGAACACACGCTTTACATAGGCGATGCGATAAGCTTTGATGACTCAACGCCCTACAATGAACAAAAAGATAAAATAGCACAAAAAATTAAAAACTCAATAAATCAAATAAACAAAAATTAAAAAAGTAATGGGCGGCAAGCTTGCCGCCCATTACTTTTTATTTTTTTATCTGTTTAAAATTAACTTTGTAAGTTCAACAGGTTCAACGATTTTATCGCCTTTATAAACTCTCATATTACCTGATGCAATTTCATCAATCAGGATAACTTCGCCGTTGTTATAACCGAACTCAAATTTAATATCCCAAAGGTCTAGACCAATTGATTTTAAATCGTCAGCAACGATTTTTGTAATTTTTAATGTCTGCTCTTTCATACTGTTAAACATTTCAGGTGTCATAACACCAAGAGCATCTAAACCCTCCATTGTAACTAATGGATCGCCTAAATCATCGTTTTTAAATGTACATTCAACATAACCTTTGTCTAAAACTGTACCGTCTTTTATATATTCGCCGTATCTTCTGATGAAGCTTCCGGTAGCAACTAAACGGCAGATAACCTCAAGGCCATGACCGAATACTGTAGCGGGAAGAACCTCCATTTCGGCACTGTCAACATTTGCACTAACAAAATGTGTCTTAATACCTGCATCCTTTAGTAAACCAAAATAATAAACAGATGTTTTCAGGTTTTCCTTACCGATACCTTCGATAGTTAAACCAACGCTATTTTCGCCCGGGTCAAAAACTCCGTCTTTTCCTGTGCAATCGTCTTTAAACTTTAACAATACGTTTCCATTGTCTAAAGAGTATACGTCTTTTGTTTTACCCTCATAGATTTTCTTCATGACCAAAACTCCTTTATCTTTAGTAAAATTAACAAAAATATAATAGCATATATCTGGCTAAAAATCAATATTTTTTTATAAAATATTCAATTACATCTCTTCCCATATCTCATCGTCAGAGGCAAATTTTTTTGCATAGCGGCATGGGTGAATTTCGGGGTCAAACCCACAGACAATGCGATATTTGCAGTAAGAACAAGGCGATATGGCGCCATCTCTTACAGGCTTTATTTCTACGTTTCCCGAAATAATTTCTTTGCCTATTTTAGTTACTGCTTCTTTGACGTACTTTTTTAATTTTTCTATCTGCACAGTATCTGCAAGTTTTGATTGATTTTTAGAAAGCGACCCGTCCTTTAGCTTATATACAGGGATCACCAAAGACCAGCCTGACGAAAGATTTTTGTCCATAGCCGAAACAACCTGTTCGTTATTCAAGACAAGTCCACTCATTTTAAACGCTTTTAGTGTTTTTTCGCTATCGTCACTATCTTCCGGCAACCCTTCCTCTAACGGGTCATCAAGCTTAAAATAGAACATACCGCCAAATAAAGCATCTTTGTCTGTTAATTTGCCTTTGGCGCTTTCTGTTACAGCTATCATATAAACCGACAGCTGTAGTGTTGTCATATTAAAAATATCTGACAGAGAATAATTTTTGTTTCCCGATTTATAGTCAATGATTTTTATATACGCCTTTCCCTCGCAGGAAAAAGTGTCAACTCTGTCAATTCTGCCAATCATTGTTATTTCTTCGCCCGTAGGAAGCGTTATCGTAACAGGCTTAATATCTCCGTTTTTGTCAAACGAAAGCTCAAACGCTGCAGGCTCAAACTCTCCGCGCCTGATATGTTCGCAAATTGCCCAGACTGACTTTGCAACCAAGCTTTTAAGTCTTGTTTTAAGCGCATCAATTCTTCCTTTAGAAAAGACATTTTTTATCATCATTGCGCTAAACATTTCATCGCAGATTCTATCGCAAATTTCTCTTTGTTCCTTTTTGGATATTGTTTTAAAATTAAGATTTTTGTCCCTTACTTCCTTTGAAAACCGCTCGATAACCTCATGCAAAAGACTCCCTATATCAGGAGCTTCTACCTTTAAAACCTTTCGCTCACGCGCACGAAGCCCATACTCTATAAAGAACGAAAACGGACATGAAGAAAACCTTTCAAATCTTGACACGCTACCCACCATGCTTTTTCCATAAAGAAGCGAAACCGCAGTAGGCGACAGACAACCTGCATTGTTTTCATATTTTGAAAATTTGATTGCACGTTCTATTTTCGCGCGATACTCCTCATCCTTTAAAAGCTCGTCTAAAAGATGCTTTGCCAAAGGGTTTTCGTCCAGATTTTTGATGTGAGTTAAAACATACGAATAAGCGGTGCCCTTTGACGAAACTGATATTTCAGGCGACAGACTTTCGTCTTTTAACAACATCTGTGTGTCCAATTTAGAAAAAGTGCGCCTTAGCTTTGAAATTAGCCTTGCAGGACGAAGTCCTGTGCCATCATTGTCTATAGGATAGCTGACAAAGAGTTTCTCCTTTGCAGCATTTACAGTTTGATAAAGCGAAAATTCTGCATCCTCGATGAGCTTTTTAGAGCTTGGCGCAACGCAAATTCCTCTCTTTGTCAGAATCTCTCGTTCTTCGTCAGAAAAGATCCCTGAGGCGCTTAAAACTGTGGGAAACAATCCGTCATTTACGCCTATTAGGAAAAGTGCGCGCACATTTTTTGTAACCGAGCGGTTAATGTCACCAAAAGAGACGCTATCGTATACTTTCGGTATAACGCCTATGCTTTTTTTTGAAAATCCTGCCTTTAAAATTTCGGCAAGTACGGATATACCTGTTTTTTCGTCACCAAGGCATACCTTTAGCATTTCAAATGTTTCTGTTATTATGTTATAAATTTCAGTATACTCATCTGCCAGACCAAGTTTTCCTTGTTGTGCAAAAGATTCTGCCATTTCGATGATTTTTCCCTTAAGGTCGGTTTGTGCAAAAAAATCTTCTAAAGCGCATACCCTGTCTGTGACGTTTTTAGAACGGGCAATATTTTCTTTTAAAGAGATAAGAGGCGAAATTATACGATTTTTTACTTCGAGCTGTTTTTGCCCCTCATCACCAGAATCTTCTTCCTCAGAAAAAATGCCCGCGCTCTTTTTCAAAAATCTTTCATCATCTAACCAGTCGTTGTAATTTATAGAAGATGCCAGGGCATAGTTTTCAAGCTTTGACGCCTCGTCGCGGGAAATTCCTACAAAGCCCGATTTCATATATACTACTAATTTATCTGTTGTAATACCCATAAGCAAATCAAATACGGAAAAAAGATATATCACAATCGGATGGTCTAAAAAATTCCGTCTTGTGTCTAAAAAAACAGGTATTTCAGCCAGATTGAAGGTGGCGTTTATAATGTCCTTATATCCCTCATAGTCACCCGTAATAACCGCGATATCACGATACTCATAGCCTGATTTTACCAATTCTTTAATTTTTGTTGCAACAGATAATACCTCGTCGTATCTGTTTTTTAAAACAGCAAGCTTTATATCTTTTGTCTGTTCTTTATATAGAGGCACTTCTCCTGCCATCGCGCTTTCTAAAATCTTGAGTTCTTTTGAGTCTGTACGCAAAAATTCTCTAAAAATATGTGGCAACAAAATACTTGCGTCGGCATTTTTTGCACACTTTTCTAAAGCTGCCTTAGTTTCATAAACAGTAGAAAAAATACCGTCTTTTTTTGCATCATCAGGCATACAAAGCGAAACCACAACATCTGCTCCACAAGATAAAAAGCTTTCAATACAAAAAAGCTCATTTTTTGTAAATCTAAAAAACTCGTCTATATAAATTACTGAATTTTTTATATATTCATTACCAAAACAAAGCGATGCTAAAAGTGTGATATCATCATCGCTGTCGCACATATTATCATTTAAGAGTTTGTTGTATTCTTCATAAATTGTCGCAATGTCAGAAAGCCTTGCCGAAAAAAGAGGCTCCGTGCTTTCCTTTGACGCAACAAAAAGAGACTCCGGCATAACCTGTCCTTTTTTAAATTCAGAAATGGCATCTAAAAAAAGGTCGATATAGCCTGTTTTTTCTTCTGCATTTTTAAAATAAGTAAGTTTTTTTAAAGAGCGTGACATCGCACGGGATAAAAGCATAGCCTTTCCCGATGTGTCCATTCTCTTTCGTGTAATTGGCGAATCTGAAATTATTCTGTGAGCCAAACGATTAAACGAGGTAACTAAAAGGCTTTCGCAGATATATCCAGCCTCTTTAATCATCTTGACCTCACGCTCGTGACTGCATTGCTCAGGAACAATGATGATAGCATTTTTGCCCAAAGCAGAGGACTTTACTGCTTCTTTGCAGATATATTCACTTTTTCCGCTTCCGGCTCTGCCTAAAACAAACTTTAAGCTGCTCATCTTTTTCCCCCAAAAATAATTATTCTGATTTAAACTCCTCAGGTCTTTCTTTCGTTATACCAAAATAATAAAGTATAGCGTCAACCGTCCTTTGAGACGCCAGACCATCTCCATACGGATTTACAGCACGAGACATTTTTTCGTACTCGTTATTATCTGATAATAGCGAAAAAGCAAGCTTTTTAATGTTTTCCTTATCGACTCCTGCAATTTTTACAGTACCTGCTTTAACTGCTTCGGGGCGCTCTGTTTCGTTTCTTAAAACAAGCACAGGCTTTCCTAAAGACGGAGCCTCCTCCTGAAGTCCGCCGGAATCTGTCATCACCAGATAGCACTTATTCATAAGATTGTGAAGCTCTGTCACATCGAGTGGCTCGATTAAGTGAATTCTTGGGTGATTTTTAAGTATTTTCTCGGCTGTGTTTTTTACGAGAGGGTTAAGATGCACGGGATAGATGACCTCAACATCCTCATAAGCTTTTGCTATTTCTAAAATTGCATTGCAGATATCCTCTAGCGGCTGTCCCAGATTTTCGCGTCTGTGAGCAGTAACTAAAATAACGCGCCTGTTTTTATAGTCTATGTTTTTTAAGCATTCATTTGAAAATGAATAATCATCCTTAACTGTTGTTTTTATAGCGTCAATTACAGTGTTTCCCGTAACATATATTTTTTCATCCGAAACATTCTCTAAAAGCAAATTTTTGGCATTGTTTTTTGTCGGCGCAAAGTAAATGTCGGCCAAAGCAGTTGTCAGGCTCCTGTTCATTTCCTCAGGAAAAGGCGAATATTTGTCATAGGTACGAAGACCTGCTTCAACGTGCCCTACCTTTGTCTGGCAATAAAAAGACGCAAGCGCTCCTGCAAAGGTTGTTGTTGTGTCACCGTGAACGAGCACGATGTCGGGTTTTGCCTCGGCAATCGCAGCCTCTATTCCTTTCATTGCGCGGCTTGTAATATCAGATAATGTCTGCCCTGACTGCATAATATCTAAGTCATAGTCAGCCTTTATTCCAAATATGTCCATAACCTGGTCCAGCATTTGTCTGTGCTGAGCAGTTATTAAGACAACAGATTCGATTTCCTCCCGTTTTTCCAGTTCCTTTACTAAAGGCGCCATTTTTATGGCTTCAGGACGTGTGCCGAAAACTGTCATAACCTTAATTTTTTTCATAGCTCCTCCAATTCAAAAAGAAGATATGGCATCATATCTCCTTTTTAACATATTATTCTTCGTTGTTATCCTGATTTTCTTCGTATTGATTATCTAAAGACTTTGCAGTTATATTTTTTCCTGCAATCATAAGGACTGCCAAAGCTACCATAGCTATCATTATGAGAAATGCACGCAAAAAATCTGAAATAAAGAGCACTATTGCGCTTATAGCTAAAACCAAGCTTAAAGCATATAGAATTATAACGGTAGACCTGTGTGAAAATCCGTTATCTATAAGTCTGTGATGCATATGTCCTCTGTCGGGCGTCATAATTCCCTGCCCCTTTGCAATACGTCTTAAAATAGCGAATGCTGTATCAAAAATTGGCAGACCAATAATCAAAAACGGTATAATAAACGAAACATACGTCTTAAAAGGCCCCTGAATTGAGATGCAGCCTAAAACAAAGCCCAAAAACGTAGCGCCTACATCACCCATAAAGGTCTTTGCAGGGTTAAAGTTAAACGGCAAAAATCCAAAACACGCCCCTGCAAGTGACGCCGTTAATATCATCATTGTTGCGTTTGCATTGTGCTGCATTAAAAGAATTGATAAAAGCGCCACCGACGCTATTGACGAAACTCCTGCAGCTAAGCCATCAAGCCCGTCGATTAAGTTTACAGCATTTGTCACGCCAACAATCCACAGAACACTTCCGCCGTATGAAATCCATTCAGGTATTCTTACCATCATATCGGTAAATGGATTAGTGATAGCAATTACTCTTACTCCGCAAACAACAGGAATTATAGCAGCAATAATCTGAATGCCGAATTTTAAAGTGGCAGGTTTTGGTTTTAAATCATCAAAAAATCCCAAAGCTGCAATGACTAAAGCTCCTACAATTATGCCGATTAAGGGCGTGTTAATACTACCTTGCAAAACAAAGTTTGCAAAGCAAAACACGCTTATTAAAAATCCATATATAATAGCAATACCGCCTATTCTGGGGGTAGGTTTTTTGTGCATACGACGTGTGTCCTTTGGTACGTCTAAAGCATTTATTTTAAATGCTAAACGAATAGCTAAAGGCGTCGCCGCGTACGCTATTATAAGAGCTATTATAAATGCTAAAATTACGATAAGTCCGTTTGTTCCTGTCATGATTTTCTCCTATATGGTACGTACCAAGTTGATATCAAAATTATACACTTTTTTTCATAAAATGTCAATTATGATGCATTTAATTAAAAAGCCCTGTCAATTTCTTCTGCATATCTTACCGCTCCCATAGCATCCTTTGCATATTTGTCTGCACAAATCAAATCTGCATACTCTTTCGTCATTACCGCTCCGCCCACAATTACCTTGCATTCTGGTTTTTTCTGCCTCAGGAGCTTTATTGTCTCCTCCATAGCAGGAACAGTAGTTGTCATAAGGGCACTGAGCGCTACAATGGGCGCATTTTTTTCTATGGCTTCTCTTACGATTTCATCGGGCGCTACGTCCTTACCCAAATCTATTACGTTAAACCCATAGTTTTCAAGCATAAGCTTTACTATGTTTTTTCCTATATCGTGTATATCGCCTTTTACCGTCGCCAAAACGATGGTGCATTTTGTTTTTCCTGCATTTTTTACGTTTTGAAATACTTTTTTTATCTGCTCAAATGCATTTTTTGCCGCTTCTGCACTCATTAAAAGCTGCGGGAGGTAAATCTTTTTTTCCTCAAAGCCTTTTCCCACTATGTCAAGCGCCGGAATTATGTCATTTTTTACGATATCAAGCGGAGCATTCTCTTTAAGCAGCAAAGCCGTAAGCTCTCCCGACCGCTCCTTTAAACCCTTTATAATTGCATTCTGAAGTTGGGTTTTGCCCTCTTCTTTTTCTGTTTTTATAGCTTTATTTATCTGGATATCGCCAGCCTCTTCATAGCTTGAACAAAATTCAATATAATCTGTGCAATTTTCATCAAGCGATGAAAGAGCACAATATGAGTAGTAGGTCTTCATCATTTCCTGTGAATGCGGATTCATAATTGCCGCCGACAAACCGTTTTCTAGTGCCAGTGCAAAAAATGTGCTGTTTACAACGTCGCGTTTTGGAAGACCAAACGAAACATTAGATACGCCCAAAGAGGTGTGACACATAAGCTTGTTTTTTATAATATTTAAAGACTCAAGCGTAGTTTTTGCAGCGCTTTTGTCTGCACTAATTGTCATAGCCAGTGTGTCGAATATAATATTCTTTTTTTCTATCCCATAGCTTTTTGCCACACTCAGGATTTTTTCCGCAATTTTAACTCTCTCCTCTGCTGTTTTTGGGATGCCGTTTTCGTCCAGTGTGAGCGCTACTACCACGCCACCATATTTTTTAACAAGCGGAAAAACTGCTTTCATGCTTTCTTCTTTGCCGTTTACAGAATTTATCATCGCTTTACCGTTATATCTGCGAAGAGCGCTTTCCATCGCATTAATATCTGCTGTGTCAATCTGCAGCGGAAGATTTATTACAGACTGTAGTTCGCAAACTACATTCTTTAGCATCTTTTCTTCGTCAATTTCAGGTAAGCCCACATTTACATCAAGAATATGGACTCCTTTTTCCTGCTGGCTTATACCCTCTTTTAAAATATAATCTATATCATTTTCTAAAATTGCCTGTTTTAACCTCTTTTTACCGGTAGGGTTTATCCTTTCCCCTATCAAAACAGGCTTGTCCGAAAACCTGACGCAATTAGCATACGAAGATACACACGTTATATTTTTGTCAGTTATAGGCTTTGGAATCACATGTTTTGCTCTTTGTGACAAAAGATTAATGTATTCCGGAGTTGTGCCGCAGCAACCACCCGCAACTTTTACTCCGCTATCAAGCATTTTACCTAAAATGTCACAAAACTCTTCCTTATCTATATCGTATACGGTCTTTCCTTCTTCACTTTTTGGAAGTCCTGCATTTGGTTTTACTATTACCGGAACTGACGCGTATTTTAAAAGCTCCTGGACAACGCCCAGCAGCTGTCTGGGACCTAAAGAACAATTAGCACCAATAGCATCTACTCCCAACCCCTCTGCCAAAGCCACCATAGCAGCAGGAGAAGCTCCTGTCATAAGCTTTAAATCCTCTCCATAGGCATTTGATAAAAAGACGGGCAGGTCACAATTTTCCTTTGCAGCTAAAACTGCCGCCTTTGATTCATAGCTGTCACTCATTGTTTCTATATAAATTAAATCAACGCCATATTTTACACCTAATTTGATAGTTTCGGCAAAAATTTTTACCGCATCCTCAAAATCAAGATCTCCGTATGGTTTTAAAAGCTTTCCCGTAGGTCCTATATCCAGTGCTATAAACTTTTCCTGACCTTTGCCAGAAGATTCCTTTGCAAGGTGCGCATTACGAACAGCTGCACTCACAATATCCTCAAGCTCGTCCAACGAAAACTTAAGCGCGTTAGCGCCAAAGGTATTAGTGCTAACTATGTTGCTACCAGCATCAAAATATTCTTTATGTATCTTTACTATTGCGTCCTTGTGCGTAATGTTCCACCTTTCGGGAAATTCCCCGGGCAGTAGTCCCTCTTTTTGAAGAAGCGTTCCCATTGCACCGTCTAAGATTACAATATTATCTTTTAAAAATTCTCGTATGTTCATTTTTTCTCCTGCTATTTACTGGATACTGCAATTAATGCTGTAACCGATTTTGACGGGGACATCAAAAAGTTCTCGTTTAAGCTAAGTCCGATTTTTTTAAAGCAGTCTAAACTATTAAATATTTCTCGCTGCACCCCGAGCGGAAAATCGCCATATCCGGGACTAAATCTTGTTTTTGTAAAAAGCCCCTCTTTTTTGCAATCGGCTTTGATATCTTCGCAAAAAACGTCACAAAGCGCCTCAATTCTCTCTGCACCAATCGCCTGAAAAAACACTGCCTTACTCGGTGAAACCTGTCCGTATTTTTTGATGAGTCTGTCGATTTCAATACCAATTGTTGCTGCAAATACAACTACCTTTTTGCATCCGTTTATATATTGTAAGAGAGATGAGCTCTTTTGCCTGGTAAATGTCAAATCCACCACGCCATTTTCCTCTTTTGCCGGAAAAGTTGCGTAGCAGACACGGTATGTAAAGATATTTTCACATTCTTTTATACATTCTTCTAAAACGGACATAATATCAAAGCTTTTCTTGCTGCACCCTGCATAACGCAGTACTTCTTGTATATCAACAGGCGGCGCATCATAGGTTTTATTAAAAACTGTCATTAGCTTTTCCCCAGTATTGCCGAAAGATTGCCCTGTATTTTTTGAGCGATTTCCGGCTTATTCATCGTGTAAATATGTACGTTTGTAACGTTATTTGCAAATAAATCTATTATTTGGTCAGTAGCATATGCAATACCTGCCTGCATCATAGCATCGGGGTCTGTGCCGAATTTATCAACTATGCTCTTAAATCTCTGGGGCATAAACGAGCCAGACAGTTTTATTGCACGTTCTATCTGATTTGCATTGGTAATAGGCATAATCCCTGCAACAACCGGCACAGTAATGCCTGCTTCTCTTATCTTATACAAAAAATTATACAAAAGATTGTTATCAAAAAACATCTGCGTTGTCAGAAAATCACACCCTGCATCGACTTTTTCCTTAAGATGCATTATGTCTTCTTTTTGATTTTTGCTCTCTGGATGCACCTCGGGATAACACGCACCGCCAATACAAAAGTCAGCATCGCTTTCTTTTAACTCTTTAACCAGATCAATAGCGTATCTATAGTCCCATGTGCTTCCGTCGTCATTTTCGCACTCCTTCGGTATGTCACCACGCAGCGCAAGAACATTTTTAATTCCAGCACTCTTCATATGCTCAATCTGCTTTTTAACTGTTTCCTTTGTCGACGAAACACAGGTAAGATGCGCAATAGTAGACACATCAAAGCGCTTTTTGATATTTTCAGCAATATTTAAAGTGTATTTACTTGTTCCGCCTCCTGCACCATAGGTAACGCTCATAAAGGCAGGCGATAGCGCAGCTATTTTTTCAGTCGCTGCCCTTACGCTTTCAAACGAGGAGCTCGTTTTCGGCGGAAAAACCTCAAACGACATAGAAAGCGTTTCCTCCTTTAGTAAATCTACAACCTTCACACTTGTCACCACCTTTGCTTCTTTAGTTTATTCTTCGCCGCATATTTTAATCTCAGGCTCTAATTTAACGCCAAATTTTTCAAATACCACATTCTGCACGTGCAATATTAAATCGCACACATCCTTTGCAGTTGCATTATCATTATTTATTACAAACCCCGCGTGCTTTTCAGAAACTTTAGCCCCGCCTACAGCATACCCCTTTAGCCCTGCCTGTTCAATCAAAGAGCCTGCAAAATGACCCTCGGGGCGCTTAAATGTACTTCCTGCCGACGGAAATTCTAAAGGCTGTTTTTCTTTTCTCCTTGCGTTGAGATCGCACATTTTTTTTAAAATTTCATCTTTATCGCCTTTTTTTAAAGTAAGCTTTGCAGATATTATAATTTTATCTCCCGATGTAAATATGCTCTTTCTATAACTAAATTTACAGTCATCACAAGATATCGTCTTAACCGTGCCATCTTTGTCTATGAATGACACCTCTTTTACTACATCCTTCATTTCTCCGTCATATGCTCCTGCATTCATAAACAGCGCTCCGCCAAGTAACCCGGGTATGCCAGAGGCAAACTCCAAGCCGGAAAGGGATGCATTTTTTGCGCAAGATGCAAGTTTTGCCAAAGATACTCCGGCACCTGCAAGTATATAGTCGTCCTTTGCATGAGCATAGTCAAAGCCATCGCCCAGTTTAATTACAGCGCCCCTCACCCCTTTATCCGAAATCAAGAGGTTAGAACCTGCGCCCAAAATAAAGTAAGGCACGTTATTTTCTTTTAAGATTGCAAGTACGTTTAAAAGCTCCATCAGGTTATTCGGGCAAACAAACAGGTCTGCATTGCCGCCTATTTTAAAGCTCGTGTACTCCTTTAGCGGAACATTTAACGAAACTTCGCCCAAAATTTTTTCGCATATAAGATTCTTTATATTTTCCACAAAATCTCCATGCCTTTCTGTCTAAATAGACTAAAATTTATTCAAAATCAGACTGATTCATAATTCTTTCGTTGAGCTCTTCGGCCGCATTATAGCCCATATTGCGCTGACGGGCATTCATAGCCGCAACTTCAACTATCATGGCAAGGTTTCTGCCAGGTTTTATCGGAATTGTCATAGATGGCACCTCAATGCCTAAAATAGACGTTTTTTCCTCGTCGAGCCCCAGTCTGTCATACGCTTTTCCCTGTTGCCAGTTTTCTAAATTTATGACGAGGTTTATATTTTCTGTATCCTTTACCGCACCCATACCAAAAAGTCTTTTTACATCTACTATACCTATGCCGCGAAGCTCAATAAAATGTCGTATTACCTCAGGAGCAGAGCCAACTAATGACTTGTTGGATACTCTCCTTATTTCAACAGCATCATCAGCAACAAGCCTGTGTCCGCGCTTAACAAGCTCTATTGCAGTTTCTGATTTACCAACACCGCTTTCACCCAAGAGCAAAATACCCTCACCGTATACCTCAACCAAAACACCGTGAAGCTGTGTCATCGGCGCAAGTGCTACGTTCAGATAAAGTATTACTGCGCTTGTAAACCTCGATGTGCTGTAGTCGCTGATATAGATAGCTCTTTTATATTTTTTTGCACAGTCTATAACCTCGGGAAACGGCATCATGTCACGTGTGAAAATAATTGCAGGAATTGGTTCTTTCATTAACCCTTCTACTGATTTGTACCTGTCTTCTGACGACAATGACTCTAAGTATGTATATTCAACCATACCAATAACCTGAAGTCTTGACGGGTCAAAATATTCAAAAAATCCTGCAAGCTGAAGACTGGGACGATTAACATCAGCAACACTGATTTTAATCTCACTACAACCGTCAGGTGTAACGACCGGCTTTAAATTATATTCTGCAACAATAGCTGAAAGTTTAACCGAGTTATCCATAAAATATCATATCCCTTCGCAATTTTTCTATATATAAATTATTATACACTAAAAAAAATAAATTTTAAAGAGAAAAATGGAAATTCTCTTGAAAAACTGTGTTTTTTTAGGTATAATGTTAATTAATTTATATATGTAAGGAGAAAATCAATGAGAGCAGTAATTACAGTAGTAGGAAAAGACCGCACTGGTATTATAGCATCAGTAAGCGGCTATTTAGCAGAAAAGAATATTAATATTTTAGACATTTCACAGACAATCATGCAAGGCTTATTTACCATGATTATGCTTGTAGATACAAGCTCATCTGCACAAAATGCGTCTTTACTTGCCAGCGAATTAGAAGAACTCGCAGAAAAAATCGGCGTTAAAATCAACGTTCAGCACGAGGAATTGTTCTCCTCTATGCACCGGGTATAAGGAGAAAATATAATGATAGACAGAATAGATATTTTAGAAACCATCAAAATGATTTCAAAAGAACATTTAGATATCAGAACTATCACAATGGGAATTTCACTTCTCAGCTGTGCAGGCAGCGATGTTGACGAGGTTTGTGATAAAGTTTATAAAAAAATCACAACTGCGGCACGTGACTTAGTTTCAGTCGCTGAGGATATTTCTATTTGCTATGGCGTGCCGATTATTAACAAACGAATTTCCGTAACGCCTGCATCATTAGTGCTCCAGTCAGAAAAAAAAGAAGATTTTATAAAATTTGCAAAAACCTTAGACAAAGCAGCAGATGCTACAGGCGTAAACTTTATCGGCGGATTTTCTGCGTTAGTGCATAAAGGCATCACACCTGTTGAAAATGCGCTTATCGAGTCAATCCCTGAGGCTTTGGCTTGTACAGAAAAAGTTTGCTCGAGCGTTAACGTAGGCTCTACAAAAGCAGGTATCAATATGGATGCAGTTGCTAAAATGGGTAAAATAATTAAAGAAACTGCCCATATTACAAAAAGCGATGACGGTTTTGGTTGTGCAAAGCTCGTTGTTTTTTGTAACAGCGTAGAGGATAACCCATTTATGGCAGGTGCCTACCACGGCGTCGGCGAGGCCGAATATGTAATTAACGTAGGCGTTTCAGGTCCTGGTGTTGTTAAGTGTGCGCTGGAAAAAATAAAGGGCGCAGATTTTGAAGTTGTTGCAGAAACAATTAAGAAAACTGCATTTAAAATAACAAGAATGGGACAGCTCGTCGCCCGGGAAGCCTCAAAAAGACTGGGTGTACCATTTGGCATTGTTGATTTATCACTTGCTCCAACTCCTGCAGTCGGCGACTCTGTTGCTTATATCTTAGAGGAGATGGGACTAGAACAGTGCGGAACGCACGGAACAACTGCAGCACTTGCGCTTCTTAATGACGCAGTTAAAAAAGGCGGAATTATGGCATCGTCATTTGTCGGAGGCCTTTCAGGAGCGTTTATCCCCGTAAGTGAGGATGCAGGTATGATAGCAGCAGCAAAAGCAGGGACTCTGTCTTTAGATAAACTGGAGGCTATGACCTGTGTTTGCAGCGTAGGTCTTGATATGATTTGTGTGCCAGGAGATACAAGCGCCGAAACAATTTCTGCTATTATTGCAGACGAGGCAGCAATAGGAATGATTAACCAAAAAACCACAGCTGTGCGCATTATCCCTGCGCCAGGCAAAACAGTTGGCGATATCGTTGATTTTGGCGGACTACTTGGCACCGGCCCCGTAATGAGCGTAAATCAAAAAAGCAGTGCAGAATTTATCCGTCGCGGCGGCAGAATTCCGGCCCCTGTGCATAGCTTTAAGAATTAAATTGCAAAAAACTGTCACTTTCGTGACAGTTTTTTTAGATGAAATCTGGCTGAGAAAACGGATTTGGTTGAAAAAAAGCACCAATCTTGATGTAAGATTGGTGCTTTTTTTGGTGACCCGTACGAGACTCGAACTCGTGTTACCGCCGTGAAAGGGCGGTGTCTTAACCGCTTGACCAACGGGCCATATATTAAAATGTGGTAGCGGCAGCTGGATTCGAACCAGCGACCAATCGGGTATGAACCGAGTACTCTAGCCAACTGAGCTATGCCGCCACATAGTCAAAAACTGACAAAATGTATTTTACAATACTATACCTAGTTTGTCAAGCTTTTTTTAAAATATTTTTGAAATTGTTGTTTTTGTGTTAAAGGGATTGATTTTTCCTACATTAAAATGTATAATCTAATATAGTAATTGTGCCCACCGGAGGTAATATTTTGAAAAAGACTATTTCATTGCTACTGGCAAGTTTAATATTGTTTACGTCTGCAGGGGTTGTAAGTGCAGACAATTCAGGATGGAAAAGCGCGATGTCTAAAACTATGACAGCATCATCAGGTTCTAACTTTATGCTTTTAGATGTATCGGGTGATGGTATACCTGAGCTTTTTTGCCCTAGCGGCAACGGCGTTATATCGTATTACTATGACGGCAATGCGCTTGTTCAGGCATCAAGTGACGTTACCATTCCATATGAATTTGTAAAAAACGTTATGAGTTTTCGCGATGTTGCAACAAATGAGCAAAACTATATCGGACAAACTATGCATCACGGAAAGCTTGTAACTTACAGGATGAGTTTTTTAAATTGCGCTCCTATACTCGAAGTTATTGCAGAAGAAAACCCATCAACAGGCTCAGGAGATTATAAAGGTACAAATGATTATTTTACAGCGTACGAAGATGTTTCAGAAGCTATAGAGCAGTATTTAGACAATTTCACAAAGGAATACATTCTAAAGTCGGCTATGACCTTAGACGAAGTTCGTCGCTATGGCAAAAAAAGAACGATTGAGCGACTTTTTCAAAGATATGAAATGCTGTCACAGTTGTCTGATGATATTTCGATATTTACAGAAACCCAGAGGGAAAAAATCAAAAAAACTGTCAGCGGCGGGAAGTTTCGCAGTTTTGATAAGGTCAGCATTTTAGACGATAATGTTATCTTTGTCGAATACGGCGAAAATAATTCAAAAAATAAAGAAACTTTTATTTCCTACGACAAAAAATATTCTTTAGTTTCAAAAGACTTTGATATCATAAAAACATATCAAAACGAGCATGAGCTTGATACTGATTTTGTACTGTCATTAACATCTTCAGATGCTCGTCCGTCAAACTTTATGCCCGATTACGGAAAAACGTCTACTTTTCGCGGAATTGATGATTATGTTACGTATTTTTCATCACTGCTGGGTGAGGGACAAAAAATAAATGAAAACGGAAAAAAAGAAATTGCAAACTTTATGGAATACGCCGTAAACATTTGCTCCCGCGCCGAAATCAAGGCAAATAACAACGTGTTAAAAGTAACAAAATCAACAGTGTCGATTATTTCCGAAAACGCACAAACCTGCATGAGCCAGCTTCAGTCAGTTTGTCAGTCTAAAGGCTTTGAACAGCTAAGAACAGCAAAAACCGTGCCGGAACTTGCGTGTAAAAACATAGATTTTGAAAAGCCCATAAGATGTGAATTTGAAAAAGGCATCGAAACAAGTCTTAAAAAGGTATCAGGTATAAGAATAATGCTAAAAGACAATCTTGGCATATATATAAATACATCTGAGCTTTCGGTTTTAGAAAGTGAATGCGATACCTTTGCCATTGAATTTACACAAAACAAAGACGATTACTCCATTGTATTTACAGATAAAAGTAATGAAGTAATAGGAAATCTTCCAGTACCTGTATGGTTTATAGTTCCTGCTACAAGCAACTATTCATCAGTTCTTGCAAGTTTTGACGGTGGCACGGAAAACCGCGGCGGACAATACGACGCTCGTGAAAAGAGGATCGAATTTTCGGCAACACGTTCGGGAAATTATCAGGTCGTAGAAGAGGATATTACAATAAATGACATCGATTCTACCTCTTTTTCTGCGAATCAGGCGATCAGATTCTTAGTGTCAAAGGGTGTCTTAGAGGTTGATAATAACAACAATTTTCATCCTGATAAGGAACTGAAAAGATACGACTTTACAAAAGCGCTTGTAGGTATGTTTTATGTAACAGATGATGCATCCGTTTGCTCATATAGCGACGTTCCAGAAAAAAGCAGGTATTACCCTTTTATTGCAACAGCAGAAAAAATGGGAATGTCAAAGCCTTTAGCCGATGGAAAATTTGGCGGAAACGAGGCCGTAACAAACGAATATATGCTTTTAGTATGCGGAAAAGTTCTGGCAGAGAAAAAAGGATATAAATTCCCTGACAATTATGTTGAGTATTTAATGTTCTCCGACAAAACAGAAATTTCAGCTTCTGCTATGCCGTATATAGCCGTAGCAGTTCAGTGCGGTTTGGTGGAAAACAACGGAGAGCTCTCTCCCTCGGGCACTGTGAGCAGGGAAAAGGGAGCACAGATTCTTTATAAAACATTTACCCTTTTATATGATACCTCACCGGTTACAACCTCTTTTTCGGCAGTAGTTGACAATAATGAAAAAATAAATGAACTAAAAGATTTAACGCCTGTTCAGCGTGGCTTTATATGTGTTTTGGTTACGTTTTTGTTGGCAGTCGGATTTTGGCTTTTATCTAAAAAGAGAAAACCGTTTAAAGAAAATAAGTAAATAAAAAAACAAGGCTTTTAAAAGCCTTGTTTTTTTATTCCTCGTTTTCTGCAACTTTTATCATCACTGCACACTCTATACGCTTTTTAAAAAGTGTGCATCCCTGTTCGTAAATGCCTGTGATTTTTCCTGATGCGTGATATGAATTTGCAGCACAACCACCGCTACAGTAAAGCTTTGCCCAACAATCGGCACATTCAGGCTTTGCATAGGCATTACAGAGCTTAAATTCTTCGCGGATTTCTTCTTTTGTGACGCCATTAAAGATGTCGCCCATTTTGTATTTTTCCTCGCCTACAAACTGATGACAAGGATAAAGTTCTCCCCATGGGGTTACCGCAAAATACTCCGTACCAGAACCACAGCCTGCAATACGCTTATATATACACGGGCCACCCGTCAAATCTATCATATAGTGGTAAAAGGTAAATCCATTTCCTGCTTTTTTTCTCCTGATCATTTCTTTAGCCAAAACTTCGTACTGGTCACAAACGATTTTGATATCTTCATCATTAAGACCATTCGGGTCATCGGGATCGCACACAACAGGCTCCATAGAAAGCTCTGTAAATCCCAAATCTGCCATATGAAGAACATCCTTTGTAAAATCGGGATTTCTGTGAGTAAACGTCCCACGCATATAATATCCTTTGCCAGATCGGGAGTCTACCAGTTTTTTAAACTTTGGCACAATGGTATCGTATGAACCTGCACCAGACGGGGTTTTTCTGAGCGCATCGTGAATTTCCTTTCTTCCATCAAGAGAAAGCACAACGTTGTGACACTCACGGTTTGCAAAATCAATCACATCATCATCTATCAGCATACCGTTTGTTGTCAGCGTAAATCTGAAGTTCTTGTTGTGTTCTTTTTCTATCGAGCGGGCATATGCCACGATTTCTTTCACAACATCAAAGTTTAAAAGAGGCTCTCCGCCAAAAAAGTCAACCTCTAAATTTTTCCTTTTGCCGGAATTTTCAATCAAAAAATCTATCGCACGTTTTCCCACATCAAGACTCATAAGCGCGGATTTTCCATGAAAATTCCCCTGCGATGCAAAGCAATAGCTGCATGTTAAATTGCAGCTGTGAGCAATGTGCAGGCAAAGTGCCTTGACCTCTGTATGACGCGATTTAAAATCAAATGCTCTGCCTTCATAAATGTCTGGAGAAAACAACTTTCCTTGCGCCATAAGCGAGTCAATATCACAAAAAAGCTCGTCTATTTCATCTTTTGTCACGTCGGGAAAGTGTTTATATTTTTCTAAAAGGAAACCCTTTATTTCTTCCTTTGTTTTTTCTTTATACATAGAAATAGCATCGTAGGCAACCTCATCCACAGAATGCACAGACCCCGATGCCATATCAAGTATTATGTTATATCCGTTTAATTTGTAGCAATGTATCATAATGCACCTTTATAAGATAAAAGGGGCTGTCAATACAGCCCCTTAGCTTATCCTTTGATTATTTGTTGTTGTTTTCACACTGCTGATTTGCAACACCACAAGATGTTTTGCAAGCAGACTGACATGATGTCTGGCATTCGCCACAGCCACCATTTTCCATGCTTTTCTTTAAATCTTTAGTTTTGAGTGTTTTAATTCTTGTCATTTTAAAAAAACTCCTTTATGTAAGTTGTTTACTAAAAAAATTATACCACACCGCTTTATGGTTGTCAAGAGGTTTGCCGTATAAGAAAATGATAAAATAAGTCTTGCATTGCCATAAAAAATATGCTATAATACCAAAATGTAGTCTGCTTTGGAGAGATGGCTGAGCTGGTCTAAGGCGCACGATTGGAAATCGTGTAACGGCTAAACCCGTTCGAGGGTTCGAATCCCTCTCTCTCCGCCAAAACAAAAAGGACATCCAAAAGTGGGTGTTCTTTTTTGTTTCATAATTTTTCTCCGTTGTCGCGATATGCTTTAGGGGTACATCCCATATATTTTTTAAACACCTGATAAAATGTTTTCATATCAGTAAAACCACAGTCATAGGCTATATCAGTAATATTTCTGCGTGTGCCGGAGAGTTGTCTGCACGCCTCTTTAAGCCTGATTTCCCTCACAAATTCATTAATAGAAAGCCCGGTTTGTTTTTTAAAAAGCTTTGAAATATAATTTTTATTAAAAAACATTCTTGCCGCTATTTTTTCAGTATTGATTTTGATACTGTAGTTTTGTTCGATATACTCTATAACCTCAAAAACAATTTTCTTTTTAGATTCTGAAATACGCTCCTTTTCACAATCCTGAATTTTTCTTAAAAGTTTAATGATGATTTCTGCAACGTATACACGAATTAAATTCACATATCCATTTTTATGGTTTTGGTATTCGTGATATATTTTTTCAAAGACCGACTCGAGTTCATAGTGACAGTTAGGCACAAGATTAAAGCGCTCTTTAAACTCTTTTTCATCAGGAAAGAGAGAGTAGAACATAAAAGAATCAGAAAGCTGTGAAAAGTCATCACTTTCAAGACAAGCTTTATCTATAAAATCAGGCGTAAACATTAAATCGTACGCCACAAATTCATCACTGCAATTTTCATCCGCTAAAAACGCATGAGCCTCATCAGGATTTATGACGGAAATGTCACCTTTTTTTACAAAATATTCATTTTCATTAATGATATGTTTTGCTTTTCCGGATACTATGTATACAATTTCAATAAATTTATGTTTATGCAAAACTCCCACATAATCCTTAAATTCGTTTGACAAATGAATATGCACACTGTCGTGACCGGTAAATAAATCCTCTTTTTTTATTAATGGTATCTCTTTGCCCACATATCTCACCTTCCACTGCTTCAAATATATCATATCTTTCCTTTTGTTGTCAACAAGTTAATCTTTTGGTCTTATTTTACTAATTTTTGTATTGAAAATTCCATAGATATTTTCTGAAAAATCAATTATTATATATATAAAAAATAAGGAGGTATGAATATGAGTATAAAAAGTGTATGCGGTACAATCTCACGTAAAGATTTAGGCATTGTCGCTCCACACGAACACGTGCTTTTGGATTTAACGGCGTTTTATCAGGAATTACCCGTTCCGGGAATTGATGACCCCGCTACTCAAAAAGTGGAAATGTGGAATCTGGGAATTTTGAGCCGTGACTGCTATGCCCTGAAAGACAACCTGCTTTTAACAGATGAACAAGTTGCAATCGACGAGCTTATGTTTTTCAAAAAAGCGGGCGGAAACACAATGGTAGATGCATCTCTTCCTGGTATAGGTCGTGACCCTGAGGGTCTTAAAAGGATTTCTGAAAAAACCGGTCTTAATATAATTATGGGAACAGGCTTTTACGTCGGCGAAACACATCCAAAGGAGCTTGATTTGATGACCGACGAAGAAATAGGAGACCTTATGGTAAAAGAGCTGACCGAGGGAGTAGGCGGAATCTGTGCTGGCTACATCGGCGAAATTGGCATAAGTGAAATTTTTGACGACAAAGAGCGCAGAGTGCTTCGCGCAGCAGCAATAGCGCACAAAAAAACAGGCGCAGCAATAAATGTACACATTAATCCGTGGACAACAAATGGTATAGAGGCAGCAGATATATTGCTTAAAGCAGGGGTTAAGCCCGACCGAATATGCATAAGTCATATTGATGTTGAAAACCGCGAGGAATATATTTACGAGCTTCTTAAAAAAGGCGTTTATGTAGAGTTTGATAATTTCGGCAAAGAATATTACATAAGAAGAGAAGTGCGAAATTCAGGCTATGGCCTCTTCGTACACGATACTGACCGTGTAACACTGTTGAAAAAATTAATTGACGACGGATATTTAAATCAAATTCTTCTGACCTGCGATTTATGCCTTAAAAATCTGTTGCATAAATACGGCGGTTGGGGGTACGATCACGTACTTACAAACATTGTCCCCATGATGGAGGACGAAGGAATAACTGATGAACAAATTAAAACCATGCTGATAAAAAATCCGGCAGACTGGTTATGTGAAAAGGAGTAAATATTATGTTGAACATTCCATCAATACCTCTTGAAGAGTACAAAGAACGTGTAGTTAAGGTTCAAAAGGCAATGAAAAAAGAAGGATACGACCTGATTTTAAGCTACGGCAACGAGGCAGAGCCACAGTTTGTGCGCTATTTTTCAGGATACTGGCCATCTTTTGAAACAGCCGGCGTTTTAATCCCTGCAGAAGGCGATCCGCTTCTTTTGATCGGACCTGAAAGCTATACCTATGCAAGCGACCGTTCTAAAATCGAAGAAATTTGTCGTTTAAAAGCATTTCGTGAATCTTCAGAACCGGAGTATCCGGGCGAAAAACTGGACACATTTAACTCGGTAATCGAAAGACTTATGGGCGATAAAAAGGTTAAGCGTCTTGGCGTTGCAGGTCTTCCCCTTATGACGATCGGCGTCTATGAAGCTTTGTCAGAAGCACTTTCTGTTTACGGTGTAAAAATCGAAAAAGCAGATTATATTGTAAATAATATACGTATGCACAAAACCGAGAACGAGCTTGCTTGTATGAGGGCAGCCGCAAAAATCACCGCACAGACCTTTGATTATGTTTTAGAAAATATAAAGGTAGGCATGACAGAACAGCAAGTAGCAGGTCTGGCTCTTGGTAAAATGCACGAATTAGGTGCTGAAAGAGAATCGTACCCTGTATGGGTTCTTACCGGCAAAGGTTCAAATCAGGCTATCAGCCGCCCCAGAAACAAAAAGATTGAAAAAGGAGATATGACCTTTATTCAGATTGGCGCGCGTGTAGATGGTTATGCTTCCAGTATTGGTCGTCCTGTGGTTTTTGGCAAGGCTACTCCCGAGCAGAAAGAATTGATTGAGGTTGGTTATAAAGCACAGGCAGATGTAATAGCAATGTTAAAAGCTGGCACACCTGCTTGCGAGGTTGCTAAATTCCACATAGAAAATGTAACAAAGATGGGCTATGGCGACTGGCTTTTATACGGGCCCTGTCACGGTAACGGAACCATGGAAGGTGAAGCTCCCTGGATTGAAACAAGTTCAGATTATCTTTTAGAAGAAAATATGACTTTTTGCGTTGATATTTTCCTCGGCTCAAAAGAAAAAGAAATTGGCCTTAGAATGGAAGATGTTGTTTGCGTAACTAAAGAGGGCGCAGAAAATCTTACCAATTACCCTAGAGAGCTCTTTGAAATCGACTGCTAAATATACAGTTAAAAATGGGAAATAAACGCCATGGTTCACATTTTAGATGCATTGGCACTTTTTGCGTTTCTTTTATTAGTCGCATAGTTAACCCCGATCAGGTCATATAAAACTACTTTTTGAACATAAAAAACACTGCACCCAGAATGCATAAAAAAGCAAAGAAATAGTTTATGGTAAACTTTTCCTTAAGGTAGAGTATCGAAAAAAGCGAGAATACGCTAAGCGATATTACTTCCTGAATGACTTTTAGCTGCGCTGCGGTAAAATAATTGCTGCCTAGTCTGTTTGCGGGCACCTGAAATATGTATTCAAAGAACGCAAGTCCCCAACTAACCAAAATAACCACCCACAACGCAGTGCTCTTGAACTTAAGATGTCCATACCAGGCAAACGTCATAAAAAAGTTTGAAATAATCAAAAGACCAATAGAATAAAGTGACTGTAACATATAAATTCCACCTTTAGTTTAAAATCTTTGATAATTATACACCTTTTTCCTATAAAAATCAACAAAATCAGTTGATTTTTAAAAAGAACGTGATACAATATATAATGTTGCATTTAATAGCTTTTTAATTCTTATCTTACAGGCGGGATAAAAATAAATTTACAAAATAATATAAAGAGGGAAGTTATAAAAAATGAGCACATTATTATCAGTATCAGTAGCACTTTTAGCAGGACTTTTGATGACAAGAGCGTTTAAGCCTTTAAAGCTGCCTTCGGTAACTGCGTATCTTATCGCAGGTGTTTTAATAGGCCCTTACTGCATAGGCAGATTAGGGATAAACGGACTTGGATTTGATACAGCAGAAAGCGTTGACGCTCTAAAGCTTATATCAGAGGTTGCGCTTGGATTCATCGCATTTTCAATAGGCAATGAATTTCGCCTTGAGGATTTAAAGAAAACGGGCAGACAAGCAACGATTATCGGAATACTTCAGGCAATCGTGGCTACAATCTTTGTTGATTTAGGACTTTATGCACTGCACCTCGCTATGCCCGATAAAATCAGCGTGCCGCAGCTCATTACATTAGGGGCAGTGGCAACAGCTACCGCACCTGCGGCAACATTGATGGTTGTAAGACAGTACAAAGCAAAAGGACCTTTGACAAAGCTTCTTTTGCCAATTGTTGCATTAGACGATGCTGTTGGACTTATTGTATTTGCCGTATCTTTTGGAATTGCCAAAACAATAAAACTCGGCGATGTTGATATTGCATCAATTATTATAAATCCTTTGACAGAAATCGCGTGTTCCTTAATACTTGGCGCTATTATGGGTTGGATTTTAACGCAGCTTGAGAAAATGTTTAACTCAAACACAAACCGTCTTAATATGACTATAGCGTTTGTATTTTTGACAGTATCTCTTTCGATGCTTGAATTTCATATAGGACCTGTGCACGTTCATTTTTCATCACTTTTAGTATGTATGATGCTCGGTACAGTATTTTGTAACATCTGTCCTCTGTCGCACGATTTAATGGAAAAATCAGACAAATGGACTTCTCCGCTTTTTGCTCTCTTTTTTGTAATAAGCGGCGCAGAATTAAAGCTTGATGTGTTCTCTGACTGGGCGATTGTAGTGATTGGTGTTGTGTATATCATAGCGCGTTCACTCGGTAAATATTTTGGTGCAGCAGCAAGCGCCAAACTCACAAAATGCGAGCCACAGATTTGTAAATATTTAGGAATCACCCTTTTGCCGCAGGCAGGCGTTGCTCTTGGTATGAGCGCAACAGCAATGCAACTGGGATCAGAGGGCGACCTCATAAGAAACATTACACTTTTTGCCGTTTTGATATATGAACTTGTTGGTCCACTACTTACCAGACAGGCGCTTATGTCGGCAGGTGAGATACAGGCTATCCCTCATGAGGTAAAAAACCGCCGTCAAAGCAAGCTCGATATGGCAAAAAACAAATTTTAATAACGTTTATAAAACGGTAGCTTCATGTGTTAAAGCTACCGTTTATTTGTTTTGATTTTTTCCGAATGCACACGATTATTATTGACAAAACTAGTTATTGCAGTTAAAATTAAAGTGGTAGTGTTTGGCATTACCTTATTCATAAATAATAAAAGAAACTATAACAGAGCACATAAAGATTAGGGAGGTAAATATGGATATTTTTACTGTTTTGAGTTTGATTGGCGGCCTTGTTATGTTCCTTTACGGAATGGACCTTATGGGCGACAGTTTAAAGAAGCTTGCCGGCGGCAAGCTCGAATCTATCCTTGCAAAACTCACATCAAGCAGATGGAAAGGACTTCTTCTGGGCTTTGGTGTAACAGCCATCATCCAGTCATCGTCTGCCACAACCGTTATGCTTGTAGGTTTTGTTAATTCAGGAATAATGAAGCTTGGTCAGACAATCAGCGTTATAATGGGTAGCAACATCGGTACAACCGTTACCGCCTGGCTTTTGAGTACAAATGACATCAGCGGTACTGCACTTTTGATGAAGCTTTTAAAACCCGATTCTTTTACTCCCGTTCTAGCATTAATCGGTCTTATTATGAATATGACTGCAAAGGATGACAGACGCAAAAACACATCAACCATCCTTATCGGGTTTGCTGTACTTATGTTTGGTATGGATATGATGAGCAGTGCGGTAGAAGGCTTAAGGGATAACCCTACGTTCACCTCTTTACTCACCACCTTCTCAAATCCGGTTATCGGCATCCTGGTGGGCACACTGTTTACTGCTGTTATCCAGTCATCATCTGCATCTGTCGGCGTACTTCAGGCGCTTTCAATGTCCTGCTTTATTCCGTATTCAACAGCAATTCCTGTAATACTCGGACAGAATATAGGCACAACCATTACACCTATTATCTCTGCGATAAGCGGTAATATAGACTCAAAGCGTGTTGCCTTTACCTGCCTTTATATCAAAATGATTGGCGTAATTGTTGTTGCAGGTCTTTTCTATCTTCTTAATTCTTTTATGAATTTCGCGTTTATGGCTTCTGATGTATATGTAGGTCCTACAACCATTGCCATTGTTCACACTTTGTTTAATATAGTGTCCACAGTTATCCTTATTCCTTTCTGCTCATTCTTTGAAAAGCTTGCCATCAAAACAATCACGAGCAAGAAAGAGGAAAAAGAACGCGATGTATTTGCATCCCTTGATGAGCGTTTCCTTGAGATGCCCTCATTTGCTGTAGAAAAGTGTAAAGAGCTTGTAAATGATATGGCACGTATTTCATTTGATTCTTTTAAGATAGCTACAACACTTATGAAAAATTATGATAACTCTGTGTTTAAAGAAGTAGAAAAACTCGAATCCTTGGTTGACAAATATGAGGATAAGACAAGCTCGTACCTTGTTAAGATCGCAGGACAACAGATGTCTTTAAAAGATAGTAAAATAGTTAGTAAACTTCTTCACTGCGTAGGTGATATTGAGCGAATTTCCGACCACGCATTAAACATTGCAGAAGCTGCAAAAGAGGTACACGATAAAGGTATCACATTTTCCGATAAAGCGACAAAAGACCTTGAAATTATCACCGCTGCTGTTGATGAAATACTCGGTCTTGCTGTAGATGCTCTTGCTTATGAAGACCTTGAAAAGGCATCGTCCGTTGAACCGCTTGAACAGGTTATTGACAAGCTCAAGAGAGTTATTAAAAACGGCCATATTTCACGTCTCAGACAGGGCGATTGTACGATGGAGCTTGGCTTTATTCTTTCTGATTTGCTCACAAACTACGAAAGAATTTCCGACCACTGCTCAAATATTGCAGTGTGCTTTATAGAGATTTCCAACGATTCATTTGAAACCCATAAATATCTCAAACGAATCAAATCAGATGATTCAGCCTTTGACGAAATGTACGCATCATATAACAAAAAATACCATATTGAAAATTAACACAATTAAATGTTCAGGACATATTGTATGTTCAGATGCACCAGATTTATTCCAGATTGGTTCCCAGTCAGTTAAACAGGCGGTGATTTGATGAAACTTTCTTTTGTTGTGCCTTGCTATAATGAAGAAGGAAACGTTAAAAGACTTTTAGAAGAAATCAAAAAAACTTATGAAAACAGTATAGACTATGAGGTTGTTTTTGTAAATGACGGAAGCAGAGACAAAACGCTTGAGGTGTTAAAGTCCCTCTATAGCGAAAACAAAAATCTACTTCAGGTGATTACCTTCAGCAGAAATTTTGGCAAAGAAGCTGCTATATATGCAGGGCTTAGTAAAAGCCGCGGAGATTTAGTCTGTATAATTGATGCAGATTTGCAGCAACACCCCAAAACCACTCGTCAGATGCTTGAAATACTTGATGGAAATACCGATATTGACTGCGTCACAGCTTATCAGAAAAAAAGAAACGAAGGCGCTATCATGTCCTTTTTAAAATCGTGCTTTTATAAAATAATAAACAAATTTTCAGATGTCGATTTTGTAAACGGCGCGTCAGATTTTCGCCTTATGCGAAGAAATATGGTGGACGCCATCCTTTCTATGACAGAGTACCACAGGTTTTCTAAAGGAATATTTAACTGGGTGGGCTTTAACACAGAATACATCCCGTACGAAGCTGACAAAAGGACATCAGGAAAATCAAAATGGAAAATAAAAAGCCTGATAAAATACGCTATGGAGGGCATTATTTCGTTCTCAACATCACCACTTAGGCTATCTGCTTATATCGGTTTTTTGTCGTCCTTGGTATCTATAATATATCTTTTGGTAGTTGTCATTCAAAAACTGCTCTATGGAATTGATGTTCCGGGTTATGCAACCATTGTTGTTTTGGTGTTGTTGCTCGGCGGACTCCAGCTCTTTTGCCTGGGTGTTTTAGGAGAATATTTTGCTAAAATGTATATAGAAGTTAAAAAGAGGCCGGTTTATATTATAAAAGAGCATTTAAAAGATAAATAATAACAAAAGGAGCTGTCGTGTTTTGCTGCAGCCCCTTTGTTGTGTTTAAAGACTACATTTTTAAGGAGGTGCTTTGCTTTGAAGAGAATAACCCTGGGAATTTTCGCTCACGTTGACGCGGGAAAAACTACGCTGTCAGAAGGGCTTTTATATCTGTCAGGACAAATCAGAAAGCTTGGTCACGTCGATGACCGCGACACTTTTTTAGACACTGACGAAATAGAGCGAAAGCGCGGAATTACAGTTTTTTCAAAGCAGGCAATCCTGACTTTAAACGATACTGAAATCACACTTTTAGACACTCCGGGACACGCCGATTTTGTTGCAGAAGCAGAGCGCACCTTATCCGTTTTGGATTATGCTGTTTTAGTAATCAGTGCAACCGACGGAGTGCAAAGTCACACAAAAACGTTATGGGAAATGCTATGTGCAAATCGCGTACCAACGTTTATTTTCGTGAATAAATTGGACCTTTATAATGCAGATTTTGAAAGGGTACTAGACGAGCTTAAAGCCGAGCTTTCCGACAGTATAGTAAACTTTTTGGATGAAGACAGGCAAAATTTGTCTGAAAATATTGCACTTTGTGATGAAAATATTATGCACGACTTTTTAGAAAGCGGTAAAATAGAGCAAGACAAAGTAAAATCAGCGATTAAGCAAAGAAAAATTTTTCCGCTATTTTCAGGTTCTGCGCTTAAAACAGAGGGCATTGAGCTTTTTTTAAATGCCATTGATTTTTTAACAGAGGAAAACAAATCGGTAAAAGAGTTCGGAGCAAAGGTCTTTAAAATTATGACCGATGAGAGGGGACAACGCCTCACATTTATGAAGATTACAGGCGGCGAATTAAAAGTCAAGGATGTAATCAGTGGCGAAAAAGCAAACGAAATACGCATATATTCAGGCGAAAAGTACAAAAATACAAATATAGCACCACAAGGCAGCGTTTGTACGGTAACAGGGCTGTTAAAAACATACGTCGGCGAGGGGTTGGGAATAGAGAAAACTGGCTTTAGACTGTTGTCAGAGCCTATTTTTTCATATCGCGTTGTTTTGCCTGAAAATACAGATGTGTATGTAGCTTTGGAAAAGCTTAAGCTCCTTGAGCAGGAAGAAACACAGCTAGATGTGTCGTTTAACGAACAGCTAAAAGAAATCGAAATAAAGCTCATGGGCGAAATTCAGTTAGAAATCCTAAAGCATCAAATCAAAAATCGTTTTGACCTTGACGTAGAATTTTTAGAAGGCAGAATCGCATATAAAGAAACCATAAAAAACGCCTCCTACGGCGTCGGTCACTACGAGCCTCTTAAGCACTATGCAGAGGTGCATCTTTTGCTTGAGCCTCTAGCGCGCGGCTCAGGAATGCACTTTACAACAGATGTTTCAGAGGATGTGCTCGATAAAAACTGGCAAAGGCTAATCCTTGGCCATCTTATGGAAAAAACTCACATAGGTGTTCTGACGGGTTCTCCGATTACCGATATAAAGATAACTCTTGTAGCCGGAAAAGCTCACAACAAGCATACAGAGGGAGGAGATTTTCGCCAGGCGACATATCGTGCGGTAAGGAATGCTCTTCGTCATGCCCAAAGCGAGCTCCTAGAACCATATTATGAGTTTTCATTAGAGGTTCCAAAAGAAAATATAGGCAGAGCGATGACCGATTTAGACCAGATGGGAGCAACAGTTTCACTTCCTCACACGCGCGGAGATTTTTCAAAAATCACAGGCTCTGTATCTGCTGATGCTATAAGAAATTATCACAGGGAGCTAATAAGCTACACCCATGGCTTAGGAAAGCTTTCTTTAAAATTTGACGGGTATGGCCCCTGTCAGAATCCTGATAAAGCGATAGAAGAAATTGCCTACGATGTGTCTAAAGATATAAAAAACACAGCTGATTCTGTTTTTTGTGACCACGGCGCAGGTTTTTTGGTTCCGTGGAACGAAGTGCAAAATTTTATGCATTTAGATTCAGTTATCAAAGCAAAAAAGCCAAAGGACACACCTTCTGCTGTGCGACAGACATCTTCTTTAGCAACAGACAGTGAGCTTTTGAGAATTTTTGAAAAGACCTACGGAAAAGTCGAAACAAAAATTCCTCAAAAAGTGATGCACACAAAAAAAGATGTCAAACCAAGAGAATTTAATTTTCGAAGAAAAAACGAAAAAGAATATCTTTTAATAGATGGTTACAACATAATTTTTGCCTGGGATGATTTAAAACTGCTCGCAAAAGACAATTTAGAATCAGCACGAATGGCGCTTATCGAGCGAATGAAATCATACAGGGCTTTTTGCGATATAGAGATTATAATCGTTTTTGACGCGTACAAGGTAAAGGGCAACCAGGGAGAGCTTGAGAGAGTCGGCGATTTGTCTATTTATTATACCAAAGAGGCACAAACTGCCGACAGCTATATTGAAAAAACCGCAAAAGAGCTTTCAAAAGACTATCGTGTCACCGTTGCAACATCCGACAATTTAGAGCAAATGATTGTTTTTGGCAGCGGCGCATACAGACTGTCGGCTCAAAATTTTAAAGTCGAGGTTGAAGAAAAAGAATCACAAATAAGGAAAATTATTGATGATTATAATATCAAACAGACGGACTCGGATTTTTTTAAGATTATAAAAGAAAAGCTTGATGAAAAAAATGAGCAAAATATTTAAAAAATATATAAAAAACATTGAATTTTTTGCCCGTTTATGATAAAATAAGTCGTCAAATGATTTTAACCCAAAGGAGTTGTTCATAATGAGCAGAATGATTGGTACAGTATCAAGAGGTGTAAGAGCCCCTATCATTAAGAGTGGAGATGATATTGTCGATGTTGTAGTTTCTTCTGTTTTAGAAGCTGCAAAGGACGAATCTATCGAATTTCACGACCGTGATATCGTTGCTATGACAGAAGCAATCGTTGCACGTGCACAGGGCAATTACGCATCTGTTGATGATATAGCGCAGGACATTAAAACAAAATTCTCAGAGGATTCTGTAGGTGTTATTTTCCCCATACTTTCACGTAACCGTTTTGCTATTTGCTTGCGTGGTATTGCCAAAGGTGTTAAAAAGGTTGTTCTGATGCTCTCATACCCATCCGACGAGGTAGGCAACCACTTAATAAGCCTGGATGCTTTAGACGAAAAAGGCGTTGACCCATACAAAGATGTTTTGACACTTTCAAAATACCGCGAGCTTTTTGGGTACGAAAAGCACACCTTCACAGGTGTTGACTACGTCGACTATTATAAAAACTTAATCGAAGAATGCGGCGCAGAAGCTGAGGTCATTTTTGCCAATAACCCTAAGGCTATCTTAAACTACACAAAGGATGTTTTGTGTTGTGACATACACACAAGAGCACGTACAAAAAGAATCTTAAAATCAGCAGGCGCAAATATCGTTTTGGGCTTGGATGAAATTATGAATGCGCCGGTAAACGGCAGCGGATATAACGAAAATTACGGACTTTTAGGCTCTAACAAGGCAACAGAGGACCAGATAAAGTTGTTCCCCCGCGACTGTCAGCCAGTCGTTGATGCAATACAGGAAAAGCTCTTTAACGAAACAGGCAAGAAAATTGAAGTTATGATTTATGGCGATGGTGCGTTTAAAGACCCAATCGGAAAAATCTGGGAGCTTGCTGACCCTGTTGTTTCTCCTGCATATACAAAGGGCTTGGAGGGAACACCTAACGAGCTTAAGCTTAAGTATTTGGCAGACAACGAATTTTCAGAGCTTTCGGGCGATGAATTAAAAGAGGCAATCAAGCAAAAAATCGCTCTAAAAGACGATGACCTGGTAGGAAAAATGGCATCAGAAGGTACAACCCCAAGACGCCTGACTGACCTTATTGGTTCACTTTGTGACCTTACCTCAGGCTCGGGCGACAAAGGAACACCTATCGTGTTTATCCAGGGATATTTTGACAACTATACAGCAGAATAAAAATAGAAATGCAAAAAAGCGAAAAGCCTTATCAGGACTGTTCTTAAAGATAATAATTTTAAAGGCAGAAACGAAATCAATCGTTTCTGCCTTTTATCGTAGGGTTCGGCGGTTTCCGACGAACCGCAAAGGTCTTATGACTATCCTAAATATTATGGAAAGTGCGATACCTTTTCCCTGCTTATTAAAGCAGCAGGCGGATTTATTTTCTATTTGCTCTCCCTGTCAGATATATCTCAACAGAATCAAATTTTTTATTATAAGCGACAGAACATTCTTCGATTTCTGTCATTCCCGGTTTGATTTCAGAATCATCATCTGTACAATAACCCCAATCATAATCTACTACTTTTCCGTTGTTTTTGAAAAAAACAACATACTGAACAAATCTTGCCGCCTTATTGCCATTGTTTTTTACTTGCATAATAGCTTTTTCTTTGGTTATAGAATGAGCGCATTCTAATTTTGAAACGCATTCTTCGTAATATTTCTCTTCTCCGACAGAAACAATATATTCATAACTCTCAAACGCTTCTTCATTGCTAAAAACAAAAGCCATTTCACTGCCTGGACCAAATGCATATTCAGACCGGTTTTCTGCTCCTACAATTTTACCATTTTTGTCTTTAAATGACATTTGTATCCTTGGTGAAACAGTATAAGCAGAATTGTTTTTCAAAACAACAGCAATATAATTACTATAATTTGTTTCCCAGTAATATTCTTTTATTACGCTAATCTCATTAGCAACAACGGAAGTCTCAAAACCCGTAGCAACATTCTCTGTTTTTTGATTTGACAAGGCAACGGTATTTGTACTACCATCCCAATAAACATTGATGCCTAATGCGCTTGCAACAGCACGAACAGGTAGATATGTTGTTCCTTTAATGATAAAAGGTTCAACATCATTGCCGTTGACATCTTTAGGTTGTATTTTTTGTCCATTTAAAGTGATTTTTATATTGTTGTAGAACAGCTCCGCTGTTTTGCCAATTTGTTTAGCATATACTACCCCATTTGTTAGCGTTGTCCCAATCAACACACCTGCAATTAACCCTTGTAATCTCTTAGTCATTTAAGTTTCCTCCACAAATTCATTTTAACTTAATTGTCAAAAGCATTATAACATATAATTTTATAAATTGCAATACATTCGTTATGCATACAATAAAAATATACTTATATATAATTGTATTGCAGAGGTGATTATGTGAAAAAATTCAAAATACCATCTATTCCACCAACAACTAATAAATGTATTAGATTCCCGAATAATATAATTGATGCCGTAGAAAAGGCAATAGAAGGCAAAAATTGTACGTTTACTGCTTTTGTTGTTGAAGCAGTTCGAGTTGCATTAGAAAATATAGATGATGAAAAATAATTTTTTAAAACGAAAACCAACAAGATTAAAAGGCTATGATTATTCAACACCGGGAATGTATTTTCTAACAATCTGTGTAAAAGATAGAAAACAACTATTAGGAAAAATTGTAGAGTGTGGCGATTTCGACACACCACAAATGATATTATCTGAATATGGAATAATTCTTGATAAATATATTAATCTGATGAACAATAAATATTCTCATATGAAAATAGATAAATATGCCATAATGCCTAATCATTTTCATTTAATTTTAAATATTACGGATTACAAAGACGGTGCGTCGGAAACCGCCGCACCCTACAATAACGAAACATCAAAATTTATATCATTATTAAAGAGATATTGTAATAGAGAATATGGTAAAAATATATGGCAATCTTCCTACAATGACCACATAATCCGTGGTAAAAAGGATTATCAAAAAATATGGGAATACATTAATACAAATGTTTTAAGATGGGAAAAAGATTGTTTCTATAATGATTAAAGGCTCTCGCTAAATTGCGAGAGCCTTTTAGGCTGTCCTTATGAGTAGACCTCATAGGCTTTTCCCTTTTTTAACATTTAATTTTACGCTATAATAAAATTTTTAATAATTTCTACTACTTCGGCATACTGCGCATCGCTTATTTTATACTCTTCGTACATATTTGATACCACTGCATTTATGATACTTTCAAATTCGCTAAAATCTGTACTCTTTGTCATAAGACACATTGTTTTAAACCAAAGTTCATTCTGAACTGATATATCGGGAACGCTCTGGAAAATTTTATAAGCAAGATGCGAAACGATTTTGCTGTATTCATAGCACTCCTGTACATTGCCCACTAAAAGCTCTTTTTCTACAACAACATAAGGAGCCTCAGATAAAATTCTTTCGCCGTGCACCCAGTCAGGAGAGGTGCCATTAATGGTTGCCTCTGCAAGCTCTGCAAAAATATCTGCCAGACCCTCTGCGATAATAGAATTTTCAGAAAAGTCCATTGTTCCGCGAAAACCTGCAATATTATGCATTACACCGTGAGCATATTCGTGCACAACCGTGTTATAGTCAATATCTCCTTGTGTGAGGTCCTCACGGAAAAACATAAGCTTTGCGTCTGTATACATTGCCTTTTCTGTCGGCAAATCCTCTTCTACATATTCATTAGAGTTTATATACACCAAAAAGTTCTTGCCATCCCCCGAAAGGCCTTTATAAGAAAAGGCATTATTAAAATAGTTGTATGCTGAATCTACTGCATTTTTTACACCTGATACGTACGCAGATACATTGCCTGATTGTACATCCTTTATGTCTATATACTCTCTTGCAATCTCTATACTATCATCATTCCAGTTAAATTTGTCATTTGCTGATGCCATATCAAATATATAGCTTGTGCGAACATCTTCTTTTGTTACAGCTGACTCATTCTCATAACTAGATGTCACCGAAACGCAAATCCCTTCTCCGTTCTTTGCGTCAACAAATACATCGTATGCTATATATTCAGAATCGTTATTGTATCCTGAAACGTTTGCCTTATATGCAATATACGCTTTGTTTTCGTTGTTGCAGACTGCTTTTTGTATTTCTGTAATATTGATTCCTGCAACAATTGCAAAGTCATCTAACGAATTTACATATTCAGTAATGGCTGCAGATGCGCTCCCTTTGTCAAGCAGGTATGACACCGAAAGATTTTCAGTCGGAATGTAAGTGCCATTTAGAGCGGTTACTTTTCCGTTTTTATCTGCAAGGAGTACCATTTCTCCACCGTAAACAGGAATGCCCCTAAATTGCTGATTAAAACGATAGAGTGTTGATGTGCCTATTTTTATCTCTTTTTCCAGCTTAAAGTCAAATTCTGCTGAAGCATCTGTAAATGTGTTTTTTTGCTCTAAAATAACCTCTTTTGCAAGGGCAGAATCTGTGACTATTTTGTCGGTAAAGCCACTTGCCATAAATGTCTTTACTACTGTAGAATCTACTGCCGAAGACTCAACAATTTGCGCTTCTTTTAGCTTTTCTTCTTCCTGCTCTTTATGCTTTACATAGAGCATTCCGCCTAAAACTCCTGCTAAAATTACCAAAACAACTAAAACTGATATAACAATTCTTCTTGTTCTGTGGCGGGCATTTTTTTCTTTTTTCTCTTTTTTTCTTTTTTCTTTTGCCTGAATTTTTGAAATATTATCAAATTCATCATGCAGCTCAGGCAGTGTGTCTATCAGCTCGTCCTGGTTCAAGCCTTCTGTCACATCGGCGCCGCACTTTGAACATACAGTACTGTCTTTTTTTATTCTTTTGCCGCAAAACCTGCATTTCATAATAAAAAAATCACTCCTTTTCGCAAACGCTATCGATAACATTCTAGCAGAAAAAGAGTGATATGTCAAATTATGAGTTTTTATGTTTAAAAGTTTATTTTACTTCTTTTAAACAAATCTATCAGTATCAAACCGATAAATGTACCAAAGAGCCCCTGTATTATGTTTGCAGGCATGTTCACAAGACTTTCTGCAAAACCATATAAAAATCCTTCGAATATATAGTATCCTGCAATCATAACAAGCTCTGACAAAAGAGCGCCAAAAAGCATATAGCTTTTTTTGCCTTTTTTCCCAAAATAAGAAATCACGAGTGCCATAACGCCCTTAATAATAAAGGTTGCAGGTGCATAGATTATGTATCCTGAAAAAACATCAGCAAGAAGAGCTCCTAACCCCGATGCCAAAAATCCGTACACACCGCCCAAAAAATATCCTGATGCCAAGACGGCAGCGTCACCTAAATTGATATATCCTCCGATAGGCGAAGGAATTTTTACTATCATAGTAAGCACGCAGCAAAGCGCCGCAAAAAGCGACGTAAAAACTAATCTTCTTGTTTTTTCCATTGTATATTCTCCCTCTTTAAATTTATAAGATTTCTTCGTCAAAATTTTTAAAAGTAAAAACCCCATCATCAAAAAGCAAATATCCGTGATGACTGTTTTCTTTAGGAATAGACACAGAGCCTGGGTTTATGTATGTAAAATTTTCGTGTTTGGTTCTTTTTGGCACGTGGGTATGACCGCAAAGCAGTACGTCAAAATCTCCATTTGGAAGATTATCTTCGCCAAATTTGTGTCCGTGAGTTACAAACATATTTATACCGTTGTCATTTACAACAATATAGTCTGCCATTATAGGAAAATCCAAGACCATCTGGTCAACCTCGGCGTCACAATTTCCGCGGACGCACACGATTTTATCCTTTAACCCGTTTAAAAGCGTGATGACCTTTTTAGGCTCATACTCGCGCGGCAAATCATTTCTCGGTCCGTGATACAAAATGTCACCGAGGAGGAGCATTTTATCTGCATTTTCTTTTTTAAATGCCTCTACCATTTTTTGTGCATAGTAAAAGCTTCCGTGTATGTCTGATGCTATAAACCACCTCATAGTAATCTCCTTTTTAATATGTATAATAATTTTTGCATATAGGTTCTAGTGTTGTATTTACATCTTTCCAGAAAAATAGCTTATATTCTTTGTCTTTGTATTCTGATAAATCAAATGTCTTGTTTTCGTATGGCAAAAGTGTAAGCTCGCCTAATGGAACAAAGCTTTGCATTTTTTTGTTCTCATATACCGCTATCATGCAAGTGCCTGATACGGGTTTTGTTGTATTGTTTTTATATGTCGCAACATCATTTAAAACGCTAATTCCAACCTCTGGCAAAATAGCCGTCATATTGTGCGCGCTGTCATAAACAAAATAAAAAATCTCGTCAAGCCCCGTTATGTTAAAGGAACACGCCTGGCTCGTCTTATTTATATTGACGATGCTTCTCTTTGGCGTAGCGTCTTCTGTCGATACTGCTCTTGATTCTATTGCAGAGACTCCGTAATTATCCGAAACAACAAAGCTAAGCGAAGTTGTACCATCTGTAGTCTTTGATGCAATTTGTAAAATTTTTGGAGCCTCATTATCTTTTTCTACATCTATTGTGATTGTTTGCTTTTTATCAGTGCCGGCATAATACGGAAGATAAAACTCAAGCGTTATCGTAGATACCGATGCAAGGTCTTTAATTGTTGCTTCATCGTAATATGCAAACTGATAGCCTTTGTTGTAAAAAGCGCCCTCTGACATAACTACCCTATCATCAAACTTAACAGTAAGATATGCATTTCTTTGTGGCACAGCATGATATACTACTTTAGAGTCAACAACAGTACCATCAGGGTTTTCTGACATTGGCATAAACAGCTTTGAGTCTTTTGTTCCAATCATCATATCTGCATAAAGCCCATCTGCGCGCTCGCTGTAAATACCCAGTTTATCAGGCGAGATGATAGGGAGTTTATCCCAACTTCCCCAAAAACCTGAAAAAGGAATGCCCAAAACAGTATTTTCCTGATTTGAAAGAGTTACTTTTCCGTCTATGAAAAATCCGTTTTTCATAACAGTTTTTATTTCATTTACTTCGTCATCATCAAGCGTTACAGTAAGAGATACATCCTCTCTACCTTTCGCCGGAACAAAAATTTCACTTGCGCCGGATACGGTTTTAGTTAATTTTTTAACGCCGCATATACCATAGCCCTTTGAGCCATAGCTTTTGTAATCGTCTGTTGAAAGCTCTACTAACACCTCGTCAAAGGCTATGTCGCTGTCTCCTAAATTGTGAACAGTAAATTCTACATTAAAGGAATTTTTAAGGTCTGCTCCCAGATTTATTCTAGACTCCTGTGAGTCTTTGGCTGTCAAAATCACTTTTTCGCTCATTGCCTTATCAAGCTGAATCAACCCAGAGCCGACTTTTCTGGGCGATTGCAGCGCGCCGCCATCTGCGTAAATGGTTTTTGCAGTAGATGCCAAAAGGTTTTTAATAAGCATTACCTTTTCTTCATCCTGATACGAAGGAAAATTGTCCTCAACATATTTATCCATAAGCACTGTCGCACCTGCTGCCTGCGGTGCTGCCATGGACGTGCCCGTTAAGTTTTTGAATGTTCCGTTTCCGTATGATGAATAGACATTTCCGCCAACCGCTGCAAAATCAACTGTTATGTCTAAATTGTCAGAATATCCGTATGAGCTAAAGGCGTTTGCTGTTGGTGTGCTGCTTCTTTGTATAACAATGGTCTCATTTGTAAAGTCAAGGCTCGTCTGCTTTATAAGTTCTTTTCCTGATTCTTTTGAAACCAAAAATAAAGGATAAGTGACTCCTGATGAGCCATCTTTAATATCAACGGAATTGTTTATGACTACTACTGCGTCCGCGCCGGCATTATGCGCCAAATCGCCACATTTTTTTACTAGTGTGAGAGTATTTTCTACACTGCCCGCTATTAGTCTGTCGGGCAGCGTTATAAGCGCAACCTCTTTTCCCGAAAGGTCTATTTGCGCAAGCTCTGCCGCATTCCCCGTGCCACAATCCACGATAGGCAACGACGAAAACGCCGCAGCACTTCCTTTAACTGAGCATGGGTATTTCGTTCCGCTCTGGTCCTTTATATAATTCATATAAGCATAACCATTTTGTACTGAGGCTACTTTAGTTGAATTTTTATAATTGGTATTGTCTGATGTGCTATAGTCAATATTTGACACGCCGTAGTGTTGTCTGTCGCTGTTGCCTGCTGCAAAAATCACCGTGCAACCGGCATTTTTCGCATTTTCTACTGCGGTCTGATACGCAGATAAGGCTACGTTTTCACTAAAGCATTTTGTCCCTATACTAAGGTTAATAGCATCAACACCAAATTTTACAGCATCTTCTATTGAGGCTGCCATATCCGTAAAATCAGCCCCGCCCGATTCATTAAAAACGCCAAAAAATAAAATCTGCGCCTCGGGTGCGATACCTGATATTACACCGTCTGAAACCGAAACAGTGCCACCCGCTGCGATACCTGCAACGTGAGCTCCATGAAGATTTGCAGTCGAAAGCGCTGAATCTTTTGTGTAATAGTTATAGGCATAGGGTATTTTGTCACTTACATATGCCGAATCCACGGTTGCCGGCACGTTTAAAGTGTTGTTCTTTATAATTTCTGCCACCTTTTCCTTTGTGAGCTTAAGATTTTGTGTGTTATTTAATGAATAGTAGCTGTTTTTTACATGTGTTCCGCTATCAATTATGGCAATTGCCTGCCCTGTTCCGTCATAGCCTTTATCGTATGCCGATTTTACATTTATCATGTTGCCTGCATTTGCTTGTGACAATATGGCGCTTTCTTCTGTCTGCGTTTGTGTTAAAAGCTCTGATGCACCAAGCTCCTCTGGCATAACAAACTCCATACTTGTATCCTGAAAGACTACTTTTACGCCGTCTATTGTTTTGATATATTCTGCAGTTTCTGCGTCACACTCAACTGTAAAACCATTTAAAACCTCGGTATATGTATAGTTTTTTGCTTCTTGCTCATTTTTTCGCAGTGAAAATTTGCTAAAGGCCGGAATTTTAGATTTTATATTTTCCTGCTCCTCAAGCAGTGCCTGTCTGTATGTGCTATCGTCAATACTGTAAAAGCTGACGCGCTCTTTAGAATATACAGGGGGTGCATCTAAAATTACGATATATGTTTTTTCACCCGGCGCATCCTTTGTGCTTATAGTGGATGCATTTGCAATGCCGGCGCAAGAAATTAAAATATTTATACAAAGTATAAGGGCAAGTAACTTTTTCATTTTTAATCTCCTTATAAGCTTAAAACTGTTATTTAGTATTATATAACAGCTTGTGTTATTTTTCAAGCATTTGCGCAAAAATACGCTCTGTTAAATGACCGTCACCAAAATTTAATGTTTTATGAATTGACTTTTTTAAATTGCTATAATATAATAACATCAAGGAGGAATGAAATATGAAAACATTTAACATTTTACTAAGTTCCATCAATGACATTAAGGCGTTTGTTAATATAGTTAACAAATACCAGTTCGATGTGGATTTAACATCCGGCAGATACGTTGTTGATGCTAAATCTATTATGGGTATTTTCAGTCTTGATTTGTCTAAACCTATTAAAGTAGATATTCATGCAGATGATGACGAAGCTCAAAGCTTTGTTGATGAAATCAAAACATATATCCAGTAGCTGTAGAAAAATCTACAGCTCTTTTTTATCTTTATTAACTTATATCTGCAAGATCCAAGAAGTTATGGCCAAATTCTGCTATATAATCCTTTCGCTCCTGGAGCTTATCGCCTAAAAGTACATCAAACATCTGTGCTGTTTTTTCTGCATCATCATATGTTACTCTGATTAATCTTCTTGTTTCGGGGTTCATTGTTGTCTGCCACATCATTTCAGGCTCGTTTTCGCCCAGACCTTTTGAGCGCTGAATTTTATGCTTTTTATTTCCTAATTTTTCTACAATTTCTTGTTTTTCCTGCTCGTTAAAAGCAAAGAAAGTGTCTTTGCCCGATGTGATTTCAAACAGAGGAGATTCTGCAATATAAACCTTTCCCTCTTTTATAAGAGTAGGCATCAAAACATAAATCATAGTCAAAATAAGTGTTCTTATCTGATATCCGTCAACATCGGCGTCGGTACAGATAATTACCTTGTTCCAGCGAAGATTGTCAAGGTCAAATGTGCTCATATCCTTACTTGCATGCTTTGACTTTATTTCGATACCACAGCCTAAAACTCTGATTAAGTCTGTTATTATTTCGCTTTTGAATATTTTTGCATAATCTGCTTTCAGGCAATTAAGAATCTTACCACGAACGGGAATGATTGCCTGAAATTCTGCATCTCTTCCCTTTTTACACGAGCCAAGAGCCGAGTCACCCTCAACAATGTATATTTCGCGACGCTCAATATCCTTTGTTCTGCAGTTTATGAACTTGCTTATGCGGTTTGTCATATCGACAGACGCCGTCAGGTTCTTTTTTACTGCAACTCTGGTTTGCTCTGCCTTTTCACGACTCCTTTTATTTATTAACACCTGAGCCATGATTTTTTCTGCCGCATCTTTATTCTCTATAAAATAAACGTCAAGCTGCTCTTTTAAAACATCCGTCATCGCTTCCTGGATGAATTTATTTGTTATAGATTTTTTCGTCTGGTTTTCATAGCTTGTAATAGTTGAAAACGAGTTGGAAACTAAAATAAGACTGTCTGCTACATCGACAAAACTTATTTTTCCTTCGTTTTTGTTATACTTGTTATTTGCCTTTAGATACTTATCAATAGACGCAACAAACGCACTCTTTACAGCTCTGTCAGGAGAGCCGCCATGCTCTAAAAAGCTTGAGTTGTGATAGTACTCTAACATATTTATATCATTGTTAAAGCAAAAAGCAAACTGCATCTTTACATTATAGTCAGGCTTATCTTCACGGTCACGGCCTCTCTTTTGCGTTTCAAAGGAGAAAACATCAGTGAATGATTTCCCGTCTGCTATTTCGCCGATGTAATCAATCACGCCTTTTTCGTAACAAAATTCCTTTATATCCCAACCGTCCTGGGTTTGATTATACAAAATAAACTTAAGCCCGGCATTTACAACTGCCTGCTTTTTTAATACATCCTCAAAATATTCAAGAGGAATATTAATATCCGTAAATACCTCGGTATCAGGGCGCCAACGAATGGTAGTGCCTGTTTTTTTCGAGCGCACTTCTTCTGTTACAAGGTGTCCTACGGGATTTCCCTTTTCAAAATGCATAGAATATTTTTTTCCATCACGAAGAACGGTTACATCCATAAATGACGAGCTGTACTGTGTTGCACAGGTACCAAGACCGTTAAGACCTAGGCTGTACTCATAATCGCCGCCTGCTTCGTTATTATATTTACCACCTGCATACATTTCGCAAAAAACAAGCTCCCAGTTAAAGCGTTTTTCGCTTTCGTTATAGCCCATAGGTATGCCGCGTCCGTTATCCTTTACTTCTATCGATTTATCTGCAAATCGTGTTACTTCTATCTCTTTTCCGTAGCCTTCTCTTGCTTCATCGATTGAGTTGGACAAAATTTCAAAAAACGAATGTTCACAACCGTCAATTCCGTCAGAACCGAAAATAACACCGGGACGTTTTCTTACACGGTCTGCACCTTTTAATGACTTAATGCTTTCGTCATTATATTTTTTCATAATAAGGTCATAACCTTTCTGCCCATAAAGTATTTATAAACTAACTTTACGCCTTATCTACGGGCAGATAAGGCGTAATAACATTTTTTATGATTGGCTGTAGTTAGGAGCTTCCTTAGTGATAGAAATATCGTGCGGATGGCTCTCGATAAGACCTGCTGATGTAATTTTTATAAATTTGCCTCTTTCCTTAAGCTCTTCAACAGTAGGTGTTCCGCAGTAACCCATACCTGCACGGAGTCCACCCATCAACTGATAAATAACATCAGAAACAGGTCCTTTATAAGGAACACGACCCTCTACGCCCTCAGGAACGAGCTTTTTGGTGTTTGTCTGGAAGTATCTGTCTTTAGAACCAACCTCCATAGCTGCCATAGAACCCATACCACGATACACTTTAAACTTTCTGCCCTGATAAAGCTCTTCATCTCCGGGGCTTTCTTCACAGCCGGCAAGCAGGCTGCCTACCATAATTACGTTCGCACCGGCTGCAATAGCCTTAGGTAAATCTCCAGAATACTTTATACCGCCATCTGCAATTACCGGAATATCGTACTTTTTAGCTACCTCATAAACATCATTAACCGCTGTAATCTGAGGTACACCGATACCAGCAACAACTCGTGTTGTACAGATAGAACCGGGGCCGATACCAACCTTAATTGCGTCTGCGCCGGCTTTAATTAAGTCTTCTGCTGCCTCGCCTGTTGCAATATTTCCTGCGATTAGTGAAATATGCGGAAATTCCTTTTTAACAAGTGAAACCGCATCCAGAATGTTTTTGCTGTGTCCATGTGCTGAGTCTAAAACAAAAGCGTCAACCTGAGCATCTGCCAAAGCTTTGGCACGCTCTAGGATATCCTTTGTCACACCGATAGCAGCAGCAACCAAAAGTCTTCCGTTAATGTCTTTTGCCGCATTTGGATATTTTACACTCTTTTCAATATCTTTAATCGTTATTAATCCTTTTAAAAAGCCGTTTTTATCAACGATAGGAAGCTTTTCAATTTTGTGATGGCGCAAAATTTCCTGAGCCTCTGAAAGTGTTGTGCCGCTGGGAGCGGTAATCAGGTTTTCCTTTGTCATAACATCGCCGATTTTTTTTGAAAAATCTTCTTCAAAACGCAAATCACGGTTTGTTATGATACCGATTAGTTTTTTGTCAACACAAATAGGCACACCTGAAATTCTGTATTTGCCCATCAGCTTATCTGCTTCTTCTAATGTGTGGTCAGGAGAAAGATAGAACGGGTCTGTGATTATGCCATGCTCTGAACGCTTAACCTTGTCAACCTCTGTTGCCTGTGCCTCGATTGTCATATTTTTATGAATTACGCCGATACCACCCTCACGGGCAACCGCTATAGCCATTGCTGACTCTGTAACAGTATCCATCGCCGCACTCATCAACGGAATATTTAAAGTTATATTCTTTGTAAGGCGTGTTTTAAGGTCAATCATATCGGGTGTTACTTGTGATTTTTGAGGAACTAACAAGACATCGTCAAAAGTAAGCCCTTCTTTAATTACTTTGTTCATTTCTTTACCCCTTTCGTTTATTTGTGAGTATATCTTCAGTAATTTTATTTATTTTTATCAGTATACCAAAATTTCAAGACAAAATCAAGCAATAATTGACTGAAATTTAAAATTAAAATAAATGTAATTTAATCTTCACAATATTGTGATAAAATAAGATAAATATAGCTTTTGTGAGGTGATATTATGGAGCTTTTGTCCCCTGCAGGAAATTTTGAGTGTTTAATTTCTGCCGTACGTGCGGGAGCAGATGCAGTATATATCGGCGGAGACAGGTTTTCAGCAAGAAGAAACGCTAAAAACTTTACCGACGAAGAAATATTAAAAGCAGCATCCTTTTGTCATTTGCGTGGAGTAAAGCTCTATGTTGCCGTAAATATTTTAGTTAAAGAAGAAGAGTTAAAGGATGCTGTAAGCTATGCCGAATTTTTGATAAAATCAGGCGTTGACGGCATAATAATACAGGATTTGGGGCTTTTGTATCTGGTAAGAAAAATGTCTGACGAAATATTTATAAACGCATCAACCCAGATGACAATAGCATCTAAAGAGGCAGCACAAGTAGCTAAAAAGCTAGGAGCAAACCGCGTTGTTTTAGCTCGCGAACTTGGAATAGATGAAATACGCAAAATAAAGAAAAACACCGACATAGAGCTTGAGACTTTTGTTCACGGAGCGCTTTGTATGGGATGGTCAGGGCAGTGTCTGATGTCGTCTTTAATCGGCGCAAGGTCAGGAAACCGAGGTCTTTGTGCCCAGCCCTGCAGACTGAATTATACGCTTTTAAAAGACGGAAAAAAAGTGAGCAAAAACATTCCTTTGCTATCTTTAAAGGATATTTGTCTTGCCGATAAGCTAAAAGAAATAGACGGTGTTGCAGATTCCCTTAAAATAGAAGGAAGAATGAAGTCACCCGAATATACAGCCGCTGTAACTGCTCTTTATAAGCGCGCCATTTTAAATGATATAGATGAAGGCGAAATCGACAAAACCTTGTCGTTTTTCTCACGCGGGGGAAGCTCTATCGGGTATTTTAGCGGCAGACAATTTGACAAAATGATGGATTATGAGTCATCCCATAAGGTGTCGGCAGAAAAAAAAGATGCCGCTATTTTAAAAGAAGAAGATTTTTCAAAGCGCAAAAATATAGTTATGACCCTTACTGCCAATGTCGGCGAAAAGCTCACTCTCTTTGCCCAAAGTGATGGGTTTAGCGCCGAAGCTACAGGAGATGTTTTAGAAAAGGCAAGAAAAGATTTTGACTCATCTCGGATAAAGCAGCAGCTTGAAAAACTGGGCGATACAGTATTTGTGGCAGAAAATACACAAATAAACCACAACCAAAATCCGCATGTTCCAGTTTCGTCTGTCAATGCTCTTCGCCGAGAGGTTTGCATGAAGCTTTCAAGGCAAATCTGTGACTCCTACAAAAAAAGCGTGAATAAAACTCAAAAACCAGAGAAAAACCATCGACGTCGCGGCCTGCCAAAAATTGTTATAGAGGTTTCAACCAAAGAGCAGCTTGCCCAGGCAAAATACGCGCAAAATTGCGAGATTATTACAAGCTATGAGTTATCAAAGCAGGTAAGCTCTGACTTCATCTTGTGCCCCGCAATCAAAAAAGAGGGCGAAAACGATAAAATTGCATCTCAAAAAATCATGGTGCAAAACTTAGGACAGATTGATTCTACCAAAGAGCTCTACGGTGGCGAAAGGCTTAATGTGACAAACTCGTACAGCTGCAAGGTGTTATCGGATTTGGGATTTCGCAGACTTACGCTTTCTCCCGAGCTTAACATACACGAAATCAGGGCGATAACTGACAACACAGATATAGAAACCGAGGTTATAGCGTATGGTCACCTGCCGCTTATGGTAATGGAAAATTGCGTTATAAAATCGCAGGGTATGTGCTCAAAACAAGGGGGCACATTTGAGCTTTTGGACAGAAAAAACGAACGTTTTCCCATAGTGTGCGAAAACTGCAGAAATATTTTGTTAAACAGCGTGCCGATATATTTAGCAGACAAAATAGATGACCTTGTTTCTTTAAATGTTGACGCCATTCGCCTTAAATTTACCATAGAAGATGCCCAAACTACAAAAAAAGTAATAAAGGCATATCAGGATGCACTGTCAGGGAAGATGCCAGATGGGATTTTTTCTAAAATTACACGCGGACATTTTTATCGCGGCGCTGAATAATTATCGATTAAAGTAACAAACTACAAAGGAGCACATTTTATGGAAATTATCTTAGCCTCGGCTTCTCCGAGAAGAAAAGAAATTCTCTCTTTATTAAACATTCCGTTTAAAATAATGGTAAGCGATGCCGACGAAACATTTGACGAAAATCTTGCGCCATATTTTATTGCAGAATCACTGTCTTTAAAAAAGGCAGCTGCTGTTGCAAAAAACGTCAAAGAACACGCACTCGTCATCGGTGCTGATACTATCGTTGTCTCAGACGGCAGAATTTTAGGAAAACCAGATGGCGAAGAGTGCGCGTATAATATGCTAAAATCCCTTTCAGGCAAGTGGCACAGCGTAATATCAGGCGTAACCGTTTTAGACAACAAAAGCGCCAAATCAGAAAGCTTCTATGTAGAAACAAAGGTTAAATTTGCGCCCCTTTCAGACGATGAAATAACCTCTTATATCAAAACAAAAGAATGTATGGATAAAGCTGGCGCATACGCAATCCAGGGTTTTGGGGCAAAATTTATAGAAGAAATTTGCGGCGATTATTTTAACGTTGTCGGACTCCCGCTTCAAAAGCTTTACTCCATTTTAAAAAAAGAATTTAACATATTTTAATTTCTTTGTGCTTTACATAACGTTAGGAGGAAAAGTATGTCAAAGCACATAAGTATTGATTTTGGAACTTCAAACACAGTAATAGCAGAAGAAAATCTGGGAGTTGTCTTAAATGAACCGTCTTTGGCTGCGATTGATTTAAAAAACGGGCAGCTTGTTGCTGTGGGGAGTGACGCAAAATCTCTTTTGGGAAAAGCTCCAAAAGATATAAAGGTCATATCTCCTGTAAAAGGCGGTGTGGTCAGCGATTTTGACTCTGCCGCGGCGATGCTTAAGGTGTTTATAGAAAACACCTTTCCAAAAGGAATCCTGCGTCCTAAGGCTACGATCTGCATCCCGTATGGTCTCACAGACGTAGAAAACAGAGTGATGATAGAGTGTGTTGCGCGCTCAAATGTCAAGTGCGACTACACCTTCGATGCATCTATTGCATCGCTTGTAGGCTCTGATGTAGACGTGGAAAAGCCACTTGGCAATATGGTTTTAGACATAGGCGGTGGAAAAGCGTGTGCAACTGTTGTGTCTTTTGGCGGTATCGTATCTGCAACTTCTTACAACTGTGGCGGAGATAAGATGGATTTATCCATTATTGACTATATCAAAAAGAATTACGGTATAAAAATCGGCAAAAAAACCGCAGAGGAAATAAAAATAAAAATAGGTAATTGCTATGGCGGAAGCGACACTTATTTAGCTGTGGGAAGAGATGAAATATCAGGTCTTCCAAAGGAGGTTTCTATAACCTGTGACGATGTTTCTTTTGCTATTTCGAGCGAACTTAAAGAAATAATAAATCTTATTAAAAAAACTCTGGAAAACACTCCGCAAGAGCTCATATATGATATAACAGAGCACGGAATATGCCTTTTGGGAGGAGTGTCAAAGCTCTCGGGATTAGACAGGTATATAGAAGAAAATATAGGAATCAAAACGAACATTTCAAAAATTCCGTTTGAAAGCGCCGCCGTTGGTGCGTGCGCATTTTTTAAAAAAGGAATAAGCAGATGAAAAAAATCGGTCTTTTTATTTTTGTGTTTACATTCTCTGTCCTGATTTTTTCATTTTCCCTAAAAGCCCAATACGTCAACCTTTCAAATAAAATTTTTTCAAAAATCACCCAAAACATAAACTCTGGCGCAGAAAATCTTTATGCTGCACTCAGCAGACGAGAGCTTTTAGATGAAAACGAAAATCTTAAAAAGGAGCTTTCAAAAAGCAATTTTTATAAAACAGAAAACAAGCTTTTAAAAAATGAAAACGATGACCTTTATAAACTGCTGAGCCTTAAAAAAAACAGTTCTTACAAAGTAAAAGCAAACGCAAAAGTAATAAAAATCAACTCAACTGGCAACTTCACGCTCACTGTTGATTGCGGAAAAAACCAAGGAATTAAAAAAGACGACGTAGCAATCTGGGGAAATGCATTAGTCGGAAGAGTGACAGAATGCTTTGACTCTGTTTCTATAGTTACCCCCATAAGTGCACCGCAAATATCAACAGGCATCGTTAACGAAAAAGAGGACGCTGGGCTAATCACAGGCAAAATGGAGCTTTATAAAAGCAATATGTGTGATGTTTCTTTTTTTTCAAATACCGCCCAAAAGCCGCTGGGTAGCATCGTCACAACATCAGGCTTATCCGACACTTATCCAAAAGGGTTATTGGTTGGAACAATCAAGAAAAGAAATGCTGATACCGTTATAAAAACAGAAGTGGATTTTTTTAAAATTCGCTCACTTTCCTTGATAGCCTCGGAGTAAAAATATGAAAAAAACAATAAAATACGCACTCCTTTTGCTTGTTTTAGCGCTCTTAGCATTTTTAGACAGTTGTATTTTTAAAAATTTTCGGACATCACTTGTTTTGTGTATCAGCTTTTGTCTTTATAAAAAAGATTCTGTGTCGATAAAGGTCTGTGCGCTCTTTGGTCTTTTTTGCGATATGATCGGTTTGACGCTCCCCTTTTTTTCTTTGATATACCTCTATTTGGCACTTTTGTGTCTGTGGCTTGGAGAAATGTTTTTAGGGCTTAATTTTAAAAAGGTTTTTTTTGTCAGTTTTTTTATATATTTAATTTATTATATTGCAGCAAATATTATAAATGTGATTGCCTACGGACAGGTCTTTATATCACTTTGGAGTATATTTAACATTTTAGCTTTTTCTTTGGCAAAAGCTCTTTTGTCGTTATTTATATATTTTATTTTTAAGAGGTCGCAATTTTGAAAATAAATAAAAAATTCTCACGCTATCTGGCGTTATATATTTTTGTCGGGTTGTTTTTTTTACTTATTTTGACAAGACTTTTCTATCTTCAGCTCATAAAAAGCGAAGATGCCCAAAAAACAATAATTACACAGCTGTCCTTAACCGAAAAAGTATCTGCGCCAAGAGGAAAAATATGCGACAGAAACGGTAATGTCTTAGCGGGCAACAGACAAGGGTTCATTGTTTTGGTAAAGAAAAGAGACGATTTATCTTTGGCCGTTACGGTAAAAAATTTATCAAAATTAGTTGATATGACATATGATGAGCTACTTTCTGACATTAAAAAACACGCTCTTTCATATAATAATCCGTTTGTTTTTTTAGAAGATGCAGAGCCTGCAATAATTACAAAAATAAAAGAATCACCCGAAAAATACCCTTGTGTGGAAATTGTCACAAAGCCCGTAAGAGAGTATTTTTATCCCGAATTAGCAGTTCACCTGCTTGGCAGATGCGGACTGATAAGTAAATCAGAATATTCTGAATTGTCAGGGTATAGCTACGATGACTATATAGGAAAACAGGGCGCTGAAAAAGCCTTTGAAAAAATTTTAAAAGGACAAGACGGAAGGCGTGCCAGGGAAAAATATACAGGAAAAGAAGTAAAAAAATTCACTCAAAATATTGAGCCAATAGCAGGAAATGATGTTCTTTTAACTATTGATTTGCCCTTGCAGCAAGCGGCAGAGGATGCATTGTCTTCAGTTATTTCAAGTACCCCTAATGCTTTGGGCGGCAGTGCAATAGTTATGGAAGTAAATTCAGGAGAAATTTTAGCTTTAGCATCAAATCCTGACTATAACCTCGCTGAATTTAACAAAAAATATACTGAATTAGCAAAAAATAAAAATAAGCCTTTTTTTAACAGGTGTCTTTCTGGTCTGTATGAGCCAGGCTCAACCTTTAAGCCGATAACTGCTATTGCAGCACTAGAAAGCAAAAAAACAAACGCGGAAGAACAGATTAAAACCTTAGGAAAGTATGAGTATTTTGACCAGGTATTCAAATGCAACATATATCGCGAAAAAGGTACCACGCACGGAAGGATAGACATAAAAGAGGCACTCGGTGTTTCGTGTAACTATTTTTTCTATGAATTGGGAAAGAGAGTGGGCATTGATGCTCTCTCAGAGGTTGCACAAAGCTTCGGACTGGATAGTGCAACGGGAATAGAGCTTACACAAGAAGAGGCAATAGGCACAATTGCAACTCCCCAAAACCGAAAAGATAACGGGGGGCATTGGTATGCAGGCGATACTCTGCAGTCTGCAATAGGTCAGAGTGACAACCGTTTTACTCCCATAGCTCTGTGTAATTACGCCGCCGCACTGGCAAATGGCGGAACGCTCTACAGCGCTCATGTTTTAAAAGGTGTTTTACCTCCTGGCGGCAAAATAGAATATACTGTGCCAAAAATATTAAATACTATTGACATTTCGGACGAAACGATGCAAACTATAAATGATGGTATGGTTTATGTTACCAAAAAAGGAACAGCTAAGGAGATTTTTCGCGATTTTCCTATAACCGTCGCAGGAAAAACAGGAACTGCCCAGGTTTCAAAGCGCACAAACGGGCTTTTTATAGGATACGCACCTCTAGATGCGCCCAAGATCGCCTTTTGCGTTGTAGTAGAGGGCGGAGCATCAGGAAATCAGGCAGCAAAAATAGCAAAAAAAATATTACAGCAATATTTTAATATAGTAGAATAGGAAGTGGATTTATTATGGTAACTTTAAAGGGTTCTCCCTGCGGTATTATGATTTTAATAGATGAAAAGGACCCAAACCTTGCCGCCGAAGAGCTTATGCAAAAGCTTTCAGAGAGCGCGCAGTTTTTTAACGAAGAAATGCTCGAGGTCTATATGACAAGCTCTTCTCTTACAGATGTCGAGGTTTTCGCTCTTCGTCCAATTGTTGTCCAAATGCTGAAAAACACCGAGGTTGTCTTTATAGAACAAGCACCTAAGCTTTTACCCAAGCAACATTCTGTTTTGGATGAATTGGCAGACGACGAGGGAATTTCAAAGTTTGTAAGAACTACCGTAAAAGCAGGCGAGATTTTAGAATCAGAGCACAACTTAATTATAATAGGCGATGTAGAAAAGGGCGCAGTGGTTAAGTCAGGCGCAAATATTTTTATACTTGGCTCACTTTTTGGCAAAGCTTTTGCCGGAAAAGACGGAAGACGCGACTCTGCAATAGTTGCTATGCGCTTTTTTGCCGAAGAAATACGCATTGCAGATGTGTCGGCATCCGTAAAATCGAGTGCTTTAAAAAAATTCTTGCCCGGTGTTCCTGAAATCGCATATCTTATAGGCGACGATATAAAAATTGAGCAGTATGTATAAATGAATTTTTTTTAAATTATTTTCGTTTTTTTAAAAAAATATAGACTCTGATGCAATGTTATGTTATAATGCATATGTAGAGTGTATCATTTAAATTGTTGACGGGAGTTGGTAGACTTGAATATTGCATTAATTGCACACGATAAAAAGAAAGAGCTTATGATTCAGTTCTGTATAGCATATAAAGGCATTTTACAAAAGCATATGCTTTGTGCCACAGGTACAACAGGCGGATTAATTTCCGATGCTACAGGACTTAATGTTCATAGATTCTTGTCAGGTCCGCAGGGCGGCGACCAACAGATTGGGGCAAGAATTGCCTATAATGAGATTGACCTCGTTTTATTTTTCCGTGACCCTCTCACAGCTCAGCCGCACGAGCCTGATGTTTCGGCACTTTTGCGTCTGTGTGACGTACACAATGTACCTCTTGCCACAAACTCGGCAACCGCTGAGGTTTTGGTTCGCGGTCTTGACAGAGGAGACTTAGACTGGAGAGATATTGTTAATCCAAAAGATAAAAAATAATATACATAAAAATACGGAGCATCCGTTTATGGATGCTCCGTATTTTTGGTGCGGATAACAGGACTTGAACCTGCATGAAATTGCTTTCACATGGACCTGAACCATGCGCGTCTGCCAATTCCGCCATATCCGCAAGTAATTATTAAATTATATTTTATATACAAGGCTTCTTTGGCAGACGCGCCCGCGAGACAGTTTGCGGTGCCCAAAATCAAAGATTTTGACCGCTTCACCTTTTCGCACTCGTTGTATCTGCCACTGGCAGCACTCGTGCTCAAAGCTGCCAATTCCGCCATATCCGCATATGAAATTAATTTTTATATTGCATCTCCATAGTCAGCCGCGTCTACAAAACAGTTTACAGTATCTGAAACAACAACTTTCGACAGATACACCTTCTCATCCTCGATTCAATTTATCCTAATTGCTTTCACATTTTCCCTTCTTCCATGCCAATCTGCCATTATTGCTAATCTTTTTCGCCGGTATACCGGCAACCGCAATATTTTCTTCAAGCACACTTTTGTTAACAACAGCATTTGCTCCTATGGCAACATTGTCAGCTATAGTAACTCCACCTAATACAACTGCACCAACACCTATCACACAATTATTACCAATAGTCGGAGCTTCATCAGTTGTTCCACCTGCAACGAAAGATGTGTATATGTGCACAGAACAATCTTCTCCAAAAGATACATTCGAATTGATTAAAATTGGTCCAAGATGCACTATTTTAAAACCTCTACCACAGCAATTCAAAGGAATCTGAAGAGCATATTTATTTTGCATTTTTCTAAGTTTAAAAATCGAAAATAAATATCTAATTTTTTTATTCGTATTTTTATAATACTCAGCTTTTCGCAACAAAATTTGATGTTTAAAGAGAATCGCAGTTTCAGAAATCGCAAGTGCGCACAATATATTATTCAAGAAAGTGCTTTTTACACGATATAACTTCTTCTCATATAACAACCAATCATGCAAAGTTTTTTTATCGTTGATCCTTTTTTCAAATGGTATCATCCGTTTTCTCCTTAAATAATAATATACAAACATTATATGACCTGAACCATGCGCGTCTGCCAATTCCGCCACAGGTGCAAATATCAAGTTAATTTAACAACTCAAAGTTGATGCTCTGATTAAGAGAGCATCAACTTTTTAATTATCAGTTTAATTTTTTAAATCCTTCAAGCCATGCTCTTTTAATCAGTTCATGTCCTGCGCTCGCCGGATGAACACCGTCACGAGTCCAGCAATCTGTGCATTTCGTCTTCTTTGACAACGTATCAAATCTTTCCTGCAACGGCACAAATACAAAGCCGAACTTTTCTGCAATGCGCTTTGCAACTTTTGCTCTTTCTTTGACTTCTTGATCAAAAATTTCCCATTTGTTGGGGCATTCATCACAATCCTCTGTTGCAGGGCCTTTAAGAACATACGGCTCTAAAATCATAATTTTAATATCAGGAAGCTCATTTAAAACTTCTTCTAAAAGCATAGTATATATTTTTTCAAACTTTTGAGCATCGACACCATTTTTACGGGTTACTTCATGCCAGACATCGTTTACCCCGATAAGCAGGCTCATATAGTCAGGCTTTAAATTTATTATATCGTCCTTTATCCTTGCATAAACATCTACAATGCGGTTACCGCTGACGCCACGGTTTATAAACTCATAGTCGTTAGGAAATTCATATCCGAGGTGCGATGCAACTAAATTTGCATATCCGCCTCCTAAGGCATAAAAGTCCTCACGGTTTCTTCCAACATCGGTTATAGAGTCGCCCTGGAAAAGAACGGTTTTCATAGTCAATCCCCGCTTAAATCAATTTTCCCTACAATACTATCATAAAACAAAAAAAATGTCAATAAACTAATGTAACTATTTTCTGATTCTTTCCTTTTTTAGCAAATATGAATAAAACTCTATCACAGAACATTTTGTGTGTGTTGACGACCCACTTATATCGAGTGTGTCAAATGAATTTGCAAAAGATAAAATATTCTGCATTTCCTCCATTAAAGTATTATTTTTTATTAACGTTTTTACCTCGCTTCTGCCAAAAAGGTAGTCGACACTTACATCAAAAAAATCTGCAAGCAGCCTTATCGTCTCATTATCAGGTTGACGGTTGCCTGATTCGTAGTTGGATATACAGCTTCTTGAGGTATTTATAGTATCGGCGATTACTTGTTGCGTAATTCCCTTCTGCTTTCTGAGAGCTTTTAAGTTTGTGCCGAACTTTTCTGCTTTGTCCATTTCTTTTCACCCCAAAACTATTTTCTTAAGAATAAGTATATCAACACACGCGCTTAAAATCAATATTTTTGGCAATTGTTGACAATTTGTGACACCTCACTTTTGCTTTGTTTTATGAACAGGTATTGTTTCCTTGACAGCAAATGTGCAAAATGATAAAATAAACTTAAGCAGTAAAAAGGAGACGTTGCTATGAAAAAAATACTTATAGCTATCTTGATTGCTCTTGCTGTAATTTTATTATTTCAGATTGATTTTTTTGATATTATAGAAAACATTTCTATTACAAAAAGAGAAAATACAATAAAAGATTGCCCCATATCGTTAGGGGATAAAACTGTTAGCCTGGGAATGGATGAATTGCAGGTAAAAAATGCTTTTGGTGAGCCCTGCGATACACTCTTATCAGAATATGGCTTTATGTGGAATATTTACCACGAAAACTTCAAAAACTATATTCAGATAGGCATAAAAGACGGTATAGTTGTAGGAATGTATACAAATTCTCCCTCGCTTTCGTTTGAGGGATTTTTGTCCGGCACAAAAAAAGAAGATATAAGGGCAAAATTCGGAGCACCCCTAGATGGTATCATAAAAGGAAATATGCGTTATTTATCAAATGGCGATGACGAAAACACAAGTTTTGAAACGTACAAAATCCGCGGTAGCTATGTTACGTTTTTTTATGATGTATATGAGCATAATTCACTGTCTTGTGTAAATATAATAGATTGTGATGTAGAAGAAGGCTTTAAAACGCTCTATGCTCCTGCCTCTTACGATTTGAAAGAAAGCTTTGAAAAGCAGAATTTTTATGTGACAAATGCCACGCGGGTAAAGTTTGGACTTTCGCCTTTTAAAGAGCACGAAGGCCTTTTAAATCTTGCCCGTGACCATTCACAGGATATGGCAGAAAACAGCTATTTTAATCATATAAGTCAAAATGGCGATTCTGTTTTAAACCGGGCAAAAAAGCACGGTATAAAATTTAAAACGATAGGCGAAAATCTTGCTATGGGCTCGCAAAATTCACTTTATATGCACGGGCTTTTAATGAATTCAGAGGGACACAGAAAGAATATTTTAGGAAATTTTACACATATGGGTGTGGGCGTTTCGTTTGCCGATAACGACTTGCCGTATTTAACGCAGAACTTTTTGAAATAGCGGAGGATTTATGAGTAACATTATATTTGTAGGGTTCATGGGCACAGGAAAAACAACAGTGGGAAGACGCGTTTCCGGAAAACTTAATATGGATTTTTTTGATACCGATGAATATATCAAAAAATGTGAAAATATGTCAGTAGCAGACGTGCTCACTAAAAAAGGCAAAAAATACTTTGAAGGAGCCCAGCGCTTTGCAGTGCAAAATATCTGCGAAAACGAAAACGCTCTTATTGCAACGGGTGGCAGTACGCTTACTGATGACGTGTGCCGTGATATAATTTTTAAAAATGGCATCACTGTGTGGCTGCGCGCCAGACCTGAAACTATATATGAAAATTTGAAAAATTCTCATAACAAGCGTGCAGAGCTTAGCGGGAAAACGCTTGAAGAAATCATTGATATTTTAGACGAATACAAAGAGCACTACAAAAAAAGCGATATCGTGGTAGATGTAGACGAAGATACCCACCGTGATATTGATGCGGTGGTCGATAAAGTAGTTGAAAAAATTAAAAACTATACAAAGGAGAAATAAAAATGAGCGATTGTTTGTTTTGTAAAATTGTAAAGGGAGAAATTCCATCTGACAAGGTATATGAAGATGAGTTTATATGCGCATTCCGCGATATTGCCCCGGTTGCACCAACGCATATTTTAATAATCCCGAAAGAACATATTTGCTGCGCAAATATGCTGGAAGAAAAGCACAAAGAGCTTTTAGGGCACATAATCTTAACAGCTAAAAAAATCGCAGAGGCAGAAGGCGTTGCTGATACCGGATACCGTATCTTAAACAACTGCGGAGAAGACGCAGGACAGACAGTTTTTCACCTGCATTTCCACCTGCTTGCAGGCGAAAAATTTAAAAACTTAGTGTAGGTGATATTATGAAGATAGGATGTCATTTATCAGCATCAAAGGGATTTTTGTCAATGGGAAAGACTGCTGTATCTATTGGCGCAAATACCTTTCAGTTTTTTACAAGAAATCCAAGAGGCGGCGCGGCAAAGCCTCTTGATGAAAAAGATATCGCTGCCTATTTAGACTTTGCCAAAGAAAATGGCATAGAGGTAATTTTAGCTCACGCCCCATATACGTTAAATGTCTGCTCTTCAGACCCCGGAATTCGTGAATTTGCAAAAAATACATTTATCGACGACATCCGCAGAATGGAGGCTATACCCGGAAACCTTTATAATTTTCACCCGGGAAGCCACGTAGGTCAGGGCGCTGATGCAGGAATAAATATGATTGCCAATACATTAAACGAAATTTTATATCCTGAGATGACAACAACGGTTTTACTCGAAACGATGTCCGGTAAGGGCTCTGAGGTAGGACGTGATTTTCACGAAATCCGTGCAATCATAGATAAAGTCGAGTTATCCGATAAGGTGGGTGTTTGTTTAGACACCTGCCACGTTTATGATGCCGGATATGATATAGTGAATGATTTAGACGGAGTCTTAAATGAATTTGATAAAATAATCGGTCTTAATCGTCTTCGTGCCATTCACATAAATGACAGTAAAAATCCTTTTTCAAGCCACAAGGACAGGCACGAACTCATTGGCGCAGGCTCTATCGGCGAAGAGGCGTTTTGTCGCATAATAAATCATCCTGCTCTTAGGGACCTTCCGTTTTATCTTGAAACACCAAACGAGTTAGACGGCTACGCTAAAGAAATCAAATTACTTAAAAGCTTAAGGAAATAGTTATGAACGACTCTCTTTTAAAAAAGCTAATTAAATATAACAAGACTAAAACGCCCTTTCATATGCCTGGACATAAAAGGGCTTTTAAAAGAGCATCAATTCCTTATAATATCGACATAACAGAAGTTGACGGTTTTGATAATCTTCACGATATGCAGGGCGTGTTAAAAGAGACAAAAGACCTTTTTAAAGAGCTTTATGGCGCTTTTGATTGCTTTTTGCTTGTCAACGGGTCAACCTGCGGCATATTGGCGGGAATATACTCTCTGTCGCGAGAAAACAAAAATATATTAATCGCACGAAATTGTCACAAGTCAGTATATAACGCTTCGGAAATTTTAGGTCTTTCTACCTACTATGTTATGCCAAAATCCCGCGAGTTTGGCATTTTGGGAGAGATTGACCCAAAAGATGTAGAAAGAGAAATAAATGAGCACAATATCGGTTTGGTAGTCATTACGTCACCTACCTATGATGGCGTGATTTCAGATATTTCTTCTATTTATGAGATATGCAAAAAATGCGGCGCGTATCTTTTTGTGGATTGCGCTCACGGCGCGCACTTTACAGACTCTAATCCTGAATGTGACATTTGCGTTATGAGTCTTCATAAGACACTGCCGTCTTTGACGCAGACAGCACTTTTAAACATTAATTCTTCGCGAGTTGATGCAGGTATTGTAAGGCACGCACTTTCAATTTTTGAAACGTCAAGCCCCAGCTATGTCTTGCTTGCATCAATCGATGAGTGCGCAAGGTTTATGCTCGATAATAAAGATGCGTTTTCGCTGCTTTATAGGCGGCTTGATGATTTTTATTATAAAACCAAAAAGCTAAAAAATATTGTTGTTACGCATTTTGATGATATGAGTAAAATCATAATCGCTGCAAACGACGGGAAAAAGCTTAAAGCTCTGCTTAAAAAAGAAAAAATAGAAGTTGAGATGGCGACTAAAAATTATGTACTTGCGATGGCAACCATTTGCGATACAAAAAAAACATTAAATGCACTCTTCTCAGCACTCCTTAAAATTGACAAAGAATTTAAAAAGGCAAGCCCCAAGGAAAAAACAGAGCTTGTACTTTCCAAAAAGCGCATGGAAATGCACGATGCACTAAATACAGAGGGCGAGCTTTTTAATGTTTTTGACTCTGTTGGGAAAATATCGCTTGAATATATCTTTGCGTATCCTCCCGGAGCGCCCGTTTTAGTTCCCGGAGAAGTGATTTCTGAAGAGATTATAAATTATCTGAAAAACAGTCACGACTTAAAAAGTACACACGGAAAATACCCGCAAATATACATAAAACAGGAGGAACATTATGGAAAATAATGAATTAGTCTATATTGACCTTAACACAGAAGATGGCGAAAATGTAAGATGCCTGGTAATAACCACCTACACCGCAGGCGATACCGAATACATCGCATTAGCGCCCGTTGACGAAAACGATGATGTGCAGGACGAAATCTTTATCTATGGCTATTTGGAAAACGATGACGGATATGAGCTTTTAGCGCTAGATGATGATGAATTTGATATAGCAACCAAGACATTAGAAGCAATACTTGATGAATAAAAAAGGGCTTTAGCACAATCCATCTAACCTAAAAAAGGGTGTATCAAAATGAAATCATTTTGATACACCCTTTTTTAATTTTATGATAAATCTTCTACGTACAATACTCTTTCCTTATTGTCGTCTTGCTTTGGTTCGTCTTGCTTTCCGTCACGGATATCAAAGAATTTCTTTGCGACCTGCGGGAAAAGTGCATAGCTTAAAACGTCTTCTTCACTACGTGCAAAGTCCTTTGTTTCTTCCTTGTACTTTTCAAACTCAGGTGCAATAAGGTCAGCAGGACGACACTCTATAATCTCATCGTCGCCGATTGCTTTCTTTCTTACCTCTTCGTTAACAGGTGCAGGCAAACGACCATACTCGCCTCTTAATAAGCCCTTAGACTCTTTTGTAACCATCTTGTATCTTTCGCCGGCAAGCACATTTAAAACTGCCTGTGAACCTACAATCTGTGATGTAGGTGTTACAAGCGGAGGATAACCAAAGTCTTCACGAACTCTTGGAACTTCTGCCAAAACCTCGTAGTACTTATCTTCGGCATTAGCCTGCTTTAGCTGTGAAATAAGGTTTGAAAGCATACCGCCCGGTACCTGATATAAAAGTGTATTTGTATCAACATTTAGCACCTTAGGGTCTAAATCGCCAGACTCTTTCAGTCTTTTAGCAACCTCTCTAAAATGAACCGCGGCTTTTGATAATTTTTCTAAATCAAGTCCAGTGTCGCGGTCTGTACCCTTTAAGGTTGCAACAAGACTCTCTGTTGTTGGGTTGGATGTTCCGTTGGACAGAGGAGAAAGCGCACAGTCAACAATATCAACACCGGCCTGAGCTGCCATCAAATATGTCATATCGCCCGTACCTGATGTGTTGTGTGTGTGAAGATGAATTGGAACACTCACGTTTTCTTTTAGCTTTTTAACCAAGCTATAAGCGTCATAAGGAAGCAAGAGGTTTGCCATATCCTTGATACAGATAACGTCTGCACCCATTTTTTCCAGTTCAGATGCTAAGCGAACAAAGTACTCCTCGTTATGAACAGGACTTGTTGTGTATGAAAGTGCAGCCTCTACCTTGCCGCCGTATTCTTTTACATATTTGATTGCCGCTTCCATATTTCTTGTATCGTTTAATGCGTCGAAAATTCTGACGATATCAATACCATTTTCGATTGATTTTTTACAAAACTGCGCAACAACATCATCGGCATAGTGCTTGTAGCCTAAGATATTCTGACCACGGAAAAGCATCTGCAAAGGTGTTTTAGGCATTGCCGCCTTTAGCATGCGAAGTCTTTCCCATGGATCTTCGTTCAAAAATCTCATACATGAATCAAATGTCGCACCGCCCCAGCACTCAAGTGACCAGTAGCCAATTTCGTCTAAAGCGCGGCATGCGGGCAACATTTCTTCTGTAGTCATTCTTGTTGCCGCCTGTGACTGATGAGCATCACGAAGAATGGTGTCTGTAATATATAATTTACTCATAAATTTTGTCCTTTCTGTTTAAAGACTTATTGGAATAGCGCAAGTAATACACCGGCAGCAATAGCTGAACCGATAACACCTGCAACGTTTGGTCCCATAGCGTGCATTAAAAGGAAGTTTTTGGGGTTTTCCTTTTGACCTACTGTCTGTGAAACACGGGCAGCCATCGGAACAGCAGAAACACCGGCTGAACCAATCAGTGGGTTAATTTTCTGCTTTAAGAACAAATTCATAAACTTAGCAAGTAACACACCACTTGCTGTACCCATACCAAAAGCAACAACGCCCATTGCAATTATGCAAAGTGTCAATGGATTTAAGAATGTGCTCGCTGTTGCTGTTGCACCGACTGAAACGCCTAAGAAAATTGTAACTATGTTCATAAGCTCGTTCTGAACTGTTTTAGCAAGTCTGTCACAAACACCTGACTCTGTGAGAAGGTTACCGAGCATAAGCGAACCAACAAGCGGAGCTGCTGATGGAACGAGCCATGCAACAAAAATTGTAACAACAATTGGGAATAAGATTTTTTCTGTCTTTGAAACCTGGCGGAGCGCCTTCATTTCGATTTTTCTTTCTTCCTTTGTTGTAAGAGCCTTCATAATAGGAGGCTGAATAACAGGAACTAACGCCATATAAGAATACGCCGCGACTGCAATAGGTCCTAAAAAGTTAGGAGCAAGCTTTGATGTAACAAAAATTGCTGTCGGACCATCTGCGCCGCCGATTATACCAACTGACGCTGCAAGCTTTTCCAATGGTGTTCCTGCCAGCATCTCTACCAATCCCTCTGCACCCAATATAATCGGGAAGAGTTCACGAACGCCCCAGAATGTTACAAATATACCAAGCTGTGCTGCAGCACCTAATAATAAGCTCTTAGGATTTGCAATCAACGGACCAAAGTCTGTCATAGCGCCAACGCCAATGAAGATAAGACAAGGATAAACACCAAGCTTAACTCCTAAGTACAAGATATCGACAAGGCCAGGAGTTATAACTGCCCCTGCCGCGTTCTTAGCACCACCGAACAAATCCCAGTGAACATGACCACCGGCAAAAAGCTCTTCGTGGAAAACTTCTGCGCCTATCAAGTTTGTAAGTAACATACCAAAAGCGATTGGTAATAAAAGCAATGGTTCAAATTTTTTAACAATAGCCAAATACAACAGCACGCAAGCAATTAAAACCATTAAAACGGTTTGCCAGTTGTCGCCAAGTGACAGCATATAAAAGCCCGTCTGCTGCAAAAAGTTAATAATAGGTTCCATTTTATCCTCCGGTAATTAGTTGATTGAGCAAAGAACGTCGCCTGAAGAAACAGATGCACCCTTTGTTACGTTTACTGCTGCAACTGTTCCTGCGCATGGTGCCATAATTTCATTTTCCATCTTCATAGCCTCTAAAATCATAAGAACCTGACCTTCTGCTACTGCATCTCCTGCAGAAACCTTAACATCTAAGATTGTTCCCGGCATAGGAGCTGTAACTGTTTCAGAGCCTGCTGCTGGTGCCGGTGCTGCTGGAGCAGGAGCTGCAACTGGTGCCGGCGCTGCTGCTGGAGCTTGTGCCTGAGCTTGTGCTCCGTCGATTAATTCGATTTCTACCATGTATTGTGTACCATTTACATTTACTTTGTATGTTTTCATTTTTTATCGTTCCTTTCAAAATTGTTTTTTTATTATAACTTCTTTATTGATTTAATTCGAATACCTGATACGTCCGTACCCAAATCTTCTGCTATAGCTGTGGCTATAGCTGCTGCAAACTCGCCTTTATTTGCAATCGCTGATACATTAGATGCTGGCGCGCTCACTTTTTCAGGAGCAGGAGCTGCCCCTTCAGTTTTTTGAAAAATTCTTACAACTACGCTTGTGATGTAGCAAATAAGAACCAAGCATATAAGACCTACAAATACCGTTCCTATACCAAGTCCTATTACTACTGCATTTGAAAGTTCCACTTATATTGCCCTCCCTTCGAATCCATTTCCTTTCTCATTTTCTATGTGAAAGCGCTTTTTTGCAAGGAAAATCTTAACAAAAATGCCAATTTTCTCAATAATATCATCTTACCAAAAAAATACTTGAATATCAATAGTATTTGAGCACAATTTTTTAAAATTTTTTCTTTAATCTATTGTATTTTTTGTAAAAAAATATTATTATATGTATAGAGTAATTTTTTTGCGAGGTTTGATATGGACGTTATAAAACAAATAGACAAAAACTACGCCTCTATGAGCAAAAGCCACAAGCTTTTGTCGGACTACATCCGCCAGAACTACCACGAGGCGGCATTTATGAATGTTGAGCAGCTGTCATGTGCAACTAAAGTTTCCGAAGCAACAGTTGTTCGTTTTTCTTCAGAACTCGGTTTTGAAAAATACAGCCATTTCCAACGCGCGTTGACAGACTATGCTAAGTCAAAGCTCACAAGCGTTCAGCGCTTGGAGAGAGCTATGGGGCAATATCACGACACAGATATTCTTTCATCGGTTCTTGAAGCCGACATAGATAAAATAAAAACAACTCTTAATCAGGTTGACCGCGCATCTTTTTCAGGCGCTGTTGATGCTTTGATTAATGCTAAAAAAATTTACATAATCGGTCTTCGCGGATCTTCTGCTCTAGCGAGGTTTTTGAGCTATTACTTAAACTTTTTGTTCCCATATGTCAAGCTCGTGAACGGCACATCTGTCGGCGATATTTTTGAGCAAATGTTCAGAATCAGCGAAAACGATGTTTTAATCGCTTTTTCACTTCCCAGATATTCGCTTCGAACGATTCGTGCGGTAGAGCACGCCAAAAAAAACAATGCCAGAATCATAGGCATCACAGACGGCGAAAATTCGCCGATTCTGCAGCTGTGCGACTATCCCTTAATTGCAAAAACAGACATGGAGGCGTTTGTCGACTCGCTGGTCGCTCCACTGTCTTTAATAAATGCTCTTATCGTGGCAGCAAGTATGAAATTACCCGATGAAGCAGCAAAATCACTTCGCAAATTAGAAAGCATCTGGTCAGATAATGAGGTGTATGACGATGGCAATAAATGATATGAAGGTGTCAGATTTTGACTATTTTCTTCCTGAAGAGCTCATTGCCCAGACTCCCCTTAAAAACCGTCCGTCATCGCGTCTTTTAGTTCTCGATAAAGAAACAGGTGCACTTTCTCACCGCACATTTTCGGATGTTTTAGACTTTTTACAAGAGGGAGACTGTCTGGTTTTAAACGATACTAAGGTTTTGCCGGCAAGGCTCTACGGGACAAACAAAACAGGGGCTGCTATTGAATTTTTGCTCCTTTCACAAAAAGAAGATGACATCTGGGAAATTATCGTTCGCCCCGGAAAAAAATGCACTCCGGGAAAGGTGATTTCATTCGGAGACGGAAAGCTTGCGGGCGAGATTTTAGAGGTTTTAGATAACGGAAACAGAATCGTGCGTTTTTCATACGACGGGATATTTAACGAGATTTTAGATGAGCTCGGCGAAATGCCGCTTCCGCCATATATTCACGAAAAACTACTAGAGCGCGACCGTTATCAAACAGTATATGCGCGTAACACCGGCTCTGCTGCAGCACCGACTGCAGGTCTTCACTTTGATGAGAATTTTCTGGAAAAAATAAGAAAAAAAGGCGTAAATATTGCATTTGTCACGTTGCACGTGGGTCTTGGAACTTTTCGTCCCGTAAAGGTTGATAAAATTTCCGAGCACGTAATGCACACAGAAAGCTATGTAGTAAGCAGCGATACTGCCAAAATAATAAACGAAACAAAAAAGAGCGGAAAAAAAATAATTTGCGTCGGCACGACATCTACAAGAGTACTTGAGTCGATTGCAGACAGCGATGGATTTGTTAAGCCCTGCTCAGGCGAAACCGGTATTTTTATCTATCCCGGATACAAATTCAGATGCCTTGATGCTTTAATTACAAATTTTCATCTGCCAAAATCCACACTCATAATGCTTGTGTCAGCTTTAGCCGGCAGGGAAAATGTGCTCGCAGCATATCAAGCGGCAGTAGAAGAAAAATATAGATTTTTCTCATTCGGCGATGCGATGTTTATACATTAAGATATAAAAAGACGAGACTTTCTGTCTCGTCTTTTTTATATCTTATGCAAATAAATCGTCCATACAGTAAAAGCCTTTTGGCTTTCCTTTCATATAAAGAGCAGCTTTTACCGCACCCTGGGCAAAAACCTCGCGTGACGCTGCAGAATGGGAAAGTGTAATGACCTCGTCTGTTCCCGCAAAAATCACTTCGTGCTCACCTACTATTGTGCCGCCTCTTACTGCGTGAATACCAATTTCGTTTTTGTCACGTTGCTTCCTTATGCTGTGTCTTTCATAAACGTACTTGGCGTCATCTTTCATAGTGTCAGCTATGGCGTCAGCTATTGCAAGTGCTGTGCCGCTGGGGGCATCTAACTTTTTGTTGTGATGCTTTTCTATTATTTCTATATCAAAGTCTTTTTCCAAAATCCTTGTCGCATCTTTTGCAAGTTTGATTAAAAGGTTTATTCCAAGCGACATATTTGCCGAAAAAAACACCGGAATGCTCTCTGATGCACTTTTTAGCTGCGCCCTTTGCTCTTCTGACAGACCCGTTGTTGCGATAACAACAGGAAGGTTGTTGCATTTAGCATACGATATGATATTTTCAAAATTTGACGGATGCGAAAAATCAACAATAACGTCAGCGTCTGTGCGTACATCGGCATAGTCTTTATAAACAGGATAGCTGCAATTTCCTGACACCACGTCAAATCCGCAGATAATTTCAGCTTCGTCTATATTTTCAACGATTTCGGCAATCGCCTTTCCCATACGGCCCATACAGCCGCTTAAAATTATTTTTGTCATAATAATTTCCATAGCCCTTCTGCCCACAAATGGTAATTAAAAATGTATACGCACTTTTCCGTGGGCAGATAAGGCGTATAATGGAAATTACGCACATCGCCGTTTTCGCATCGTGTGCGATGTGAAAATTTCGGCGGTGCAATAAATTCCGCCGGAGGCATAACGTGATTTTTCACGTTATATCACCCTATATGAGACCACAGGCCGTCATGGCATTTTTTAGTCTTTCGTAGTTCTTAGGCTCCATTTCACAAAGCGGAAGTCTTAACTTTCCTGCTTCAAATCCCATCATATTCATAGCTGTTTTAACAGGAATTGGGTTTACTTCACAAAACAGTGAATTTATAAGCTCTAAATATTTAAACTGCATTTTGCGGCTTTCCTCGATTTCGCCATCAAACCATTTCTGGCACAAATCATGTGTTTCCTTTGGCGCAACGTTTGACAAAACAGAAATTACACCTTTACCGCCTAATGAAAGCACAGGAACAATCATATCGTCATTTCCCGAATACAAATCAAGCTCCGGACAAGCACAGGCAAGCTCTGTGGTATAAGCAATGTTGCCGCTTGCTTCCTTTACTCCTACGATGCGCTCATCTTTTGCCAGTTCGCAAATTGTAGAAATTGCGTAGCTCATACCTGTTCTGGATGGAACATTATACAATATTATCGGAAGATTGGTATGTTCTAAAACCTTGTCATAGTGCATAATCAAACCCTTTTGTGTAGCTTTGTTGTAGTATGGCGTCGTAATAAGTAAGCCATCAGCTCCCAGGTTTTGAGCCTCTTTGCTCAGTTCTACACAATGAGATGTATCATTAGAGCCGGTTCCTGCAATAATCGGAACACGTCCGCCTGCACGTTTTACCGCAAAATCAATAACGCTCAGATGCTCTTTATCAGGCATTGTTGCCGCCTCGCCTGTTGTACCACAGATAACAAGAGCGTCAATACCATTGTCAATCTGGTAGTCTATAATATTACCAAGTGCAGAAAAATTTACTCCGCCCTCATCAAAAGGTGTAATTAAAGCGGTTGCTGCACCTGTAAAAAGAGTCTTTCTACTCATTGTAATCTTTCCTTTCAAAATTACGGATTAAAGTTCTCCGTTAGCTTCCATTTCAATAAATTTCTGTGCAATCTGTACAGCGTTTGTAGCTGCGCCTTTTCTGATATTATCAGCAACAACCCAGAGGTTTACGCCATTTTCTACACTTTCGTCACGACGGATACGTCCAACGTATGTTTCGTTTTTGCCAACGATATTACACGCCATAGGATATACGCAGTTATCAATATCGTCCTCAACAATCAAACCTGGTGCTGCCTCTAAGCACTCTCTTAATTCCTTTAAATCAAAGCTCTTACAAAGCTCAACGTTAATTGATTCGCTATGGCAGTCAAACACAGGAACACGAACAGTTGTCGCTGTGATTTTCATATCGGCATCACCTAGGATTTTCCTTGTTTCGTTAACCATCTTCATCTCTTCCTTGGTGTAGCCGTTAGGCAAAAAGCTGTCTATCTGCGGCAGGCAGTTTGAAAAGATAGGATGGTTAAACTTTTTAGGAGCTTCGCCATTAATGCCATTCTTTAAATCATTATAGCCGCCAACACCCGCACCTGATACAGCCTGGTATGTTGAATAAATTATGCGCTTAATACCGTACTTTAGCTGCAATGGGCGAAGTGCCACCATTGCCTGGATTGTAGAGCAGTTAGGGTTTGCAATGATTCCATTGTGCTTTTTTATATCTTCAGGGTTTACTTCCGGAACAACCAACGGAACGTTGGGGTCCATTCTCCATGCGCTTGAGTTATCAATTACTAGGCATCCTTTAGATGCAGCGATTGGCGCAAATTTTTCTGATGTTGCTCCGCCTGCAGAAAACAATGCTATATCAATACCGTCAAAAGAGTCCTCGTTTAACTCTTTAACTTCATATTCTGTGCCCATAAAAGGTAATTTTGTACCTGCGCTTCTTGAAGATGCATAAAGTGTGTAGCTTTCAGCAGGGAGATTAACCTCCTCTAATACTTTTAAAAATGTTCTTCCTACCATGCCTGTTGCACCTACAACGGCAATATTGTACTTTTTCATAATATATGAAACCTCCTGTAAGATTATTTTACGAACTTAAAAAAAGCCAAACCTCCTATTGATAGAAGTTTGGCAAGGTTAACATTAAAAACAATTTTTAACATTAATAGCACTCCGCCATAGCCCTCCGCCAAAGCGACAGTTGAACGGATATTCTCCGCCCACCCAAGAACAAAGTTTCGGCAAAATTGTCCTTTCGGCGACTTTCCCTTTTGCCCAAAATCATAAAATGCCGACTTTTCCTTTGGGTTACTGATTAAAGACGCGCCTCTATCAACATACTAATACTATCATTAAAACCTCTGTATGTCAACATTTATTTGAATAAATTGTGAAAATTCAAAAAATAACTTGCTTATTTTTCCATTTGCATATATAATAAAGTAGTATATTGTTTAAAATTTGAAAGGAGATTTAAAAACATGGCAGAACAAGGCGGAATTTTAGGAACAGTCGTTTGGCTGGTTGTAATGGTGGCAATTTTTTACTTTATGCTTATAAGACCACAGAAGAAAAAAGAAAAAGAAACCAAGGCAATGCTGGACGCTATGAAGGTAGGCGATACAGTTACAACAATCGGCGGTATTATCGGTAAGGTTTTAAAGGTTAAAGATGATAAGGTTTGCATCGAAATCGGTGACAGAACACAAAAACATCCAATGACCTTAAAGCGCGAAGCAATCGCATCTGTTGTACCTTGCAAAAAAGCAAAAAAAGAAGCTGATGTCGAATTAATCGATGATGCCCCTGCTGAAGAGGCAAAAGAAGAAACAACAAACGAATAATTCATATTTTCTGCCCCTACCGAATATTTTAAAACAAAGGTATTCGGTAGGAGGTTTTTAGTATGTACGAAAATGTCAAAACGGTTGACAGTGGCACTTTTTCCTGCACTGTCTCAGGATTTTTGCGCGGAGCATTGACGGCAGCGATTTTTACCTTTTTGGTCTTTGCTCTATTTGCACTTATCCTTTCTTATACTCCGCTATCTGAGGATGCAATTCCTTATATTGCGTTTATAACTCAGGTGGCAGCATCGGTAATTTCAGGCTTTGTTCCCGCCAGACGGGCAGGCGCGCGCGGAATCTTAACAGGCGGAATGTCAGCACTTTTATATATGCTGATTATATGGCTCATAGCATCACTGTCATCTGACGGTTTTTATATGGGAACGCACGTGATTATTATGTTTTTGATATCGCTCCTATTTGGCGCGCTTGGCGGAATTATGGGAGTTAATCTTAAAGCTACAAACAACAACAAAAAGAAAAGATAACGCGTATCTTTGCGTGAACAATTAAACTAAACAGTTTTGTTTTGAGCGAAGGCGTCGGCTTTCGCTTATTTTTTTGTGGGAGGGATTTTTTTGTTTAAGGTTGCCATCGACGGTCCCAGCGGTGCGGGAAAAAGCACCATTGCAAAGACTGTCGCAAAAAAACTCGGCTTTGTATACATAGATACAGGGGCGATGTACAGAGCATCAGCACTGGCTGCAATAAGCGCCGGGGTAAATATAAAGGAAAATCCCCAAAAGGCAATTGACATCGTAAACGATATATCTATTGATATTGACTATATAGAAGGCGAGCAGAGAATTTTTTTAAACGGATATGACGTTTCAGAAAAAGTGCGGACATCCGAGATTTCTATGGGGGCGTCCGACATCTCTGCAATAGGCGAGGTAAGAGCAAAGCTTGTTGCCCTACAACGAAAGCTGGCAGGAGAAAAAAACGTTATCATGGACGGACGTGACATAGGCACTCATGTTTTGCCTGATGCCCAGGTCAAAATTTTTCTTACCGCAAGTCCTCATATCAGGGCAGTGCGTCGCCATAAGGAGCTTTTGGAAAAAGGCATAAAAGACAGCTTTGATAAGGTTTTAAAAGATATAAAGGCGCGTGATACACAGGACAGAACGCGTGCTGTTTCTCCTTTAAGGCAGGCAGAAGATGCTGTCGTTTTAGATACAAGCAATCTCTCATTTGACGAAAGTGTTGCTTGCGTACTGGAGCTTATAAACAACAAAAGAAAAGTGTGATATTATGTATTCTGTAATTGAATTTATTATTAAGTTTTTTTGTAAAGTGGTGTTTCGCGTAAGTGTTTGCGGAGAAGAAAACATCCCCAAAAAAGGCGCTGCCATTTTGGCTATAAACCACGTAAGCCTTTGGGATGCACCTGTTTTGCTTACGGCAATAAAAAGGCCAATGCGCACAATGGGTAAAGCAGAGCTTTTTGAGCACAAATTTTTGGCACAGCTTCTGCGCCACTCAGGGGCATTTCCCGTACGTCGCGGAACAAACGACATAACAGCTATAAAAACAGCTCTAAGAGCTTTGAAAAACGAAGAACTTTTTGCTATTTTCCCCACGGGAACAAGAGTAAAAAGCGGAGATTTTGCCGATGCAAAGGCAGGAGTTGCGCTGATTGCATCAAAGTCCGGCGCACCAGTTATACCGGTTGCTATCCGCGGAGGGTATGCGCCCTTTAAAAAGGTCACAGTACATATAGGAAATCCGCTTTATGTAAAAAACGAAAACGACACAAAGCCATCCGGCGATGAGCTTAAAATTTATGCAGACATTATCCTTTCAAAAATTAACGCATTGGGAGCAGAATAATGGAAATTCGTGTAGCTAAAACAGCGGGGTTTTGCTTCGGTGTTAACCGTGCTGTTGAAATAGTAGAAAAATGCACCAAGGATAAAGATAACACCTATCATACACTGGGACCGATAATTCACAATATGCACGTTGTGAATGATTTTTCAGAAAAAGGGATTTCACCGATTGAATCAATAGATGCAGCACGCGCAGGCGACAAGCTCATTATCCGCACTCACGGTGTGGGCAAAGATGTGTATGATAAATTAAGTCAAAAAAATGTTGAAATTATAGATGTAACATGTCCGTTTGTAAAAAAAATCCACAACATTGTAGAAAAGCACCACAAAGAAGGCTATAAAATAGTCATCGTGGGCGACAAAGACCACCCCGAGGTTAAAGGGATTAACGGATGGTGTGAAAAGTGCGCCCTCATATTAGGTACAACAGATGAGGCAAAAGATGCAAACCTTGAAGATGTGCGTGTTTGCGTTGTAGCTCAGACTACGTTTGTGCAGGAAATTTTTAAAAAAATTACAACTTTTTTAAAAAAGACTTGCAATGACATAGTGATATTTGATACAATATGTAATGCAACTGAAGAGAGGCAAAAAGAAGCTTATGAACTGGCGAGCAATTCTGACGTCTGTATTGTTCTCGGCGGAAAGAACAGCTCAAACACTCAAAAGCTTTATTCTATTTGCAAAAGCGCATGCGCTATAGCATACTGCTTAGAGCATATAGACGATTTGCCGAAAGGTTGCGATTTCGGTTCAAAAAGAATCGGAATTACTGCAGGTGCCTCTACTCCTGCGGTCATAATAAAGGAGGCTATTGGTAAGATGGAAAATTTTGAAAGCTTTGAAGCCTTGATGGAAGAGTCTTTAAAAACTCTTAACACAGGCGACATCGTAATGGGAACGGTAATCGAGGTAAGAAATAACGAGGTTATCGTAGATTTAGGTGCAAAGCAGGATGGATTTATTCCCGCTGCCGAGATTTCAGACGACCCAAATGCTACAACAGATTCAATCTGTAAAGTAGGCGATGAAATCGAGGTATTTGTCGTTCGCGTAAACGATGCAGACGGCAACATCATTCTTTCAAAAAGAAAGCTTGATACTGTAAAAACTTGGGAAAATGTGAAGAAAGCAGCAGAAGAAGGAGAATTGTTAGAAGGTAAAGTAACAGAAGTAGTTAACAAGGGTATGATTATTAATTACAAAGGTTACAAAGTTTTCGTTCCTGCTTCACAGGCATCAGAAAGAAGAGATGCCGACCTTTCTGAATTTGTAGGAAAGGTGCTGTCTTTCAAAATCATTGATATAAATGATAGGAGGAAACGTTTGGTTGGTTCTGTAAGAGTTGTTCTCGATGCTCAGAAAAAAGAGCTTCAGGAAAAATTCTGGGCAGACGCTAAGGTTGGCAATATCTACACAGGTCTTGTAAAATCAATTACAAACTTTGGTGCGTTTGTTGACATCGGCGGTGTTGATGGTTTGGTTCACATTTCTGAACTCAGCTGGAAACACATCAAGCACCCATCAGAAGTTGTTTCTGTTGGCGACTCTTTAGAGGTTTATATTAAAGACATCAAAGAAGACACAAAGAAAATTTCTTTAGGCTTCAAAAAGGCCGAAGACAATCCTTGGGAAATAGTTAAATCCAAGATTACATTAGGCGAAAGCACACAGGTAAAAATCGTAAGAATTATGCCTTACGGTGCTTTTGCAGAAATCATTCCTGGTGTTGATGGTTTGATTCATATTTCTCAGATTGCAAACCGCAGAATTGATAATCCTGCAAAAGAGCTTACAATCGGCGAAACAGTAGAAGCTAAGGTTACAGAAATCGATTGGGAAAAGAAAAAAATCGCACTTTCAATCCGTGCACTTTTGCCTGTTGAAGAAGTAGCAGAAGAAGCTAAAGAAGAGGTAGCAGAAGAAGTAACACAGGCTCCTGCTGAAGAAGCTAAAGAAACAGAAGAATAATTTTTAAACAAAAAAACAGAGGTTACAATTTGTAACCTCTGTTTTTTATTATTAAAACTTAAACATTAAATCTAAACAGTATTATATCTCCGTCACAAACTACGTACTCCTTGCCCTCGGAACGAACCAGACCCTTTTCCTTGGCTGCAAGGTGTGAACCGCACGCCATCAAGTCGCTGTATGCAACAACCTCTGCCCTGATAAAGCCCTTTTCAAAGTCTGTGTGGATTTTTCCTGCCGCCTGCGGTGCTTTCATTCCACGGGTGATGGTCCACGCGCGAACCTCCGGCTCGCCTGCTGTTAAATAGCTTATAAGACCAAGCAGTTTATAGCTCTTTTTAACCAGACGGTCAAGACCTGATTCGCAGATCCCGAGCTCTTTTAAATATTCGTCCTTTTCATCAGGCTCTAAAGATGAGATATCCTCTTCAATTTTAGCAGAAATCGGCATAACCTCCGCGCCCTCTGCTGTGGCCAGTTCTGTTAACCTTCTTACAAAATCGTTATTTTCAATTCCGTTTAAAAAATCGTCCTCTGCAACGTTTGCAGCATAAAGCACGGGCTTACTTGTTAAAAGGTCAATCTCTTTCATAATGTCCTTTTCCTCGTCATCCAGCTCCAGCGAGCGCGCAGGCTTGCCATCTTCTAAAACAGTCTTTAGCTTGTCTAAAAACTCAAGCTCTACTTTATATTTTTTCTCGCCTGATTTTGCCATTTTACTTGTTTTTTCGATGCGCTTTTCTACCATTTCAAGGTCAGCAAAAATAAGCTCTAGATTTATTGTTTCAACATCACGAACCGGATCAACAGAGCCTTCAACGTGAATAATATTTGTATCGTCAAAGCAACGTACAACATGAACGATAGCATCTACCTGTCTTATATGTGACAAAAACTTGTTTCCAAGACCTTCGCCGCGACTTGCACCCTTAACTAATCCTGCAATATCAACAAACTCAATTACAGCGTGTGTAACCCTTTGGGGATTATACATCTCGGCAAGCCTGTCTAAGCGTTCATCAGGAACTGAAACTATACCAACATTTGGCTCAATAGTACAAAACGGATAGTTTGCAGACTCTGCCCCTGCCTGAGTTATAGCATTAAAAAGTGTGGATTTCCCAACGTTTGGAAGACCAACTATACCTAATTTCATTATTTTCACCTCGTAAATTATTTCATTAGTCATTCTACCATAAATCGCAGCTTACTGCAAGGATTTATTTTAAATCATAGAATCTGGAAAGTTTTATCAATATAAAAGCAAGGCTTTATGCTTTTTCGCATTTTAAAGGGCAGGTATCGTCTGTTTTTTTGTCCGGCAGCTGCACCAGAACAATAGCCAAAAACATAAATACACACCCTGCAATCTGCACTATTGTCATTTTTTCTCCTAAAATTATCCAGCCGGAAATTGCGGCAAACACCGACTCTAATGACATAATTATAGAGGCAGATGTGGGCTGGGCATATTTTTGTCCTATAATTTGCAGAGTGTATGCCACGCCGCAGGATAAAATACCCGAATAAAGAATTGCTATAGAACACGCCAAAATGTTTTTAATATCAGGACTTTCTAATATGAACATAAGTATTAAATTTATCACGCCCGACACGAAAAATTGCGTGCAGGCAAGTTTAACACCGTCAACCCTATCTACGAATTTATCGATTAAGAGTATCTGCCCTGCAAAAAACACAGCGCACAAAAGTGTAAGTGCATCGCCATAATTAAAGGAAATTTCCTCGCCGAAAAGACAAAGAAAATACATTCCCAAAACGGCAACAATTACACCAAGCGCCATTTTACATGTAATTTTTTTAGAGTAAACAAGCCCGAAGAGTGCAACAAATATTATGTATAGGGCTGTTAAAAATCCACTTTTTGCCGTTGTAGTCACCTGCAGACCATAAGTCTGAAGAGTTGATGCAACGCACAAAAACAAACCACAGGGCGCACCGTATTTTAAAAGTTTTAAAATGCTTGTTTTTTCATACGTTCCGTTTTTCTTTTTTGCCCTGTCAGAAAAAAAGATAAACGGCAAAAGCACCAGACCACCCATAGTGGTACGAATACCCATAAATGTGTTGGGACCAATGTAGTCCATGCCTACGCTCTGCGACACAAACGATATACCCCATATTATCGCAGTCAAAAACAAAATCATATTTCCCTTTAATTTTTTATTTATGTTTGCCATTTTTTCTCCTTACTTTAGCACTACATTGCTGTCTCCAAGTACCTTTTTAAGCTTTGATATAAGCTCATCGCTGGCAGATACCCAAAGCTCTTTTGGGGCAACAGAGGTTTGTTTTTTCTCTTCATTATAAATATATACAGGCACATTGCCGCCATAGAGCGCAAGAATTTGTGTGATTTTTTCTTTTAAATATTCTTTGCCTGTTAAAAATCTTAAGAACAGTTTTTTGTCACTACCCAATTCTTTTGACGCTTTAGGAAGCTCTTTTTTTTGCCCTTTCGCCCCGTGCGTCAGTGGCTCTACCATATCGCACAGAATCTTCGGCTCTTCGTCCTCTTTAAAACTTAATTTGCCCGAAATTATCAGCGCTTGATCTTCTGACAAATATTTTCTTGCGCGGTCAAAAACAGTGGGAAATACGATAATTTCCGCCTGGGCTGTCATATCCTCTGCAGTCACAAATGCCATAATTTTGTTGTTTTTAGTAACCTTGGTCTTAATTGCCGATACCAAAACGCACACAGTTACGGGCATACCGTCAACCAAGTTCGCGATGCCTTCATCATCCTGAGTAAAATCTGCAAACGAAATTGTCGAGATTTGTTCAATTTCTTTTTCATATTCTTTTAAGGGGTGGCCTGAAACATAGTAGCCGATGCTCTCTTTTTCAAACTTTAACAATTCTTTTTGCGAAAGTTCTGGCGCATTGTTTAAAGGCATATCTAAAACCTCTTCTTCAGCATCTCCAAAGAGATTTAACTGCCCCTCTACGTTTTTCTTTAAATCGTCCTGATATGAGTCAATAATGCTTTCAAAGTCTGCTAAAAGGTAAGAACGATTTTCGCCCATTGAGTCAAACGCACCTGCCTTTATCAGGTACTCGTGAACGCGTTTTGTAACGCCAAGCTTTGCGGTTCTTTTTGCAAAATCCTTATAGCTTTTAAACCCTCCGTTTTTATTTCTTTCTTCCACTATGCCGTCAACACAACCGATGCCGACATTTTTAATAACGGCAAGTCCAAAGCGTATATCGTTTCCTGATACTGCAAAGCCCGAAACGCTCTTGTTTATATCAGGCGGCAGAACCTTGATGCCCATACGGGCAGCTTCTTGTGAATATTTGGCAACCTTTTCAGGGCTGTCTAAAACTGACGATAATAGCGCTGCCATATACTGTGCAGGATAGAAATTTTTTAAGTATGCGGTCTGGTATGTTACAAAGGCATACGCCGCCGCGTGGGATTTATTAAATGCATACTCTGCAAAATCCATCATTTCGTCGAATATATCGTTTGCAACGCTTTCTGAAACACCGCGCCTGATAGCACCATCGACTAGCACTTTTCCATCCTCATCGACTATACCATGGATAAAATTCTTTCGCTCCTGCGCCATAACATCGGCTTTTTTCTTGCTCATTGCACGTCGAACAAGGTCTGCTCTTCCCAATGAATAGCCACCCATCTTGCGGACAATCTCCATAACCTGCTCCTGATACACCATACAGCCATAGGTAACATTTAAGATTGGCTCTAAAAGAGAGTGCTTATATTTAACCTTGTCCGGATTTTCTTTGTTTTTAATGTAGCGTGGAATCTGGTCCATAGGACCCGGGCGATACAGTGAGATTCCCGCGATAATATCTTCTATACTCTCAGGCTTTAGCTCCTTCATAAACTGCTTCATACCTGCGCTTTCAAGCTGAAATACCCCTTCTGTTTCGCCTCTTGATATCATCTCATAAACACCGCTGCACGACAAATCGATAGAATCAATATCAATCTCTTTTCCTGTTGATGCCTTTATAATGTTTATTGCATCCTTTATAATTCCAAGATTACGAAGCCCCAAAAAGTCCATCTTTAAAAGCCCCAGCTCTTCTACGGTATCCTTTGGGAACTGGGTAATGACTACATCGTCATTTTTTTGCAGGGGCAAATATTCCGTTACCGGAGCCGCGGCAATCACGACGCCTGCTGCGTGTGTTCCTGCGTTCCTGATTAAACCCTCCAGTTTTATAGCGTCATCAATAAGTTCTTTAGCTGTCGCGTCAACATCGTACTTTGCCTTTAAATCAGGGTTTAGCTCCAGCGCCTTGGGGATAGTCATTTTAAGGTCGAATGGAATCATTTTTGCAATGGCGTCTGTATCTGCATACGAAACATCTAAAACTCTGCCTACGTCACGTATTGCGTTTTTTGCCTTCATCTTGTTAAAGGTTATAATCTGGCAAACACGCTCTCTTCCGTATTTTTCTACAACATAATCTATAACACGCTGTCTGTCCTCATTACAAAAGTCAACGTCAATATCAGGCATCGATACACGCTCAGGGTTTAAAAAGCGCTCAAAAATAAGCCCGAAGCGAATAGGGTCGATGTTTGTAATTTCAAGACAATAGCTTACGATACTGCCTGCAGCAGACCCTCTTCCCGGACCTACGGGAATGCCGTTGTCCTTGGCGTACTTTATAAAGTCCCATACAATCAAAAAGTAGTCTACATAGCCCATATTTTTTATGACATCGAGTTCAAAATAAAGCCGCTCTTTTGCTTCTTCATTTTCTCCATAGCGCTTTTTAAGACCGTCATTGCAAAGCTTGGTTAAATACTCATACGAACTCATACCTTGCGGCACGTCATACTGGGGCAATTTTAACACGCCAAACTCAAAGTCTACATTACATTTTTCAGCAATTTTTTCTGTGTTTGACAAGCTTTCGGGAAATGCTCCGAAGAGCTGTTTCATTTCGTCTTCTGACTTTAGATAAAACTCATCTGTTTCAAACGCCATTCTGTCGGTATCTAAAACCTTTCTGTTCGTCTGGATACACATTAAAAGGTCTTGATATTTTGCATCATTTTTTTGTATGTAATGTACGTCATTTGTGGCAACAAGACCTATGCCATACTCATTTGCAAGGCGAATAAGTGCTGCGTTTACCTTCTTTTGTTCAGCAAGTCCGTGGTTTTGAATCTCTAAATAAAAATCATCTTTTCCAAAAAGAGCAAGATATTTTTCGACTAAGGCGCGAGCATGCGCGTCGTTATCTTTGAGGAGCGCCTGCGGAATTTCGCCGGCAAGACACGCCGACATACAAATAAGTCCCTCGTGATACTTTTCAATTACAGAAAAATCAACTCTCGGTTTATAGTAAAATCCGTCTATCCAGCCTTTTGATACAATTTTAACAAGGTTTTTATAGCCCTCGTTATCCTTTGCCAAAAGCACCAGGTGGTGTGTTGAATTGCCGTTATCATGCGATTTGTCATTTAAATCATTAGCTGCCACATAAACCTCGCAGCCAATAATCGGCTTTATCCCTTGCGCATTTGCCTCTTTGTAAAAATCTATAACGCCACACATATTTCCGTGGTCTGTGATGGCGAGCGCTTTCATGCCGAGATTTTTTGCACGTAAAACAAGCTCTTTAATACGGCATTCGCCGTCTAAAAAGCTAAACTCTGTATGCACGTGTAAATGAACAAAGCTCATATCTTTCTCCTAAACATAAAATTACTATTTTATTTTATCACTAGCTCGGCTAAAAAGCAACAAAATTATATCATAAAATTGCTTGTTTTGTTTGACTTTTGCGCAAAAACAAGGTATAATATTATAGAATAGCCTAGATGTATTGTGGCTTTATGAAAAAATTTAAAAAAGAGGACAAAATATGATTACAAGTAAACAAAGAGCGTATCTTCGCTCTTTAGCAAATAAAGTTCCGTCAATATTCCAGATAGGAAAAGAAGGAATTTCTAACAACTTAATCGCACAGCTCTCCGATGCACTAAACGCCCGCGAGCTTATAAAGGTTCACGTTTTAGAAAATTGTGAGCTTAATGTGCGCGCTGCCTGTGATGAGGTTTCGCGTCTTCTGGGTGCCGAGCCCGTTCAGGTTATCGGTTCAAGATTTGTAATCTACAGGCAGTCAGAAAAAGAAAAAAATCGCACTATCGTTTTAAAATAACTGGAGGAAATATGGCTAGAATAGGTCTTTTTGGCGGAACATTTGACCCGCCTCATACAGGACATATAGCACTGGCAAAGAAAACCTTAAATGCGTTTTCTTTGGATAAAATTATTTTTATCCCCGCAGGAAATCCGCCTCACAAAACCGACAAAAAAATCACAGATAAAAGTTGCCGCTATGACATGATAGCGCTGGCAACAAAAAATGACAAAGAGTTTTTATTGTCTGACTTTGATATAAAAAACGAAAAGCCAAACTATTCGTATTTAACGATTGAGCACTTTAAAAAAACATATCCTGACGACGAGATTTTCTTTATTGTGGGCGCAGATTCTTATCGTGATTTTCCGCTGTGGAAAAACTTTCCCGATATTTTGTCGCTTTGCACCTTTATTGTGGTAAATCGGCCAGGAATTGATACTAGCGATTGCTATAGTGATTGCTATTTAAAATATTTAAAGCTCGATACAGAGCATAAAGCGCTCTTTTTAGATGATTTTTCGTATGATTTATCATCGACTTACTTGCGAAAAAATCTCGCTTTGGGCAAAGACTGCAAAGATTTTTTGCCCAAGGGGGTTTATGATTATATAAAAAAACACAATCTCTACTCTAAGGAGTCCCTATGACTGAAGAACAAATGAGAGAAAAACTAAAGACACAGCTTTCTGACCACAGGTTTATACACTCTTTGGGTGTTGAAGAAACCGCACTTAAAATGGCAGAGATATTCGGCGTTGATAAAGAAAAAACCAAAATCGCAGCACTTTTGCACGATTGCGCCAAGCAGATTCCGCACAGTGAGCAGCTTAGGATGTGCGAGGAGTTTAATATAGAGCTCGATGAGATTAAAAAAAAGCAGCAGGGCTTAATTCACGCAGAGCTGGGAGCGTTTTTGGCAGAGCGTGACTACGGCGTAACGGACAAAGACGTTCTTGATGCTATCCGCTATCACACGCTGGGCAGAGAAAAAATGACAGACCTTGAAAAAATACTTTATCTGTCAGACATAATCGAGCCGAACAGAAAAGATTTTGACGGACTCACGCAGCTTCGCGCACTATGCTTTGCAGATCTTGACAGAGCGCTTCTTTATGGCTTCGAGCTATCAATTTCCCATATAAACAGAACGGGATGTATTCTTCATCCACAGACAATAGACGCAGAAAAATATATAAGAGAAAACCTCAGAAAGGAGAAAAACGACTTGGATAATTCTTTAGAAAAAGCAACCCTAGCAGTCAGGGTTTTAGATAAAAAACAGGCAACCGACATTTCATGCCTTGCGGTCTCAAGCCTGACGATTTTGGCAGATTATTTTATCATCTGTTCTGCAAATTCTTCAACGCAGGTAAAAGCACTGGCAGACAACATCGAGGACGAATTTGCAAAGGTGGGAATTCACCCCGCAGCTCGCGAAGGGAGAGGCGGCACAGAGTGGCTTTTGCTCGACTACGGTGATGTTATAATTCATATTTTCTATAAAGAAATGCGTGAGTTTTACGGTCTTGACAGATTGTGGAGTGACGCGCAAAGCATTGACATAAAAACTCTTTTAGACTAATCTTGGAGGAATCGGACATGGAATACAATTACAAACAAATTGAAAAAAAATGGCAGGACAAATGGTATGCCGACAACACTTTTGCAGCAAAGGATGACTTTACACTGCCAAAATTTTATGGTCTTGTAGAGTTTCCTTACCCGTCAGGTCAGGGACTTCACGTTGGCCACCCAAGAAGCTACACAGCGCTTGACATCATCGCAAGAAAGAAGCGTTTAGAAGGCTATAACGTTTTATATCCTATGGGCTGGGACGCATTCGGTCTTCCTACTGAAAACTTTGCTATAAAAAATAAAATTCACCCGAAATTCGTTACAGAAAACAACATCGCAAACTTTAAGCGTCAGCTAAAGAGCATCGGTTTTTCTTTTGACTGGACACGCGAGGTTTCAACAACCGATGAAAAATACTACAAGTGGACACAGTGGATTTTCTTACAGCTTTTCAAAAAGGGGCTTGCCTATAAACAGGAGATGCCCATCAACTGGTGCACAAGCTGTAAGGTAGGACTTGCTAACGAAGAGGTTGTAAACGGAGTTTGTGAGCGTTGCGGCAGCGAGGTTGTTCAAAAAAACAAAAGCCAGTGGATGCTTAAAATCACAGAATATGCAGAACGTCTGATAAATGATTTAGACGGGCTTGACTATATCGAAAAAGTAAAAACACAGCAGAAAAACTGGATTGGCAAATCAGAAGGTGCCGAGGTTAACTTTAAGGTTTCTGGCACAGATTATATCTTAACAGTTTATACAACACGTGCCGATACACTTTTTGGTGCAACATATATGGTTGTATCACCTGAGCATAAACTGCTTACTGATTTTGAAGACAAAATCAAAAACATTGACAAAGTGCGCGCATACCAGCAGGAAGCTGCTAAAAAATCAGAATTTGAAAGAACAGAGCTTTCCAAAGAAAAAACAGGCGTATGTCTTGAAGGCGTAACAGCGATAAACCCTGTAAACGGCAAGGAAATTCCGATTTTTATTTCTGACTACGTTTTAACCAGCTACGGAACAGGCGCAATTATGGCAGTACCTGCTCACGATGACCGCGACTGGGAGTTTGCAAAGAAATTCAATCTTCCTATTATCGAGGTTGTTGCAGGAGGCGAAAACGTACAAGAGGCTGCCTTTACCGATATTTACTCGGGTAAAATGATAAATTCAGACTTCTTAAACGGTTTAGAAGTTAAGGATGCAATAGCTAAAATGATTGCATTTTTAGAAGAAAAAGGCATCGGCAGAAAAAAGGTTAACTATAAATTACGTGACTGGGTGTTCTCTCGCCAGAGATATTGGGGAGAGCCTATTCCGCTTATTAAGTGCGAAAAGTGCGGCTGGGTTCCCGTTCCTGAAGAAGAATTACCTCTTACACTTCCTGAAACAGATAATTTTGAGCCGGGTGAAAACGGAGAATCTCCACTGGCTAAGATGACAGACTGGGTTATGACAACCTGTCCCTGCTGCGGTCAAAAAGCAGAAAGAGAAACAGACACAATGCCACAGTGGGCGGGTTCTTCGTGGTATTTCTTAAGATATATTGACCCGGAAAACGATTCAGCTATCGCAGCCCAGGAAAAGCTTAACTACTGGCTTCCTGTTGACTGGTATAACGGTGGTATGGAGCATACAACACTCCATCTTTTGTATTCAAGATTCTGGCATAAATTCTTATATGACATCGGTGTAGTTGCACAGCCTGAACCATATAGCAGGCGTACCTCACACGGTATGATTCTGGGCGAAAACGGCGAGAAAATGTCAAAATCACGCGGCAACGTTGTAAACCCTGACGATATGGTAGAGGGCTTTGGTGCAGATACATTCAGAACCTATGAGATGTTTATAGGTGCATTTGACCAGTCAACCCCTTGGTCTATAAACGGCGTTAAAGGATGCTACCGTTTTATCGAACGTGTATGGAACCTGCAGGAATTATTAACCAGTGATGAGGGCCTTAGTGAAGATCTTGAAAAATTAATCCACAAAACAATCAAAAAGGTTACAGAAGATTATGATAAAATGAAGTTTAACACAGCTATAGCTGCGCTCATGGCCTTAATTAATGATATTTACAAAAAAGGCTCTATCACACGTGGCGAATTAAAAATCTTTATAACTCTTTTAAATCCCGCTGCTCCCCACCTTACAGAAGAAATGTGGGAAAGAGCAAACTTCGGCGGATATCTTCACGACACAAAGTGGCCTTTAGCTGATGAATCAAAATGCACAGACGATACAGTTGAAATAGTTGCGCAGATTAACGGCAAGGTTAAGGATAAAATTTTGATTCCGGCAAACATTTCTAAAGAAGAAATGGAAGATCTGTCACTTAAAAACGAAAAAATTAAAGAACTAATAGAAGGCAAGCAGGTTTTAAAGGTAATCTGCGTTCCTAACAAATTAGTAAATATAGTAATAAGATAAACTAAATCAAAAAGGCTTAACAAAAGTTAAGCCTTTTCCCAATGGAGAAATGTAAATGGACAAAAAATATATCAGAAATTTTTCAATTATTGCCCATATAGACCACGGTAAATCTACACTTGCTGACCGTCTTTTGGAAAAGACAGGCACAATGACCGAGCGCGAAATGGAAAGTCAGGTTTTAGATAATATGGACCTTGAGCGTGAGCGCGGTATCACAATCAAGGCACGTGCTGTAAGGCTTTTGCATAAGGCAGAAGACGGCAACACCTATGTACTCAACCTGATTGATACACCGGGGCACGTTGACTTTAATTATGAGGTTTCAAGAAGTCTTGCCGCGTGCGAAGGCGCTATATTAGTAGTTGATGCATCGCAAGGAATTGAGGCACAGACTCTTGCCAACACATACTTAGCACTTGACCACAACTTAGAGATTATGCCGGTGATTAATAAAATTGATTTACCTGCTGCACACCCTGAAAGGGTAATTGAAGAAATTGAAAACGTAATAGGTATACCGGCAGAGGATGCTCCTAAAATCTCTGCAAAAAACGGGATAAACATAGAATCGGTCCTAGAGCAGATTGTAAAAATTATTCCTGAGCCAAAAGGCGACGAATCTGCACCTCTTAAGGCTCTTATCTTTGACAGTGTTTATGATGCTTATAAGGGCGTTATCATATATTTTCGTGTGTTTGACGGTAAAGTGCGCACAGGGGATAAAATTCACTTAATGGCAACAGGCGCAGAATTTGATGTCGTAGAAGTTGGATATTTAAACCCCAACGGTTTCTTAAAAAGCGACTCAGTATCTGCAGGCGAGGTTGGGTATTTGACCGCTGCAATCAAGAGTGTATCAGACACACGCGTCGGCGATACCATAACTCTTGCAAACAAAAAAGCCCAGGACGCTCTTCCAGGCTATAAACAGGTAAATCCTATGGTTTATTGCGGTATCTACCCTGCAGACGGAGCAAAATACGAAGACCTGCGAGACGCTTTAGCCAAGCTTCAGCTAAACGATGCCTCACTTTCTTACGAGCCGGAAACCTCTGTGGCACTGGGTTTTGGTTTTCGCTGTGGATTTTTAGGTCTTTTGCATATGGAAATCATACAGGAGCGCCTCGAGCGGGAATATAATTTAGACCTGGTTACAACCGCCCCTGGCGTTATATATAAGGTTATGAAAACAAACGGTGAGCTAGTCGAGATTTCAAACCCCTCTAACCTGCCCGGCGGAAGCGAAATCGACTATATGGAAGAGCCTATGGTAAACGCTGACATTATGTGTCCTACGGAATTTATCGGAAACATTATGGAGCTTTGTCAGGAGCGCCGCGGCGTTTATAAAAACACAACCTATATCGATTCATCACGTGCACAGCTTCATTATGAGCTGCCGCTTAATGAAATTATATATGACTTTTTTGACTCATTAAAATCAAAATCAAAGGGTTATGCCTCATTTGACTATGAGCTGTCGGGCTATAAAAAGTCAGAACTCGTAAAGCTCGACATCTTATTAAACGGAGAAATGGTCGATGCACTCTCCTTTATAGTTCACTCAACCAAGGCATACACCCGCGGCAGAAAAATTGCAGAAAAGCTAAAGGAAAGTATCCCGCGGCAGCTTTTTGAAATACCAATACAAGCAGCAATCGGCACAAAGGTCATAGCCCGTGAAACAGTAAAAGCTATGCGAAAAGACGTTTTAGCCAAGTGCTACGGCGGCGATATAACCCGTAAGAAAAAGCTGCTCGAAAAGCAAAAAGAAGGCAAAAAGAGAATGAGACAGGTCGGCTCGGTTGAAGTCCCACAGGAAGCGTTTATGTCTGTACTAAAGCTTGACGAATAGGAGTGTCAAAAAAATGCGCGGTCTTTATGTCCACATACCATTTTGTATAAAAAAATGTGAATATTGTGATTTTATCTCTTACACTGACTGCTATGATAAGGAAAATGAGTATTTAGCGGCACTTGTAGAAGAGTTTAAAATGTATGAAGACAAACAGGTCGATACAGTATACATCGGCGGAGGTACGCCCTCGTCGTTATCAACTGACGGACTCGTGTTTTTAATGGACAAGATTTTTGAATATTTTGACGTAACCCAAACAGCAGAAATCACAATGGAAGTAAACCCAAAAACTGCAGATATGAAAAAGCTAAAGGCAATAAAAAATGCTGGTGTAAACAGACTGAGCATAGGTGTTCAGTCATTTAACGATGAAGAGCTTTTAAAAATCGGCAGAATCCACTCATCAGAAGATGCTTCAAACTGCATACTCGATGCAAAATTTGCAGGTTTTAAGAACATAAGCATAGACCTTATGTTCGGACTCCCCGGACAAACACTTAATAGCTACAGAAATTCTTTGATTAAAGCCGTAACATCTGGAGTAGATCACATTTCTGCCTACAGCCTTATTTTAGAAGAGGGCACGCCCCTTCATCAAAAGGTTAAGGACTGGGAGGTAAGACTTCCCAGAGAAAATGAAGAGGTGGCGATGTATGATTTAACCAACGAGGTTTTGTCTTTATCGGGATTTTATCAATACGAGGTATCAAACTATGCAAAAAAAGGCTTTGAATCACGTCATAATATAAAATACTGGGACTGCGAAGAGTATATAGGCTGCGGCGCTGCAGCGCACTCATATTTTCGTGGCAAGCGATTTTCAAACTATGAAACAATAGACGAATATATAGAGCGCCCCACCGCTCGCCTCAACGAAACAGAGCTTACACTAAAAGACAAAATGTCAGAATTTATGTTTTTGGGTCTTCGAAAAACGCAAGGCATAGATCTTGAAGAGTTTGAATGCAGGTTTATAAACTCTGCTTACGAAATCTATGGAGACGTAATTGATAAATATATAAAATTAGGACTTTTGACTCACGAAAAAGGTTTTTTGAAATTTACTAATCGCGGTATGCGGCTTTCAAACACAGTTTTGTGTGAGTTTGTGTGAGGTATGTATGTTCTATAAAGTAACTAATTTAAAAATGCCCATAGCTTCGCCTGCGAGCGAAGTTTTTACTGCATGTGCAAAGAAAATGGGAATATCCCTTTGCGATATAACCTCTTCTAAAATTCTCAAAAAATCAATAGATGCAAGAAAAAAACAAGTATCTTTTATATATTCAATCTTAATAGAAACCGATAAAAAAGCAAGAGAAAGCGAATATGTAAAAGAATTTTTGATAAAAGAAGAAGAGCCGATAATGTTTGGCTCATCACCTCTTCAAAACCGCCCCGTTATAGTTGGTTTTGGTCCTTGTGGTATGTTTTGTGCGCTAACCTTAGCAAAATACGGCTATAATCCGATAGTCTTCGAGCGTGGCGCAGACGTTGACACAAGAAGTGCAAAAGTCAATGATTTCTGGTTAGGCGGTGCTCTTGATACTGACACAAACGTTCAGTTTGGCGAGGGCGGTGCAGGGACATTTTCAGATGGAAAGCTTACCTGCAGAACTGGAGATGCGTTAATCGAAAGCATTTTAGAAACTTTTGTCCGCCACGGTGCACCTGAAGACATAAGGTATTCATCTCTTCCGCACATAGGGACAGATATACTAAAAAACGTGGTAAAATCAATAAGAGAAGAAATAATTTCCCTTGGAGCAAGTGTCTATTTTAATAAAACAGTTACGGATATAAATGTAAAAAACGAAAAGCTCTGCTCTTTAAAAATATCAGACGGAACACACATCCCTTGCGATGTTGCTGTATTTGCAATCGGTCATAGCGCCCGCGACACGTATGAGATGCTCTACAGGCACGGAGTTAACATGATAGCAAAAACATTCTCTGTCGGCGTTCGTTGTGAGCATTTAAGGCGCGATATTGACGAAGCTCTCTATGGCGATTTTGCAGGGCATGAACTTTTAGGTGCTGCCAGCTACAAACTCTGGCACAGAGCAAACGATACCGGTTGCTACAGCTTTTGTATGTGTCCCGGCGGCACTGTTGTTTCTGCATCATCAGAAGAAAATATGGTTGTCGTAAACGGAATGAGTAATCGCGCCAGAGATAACATAAATTCAAATAGCGCTATATGTATAAATGTCGGGGAAAAGGATTTTGGCAAAAATCCGATGGCTGCGGTTAATTTTCAGCGCGATTTAGAAAAGAGAGCATTTGTTTTAGGAGGCGGCAGCTACAGTTCTCCTGTACAAACACTGGGAGATTATATAGACAGAAAGAAAAGCAAAAAGCCCGGCTCCATTTTGCCGAGCGTCACGCGCGGCTATGAAATGGCGGATTTAAATGAACTGTTTACGCCTTCGTTTAATAATTTTATGAAGCAAAGCTTTAGTGAATTTGACAAAAAAATAAAAGGCTTTGCAAAAAAAGATGTAATTTTAACCGGCGTTGAAACACGAACGTCTGCGCCCCTTAGGATTTTGCGAAGCGATGACTTAATGAGCGTATCACACAGCGGAATTATGCCTGCAGGAGAAGGCGCCGGATATGCAGGTGGCATAATGAGTGCAGCGGTAGACGGTATAAAATGCGCGATAAAAATAATGGAACGCTACAAAGCATAAGGTCATTATTTGACTTATTTGACTTTTTTTAATTTAAAGCATATAATTAGTTTGTTATCAGGAGGTGATTTTATGGCAATAAAGCTTAAAAGGTCAGAGCAAGAAGAGGTCGAAATTTACGGCAACGAAAATTTCGGCATACCAAAAGACTGCACAAAAAAACAGCATTTTAGCACATTGAAGCTTTTGTTTTATATAGTCTCGGTTGTGGTAATTTGTATCGTTGGATATAAATATTACGCTAATGCCGTAGACCGTTTTTTGCCTGAAATCACGTATGACAGAACAAATCAGCCTCTCGTTTACAACACCTCCTCGGGGATTATCCTAAAAACACAAAGCGGAAAAACCTACACAGTAAGCGAGGAAGAAGACAACACCGGCATAACCTCTGCCTCTTACGGAAAGAGCGTGTTTTTCATCTCCTCAAGTGAGGAAAACGAAAAAAACAACCTTTGCTATTACGACCTTGGCATCAGGGATGTTACCATAATTGATAAAGGCGTTTCAGATTTTAAGGTTGATTCTGACGGAAAATTTGTAATTTATAAAAAGGAAACAGAGCTTTTCCTTTTTAATTTAAAGGAAAAATATACCATAGCAGACAATGCCGCAGACTATTACCTGAGCGACGACGAGCGGGTAATCACATTTTTTGACGATAGCGAGCGTGCGCTCTATCTTTACTCTATTGAGAAAAAGTCAGAGCCCGAGCTTATAGATGACAACATAACAAAGATTGTCTCAAAGAAAAATGACTATTTAAACATATATTATATAAAAGACTCTGCCCTTTATTTTAAAGGCCAGAAAAGCGCGCGCGAGCTGATATGCGAGGACGTGCTTGATGCAATAGTTTTGGGCGGCACCGTTTATTACACAACAAGCGAAATGTATGAAATGCCATTGGGCGACTTTTTTACAGATGATGCTCTTAAAACAGACGAGGTGCTCACTCTCCCTGACGGAGCAGATTATATAAATGATGTAGGCGGGCTGAGCTTTTTTGACGAAGAGGCCTTTTTAGCCGCAAACAAAGAATATGACAAAAAGCTGATGCGCGATGATATAAGGCGCACTTTTAAGGAAGAGCCTGTTATGACAGAAGGGATTTCTTTATATATGTTCTCGGACAAAAGAAAAGTGCGCGTTGACACAAATCTTCAGACTCCCTATCTTTCGCATAATAGCTGCAAGAATATAATGCTTTATAAAAAATACGATTTTCTTTCAGAGGATGCGCCAAATCTTAGCGAAATAGAAACTCTGGAAGAGGCTATCTCACATAAAGACAGACTTTTACAACAAGCCCCTGACGTTGATATGTATATCGTAAAGGAAAGAAAAAATCCATATTTAGCCTTTGAAGACGTTTTGGAAATGCAAAAAGAAATCTCCTTAGATGGTAAATACTTATACTGTGTGGCAAACGATATAGATTTAGGGAAAAATGTCTTAAAGCGATACGAAATCGGAGCGACATCTTTAAAAAATGAGCTCATAATTGCTACTGATGTAACTGATTTTGCACTAGACGGAAGCGATTCTTCTGCAGTTATAGTATTTACGCACAACGAGATAAGTCTTTTCTTTGAAGAACAGCTGCAAAAGCTATCGGAAAACTCTTGTCGCAGCTTTTTCTTTGTTGACGGCACTCTCTTTTATTATGATGACTATGACCATGTTAAGCAAAGAGGAAATCTGTACTCTGTACGAAACGGCAAAACATCCCTTATAGATACAAAAGTTCACGATTTTAAAGTAAGAAAATACAACGCAGTTTCCTATATTAAAAATTACAAGCCCGAAAGTGGCACAGGTACGCTTTACATAAAAGAAGGAAAAACAATAAAGCGTCAGGCAAGTTACGTAAAGGCAATAATCAATTGATTAAATTTTGCTTTACAAGGCAAAAAAACTATGTTACAATAAATATAAAGAGTGTAATTTTAAAAAGACAAGGAGGATATTTCTATGCGAAGAACCGGTAGACGACACAGCAGTGATTTTCTTGAAAGCAACGAAGAGCTTACCGAAATGTATGAAAGTTACGAAAACTATGATGCTGATGAAGATTTACAATCCTATGACGAAGAAGTCATCGAAGAGGCAGAAGATGCATCTCAAGGAAAAAATCTATGGGTGAAAATCGGCAAAATTGCTTTGATAATACTTGTTTTAATTGCTCTTTTCTTTATTTCTATGAAGGTTACGGAAATATTTTTAGACAGAAATCAGGAGCCACAATACGGTGTTGACGCTCCTGCATATAATGATTCTGAACAGGCAGACGACGAGGATGTTCCAGCTCTTTCTGAATCGGATGATGATATGGAGATGGAAGAATATAAGGAAGAGGATTTAACGCAGCCTCCTTCCAAAGAAAAACCAGAAGAAGAAAAACCGGCACAGCCCGAAAAGCCTGCAGAATCTCAAAAACCCGCAGAATCTCAAAAACCTACAGAGCCTGAAAAACCTGTAGAAGAAAAGCCTTCGACCCCACCTGCTCCGTCAACTCCGTCGAAGCCAATAATCACTCCGGGGAATCCTGCGGCTTAATGGCAAAATATCTTTCCTGCTCTGCTGCTGATACTGAAAGAATTGCAGCAAAATTTGCAAAAACGCTAACGTGCGGCGCAGTTTTGTGCCTGTACGGAGAAATGGGCGTGGGAAAAACTGTATTTACGAATGGTCTATGTCGGGCTTTAGGTACGAATGAAAACGCTACCAGCCCGACATTTACTGTAGTTAATGAATACGACGGAGAAGATTTTCCTGTTTATCATTTCGATATGTATCGCATAGAGGACGAAGACGAGCTTATTGAGATTGGTTTTGATGAATATCTGTCATCAGGTGGTATTTGCATAATCGAATGGCCCGAAAATGTCCCAAATTCGCTCCCCAAAAAGCGCATAAATATAAAAATTATAAAAAACACCCCTACCGAGCGAACGATTATTATTGAGAATTAAGGTGAGGATATGTTAGTTCTTGGCATAGATTCAACATCAGATGCCGCAACCGCAGCGCTTGTGCGCGACGGTGTGCTTTTATGTGAATATACCCAAAATCAGAAGAAAACCCATTCTGTAAAAATGCTTCCTATGGTTGAAGCAATGCTTAAAGATTTAGAGATTTCACTTTCTGATATTGACGTGTTTGCCTGCGGAATAGGTCCCGGCTCTTTTACCGGCGTAAGGATTGGCGCATCTACCATACGTGCCTTTTGTGACACGCTTAAAAGATCCGCAGCTGCAGTTACGAGCCTCGAGGCGCTTTATAACAACGTAAACTGCTTTAGAGGATGTGTTATTGCCCTGGTTTTTGCCCGCGAAAACGAATGCTACGTGGCAGCATATGAAAACGGCGAGGAAATCCTGTCCCCTGCGGTTATGACCATAGAAGATATTATAGCATACGCAAACGGTAAGCCGTGCCTTTTCGTAGGAGATGGCGCTCTCATTAATAAAGACGCATTGTCAAAGGTGCCAGGCGCAGTCTTTGCCGCGGGTCGCCACAATGTAATTTCAGCAGGTGCAATTGCTGAAATCGGATACAAAAAGGCGCTTTTGAATGAAACGGGAGACTCTAATATAATTGCACCTCTATATTTGCGAAAATCACAGGCAGAACGTGAATATGATGAAAAACACAAACAGGAGGCAAAATAAATGAAAATAGTAGTAGGTTCAGATCACGGCGGCTTCGATTTAAAAGAAGTTTTAAAAAATCATCTCATGCAAAAAGGCTTTGACGTTATAGATGTTGGGGCGTATGATACAAATTCTGTTGACTATCCTGACATCGCAGTAAAAGCGTGCGAAAAGGTAACAAACGGAGAATGCGCATGGGGTGTTTTGGTTTGTGGTACAGGCATCGGTATTTCGATGGCGGCAAATAAAGTTTCGGGTATTCGTTGTGCTCTTGTTTCAAACGAATATTCTGCCGAGATGACAAAACGACATAACAACGCCAATATGTTGGCTTTTGGCGGCAGAGTTACAGGTCCTGACCTTGCAAAAAACATTTTAGACGCTTACATAAAGGCTGAATTTGAAGGCGGAAGACATCAAAACAGAATTGATAAAATCAGTGCGATTGAGGGTTAACTATGGAAAGACGCGATAAAATAAATTATTATTTGGATATTGCAGAATCGGTACTTGCAAGAAGCACGTGTCTGCGCCGTTGTTATGGGGCAATTATCGTAAAAAACGACGAAATCATCTCCACGGGCTATAACGGTGCGCCCAGAGGCAGAAAAAACTGCATTGACTTAGGACACTGCATACGAGAGGAATTAAAAATTCCCAGCGGCGAAAGATATGAGCTGTGTCGTTCTGTTCACGCAGAACAAAACTGCATAATTTCTGCATCCCGTCGCGATATGCTCGGTGCAACTTTATATCTTGCCTGTCATGACGGCGTAACGGGAGAGCTTCTGTCCGGAACAAACAGCTGCGCAATGTGTAAGCGGGCAATTATAAACGCAGGCATCAAAGAGGTTATAATCCGCGATACAAAAGAAGATTTTCGCATAATTGATGTTTCTGAGTGGATTGAAAATGACGATTCGTTATTTGAATAGTTAAAATTTCTTTGGTAAAAATAAAATACAGACTAAAAGTGCGATTGTGCCTTTTGGAGGCGCAATCGCTTTTTATTATCAGGAGGTGGGTTATGAAAGATGATGCAGCGCTTGTTAAAAAAATAAAAGAAGGCGACCTTGACGCTTTTTCAGAGCTCGTCGCGCTTTATGAAAAAAAAGCATTCAACTATACCTACCGAATGTTAAAGGATGCACACGCAGCAGAAGACGCTACCCAGGAGGCTTTCCTGCGCGTTTTTTCTAAAATTGACACATTTTTAGGCAACTCCTCTTTTTCGACGTGGTTTTATACTATTTTAAACAATATTTGTTTAGATATTCTAAGGAAAAAGTCACGCGAAAAAGAAACAATATCTATAAATAAAACATCAAACGAAGACGAAGAATACGAACTTCAAATAGAGGATAAATCCCAAGGACCTTATGAGACCTTGCAAAAAAAAGATGCATACCTCGCTTTAGAGAATGCTCTTTATAAGCTCTCTGATGAACACAGGGCAATTATAATTATGAGAGATATAAATGGGGAAAGCTACGAAAAAATAGCAAAAATGTTAAACCTTTCGCTCGGCACCGTCAAATCAAGGCTCTCCAGAGCTAGGATATCGCTTCGCAAAATCTTAGAAGACAGCAAGGAACTTTTCAGATAATTTATCGTCATAGATAGTGGAAAGGAGGCAAACTATGGCAAACCCGGATTGCAAAGATGTACTTAATTTAATACCGTTATACATTGACAATATGCTCTCTAAAAAGGAATCCGACATCGTTAGCCAGCATATAAAAAGTTGCAAAAAGTGCAAAGAAGAACTCGCTCTTATGAAATCTCTGACTCGTTCTATAAAAGATACCCTAGAAGTAGACCTGCCTGAGGATTTTCATAAAAAGCTTATGATGCGGGCAGAAAACGACTTGCGCAGAAAAAAGACGCTACGCAATATTTTGATGCGGCGCATCGGCGCAGGAGTAGCCGCGGCTGCAGCTTTAGCATTATCTTTAGTCGCACTTTCAGACTTTGTCCCACATCACGACAAGCAAAATTCTGACATCTATCTTGCATCTGATTTATCAAAAAATCCTATAAGTATAACCGCTCCGACAAAAGAAAGTAAAGCCCTGCCAATAGATAACACCGACAAAAAACCGCACGAGGCAACACAAAAAAGCAACGATGCACCGCTACCTGACAAAGCAGAAGCAAACCTTCCTGTCTCTATAAGCCTTGACGAGAATACCCCTTGTATTTTTGCAACTGTCAGTGCAAAAGAAGATATAAAAAGTGCTGTTTTAGAGATTCTTTCATCGTATGAAAAAGACGAAACAGGATATATCGTCAATGATTTTGACGATGCTATAGCAAGGTTAAAAGAACTTGGCGCCAAAATAACCTTTAAAACAGACGATGCACTTTCAAATAATTATATAGTTTTAAAATAAAAATTTAAAGAGACTAAGGCGAAATGCTTTAGTCTCTTTAATCTTTTTTATAACTTGCGAAGCTCTACGTCACAAAGCAAGCAAACATTGTATTTTTTTATAATGTTTTGTGCCCGCTCTAAAGATTTTGTATCGCCTGCAGCGTCAACATCGTGCGCATCAAATCCAAAAACTGCTGCAGCGCCCTCACGTCCTGCTATTTCCCAGAATTTTTCGTTGGGGTAATTACGGGCGTTGCGTATTCCTAGAAAATTTAACTCAAGCGGGATATTGTTTTCCTTTGCCGCTATGCACAGCCTTTTCATTTCGCGCTCATATATTTTATCATCACCAACAAAATTTATCATATCAGGATGAGCAACGTACGTTATATATCCCGTTTTTATTGCTTTTATTATAGAGCCTGTGTACTCTGTCAGCACTTCTTCATCCTCTGTTGCTTCCGTCACCCAATGAACACACCCTTTATCGTAGCCTACACAGTGCTGACCTAAAATGAGATACTCTATACCCTCCTCTTTTGCAGACTTTACCATATCTTCAAAAAATTTTGTATAATACTCGGTTTCATAGCCTATGTGTATTTCTATTTTGTTTTTATATTCTTCTTTCAGCGCAAGAAGTGTCTTGATATAGTCTTCCTTTTGCGCCGTCTTTAGTCTGTAGTAATACTCTGTACCGTCAGGAAGAACAAGCGGTATGTGTTCTGAAAACCCCATCTTTTTTATTCCTGATGCAATTGCCTTTTCTATATATTCTCTTTCTGTTCCCGTAGCATGGCCGCATCGGTATGTGTGTGTATGGTAGTTGTAGTTCATCTAGTTCACCTTTTCTTTGCTCTTTACTTTTCTCTTATCAAGTATGACCATATTTATTTTAGCATATTCTTTTTTGCACTGCAAGAATTTTTGTTTCTTTGTTGTTTAATTCACTCTGCAATATGTGTGTTCATATATTATATTAGGAGGTGAAAATATGTCTTTTTGTTTAACTAAATCGAATTGTTCCGCTGTTGCTGTTATTGCCAGCATCATTATCGGCGCAATTAGTGCTATCCTTACTATAACAGCAGCTATAACAATAACACCTGCATTCTTATGGGTTGTTTTTGGCGTTGCAGTGGTTTATCTTGCACTGCTTTTAATAGCATCTGTAGACTTTTCAGGCTCGCCCTCTAAAGGCTGTGTTTGCCGCGCATTATCTGTTTTATTGACAGGTATTTTAGGCACCATTTTAACATCTGTTATCCTTTTAGGTATAACATTTGCCGCTACCAGTGTAATTGGAGCAATAATTTCAGGCGCATTGCTTGCGTTCTTTTCTTTAATCTTTACACAAACAGCCTGTCTGATAAAATGCCTGTCAAGATGCAAGGATGCACAGTAATCAAATAGGCTATATGCGCTAAAAATTTTAAGGCAAGGTCTGACCTTGCCTTTTTGTTTACATATTGCGCCTTCTAATCATTTATCAATAAAAAATCACAAAATCTCGTCACTGTCCAAAACCAATGTAAACGGCCCATCATTAGTAAGCGACACCTTCATATCAGCACCAAAAATGCCCTTTTGTGTATTTTTAAACAGCTCGTCGCACCTTGTTAAGATGTGTTCATATATGCTTTCTGCCATTTGCGGCGGGGCAGCATTTATAAAGCTGGGTCTGTTGCCTTTTTTGCAATCGGCATACAATGTAAACTGGGAAATCACTAAAATTTCGCCGCCTACCTTATCAATGCTTAGGTTTATCTTACCGTTTTCGTCCTCAAAAATCCTGAGTCTTGCCACCTTTTCTATCATTTTGTCTGCAATTTCATTATTGTCGTTTTCGCCGACTCCCACAAACAAAAGGTAGCCTTTATCTATTTTCCCTACAACTTTGCTGTCTACTTCAACCTGTGCATCAAGCACTCTTTGTAAAACGAATTTCATATTCTGCCCCCTTGCTTTCTATATAATAATTTTAGCATAAAATCTTTTGTCTTTCAAGACAAAAAAGCAAGGGCGGACGGAAAATAGCATAGATTGGACAAACTGAGCGAAAGTAAGGCAACGCCTTACTTTCGGCTACCCGAAAGCGTACGAGGGTACGCTAAGAGGCGAAGTTTGTTCAAAACACAAGGTAATAAAAATAAAAGAGATTCGCCAAAAGGCGAATCTCTTCATTAAACTTTATAATATTTTTGCTTTAATGATACGGCTCAGGGGCCTCCTTATGCATCTTCCTTGCCTTGTGTGGTGTGTGCATTTTGCTACGCCCCTTTAGAATTTTTAGCTTTTCACTTAGTTGTTTGCCATACGCTTGTAGTTTTCGTATCTTTCCAACAAGTCTTGTTCAGCCTTTGTGAAGAGGTCTTCTGCTACTTCTGGGAATGCCTGTTTTAACATCAGGTATCTGTTTTCGCCCTCTAAGAAGTCACGAACTGTGCCTGTAGGTTCTTTAGAATCCAATACAAACGGGTTCTTGCCTTCGTCCTTTAATGTTGGGTTGTATCTCCACAAATGCCAGTATCCTGTATCTACTGCTTTCTTTTCTTCAGCAATAGAGTTTGCCATATTGCCTTTTGCCTTGATACCATGGTTGATACATGGAGCGTAAGCAATAACGAGTGATGGACCCGGATAGCTTTCAGCCTCACGAAGTGCCTTGATTGCCTGAGCAGGATTTGCACCTAATGCAATCTGTGCTACATATACATATCCGTAGGTTGTAGCAATCATACCTAAGTCTTTTTTCTTAACCTTTTTACCTGAAGCCGCAAATTTAGCAACTGCAGCTGTTGGTGTAGCCTTAGATGACTGACCACCTGTGTTTGAGTAAACTTCTGTATCTACAACGAAGATATTGATGTCTTCGCCTGATGCGATAACGTGATCCAAGCCGCCGTAACCGATATCGTATGCCCAGCCGTCGCCACCGAATGCCCAGTTAGAACGTTTGATTAAGAAGTCACATCTGTCTTTAACTTCCTTAACGCCAGGAATGTTCATATCAGCACTCTTTATAGCTTCTTCAACAAGCTTTGCTGCAGCCTTTGAGCTTTCTGCATCATTCATACCTTCAATCCAAGCTTTAAATGCATCAGCTGTTTTAGCATCAACGCCTGCTTCGATTGCTTCGTTCATCTTTGCTTTTAATGTTTCTCTGATCTTTCTTACAGCAACTGTCATACCAAGACCAAATTCTGCGTTATCTTCAAAGAGTGAGTTTGCCCATGCAGGACCTTTTCCTTCTGCATTCTTTGTATAAGGCATTGAAGGAGCAGAACCACCCCAGATTGATGTACAACCTGTAGCATTGGCAATCATCATTCTGTCACCGAACAACTGTGTAATTAACTTGATATAAGGTGTTTCACCACAACCAGCACAAGCGCCTGAGAACTCTAAGAGCGGCTGTGCAAACTGTGAACCCTTAACTGTGCCCTTATCCATTAAGCCATCCTTTACAGGAATGCTCATTGCAAATTCCCAGTTAGAAGCATCTGCATCTACTGCAGCGTCAACAGGAATCATTGTAAGAGCCTGAACTTTTTCAGGACAAACATTAGCACAAACTCCGCAACCCAGACAGTCTCTTGGGCTAACCTGCATACGGAATTTGAGTCCCTTAAGCTGTGGACCTGTAGCATCCTTTGTAACAAATGTTTCAGGAGCAGAAGCTGCTTCTTCTTCTGTTAAGAGAACAGGACGGATTGCTGCGTGAGGACAAACTAATGAACACTGGTTACACTGAATACATTTTCCTGCATCCCATGAAGGAACAGAAACTGCAACAGTTCTCTTTTCATACTGTGATGTGCCCTGCATAAATGTACCGTCTTCGATGCCAACAAATGTTGAAACAGGAAGCTTGTTACCCTGCTGAGCATTTACAGGTTCAACGATTTTCTTGATAAATTCAGGAACGTCTTTTTCTTCTTTTGCTTCGTCTTTTGCGTTTTTCCAATCAGCCGGAACGTTGATTTCTACGATAGCATCTAATGCCTTATCAACTGCTTCACAGTTCATTGCGACGATCTTCTCGCCCTTTTTGCCGTATGTCTTCTTGATTGCATCTTTTAAAAGCGGAACAGCTTCTTCTATCGGAATAACGTTTGCAAGCTTGAAGAATGCTGACTGTGTTACCATGTTGATTCTTCCGCCAAGACCGATTGAAGATGCAATGTCAACAGCATTTATAATATAGAACTTGATTTCGTTTTCAGCGATGAAACGCTTCATTGAAGCAGGAAGTCTTTCTTCTAATTCTTCAGGTGACCATACGCAGTTTAAGAGGAATGTGCCGCCCTTCTTTAAGCCCTCTAAAATATCATACTGATAAATGTATGAAGGCTTGTGACAAGCGATATAGTCTGCTTCATCAAGTAAATATGTCGATTTGATAGGCTTTTTACCAAATCTTAAGTGTGACATTGTTACGCCGCCTGACTTTTTAGAGTCATAGTCAAAATATGCCTGTGCGTAAAGGTCTGTGTTGTCACCGATGATTTTTATCGCGTCTTTGTTAGCACCAACTGTACCGTCAGAACCAAAGCCCCAGAACTTACAACGTGTAGCACCTTCAGGAGCTGCGTTGATTTTTTCTACATTTTCAAGTGAAAGGTTTGTAACATCATCCACGATACCGATTGTAAAGCCGTTCTTAGCATCAGCTTTGTCAAGCTCTGCATAAACTGTTGCAATCTGTGTAGGTGTTGTGTCCTTTGAACCTAAACCATAACGTCCGCCGATAATAGAAGGAGCGTTTTTCTTGCCTGTATATAAGTTACAGATATCAAGGTATAATGGTTCGCCAAGTGATCCAGGTTCCTTTGTTCTGTCTAATACTGCGATTTTTTCTACAGTTTCAGGCATTACGTCAAAGAAATACTTAGCTGAGAATGGTCTGTATAAGTGAACCTTGATTACGCCGACTTTTTCGCCGCGAGCGTTCAAGTAATCTACTGTTTCTTCAATAGCCTCACATACAGAACCCATAGCAACGATAACCTTTGTTGCATCAGGAGCACCATAGTAGTTAAATGGCTTGTATTCTCTGCCTGTGATTTTTGAGATTTCTTTCATGTAGTCAGCTACGATGTCAGGAATCTTTTCGTAGTATGTGTTACAAGCTTCTCTGCCCTGGAAGTAGATGTCAGGGTTCTGAGCTGTACCACGAAGAACCGGATGTTCAGGATTTAGCGCATTGTCCTTAAACGCCTTTAATGCGTCCCAGTCAACTAATCCCTTTAAGTCCTCATAGTCCATAACTTCAATCTTCTGGATTTCGTGTGATGTTCTAAAACCATCAAAGAAGTGAAGGAAAGGAACTCTTCCGCGGATTGATGCTAAGTGAGCAACACCGCCCAAGTCCATTGTTTCCTGAACGCTTCCTGATGCCAGCATAGCAAAACCTGTCTGACGGCAAGCCATAACGTCCTGATGGTCTCCAAAAATGTTAAGAGCGTGAGCAGCAAGAGCTCTTGCACTAACATGGAAAACTGTCGGTAATAATTCACCCGCAATTTTATACATATTGGGAATCATCAAAAGAAGTCCCTGAGATGCTGTAAATGTTGTTGTTAGAGCACCGCCCTGAAGCGAACCGTGTACAGCACCTGCTGCACCTGCTTCTGACTGCATTTCAACAACTTCAACGGTCTGTCCAAAAATGTTTTTGAGGCCGTTTGCACTCCACTGGTCCACGTATTCTGCCATTGTGGAAGATGGAGTAATAGGGTAAATGGCAGCTACTTCTGTAAACGCATAGGCGCAATGAGCAGCGGCGCAGTTACCATCCATGGTTTTGAATTTCTTTGCCATTTTAATCCTCCTATAAGATATATAAATTTTATATAATACTTTTCACAGTAGGTGCCTCATCACGAGTGCACCATACACCAAATTAGATTATATCACAAGATATTCATTAATTCAATGTTTTTTTTGAAAAAGTTGGCATCTTTCTTTTTAAAATAATTGTCTTGAGTTTTTTACACATTTGTAATAAAAATGTGTTAAAATATATCTTGAGGGTGATGTGTATGACAATCAGAGAGATTATCGAACAAAATGAAGAGAAAACTTTGTCCCCGTATGCGGTTTTATCGAAAAACACCCGCGGAAGAAATCGCGAGATTACCCCTTGCGATATAAGAACGGAATTTCAGCGCGACCGCGACCGCATAATCCACGCCAAATCCTTCAGGCGTCTAAAGCACAAAACACAGGTTTTTTTAGCCCCTGCAGGCGACCACTACAGGACAAGACTAACCCACACTATGGAGGTTTCTCAAATAGCAAGAACTGTTGCCAGAAGCCTTGCGCTTAACGAGGACTTAACCGAGGCGATCGCCTTAGGTCACGATTTGGGGCATACGCCTTTTGGTCATACGGGCGAGCGCGTTTTGGATGAGATTTGCTCCTTTGGTTTTAAGCACTATGAACAGAGCCTTCGGGTTGTGGATTATTTAGAAAACGGTGTGGGGCTAAACCTCACCCACGAGGTGCGTGACGGCATTTTAAATCACGCAGGAAAAAACGAAGCGTACACTCTGGAGGGAAAAATTATAAAGCTTGCCGACAGAATTGCCTATATCAATCATGACATTGACGATGCAATCCGCGGCGGAATTATAAAAGAAACAGATATCCCGAAAAAAAGCACATCTCTTTTGGGGAAAACTCACGGACAGCGCATAAACACACTTATTCACGATATTGTCTATGCCTCTATGGGCAAAAACGAAATCACTATGTCAGAGGAGATTGCCGACTGTATGACAGAGCTTCGTAACTTTATGTTTGAGACGGTATATCTTGACAGCGAAGCAAAAACAGAAGACGAAAAGGCAAAAAACGTTGTATCGACGCTTTTTGAAACCTTTATGAAAAAACCCGAGCTCATCGGTGCGCAAAGCTGCGACATAGAACGATATGGGCTGGAAAAAGTCGTTTGTGACTACATCGCAGGAATGACAGACAACTACGCAATATATAAATTCAACGAAATTTTTGTGCCAAAAAAATGGTTGGTAAATTAAATCGGAGGATATAACGTGAAAAATCACGTTATGCCTCCGGCGGAATTTATTGCACCGCCGAAATTTTCACGTCGTACACGATGCGAAAACGGCGATGTGCATAATTTCCATTATACGCCTTATTTGCCCACGAAAAAGAGCGTATACATTTTTAACTACTATTTGTGGGCAGAAAGGCTATGGAAATTATTATGGAATATACAGTAAGACCAAGGGGCATTTGCTCCATGCAGATTAAGTTTGAAATAGACGATAGCAAAAAAGTCAAAAATGTGCACTTTTTAGGAGGCTGTAACGGAAACGCAAAGGGAATCTCGGCCTTAGTTGAAGGCATGGATGCAAGTGAAGTTATAAAGCGACTTCGCGGTATAAACTGCAATGGAAAAGGCACATCGTGTCCCGACCAGTTGGCACGTGCTATCGAAGAAGCAGCAGGAGAGTAATGAAAGATATTTTTAATTTAGACAGCTGCAGACTCTGCCCGAAAGAGTGCGGCAGCAAAAGAACAAGCGGCAAGACGGGAGCGTGTGGCGCAAGCGATAAGCTTGTTATCGCACGCGCTACGCTGCATATGTGGGAAGAGCCGTGCCTGTCGGGCAAAAATGGCTCAGGCACTATCTTTTTTTCAGGCTGCAACTTGGGCTGTATCTTTTGTCAGAACCGCGAAATTTCACACAAACTAGAAGGCATAGAGGTTGATGCAGGAAGGCTTTGTGAGATATTTTTTGAATTAAAGGAAAGCGGCGCTCACAACATAAACTTAGTTACTGCAGGGCATTTTCTGCCCGAGGTTATAAAAGCGATAAAACTCGCTAAAAATGAGGGCATAGGCCTCCCGTTTGTATATAATTCAAGCGGCTACGAAAAGGCTGATGCCATAGCACAGCTTTGTGGATTAATAGATATTTATCTGCCTGATTTTAAGTATATGGACCAAGAGCACTCAAGGTTATATTCCAAAGCAGAAAATTACCCGCAGGTGGCAAAGGCTGCAATAGCTGAAATGGTGCGTCAGCAGCCTAGGTGCACATTTGACGAAAACGAAATTATGAAATCTGGCGTCATCGTGCGCCATCTTATGCTTCCTGACAATCTAAAGGAAAGCAAAAGAATCATTAAATATTTAAACGACACATATAAAGACAGTATCTACATCTCTATTATGAGCCAGTATACGCCTTGTGGGGATTTGAAGGATTTTCCTCATCTTGCCAAAAAAGTAAAAGGCGCTGACTACGAAAAATTAATAGACTATGCAGTAAAAATCGGTGTTAAAAATGCTTTTATCCAGGAAGGAGACGCCGCCCGCGAGAGCTTTATCCCCGATTTTTCAGGACAAGGAGTAATAAAAAAATAATGGAAACGACGAACATTTTAAAAGAAGAATACGGCTTGTCAGACCGTGTGCTGGACCTGGCTAAAAAAGCCGAAGAAAACATTTATGATACCTTTTCGGCGATTAACGAAACCGCAGAGTATAATCAGCTTAAGGTTATGCGTGCTTTTTCTTCCCACAGAGTGTCAGAGGCCCATCTTGGTATGTCTACGGGCTACGGATATGACGATTTAGGGCGAGACACGTTAGAAAAAATTTACGCCGACGTATTTGGTGCAGATGATGCCTTAGTGCGTCATTCAATAGTATCAGGAACACACGCTATCTGCTCGTGCCTTTTCGGGATATTGCGCCCGGGGGATATTTTGGTTTCAGCAACAGGCGCTCCTTATGACACACTGGAAGAAATCATAGGAAAACGAGGAGAAAAAAACGGAAGCTTAAAAGAATGGGGCATTGACTACATAGAGGTTTCACTTACCCCTTGCGGAAAAATAGACAAATCCGCTATTGGAGAGGTTTTAAAGAATAAAAAGGTTAAGATGGTAGAACTGCAGCGCTCCAAAGGATATGCCTGGAGGGAGTCATACACCGTAGAAGAGCTCGCTGATGTTATAGATTTTATCAAAAATATACGCTCTGATGTTGTTGTTATGGTTGATAACTGCTACGGCGAATTTGTGCAAAAGTACGAGCCTACAAATGTCGGCGCTGACATTTTAGCAGGTTCACTTATAAAAAATCCCGGCGGAGGTCTTGCACTGTGCGGCGGGTATCTTGCCGGCCGAAAAGATTTGGTTGAGCAGATTTCATACAGGCTTACCTCTCCCGGAATCGGAGCTGAAGTCGGGGCATCGCTTGGCATGAACAGACATATGTATCAGGGCTTTTTCATGGCTCCGCACACTGTTGCACAGAGCCTTAAAACCGCTGTTTTTGCAGCTGAAATGTTTTCACTTTTAGGATTTGAGGTTGCACCTACATCCCACGAGGTCCGCGGCGATATCATCCAGGCTGTAAAGCTTAACTCGGCCGAAAATCTGTGTGCTTTTTGTGAGGGAATCCAACGCGGCGCTCCTATCGACTCGTACGTTGTACCAAAACCATGGGATATGCCGGGGTATTCTGACCAGGTAATTATGGCGGCTGGTGCGTTTGTTTCCGGCTCAAGCATCGAAATATCAGCAGACGGTCCTCTGCGCGAGCCATTTGCTGCGTATATGCAGGGCGGACTGACGTATGAAAGCGGAAAGCTCTCTGTGCTGTGTGCTGCTGACAATATTATAAAGCTAAATAAGTAAAAAAGACGCCGGCTCGGAGCAATTCCAAGCCGGCACTTTTTTATGTATTTTTATTTGTCCTTTAACAAATCTCTTATTTCTTTAAGCAGATCTTCCGTTGTCGGTTTTTCTTCTTTGATTTCTTCTATTATTTCCTGCTTTTTTTCAAATCTTTTCTTTGCTGTGTTTATAAGTTTTACAAACATAAAAATTGAAAAAGCAATAATCAAAAAGTCGATAATGTTCTGGATAAACATACCGTAGCTTAATACGTTCGGTGTGCCATCTGCTGCTGTTGAAAGCTGCACAGCGAGGTCTTTAACATCTGCTCCTGATGTCAATATGCCGATAATTGGAGTTATGATGTCATTTACTAAAGACGTTACGATTTTTCCAAAAGCACCGCCGACTACAACACCGACAGCCATGTCGATTACATTTCCGCGAAATGCAAACTCTTTAAATTCTTTCCACATTTTAATTCCCTCTTTCCTTACGTTTTTTTCCTGAAAACTTGAGTATTGGTGATATTCTTTTATACATTAACATTGTTATAGCAGATATTATAGCGCCTTTAACTAAGTTAAATGGCAGAATAGTTGCTAAAACCAGATTCATTTTTACATCCGTTGGTGCAGTGGGCATATAAAGGGGAAGCATTATGTAAAGATTTGCAAAAATTCCCGCTATCGCCATCGAAATAGTCGCTAAAATAAGCGATATGATCGCCCACTTAAAGTTTTTATGATATTTATAAATCAATCCTGCAACAAAAACAAACGTGCCGTTTATAACAAAGTTTGCAAGTTCTCCCACAAATCCCGTAGACGTCATCAAGCAATGAAGCAAATTTTTCAAAAGCTCAACCAAAACGCCCGATAAAGGTCCATATGCAAAGGTGATAATCAGTGCCGGCAAATCAGAAAATTCTATTTCTAAAAAGCCGCCGACTTTTAATCCCATCATGCTGCCGAGCATTTGCAAAACAAACGCAATCGCCGAAAACGTGCCAATCATCACGATTTTCTTTGTGTTAGATGCTTTTTTCATACACTACTCCTGTTCTCCTGCCAAAAGTTCTGACTGATGCGTTGTAATCAGCGCGCTGATTAACTCTTCCATATCTCCGTTTAGTATAGCGTCCAGTTTGTGGAGTGTAAGTCCTATTCTATGGTCAGTAACTCTTCCCTGCGGGAAATTGTATGTTCTTATTCGCTCACTTCTGTCGCCCGTGCCTACCTGACTTTTGCGCTCTGATGCGATTTTGTCGTGTTGCTCCTGCTGCACTAAGTCATAAAGTCTTGAACGAAGAATTTTCATCGCCTTATCCTTGTTTTTGTGCTGTGATTTTTCGTCCTGACAGGACACCACAAGTCCCGTTGGTATGTGAGTTATACGGACTGCAGAGTCTGTTGTGTTTACGCACTGACCCCCAGGGCCGCCTGCGCGGAATACGTCAATTCTTAAGTCGTTTGCATCAATATTTACCTCAACCTCTTCAACCTCAGGAAGCACAGCAACAGTAACAGTAGATGTATGTATTCTGCCGCCCGATTCGGTTGACGGAATTCTCTGAACGCGGTGAACTCCTGACTCAAACTTAAGCTTTGAGTAGGCCCCTTGTCCTTCAATGCTAAAGGATATTTCCTTATAGCCGCCAATATCAGTAGGGTTAGAGCTTAAAATTTCAGTCTTCCATCTGTTCGCCTCGGCATACATTGTAAACATACGAAACAAATCACCCGCAAAAAGAGCCGCCTCTTCTCCGCCTGCTCCGCCTCTTATTTCTACAATAACGCTCTTGTCATCGTTAGGGTCTTTAGGCAAAAGAAGTATTCTCAGCTCGTTAGAGAGCTTTTCTATTTTTTCTTTGCTTTCTTTTATTTCCTCTTCGGCAAGTTCTTTCATTTCTTTGTCCATATCAGGGTCTAGAAGTATTTCCTCGCCCTCACGGATTGCATCCTTTGCCTGTTTGTATTCTCTGTATTTTTCCACAATCGGGGCAATGTCAGACTGCTCTTTGCATAATTTGGCAAAGTTTTGTGAATCCGCTATAACTGCAGGGTCTGAAACCTTTTGGCTGAGTTCTTCATATCTTTCTTCTATCAAAGATAATTTATCAAACATATACGTTCTCCTAAAATCAATATTTTTTCATGCTATATTATACATTAGTTTATTAAAAAAATCAACTCTTTCTTACTTTACAAAAGAGTTTTTTTGTGATAAAATACTAAAGACGCGCCCCCATAGTTAAATGGATATAACAGTCCCCTCCTAAGGGACAGTTATAGGTTCGATTCCTATTGGGGGTGCCAAGGGGTGCCGTATACGTTTTTGTATGCGGCGCATATTTTTTCTTTTTTAAGATTTTTTCCAATTATCAAAAAAACATTTTACAAACAACAGAATTTGTAGTATAATATACATAATTATGATGTGCATTAGGAGGCGTTTTTTATGTCACAAGAAAATAATCACGCTCCACAACAGGAGCTTTCAGAAATTTTACAGGTCAGACGCGACAAGCTAAAAGAATTAGTTGACGCAGGATGTGACCCCTTTTTAATAACTAAATTTAATCGCACACACTCATCTTCAGATATTTTAAATGGCTGCAAAACCGAGGAACGCACAGTGACAGTTCGCGGAGAGGAAAAGCAAATCATTGCAAAAATTTCTCCTTTAGACGGACAAACTGTCACCGTTGCAGGCAGAATTATGTCAAAGCGAGGAATGGGTAAGGTTGGCTTTGCTGACATTCAGGATATGGGCGGCAGAATCCAGCTTTTTGTAAAAATGGACCTTTTAGGCGAGGACGCTTACAATACATTTAAAAAATATGATATCGGCGATATCGTCGGCGCAACAGGCGAGGTATTTACCACACAGACCGGCGAAGTTTCTATCCGCATAAGCTCGATTACGCTTTTATCAAAGTCCCTGCAGCCTCTGCCTGAAAAATTCCACGGTATGACAAACACTGACCTGCGTTATCGCCAGCGTTATGTCGACCTTATTATGAATGCAGATGTTAAGGATTCTTTTATCAAGCGTTCAAAAATTATCGCAGCTATAAGAAGCTATCTAAACGAGCAGGACTTTTTAGAAGTTGAAACTCCTATGCTCGTTTCTAATGCAGGCGGCGCTGCTGCTCGTCCCTTTGAAACACATTTTAACGCATTAGACGAAGACTTTAAGCTTCGTATCTCATTGGAACTATATTTAAAGCGACTTATCGTCGGCGGACTTGAGCGCGTTTACGAAATAGGCAGAGTTTTCAGAAACGAAGGACTGGATACTCGTCATAATCCCGAGTTTACATTAATGGAATTGTATCAGGCATACACTGATTATCACGGTATGATGGACTTAACGGAAAATCTTTATAGGCATGTAGCACAAGAGGTTTTAGGCACAACAAAAATAGTTTATAACGGAATCGAAATGGATCTTGGAAAGCCGTTTGAAAGAATTACAATGGTAGACGCTGTTAAAAAATACGCAGGTGTTGACTTTAACGAAATAAACTCTGTTGAGGAGGCTCGCCGCGTGGCTAAAGAACACCACGTTGAATTTGAGGAGCATCATAAAAAGGGCGATATTTTAAATCTGTTCTTTGAAGAATATGTAGAAGAACACCTCATTCAGCCAACATTCGTTATGGACCACCCGATTGAAATTTCTCCTCTTACAAAGAAAAAGCCAACTGACCCCAACTACGTTGAACGCTTTGAGTTCTTTATGAACGGTTGGGAAATGGCAAACGCATACTCAGAATTAAACGATCCAATCGACCAAAGAGAACGTTTCCGCGCACAGGAAGCCCTGCTTGCTCTGGGCGATGAGGAAGCAAACACAACGGACGAAGACTTTATGAATGCACTCGAAATCGGTATGCCTCCTACTGGCGGTATCGGTTTTGGTATTGACAGAATGTGTATGCTGTTAACAGATGCATCAGCCATCCGTGACGTGCTTTTATTCCCCACAATGAAGCCGTCGGACAAGTAAAGCCTCTATTTATGGGGATTTTGAGATGTTTGATATGAAATTTGCGACCGATTTGCGACCAAATAAAGAGAACATGCTCAAATTATATTAAGATTATAACGAAAAACACGCAAAATACAAAATGTATCTTGCGTGTTTTTATTATTGCTCGACAAACTTATCTAAACTGACATTAAGTGCAACAGATATTTTATAAAGTGTTTCCACCGAAAAATTATATCTTGTTTTTTCGCTTTCAATTTGTCTTATAAAATCGTGTGAAAGGTCAACCATTTCTGCCAACTGTGCAGAAGTTATACCTTTTTCTTTTCTGTATTTTTTAATATTTCGTCGAATTATGTCATAAATCGTATCATCGTTTTTTCTATTTCCCATACAAACTACCACCTTTTGTAAAAGTATATCAAACTGCGATTAGTTTGTATGTTAGCCAACACCTCACAAATTATTCTTGAAATTCTATAATTGCTATGATATAATATGTTATGCAACACCTAACAACATAAAACATATTTTTATAGAAAGGTTTAATATAACTGTTGGTAGATTATATTATGTGAAAAAATGGAAAAAATAGTTTGCTCTATAAAGTCAATTAAGATTTTAAAAATATTATTGATAGTTATTACATTATTTTTATGCTATATCTGGACATTTGTATCTGCAAAAATAGGTAGTTTTATTGTGTTCATAATTGCATTAGTAAAAAAAGTAGAAATAGAAAGTAATTTGATTTTAAAAGTAATAATGCCCATTTTTATTATTGGTGTAATATCGATAATAGTTTTGTCGGTTATATTTTGGAAACGTATTAAAAATAGATGTATGGAATGTAAAAAAATTGGTGCTTTAATTTTTTTGAGGGAAGAAAATATAGGAACAAAGGATATTAATGTTCCAATGGAAATTGAACAGAAAAATAAAGATGGCGAGATTGTATATACTACCAAACAATATATTTCTGGTACTCGAACTAAATATAAGAAAGTATATAAATGCAAATTTTGTGGTAAAGAAAAGATTATAACTTATACAAAGGACACCCCTAATTTATAAATATATCAAACATTAAGGAGAAGGACTTATGAAAAGGATTATATGTATTATGACCATAATAACCATTTTGCTTTTATGTGGTTGTTCTAATGAAAATGCAAATAATACAGATGGATATGTACCAATTATTAAAGCAGATGATGACAAAAGTGTGTCTTTTGATGAAGATAACAATATAACGACATCAGCAGACGGAATTAAATATTTTGGCTCTGATAAAGTTGGATATGTTTGCCTTGCTAATTCTTGGAGAGAGGTAACAATTCCAGAGATAGAAAAAATACCAATCGTATGTGAAGCTGAAGAATATAAAGCATTTGAAGATGTAGATAACAAATATATTGTATTCCTTGCAAATTACGGAAAAGCAACAGGTAATCAAGATGAAATTGCTGAATGGATTGAAAAAGAGCCTGCCCTAAAATCTTCATCTGTTTATTATCCATCTGGAACAATAGAATATCTTATAGAACATGATTATGGTTTTATAAGTAAAAACTCTGTTTTTAAAAATGTTGATCCAATTGGATATGAATTTTACTTAACAGTATACAGAAACGATAATGAAACCGCAAAATTTGGTATTGATGACAATAACAATATTTTAAGAGGAACAATTTTTGAGTATGACGAAAATCGTTATGGCCTTATGTATATGCGATACAATAAAGCCTGGGATATTGATTTAGAATCCTTATGTTATATGTGGACACCTAATATGGCAACAGAAGATGATATAATAAATCAAATTATAAATAGTCCATCTATGAATAAAGAATATGAGTAACAAAAAGGAAATGCGACCGAAAACGGCTGCATTTCCTTTTTTGTTATACAAGCATATCTTTTTGAATTTTTTCCAACTCTAAAATATAAGAACTGGATGCATTTATTAATCTTTTTAGGTATAAATTATCAGTGTCTTTTTTTTCATAAATAAGCGGTGCAGTATGTGATAAATCAGAATATATTAAATCGCGAACTCGCAAACCAAGTGATGAGGAATTGGGAGTATGTTTTTCTAGTAACGGAACAAAAGATTTTTCTATAAAATTTTCTTTAAATACTTTATTGATTTTATGGAATGATGATGTTTCTTTTGCAAACTGTTTAAAATTTGATAGAAAATCCTGTTGACATTTTTTATATAAAAATATTAGTGCCTGTTCTTCAGCATAATCAATTTTTTCAACAACATCATCTTCATATATTCCATATGCTAATGCAGGATATTTATTTTCTTGTAAAAAAAGAATATCCCAATACGATTTGTATTTTGCATATGGTATGTAATCGCAAAGAAATAAATTTTTATCAATGCCGTATGTAGAGATTTCTTTGGAAATTTCTTCCCATAGCAATATAAACAAATCATATATATAAGAATTAATTTCTTCTTCTGTTCCCCAAAATATTTCTATCTTATCTTTAAAATTTAATTTTGGAAGAAGCCCATAAGCATCACTGCATTCATAAAATTCAACAACTCTATCAGTAATTAAAAATCTGTTGTTTTTAGTAAGCCTATTATTGACTATCCAACTGATTAGCTTAGTATCATTTGGGTATATGTCTACATATTTTAGACCAGATTCTCTAATTTTTGCTTTAATTCTTTGAGATGCTCTTGTGTAAAAGAAATTTAAAAGTTTATCAATATTCATTCTTTCACTCCTTTAGGTAGGGATTATTTATAGTATATCACATAAAACTCACCTTTGCAATACCCACCTATTTGCGTTATCATATAAGTGGAAGCGCAACCGAATATAGATAACTTTGATATCGAAGATTATCGGAAAGGGGTAAAAGGTTATGCAAGTGAAATTAATTGGAAAGAAAAAATTGGACTTTGTGGTAGACGGAAGAAACATAAAAGGTGAGCAACTGTTCGTTTCCTTCGTAGAAGAAAATACTATCGGCGAAATGGTTGATAGACTGTTTGTAAATGATGATATTTCTTTACCAGACTTAAATCCCGGGGATGTATTAGAAGTCTTTTATAACCGAAAGGGAAAGCCAGAGCGGATTGAAAAGATCACACCAAGAAAAATTAACATATCTCAATAATGAGGTATTAACTATGTGTGTAATTGACAAAGGGGATGGCTTTTGTCATCCCCTTTGCTCAACGGAAAGGACAATATATGAATGATAATACATATAATCAAAAGCGATATAACATAAGAAAAAACATTTATAGGTTAAAGCTCGGCATTGAGCATTTTTTCAATTATCCTATGCTAAATTTTATATGGGTTTTCATCATTATAGGTATAGTTTTTCTTATTAAAGGAGAGCAAAAATTACTGACTGCTTTTGAAATACCTCAAATTTTAATGCCGATATTTAATTTTTGTGTAATGTTTTTAATCGTTTTTCTGCCTATCGTCATTATCATAGGAATACTACAAGGTATTGGGAACTTGATAGCAAAAAAAGATGAAGCTGATATTATACTTGTATTCGATAAAAAGGATATAGAAAAAAGTTGTCCTATTCTCATACAAAAAAAGACATTTAAAAATGGTATTACAATTCGTGAATTTTACAGTAAAATCCCCATGGAAAAATGGAAAGAACGAAAAGATACTTTAGCCGATGTTTTTAATGTTCATTTTGTGGGAGAAATCGAATATGGCGGGAAATCAAACGGAAATAAAATTCTTATAAAAACTGCAAAAGGTCGAAAAGCAAAAGATAGAGGTATTTTATATGATGATAGATTCTAACAAAGTTTTAATCGGCTACGATTTTGATGCTTGGTATGGCTATGGCGATAAAATTTCAATAAGTACAGACATTTCAACAAAGACAAATTCTCATACTTTGATATGTGGTATGTCAGGCTCAGGAAAATCCTATTTAACAAATCAATATTTTGCTAGAATATGTGTTGAGGATGGAAACAATGCAAAGACATATTTTGCTGATTTTAAACAGGATGACACTTTTTCATATTTAAGAAATTGCCCTCGATATTTTCCCTATGGCAAAACAATCGAAGCATTAGAAATTGTATATGAAATTCTGCATAAAAGACAATCAGGCGAAGATGTTTCACGCTCCCCTATCACGCTTGTGTGGGATGAATATATTGCAAACATTTTATCATTGCTTGGAACTGACAAGAAAAAAGCAGAAAGTTTAATGCGAAAAGTATCAGAAATACTTATGTTAGGTCGCTCTCTCGCAGTTAGACTTGTTATTTCCTGTCAAAGACCTGATGCAACAGCATTTCCAACAGGTAGCAGATTAAATTATGGGGTTATAATTATTATGGGAGCACCTATCAAAAGTATATACGAGATGTTGATACCCAAAGAGTACATAGGAAAAATAAGTGATAGAGCCTTTGGAATTGGCGAAGGTGTTGCGTTGTTTCAAGGGACAGACTTGCATTATATAAAAGTTCCTGTTATAAAAAACGAACGAAAAATGCAAGAAATATGTATTGATGCACTAAGCCGATAGACTAAATGCAAGGGCGGTGGCGAAGCCATAAGCCCTTGCAACGAGGTTGGTATAGTATTACCCAACCTCGCACAAACAGGCATAACGCAAGTAAATACAAGATTTTGGGGATGTTCGCTATTGTGAACAAAACGAACAAAGGGGGTGCTTTTATAGATACACAATCCTTTATGTATCAACTTACAATTAATGCTCCGCTTGAAAAAGGATGGCATCATCAACATATATTAGATGTGCTAAGGAACAATTTTAAAACACTTATATATGTGGCTATGGCTGACGAACAAGGAACACAACATCATACACACATATTTATAGTTTTTGCATCAAGAGTGAGATTCAGCATGATAAAACGATATTTTCCAGAGGCTCACATAGAAAAGTGTAAGGGGACTGTTTCGGACAATGTGAACTATGTTAAAAAGACAGGAAAATGGGAAGATAACCAATCTAAGCAAGAAAAGAAAATCGAGGGCACTTTTGAAGAATACGGAACACAACCGCCTGACAGTAAAGGAAAGCGTAGTGATATGTCAGAATTATATCAAATGGTTTTAGATAATATGACAAACGCAGAAATATTGGCTCAAAATCAAGATTATATTCTTCAAATAGACAAAATCGACAAAGTTAGAACAACCATTCTTACAGAAAAGTATAAAGAAACTGTTAGAACAGAATTAGAGGTTATTTACATAAGCGGTGCTACAGGAACAGGAAAAACAAGAGGTGTTTTAGAAAACAACGGATATTCTAATGTTTATAGAGTAACCGATTATAAACATCCTTTTGATAATTACAACGGACAGCCTGTAATTGCTTTTGATGAGTTTCGGTCTTCCTTGAACATCAAAGATATGTTGTTGTTTTGCGACATATATCCCATAGAATTGCCAAGCAGATATGCAAACAAATTTGCTTGTTATAATAAGGTTTATATCATTTCTAATTGGAGTTTAGAAAAACAATACTTGGAAATTCAAAGGGATGATGTCGAATCGTGGAAAGCGTTTTTAAGAAGAATACACAAGGTAGTCATATATGAGGATATTGGAAAAACAATAGAATATCCAAGCGTTAAAACATATCTTGGCAGAAATCGAAAGGGGTGAAAATTATAGAAAAGCATATACCTTTATGGGAAAAAGCAAATTTAACACTTGAAGAAGCATCCCTGTATTTTGGAATAGGTCAAAATAAAATTCGGGAACTTACAAATGCAGATAACTGCCCTTATGTTATATGGTGCGGAAATAAGAGGCTTATTAAGAGAAAAAAATTTGCTGAGTTTCTTGAACGGATGTATTCAATTTAATAAAATTAAAGTTTTGTAATAGACAAAGAGAACAGGTTTATGCTATAATAAGTGTGGGCATGTTCTCTTTGTTGTTATGAAAGGAGTTTTCAACATGGCAATAGAGAGAAGAAAAGATAATAAAAACAGAATTTTAAAAGAGGGTGAATACCAGAGAACAAGCGGAACATATGAGTTTAAGTGGAGAGATAAGCGTGGTGGCAGACACTCTATAAGTGCCGTTACACTTGAAGAATTAAGGGAAAAGGAATTAGATGTCCTGAGAGATGTACTAGATGGCGTGAGAGCCGACAAAAACAATCTTACAATTAATGACTTGTTTGATAGTTGGGTGCAGCTTAAAAGAGGTCTAAAGGACAACACTTTTTCAAATTACAAGTATATGTATAGGCAATTTGTAGAGCCTGATTTTGGCAAAAATAAACTTGTGGATTTAAAGCGAACTGACATAAGAGGATTTTATAATTATCTCGCTGATGAAAGGCATGTAAAAGTAAATACGATTGATAATATTCATACCGTTTTACATCAAGTTTTAGAATTGGGTGTAGAAGATGATTACCTTAGATATAACCCCTCGGACAACGCTTTGAAAGAATTGAAAAAGGCTCATAATTTTGAGATCGAAAAAAGGAAAGCACTTACAATTAAAGAGCAAGAGATATTTGAAAATTTTCTTAAAAAACAAGGTCAATATCATAGGTGGTATCCCATATTTGTTATTATGCTATGGACGGGTATGCGTGTTGGCGAAATAACAGGTCTTAGATGGTGTGATATTGATTTAGAGGAAGAAATTATAAGTGTAAATCATACTTTGGTTTATTATGACAAAAGGAACGAAGAAAGATGTACCTTTGCAATAAACACACCAAAGACCAAAGCAGGCGAAAGAATTATACCTATGATTCCCAAAGTTAAAGAGGCTTTTATTATGGAAAAGCAATACCAAGAGGAACTAGGGATAAAATGCACCGCCGTTGTAGATGGTTTAAGAGATTTTATTTTTGTCAATCGTTTTGGGAGTGTTCAACATCAAGGAACGCTAAACAAGGCTTTAAGAAGAATTATCAGGGATTGCAACTATGAAATTCTTGATAAAAATAGTCGAGATAATGTAGTTATTCTTCCAAAATTCAGCAACCATTCTTTAAGACATACATTTACAACAAGAATGTGTGAAGCAGGTGTTAACATTAAGGCTATGCAAGAAATTTTAGGACACGCAGATGCTGAAACCACTATGGACATATATGCAGAAGCAACAAAGGATTTGAAAAAGTCAGAAATCATTAATTTTGATAATTATTTCAATCAACCAAAAGCAATACAAAGTAATTTTTAAGCGGTTGCGACTTTGCGACCACAATGCGACCGATTTGCGACCATTTGTGAAGAATGATACAGATTTATAAAATCTGGATATAAAATAAAACGTTGAGAAAGACACATATATAGAGGTGTGAGGACATATCTACAAAGCATATAGGATGTCCCCACAATGAAGCCGTTAGACAAGTAATAATCAAAAAAGTGCAGTAAAATAGCGGGTTTGACGAATTGACAAAATTAAAAAATACGCCAATTTACGCCAAACTTACGCCATAATATGCAAAAGGTTATGCACTAAACAGGAACCTTAACTATTAAACTCCTTGCAATGATACTGTTGCAAGGAGTTTTTACATGTAAAATTCACCAAAATATTTTAATATCTGACAATATGATTGAAAATATTTCCTCTATATGATATAATATTAACCATAATTTGTTATTAAGTTCTAAAAAAATTATATAGAGGTGGAAGATGAGAGATCTGTGGAAAAGATTATCGGCGCCATTCCTAATTGTAAAACGTGAAAAACTTTATATTGGGTGGGTCGTATATTCTGTTATTTTTGGAATGATTAACTTCATTGCTGCATTCCTTATGGGAGATACTGAAAATCTTAAAAGTTATATTCAAACCGGGCAATTGTATACTTTCTCAATTGCACTATGTTCTCCGTTGATTATAGATACCTTATTAGGTATTAAGGTGGAAAGAAAACTAACTGGAGCGACTCATTTCTTGGGCTATAAAATCACAGGAATTGCAATAGTTTTTATATCTGTTATTGCTATGGTTTTTTTGTGGCTAGGAGAAAATTGTGGAAATCTTTTTACACAAGTAATATTTACATTGCTATCATTATTTATGGCTTATTATATGTTTTTAGTTGGTCATATGAAAGAGCACGATTCAATTACTGGAGAATATGACGACCAAGAATATTTGAAATCTGAAAATAATAGAATAGAAGAAACGCAGAACAAATTAGCAGATGCATCAGAATATGACACTAAGGGAGGGAAAATTGCTGTATGATTAATAAAATTAATGTTATAGAAATCACGCAACCCATAGGAACATTCTATGTGGGAAAGATAGCGTCTAAAGATCTACTCAAAGTAACAACCGTTAATCGAAGAATGGACGTGTCTGATGGAATACAAAGAGATCTTTCAAAAATTAGAGTAAAAGAAATAGCAGCATATTGTGAAGATCCAGATGCCACTTTCCCTACTCCGATTATTTTGTCTGTCAATACATCTGAATCAGAAAAAATCACTGTTGACGAATGTAACAAGTTTTATTTTGAATTTGATGGTGAAAAAAGATTTGCTGAAATACTGGACGGACAACATAGAGTAGATGGTATTAGAGAAAATCCCAAAGCGGATTTTGAGCTACTTGTCGTTATCATGTTTGATTTAACACAAGAGGAAAAAGCATATATTTTTTCCACAATAAATAGTAACCAAGCAAAGGTTGATAAATCACTAATATATGATTTGTTCGAATTAAATGAAAGTAGAAGTCCATATAAAACTTGTCATGATTTGGCACGAATTCTCAATTCTAACCCACAATCACCTTTCTTTAATAGATTAAAAATGTTAGGGAAAAAGACCAGCGAAAACGAATCATTATCACAGGGTACGTTTGTAACGTATTTACTCCCACTAATAAGCCGAAATCCTAAAGATGATACAATAAAGCTAAAAAAAGGATGGCAATTAAAGGAGGATTCATATATACCATTTAGGAATATGTTTATCGAAGATCGTGATGAACTTATATTGAAGGTTTTAATAAATTATTTTGATGCCGTTAAAAGTGTCTTTAGAGATGAGTGGAATGATCCTAATAACTATATTTTATCAAAAACAACAGGATTTGGTGCATTGATAAAAGCACTAAAAACATTCTATGATTATGGAATACAACAAAAAACACTTACATATGAATTTTTTAAAGATCAGTTCTCTCAAAGTAAAAAAACCTTACTAGAACTAAATCTAGAATTAACATCAAAGGATTTTCCATCTAACGAGCATCAGCAAACTGAATTAAGTAAAATCTTTACAAAGCATATAATAGATAAATAAAAAGATTAAGTCGTATCAGCATGGTGAAGTGATATAATGATGGTAGACACAAAAAAGTGTCTACCATCATTTTTTATGCTATAATAAAAAAAAGGAGTTGAAAGATATGGGGAGACCGAAGGGCGGGACGAATGCAAATCACAGTAAGGAAGAAAAGTTGGGATT
>JAZRBM010000007.1:0-1545 GCA_045635085.1 Congzhengia sp. | reverse complement strand
GTTTATTTAATCGGAGGCTTATCTTATGTTCAAACTGATTCCTCAGCCTGTAAAAATATTTACCGATAAATCTGTAACCGGTTTTGTTTTAACTGACAATACAACCGTTTCCGCATTTGATTTTTCTGATGATTTGATTGTTTTCGTAAAAAAAGTATTGCACAAAGAAATCAAAGCATCAAATGGTGACTGTTTAATTTCTTTAATCATTGATGACAACTTCAAATATGATGAAGGTTATTCCCTGAAGTGCGAAAACAATAAAGTTAATATTGTATCAAAAACAGAAAACGGACTTTTTTACGGAATACAGACTCTCAAACAAATGCTTCTGCAATCAGGAGGGAATATTCCATACACTGAAATTTTTGACTCCCCACGCTTCGCTTACAGAGGATATATGCTTGACTGTGGAAGATATTTTTATTCTGTCAATGATATAAAACGAATCATAGAGCTTATTGCATTACATAAAATAAACATACTGCATTGGCATCTGACTGAGGATCAGGGTTGGAGAATAGAAATCAAAAAATATCCTTTACTGACAGAAAAAGGCTCGGTGCGCAGTCACACAAATTTCAACAGAAAATCTCACGGCGGTTTTTATACTCAGGAAGAAATAAAAGAAGTTGTTGAATACTGCCACAAACATAAAATCAAGGTTATTCCCGAATTTGATGTTCCGGGTCACAATGTTGCTGCAATCGCCTGTTATCCGTATCTTTCTTGTTTTGAGCGAAGTCTTGAAGTAGCAACCCATTGGGGTGTCAAAAGAGATATTCTCTGCGCAGGTAAAGAGTCAACTTACGGTTTTGTTTATGATGTTCTTGACGAAATAATGGAACTTTTCCCCGATAAAATAATTCATATTGGTGGCGATGAAGCATTCAAAGAACGTTGGAAAATATGTCCTCATTGCCAGAAGGCCATAAAAGAAAACAATCTGCACGATGAAAACGACCTCCAGATGTTCTTTATGTCAAAAGTTAACGATTATCTTGCATCAAAAGGTTATTCTTCTCTTATGTGGGGCAACGATACAGAAGGTGGAACGGATAACCTTTCTTCCAAAATTGCGTGGACCATATATAAACCCCATTGTAACGATGAAATGATAAAAAAGGAACTTGAACGAGGCAGAAAGCTCATAAACTCAAAAAATAAAACTTTTTATCTTGATTTCCCTTACGGATGGACATCCCTCTCGGATGTTTGCAACAGTGATGGTGCATTGACCGAAAAAGATGAAGACACCTACGGCGTTGAAGCTTGTATGTGGACAGAATATGTGCCTGATATGAAGAAACTTGAATTTATGACCTTCCCAAGACTTGGAGCAATCGCTGAAAATGCCTGGTCACCAAAGAATTCATCGAATTTTATGGATAAGGTAAAAGATTATTGCAAACTGTTGGATGCTTACGAAGTGAGATACGCACCTTTGAATAAGGCGAATCCATCATTTATTTATAAACATTTTTCTTCCATTTGGTTCAAAAGGCGTGTTTTTCATTGGGAAAGTATTCATATACATTTTGATAA
>JAZRBM010000006.1:0-105895 GCA_045635085.1 Congzhengia sp. | reverse complement strand
TGAAGTGATATAATGATGGTAGACACAAAAAAGTGTCTACCATCATTTTTTATGCTATAATAAAAAAAAGGAGTTGAAAGATATGGGGAGACCGAAGGGCGGGACGAATGCAAATCACAGTAAGGAAGAAAAGTTGGGATTGGTTTTACGTAATTTATCAGGCAAAAGCACATATTCTTTGCAAAGAGAAACAGGAATATATCATTCTCAAATTCATAAATGGACAAAGCAATATTTAGAAGGTGGCGAAGAAGCTCTTATCAACAAGCGTAAACCCGGTAATCCACTTGCTAAATATCATCGCAAAAAAGAACTTTCCCCAATAGAGCAACTTGAATACAAAGTTGCATTGTTGGAACGTGAGCTGTTAAAGAAAGATGGGGAAATTGTACGCTTAAAAAAATCAATAGAACTAGAAAGGGGCGATGCCAGAAGAAAGTAATTCAACAAATATACTCTTGTATTGAAAGAGAAAGTATTAACCATTCAGTAAAAGAACTTTGTGATGTATACGAAGTTTCTCGCAGTGGTTACTACAAATGGTTAAAAAGAAAAGGAACTCTAAACCGTTACGAATTGCAACATCAAGAATTAGATTACTATGTTTTAGACATACACTCACATTATCCATCACAAGGTTACAGAACAATAGCAGACACTTTGCTAAACATGTATGGTTGGCTTGTTTCAGACATATCTGTTTGGAAATCAATGAAAAGGCTTGAAATATCAGGATATGTACGAAAACAAAAAAGTCCTGAAACCGAAGGTTCAGAACATAACAGATATGCCAATATATTAAACAGAAAATTCAATGCAGATAAGCCAATGCAAAAGATAGTAACAGATGTTACTTACATAAAACACAAGGGTAAGTGGCATTATCTTGCTTGTTATTTAGATTTATTTAATAACGAGATAATTGATTATGAACTAAGTGATACTTTTGATAATTTACTTGTTATGAAACCTGCAAAAAGAATTCTTGAAAAAGCAAAGAGCACCGAATCCCAAATCCTTTTCCACAGCGACCAGGGAGTTCAGTACTCATCAGCAGGTTATTGTAACCTACTTAAATCATACAACGTAATTCAAAGTATGTCAAGAGCAGGAACACCAAGAGACAATGCAGTGATTGAATCTTTCTTTGGTAGATTCAAAGATGTGCTTCGTTCACATTTCCAATATTGGAAGTGTGATGACTTACAAAAAGTCATTGTTGAAACCATACACTATTTTAATTACATAAAACCTATGCGAAAACTAAAAAGAAAACCGCCTGTTCAATACAGACTTGAACAGGCAGCTTAAAATATTCTTTTTTGTGTCTACAAAGTATTGACTACTTCACGATATAACGGCTTTTTTGTTTTATTTAAATATTATTTTTTATCTCTTAAAAACCAGGGAATTTCTACTTCAGAAGGAGCAGCTACTTTAGGTTCAGGACGGCTTACAGAAGGTGTGGGTCTTTGTGTCATTGCTCCACCTTTGTATGCTGGTGTTGATGAGAAAAGTGTAGCAGGTGAATTTACTGCTGTACCATAAACACCCTCAAAGCCTGTAGCGATAACTGTGATAGAAACTTCATCCTTCATATCAGGATCAATCATAACACCAAATATGATATTGGCATTCGGATCAACAGCATCTGAAACAAGGCTTGCAGCACTGTTAGCTTCAAACAAGCTAAGGTCAGGACCGCCTGTAATATTTATTAAGATACCGCGTGCTCCATCAATTGTTGTTTCAAGCAACGGAGAAGAAATTGCCATTTTAACTGCGTCTTCTGCACGTTTTTCACCGCTTGCACGGCCAACACCCATATGAGCTACGCCTGTGTTCTTCATAATTGTAACAACGTCAGCAAAGTCAAGATTGATTAATGCATTGCCTGTGATAAGGTCTGAAATACCCTTAACACCCTGAAGCAGAACTTCATCTGCCATTTTAAATGCATCCATAACTGTTGTATGCTGATTTGAAATCTGCATAAGTCTGTCATTAGGAATTGTAACTATAGCATCAACGCAATCCTTTAATGCTGCGATACCCTCATCAGCACGATTGCTTCTCTGTTTACCTTCGAACATAAAAGGCTTTGTAACAATACCTAATGTTAAAACACCCATATCTTTAGCAATCTGAGCAACAACAGGTGCAGCACCTGTACCAGTACCGCCGCCCATACCAGCTGTAACGAAAACCATATCGCTGCCGCTTATTGCCTGGGCTATTTCATCATAGCTTTCTTCAGCAGCCTTAGAGCCAACCTCAGGGTTAGCACCTGCGCCTAAACCTTTTGTTAATTTTTCACCAATTTGAATTTTCTGATTTGCCTGTGATGATAAAAGTGCCTGCTTGTCTGTGTTGATTGAAACGAATTCAACACCTGAAAGACCTGCGTCAATCATTCTGTTTACAGCGTTGTTACCGCCGCCACCAACACCAATAACTTTAATCTGAGCGATACTTGCTCCACCATTATCAAAATCAAACACTTGCTTTTCCTCCTCTTTTGTATGTAATAAACCGTCTGTTTAATTTTAAATTCTTTATTATCTGCACAACATAAAATTGCGCATATATTCTAATTATAACTTATTATACCACAACATATAGACAATTACAAGTATAAAATTACAAAATTATTAATTTTTCTTCCCTTTTATATATGTTGTGTTATTTTACCCTTTTATTCGACGTTTTCTTCCTCTTTTTGCTCTTCTTCGACAGGCTCTTCCTCTGTCAGTTTTTTGATAAGTTCTCCATCTTCACGGAGTTTTTTGATATTCTCGTATTCATCCTCGGTATATGTTCCAAAATATCCCTTGTCTGTCGTAAGGTCAAGATAGCTTCTTTCTGTCAGTTTAACCTGTGGGATAATTGCATCGAGCATCTTAATTTTGTGTTCAAGTGTCTCTATCGTGTCAATAGGCCCATACGTCACTCGCAATCCCGAACGCATTACCATCATAAAGTTAGACTGATCAGAAACATCTATCATATCTATTTCAGACCAATAGTCGCTTCCGAAAAAACATTTTACATAAACAATATCGCGTATTGAATTTTCTTCATCTTCTGTTTCTATTTTTTTCGCAACTTCTGCGCCCTTTACCTTTATTCCCTTTATAATAGGAACAGGCACTTGCGTGACGTCGTCTGTTTTATATAAAACCTTTCCATCAATAGTCGCAACGATGAACTCTGTCGGTGTATCTATAATGATATCCTCTGTGGACTCATCCAGTAGTATTTTTATCTTTGCGGGAAATTTTCTCACGATTTTTACATCGTCAACATAAGACAGTTCTTTGATTTTTGCAGATGTTTTTTTTGTGTTTATTCTGAAAATATTCTGCCCTGTCTTTATTCCGCTAAGATCTATTATATCCTCTTTCAAAAGCTTGTTGTTTCCTTCAACAACAATCTCACTGACTCCAAAAATCGGTGTAAACAAGCAAACACACAAAGCAATAACAAGCCCTAAAATACTTGCTGCTACAATTCTTCTTGTGCGCATTTTTCTTTTGTATTTTCCTGCACTCGTCAGTTTCTTTGGCATTTTTTCATCACCCTTCGTATACAATATCTGCACCTAAAGCGCGCAGACTCTCTTCAAAATTTTCGTATCCACGATAAATAAATTCAGGAGAATTTATAGTTGTTCTGCCATCAGCCGAAAGCGCCGCAATCACAAGAGCCGCACCGCCACGCAGATCCTCTGCAGTTACATGCGCACCCGATAAGCTATCCATTCCTTTGACTACTGCAACACGACCATTAACACTTATTTTTGCTCCCATTCTGGATAGTTCTCCGGCTACTTTAAATCTGCTCTCAAATATCGTTTCTGTCACAATTGTTGTGCCATCACTTTTTGCAAGCATAGCTAAAAACAGCGATTGGGCATCGGTTGGAAATCCAGGATAGGGCATAGTTTTAATGCTTACGGGACTTTTTATAACACGAGGAGCTTTTAGCGTCACCTTGTCTTTTTCTTTAATTATTTCACAGCCACAATCAGATAAAAGTGCCAAAATCGCAGACAAATGCTCTGTGCATACATCTGTAACACATATACTTCCACCGGTTGCCGCCGCTGCACACAGATAAGTCGTCGCTACAATTCTATCCGGCATAACACTGTGCTCTGAAGCCTCAAATTTGCAATTTCCCACTATTTTGACAGTTGATGTGCCGGCACCTGAAATGTCAGCTCCCATAGAATTCAAAAAATGTGCCAAATCTTCAATTTCCGGCTCACAGGCAGCATTTGAAATTACCGTTGTGCCTTCTGCCATACAGGCTGCAAGCATAATATTCTCTGTAGCACCAACACTTGGAATATCAAGATGTATATCGCTACCCTTTAGCTTATTTGCACGGCATATCAAATAGCCATGCTCCTCTTTAATTTCGGCACCTAATTCCTTGAGCGCCTTAATATGTAAATCAATAGGCCTTGGTCCTAACTCACACCCACCTGGTGCTGATATTTTAGCTTCTTTTTTTCTTGCTAAAACAGCCCCCAAAAAGATTATCGATGAACGAAGCTTTCGCATCAGACTTTCCGGGATAAAGCTTTCCAGTTCCCCACGTGTGTCAACAATAAGCGTATCGCCATGTCGCGTAACAGTTGCTCCTAATTCCTTTAAAATTTCGCATGTCACCGAAACATCCGAAAGGCACGGACAGTTATGAATTGTATGTATTCCCTCTGCCATAATAGTCGCCGCTAAAATAGGAAGAACTGCATTTTTTGCTCCATGCACTTTAACCGTGCCATCTAAGCGTTTTCCGCCATTTATCACAATTTTTGACAAGACGCGCACCTCCTGATAATAAATAAAATTCATTAACATAGTATGCGCAGATGTGTTTTTAGTTACTTTTCAGCAAGCTTTGCAATTATGTCACAAATTCTCTTTGTTCCGTCAGCAATAGCGAGTTTTTTCGCACTCTCTGACATTTCATTAAGTTTTTCCCGATTTGCAATTAGCTTATTTACTGTATCTGAAATTATACTGCCCTTTATGTCGCGCTCACAAATCATAACAGCTGCGCCTTTATCTGCAACAGATTTTGCATTATATTCCTGATGATTGTGAGTTACATTCGGCGACGGTATCAGCACCGATGCCTTGCCCATGGCACAAAGCTCACTGACTGTTACTGCACCTGAACGCGCGATAAGTAAATCTGCCGCAGGCAAAACCTCGTTCATATTATAAATATACGGCACAATTTCTATATTTTCATTTAGCTTGTCTTTGTTTATTTTACCCATCACTTCATCATAGAAGCGTTCGCCTGTTCCGCCCAGAATTTTTACATTTTCAGATGAAGTGTTATTCACAATATCACAAAGTGCATCGTTTATCGTACGTGCCCCAAGCGAGCCACCCACAGTCACAATAAATATTTCATCGCCTATAGAAAGCTTTTTTCGTGCATCACTATACGATAAGTCAAAAAGATTTTCTCTTAAGGGATTTCCGGTTAAAACGCACTTTTTTGCCACTTTTTCTGATACATATTTTTCCATATCAGAAAAGCTTGTGGCAACACAATCAACAAATGATGCCGCCATCTTAACAGTCATTCCAGGGAACACATTTTGTTCGTGAACCAAAGTCGGGATTTTAAGTTTGTTTGCCGCAGTCATTACCGGAGCACAAACATAACCGCCCGTTCCAACTACAACATCAGGAGCAAAATCCTTAATGATTTTTTTTGCTTTTTTTATGGCCACAAGATACTTAATTAAAACCTTAACGTTTTTTAATGTAAGCTTTCTTATAAGTCCTTCAACCTCAATGAATTTTATACAAAAGCCCTCTTTTGTAACAAGGTCTTTTTCCATCCCTTTTTCTCTTCCGATGAAAAGAATTTCGGCGTCATATTCTTTTTTCATTCTTTTAGCAATAGCAATTGCAGGGTTGATATGTCCTGCTGTGCCACCGCCTGAAATTACAATTTTCAAAGCCTTCAATCTCCTCTACTTGATGCTTATTACGTGTCTTTTGTGCTTTGATACATTCAGGACTATTCCCATCGCCGCCATCAAAAATACAAGCGACGAGCCGCCTGCAGAGAAGAATGGCAAACTGATACCTGTGGTGGGTATTAACTTTGTCACAACGGCGATATTTAAAAACGTCTGCCAACCAACTAAAGACATAATCCCGACAACCAAAAGTGTACCAAAGCTATCAGGCGCATTTACTGCTATCTTAATTCCCCGCCAAATCAAAAGTCCGAAGATTAATATTATCACAAACGCCCCTATCATGCCCAGTTCTTCGCAAATGATTGCAAAGATAAAGTCGTTTTGGGGTTCTGATACATACATAAACTTTTGTCTTGAATTTCCAAAGCCAAGACCAAAAAAACCTCCAGAGCCTATTGCATAAAGGGATTGAACTATCTGCCAACCATCGCCCTGCTTATCTGAAAACGGGTCTATATAAGAATTCATTCTGTCTGCACGATAGTCAGCACCAAACGCTAGAGCTATAACTATCGGCAGAGCTATCGCGAACAGCGTCAGGAAGATTTTTACAGGAAATCCGCCGACTAAGAGCATAGTAGCAACAACAAAACAAATTATTATACATACACTAAGGTGTGGTTCTGCGAGCAAAAGTCCTAGCATCAATATCAGGATAAGTGCGTATTTTAACAAATAAGGTATGTCTTTTATTTTTTCCTTCGCCTCACTTATAACCTTGGCAAAGAATATAATTATCGTTATTTTTGCGATTTCCGATGGCTGAATTGTCGCAAACCCAAGCCCCAGCCAACGCCTAGCACCTTTTAGAGGTGTAGTAAACAAAACAATTATCAAAAGCGCAAATGTCACGCCCATAATGAGCTTTTGAACTTTATCTGCTTTATATATCCTATAATCTATTCTCGATGTTACAAGCATAGCAATCGTACCGAGCACAGCATATGCAAACTGTCTGGTTATAAAATACATTCCATTTCCGTATCTGTAGTTTGCTGACGGATAACTTGCGCTAAATACCATTAAAAGTCCCAATACCACAAGCGTAAAAACAGCGGAAATGAAATAAAGGTCCATACCGGTTTTTTTAATGACCGCACGCTCGGTGTGACCATATCCGGTTTTGCTTACTCTGCGAGCTTTTGCAGCCATAAAAACCCTCCTTAATTATAAAAACATATAATAGCTGATTATACAAAGAACAGCTGCCACGAGCGAAAACAACAGCACTATTTGCTTTTCGTTCATGCCACACATTTCAAAATGATGATGAATCGGGCTCATTTTAAATATTCTTTTGCCCGTTAATTTAAATGAGGCAACCTGCAGAATAACTGATAGCGTTTCGCAAAGATATACACCACCTGCAATAATCAATATAAGCGGAAGCTTTAATAAACTTGCGCCTATTGCAATGCATCCACCCAAAAACAATGAACCTGTATCACCCATAAAAATTTGTGCAGGGTTTGCGTTAAAGAACAAAAATCCCAGACAAGAAACAGCTGTAGCTCCCATAAATACTGCTACCTCAACGTTTTTTAATTTAATAGCACAAACCATAAGAAAAACCGAAACAATAAGCGTAACGGATGACGCAAGTCCATCTACACCATCAGTGAGATTCACGCTGTTTACAGTTGCCAGTTGCACAAAAACAATTAATATCGCGCCAAATATTCCTAAATTTACAGGCTGCTTTATAAACGGGATAACTATCTCGTTATCAATCACGCCCGCAGATATTGCATAAACTGTAACAAGCACAGAAACCAGTAACTGTGCTAAAAACTTTTGTTTTGAAGTAAGTCCTAGATTTCTCTTTTTAACTACCTTTATGTAGTCATCTAAAAGCCCTACTACGCCAAACAAAGCAGCACCAAGTGTCATACAGACAACTGAATGTAATGAAAGCGCAAACGAAATTGCTGTAATTATCATAGACAGGACTACAGAAGCAGCTATTGCTATTCCGCCCATTGTTGGTGTTCCGCTTTTTTTTGCGTGCCAGCTGGGGCCTTCCTCTCTTATTTCCTGACCAAACTTTAATCTTCTTAAAACAGGAATTAATAAAGGAGTAAGCACAACACACGAAAGCAGCGATACTCCAAGCGCTGTAAAAAGAGCACCTGTATTCAAAAAATCAGCTCCCTTATCTAAAAATTGTTCTTTAAAAACTCTGTCACCTGTTCAAGCTCCATAAATCTTGAAGCCTTAACCAAAACAACATCTTTTTCTTCTATAATATCAAAAAGCTCAGAAAATGCTTCATCTTTTGTATCAAAAGAAAATATCCCATTAGAATCCATTCCCTGACCATATGCACCTTCTGCTATATATCTTGAATTTTCGCCTATAGTGATTAAAACGTCGATATTATTCTTTACAACATCTAATCCTAAATCAAAATGTGCACTTTTACTATATGACCCAAGTGCGCCTATATCTCCTAAAACAGCAACCTTTCTGTCCTCATGCTTTCCCAAAACCGAAAGTGCGGCAGAAACTGACGCCGGCGCTGCATTATAACAATCATTTATAATTGTTATTGTCCTTGAGTTTATTATGTCCATTCTCATTTGCGTCATAGAAAAATTATTTAGCGCTGCCGCTATTTCTTTTGTCGGTATTTCAAGCACAAGTCCTGTCGCAATAGCAAGCAGGGCATTTAAAACATTGTGTTCTCCCGGGACAGGGAGTGTAACTGTAAATTCTTTTCCCATTCCCAAGGCGGTAAATGTAACGCTTTCTTTTGTTGATTTTATGTTTTTTGCTAAAACATCAGCATTTTCGTTTTTTATGCCTACTGTTACTACATTTTGCGATATTTCGCCCTTATGCGACATCAGAATTTTGTCATCGCCATTTAGTATAACCGTGCCTGATTGCTTTGTATTTTTAAATATTTCAGATTTTGCCCTATATATATTTTCCTGAGAGCCTAATCTTTCAATATGAGATACACCAATATTAGTTATTATAGAAATTGTAGGATTCACAATGTAAGAAAGTCTGTCAATTTCTCCGAAATTATCCATACCCATTTCTATAATTGCGGCCTCAATATTTTCATCGGCTGAAAAAACAGTCAAAGGAACACCCAGTTCATTATTAAAATTCCCTTGATTTTTAAGAGTGTTAAACATTTTCGAAACAACTGCATGTGTCATATCACGCGTTGTAGTTTTGCCTACGCTACCCGTTATGGCTACAACAGGTACACAGATTTTTCTCATAATGGCCCGCGCAATTTTTCCGAGCGCCAAAATAGTGTTGTCTACCTTTATGACTGTACCGCTTGCAGCTATGTCCTTTTCTACAACAGCACACACTGCTCCTTTTGAAAACGCACTCTCTACATAGTTGTGACCATCTGCCTTTTCGCCCTTTATCGCTGCAAAAAGCGAACCTTTGCTTACCTTTCTGCTATCGGTTGTTATATCACTTACAACTCCGTCACAACTGCCGCAAATCAGCTCGCCGCCCGTTATATCCAAAATTTCTGATACTTTTAAGGAAATCATATATTTGCTCCTAGTTCGTTTTTAAAAGACACTCTTTTATTACTTCTCTTTCATCAAAATGGTTCTTGTCTTTGCCGATTATCTGGTAGGTTTCATGGCCCTTACCCGCTAAAATTATACAATCGCCCCGACGAGCAAACGAAAGTGCATAGCCTATTGCTTCACGCCTGTTCTCAATAACTATATGCTCACAGTCAGTTTCCTTTATGCCAACCATTATATCCTCTATAATAGCACTGGGCTCTTCTGTTCTGGGGTTATCAGACGTCACTATACAATAATCCGAAAGCTGTGCTGCCACACGTCCCATAATCGGGCGCTTTGTCTTATCTCTGTCACCACCACAGCCAAACAATGTAATTACCCTGCCATCACAAAATTCCCTGACTGTGCTTATTATGTTTTCCAGTCCATCAGGTGTGTGTGCATAATCTATAATTACTGTGTAATCGGTATTTGTATAAACAGTTTCACATCTACCCATAACACCTTTGGCAAACGTCAGTGCTTCAATTGCCCTCTCGATAGAAATTCCCGCAGCCACCACACAGCCTAGTGCTGTAAGTGCATTATAGACCGAAAATTTTCCGGGGATTCCAAGACGAACCTTGTGATTTTTTCCATCGCAAATCATATCAAAAATTACGCCGCGAGCAGATATTTTAATATTTTTTGCCAAAAATGTTGCCTCATTAGAGAGCGAATAGGTAAACACAGGGCATTTTACGTGCTCAACATATTCTGCGCCTGCTTCATCATCTATATTTATTACCGCATTTTCTGATATATCAAAAAGCTTAGCCTTAGCGTCTTTATAACGCTCCATAGTTTTATGAAAATCAAGATGGTCCTGAGTAAGGTTTGTAAACGCACCGACTAAGAACTCTATTCCGTATACTCTAAATAACTCTAACGAATGTGAAGAAACTTCCATAACTACGTATTCTACGTCTTCTTCTACCATTCGGGCGAGCAGCTCATAAAGCTCATAAGATTCGGGTGTCGTGCGTTCTGCACACAATTCTTTACCATTTATATAATTTGCATTAGTACCGATTAAACCGACCTTTTTTTCTTCAAACTCTAAGATTGATTTTATAAGTGTAGTAACTGTAGTTTTTCCGTTAGTGCCTGTTACACCTATTATTTTAAGCTTATTTTGTGGATTATCAAAAAACCTTGCCGACATAGCAGTTAACATTTTTCTTGTGTCATCAGAATAGACAACTGTTATATCATCAGGCGGCATCAAAAACTCGCTTCCATTTTGAACAACGATTGCCGTAGCACCTTGTTCAATAGCTTTAGCTATATATTTATGACCGTCAGTTTCAAAGCCAACTATACAAACGAAAACAGAATTTTTCTCAGCTTTTCGCGAATCATAGCAAATCTTCTCTATTTCAATCTCGGCATTACCCGATATGCTTTTAACTAACTTTTTATCTAAAATCTGAGATAATCTCATTTTCGCTCCACCTCTTGACTAATCAACCGTACCCTCTACATCTTTAAACCTGAATTCTACCTTAACAACGCTGCCCTGCGGAACCTGTGCTCCTGGTGCAGGTGTTTGTGTTGCCGCAACAGTTCTTTCTGACGAAGACCCCGTGGCACCGGCACCAACAATACTAAGGTTTAGTCCACTGGACGAAAGCCTTGCTTTAACCTGTGCCAAAGATTTTCCTGTCACATCAGGAACTGTAACGGTGCTGCTTTCCACATCCTCAGTGTAGAGCACAACAACAGAACCGCTGTTTACAACAGCAGACGAAGCCGGCATCTGGCGGATAACCTTATCACCGCCGCCGATTATTGTATATTTTAATCCCATATCCGAAAGCTTTTTCTTGGCCGCTGCAATCTCAAGTCCCGAAACTTCAGGAACTCCCACATCAATGGTTGTTTTTTCTTCTTCTGTGTACTGTGGCTCTACTCCCATATAATTGAGCGTATCCTGTAAAATCTTACCAACTGCAGGAGCTGCAACCTGACCACCATAATAAGAACCTCCGGCAGGCTCATCAACAACAACTAGACATGCAACCTTGGGGTCGTTTGCCGGAGCAAACCCTACAAAAGACGCAGTATATTTACCGCTGCCACGGGGAAGCTTTTCGGATGTACCTGTTTTACCTGCAACACGATATCCTTTAATATAAGCATTTTGACCGGAACCGTTTGTTACGGCATTTTCCAGTAATTCGCAAACTATATTAGATGTTTCTTCCGAAACCACCTGACGCACTACAGTTGGCTGTACCGTCTTTACTATTGTGCCGTTTTCGTCAGTAAAATGTCTTACCAGATGAGGCTTCATCAAGGTGCCGCCATTAGCTACAGCACTAACTGCCGAAATCAGCTGCAGCGGCGTGATTTTAGGTCCCTGACCAAACGACGCCGTCGCAAGTTCTACAATATTGAACTGTTCATCTGTATAAAAAACACCACTTGCCTCACCGGGCAAATCAAATCCCGTTTTGTCACGGAATCCAAACGCTTTATAGTATTTTTTAAATAAATCTATTCCAACTCTTTGCCCAACCTCAATAAATACAGGGTTACAGGAATTTTTTACTCCGTCGCGGAAAGTTTGTGCGCCATGACCTGATTTTTCTGCGCATTTAATTTTTCTGTCTTCAACAACCTTATACCCCGGACAGAAAAAATGATCCTCAGGAGTTACAATTCCCTCCTCTAAAGCCATCGACATGGTCAATATTTTAAAACACGAGCCGGGCTCATACGAGTCAACAACCGCCTTATTTCTCCACATTTTGTTTCGTGCAGCTGCCACTGCATTGTTATAATCTTCGTCGGTGTAGGAGCTGTCTTCTTTAATTGATTCTAAGTATCTTAATGTGTCGACATTTGTGATTTCATTCGGCGAGTTAAGGTCAAAGTTCGGCATTGTAGCCATCGCTAAAATTTCACCGCTTTTAACATCCATAACGATACATGCTGCGCCTTCCTTTGCATCTGCATCATTATATACGCCCTCTAAATGCTTTTCAGCAAAATGCTGAATAGTTTCATCAATGGTCAAAACCACATTAAGACCGTTTTCTGAGTCGATGTGACGCTCTTCCTGAAACGGCATATCAGTTCCGTGGGCGTTCTTTAGTGTAACTACTCTGCCAGGCACACCTGACAACTCATCATCGTATACCATTTCTATACCGCCCAAACCCTGATTGTCCTTACCGACATATCCTAAGACATGCGATGCAAACGATCCAAACGGATAATACCTTTTTGTATCTTCTTTAAAGTATATACCCGTTAAATCAAGTGCTCTTATCTGGTCTGCTATTTCAGGTTCTACTTTTGCCTTTAACTCCACATCTAAAGCTTCCTTTAAAAGCTTTTTCTTTACAGTTTCTACGTCAAGCAACAAAATGTCTGCAAGCTTTTGTGCCAGCTCATCAATAGCATATCCTGCCGCCGCTATTTCTTTAGGGTTTACAGAAATCGTTTCGGCTGTCGAGCTTACTGCCAACGCCTTTCCGTTTCTGTCATAAATTGTTCCGCGAGCAGACGACACCTGATAATCTCTTGTCTGCTGTTCTATAGCACCTGTTCTTAGCTTTTCGCCATCTATGATATTAATTTTTAAAATATAAACTGCAAGTATACAAAAAAGAAGAAAAAAAGTAGCAAAAACAAAAGACGCTCTCTTTCTTAAGCTTGTTTTAGGTGCCCCGATTGCCATTTAATTTTCTCCTTTCATTTCTCTAATTTACAAAAGCAAGTGTGAAAGTAATACTCTCACACTTCGTTATTTTCCTTTTATATTGTTATTTATGTCTTATGAAAAATATTCCACTATCCCGCCAAAAAAGCTCACTATACCAGAAAAGAAACCGCTGCGCTCTGCTACCTTTTTTACCTGCTCTGTCTGCTCAAGATTTATGTAGATTGTCTGCGCCTTTGTGGGCTCGCCCATATTATATGTATTTTTTGCAACATTTTCGATATTTTCTAAATCGAGCGTCTGGTCTATTTTAAACTGAATTTTCTGGTTTTCTGCTACAATCGCTGCAAGCTCTGCGTTTTTCTTCTCAAGCTTGTCGTATCCTGACTGAATCATAAGTCCGCGCAAAAGTACCAGAAACGCCATGGCCAAAAGCACCACTGTCGACAAAATGCCACTGCGCGAAACACGACGAGCATGTTGAGTTTTCTGACTGGAAATATTGAGTTTTAGTCTTTTGTTTTTTCCTATCTTAATCATAACTCCACCTGCTGTACGTTTATTTGCCGTCTTATTTAGAAGGGGACTATCCGGTATATCGTTGTAGTTACTTTTTTCATATGCCAAATTGTTTTTGTGCATCTTTAGCCCTCCTAAATAGGTTATATTTTTTCGAATATACGCAAGTGAGCACTTCTCGCTCTTGGATTGGCGTCTAGCTCTTCATCACTTGCCGAAATTGCTTTTTTAGTTATGACCTTGCCCTGTGGCTTTTTGCCGCATATACAAACCGGCAATTCCGGAGGGCATGTGCAGCCTTTTGCTGCTTCCTGATAGACTGTTTTTACAATTCTGTCTTCTAATGAATGAAATGTAATTATGGAAAGTCTCCCGCCAGGGGCCAAAACATCTATAAAGTCCCGGACAGCTTTCTCAAGTCCCGAAAGCTCTCCGTTTACCTCAATTCTGATTGCCTGAAAAGTTCTTTTTGCAGGGTGCGGTCCGTCTTGTCTTGCCCCTTTGGGAACTGCTTTTTTTATAATTTCAACGAGCCTTGATGTTGTAAGTATCTCTTCTTTTTCACGCTCATTCACAATAAACTCAGCAATTCTCTTTGCCCATCTGTCCTCGCCATAACGAAATATAACGTCGGCAAGTTCTTCTTTTGAGTAAGTGTTTACCACATCTTTTGCAGAAAATGTATCGCTTCTGCTCATTCTCATATCGAGCGGCGCATCGTGCTGATAAGAAAACCCACGCTCTGCTGTATCCAGCTGATGAGACGAAACGCCCAAGTCTAAAACTGCTCCGTTTATTTTTTCTATACCTAATTCTTTTAAAACATCTTTTATTTCAAAAAAGTTTCTGTTTACAAACTCCACCTTATCAGAAAAGGAAGAAAGCCGCGCGCGACAAACGTCAATCGCTGTTTCATCACGGTCAAAACCAATCAGCTTTCCGGACGTTATGTTCTTTAAGATTTCCCTGCTGTGTCCGCCGCCACCCATTGTTCCGTCAACGTAAATTCCGTCAGGGCGAATATTTAGTCCGTCAACTGCTTCACTAAGCAAAACCGAAACGTGATGAAATTCCATATATACCTCCAAATCAGAAGCCTAAAAGCTCCATTTTCTCTGAGAATTCATCAGGACTAAAGTTTTCAATACTGTGCGTAGACTCCCAGGAAGCTGTATCCCATATCTCAACACGTCCCGAAACTCCGACTACTGTTACGTCCTTTTCAAGCCTTGCGTACTGGCGAAGCTTTTGAGGAAGCATTATTCTTCCCTGTTTGTCAAGCTCACATTCAAGAGCCCCTGCAAAGAAAAATCTTGTAAATTCTCTCGCATCGCGATTTGCAAGCGATATTGCATCGAGCTTTTCCTTATAAACCATAAAAGTCTCAAGCGGGAAAACAAACAGGCACTTATCGAGGCCAATAGTAACTATAAATTTTTCGCCAAGCTCTTCACGAAACTTTGCAGGAACAAACATTCTTCCCTTAGCGTCTAACGTATGCTGATGTTCGCCAAAAAACATTTTTTATGGCCTCCTTTCATCCTTTTTCCACCACTTTGAACCACTTTGATTATATTGTAAACCATTTCTGTAAATTTTGCAAGTGTTTTTTTACATTTTTTTTAATTTTTTTGAAATATAACTGTAATATACAAGATATTGTGGAATTAACAATCTGCAAAAAGAGAAAACAGCGAGATATGCTAACGGTCAAAAAACCTGATATCACGCTGTTTAAAAGCCTTTTACACATCATATTGTGTCATATAGATTCTCCATTTCTAGATGTGCCTCTATTAAACTTATATTACTTCTATGTTACAAAATTTTCCTCTTTTGTTACAAAGAATTTTTAATTTTTTCCTTAATAATCTGCCATGTTTCTACCAATTTAAATGCAGGCACGACTTTTATACTTTCTTTTGATATGATATCATACTCAAACTCCGACATACTTTTTCTTAATATATCAACGCTCTCTTTGTCTGCTTTTCCTATTGCGCTGTCATTGAAGCACAGCGGAGGATACATAACACACCACCAGTTCTGACCCTCACCCTTTCCTAAAACAACGCGCACAGCATCGTAATAACCAGCGGGTAAGGTTATGTTTTCATATCTTTTTGTAGGAAAATAAAAATTTCCCGTTTCTACCCTTACATCATAATTTATGCCTTGTTTTCGCAAAACTTTTATAGCCTCATCAGTCAGTTTCTCCTTTTGCTTTTTGCTCAACGTTTTTTGTATGCCATCAGAAAAAATCTCATTCTGCCTTAAAATCATCTCATCGCGCACCAAAAGCTTTACCCTCTGGTCATCCGATTCATCGCTGTTTGCTATTATATGAAGTCGCACGATTCCGCCTGCAATATCTTTTTGCACTAGCTCACAGACGCTTACAACAGACACCATTAGTAAAAATACAGCAATTATGCACCATAATAATTTTTTTCTTTTCACGCCCAGCACACTCCAATTTTATTGTATATTGCAGATTATAGACACTTTTTTGAAAAATAAACCTCATTTTTAAAAATAATACTTGCATTTTTATGCATTATGATGTATAATAATGCACATATTTCAATTTTGAAGGGAAGTTTTTCTATGATTAGAGTTGGTGTATTAGGCGCAACAGGATATGCAGGCGCAGAATTGGTGCGTTTACTTTGTGCACACAAGAATGTTGAAATCACATCTCTTGCGTCAAAAACCTATACCGGACAAAAAATGTCCGACGTTATGCCGTCTTTGCGCGGAATCTGTGATATTGTTTTGGAAGAGGCCGATGCTGAGCACGCATCAGAAAAATGCGATGTAGTATTTACAGCGCTCCCTCACGGCGTTTCACATAAAGTTATCAAAGAACTCTGCGAAAAAGGGTTAAAGGTTATCGATTTATCCGGAGATTTCAGATATAATGACTTAAATGTTTATAAAGAGTGGTATGGCGTAGAGCACGCGTGTCCCGAGCTTTTGGAAAAATCAGTTTACGGTCTGTGTGAGCTTCACAGAGACGAAATCAAAAAGTCATCTCTCATCGGCAACCCCGGTTGCTACACAACCTGTTCAATCCTTGGACTGGCTCCTTTATTAAAAGAGGGTATTGTCGAAACCAAGAACATTATAATCGACGCAAAATCAGGTGTTTCAGGAGCAGGCAGATCTCTTTCTTTGCAGACACATTTTGCCGAATGTACAGAAACAATGAAAGCATACAAGGTAGCGACACATCGCCACACATCAGAAATTGAACAGGAACTGTCTATCCTGGCAAATGAGGAAATTATCCTCTCCTTTACGCCTCATTTAGTACCTATGAAGCGTGGCATATTGGTCACAGAATACGCTAACCTCAAAAAGCCCTATACAAAGGAAGAGCTTTTAGATATCTATAAAAACTTCTACAAGGGCGAAAAATTCGTAAGGATACTCGACACATTACCGGAAATCAAAAATGTAACAGGCTCAAACTATGTTGACATCAGCCTTACCGTTGACAAACGTCTTAACCGGGTAATTGTCGTGGCTGTAATAGACAATCTTATCAAAGGCGCTGCAGGTCAGGCAATCCAGAATATGAACCTACTCTTTGATTTGCCTGAATATGAGGGTTTAGACCGTCCAGGCTACTACGTATAATAAAGGAGATAACCAATGAACACAATAGACGAATTAATAAAGCGCGCCGGTATACTTACCGAGGCTCTGCCCTACATTCAAAAGCTACATAACAAAACTATAGTTATAAAATACGGCGGCAACGCTATGATTAACGAAGATTTAAAAAGAACCGTTATGGAAGACATAACACTTTTAAAATATGTAGGTATGAACCCTGTTATTGTCCACGGCGGAGGTCCTGACATTTCAGCAGAATTAAAAACCCACAACGTTGAAAGCGAGTTTATAAACGGTCTTCGTGTTACAGATGCCGACACAATAAAAATAGCGCAGATGGTTTTAGTAGGCAAGACAAACAAAGAGGTCGTTTCAAACATAAACATAAACGGTGGCAAGGCTGTTGGACTTTGCGGTATAGACGGAAGAATTATCGAGTGTATTCCACTGACAGAAGATACCGAAGGCAACAAAATAGATGTCGGCTTTGTAGGAAAAATTACCAAAGTAAATTCAGATATCATCAAATCTCTTTGTGACGGCGGTTATATCCCGGTTATCGCCCCTATCGGCACAGATAACAACGGACAAAGCTATAATATCAACGCAGATACAGTAGCCAGTGCAGTTGCAGTATCTATGAAAGCAGAAAAATTAATCTACTTAACAGACGTCGAGGGCGTTAAGGATAACAACGGCAAGATTATATTTGAAATCACAACAGAAAACGCAGAAAGCCTAATCGAAAACGGCACAATTTCAGGTGGTATGATTCCTAAAAGCCGCGCTTGTATGGATGCAGTTAACGAAGGCGTAAACAGAGTGCATATAATCGACGGAAGAATACTTCACTCAATAATACTTGAAATCTTTACAGATACAGGTATTGGAACTATGTTTAAAAAATAAAAAAATAAAACCGCCAAAGGGCGGTTTTATTTTTTTACTACTTGACATAGTATTCAATACTATGTATAATAGATATAGATATTATTTAATCATTGGAGGCATATATGAAATATAAAATAGTAGCAGATTCATCGTCTAATGTATATTGTATGGATGGAATAGATTACGGTTTTGTACCGCTTACGGTTTCCGTCGGCGATGATGAGTATGTAGACTCGCCCGAAGCCGATGCTGTAGCTATCGCACACAAAATAAAAACGTCTACAGAAAAGACACATACCTCGTGCCCTAATATTTACGATTGGCAAAAAAGCTTTGAAGGAGCCGATAACATTTTCGCGCTTACCATAACTAGTGCCTTATCAGGCAGCTTTGCCGCTGCAACAAATGCAAAAAAACTCTATTGCGAAGCACATAAAGACACAAAAATTCATATCATAGACTCTCTGTCGACAGGCCCTGAAATGAAGCTGATAATAGAAAAACTGCAAGAGCTTATAAAATGCGGTCTGAAATTTGATGAGATTATAGAAAAAATTGAAGAATACAAAAAACATACCCGTCTGCTCTTTTGCCTGGAGTCGCTTACAAATCTGGCTAGAAACGGACGCGTAAATCCTGCCATTGCACATCTTGCAGGGCTTTTTGGCGTAAGAGTGATAGGCAAGGCCTCAGATGTAGGAACTCTTGAGCCATTATCAAAGCCACGCGGCGAGAAAAAAGCTCTCATAACCTTATACGAGCATATAAAATCAAGCGATTTTTGCGGAGGGAAAGTAAGAATTGCACATTGCGACAATATTTCTCTGGCGGAAGAGCTTAAAAGCCGAATTTTAAATGACTATCCTGCATCAGACATAATTATTGAACCATGTGGTGTATTATGCTCATATTATGCTGAATTAGGCGGCTTGTTGGTCGGCATAGAAAGCTAAATAAAAAAATCTCAACGAAAAATTATCGTTGAGATTTTTTTGCTATTCCGTATACTGCATAATATGGGAGGAAAAGATGCACCAAAACAGCTAGCGGCGTATATAATTTCCCTGTTGATACAAACAACACTTTTCCTAATTTGCCCGGGAAAGCCTTTGATATGAACATAAGATTGCAATCAAATATATTGTTTATTATGAGCGCTATAAAACACATAGCACCGACAAACATTGCATATAGCCAGATATCACCTATTTTTAATTCTACATAATTTGTCAGGCACAAAAGACACCCTACATAAACCATAGCTCCATGGTAAAAAAAGCTATGAAAACTGATAAAATGAAACGCAGGATAATCAGGCAATGAGGTCATTGGAAATATCAAAAAAATTGTCCCGCCAACAAGACCCCCTGTGGCCAATACCACATCACCTGCTCTTTTTATCATACCGCTTCCGAAAGATGAAAGCAGTCCGGCATATAAAAAGGCGCTACAATAAAACAAAGGAACGTAGCTATCCAAAAACTTATACTCACCACAATAAAGTTTGTACGCTATCCTAAGGATTTCTAAAATCCAAATTATTATCGTAACTACCTTTATGTTTTTTTCTACTTCTGCAATGCTTTTATCTTTAAAATGACGAAGCATTACAAAGATTAAAATAATCGTCACAAAAAGGAATGCTATGTGTCCCAAACCAAACAATCCGCAGGAATCATACTGACCAATCTTTGCTAAAAACACCTTTTTCCCCCTTTTCTTACAAAATATTTCAAACAATATATTTGAAATAATATAAAATAAGCTTCGTTTTGTCAACCACTTTTAAAAATTTTAGATAAAACTGATTTAAAAAGGTAAGTTTTTTAAAAAAGGTTTTGAGCGACAATTTTATTATAGGGCATTACTACAAAAATACACCTCTATTGTCAAAGAACAATAGAGGTGTAGTGAAATTCAGGATTTTTTATATTTCTTCATCACCGTGTTTATTAAGCCATGCCTTTGTGAGAGAAACTGCATCAAGACCAATATCTCCGATGCAATTAGAACAGAGAATCACGCCCTCAATTTTTCCTTCTTTAAGCCACTTATAATAAAGATCAAGCTGATATTCCATTAGACTATTTGGTATATGACGCTGACGATGATAGTCCCACATATAACATCCACAGTAAATGGGTTTATCCGGCGCAAGGAGTTTAAGCTTTTCGAAGTTTTTCTCAAGATTAATAAGGTATTTTGCGTTAATAGTCCAAAAAGTTAGTACATCACATTCATTAATGTATGGTACTCTGTCTTCAAAAAGCTCTGTGCAGTATATGACAGACCACAACTCAAGCGGACGATTTGCACAGGTATGTAAAAGTTCTCTTGCTTCTCTTACTGCCGAGGGGGGTTGTTTTGCAAGGCTGCTATTGCTGAAAAAATCATCAAGTACAGCACCAATAATATTTGGATGATTATTGGCAACCTCTACAACTGCTTCTCTTATCTCCTTGTCATTGACATCCATTCCCCAGACAACCTTATCCATAGAATCAAGAACCATCGCCTCATTTTCAAATGGTGGCTCCGGATATCCTCCCATCATAACGCGGCAAACATTAGGGATGCCGAAGTACATTGCTCCCTCAAAGGCAGTCATTTTATTGATGCTGGTAAGTCCGTAGGTGCTAGCTCTGTGGTGAAGATTGGGAGTTTGTCCCCATAACCAGAATTTTTCACGAAGTTTCATTTCGTTTCCTCCTCTACTTCTTCATCACCATGCTCTTCCATCCACTTTTTGGCCTCATAAGAAGCAGCAAGATTTATATCAGCAAGAGTGTTAGAATATAAAATCATTCCATCAATACTGCCCGCCTTTATCCACTGGCGATATTTGTCAAGACAACATCTTACAGAAGCGGGTGACATAATCGTTTTTCTCTGGAAATCCCAAAAATATGCACCCCATATAATTTTCTTTTCCTTTCCGCCGTATCGGTTGATTGACGCAAGATAATTATCCAGTTCGTGAATTTCAATAGCTCCTCTGTTAAAAAAGCATATGACATCAGCAAGCTCAAAATAAGGTGTAATTGAAGCCTTAAGAACGTCTACAGCTATCCCGTAAAACTGAATCCATATCAAAAATTCATTACCGAGTGCCTCTTTTAGTTTTCTTCTTGCTTCGGCAATCAGTGAAATATCAGGAGCAGAAAATTCATACATCTCAACATCAGTGTGGATAATAGCACCCTTTATGTTTTTATGATATTTTGCAACTCTTATAATTTCATCTATTGTTTCAGGTCTGGTTGGGTCAACTGTCCAGACAGTTTTATCAAGAGCATCAAATCTTTCTGCCTCACCGTCAAGCGGAGCTTTGGGAAAGCCAAATCGTTCAGCTCTTATTAGATTTTTTGTACCAAAATAGTAAGCACCTTCAAAAGGTGTCATTCTGTTATATCCTACTAGCCCATTTTCATCTCCGTAATGATCGGCTCCCGGGTTAAGTCCCCAAAGCCAGGTCTTTTCTCTTAATTTCATTTTTACCTCCTTGATTTTACGACATTTTTATGCTATTATGCAATTATGCACTTTAATTATATCATAAACGCTTGTAAAATCAAGTAAAAATCGGTGCGTAAATATGGAGATTTGAGTATGAATATAAAAAACGCAGCTCTTTGCGAAAAATTAAATCAGTTACAGCTTTTTATGCTTGTTTACGGTCGGGCAACGGTAGATAGAAATTGGCAGGGCGAAGTTGTTGATCCTTCCTTTTCTTTTTTGTATTACATTGTGAAAGGTCGTGCCACAATAGAAACCGAAAATGGCGCGATCGAACTTCACGCCGGGAACTGGTATCTTTTGCCTTCAAGGTGTCGTTTTATATACCGTTGTGACGACTACATGGACCATTTATATTTTCATATTAAGCTCTGCCACGCTGACCGTTTGGATTTGCTGTATTACTGCCGCTCTCCTTTAACCGCCAAAGTCGATATTCCCATAGATTTTTTACTTAAAAATCTAAAAAACACTGATAATATAGTCGATGCCATGCGGGTGCATCACTTTGTTTACGAAACCGTGCTGACAATTTTAGAAACAAACAGCATTACTTTGGAAATGGCTTCTCGTTCTTTACCTGTGTTGCATGCTGTTGAATATATCAATCAACATCTTTCAGCAGGACTCACCACGACAGAAATTGCTCAAAACGCCTTTGTTTCCAAGAGTACACTTACGAAACATTTTAAAAAGGAGCTTTCTATGTCGGTGCAGGAATATCTTTATGATATTTTACTATCTGAAGCAAGCCGTATGCTGCTAAAAGGTAATCGTTCCATACTTGAAATCAGCGAAAAGTTAGGTTTTTCAGACCAGTTTTATTTTTCAAGACGATTTAAAGCAAAATATGGAGCACCTCCCCGTGAATATAAAAAAATGTTTAGTTAAAGAGGAAAACTAATATTAAAAAATTGAATACATTTTTAATGCGACCTCTACAATTGTGTAATATGCACAATAAAAAACATATTTATTGACATTATTCAGCAAATATGTTAAAATGACATGTATGATATTATTTGGGATTTTGTAAGAAAAATTATTAAGAGGTAAAAAAATGAAAAACTTTGTTGTGCGAAACAGGTATTTGCTTTTAATCGACATAATTTTATGCGCTCTTGCATATATAGGAGCGATATTAATAGCCTTTGACAAATCAGACGTATTTATAAGATTTACAGCCGGACTACCACTTATCATGACTTCAGCGTTTGTCTATTTTATCGGATTTAACATTACAAATATGTATAGAACACATTGGGTTTTTGCAGGTGCTAAGGACTATGCCATTTTAATCGGAATCTGTATGGTGTCAGGTCTTATAAATACATTGCTGGGATTTAGGCTCTGCACACTTTCAATATCACCGAAAATAAATGCTGTTGCAAATATCTTTATTATTGCTCTTCTTTGTGCGGTGAGATTTTTAATAAGATTTATAAACAACTTCTCACTTGCGATAAACAAAGAAAGGACAACCAAAACACTCATAATAGGCGCAGGCAGTCTGGCTATATTGTTTTTAAGAGAAATTGCAGAAAACAAGCTCTTTAAATACGACATAGTCGGCCTTATTGACGACGATAAAGCAAAACACAACGCGCGCATCTACGGTACAAAAGTTTTGGGTGGAAGAGATGAGATTTTGGGCATCTGTTTAAAAGAGGGAGTAGAAGAAATTATATTTGCAATACACTCCCTTCCGCTTGCTGAAAAGCGAAAAATTCTGGATTTATGCAGCAAAACAGGCTGTAAAATCAAAATTTTACCGGGCATTGCAGATATGCTGGGTGAAAATATAGACTTTAATAAATTGAGAGATATCGAAATAGAAGACCTTTTAGAAAGAGAGCCGATTGTTTTAGATAACCAACTGATTGCCGATAACATCTGCGGAAAAACAGTTTTAGTCACCGGCGGTGGTGGTTCTATTGGCTCAGAGCTGTGCAGACAGATTATCAAGTTCAACCCAAAAAGGCTTATTATTTTGGATATATACGAAAACACCACCTATGAACTCCAGAACGAATTAGAAGATACATACAAAAACCCATGTATTGATGTTATTATTGCATCAATTCGCGACAAAGAGCGAATAGATCAGATCTTTGACCTTCATAAACCCGACATCGTCTTTCACGCCGCAGCCCATAAACATGTTCCATTGATGGAGTTTTCTCCGTCAGAAGCTATTAAAAACAACGTGTTCGGAACATATAACGTAGCAAACTGCGCTATCAGGCATAATGTTTCACGTTTTGTTATGATTTCTACGGACAAAGCAGTTAACCCCACTAATGTAATGGGCGCAACTAAAAGATTATGTGAAATGATTATACAAACGTTTTCAGGACTTAGTAAAACCGAATTTGTTGCTGTTCGTTTTGGTAATGTTTTAGGCTCTCACGGGTCAGTTGTACCAAGATTTAAAAAACAAATAAAATCAGGCGGTCCCGTAACAGTAACACACCCTGAAATCACACGTTTCTTTATGACAATACCCGAAGCAGCACAGCTTGTTCTTCAGGCAGCATCATACGCCAAAGGTGGAGAAATTTTTGTACTTGACATGGGAGAGCCTGTAAAAATATACGATTTAGCTAAAAAAGTTATCAGACTTTCAGGCTATGTACCTGACGAAGATATAAAAATTGAATTTACAGGGTTAAGAGAGGGCGAAAAACTATACGAAGAGCTTTTAATGAGCGAAGAAGGGCTAAAGAGTACCAGCCATAACAAAATCTTTATCGGTCAGCCCATCGATATCGATATCAAAACTCTGGATAAAAAGCTGTCATTGTTAAATAGCTGCTTAAGCAAAAGCGATGACGAAATAAAAGAAACTTTAAAAGAAGTAGTTCCTACATATCACCCAGCTGATAATTAATAAAAAGAATAAATATCCACCCGCATAGCGGGTGGTTTTTCATTTTCGGGCATAGCCCTAATACTACTGGCGACGCACAAGTGCGTTTTTTATTGACCTGCCAGTCATGCAACCGTTACTTACTACCCATAAATGGGTCCCGCGGCTCGAACAAACTTATTTGGTCGCTCTCCTTATCTCTTTTCAGCTCTTCTGCTATATATTTCTTTATCGCTTTCGTATTCTTCCCCGCGGTATCAACGTAATATCCCTTACACCAAAACTCGCGATTTCGGTAAGCAAATTTCATATTGCCCCATCTTTGAAATATTAACAACGCACTTTTTCCTTTCAAATATCCCATAAATCCCGAAACGCTCATTTTGGGCGGGATACTTACTAACATATGTATATGATCTGGACACACTTCTCCTTCTACAATTTCTACACCTTTCCATTGGCATAACTGACGCAATATCTCTCTTATTTCCATACGTTTTTCTTCGAAAAACACTTTCCTTCTGTATTTTGGCGCAAACACTATGTGATACTTGCAATCCCATTTTGTATGTGCTAAACTATTTACGTCTATGGCTTCTTTTTATCGGTTAACCTTTATTGAACCACGCGCTATCGCGTGGTTTTCGTTATACAAAAATGCCCAGAGGACTGTTAAATCCTCTGGGTTTCAGCATCAATATGTAATGTCTTTGATGTAAACAAAAAATCCGAACGCACTTCCTATCGTGAAGTAGTTCGGATTTTTCATGTATGGTGGACACATACTAGTTAAATTCGAACTTAGGAAAGATTCAATTTCTTGCAGGGTCAGGGTCTCAGTTCCGTCCTTGTAATTGTAGGTGAGTACCAGTTTATCTTCATATACGAAAACAGAATTTACAAAAGTATCGATAATTTCCTTTCTGTAATCGAAACTGTCAACATTTCATTCTTCATTCACACGCAGTGTAACATACTCAGACTCGCAGGGGTTTCCATAAGCAAACTCTGCCGTTCCGTAAATCAGGTCCATAATCAGCGAAAAGTTGGTCGCACCATACCAGACTTCCTTCTCGTCACCTGTGGGAACATTATGCTTACAGATAGAGTCGGGGTAGCCTGCATGATCCCGCAAAACCGCCTTAAGATGCTCCGTTGTCAGTTCTGTTTTCCCCTTGAGGTGGGCGGAAATGCGCTGATAGCGGATGTGGGTACTGCCGCCGGTAGCGCAGGTACGGGTAGTGAATTTCGGTCCAATAAAGTGGTTGGTATGCACCAGCACGCCGTTTTCTGGCTGCAGCACATCGATGCCCGCAGGATCCAGCTCTATTCCTAACGCAATACCATCTTTGTGGGTGATAATCAGATTTGCCGGAGCCGGCTGGTCACCATTCACCGCCATGCCATAGGCTTTATCCATAGTGTTTTGCTCCAGAATCCGGCGCATCCGAATATGCAGTGGCAGACCATATGCCTTGGCCGGAGTACTTAAGGCATTCAGTGTCAATCCGATGCCGGCATTATTCATACCCATAGCACCGATCATGCCGGCTTCCGGAAACATAAGGATTCCAGGTTTTCCGTTACCGGGCAGAATCCGCAAGACCACCACTGCTTCCCGATGGGCACGGGAAAAATCCCAGTTTTGACCTGCCATCACCGCACCGTCCGCAGATGCTGGAGGAATCACGCTGAAAGCAGTACATTCCTGCGGAGCCCCCCTATCGGGGATAGGCTCTAGGGGTTCACTACGGGAATTGATCATCACGATCTCCGCAAAATTCACCCCTGCGCCGTCGGCGATACCCTGCATTTCTTCGATGTATTCTTTACCAGCTTCTCGGATTGCAGGCAGATACTGCAACGCTCTGCGCTGAGCCTCCTGCCAACTCATTATTTTCGACAGACGATATGCATAGTTTCTTGTGCTCAGTAAAATCTCTTCCCGGCAGGCCCGTCCGTACTGAACACCCCGCTCATAAGCGGTACCACAAACCGTAATCTCCTTACAACCGGCGGTGTTTCTCACTATTGCATCCATACGCTGTTCTCCTTCCTTTTTTACCGATTACACTATACTGAGGTATAATTGTCAAACAGAATATCCCTCTTTACCTGTACCCAATGATATGGCGTACATATATCATAGAAAGGCGCGCACTTATAGTAAAACCGCCCCAATTTGATAGAGTAGTTTCTGGCGCACCGCATTTGCAAGTATTCCTGAACATATGCTACACAAAAACGACCAGAGGCTTATGCTCTCTGGTTATAATCATAAATATGCAATATCTTTGGTATAAACATAAAATCCGAACGCACTTCCTATCGTGCAGTGGTTTGGATTTTTCACGTATGGTGGAAGAGGGTGGATTCGAACCACCGAAGCTACAAGCAACAGATTTACAGTCTGCCCCCTTTGGCCACTCGGGAACTCTTCCTCAATATTAAAAAAATGGAGCTGGCGATGGGACTCGAACCCGCGACCTGCTGATTACAAATCAGCTGCTCTACCAACTGAGCTACGCCAGCAAATATTAAAATAAAAAAATGGTCGGGGTTAAGGGATTCGAACCCCCGGCCCCATGGTCCCAAACCATGTGCGCTACCAAACTGCGCCAAACCCCGTTAAAACATCGGCTCAAAGCACTTAATTATAATAGCATTTTTATTTATCTATTGCAACCCACAAAAATAACTATTTATGCCCATTTTTTTAATTTATATCTTTATATCTTTATTTTTCTCGTAATTACTCCCTTATTTCTTTTGTTTTCTATAATTTTAACAAAAATTCTGATTATAAACACTATCCCTATAAATCCAAATGCTGAATAGACAGATACAACCAGCTGTGCAAAAGGCAAAAAGGACACTAAAAAGGCGAACAAACATAGCATAAGTGTGTATTTGCCGCTCTTTTTTTTATCTGCATTATCTATTAAGCTCACACCTGACGAAACAGCAGTTGTCAGCATTGCAAGATAAAGTACCAGGCTGCATAAAAGGCCCAGCGAGGAAAAATTGTTATGAATTAATGCAAAAAAAGGCATCGGATAACTTGCCACTTCCCAATGATACGCCAAAATTGTGCTCATGAGCACCAATAAGATCCCAGCAAGCAAACCGCCAAGCATGCCTCCAAAAGCTGCCTCACGCTCTGTTTTTGCGCTTTTAGAGGCAGATACTAACACAGCAGTAGCCGAAACCATGTTATAGCTTACATACAAAAGCCCAAAAATAATTGACGGCACTGCTTCGCCACCGAGAACAGATGATACTTTAGGCAGATTAAAGCACAGAATACACAAAACCAAAACACCCACAACCATTATGGGTGTAGCCAAAAAATTAAACCTCTCAAGCCCTAAAACTCTGTTCTTTATGACTATAAAACATACAACCAACGAAAACGTTGCGGCAAATACAACCGGTATTTCAAACTGCTCATAAAAAAGCGTTCCGCAGCCTGTTATCATTATACAAAATGACAGAACCAAAAACGCTGTTGTAACAAACGAAAAAAACTTTGCCAGACGCTTTGGAAATAATAAAAACAAATATTCTTCTATATTTTTTATTTTTTTATTTTTTGCCTCTTTGCAAATATGAAATCCGAAATAAGAAAACAAAAAACATGACAAAATAGAGGCTGCAATTCCCCATCCTTTATAACACGAAAAAAACGAAAAAATTTCTCTTCCGGACGCAAAACCGGCACCAAATATAGCCCCGCAATATATTAGTGCAATGGATAAAATATTTAATAATTTTTTTATCAAAAGTTCCTTAACCTCCTTGTAATAATATTATGTAAACTTCTTGTTTTTACTAGGTTAAAACGCCATTACAAACATATAACAAACCTTCGCCATTTGACCAAAAAACTGTTGATAACCTGTTGATAATGTTGATAACAACGTCAAAAACTGCATTTTTTGACATTTCGTCTGTTGAAAATGTTGTTGAAAATGTTAATAACTTTTTGTAATTTTTTAGCTAGGTTTACATAATATTTTTAAAATATTGCTACTTTTTGACGATTTCGTTACTTTTTTTGATAGCGGTATTGAAATTGCCATTTATTTATAATATAATATTAAAAACAGCATAAAAATATGACATAGGGCGTCCTTTTTGCACATTGATCTTCCATTTACAAAAGACATAATTAAAAAGCTTAAAGCAGGAGATAATATAACTATCTCAGGAACTATGTACACAGCAAGAGACGCCGCTCATAAAAGAATGGCAGAAGTCCTGAGGTTAAAGCTTCAATAGTTAAAAACAGGGCTGTATATTTTGCCGCTATAGGCGGCGCAGATGCACTGCATGCAGAAACAATAAAATCCGCCCAGGTTATAGTATATGAAGATTTAAGACCTGAATCAATCAAAAAACTCATAGTTTCTAATATGCTTGTAACTGTCGTGATAGACTCTTACGGCAATAATTTATATGAAAAAAATAATCATGAAAGGTAGATTTTTACTATGGCACAAATCACAAAAGAAACCATTATCGCAGACGTTTTAAGATTAAACCCCGAAACAGCAGAGTTTTTCTTTGAAATTGGTATGCATTGCTTAGGTTGCCCTTCTGCTTCAGGCGAATCTGTTGCAGAAGCTTGTGCAGTACACGGTGAGGATGCCGATGCACTGGTTGAAAGAATTAATGCTTTTTTAGCAGAAAATTAATTCTATAAAAGAAAAAGAAAAGTCCGTTTTCAAAACGGACTTTTCTTTTTTTATGCCATAGGAATTAATAATCTTCTTCCCTGGTCGATTTTTTCTGTTTCTAAGCCATTAGCTTCTTTTATTCTTTCTGACTTTATGCGGTATTTTTTTGCCACATCCCACACTGTGTCTCCTTTTTTTGCAAAGTATACTACTAAAGAAGGCTGAGTGCTTTTTGTTTCATCTTCTTTTTTGTCAAGTTCGGTTAAAATGCTTACATCCCTGCTTTTTAGCGCCTTCATATAAAGTGAAATATTTGCTAAAATCTGCGGAGTGTTTTCATCTACATTTGCACTAACTGATTCCATGCTAAGCACAGCCTCTACATCACACGGTTCTTTAATTGCCTTTTCCCAATTTATTTCATTTTCTGTGACGGCGCATCTTACATTCTCTGCCTCATCACGATAAATTAAATATACTACCAGATTTCCTGTTATCTTTGCTATGCCATTTTCCCATTTTGCATCTTGTAAAATCGGATTTGCCAAACAGCTGATAACTTCCTTGATTTTAACGTTTTTAGGAAGCTCCACTGCCTGGCGGGATGTGATTCTTGTATTCTCTGATGTTATATATTCGCAAATTTTCATATTCTCACGTCTTGCCTGTGTAGCACCATCTAAAAAGTAACAATCATCAACAATCATCTGTGATACTGTTTTTGATACCTTAACATAAGCGCAAATCACACTTTCTACACTTATGATTTTTGTATTGCCGTTTAAATCTCCCTTAATGCTTGAATTGACCTTTAAAACATCAAAGCTTATGTTTACTACACTTTGTTCGTCTGCGCCAGGCGCTTCTACTATTTCGGTAAAGGGAACCGTATGTTGTACGCAGGATATACTTCCCCTTTCATCTGCTGCAGTGTATAGAGTGTTTAAATGTATCTCTCCCTGAACCATAGCTTTACCGCTCATAACGCGTACATCGCCAGATGTCACCCATGCATCAATTTTTAAAATTTCTGCAATATCTGCCATATCATCGGGGACTGTCAACAAGTCATTAACCTCTATTTGAGTACAATTTTCGGACATAGGAATATATATGCTATACTTCTTTTCTACTTTTTCAACATCATCGCCCGAAAGCTCAATTATCGGCTCGTAGCACTTGTCTTGATAGACACAAGCTTTAATTCCGAGCATAACCTTAGCAGAAAGCTTTCTCGAATTTACGAGTGTAAAACCGATATGCTCAGCATTAGCCTTGGCTGAAATTTCAGCCCCATCAAGAGCATTAACATCGAGCGCCGTTGAAAAATCAAAATTATGGGACATGCATTTTATCTCTGCATTTTCTGCATCAGGCATATAAAGTGCTGTAAATTCTACAACTCCCGTAATCGTAGCTTTTTGGTTTTTGCAATCTGTGTTTGTTACCTTAACCTTGGCATCAGCGCACAAAATTTCTGTTATATCCGGGCAGTTGTCAGGTATTACCACATCACCTTCTAAAAGCACACTTGTATTAGCACAAGCTGCCTTTTCTTTTAAATTTATATTTCCCTTGTTTTTTTGCATTTTTGCACCTACTTTCTTAATTCTTGTTAAAATATATGCGCAGGTGCTCATACTTATTCCATAAAATGTCCTGTATATAAAATGCAAACAGAGGGTGCGGCAAAATGAAATCATTTTGCTGCACCCTCTGTTTCGGGGCGGACGGAAAATAGCACAGATTGCGACGCGCGAGAGGCGAAGTTTGTTCAAAACACAAGGCAATAAAATAAAAGAGATTCACTTTTTGGTGAATCTCTTCATTAAACTTTATTACATTTTTGATTTAGTGATAATCTTCAAGGACTTTTTCGCATCTTTTGCCTTGTGTGGTCTGTGCATTTTGCTACTGCCCCTCGTAAACAAGTTTAGTTGTCGTCTTCTTGTGTCGCCACAGATACAATATATTTTTTTCTTATGTGGGTTGTTATTTTTTCATTTCCCATAGTAGAAAACTCGGGAAAATACGCAACGCCTTTACCTATCATCTTTGCATAAGCTTCTTTACGCGTCCAGATTTCGAAAAATCTCTGCTTTGAAAAACATTTCTTTTCAAACACGTACTCCTGCTCATCTGTTGTAAAATGTTTTTTCGCTATATCTGTGTTTATACCCCTTATGCGTTCAATATCAATACCAACAGGCTTATCAGATATTGCACACACAGCAATATCACTCGAATGGCTGATACTGAAGCAAACATCTACATTTTCTATATAAGGTTTGCCGTTCTCACCGGTGCGAAAACGAATGTCTTTTGCGTCTATATTAAATTTTTCCGCAATTACCTTTCTTGTCAATTCGCCAGCTACAACAGAAAGTTTTTTTGCGCAATTGTCTTTTAATTTGTCAGCTTTAGCTTTTCTGTTCTCATCTGCGCTAAGGTACATATTAAAAAATTCTTCATCCGAAATTTTAGAGATATCGCAATGATAAATTTCAATCACATTCGTCACCTCATATTAATTTTATCATATTATTTTTTTTTGTCAACTTTAATTCTTCTTGTAAAAGTTTTCATTTCGTGATATCATTATGATATAATCGCATTTAAAGGAGGGGATTTTTTTTGAGCAAATTAAACCTTACCATCCCTACACTTTTAGGAACAGAGCAGGTCGTAGCCTTTGAAGTAAAAGAGCTTGGGTATGAAATATCTAAAGTTGATAACGGCACAGTTTCATTCGTTGGAGACGAAGAGGCAATCGCTGTTTTAAATATAAATCTTCGTGCAGCAGAACGCGTTATGATAAAGCTCGCCTCTTTTCGCGCAGAAACCTTTGATATGCTGTTTGAAGGCGTACGCTCAATACACTGGGAGGATTTTTTGCCGCCCGATGCGCAATTTCCTGTTACGGGATACGCTCTTAAAAGCAAGCTCCACAGCGTGCCCGATTGTCAGTCAATAGTTAAAAAAGCAATTGCCGACAGACTGTGTCAAAAATTCGGTATAACTACTCGATTGGAAGAGTCCGGCGGAATGTATCCTGTGCGCTTTTCAATTATGAATGACAGCGCAACAATTTATATAGACACTTCAGGCACCAGCCTTTATAAACGAGGCTACCGGGCAGAAAGCGTAATCGCGCCTATGCGTGAAACACTTGCTTTTTCTATGATATCACTCAGCTTTTGGAAGGGCGACAGACCTTTTTTAGACCCTTTTTGCGGAAGCGGTACTATTCCTATTGAGGCTGCTCTTTTTGCGACGAACCGCGCTCCCGGTATAAAGCGTCGGTTTGTTGCTGAAACGTGGAAAAACTTAATGTCAAAAGAGCTATGGCATGACATAAGACTAGAGGCAAAGGAAAAAGAGGTTCACGATAAAGAAACAAAAATTTTCGCCTCGGATATTGACCCCATGGCTATTAAAATCGCAAAGCAAAACGCCGAAAACGCAGGTGTTTTAGATAAAATCCACTTCGAGGTAAAAGATGTAGCAGACATTAGCCCATTTTGCGAAAAAGGCGTCATTTGCTGCAACCCGCCATACGGCGAACGACTTATGGACGCACGCAGCTGTCAGGCTCTTTATCGCACAATGGGAAGGAAATTTGCCCAATTTTCTGAAGCAAAAAAGCTGATCTTAACATCTCACGAGCAGTTTGAAAAATTCTACGGCAAGACTGCAGATAAAAGGCGCAAGCTCTATAACGGAATGCTCAAATGCTACGTTTATCATTATTTTTAAATTTAAAGGAGACATAAAATGAAAGTTATATTAGTAAACGGAAGTCCACACGAAAAAAACACGACCTTTGCCGCACTGTCAGAAGTGGCCAAGGCTCTTTGCGAAAACGGAATTGAAACAGAGATTTTCTGGCTCGGCACAGAACCCATATCAGGGTGCTTAGGCTGTGCAGGCTGTAAAACAACAAAGAAGTGCGTTATAAACGATAAGGTAAATGAATTTTTGGAAAAAGCACAAGATGCTGACGGTTTTATCTTTGGCACACCTGTGCACTATGCCGCTGCATCGGGCGCACTTACTTCCTTTATGGATAGAGTGTTTTATATAAAAGGTTCATTATTTTCAGGAAAGCCCGCAGCAACAGTTGCTTGTTGCAGACGCGGCGGAGCATCTGCTGCATTTGACCAGATTAACAAATACTACCCAATCTCAGGTATGCCGATAGTGCCGTCACAATATTGGAACAGCGTTCACGGAACAAGCAAGGAAGAGGCTTTACTCGACCAGGAAGGCATGCAGACAATGAGAACTTTAGGAAACAATATGGCATGGATGCTAAAGTGCATTGATTTGGGAAAGAAAAATGGTATATTATATCCCGAGCGCGAAAAACCAATGAGAACAAACTTTATAAGATAAAAAAGAAGCTGTAGCAAAATGAACTCATTTTGCTACAGCTTCTCTTACTCATAACTATGTATTTCCCACTCTGCAATATTTATAAAAAGATTTTTTAATTCATCATCTGATGCGCTTAAACCTATAAATCTAATAAATCCAGGTTTGAATTTTCTGGCAGCCGCATTAACCCTTTCTTCAAATATTTTATCTTCGGGATATTTTTTGCCTGAAATAAATACTGTACAACCCCTATAAATGGCATAATTTATTTCATTATCAAAGTGATGTGCCAAATCATTAAAGCTTTCGCGCTCGTGAAAATTTGTAAAACAGCAAATCATAAATCTCATCTCCTAAATAAAAAAGGTGCATAGCCGAAGCTACACACCGAAAAATACATAGCTCTCATTTATCGTCAAATAAAATCCGTTTTATACAATAGTATGCAGGAATAGAGCATGTATTTTTGCCAAAAAGCAAAAACATACTATTGTTTAAAACTATTAGATTTTATTTGACATATAAACTATAACACACTTTTTGAAAAAATACAAGTCTTTTTAAAAATGTATCTTTTTGTTTCACTTAATCATTATACTTACGCTTACGTTTGATTGCATAATATATCTAATTAAAATAAATACGCGCAAAATAAAAGAGGCTTATACGCCTCTTTTGTTATTTTAAGTTAAGAGTGCCGGATGCGGCGCCCTTTAGATACTCATTTATAAATCCATCTAAGTCGCCGTCCATTACCGCACCGATGTTACCCATTTCAAAACTTGTTCTGTGGTCCTTTACCATATTGTACGGGTGAAAAACATACGAACGGATCTGACTTCCCCATGCGATATCCTTCATATCACCTTTTAAGTCTTCAATTTTTTCTTTTTGTTCGCGCTCTGCCATTTCAACCAGTTTTGCCTTTAGCATTTTCATAGCATTTTCACGGTTCTGGTGCTGCGAGCGTTCAGTCTGACAGGATACTACAACACCTGTCGGAATGTGTGTCATACGGATTGCTGAATCAGTTTTGTTGATATGCTGACCACCTGCACCGCTGGCACGGAATGTATCTACCTTCAAATCTTCAGGTCTTATGTTTATTTCAATATCATCATCAATTTCCGGCATTACATCTACTGATGCAAATGATGTATGACGTCTGCCCGATGCATCAAATGGTGATATTCTTACCAGTCTGTGAACTCCTTTTTCACATTTTGCATAACCATAAGCATTTTCTCCGGAAAGCTGGATTGTAACGCTCTTTACCCCTGCTTCATCACCTGCTAAAAAGTCCAGCGTAGAAACAGAAAATCCTCTGCGTTCGCCCCAACGCTGATACATACGAAGCAGCATTGATGCCCAATCCTGAGCCTCTGTGCCGCCCGCACCGGGATGAATGGCGATGATTGCGTTATTTTTGTCATATTTTCCTGAAAGCAAAGTCTCAAGCTTCATCGTTTCAAGCTCGTCTTTAAACGATTTTACACCCTCCTCTATCTCAGGAAGCAGACTTTCATCGTCTTCATCGATTGCAAGGAGCACCAATGTTTGCATATCCTCCCAGTCGCCTTTTAACTTTTTAAAACGTGCGACTTTGTCTTTTAACTGCTTAATTTCCTGCAGTACCTTCTGGGAGTTTTCCATATCGTTCCAGAAATCTTCCTTTGAAGATAATTCTTCTAACTCTTTTATTTTTTCTTCTTTTTTAGGGATTTCAAAGTGAATCCCCCATTTCAGTGATTTCGTCTTCTAATGACGCTAAATCCAAGCGATACTGATCAAGCTCGATTAACATTTTATCATTCCTTTATAATAAATTTAATTTTTAACTATTCGTTAGCACCGCAGCATTTTTTATACTTTTTGCCGCTTCCGCAGGGACACGGATCATTTCTGCCTACCTTGTCACCTGACCTTGCCTGTTTTTTTGCCAGTGTTCCGTCGGATGACGGTTTTATTGGATTTGCAACCTGGACACGCTCAACAGGAGCTGAAACCTTTGCGTGGAAAATAAGCTTTAGGGTTGATTCGCGTATTGATGCTATCATTTCTTCAAACATATCAAAACCCTCAAATTTATACATCATAACAGGGTCCTGCTGACCGTAGGCACGAAGACCTATACCGTGCTTTAACTGGTCCATAGCGTCTATGTGCTCTATCCACTTACTGTCAACTGAACGAAGAAGTGCCACACGCTCAATTTCACGCATAACCTCACTTGTGAGCTCTGTTTCTTTTTCCTGGTAGTTTTTGTTTGCAACATCTGTAAGCTCCCTGATGAGGCCCTCACGCGACATATCAAACAACTCTTCATTTGTGTAGTTGACCTGTTCTGGCAACAAGCACACGCTTTCTAAAAATTCTAAAAGCCCGCCTACGTTCCAGTTTTCAGGATTGTTTTCATCTACAGCAAAACGCAACACCGATTCTTCGACAAAATCTGCTATCATTTTCTGTATATTTTCTTTAACACTGTCTCCATTTAAGACAGTCTGACGTTGTGAGTAAATTATCTCTCTTTGCTGATTCATTACATCATCATACTGAAGTACATGCTTTCTTATATCAAAGTTTCTTCCCTCAACTCTGCTTTGTGAGCTTTCTATAGCACCGGTAAGCATTTTATTCTCTATTGCCTGGTCATCCTCAAGTCCCAGCGTATCTACAACTGTCCTGATTCTGTCAGAACCAAAAAGTCTCATTAAGTCGTCTTCCAAAGAAATGTAAAACTTCGAAACACCGGGGTCACCCTGACGTCCGGCACGACCGCGGAGCTGATTATCGATACGCCTTGACTCGTGTCTTTCTGTACCGATTATAAATAATCCACCCGCATTTCTAACCTTTTCGGCTTCAGGTAAAATTTGTTCTTTATACTTTGATAAAAGCTCAGAAAATACTTTTCTTGCCTCTAAAATTTCTTCATTATCTGTTTCTCCGTAGCCGGTTGCTTCTGCAATTAACTCATCTGAGTATTCGCGCTTTTTCATCTCGTGTTTTGCCATAAATTCAGCATTTCCGCCGAGCATGATATCAGTACCACGACCAGCCATGTTGGTTGCAATTGTAACTGCACCGAATTTTCCTGCCTGTGCTATAATCTCTGCCTCTTTTTCGTGGAATTTGGCATTTAACACCTCGTGCTTGATGCCATTTCTCTTTAACATAGCAGACAAAAGCTCTGATTTTTCGATTGTAACTGTGCCGACTAATACCGGCTGACCTTTTTTGTTACACTCTTTAACCTGCTCAACCACCGCCGAAAACTTGCCTGCCTCTGTCTTATAAACAGCGTCTGACAAATCAACTCTTAAAAGCTCTTTATTAGTCGGGACAACAATAACATCAAGCTTATAAATTTCCTGAAATTCAGCTTCTTCGGTCTGTGCAGTACCCGTCATACCAGAAAGCTTTGTGTATAATCTGAAATAATTCTGGAATGTTATTGTGGCGAGTGTCTTACTCTCGCGCTCAACCTTAACGTTTTCTTTGGCTTCAATAGCCTGATGAAGTCCGTCACTGTAACGACGTCCAAACATCAGACGGCCTGTAAATTCGTCAACAATGATTACCTGACCGTCTTTTACAACGTAATCGCGGTCAAGCGCCATCGTACCGTGCGCCTTGAGTGCCTGATTTATATGGTGTGAAACCGTCATATTTTCAGGATCTGAAAGATTTTCCAGCCCAAAAACTTTTTCTGCTTTTTCAACACCCGATTTTAAAAGTGTTGCTGTTTTTGCCTTTTCATCAATTAAATAATCAGCATCTAAATCATCATAAGATGCCTTGCTGTCACTTTCTGTTACCTTATGAGCTTTTAGCGTGCGCGCAAATCTGTCTGCCAATTGATAAAGCTCTGTGGATTTATCCCCTGTTCCAGATATGATAAGCGGAGTTCTTGCCTCGTCAATCAAAATCGAGTCAACCTCGTCAACGATGGCAAAATTCTGCCCGCGTTGCACCATTTGTTCTTTATAAATAACCATATTATCACGAAGATAATCAAAACCAAATTCGTTGTTTGTTCCATAGGTAATGTCGGCATTATAGGCATTTTTTCTTTCTTCGTTTTCTACGTCGTGAACGATAAGACCAACAGAAAGTCCCAAATATTTAAAAACCTTACCCATCCACTCGCTGTCACGCTTTGCAAGATAATCGTTAACCGTAACGATATGAACACCTTTGCCTGTTAAGGCATTTAAATACGCAGGAAGTGTGGAAACAAGTGTTTTACCCTCACCTGTTTTCATTTCTGATATTCTGCCCTGATGCAAAATTATACCGCCTAAAATCTGCACATAGAAATGGCGCATACCCAAAACTCTCGACGATGCCTCACGAACAGTAGCAAACGCCTCCGGGAGTAAATCGTCTAATGTTTCGCCTTTTTTAAGACGGGCGCGAAACTCTGATGTTTTTCCTTTTAATTCCTTTTCTGAAAGCGCCTTATATTCTTCTTCTAAAGCCATAACAGAGTCAGCTATCGGGCGAATGCGCTTTAGCTCTCTGTCGCTATATGAGCCTATAATTTTTTCAAGTATTTTTTTCAAAATATATCACCTCAAAAATTATAACAATCAATAGTATATCAATTGTAAGTATATCACAAAATATACCTTGTGTCAAAAAAAAAGCAAAAGTTCATCATTTGTTTATATTTTGTATAAATCCCATATTTATTAAGATTTTGCGCAAAAATTTTTAAAAAAAGGTGTTGACAACAACTTACTTTACTGTTATAATGTTTACTTGCAAGCCAACGCACGCGGAGAGGTATCGAAGTGGTCATAACGAGGCGGTCTTGAAAACCGTTTGTCCGAGAGGGCGCGTGGGTTCGAATCCCACCCTCTCCGCCAGATAACGATAAGCGCTATGCTTGTCGTTATTTTTATATTTTAATATTTTTACAAAATTCGACACGCATGGAGAAGTACTCAAGTAGGCCGAAGAGGCGCCCCTGCTAAGGGTGTAGGTCGGGAAACCGGCGCGAGAGTTCGAATCTCTCCTTCTCCGCCAAAAACGAGTGTACTCACTTTAGTGAGTGTGCTCGTTTTTTTGTGCCTGAATCAAGAAAATTCGAACTCGAGCGACGGGAACCGGCAAGAGAGATTCGAGCGCGACCGCGTCCTGCGGACGATGAAGGGAGCACGCAGAATTGACCAAAATCCGCAGAACACGAGCACACGTCAGTGTACGAAGTGTGATGCGTATGATTTTGGTTAGCCCCAAAGGGCGAATCTCTCCTTCTCCGCCAAAATAAGAATACTCACTTTCAGGAGTATTCTTATTTTTATACTAAAATGTATTTTCCTCTTAAAGCTTTGCACACAATTTCACATTTCTTTCTGTTAAAATTGTAATTGGAACGACTAACAGTTAGGAGTTGTAAATATGCAAAAAAGTAATAAGTGGAAAATGTGGTATGTCACAGATGACCTAAAACTATGCAAAGATTGCGAAGAACAATATGGAAAGATTTATACAATAAGTGAAACACCCATTCCAAGACCGCCGTTGCATCCATATTGCAGATGCAGAATAGAACGAATGTCTTCCTTGCTTGCAGGCACAGCGACTAAAAACGGCATAAATGGTGCTGATTGGTATTTGAAATATTTAAATAAATTGCCAGATTATTATATTAGAAAAAATACAGCTGTTAATTTAGTCCGGGAAAAAGCAAAAGGAAATTTATACGATGTCGCACCCGGAAAAATGATGTTTGGTGGAGTATTTTATAATGACATGGGAAAATTACCAGAAAAGGGTGACATAATATGGTACGAGGCAGACATAAATTATTCAAAAGGAAAGAGAAACAGCGAAAGAATAGTTTATTCAAACGACGGTCTTATTTTTATAACTTATGATCATTACAGAACATTTATAGAAATAGTATAAAGGAGAAAATATGAAAACAATCAAACATAACGAGGAGTACTACGCATATAAGCCTATAAACAATCCTATTATATTAGATTTTACAGATTGTGATAATTGGCTCAAAATGTACGATATTTTAAAAGACGGTTTTGGCTTTCCCGAATATTTTGGAAATAATCCCGACGCACTTTGGGATTGTATGAGAGATTATTGCGAAAAAGGAACACGGATAATTGTTAAGGGTTCAAAAAATATTCACGAGAATTTGAAGGATGAATTTGCACTTATACTACGCGTTTTCAACCGTGTTCATAAAGAAACACCAAATATTACATTCGAAATAATATAAATCTAAACTATTGAAGAAGAGTACAGATAAGCGGTAGGAGAGTAAAATCATATCTTTCTTATAAACATATTGTTTTAAGCAATTTTAAGTCCTACTCTTACTCACATTCTACATCGAAATGAAAATGAGCGGTATAAAAGCCGCTCTTTTTCATTTACCTACAATATACCTTATAGTGTTTTTTCAGTATAATTTTTTGTTTATTTTATTTTTAAGAATTGGCTTCTATTGTGATGCCAAATTTATTTTTTAAATCTTCAAAGAGAATAAGAATCGGCGCACTCGCCCAAGGATGACAAAGACTTGTGTTCCATTTTTGCGGTTTTCCCCACGCCTCAAAGCAGGTACTTGCACCTTCTTTTAGCATATTGACCCAGGAGTGTTCTGTTTCATTGATAAGAAGTGCCAGCTCCTCCTCGTACGCACCTATTTTGCCCAATCCCTTTAAAACAAAATATGCAAACTGAACTCCGCAGGATAAGCCTTTTTTCATAATAAAGCTTTTAATATCCTCTTTCATATCTTCATCTGCAATACCAAAGTACAGAGGCAATGCATTAGAATGAAGGGCACTGTGAGTTTGCTTTTCTGTATCGCAAAACAGTTTCGTTTCTTTGTTGTAAAAAGCTTTTATAAACGCCTGTTTTTTGGATAATATATCTATTTTTTCTTCTATTCCAATAATTGTGCGCAGCTCATTAACTGTCTGCAGAGCGCCTATATAAAAGGCATTTAAAACATTATGACAGTCAATTCCATAAGTTTTCAGCGCAATATGTGCGTCATAATCATCTCTTAAATTTGCAGGCCAATCCACGATGTTGTTTTTTTCATGCACGTTTTCCAATAAACCATCAGCACGTTCAAACCGCTTAAAATAGTCTAAAATCCCACACACTACAGGATATAATTCTTGAACAGTTGCTTTGTCTTTGGTGTGATTATAGTAGTTTAATATTTGCATAGGATACTGCAAAGAGCAATCAGCAATTTCCTGCATGAAGCTGCAGTTTGCCACAGCCATGATGCCCGGACATACGGTAGATGTCGCTGCAAAATCATATAATATTTTTTTGTAATATTCTGCATCGTCAGTCAAATACAGACGCGCAAGGCCGCTGACTGTAAAATCGCCTAAATATAAACCTTTTTCACGCGTCGGACAATCAAGAATTGCTCCTTGTGAGCCGTATTTTACGCCATTTGAGCATATTTTCCATATGTCCTTAAGATATGGTATATCAGCTTTTAAGCTGTATTTTTCTTCAAAAGGATGATGTCTTACTATTGCACAGAAAGTTTTTTCGTCTAAATTGTCCTCATCGGTAAACACATTTACATATCTGAAGCCTTTATAGTCGTAAAAATTAAATTCGTCTCCTTTTCCCGAGAGAACACACGTTTCATCATAGCAACAGTTGCAAAGCATATCGTATTTAACAAGCAGCGGTTCGTTTTCTTCTGTTTCCTCTCCGCACATAATTCGCACAGTTTGACCTTTTATGCCTTTTGCACTCATATGAAACTGGCCTGTAATTTCTTCGCCAAAATCTATAAAATATTTTCCTTTATCAAATTTTATAACTTTATCAGGAAGCTTTTTATATACATCTACAGTTATCGCCGGCTGATCTTTAAAACGGTAGTCTGCACTCTTTTTTATCACCGCTTTTTTATAGGCACTGTCATCAAATTCAGGTTCTGTCCAGCCTTTTTCTTCGAGGTTAAAGTCAATATTTTCCAAAAACAACGTTTCATATCCTGTCAGTTCTCCACTAAACTCCCTGGCTTGTGAATATAGCCAACTCTCGTCTGTTCCGAATATGAAATTATCATCCTGATAGATGTCTGCAATCATTCCCTGTCTGTTATCTGCGCTAAAGCACACTCTGTTAACAACTCCCTGATAGTGCACGTGAACCGCTATTACATTATCTCCGCATTTTAAATAATCAGATATATCAACTCTGTTATAGTTATAGCACTCCGGATAAGCCGGCGCAGGGCCCTGACAGACAAAAACACCGTTTACGTATAATTTATAATAGTCGTCTGCCGAAATATTTATACATACGTTATCCGTATTATGCAGGGTAAACTTTTTGCGAAAATGAATATGATAATTTTTAAAAGGACTTTCAGGCAATTTAATTTCATCATTTTCTTTATGAAACATATTGATTGGAACTAAATCCACAAAATCCTCTGTTGTAATCCATTTAGCATTAAATTCCATATAATCACATCCTGTAAAAATTTAATTGTCTAATACTTTTAATTTTGTCCTCAGGTCTTTTATACAAATAAAGCCAAATATATTATAACAAAATATGCATCTTTTGAATAGTGCTAAATGTGTTTTTTTTTCTTTTTAATTTGCTCCAATTTAAAATTAATATAGACAAATGCCAGGGAATGGTGGTAGAATAAAATTGTATATAGTTTATAAAGAAAATTAATCAATTTATATATGACTTTACAAAGGCTGAGGTGCAAAAATATGAAAATCGTAGAAAAAATTACAAAAAAATCTAAAAATCTTAACGGAGAAAGTCCTGTTTGTATCGCTTTTTTAGGCGACAGTGTTACACAAGGCTGCTTTGATGTTTACCCTCTTTCGGAAAATGCAATCGATACGGTTTTTGATGCAGAAAACGCTTATCATACGTATTTTCGCAAAATTATAAACACGCTTTATCCAAACGTGCCGGTCAATATCATCAACGCAGGTATAAGCGGCGGCAATGCTCCTCATGGTCTTTCTCGTCTAGAGCGTGATGTATTGCGTTTTTCACCTGATTTATGCGTTGTATGCTTCGGTCTTAATGACAGTTGTGCAAACCCCGATTTGCCCGGCGGTTTAGAAAAGTATCTTGACGCTTTAAAATCAATTTTTGAAGAGCTCATAAAAAAAGATATAGAAGTGATATTTATGACTCCGAACATTATGTGTACCGAGATTAGCTGCCATATAACGTCTGAGCTTATAAAAGGCATCGCCGAACGAATTTGTGCTGTGCAAAACTCCGGAAGGCTTGATATGTTTTTAGAAGCCGCAAAAAAACTTGCATCCAGCATGAACATTCCCGTATGCGACTGCTATGCAAAGTGGAAAAAGCTCTACGAAAGTGGCGTTAACACCACAGAGCTTTTGTCTAACAAAATCAATCATCCAACCAAAGAGATGAATCAGCTTTTTGCATATTCATTAACAGAGACAATATTTTTTAATTAAATAAATAAAGAAAAGGAGAGTAGAATTTTCTACGAAAAAAGAAAATGAAAAGAGTTAAAGACAAACAAATTTTAGTCGGTGCTGATTTTGCAGGCTTCCCTCTTAAAGAGGCTGTTGTTCAACACCTTAAGGAAAAAGGCTGGACAGTTACAGATGTCGGCGTTAAAGCTGATTCTGATCCCAATGACACCGATCTTATGTTTCATCGTGTAGGCTTAAGAGCCGGAGCTATGATTTCAGAAGGTGAGTTTGAAAGAGCTTTGTTGTTCTGCGGAACAGGTATGGGAATACACATTGCCGCAAGTAAATGTCCTCATGTGCACGCAGGTGTTGTTGAAAGTGTTCCTGCAGCTCTTCGTGCTATCACAGGAAACGGCGTAAATGTTCTTGCTATGGGCGCTTTCTATGTTGCTCCCGCTATGGGCTGCGACATTGTAGACGCTTATTTAAATGCCGAACTCGGCAGTGGCTATGAATGGTGGTATAATTTTTATGAATTCCATAAACTTGCTATTGATGAGCTTGAAGCATTTAATTACGAAGAATACAAGGCAAACGGTTTTAAAGTAAATAAACTGGGTGATTTTCCGCTAAAGCTTGAAAAAAAACCAGACTGATTCACAACAAATAATATAAATTGTAAAATTTAAATATCCGGTCGTTGTAATATTTTTATATAGCGACCGGATATTTTCTGTATAAACTTTCGTTAACAATTTAATGCCTTTTATCTTATTGATTTATTGAAGGTGCTATGGTAAACTATACATATTAAAAACATTTTAGGTGACGATTTATGATGCTTGACTTACTTGTTTTATTATTTTTGGCAACAGCTTTTTTAAAAATCAAAGTTATTGTGCCTTCACGCACTTTTAACGAAGAATATCTGTCTGTTAAGACGTGTAATTCTTACAGAGGATTTTTTGCTTTAGTCGTGCTGCTGCACCACATTTCCCAAAGAACATCGGGCGGGGCTTTGCTTTCTGATTTTACACGTGTCGGATATCTGGCTGTAGCGGTATTTTTCTTTTTGTCTGGCTATGGTCTTCAGAAGAAAAACTTAACCGATTCATCATACCACAAAGGATTTTTATCAAAAAGGGTTCTGTCGATTTTTATTCCGTATGTTATTATGTCTTTTATTTATTGGTGTGCATACGCCCTATTGGGAGATGTCCGCACGCCGTCGGTTATATTTTATAACTTCATAAAAAACGGCGATCCCATCGTTTGGTTTTCGTGGTATGTTGTAAATATTTTGATATTTTACATCGTCTACTATGTCCTGATGAAGATTTTTAAACAAAATCGCCCGGGTATGATTTTGGGAGGAGTTTTTTACTATATAATTTATGCTTTACTTTGCACGAAGCTATCCTTTGGGCAATGGTGGTATCAAACATCACTTTTGCCGGTTTTAGGTATTTTTTGGGCATCATATGAAAAGCATATACTTGAATTTGCAAAGAAATATTACTTGCTATTATTTTCAGCTTGTTGGTTGTTGTTTATTCTTTTAGCAAGATTTAAATGGCAAATTCTTGAAAACATTTCTGGCAGCTTTTCGAATCTTTTTCTCACAATTATATTAGCTGTGTTGTTTGTTACAGGAGTTGTGCTTTCGTCATTAAAGCTTGGCTTTGGGAATAAAATCCTTGATTTTCTGGGCAAAATCTCGTTTGAAATTTATATGACGCAGGGCCTTATAATGTTTCTGCTAAGAAATGCACATTTTCGCATTGAAAACGACTTTTTATGGTCTTTTTTGGTTATTTTAATTTCAATTATCGCATCATACTTTTTAAACAAGTTCTTTACACATATTTTAAAAAAGAAAGATAAAGCATGAAAATTTGCATAAAAAAATCCCCTATGTTCATAGGGGATTTTTATTTATACGATTTTATACGATGCCCTGAGCCATCATTGCTTCTGATATTTTCTTAAAACCTGCAATATTTGCACCTGCTATAAGATTGTCTTCCATACCGTATTCCTTGGCTGCCTCACTGACATTTTTGTAAATTACTTTCATAATGTTGTGAAGGTTTTCGTCAACCTCATCTGCAGTCCATGAAAGATGCATAAAGTTCTGGCTCATCTCAAGCGATGAAACTGCAACACCACCTGCATTGGCCGCCTTTGACGGAGCAATAACAACACCGTTTTTAACAAAATATTCTATCGCCTCTGCTGTTGTTGGCATATTGGAAACTTCTATGTAATACTTTGTTCCGTTTGAAACAATTTTCTGAGCGTCTGCAAGCTGTACCTCGTTCTGTGTTGCACAAGGCATAACAACGTCAACCTTAACACCCCATGGCTTTTCACCAGGGAAGAACTTTGCTCCAAATTTATCGGCATAGTCCTGTACCTTATCACGACCTGATGCACGCATTGTAAGCATATAGGCTGCTTTTTCTTCTGTGATACCATCTTCGTCGTAAACATAACCATCAGGACCAGAGATTGTAAGTACTTTGCCGCCCAACTGGTTAATCTTTAATACTGCACCCCAGGCAACATTACCAAAGCCTGAAATAGCAAAAGTTTTTCCTTTAACTGATTCGCCGTATCTTGCCAAAACTTCACTGCAAAAATAAACTGCACCATAACCCGTTGCTTCAGGACGAACCAAACTACCGCCATAGGAAATTCCCTTACCTGTAAGTACTGCATTTTCAAATTTGTTACAAATTCTCTTATACTGACCGAAAAGGTAACCGATTTCTCTGGCACCTACACCAATATCACCTGCAGGAACGTCAACACGAGGTCCGATGTGACGTGCTAACTCTGTCATAAATGACTGGCAGAATCTCATTATTTCGCCATCTGACTTTCCTCTTGGGTCAAAGTCTGAACCACCCTTACCACCACCGATAGACAGACCTGTCAAAGAGTTTTTAAACATCTGCTCAAAACCTAAGAACTTAACAATACCTAAGTATACTGACGGATGAAAACGAAGACCGCCCTTATAAGGTCCTATTGCACTGTTAAACTGCACACGATAGCCGCGGTTAACCTGCACCTTGCCGTTGTCATCAACCCACGGAACTCTGAATATAATACTTCTTTCAGGTTCTACAATTCTCTCCATCAAACCTGCTTTTTCAAATTCAGGATGAGCTTCAATTACAGGCTCTAACGATTCAAAAACTTCCTGCACCGCCTGTAAAAATTCAGGCTCGCCCGGATTTTGTTTCTTAACTTTTTCAAAACAATCGTTAAGATACTGACTTTTAAACATATTACCAACTCCAAAAAATATAAAATACCCAAAATTGGAGCTGGAGATGGGACTCGAACCCACGACCTGCTGATTACGAATCAGCTGCGCTACCAACTGTGCCACTCCAGCTTAAAATTAAGGTTATTGAAATATTATACTATAAACCGTTTTTTGTGTCAATAAAAAAATTCAAATAGCAGATTTTGAACATTTTTTTAATGCTTTTTTCGTTAACTTGACAACAACCTTTGAATATCGTATAATTTAGAATACAAAATTTAAAGAAGAGGTATCCCATGAAACGTACAAAACTAAAAGATCGTATTTTACCAATATATACAAAAGGCGAAGAAATTTTTAATATGTCATCACACATCGTAGGAGGCGCACTTGGTGTTGTTGCTTTGGTTTTATGTGTTATAACAGCAGCAATGAATGGAAATGTTTACGGCGTGGTATCGGGCGCAATCTATGGCTCTACGATGATTATTTTATATACAATGTCAAGCATTTATCATGGCCTGAAGCCTTGTCTTACAGCTAAAAAAGTTTTTCAGGTAATAGACCACTGCTCAATATTTCTGCTGATTGCAGGTACATATACTCCCATTTCGCTTTGCTCAATTCGTGAATACTCTACCTGGCTCGGCTGGACTATTTTCGGTGTGATATGGGCGCTTGCTGCACTGGGAATTGTGTTTAATTCAATAGATTTAAAAAGATATAGGCTATTTTCTATGGTGTGTTATCTTGGTATGGGTTGGTGCATTATAGTTGCCGCAAAACCTGCGTGGCGTGCAGTTGGCGCTATCGGTATGAACATGATTTTAATTGGCGGTATACTATACACAATAGGCGCTGTCCTTTACGCGCTTGGAAAAAAGAAAAGGTATATGCACTCCGTATTTCATGTATTTGTAGTTTTAGCAAGCATTGTACATTTTTTAAGCATTTTACTATTTGTAATGTAGGTGAAAATATGAGATGCGCAGTAGTTGATACAGGTTCAAACACAATACGAATGTCTGTTTATGAATATGAAAATAAATGCTTGACCGAGCTTTTCACTGAGGCTATCTTTGCAAATTTAGCGGGTTATATTGTAGATAACGAATTGACTCACGATGGGATTTTGGCTTGTTGCGACGCTCTTAAAAAGCACTATTTAACAGCGCAAAAATATAATTGTGACTTTTATGCCTTTGCCACAGCGGCAATAAGAAACGCAAAAAATCGAGACCAAATCGTAAAAGAAATAAAAAAAATCACAAATATAGATTTAGACATTCTGTCCGGCACAGATGAGGGTGAATTAAGTTTTTTAGGCGCTTTTGAGGATTTTTCAAAAGATACTGGTGTAATGGCAGATGTCGGAGGCGGGAGCAGCGAAATTGTTGTTTTTAAAAACGGCAAAATTACTACAACAGAATCAATCCCGATAGGCTCATTAAAGGCTTATAAAACCTTTGTAGGAGGCACTGTCCCCACCATTGATGAGGCAAACAGTATAAAAGAAGAAATTAAAAAATATCTTGTAAAAAACGAAAAATTTAAAAATATGAACTTTGACACATTATGTCTCACAGGCGGCGGAATAAGAAGTGCAAAAAAACTCTCAGGCGTCATCTTAAACAACGATAATTTGGTAGTTTCGGGCGTGGATAAAATGCTCTCTCTTCTTATCGAAAACCCCAAAACCTTTAGTATTGTCGAAACACTTGTGCCAAAAAGAAAGCTCACAGTCGGCCCGGCTTTAGCTATTTATTCATCCATAGGAGAGTTCTTTGGCGCAGAAAAAATACAGACTTCTGACAAGGGTATTAAAGAGGGATATGTTTTAAAATATCTGGTTCATTAAATTTAACACTATTGTTATTATTTTTTAATATATTTATGCTATTATTAGAGTAGTCCTCTGCGCAATCTGTTAAAAATCAATCGCCCCAGACTCCTTATCACGCTCACAGATAAGAGTATCAGGCTCTAAGGACATTTTTTGTGGGCAGAAAGGCCAGGAATTTTAGTATGAAAAAGAATTTACTTATTTTTCTGACAGCTCTCCTTGCGGTTATCTTCGTTTTATCGGGATGTTCGTGGCTTCCTATCAGAAGCAGCAGTTCTGATGTTGACGCCTGTGTATACTATATTGAAGAAAACGGAACAGCTTTAATTGAAATGAACGTGTCCTTACCTGGCGGTTCGGACGAAAAAAAAGCAGAATACTTGACCAATCAGCTCCTCACCCCTCCAAAGGGAAAAATCAGTCCGCTTTGCGAGGGCACAAAACTCAATATGGTAAAGATAAAAGACGAAATCGTAACAGTCGACTTTTCAAAAGAATTTACCGACATAAACAACCCAAAATACACACTCTCCCCTGCAGCAGTAGCAAAAACGCTCTGTTCCTTGGATTTTGTTTCCGGAGTGAATATTCTAGTTGAGGGACTTCCCGCCTTAGGCATCGACGGAACACCAATCGGCATCATTATGAAAAGCGATGTGATGGAAAACGTCGGCGCAGGAGAAGGTAATAAAACAAACATTTCTCTGTATTTTGGCAACGAAACAGGAGAAGGCCTTATCTTAGAGCGCAGAACCGTCGAAATCCCCCCATCCAGTACTGTTGAGAAAGTCATAGTAGACGAAATTATAAAAGGACCTAAAACCACAGAGTCAATTTCTGTAATCCCAACCGGAGTTAAGGTTTTATCTGTTGAAACAAAAAATGGTGTGTGCTTTGTAAATCTTTCAAAAGAATTTATCGACAGATTCACAGGCGGAAGTGCAGGAGAAATACTCACCGTTTATTCTGTTGTAAATTCATTGACAGAGCTTGATACTGTCAGCTCTGTTCAGTTCCTTATTGAAGGTGAAAAGAAAGAGTCGTTATCTCATATGGCTATAAATGAGCCAATCGCCAGAAACAAGAGCGTAATCATCGAATGAGTAGCAATATTAAAAAGTAAAAAAGTATATTTAAAAAATATGCACCTTAAAAAGCGTCGTACTTTTTAAGGTGCATTATAATTTGCTCGTTTTTATAATATAACTAAGGTTTAAGAAATTTTCTCAAAGTCACTTGCCCCGTGCTTACAAAGTGGGCAAATAAAATCGTCAGGAAGCTCCTCTCCCTCATAAACATATCCGCATATCTTACAAACCCAGCCGGTTTTTTTTGCGTTTGTTTTCGGCTTTATTTTTTCTTGATAATATGTGTATGTTACTGTTTTTTCGTTGCTTAAAACCTCGGCATCTGTAACGTCAGCAACAAACAAAAGATGCGTGCCTAAGTCCTTTTTTTCTATTACTTTTCCGCTAAAATACGCGTTTGTGCTTTTTGTTATATATAAAACACCATTTTGCGAGCGCTTAATGTCGCAAAAATCATCAAATTTACGAACATCTTTTCCACTTTTAAACCCAAACGAGCGAAACATTTCAAAATCAGCACGCTCATCTATGACCGATACATTAAATATGCCACTTTCATCTAATTCAGAGCAGGTGAAATTGCTTTTATTTACCGCCAGAACAACTCTTTTCGGATTATCTGTAACCTGCATAAACGTATTTATAATACATCCGTTGTCGCGATTTGCGTTTGTTGTTAAAACATAAAGTCCGTATCCGATATTAAAAAATGCTTTATTGTCCATTTCTTCCTCCATATATAGCATCTAGGCTTCTTTTAAGTATTCCGCTAAATTCAGCCAGCACTATTCCGTAATTCGTAACAGGTACATTTTGCTCTATGCATCTTTTCATCCGACTGCTTACTTCTTTATCATTAAGCATACAACCGCCGCAGTGAATAATTAAAGAAACCTCGCTTAAATCGTTATAAAACTCAGTTCCTGATACGGTTTTAATGTTTAAGTTTTTACCTGTATACTTTTTTAGTCCTGCGGGTATTTTTACGGTTCCTATATCCTGACATTGCCTGTGGTGCGTACAGCCTTCTGCAATTAAAACAGTATCTTTGTCACGCAGTTTTTTAATTGCTTCGACTCCCCTTACTGCTATATCAAGATACCCCTTATACCGAGCCATCAAAATCGAAAAGGATGTAAGAGGAATGTCGCAGGATACAATTTCATCTACCATTTTAAATACCTGACTGTCACAGATTACCATTTTTGGTTTTATTCCTATTTTTTCTAAAGTCGCTTTAAGCTCTGTTTCCTTTGTCACTATCGCAACAGCGTTTTTATCGAGTATATCTCTTATCGTCTGTTGTTGCGGCAGGATTATTCTCCCCTTTGGCGCAGATTCGTCAATTGGCGTTACTAAAACTACAACATCATTGCTATCAATTAAATCTGCTACTATTTTTCTTTCCTTTTTCTCGGGGGCTATCTTTGCGATTGCTGCTTTTAGCTGTTCAATGCCCTCGCCTGTTTTTGCGCTGACATTTAAACCATCTGCTCTTTTTATATCACACTTATTATATGCAATTATATAATTTATATTTTTATTGGTAAAAATCCCTACCAGTTCTTCATCAGTTTTAGTCATGCCATAGCTTGCATCAACTACTAAAACCGCAATATCGCACCTGTCTAGAATTTGCTTTGTCTTTTCAATGCGAAGTAATCCCAACTCGCTTTCATCGTCAAAGCCGGGCGTATCAATTATTACAACAGGGCCAAGCGGCAAAAGCTCCATCGTCTTTAAAACAGGGTCTGTGGTAGTGCCTAAAACATCTGACACAATTGAGAGATTTTGCCCAGTAAATGCGTTTACTACGCTCGATTTGCCCGCATTTGTTCTTCCAAAAAAACCTATATGAATTCTTTCTGATACGGGAGTGTTGTTCATAATATCACCTTAAAATCTAAAATCTCTTATACCCTCTTGGATTTTCTCTAGATGGCTTTTACAAATTTGTTTTACCTTTTCATTGGGGATGTTATGAATTTGAGCCTTTATTAATTCCTCCCCGATTTTTTTAGTTTCATCAGATGCATAATCCATCAAAAATTCTTTTAATGTCATCAAAGCGTTCGGATGACAACAGTTCTGGATCTGACCATTTTTGCAAAGTGACATAAATCTGTCGCCTGTTCTTCCTTCCCTGTAACACGCTGTGCAGAAAGATGGAATAAACCCTTGCTCCATAAGCCAGCGCACCACCTCATCCAATGTGCGCTTGTCGGATACGTCAAACTGCTCTGAATTTTCATCCTCCGGGATGTCCTCAGCATATCCGCCAACAGATGTTTTAGACGCTCCGCTGATCTGAGAAACGCCAAGGCGCAACACCTTTTCGCGAACTTCTTTGCTCTCACGCGTTGAAATTATCATACCCGTATACGGAACACAAATTCTGATCAGTGCACAAATTTTTGCAAAGGTTTCATCGTCTATACCATTATCAAAGCTATCCGGGTCAATGTCATCTGCACGCTTTAGTCTGGGAACTGAAATGGTATGCGGTCCAACACCAAACGTAGCCTCAAGGTGCTCAGCGTGCATCAAAAGTCCGCAAAACTCGTATTTGTAAAGCTCTAAACCGAACAGCACTCCCAAGCCTACATCATCTATTCCCGCCTCCATAGCACGATCGTGAGCCTCTGTATGATAATCATAGTCACTTTTGGGTCCTGCAGGATGAAGCATTTTATAGCTTTCTTTATGATACGTTTCCTGAAACAGTATATATGTGCCTATTCCTGCTTCTTTGAGCTTTTTGTAATTTTCAACAGTTGTTGCTGCAATATTTACGTTAACTCGCCTTATAGCGCCATTTTTGTGCTTTATTGAGTATATTGTCTTTATTGATTCTAAAATATATTCAATCGGATTCATTGTGGGGTGTTCGCCTGCTTCTAATGCCAGACGCTTGTGTCCCATATCCTGAAGGGCTATAACCTCTTTTTTTATCTCTTCCTGTGTAAGTTTTTTTCTTGCTATAGTCTTGTTCTTTATGTGATAAGGACAGTACACGCAACTATTAACACAGTAATTCGAAAGATATAAAGGCGCAAACATAACTATACGGTTTCCGTAAAAATCCTTTTTTATTTGCTCTGCTAAATCATAGTATTCCTTGATTTTTTCAGGAATTTCACAAGCTAACAGAACAGACGCTTCTCTGTGGTTGAGTCCTTTTCGCAATTTGGCCTTTTCTATAATCTGGTCAATTAACTTTATATTTTCTTTGTTTTGTTCGGCGTACTTTAGAGTATCTTCTATTTCTTCGTGTGAAATAAACTCTGCAGCCTTTTTCGATTTTGGATTATACACTAATAACATCTCCCCAAAAAAATTCTAACACTATTATATTATCACATATTATATTTAAAATCAACAAAAAAAGGCGGTCATATGACCGCCTTTTAAAAAAATTATTTATGCTATGGTTGTATAAATGTAAATTGCAAATAGTGCAACTGAAATCCACATAACTGGTGAGACATCCTTTGCTTTACCTGTTAAAAGCTTTAAAACAACCCATGAAATCATAGCAAACATAATACCTGTTGCGATTGAGTATGCAAAAGGCATCATAACAACTGCTAAAAATCCGCCGATAGCATCTGCAACGTCACCGTCGAAGTCCATCTGTGTTACTGCTGAAAGCATCAAAAGACCAACGAATAACATAGCAGGTGTTGTCGCAAATCCTGGAATTGCCAAGAAAATAGGAGCAAAAGGAATTGCAATTAAGAATAAAATACCTGTTACGAGAGCTGTAAGACCTGTTCTTCCGCCTGCAGCTACACCTGCTGATGATTCAACATAGCTTGTAACTGTAGATGTACCTAAGCATGCACCTGCTACTGTACCAACAGCGTCTGCCATTAAAGCACCGCCTGCTCTTGGGAGTGAACCGTCTTCTTCTAACAAATCGCCTTTTTGAGCAACACCAATTAATGTACCAACTGTGTCAAAAATATCTGTGTAAAGGAACGTGAATAAAACAACAGCAAATGCCATAAAGTTTTCTTTAATAAATCCAAAGTCAAACTGGAAAAGTGCAGGAGCTGCAAAGTTAGCCTTTATTGCTTCCCATGAAAGTGAAGGAATTAAAGAATATACACCTGCTTCGATGTCAACCACATACCAGCCAACTAATTCTGCAATAATACCTAATACCCATGTAGCTAAAATACCGATTAAGATATCGCCCTTAACTTTGTAGTGATGTAATACACCAATGATTAAAAGACCAACAATAGCGAGTACAACCTGAGGTGAACCTAAATCACCAAGACCTACCAATGTAGAATCGTTGTTTACAACGATACCAGCATTGATTAATGCGATAATTGTGATAAATAAACCGATACCTGCTGTAATACCTAATTTTAAGTTCTTGGGAATTTTGTTAACCAAAGCTTCTCTGAACTTAAAGATTGAAAGAATCATAAAGATGATACCTTCTAATAAGATAGCGGTCAGCGCTACCTTGTATGAGTAACCCATTCCCAGACATACTGTAAATGTAAAGAATGCGTTAAGACCCATACCTGATGCTAACGCTACAGGATAGTTAGCAAAGAATGCCATACATATTGTAGCAATTGCGGCAGAAAGTGCTGTTGCCATAAAGATGGCAGCAGGGCCAGGACCGTCAGGAATAATGCCTAACATACCAGGGTTAACCGCTAATATGTACGACATTGCCAAGAATGTTGTGATGCCGGCAATAATTTCTGTTTTAACATTAGTGCCGTGCGCTTTGAGTTTGAATAACTTTTCCATTTCCCATCCTCCATTTTAATTTTTTTGAAGATATTTAAATTGTACCACATACTGTAAAAAAATTCAATAAAAATGTATATTTTTGTAAAAAAAATTTCCTCAAAAAAATACTTGCTATTTTAAAATTACTGTGCTATAATGTTTTGTGCAAGATATGTGGCCTGTTGGTCAAGCGGTTAAGACGTCGCCCTCTCACGGCGAAAACAGGGGTTCGAGTCCCCTACGGGTCACCAAAAAATAAAGACATACCCTCGTGGTGTGTCTTTGTTTTTTTATTATTCAAAGGGACTCGAACCCTGAGAGGGCAGCCGCCGTAAAACAAAAGTTGCCGGTGGCAAGTTTTGTAGGTGGATGTTGCGCAGTCCGGTACCAAAAGCCAAAGGCTTTGGGTGGACAAGCAGAGAAGGTGCAATGCGCCTTCGTCCCCTACGGGTCACCAGATTAAAAACTGCGTAATTAAGCACGAAACGGCTTGGTTATGCGGTTTTTTCTTATTCTCGCACAAGTACAAAAAAGCACAAAAAGGCACAAAAAAGCACTGACGAGGTTGTCAAATTTCAGAAAATAAAAAAGAGCACACCTTTTTGTGAAGGTGCGCTCTTTCCTTATTTAGAAGAGCCGAAGGATTTGGATGCACACGTGCCGAAGGCACACTCTCGTAAAAAGGTGATAGCGACCGCGAACCGTCGTGAGTGCGCACGCAAACGAACAGGTAAGCTGAGCGTGCCTTTTTACGAAAAAGGAGGAACAGTGAAGCAAGCGACTGATTTTTTTACAAAAAAAATCGAAACAAGCGTAACTTGTTCCGACGTGGAAGAGCCGAATGGTTTAGATGCCACTGCTTATTTGAGGATGTACCCGTTTTGCCCGTGCTGTATGTTTCATTCAATATAATTACACTTCATTCGTTTGCCATATAATATAAGTTTCACATTGCCATTAACACGGTAGCGACAAAAGCAATACCCGCCGCCAAAAGTTCTTTTTGGGTTATCTTTTCTCTGCGAATAATATCAATCAAAGTAGACACAATGATAACGCCTCCGGTAACAACAGGATATTGAACAGATGCGGGCAAATGCAATAATGCAATCAAAAGCAACAGATTTCCCACGCTGTTTAGAATCGAATGTAAGCCGGAATAAATAAGTGCTTTTTTGCTTACGGAAAAATTGCGTTCTTTTTTTAATAACAACAAAATCAAGCTAAACAAAACAGCTGTAATCTTTGTAAGTATCATAAAGCTTCCGCTGTCAACACATAGGTTGGGATAAGATTGATGAAACTTTGAAATAACTCCCACCAAACCATTCAAAACAAATACAAGCACATAGTATTTTGTTGCTTTTTTGAATGTTCACCTTTTTTGATTGACATTGTGACCGATAAGGCAATAAGCACGCAACAAACCAGTCTGATTGCCTTAAATTCTTCTCCGCACATAATGCTGTATAAAAATGGCAATATCATTCCGCCAATCATAGAAAAAACGGAATATACCGATAAGTTTGCATATGAAAATGCCTTGATTGATGCGTAACTTAAAGATATACACACAGCACTGTAAACACACGCTGTCAACACGGAAAACAAGCTTACTTCCATATGTAGTTTATTTATAACAAGCAAAACTATCAATCCGGCAAAAGATGAATATAGCGTAAACTTAAGGGATGCATTGAGGCTGCTGCCAGCCTCTCTTCTAAATCCGTCATTGAAAACAAACTGAAAAGAAAACATAACAGCAGCAACAATTATCACTAAAAAATACATTTATTTTTTACTCCCTTGATTAAACGCTGCAGCTCTGTAATTGCCGTCATCTTTTTTGCATTCCTCATCCCAAAGCTTTTTCATATAATCATAAACGGAATCATCTATTTCCGGCGTACCCTTTGAAAATGTCGGAAGCAGCATATCCCCTGCCACTTTCGTATCAGTGCATGCAGTGTCATTTCTCCACAGCTCCCGGACAGCCTTGTCACGAAGATTTGGAATTTCCTTAGGCACTCCGCCGTCTAAAATTGAGCGGTATGCAAACATTCCCGGCAAAAACATATCCATGGCTTCATAAACCTCTATGATATCCGCATCTGGATTTCCTTTGATTTTTTCAACGAAGTGATACATTGAGTAAAAATCTGATCCGCCGTGGCCAAAGCCTTCAATCTTATCCTCATTACCGTGCGTCGGATTATAGCTTTCAAGCTTTTCGTCACCATATTCTCCCGAGAAGTTATCAGCATTAACATATATTTTATATATGTGTCCGTCTTTGGCATCCTCTCTGCCACATTCCATTCTTCCTTTTGAACCGTAAACCGAATACCAAATAGAATCTTTATATAAGCCTCCGTGAATACTTTTTACTATACCGCCGTTTTCAAGAGTAACCATCTCTATTCCAAAGGCTCCTGCTTTTGCTCCCTTACGAAGATTCCTTTCATTCTTAGTTCCTTCAAAGCCGGTTACCAAAACAGGTCTAAGTCCTGTCATATGAATAATCGGGCCTAAAGAATGTGTGCAATAAAATGTAGAATACATATTGTTACGCCAATGGTCTTTTTCACCATATGTAATACTTGGCCATATACTTTCACAGTTATGAATGTATTCACATTCCCCGTATTCAAACTCTCCTATTTTATCCTGCTTATACAGCTTTTTCATTTCATAGGGAGCAGGCATATAGCAGTAATTCTCACCGTATGCATAAATCATACCGGTTTCTTCAACTGTTTCAATAAGCTCAACAGCTTCTTTCATCGTCTGCACCGGTAACACTTCCGAAAAAACATGTTTGCCAAGCTTCATTGCCTTTATGGCAAAGGGTGCGTGTTCGTTTGCATAATTTGCAAGAACTACCGCATCCATATCATGCTTTATGAAGTCTTCAAAATTGTCATAAAACGTAATGTTTAATCCTTCTGCATTTTTACGCTGTGCCTCAAGTGCTTCGGGGATTTTATCGCAAATTGCAACTACTTCAGCATCATCTACCCGTTTGCAATAACTAATCATACTTGAACCGCGATATGCTCCCAATACACCTATTTTCACTTTTTTCATAACGGATACCTCCTTTAAGATATTTCAATTATAGCATATTATATCTTATTTTCAATGGATATTTTCCGCTTTTTTGTGGAAAATAGTACGATTTCAATTGACAAAACTATTTCACGCCGTTATAATCGTATCAAGAGGAGGTAATTTCTATGGATAATAATATATGCCATTTCATTCCTTATCATAAGGATTATCATTCAATACATACAATAAATTTTGTTCTGGAAACAAAACAGCAGCCGTACTCTTTACTAAAATCACAGGCGGTGTATAAAATACATTTTGTGTGCGGTGGCAAAGGCAATCTTCATATAGCAGGCAAAATATTCCCCCTGTCACAAGGTGATGTTTTCTTTACGTTTCCCGCCATTCCCTTTTGTATAGAATCTGTGGAAGATTTTTCATATATGTATATCAGTTTTTTGGGATCCAGAGCTAATATGATTATGGATAATCTGAAGATTTCTTCACAGAATTTTTTCTTTAGCGGCTGTCAGGAAATTTATGAGTTTTGGAAAAATGGCCTTGGTACAAAGCCCGAAATAGCCGATTTAATTGCAGAAAGTATTCTGCTGTATTCTTTCTACTTTCTCGGCGATAAAATTATTCCGTTAAACACAAAAAACAATTTAAACGGGAATGTAGCTTTAACAATAAAAAAATATATTGATGACAACTTCTCACAAACAAAGCTGACTTTAGAAATGATAAGTAAAGAGCTTTCATATAGCCCAAAATATATTTCCTCAATTTTCAAAAAAAATTTCAATGTAGGAATTAACGAATACCTGAATACTATAAGAATACAGAATGCCTGCACCTTGATGCAACATGGATTTACAAGCATAGCCGATGTTTCAAGTCAGTGTGGATATACGGATTCACAGTATTTCTCCAAAGTATTCAAACAAAAAATCGGTGTTTCGCCGAAAGCATATATCAAAACACTTAATTCACTAAAAAATTCTGTCGGATTTAATAAATAATGAATACTACAAAACAAAAAATCCTGCCTTTCGACAGGATTTTTGTTTTGGTGGTACACCATCAGGGACAAAGTCTTGCTTTGCAAGCCTTTTCTGCTTGTCGACCGTGAGCTGTGCTCACAGTACCCGACTGCGCACCAACTTCGCTAAAAACATGCCACTGGCATGTTTTCTTTACGCTCGTTGCCCTCTCAGGGTTCGAGTCCCTATTTAAAATATAACAAAAAGAGATATACCAAAAGGCATATCTCTTTTTGTGGTACACCATCAGGGACTCGAACCCTGGACACCCTGATTAAGAGTCAGGTGCTCTACCATCTGAGCTAATGGTGCATATTAAGTTTTCAATCAACTTTTATTATTATACACATATAAGTTGTAGTTGTCAATATATATTTTAAAAAAAAGCAAAATTTTCATAGGCCATAGCATTCTGCTACAGCCCATTTTGTATTATAATCTTTGAATAAAATCGCTAAAATCCCGATTTCTTTTACTGCTTTTCTTAATATATCAATTTCCAATAATATATTAATAAAAAACCTGCCTTAACTCAATAGAATTTCCTGATATTATTAGCATTTTTAACATTTTAAATTCCAGCAATTAGTTACAGTACCAAAAAAGTAACATTTGCAATGTTTTTTGTTAATAAAAACAATTAAATTGTTATTGTTATATGATATAATGTAGGTACATATTAAATTATATTAAGGAGAATATTATGAAATTAACATTTCGTTGGTACGGAGAAGACGACCCGGTAACTCTTGAAAAAATTTCACAAATTCCGACTATGACCGGCATTGTTTCTGCAGTGTATGATGTAAAGCCCGGTGGAGTCTGGAGTGAAGAAAGCATTTTAAAAATTAAACAACTGGCTCAAAAGCACAATCTTGAATTTGAGGTTGTAGAAAGTGTCCCTGTTCCAGAGGACATAAAACTTGGCAGTGAAAACGCACCTGAACTAATTGAGAACTACTGCGAAAACATCCGACGCCTTGCAAAACACGGCGTTAAATGTATCTGCTACAATTTTATGCCCGTTTTCGACTGGCTCAGAAGCGAGCTTGAGCATCAGCAAGAAGACGGCGCGAATGCTTTGGCATACGACGAAGAAACCGTGCTCAAGATGAACCCTTTAAAGGGCGATTTGTCGTTGCCCGGCTGGGATGCAAGCTATGAAAGCGACGAGCTTTTGGCTCTTTTGAAAAAATATGAAGCATTAGGCGAGGATGGTCTGTGGAAAAATCTTGAAACATTCTTAAAGGCTGTTATTCCTGTTGCTAAAGAATGCGACGTTGACATGGCGATACACCCGGATGATCCACCATGGGGAATATTTGGTCTGCCACGTATTATCACGAACAAGGAAAATCTGAAAAGATTCCTTGATATCGTTCCTGAAAAAAATAACGGACTCACCCTGTGTACAGGCTCTTTGGGGGCAAATCCCGACAACGATCTGGTAGATATGGCAAAAGAATTTGCAGACAGAATTCACTTTTTGCACTTGAGAAATATCAAATACACCGGAACAAGAAAATTTGAAGAAGTAGGCCATCCGACATCGTGTGGCTCTATCGATATGTTCGGCATCGTAAAAGCGCTTGTCGATAATGGTTTTGACGGTTATGTAAGACCTGACCACGGCAGAATGATCTGGGGTGAAAAAGGTCGCTATGGCTATGGCCTGTTTGACAGAGCATTAGGTGCTACATACATATCCGGACTTTTTGAAGCTGTTGAAAAACTTTCTAAATAACAGGAGGATAATATGAAAAACATAGTAATAACTGGTGCAGGCGGCATTTTATGTTCATCCTTTGCCGAGTTTTTGGCCTCAAAAGGTCACAGAATTGCACTTTTAGATTTAAATGAGGATGCAGCAAAAGCTGTTGCCGACAGAATAAACAGCACAGGTGGTACAGCCTTAGCGTATAAATGCAACGTGCTTGACAGAGCAAGTATAGAAGCAGTGCATCAAAAGATTCTGTCCGACCTTGGAAAGTGCGATGTTTTGATAAACGGTGCAGGCGGGAACAGCCCTAAATGCACAACAAAAAATGAAGAATATCAAAAGGGCGACGAGGATGCAACAGACTGCTTAACCTTCTTTAATATCGACGAGGGCGGATTTGATTTCGTTTTTGACTTAAATATCAAGGGTGTTTTGCTCCCCAGTCAGATTTTTATGAAAGATATGATTGGTCGTACGGGGTGCTCTGTACTTAACATTTCATCAATGAATGCATACAGACCTCTCACAAAAATCCCTGCATATTCTGCTGCTAAATCTGCAGTTGGAAACTTTACGCAATGGCTTTCTGTACACTTTGCAAAAGAAAATATCCGCGTTAATGCTGTTGCTCCCGGATTTTTTGTTACAAATCAGAACAGGGCAATGCTCTATAACGAAGACGGTACACCAACACTAAGAACCGAAAAAATTCTCCGCTCGACACCCATGGGCAGATTTGGCGATGCAAAAGAGCTCCTGGGAACAGTTGAATGGCTCTTAGACGAAGAAAAATCAGGCTTTGTAACAGGCATAACTGTTCCTGTTGACGGCGGATTTTCAGCATATTCAGGTGTATAATGTTATAAAACGTTACATATAAAATGTCTAAAGTTAAGCCCAGAATAATAGACATTGAAACATACGGTAAGAATTAACAGCATTCGGGCGTTATGAATGCCTTTAACAGTGCTACTTTAAACGAAAGAGTGATACCTATGGAAATAATCAGAGTTGGCGTTGTTGGAGTCGGAAATATTGGTTCTGCACACGCACAAAGTATAGCAAACAATAAAATATCCGGTATGGTTTTATCTGCCATTTGTGATGTTAATCCACAAAAGCTCGACTGGGCAAAGGAACAATTCCCGGATTGTGCTCTCTTTTCTGATTATAATGACCTTTTAAAAAGCGGCACAATTGATGCAATAATCATAGCAGTACCTCACCGGCTTCACGCACAAATTGCCGAGGCTTTCTTGCTGTCAGATATTCACGTTTTAGTTGAAAAGCCTGTAGACATTTCAGTTTCAATCGCAAGAAAGCTTAATGAAACCGCAAAGAGCGTTGACAGAGTTTTTGCTATAATGTTTAACCAGCGCACAAATTTACTTTTTAAAAAAGCTAAAGAATTAGTAAAAAGTGGTGCGCTCGGAGAACTAAAGAGGAGCATCTGGATTATAACAAACTGGTACAGAACACAAAGCTATTACGACTCCGGCAGCTGGCGTGCAACATGGTCAGGCGAAGGAGGAGGCGTTCTGCTCAATCAGGCTCCACACAACCTTGATCTGTGGCAATGGATTTGTGGCATGCCAAAATCAGTTACTGCAGTCTGCAGTATAGGAAAATACCATAATATCGAGGTTGAGGACAACGCCTCAATTTTTGCCGAATTTGAAAATGGTGCCGAGGGAACATTTATAACCTCAACAGGCGAGTCCCCCGGCACAAACAGATTGGAAATTTCAGGCTCTTTAGGAAAAATTGTCATTGAAAACGGCCTTTTAAAATGGTGGCGCTTAAAAGAATCAGAACGCACATTTTGTTTTAATGCTGACCAGTGTTTTACGGAAATAGAATACGAATACGAAGAATTTAAAGACACCGGATTAGGCGGCGGACATATAGATATTTTGCAAAACTTTGCGGATGCTATAATTAAAAAAACTCCTCTTGTTGCCCCCGGCATAGAAGGCATCAACGAGCTTACTATCTCAAATGCCGCATACTTGTCCAGCTGGTCAGGCAATAAAAAAATAATGATTCCTTTTGATGAGGCAAAATTTGATGAATTACTCGCAGAAAAAATAAAAAATTCATCATACGTCGAAAAAAATCAAAACGGACTCAAGCCAAAGGGATATAACCCCCGTTGGAACGTTAAATGGTAATATTTTATGTTTGGAGATGAATAAAAATGGAAAATATGTTAAAAAATTATGGTGTAGTACCGGTAGTTGTACTAAAGAACGCAGAGGATGCTCTTCCTCTGGCAAAGGCGCTTATAAACGGCGGGCTGCCTTGTGCTGAAGTAACATTTCGTACAGATGCTGCAGAAGAATCAATCAAAAAGATGAGCAAAGAATACCCTGATATGTTAATAGGTGCAGGAACAGTCCTCACTATTGACCAGGTAAAAAGAGCAGTAAGTGCGGGAGCAAAATTTATCGTAAGCCCCGGATTTGACCCTGAAATCGTTAACTATTGTATAGAAAACAACATTCCGGTTTTCCCTGGTTGCATCACCCCATCAGAAGTAGCTCAGGCTGTAAAAAGAGGGCTTAAAGTTGTAAAATTCTTCCCCGCTGAGCAGGCAGGCGGATTGCCTATGATAAAGGCTATGGCAGCACCTTACGGTATGGTTAAATTTATGCCGACAGGCGGCATCAGCGCCAAAAACCTCAAGGATTATTTGGAATGCAGCAATATTATCTGCTGCGGCGGAAGCTGGATGGTAAAAGGTGACTTAGTAGCAGAAGGAAAATTTGATGAAATAGAAAAAATGACAAAAGAAGCCGTTGCCTTGGTAAAAGCTATAAGAGGCTAGTAAGGAGAATCATTATGAACTTAAATTTAAAAGATAAATCACAGTGTAAATACGACGCAGTATCTTTAGGCGAGGTTATGCTTCGTTTAGATCCGGGCGAAGGAAGAATAAGAACCGCAAGAAGCTTTCGCGCGTGGGAAGGTGGCGGCGAATATAACGTAATTCGTGGTCTTCATAAGTGTTTTCGCATGAATACAGCAGTTTTAACTGCTTTTGCTGAAAACGAAGTTGGCTATCTTATGCAGGATTTCATTGAACAGGGCGGCGTTGATACATCCTTAATTAAATGGATGAAAACTGACGGTATCGGCAGAATCTGCAGAAACGGACTCAACTTCACAGAACGCGGATATGGTATTCGTGGTGCTGTTGGATGCTCTGACAGAGCCAACACTGCAATTTCAAAGGCAACACCTGAAGATTTTGATTTTGATTACATTTTCGGAACACTCGGCGTTCGTTGGTTACATACCGGCGGCATATATGCGGCTTTATCTGAACAGTCCTGCCAGACAGTTTTAGCTGCTGTTAAAACAGCTAAAAAATATGGCACAATAGTTTCTTATGACTTAAACTACCGTCCTTCAATGTGGAGCGCTATCGGTGGTCTGGAAAAAGCTCAGGAAGTCAACAAAGAAATCGCAAAATATGTTGACGTTATGATCGGTAACGAAGAAGACTTTACCGCATGCTTAGGACTTGAAATCGAAGGAAATGATGAAAACTTAAAGGAATTAAATCTCGATGGCTACAAAAAGATGATAGCAGAAGCTGCTAAACAATATCCTAACTTTAAGGTTATTGCAACAACTCTTCGTGAGGTTAAAACAGCAACAATCAACGACTGGAGCGCAATCTGCTGGGCAGACGGCACAGTTTATAAGGCTAAAGATTACAAAGCTCTTGAAATTATGGACAGAGTCGGCGGCGGTGATTCATTTGCATCAGGTTTGATTTACGGTCTTATGACAACACAAAATCCTGAACTTGCAGTAAATTACGGTGCTGCTCACGGCGCACTCGCTATGACTACTCCAGGTGATACCACAATGGCAAACCTGAAAGAAGTTGAAGGCATTATGGGCGGTGCAGGTGCAAGAGTACAAAGATAAGGTGAAAATTATGGGAATTATTACCGATAACTTTATGTTTTCCAACGAAACCGGCAAAAAACTATTTTTTGATTTTGCAAAAGACCTGCCAATCATTGACTACCATTGTCACCTGGTGCCCGAGATGATTGCAACTGACTACAAGTTTAAAAACGCATTTGACTTGTTTTTAGGCGGCGACCATTATAAATGGCGCCAGATGCGTAGTTTTGGCATTGATGAAAAATTTATCACAGGCAATGGCGATGAATATGAAAAGTGGGATAGTTTTGCAAAAGCAATGCCCTACTTAATCGGAAACCCCATCTATCACTGGACAGCACTTGAGCTTAAAAGATATTTTGATATTGACGAGCCCCTGTGTGAAAAAAGCGCAAAGCGGATCTGGGATATTTGCAACGAAAAGCTAAAGAGCGCAGACTTTTCTGCAAAGGCTTTAATCGAAAAATCTAATGTTGCTGTTATCTGCACAACAGATGATCCGCAGGATGATTTAAAATATCATCAAATGATAAAAAAAGACGGCTTTAAAACAAAAGTTTTACCAACATTTCGCCCTGATAAGGCAGTAAATATTGATATGCCGCACTTTTTAGACTATATAAACAATAACAACATAAAAACCTATGATGAACTCATAAACTGGCTCAAAGAGCGTATTGCATATTTTAACGAAAACGGTTGCAGGCTTTCAGACCACGCTCTTGACCGTATGCCCTATGGTGAGGGCGATGCCAGTGCTGTATTTGATAAAAGAATGAGCGGCAAAGCATTGTCTGCAGAAGAAATTGACATCTTCAAAACCGCGCTAATAAGAGAATGTGCCAAAGAATATGCACGTCTTAACTGGGCAATGCAGCTCCATATCAGCGCTCTTCGTAATAACAACTCGAAGATGCTCAGAAAACTCGGCCCAGATACAGGTTTTGACTCAATCAACGACCTTTTTGTAGCAGAAAAATTATCTGCTCTTTTAGACAGTCTGGAAAAAGAAGATGCATTGCCTAAAACAATCCTTTACACACTAAATCCAAAGGATAATTATGTCTTAGGTGCAATGATCGGAAACTTTCAGAAAGGCCCGATAAAGAGCAAACTTCAATTCGGCTCTGGTTGGTGGTTCAACGACAATCGTGATGGCATGGAGGCTCAGATGAGCGCCCTTGCAAATCTTGGCGTTTTAGGTGCATTTATCGGTATGCTGACGGATTCAAGAAGTTTTGTATCATACACAAGACACGAATATTTCAGAAGAATTCTCTGTAATATGCTTGGAAAATGGGTAGAAGCCGGCGAATATCCATACGATTTGGAGAGCCTTCAAAAAATTATTGAGGGCATATGCTACAAAAATGCAAAAGACTATTTTGATTTTTAATTAAATAGTTAAAGGGCGTTTTGTAAAATTTTTATTTTACAAAACGCCCTGTTTTACTTTAGAGTCTTTTCTTATTTCATGTTGTTTTCGTAAGATTCAATCATCTTTTTAACCATCATACCGCCAACTGAACCGGCTTCTCTAGATGTTAAATCGCCATTATAGCCCTGCTTTAAGTTTACACCAACTTCCTGTGCAACTTCCATCTTGAATCTATCAAGAGCTGCTTTAGCTTCAGGAACTACGTTTTTCTTGCTGCTTGTCATAACACATTCACTCCTTTTTTCATAAATTGTAGCTTCAGGCTACAAGAGTATTTTGTGTTGAATTATTTGATAAATACAAGGAAATGAATTGTTTTTCTGACAATTTTAGGTTTTATTTTCTTTGACGCAAAATTTCATACATTATAACCGATGCAGCAACAGATGCATTGAGTGAATTTATCTCACCAAGCATAGGAATACTAATTAAAAAATCGCAATTTTCTTTTAGTTTTTTTGAAATGCCTTTTCCTTCAGAACCTACAACTACTGCAATAGCGCCTTTTAAGTCTTCCTCGTACATGACTTTTCCGCTCATGTCCGCGCCTGTTATCCAGACTCCTCTTTTCTTCAATTCTTCTATCGTCTGACCAAGATTTCCAACTTTTGCAATTAAAGTATGTGCAGCCGCACCTGCCGAAGTTTTAAAAACTACTGCATTTACTCCCACTGCGCGGTTTTTGGGAATTATGACGCCATGAGCACCAACTGCATTCGCTGTCCTTATTATCGCTCCCAAATTGTGTGGGTCTGTAATTTCATCGCAAATCAAAATAAAAGGCTTTTCTCCTTTTTCTTCTGCCTTTGCAAAAATATCGTCAAGCTTTGCATATTTAACCTCTGATACAATGGCAACCACACCTTGATTAGATGGCGTTTTTGCCAGTTCGTCAAGTCTTTGCGCTGATATCGATTTAAATATAATCCCGCGCTTTTTTGCTTCATTTATTATTTTTGATATTTGAGAGCCGTGAGCTGTATCGCTTATAAAAATTTTCTCAATAGGCAAATCAGAAACGATCGCCTCAAATACCGGATTTCTTCCTTCGATTGTGCTGTTGTACATATTTATCTCCAAAATTTATTTTATGTTTTTTAAAATTGTTTCTAGCGCCACCTGAAGCTGAACATCCTCATCATCAGGCAAAGAGCTTAGGTTTACCTTTAATTCTTTCGGCAAATCTATTTTTATATCGGGCGTAATTCCTTTTTTATCTATACATTCACCCTTTGGTGTATAGTATCTTGCAGACGTAAGATAAATTGCTGTTTCATCGGTGAGCATAAATGGTGATTGCCCAACCGCTTTTCCGTAGGTTTTCATACCGACAATTTCTGCTGCATCGTGTGCCTTAAGGCTTCCTGCCATAAGCTCTGCCGCACTTGCAGTACCTTCATTTACTAATACTACCATCTTAAGGTCTAAACAGTTTTTATCTGACTTAAAGTACTCTTTGTTTCCTTTGTTGTCCTCTAAATATGCAATTGTTCCCTCAGGCAAAATCATATCCGTCATTTTTATTACGCTGTCTGCATAACCGCCCGGATTATTTCTTAAGTCAATAATTAAGCCTTTAGCGCCTTTTGATTTTATGTCTAAAAGCGCTGCAGAGAAATCACCTACTGAATTGTGCTTAAATTCAGAGATTTTTATATATGCTATATTGTTTTTAAGCATTTTTCCGCTTATTGTGTCGACCGTTATCACATCGCGCACAACATCAAATGTAAAATCCTGTCCTCCGCGTTTTATATGAACTTTAACTACTTCTCCTTTGTTTCCGCCCTTAATATGCTCAATTATTGCATCATATCCATCTTTTAAAACGGTTAAACTATCAACACCGACAATAACATCCTGCGGAAGTATTCCTGCTTTTTCTGAAGGGCCAGACGCCGTTGGTGCTGTAACTGTCAAAGTTTTTGCTTTTGCGTCATACACAACACTAATGCCGATTCCGACATATTCTTCTTTAGTATTTTCTTCAAATTCATCAAATGTATCCATATCAAAATAGTATGAATACGGGTCTTTTAAAGATGCCACCAAAGCCGTAAGCGCCGCATCATTCATTGTTTCCAGTTGCTCTTCGGTCAGAGTATCTACGTAGTTTTGGGTAATTATTTTTTTTGCCTTTGTCAAAACATCTTCATTCAAAAAATTATTTACCTTCCAATACGCTGACGTTCCCAAAATACCAACCAAAAGCGTAACAGCGCACGAAATAGCAACTGCTTTTATGATTTGCCTTTTAGAATACAATTTTTTACACTCCTAAAAAAATACTATTTGATATATGCCATCGGGTCTGTTGTTTTTCCGCCAATAAGTACTTCAAAGTGAAGGTGGTTTCCTGTAGAATTTCCTGTTGTGCCTACCTTGGCAATAACCTGCCCCTTGGTTACATAGTCACCCTTAGATACTAAAAGTCTTGATGCGTGAGCATAAAGCGTCGAGATACCGCCACCATGGTCTACAACCAGACAGTTTCCGTATCCACCATTCCAGCCTGAAGATATTACTCTTCCGGTTTCTGCAGCCAAAATATTTGTGCCGCCAGGTGCCGCTAAATCAACACCCGAATGGAATTTCTTTGTCTTGTAAATAGGATGTATCCTGTATCCGTAAGGTGATGAAATTCGTGTATAGCTTGGTGCGGGCCAACAAAATTTACCACTGCCCAGATACTGAGAGCCAGACGAAGAATATTTTAAAGAGCCTTTCAGCGCTTCTTCCTGTCGTCTTGCTTCTTCATAAACACGCTTATACTTTTCTATGTCTTTTTCTAAAGCTTTAGCAAGATTTTCTTTTTCTTTTAGCTTTTTTTCTAGTTCGTTTTGCTTACCGGATGCGTACTGTCTTGCCTGTTCCTGTTCTTTACGTTGTTCCTCGATTTCTTTTTTTGCATCCTCTACTTCTGTTTTGAGCTTCGTCATTTCATCAATGATAAACATATCATGCTCTGTAATTTCATTGATAGTTTCAATATTTATCAAAAGTTCAGACAAATTTTTAGATGAAAAAATCAAGTCAAGATAAGAAACAGTAGAGGTTTCATCCATTGCACGAAGGGTTTGTTTAAACTTTTCGTCCTGTATATCAATATCTTCTTGTATTTTGGCTATTTCTGCTTCTTTTTCTTCTATTTTTGTGTTTGCATCGGCAATTATATCATCAATAGCATAAATCTCTGTTTGGATAATATCAATTTCACGTTCTAATTTGTCGCTTTGGGCTATGATATCATCCTTTTGATTTTCTGCCTGTTTTATCTTGTCAAGTGCTGCCTGTTTATCCTTGCTTGCCTGATTTATTTTATCCTGAACAGATGCTGCATAAACATTTGCCATACCTATATCGCTAAAATCAACAGAAAAAGGCAAAACCAAAATCGCCATCATTACAAGTGCTATAATTTTCTTTTTCATTAGTATCACCCGCTTACTTTAAAAGTTCTATAGCTTTTTCAAGCTGTGTATCTATTTCTACCTCGAGCTCTTCGATTACATCCTGCAGAGCTGCCTGCGTAGTGTAGTCCATTACTCCATAGGGGAACAGATTTTTTGACGCCTGAAAGTTTTTTGTTGCCTGATATGTCAAATTGTCGTATACTCCGTCGATCTCTCCAACAAAATAACCTAAAGCATATAGTCTTTCTTCAATCGCTAAAACATCACTGTGGGAGGCGCCTATCGTGTACCTTTGGCTTATTGTCATAGGGGTAAGAGCCAGCTCGTCAAAATCTTCTTTCTTGTTTTTTATGCTTACGTCCGGCTTTATGCCTATTTTGTTTATCTTTTCACCATCAGGCTTTAAAAACTCTGCTAATGTAAGCTTTAAATCTCCCAGCTTTACTCCTGGCGGGTCGACAAGCCCCATCATTTCCTGCATGCTCCCTTTGCCAAAGGTGCGCTGCCCTACTATTTTTGCCAATTTATAGTGCTGCATCGTGCCCGAAAACAGTTCCGATGCACTTGCGCTTTTTTCGTTTGTCAAAATTACAATCTCACGTTTTGGCGCCCTTGTAAAGGATGCCTCTGACTTTATTTCGTAATTGCGTTTTTCGTTTTTGTATTCAAATTTTACAAGAGTTTTTCCATAGGGAACAAACTGATTTAATATTTTTATTACACTGGCTAGCTCTCCGCCAGGATTGTCTCGAACATCAATTATTATTTTGTTTAATCTGTGTTTTTCCTCAATGTCATCAAGTGCTTCCTTTATTTCCTCTGACGTTGCAAAAGCAAATGAACCGATTTTTATATAACCGATATCATCTATAATGTCATATGCCACGGTCTTTAAATTTATCTTTTTTCTTACAACATCTAATGTCAGGTACGTACCGTTTCTTAAGATGTCGAGTGTAACCGTTGTTTCTGCTGCACCTTTGATTTTTTGCACAACATCATCAATGCTCTTATCCAGTATGTTTTCGCCATCAATTGCAACAATCTCATCGCCAACACAAACGCCGGCTTTAAAAGCCCCGCCGTTTTCATTGACTTCCATAACTATGCATCCGTTTTCGCTCTTTTGAACTGTCACGCCTATTCCGACATAGCTTTGGTGCACATTGGTAACAAAATTACCCAGCTCATCTGAATTATAATATACAGAATAGTCATCTAATATATCTGTTGCGGCTTTAAAAGCCCCCTCTAAAAGCTCTGGCTTTTCACTTATAAGGTACTGTGCAATTGCTTTATAGAGTTCTTCTCTTTCTATTCCATATATATAGTTTTTATCAATAACATCAACTAGAGCATCGATGTACTTTACTGCTGTTTCGCTTTTGATTTCTGCCGAAACCAAAACGCCAGGAAAACATAATACAAAAGCTAGTATAACGCTTAAAATTTTCTTTTTCATAATGTATCTCCTTTTAAAATTACATATGCCGAGGAGCATTTATTCCCAAAACTGAAAGTGAGTTTTTAATTGCCTGTCTGGAAGCATTAACCAATGCCAGACGCGCATCACGAAGGGATGTGTCCTCACAGGCAACCTTACACGCTCCATAAAAAGCATGAAATGCCGCTGCCAAATCCATAGCGTACTTTGTAATTCTGCTTGGCTCGCGGGTTTGTGCAGAAATTCTGATTTCTTCGGGGAATCTGGCAATCATCTTCATAAGTTCTATTTCCTTTGCATCTGTTAAAAGTTCAGGTTTTATATCGCTAAAGCTTTTAACACTTGCGCCCTGTTCTGCTAACGCTTTTATAATTCCGCAAATTCTTGCGTGCGCATACTGAACGTAGAACACGGGATTTTCGCTTGATTGGCGAACAGCAAGCTCTAAATCAAACTCAAAATGACTGTTTGCCTGACGCAGATTAAAGTAAAATCTTGCTGCATCAACTCCCGTTTCTTCTATTAAATCATTTAATGTAATGGCTTTTCCCGTACGCTTTGACATTCTTACTGCTTCGCCGTCACGTACAAGTCTTACCAGCTGCATCAAAATAATTTCCAGTCTGTCAGGGTCAATACCCAGTGCAGACATTGCTGCCTTTAGTCTTGCAACGTGACCGTGGTGGTCAGCACCCCAAATATCAATCGCTGTATCAAAGCCACGTGTAACCAGCTTATTTTTGTGATAAGCAATATCTGCTGCAAAATATGTTACGAATCCGTTTGCACGAACTAAAACATCATCCTTTTCCAGCCCGAAGTCGGTAGCGCGAAACCATATTGCACCGTCTTGTTCGTATGTATATCCACGCTTTGTTAATTCTTCAACTGTCTTTAAAACCTCATTTTCATTGTGAAGTGTACTTTCATGGAACCATACATCGTAGTTTATGCGATAGCTTTCAAGACCTGTCTTTAAGCCTTCGATATTTTTATAAAGAGTTTCATCAATCAGCTTGTTCTTTAGCTCATCAACAGGTGCATTAACATAAGAGTCACCATACTTTTCAAAAAAGTTTCTGGCATGCTCTTTTACATCATCACCATGGTAACCATCTTCAGGAAAGTCATAATTTTCTTCACCCAAAACAATCTGCTTGTATCTTGAAAGCAGTGATATGGCTAATTTTTCAATCTGATTACCTGCGTCATTTACGTAAAATTCCTTCGTTGTATCAAATCCTGCCAAAGCCATAATATTTGCCAGACAGTCACCTAAAGCCCCGCCACGAGCATTGCCCATATGCATAGGACCTGTTGGGTTTGCTGATACAAATTCTACGTTTACCTTTTTGTTTTTACCAAAGTCGCTCTGGCCAAATTTGTCCTTTTCTTTTTCTACTGTTTCTATAATTTTTGTAATATATACAGGGTTTAGCTTAAAGTTAATAAAGCCCGGGCCTGCTACACTTACTTCATTTATATATGTACCCTCTGTCTCCATATTTGAAACTATTATGTTTGCAATATCACGAGGCGCGCGACATGCCTGCTTTGCCATGAGCATCGCAGCATTTACTGAAAAGTCTCCAAAATCCTTTTCTCTGGGCTCTTCAACTGCGTAATCTGGAATAGATTCAAAATCAATCTCGCCTTTTTCCTTTGCTGTATTTAACGCTTCGTTTGTAACTTCTTTTATGAAATTACTTGTCTGCTCGTATAAAGTCATCTGCTAGTCCACCTTTCTAATCTCTACTTTCAAATTGTTTCTTACAGCCTGACAGCTGTTAAGCTGAACAAAATAATCAAGCTCAACTGTCCCTCCGTCATCATTCATAGAAACCGACATTTCGTTAGTCTTAACATCTACAGTCAAGCTTCCGTGCGGAGTGCGATATATCCCTGTATATTGTTTGTTTTCTTCAAAAATCATCTGCGATGAGCCGGCATTTTTTCCAAAACGAATCATCGAAACCAAATCATCCTGAATTTTTAAGGTTGTGGTCGTGTTATCATAACCTGTTATCTCGCTGCCTTCATAAGATACAAAATATTTTCCGTTTTGCTTTGTATACTTTCCTTGTGTTGTAAGCTCAAAACAGTCTTCCTCGCCGTCAACTAAATTTCTGCCTTTTAGGGTAATTAAAGCATTGTTTTCCATAATTTTCTCCCGTTAAACATATTTTTCTATATCAATTTTCTCTATTTTTCCATCAATTTTCCTCTGCAGAAAATCCTCTGCAAGTCTCATAAAATCGTCAGGATAATCGCTGACAAAAAACTTATATTCGCCTCTTTTTTTTGCGCGAAGGTCACTTTTATCAAGATAATCTCGAACACAGCTTGCTGTAACCTTGCCCGGGTCAATAAGCGTAATGGTGTCTTCCATAACGTCTGAAATAACATCCTTTAAAAGGGGATAATGCGTGCATCCTAAAATTAAAGTGTCAACTCCTGCTTCCTTTATGTCTTTTAAATATTCCATAGCTACCAATCTTGCAAGTTCCCCTTTTGCATAGCCCTCTTCAACAATCGGGACAAACAAAGGACAAGCTCGGGCAAAGGTCATAACTTTAGGATTTTTTTGTTTTATTTTCTTTTCATAAGCACCGGAACGAATGGAGCCTTTTGTACCAATGATACCGATTTTATTGTTTTTTGTAAGCCTTACAGCATCGTTTGCCGCTGCGTCTATCACGCCGAACGCAGGCACTGTGAGCTCACCGCATAACTCAGGTAATGCTATGGCACTTGCTGTGCCACACGCGATAACTATCATCTTTAAATCAAAGGTTTTTAAAAAATTTATATCACTTTTAACGTATTTTATAATTGTTTCATCGGACTTTGAACCATACGGAACTCTGCCCGTGTCGCCAAAATACACTATCGGCTCATCGGGCATAATATCCATAAGCTCTTTTACACACGTTAAGCCGCCGAGTCCTGAATCAAATACGCCTATAACTTTATCAGGCATAATTTACGCCTCCGCTTCTTTGATTGCAATTTCTATTATTTTATCTAAAAGTTCAGCGTAAGAAACTCCCGTCGCACCCCAAAGCATCGGGTACATACTTATATTTGTAAAGCCCGGAAGTGTGTTTATTTCGTTTAAATATATTTTATTGCTGCCTTTTTCTACAAAAAAATCTACCCTTGCAAGGCCTGTGCAGTCACAGACTGAAAACGCTTTAACGGCTAGCTTTCTTATCTCATCAGAAAGCGAATCGTCCACCTCGGCTGGAATCTGTGTTTTTGTTGCAGAATCTTCATACTTTGTGCTGTAATCATACATTTTAGACAAGGTAATTACCTCTCCCAAAACCGAAGCGGCAGCATCAGAGCGGCTTCCTAAAACTGCACATTCTAACTCGCGTTTTTCAATTTTTTTCTCAATTAAAACTCTTCTGTCTTCTAAAAAAGCAACATCTAAGGCATTCTTTAGTTCGCCTTTTTCTTCAACAAGCGAAACACCGACAGACGAACCTGCATTAGACGGCTTAACAACTACAGGATATCCAAACGATGCGATTATTTCTTCGTTTATCTTTTCTGCGTTGTTTTCATTTTTTGTTATGTAAAAACCGGGTGTCACAGGAATGTGTGCGCACTCTAGAATGTCTTTGGTAAAAATTTTGTCCATACAAAGCGCTGACGCTGCAACACCATTTCCAACGTATGGAATCCGGGCTAGTTCAAAAACGCCCTGGATGGTACCGTCTTCTCCATTTTTTCCGTGCAGTACCGGAAAGAAAACGTCAACTTTGATTTTTTCTGCTTTTCCATCAGAAAGCTTTATAAGGCCCTCTGTTTTCGGACAATGAGAAATCACGCAAGGCGCACAGTCGTGAGTTTGCCAGCTTCCGTCCTTTATTGACTCATCATCTCCTGTATAAAGCCATGTGGCTCCCTCTTTTGTTATTCCGAATTTTATTATTTCGTACTTTTCTTTATTTAAATTTTTCAAAATATTGTATGCCGATTTACAGGAAACTTCGTGTTCTGAAGATTTCCCTCCGAATATTACGCACAGTTTTATTGCCATAGCAGAGCCTCCGTTTATTTATAATCATAACAATTCTATTATATTATAGTATATTTTAGTTTTTATTACAATGTTTTTTTCAAATTTATATCAGAAATTTAACAATATAGTAACCATTTTTTCATCTTTTTGTATTGACTTTTAAAATTGTGTATGCCATAATGACTTTAACCTTTAAAAACATATAACAAAAACAAACAAATTCAACATTGAAAGAGTGGGTAATTGTTATGAAAAAAGAAAAAACCAAAGAATCATTCTGGCTTGATATGTGGCCTTATCTGCGCGAGTTTCGACCACAGCTCATATTCTCCGTTATATGCGCCTTAATAGTTGGTGCATTTGTCGCAATCCAGCCATTTATCATAAAGTACATTGTTGATGATGGCATAGCAAATGAAGCCTTAGTAGGAAATCATAAAATAAGATATGTAGCTATGATGTGTGTCGTATATATCCTGGTTTCGGGCGGACGTGTTTTTAGCTGGTATTTTGGTTTTCAAAAAATGACGCGTTCTTTAGAGGGGTCTTTATTTAATTTAAGAACTAAGTTTTTTTCACATATTCAGACCATAGGTATGAAATTTTACCAAAGCAACTCGGCAGGTGAGCTTTTTAACTGTATTTTAGGCAGTCCCATGAATAGCATAAAGGGCTATATGAGTTCTATATTTATGTCGGTCCCATACCAGATAGTTGCTTTTGTAATTTCACTTTCTGCATTGATTTTCTATGATGCTGTACTGACGCTGATTTTGCTGTCAATTACCGTTTCAATGGCGGTATTTAACAAATACGCAAGAAGAAAAATCAGGTCGCTCTCCTCTGAATACATAAAAAGCGAGTCAGAGGCGTCAAAATATCTAACCGATACTTTAAACGGAATTGATGCTGTAGAGCTTTATTCGATTGAAGAAAACACCCTGACTAACTTTCAGACTAAACTAGGAACAATGTACGAACGCGGCGTTACAATGTCGATTTCTCAGCATTTCGAGAGCGTAAAAGTTGAAATGCTAAAATATATGGGTACAGCCGTAATTTATTTAGTCGGTGCAATTTCCTGCGTTTACCGCGGTGTTTCTATCGGTGTTTTGTATGCGTTTTTATCAAGCATGAACGAAATACTAAATATACTTATTTCCTGGCTTGGCTTAGGACTTACAAAGGCAAGCGCTCAGTCAGGACTTAATAAAATCAAAAGCATTTTACAGACTGATACAACAGTTCCCGAAAAAACACAGGGAGTTAAAGATATTAATATGACAAAAGAAAGCAACAAAAACAAAAATGCTCCGTGCATTGAATTTCGTGATGTTGCTTTTGCTTATGACAATGTCGAAATTTTTAAAGACTTAAACTGCAAAATAAGCTATGGCGAAAGCGTGGCACTAGTCGGCTCGTCAGGAAGCGGCAAAAGTACTTTTGCAAAGCTCCTTATGAGACTTTACGACGTTGAAAAAGGCAGTATCATGGTGCACGGCGAGGATATCAGAAACTACCTGACGCACGATTTAAGAGTCCGCTTTGGTATCGTGCCCCAAAATCCGTTTATCTTCTACGGTTCAATTTGGGACAATATAAAAATCGCGCGCCCCAATGCTACAAACAAAGAAATCATAAACGCGATGGAAATTGCAAACGTTCACGAATTTGTAAACCAATTAGAGCGAGGCTGGAATACGATCGTCGGCGATGGCGGGCTTGATTTGTCGGGCGGACAAAAACAGCGAATAGCTATTGCCCGTGCTGTTTTGGGCGACCCTGATGTATTGATTTTTGACGAGGCAACATCGGCGCTCGATAATATCTCAGAACGCGCAATTCAAAAGGCGATGGAAGATTTAATGAAAACACACACCGTGATTATTATCGCGCACAGACTTTCAACAGTAAGAAACGTTGACAGGATTATGGTGTTTGAAAACGGTCAGATAATAGAAGAAGGAAGCTACGACGAACTGGCAAAAAAAGAAGGCAAATTCAAAGAGCTTTTAACTCACGGTCAATAAGATATTAAAAAGACGTTATTTTACAAAATAACGTCTTTTTTTCTTGTATTTTATCCTTGTCTATGGTATAATTTATGATATATAGACAGGTATAATAGGTGGTAATATGAAAATTTTAAAACACAGAACGTTTTGCGATATTGCTTTTTTGTTGGCTCTTATATTCAAAATAGCCTCCTATGGCCCCCGATACTTCCCCGTATTAGACGACTACATACAATACGGAGGCTATCCTTTATATGAAAACGTATCGCACGTTTATTTAAATATAGGCACAATTGCAGCAAGACCTTTTGCTTCTCTTTTAGACCCTATCGTCTGGGGGTCGTTTTATCCTGATTTGTTTTTTGCATTGTGTCTGGTTATGCTTCTTTTCTTCATGGGAGCAAAATTTATAGCAAAAGCATTTGAGCGAATGGGTATTTTTATTACACCCTTTTTATACACGTTCCTTCTTCTTTGCCCGTTGGGTTTTGAAGGCACTTACTGGCTTTCCGCATCAAGCAGAATCTGTGTCGGACTTTTCTTTACAGGACTCTCGCTTCACTTTTTGGCAAAAGCGATTGACAAAAAAAGAAAAAGCTTTATGATACCTTATGCACTCTCTACGCTTTTGTCATTCGGATTTTACGAATCGGTTATGATAGTATCTTTTGTCCTTCAGTTTGCTTTTATAGTTTCAGTAACAAAAAGCAACAAAAAGCGGTTTGTATACATGCTCGTTCCTGTTATCTGCGGAATTTTGATGATTGTTTATTATAAGCTTGCACAAAATTTAGGAGCATTAGGCAGCAGAGCCAGTACCTTTAGCATTATAAACCTTGATGGTAAAATCTCGTCGTTTATCACGCAGTTTGCCCAAATTTTGATAAACGGCGGAATTAAAACAATATTTATCGGCGCGTATGAGGGAATTAAGCTTATGATTTTGAGCTATGCAGGACTTGTCCGCTTAATTTTAGCATTTGTAATTTCTGGACTTTGTGCATATTTCGGCGCAAAGGAAGAGTTTCATGCAAAGACTCTGCCCTGCCTGATACTTGGTGTAGCTTGTGTGTTTTTGCCGCTTGTTCCGAACCTTTTAACCGGCGAAGTTTGGCTGACATATCGAAATATTGTTCCTTGCTTTATCGGTTTGGTTTTGGTTTCGGCGCCAATCTTTAATAAAATTCTTGCAAGAAAAAAAGTGAGAATTGCTACGCTTTTTATGATAATTTTAATTTTTATGTGCGCAAATGTAAACGAACTCGACACATACAGGCGCGTAAATTATGCCGACAACGCTTTAGTTAACGAAATCTGCACTAAATTAGACGACGATGTCATAGAGGGCAAAAAAGAGGCTTTGGTCGTTTTAAAAAACGAACCCTACATCCCGCAGGTAAGCTTTTATAAAGACCACGTAAAGAGCGTATTCTCCTCTGACTGGGCGCTGACCGGCGCTGTGAGGGCAAAATGTAAAAACGTAAAAATCAAAATGCTGACACCTGTTTATTCTCTTTATGAAGCAGATACTAAAGGCAAACAGATTATATACACAGGAGGCAACTATGAATAATAAGCTCAATATCCTTGGCGTAGGCGTTACCACGTGTAATATAAAAGAGGCTACCGACTTTTTAAAAAGTGCGCTCTCTGAAGATAAAATGACCAAGGTGTACACTCCGAACTCTGAAATTATTCTTTATGCTTATAAAAATAAAGACTACGCCGACGTTTTAAATCGTGGAGATTTAATCACCGCAGACGGAATAGGCGTTGTATACGCTTCAAAAATATTAGCCCACCCTCTATCAGAGCGAGTAGGCGGATTTGATTTAGCCAACGAGCTTTTAAGAGAATGCGCTCCCGAAAAGAAAACACTATACCTTTTCGGCGGAAAACCCGGTATTGCCGAAATGGCATCTGAAAAAATATGTGCGCTCTACCCCGGAATTGAGATTGTAGGCACATCTGACGGGTACTTTGACGAAGAAAAAGAAAAGGCAATAATTGCCGATATAAATGAAAAATCACCAGATATTTTGTTTGTCTGCTTAGGCTTTCCAAAGCAGGAAATGTGGATAGATGCACACCCAGACCTTAACGCAAAAATTGCAATGGGAATAGGCGGTTCATTAGATGTTTTTGCAGGAGTGGTAAAAAGAGCTCCGCGCATTTTTCAAAAACTGGGACTTGAGTGGTTTTACAGACTAATAAAACAGCCGTCAAGATTCATAAGAATGCTGGCACTTCCCAAATTTGGTTTTACTGTACTTTTTTGCGGAAAGAAATTTTTAAAATAGAGGTATAACGTGAAAAATCACGTCATACCTCCGGCGGAATTTATTTCACCGCCGAAATTTTCGCATCGTACGCGATGCGAAAACGGCGATGTGCATAATTTCCATTATACGCCTTATCTGCCCACAAAAAAGCGCGTATACATTTTTAATTACTGTTTGTGGGCAGAAAGGCTATGGAAATTAATATGAATTTTAAATCAGGATTTGTAAGTATTATAGGTCGCCCGAACGTCGGAAAATCGACTCTGATTAACCGCTTGGTCGGCGAAAAAATCGCCATCATCTCAAGCAAACCCCAGACAACACGAAACAACATTTTGGGAATTTTAACAAACGATGATATGCAGATTGTTTTTACCGATACACCCGGTATTCACGAACCTACTAGCAAGCTTGCAGAATTAATGGTTAAAAACGCAACTGAAGCGATGCATGACACAGATGCGATTTTGTTTTTAGTTGAGCCCATAGCAAACGTAGGAAGAACAGAAGAAAAAATCATCGAAGGTTTAAAAAAACAAAAAGCACCTGTAATACTTGTTATAAACAAAATTGACACAGTGCAAAAGGATATACTTCTCGAGGTAATTTCAAAATACACACAAAAATTTGATTTTGCCGCAGTTGTTCCTATTTCTGCAATGAGAAAAAACGGCATCGACGCATTACTTAGCGAAATCACTCCGCATATACCCGAAGGGCCACAATTTTACCCCGAGGATATGATAACAGACCAGCCCGAGCGCCAGATGGCGGCAGAAATTATCCGTGAAAAGCTTCTCCGCAGTCTTGATAAAGAGGTTCCGCATGGTATTGCTATCGAGATTTTCTCAATGAAAGACTCAAAAGACACGCTCAAAATAGAAGCTAACATTTACTGTGAAAAGCAATCCCACAAAGGAATTATCATAGGTAAAGGCGGTGCCCTGCTTAAAAAAATCGGCTCGCAGGCGCGAGAAGATTTAGAGCGTATGCACGAAAAAAAGGTTTACTTAGAACTCTGGGTTAAAGTAAACGAAGACTGGCGCAACAAACGCGGAAAGATTGCAAATTTTGGTTTTGAAATTTAAAGGTAGCGTATGGAAATTAAAACAAAGGGCGTTGTATTGTCCCGAACCTTTGTCGGGGAAAAAGACGCAATAATTAAGATTTTAACTGAAGAATCAGGCGTAATTTCAGTCTCTTGCAAAGGCGTTAAGAGTATGAAGAGCAAGCTCTCGGCAGGATGTGCGCTGTTTTCCTGTTCTGATTTTTTGCTCACCGAATCAAACGGAAGATATATTGTTACATCTGCTGTTTTATCGGACAACTTCTATGGACTTTCACAAAACATAGAAAGGCTCTCTTATGCCACGTATATAGCAGATGTCGCTGTAGCCATATCTCCGTCGCCTGAGGATGCAAAAGCAGTTATCCCATTGCTTTTAAATACGTTTTACCTTTTGGCAAACTCAGCTAAAGACCTGCGTCTTATTAAATGTGTATACGAATTAAGGCTTTTGTGCCTGCTCGGATACGCTCCGGAGCTTGACGGTTGTGTTTTGTGTGGTGATACTGATGAGCTTTGCTTTTTTTCGCATCTTGAGGGCGGGGTGATTTGTCGTTCGTGCGGTGATGTTCCCGACGCTCAGATAATATCAAAAGATACCATTTTAGCCCTCAGATACGCAAAGGACTCTGATGGAAAAAAAGCTTTTTCCTTTGCCCTTTCAAAAACAAACATCGACGAATTCGAAGCCTGTATAGAAAAAATGCTTCAAAACATTATTGGCTACAAGCCCTCTTCACTAGATTACTTAAAACAAATTTCAGGAAGGACAACAGTTTGAATGAATTTAGATAAAATTTTAAAGGTCGTGGAGCGTCCCTCCCGATACATTGGAAATGAATACAACAGTGTCCACAAAGACCTTGACGGGATTAATATCCGCTTTGGTTTTTGCTTTGCTGACGTTTATGAAATAGGTATGTCACACCTTGGCATGAAGATACTCTATCATCTTTTAAACGAGGCGGACGACATCTACTGCGAGCGTTTCTTTACCCCCTGGGTTGATATGGAAGAAAAAATGAGAGAAGAAAATATCCCTCTGTTTTCTTTAGAAACAAAGACTCCTGCCCGCGAGTTTGACTTTTTAGGCTTCACACTCCAGTACGAGATGAGCTATACTAACATTTTAAATATGCTAGAACTCGGCAATATCCCCTTACTTTCTTGTGACAGAACAGATGACGACCCTATAATCTGCGCAGGCGGGCCTTGCGCCTACAACCCCGAGCCACTGGCTCCTTTTATTGACTTTTTTATGCTGGGCGAGGGCGAAGAGTCTATGATGGAAATTATGGACCTCTATCGCGAAATGAAAGCAAACGGCGCGACAAAAGATGAATTTTTAAAAGAGGTTGTAAAAATCGAAGGTACATATGTGCCTAAATTTTACGATGTAACATATAACGAAGACGGTACGATAAAGTCGTTTAGTAAAAATTATGACGGTGCACCCGACAAAATTAAAAAGCGCATTATATCTGATTTTGATTCGTGTTTTGCGCCTGATAACATTATAGTTCCGTTCATGGAAGTTGTGCACGACAGAATAATGCTTGAGATTTTCCGTGGCTGTATCCGCGGTTGCAGATTTTGTCAGGCAGGTATGATTTACCGCCCAGTCCGCGAAAGAAACCCTGAGACTCTTTTGGATTTAGGAAGACGATTAATCAAAAATACAGGCTATGAAGAAATCTCGCTTTCAAGCTTGTCAACCAGTGACTATACTCGCTTAAAAGAGCTGACAGACGGACTTTTAGACCTTACAGAAGAACAAAAAATCAGCCTGTCGCTTCCCTCTTTAAGACTTGACAATTTCTCTATGGAATTGATGCAAAAGGTTCAAAAGGTCAGAAAATCAAGTCTTACCTTTGCACCCGAAGCAGGAACACAGCGTCTTCGTGACGTTATTAATAAAAACATAACCGAAGAGGACTTAACCCGCGCATCAACTACAGCATTTTCAGGTGGTTATGGCACGATTAAGCTCTATTTTATGATAGGACTTCCAACAGAAACTGAAGAGGATATAGCCGGAATTTCACATTTAGCTGATGAGGTTGTTTCAATCTACAAGCACACACCAAAGGAAATCAGAAACAAAAATCTTCGCGTAACTGTGAGTGTTTCTTCCTTTGTACCAAAGCCTTTCACACCGTTTCAGTGGGTGGCACAAAACACAAAAGACGAACTTTTTAAAAAGCAAATGTTCTTAAAAGAACAGATTAAAAACCGCTATGTGTCGTATAACTGGCACGACTCGTCACTCAGCATTTTAGAAGGAATTGTGGCCCGTGGTGACAGGCGTTTGGCAAAAGCCATCATGGAGGCTCACAGACTGGGCGCCAAATTTGACTCGTGGCACGAGCATTTTCGCCCCGAAATCTGGTATCAGGCATTTAAAAACACAAATATCGACCCTGATTTTTATAACACACGCGAGAGGTCATATGACGAAATTCTTCCATGGGACCACATAGATGTAGGAGTTTCAAAGAAATTCCTGATAAACGAAAACGAAAAAGCAAAAAAAGGCATTACCACAGAAAATTGCCGTGAAAAATGCGCAGGTTGTGGCATTGCGGGTGCTTTCGGAGGTGGTTTTTGTGGCTAAATTCAGAATCCAATTTACAAAATTCGGTGATATGAAATATGTTTCGCATCTTGACTTAATAAGGCTCTTTACGAGAATTTTCCACAGAGCCGAGTTGCCCCTTAAATATTCCGAAGGGTATAATCCGCATCCTAAAATGGCAGTGCTTCTTCCCCTGTCTGTCGGATTTGAATCGAGCTGTGAGTATATTGATGTGGAATTTAAAGAGGGCGTATCAATGCTCGATTGTATGAAAAAGCTAAAAGGCAAGCTCCCTCTGGGTATGGAAATTCCGCAGATTACCGAGCTTAACGAAACAAGCAGAAAAGCTAAAGAAATCCGCTACGCATCTTACGAATTTACATTTAATTGTCCGATTACACAAAAGATGCTCGATGATTTTTTAGACCTGCCTGCTATAGAGGTTTTAAAGAAAACCAAGCGTTCTGAGGCTTTTTCTGATATACGTCCTGACATTATGGACATTTATGTCGACAACGGCAAGGTTAAAGCGATAATTTCAGCAGGAAGCAACGCTAACCTTAAAGCAGATTTATTGGTTCGTGCTATGGAGCAGTATATTGACAACTTCAAGCCAGGCGATGACTATATGGTGTGTCGTACAGGTATTTTAGATGAACGCGGAAACAGTATGATGTAAGGAGAACGCTATGCGAAATGTAGCTTTAAAAATTTTAGAAAAAGCAGACAACGGCGCATATTTAAATATCGCGTTTAAAGATGAAGTTTTTAGTGCCTCTCTTTCTAATCTGGATATTGCATTTTTAAAAGAGCTTGTTTTTGGAGTTTTTCGTAATAAGATATTGCTCGATTACATCATTCGCAAAAACTCCTTCTTAAGACTTAAAAAAATTGACCATAAAATTTTAAACATATTAAGAATGGGTGTATATCAGTTACTCTTTATGGACAAGGTGCCTGACCACGCAGCAGTTTCAGAGTCTGTAAACCTTGCAAAACGAAATGCAGGAAAAAAAACAGTTGCCTTTGTAAACGCTGTGCTTCGTTCAGTTCTTCGCACAAATTATGATTTATCACAAACAAAAGACGAGGCAGAATATCTGTCAGTTAAATATTCTTATCCTAAAGACCTTACAGAATTCTTTATGAAAAGCTTTGGCAAAAGAGCAAAGGACTTAATGGAAGCAGGAAACACGCCCCCAGAACTTTGCATTCGCATAAATACGCTAAAGACTACAATGGAAGATTTTATAAAAAAATTAGACGAGCTTAATATAAAGTATCAGAAAACGCCTTATACAGATTGCGGACTCTACCTTTTTGGTGCAACAGAAGAAAAGAGAAATCATCTATCAGGACTTTTTACGCTGCAGGACCAAAGTTCTCAGCTTGCTGCACTGTCTTTAGAGCCTCATCCTGGTGATTTTGTGATTGATTTATGTGCTGCCCCCGGCGGCAAGACCACGCACATAGCAGAGCTTATGGAAAACAGAGGAACAATTTATGCTACTGACCTTTATGAATCACGCCTTAGGAGCGTTGACTTTTTGGCAAATTCTCTTGGCATTGACATTATTAAGACCGAGGCGCGCGACGCTACCTCTAAAGATGATAATCTGAACGGAAAGGCCGACAAAATCCTGGCCGATGTTCCCTGCTCGGGACTAGGTATTATAAGACGCAAACCCGACATAAAATATAAAGAAAATATCACAGATTTTAAAGAGCTTAACGAAATCCAGTTAAACATTTTAGAAACCGCCCACTCTTATCTTAAAAGCGGCGGCGTGATGGTTTACTCAACCTGCACAATAAATAAAGGCGAAAATTTAGATATTATAAATAAGTTTTTAAAAAAGCATCCCGATATGTCGCTTGATAAAATAAAAAGCCCTCATATTTTGGGAAACGCCCAGACAATGGGAGAAAATGGCTACATTGAGATTTTCCCTGATACCGATAAAAGCGACGGTTTCTTTGTTTGCCGTATAAAAAAACTCTAAGGAGAAACGATGAAACAGGACTTACGAAGCAAAAACTTTGATGAAATAAAACAGATACTACAAAGCCTTGGCGAAGCAAAGTTTCGTGCCCGTCAGCTTTATCCTGCTGTTTTTAAATATGATACGCTAGAAGATATCACAACGCTTTCTAAAGCTCTGCGCGATAAGTTGTCGCAGGACTATTATATAGGCACTTTGTCGCTTTCTAAAAAGCAGGTGTCAAAAAAAGACGGTACGATAAAATTTTTGTTTAAGCTACAAGACGGAAATTACATCGAAAGCGTATTTATGAAATATCACCACGGAAACACCTTGTGTATTTCATCCCAGGTGGGATGCCTTATGGGGTGTCAGTTTTGTGCTTCGACAATTGGCGGTAAGGTTCGTGATTTATCGGCAGGCGAAATCATTTCGCAGATAATTTGTGCACAAAAAGAAACAGGCGAAAGAGTTTCAAACATTGTTATGATGGGTATAGGAGAGCCACTTGACAATTTTGATAATGTAGTAAAATTTTTAAAAATAGTCAACGATGAAAACACCTTAAATATTGGCTACAGACATATCTCGCTGTCAACCTGCGGAATTGTGCCAAAGATTTATCAGCTTGCAGACATAAATATTCCCATAACGCTTTCGGTTTCGTTGCATGCGCCATTTGACGATATGCGTACAGAAATTATGCCGATTAACAAAAAATATCCGCTTAATATGTTATGTTCCGCGATGCACGACTATATTAAAAAAACAAACAGACGAATAAGCATAGAATATGCACTTATTCAAGGCAAAAACGACACAAAAGAGTGCGCAAAAGAGTTGGTAAGACTCTTTTCGGGGGGACTTTACCATATAAATTTAATCCCTGTCAATAACGTCAGGGAAAGAAACTTTAAAAAGACAACTAAAGTTGCCACAAAAGAGTTTTGTGATATCTTAAACTCCAGGGGACTGAATGCAACGGTAAGAAGAGAACTTGGTTCTGATATCGATGCTGCTTGTGGTCAGCTACGAAGAAAACAAGAAGAAAATAAACTATAGAAAGGCTGTGGAAATTAAAATGAAAATAAGTTCAGCCACTAGCGTAGGCAAAATCCGTGCAGTGAACGAAGATTCGTTTTTTGTTTCGGAAATCGGCAATAAAAATGCTGTTTTAGCGGTCGTCGCCGACGGAATGGGCGGCCACAACGCAGGCGAAGTCGCATCAGCTGAAATGGTAAAAGCACTAAAGGATTTGATTGTAGAAAATGACATCCCTGCAAAAGACCTTTTGCTCTCTGCCATTGCTTACGCTAATAATTCAATTTATAAAATGAGCAAAACAACGCCCTCACTTTACGGAATGGGAACTACCGTCACCGCCTGTGTGATCGAAAACGACAAACTAACAGCAGCACAGGTCGGAGATTCAAGGCTATATCTGATTAAAGATGATAAAATAACACAGATAACAAAAGACCACTCTTTAGTTGAAATGCTTGTAGAGAGCGGCGAAATAACAAAAGAAGATGCAAAAAATCATCCGCAAAAAAACGTCATCACAAGAGCTGTCGGTACTGACAGTTCCGTAGAAGCTGATATTTATGAATTTCAGCTTAGTAAAGGCGATATCCTCCTCCTCTGTTCTGACGGTTTAGTCAATATGGTAGAGGACGAAAAAATTCTTTCTATCGTAACGGAGTGCAAAGATTTTTCTAATCTTTCTGATGCTCTGGTAAAAGAAGCAGAAAATGCAGGCGGTCACGATAACATTACTGTTGTACTAATAAAGTTTGATTGAGATTGGAGTGTTTACTATGACAAACGGAAAAATAATAGACGGAAGATATGAAATTATAGAAGAGGTTGGCCGCGGCGGTATGGCAATTGTCTACCTTGCAAAGTGTCTTGTTTTAAACAGATACGTTGCAATCAAGGTTTTGCGCCCGGAATTTCGCGAAGACGAGGAATTTATAAAGAGATTTAAGATCGAAGCACAATCTGCAGGAAATCTTTCTCATCCTAATATCGTTTCTGTTTACGATGTAGGAAACGAAGGTGATACAGAGTATATCGTTATGGAATACGTAGAGGGTATTACCCTAAAGCAATACCTTGGAGCTAAAGGGGCATTGCCCGAAAAAGAAGCTGTAGACTTTGCTGCACAAATCTGCTCAGGACTTGAGCACGCTCACAAAAAAGGCATTGTACATAAGGATATAAAGCCCGAGAACATATTGATAACAAAAGAGGGCATATTGAAAATAACAGACTTTGGTATTGCAAAGGCTTTAAACCAGGGCACAATTACAACCGGCGGAATGGCTATGGGGAGCGTTCATTATTTTTCTCCCGAGCAGGCTCGCGGCTCATTCGTTGATGCCAAAACAGATATTTATTCGCTCGGTGTTATTTTGTACGAAATGGTTACGGGCAAACGTCCGTTTGATGGCGAGAGCGCAATATCTGTTGCTATGCAGCACATAGAGTCTGAACCTGTAAGACCTGCAATCATTAACCCCAACATTTCCCCATCGCTCGATATCGTAATCTTAAAGGCAATGGAAAAAGACACCTTCGAGCGCTATCAGTCTGCAACTCAGATGCTCATTGATTTAAAAAAAGTTTCTGTCGGTTCAGGTGTTAATCACTCACAGGTTAAAAAGTCTGCTGGCGAACAAACCATTAAAAAAGCGCCATCAACAGACGGAGTAAGACGCACAGGAGCATCAGCTGCCAAAAAAAATACTTCAAAAAAGAAAAAAAGAAATGATGCTTTATCAATTGCTGCAGGTATGGGCGCCGCTATTTTGCTTGTTTGCGTTTTGGCAGGCATATATATAGGAGTGTTCAGACGCGGCGGAACAAATGAAATTAAAGCTCCTGACTTTGTCGGTTTAACCTACGAAGAAGCACTAGACGTTATAGCGCAAAAGGAATACAAAAAATTAGAGCTTGTCTCAACAGACGGAACAAAAATTCCCGAAGATATTGAAGGTGTAGTCAAAGAACAATATCCAAAAGCAGACAAAACTATCAAAAACACAGCAACGATTAAACTTACTTTTGGCGAAGCCCCAAAAGAGAAAATCCAGGTTCCTGACCTTGAGGGAAGAACTGAGAGTGATGCAATCGACGCTTTGGAAAAAGAGGGCTTTAGAGTAAAAATTGACTACGAGGCAAGCGATGAAATCCCTGAAGAGCGAGTGGTAAGAACATCGCCTGCTGCAAACTCAGAAGTTGAAACAGGAACAGAAGTTACAATTTACTTAAGCAGCGGCACAGAGGATAAATATACAAGAGTACCTGACCTTTTAGGCATAACAGAGGCTGAAGCCGAAAAAAGATTAAAAGAGGCAGACTTAGTACTAGGCAGCACAAAGTCAGTTACAAACGATGCCAAAGCGGGCACAATAGTAAAGCAATCAAGAGACGAAGGTGACAGGGTGGAAAAAGGCTTTGCCATAGATGTAGAAATCAGTAAAGGTCCTAAAGAAGGCACCGAGCCGGGTAATTCTGACAATCCCGGCGGAAATGTTGCTCCTGTAAACCCTGCGGCATAAACTAACTTAAATTCCGAAAGGAACACGTATGATTAAAGGAACTATTATTAAAGGTATAGGCGGGTTTTATTATGTTAAATCAGACGATAGTATATATTCCTGCCGCGCCCGTGGAAAATTCAGAAAAGACAGCTTAACACCTATGGTTGGAGATATAGCAGAGCTTGAAGTCACAGACATCGAAAAAAAAGAAGGCTATGTTGTTAATATCCTTCCCCGAAAAAATCAGCTTTTCAGGCCGCTCGTTTCAAACATTGACCTTTTGCTCATTACCTTTGCCGCCGAGAGCCCTGCTCCGTCGCTGCAGCTTATAGACAAGCTGACAATAACAGCAAAAGCCAAAAACATTCCGTGCGCCGTATGTATAAACAAGTGCGACTTAAATCCGGATGCAGCAAAAGAGTATGCCGATATTTACACTCTTTCCGGATTTTCCGTCTTAACAGTTTCGGCCAAAACGGGCGAAAACGTAAATGAATTAAAGCATCTTTTAACTGATAAAACAACTGCTTTAGCAGGCAGCTCCGGCGTTGGTAAATCTAGTTTACTCAACGCCATCGGCGAAAGCCTTAATGTTAGAACCGGCTCGGTTTCCGATAAAATACAACGCGGCAGGCATACAACAAGACATACCGAGCTTTTTCCACTTTCTTTTGGCGGATTTGTTTTTGATACACCGGGGTTTGGTTCTTTTGAAATTGAGGATATAACATATCAGGACCTGAGCGACCTTTTTCCTGAAATAAGCGCTCACGAGGGCGGGTGTAAATTCACGGGCTGCAGTCATATAAAAGAACCCGAATGCTCTGTAAAAGACGCACTTTTAAATGGAAAAATTGCTCAGTCAAGATACGAAAGCTATATTACACTTTACGAAGAGTTAAAAAAAATAAAACAATGGCAATAAGGAGATAACAATGATTAAACTTGCACCATCTTTGCTCTCTGCTGATTTTGCAAATTTAGCAGACGATATAAAAAAAGCAGAAGATGCAGGAGCACAATATCTGCATTTAGATGTTATGGACGGACATTTTGTTCCCAACATTACTTTTGGCGCACCGCTTATTAAAAAACTGCGCCCGCACAGCAAAATGGTTTTTGACGTGCATCTTATGATTTCTGACCCATATCGCTATATTGACGATTTTGTCAAAGCGGGTGCTGATATTATAACATTTCACGTAAACAGCTCAAGCGACGTAGAAAAAACAATCGAAAAAATCAAATCAAGCGGAAAAAAATGCGGTCTTGCAGTCAATCCTGATATTGATGTTGAGCTTTTGTTTCCTTACAAAGACAAAATAGACCTGGCGCTTATTATGTCTGTATATGCCGGCTTCGGCGGACAGAGCTACATAGACGATGTAAATGAAAAAATCAGGCGTGCCCGTGACTTTTTCGGCCCCCAGATAGATATTGAGGTTGACGGTGGAATATATTCTGAAAACAAAAACGTGCCCATATCTTACGGCGCAAATGTCTTAGTTTCAGGAACAGGCGTTTTTGGACAAGCCGATATAAATCTTGCTGTAAAGGAATTTTTAAAATAATGAAAGCCTTGATTTTTTCAGGCGGTAGCTTTAGTAACTTGCCGCCTTTTGTGGATATGCGCGAATATAATCTTATAATTGCTGCAGATGCAGGATACCTTGCCGCGCGCGATTTGGGTATTGTACCTGATGTCTTTATAGGCGATTTTGATTCTGTTTTAAAAGAAGAGGTTAAGGCAAAAAAAATCATATCGTTAAACCCGGTAAAAGATATGACAGACACTCAAGAAGCAATAGAATATGCCATATCACAAGGCGCAAAGGACATTACACTGCTCGGCGCACTGGGCGGAAGATGCGACCATACGATTGCAAATATTCATCTTTTAAAGTATGCACAAAACAGGGGTGCCTGCGTAAAGATTTTAGACAATGACACATCAATCATGCTCGTTACTGACGAAATTACACTTTCAGCTAAAAGCGGATTTTGCCTTTCGCTGCTTCCATTGACGGACTGCTCCGGCGTTTCGGTTAAAGGTGTGTATTACCCTCTTGACGATGCCGAAATGCCCGTTGGAAATCCTTACGGAATAAGCAACGAATTTGTGTCGTCCGAGGCAACGATACGCGTAAAATCGGGCGAGCTTTTAGCCATTCTTTCCAGAACATAAAAAGGGAGTGTTTCTTTGCAAAACACAATAAACAGAAAAAAACTTTCAAGTTACAGCGCAATTTTAGCTATTTTAGTAATATTGATACATACTGACAACACATCCATTTACACCTCGCTTTCAGACGGGTCTTTCCTTTCTGCGTTTGTTAATGGATTTGAGTGGCTAATTTCTAAAAATTTAGCCTCTATCGCTGTGCCATCATTCTTTATGGTTTCAGGTGTGTTATTTTACCGTGATTTTACAATCTCAAAATACCCAAAAAAGCTAAAGTCCCGCTTTTTTTCGTTAATAATTCCGTTCCTTTTGTGGAATCTTTTTAGATTTTTTCTCTTTTATTGTTTGGGAAAAACAGGCATAACAGAAGAGCTTTTTCGCGCTCCAAGACTTTTGTTTACTAAAGAAAATTTTATAGGCGGACTTTTCTTTTATAAATATAACCTGGGTTTTTGGTTTATGTATCAGCTCATACTCTTTGTACTTTTGGCGCCGATAATCCGTCTGCTTACAAAAAACAAGTGGGTAGGATTAATTGCGATTATTTCCTTAATTGGAATTAATGCATCTGATATTTTGGGAAATCTTTTGACTGTTACCTTAAACAAAAGATTTCTGCTGCTAGACTGCACTATATACTACATAATCGGTGCATATATCGGCACACACTTTTTTGAATTTGTAAATAAAAATAGTAAAAATACTAAAATCCTTTCAGTTTTTGGCGTACTTTTAGGACAAGTTTTTAATTTTTTGTTCATTAAATACAGCTGCATATTGTTTAATACGCTATTTATTATAATTTATGTATTTTCGTTTTGGTATTTGTACGATTTATTAAATATAAAACCACTACCTGACTGCATCTCTTCCATTACGTTCTTTATTTATGCAGGACATGGTACAGTGCTTGAGTTTTTGCAGGCAATAGCGTGTAGGCTCTTTTCTGATACAAGCCTTCTTGCGCTTATAACATATATACTATTTCCCGTGCTTACGCTGTTTATTTTGGTAGGTCTTTCGCTTATTTTAAAAAGATTTCTGCCAAGGCTTTGGAGTTTAATAAACGGTGCAAGATAAAGGAGTGCTTACATATGAAAAAAATTATATCTTTAATACTTTCATTATTTTTGTGTATGACGTATGCTTATGCAAACAGCACAGCGTACGCTCCGGATGCCTTAGTGTACCACGCTGACGGCACGTCTAAATCTATTCCCCAGAGCGAAATTGATAACTATCTCAATAACGGCTGGTATCTTTTTCCCGTTGTCACAATCTATACCGTTGACAATATAAGCTCTGTCGTCTACACGGCGGACGTTGTAACACACCTTAATAATGGATGGTATTTGTCGCCCGTTACAAAGATTTTTGCACCAGGTGGACGCACAAGTATTGTCTATACTGCAGATGTCGAAACTCACCTTAAAGGCGGCTGGTACCTTTCTACTGCAGATTTCCCCAAAAAAGAAAAAGCAGTGGCCTTAACCTATGACGACGGACCAAGCAAACACACAGACAGAATTTTAGACTGCCTTGAGCTATATGGTGCAAAAGCTACATTTTTTGTGATTGGAAACAGTGTGTATGCATATCCCGACCAATTAAAAAGAGCACACTCTTTAGGTATGGAAATAGGAAATCACACAATGACACACCCCAGACTCACATCAATCTCAGCATCTGCAGTGACGTCGCAACTAGAATCCAATAAAAACGTCGTAGAAAGCACCATTGGCATAATACCAAGCCTTGTAAGACCACCATATGGTAGCTATAATCAAAGCGTTATAAACACAGCTAACAGCCCGTTTATACTCTGGTCAATCGACACGCTCGACTGGAAGACTAGAAATGCTCAAAAAACAATAAACGCTGTGCTTTCTAAAGTAAAAGACGGCGATATTATATTGATGCACGATTTATATCTTCCAACCGCCCAGGCAACGGAGATAGTAGTGCCCGCGCTTATTGAGCGGGGCTTTGACCTTGTTACTGTTACGGAGCTTGCTCAAAGAAAGGGCATTACCCTTGTCCCAAAAGCTTACCACAGCATCAAATAAAATTTAAAATTAATATATATTTAATACTATATTAATATAACTTTGCTATAATGTCATTATAAAATTGTACTGCTATAATCAGGTGATATATATGAAGAAAAAAATTTTGACTTGGGTTTTAATCGGTATATTTGGCATTTTTTCTGTCATTTTGGGCATCCAGTACGGAAAAATTGCGCATATGACATCTTTGGGTGAGGCAGAGTTTTCGCTTGAAACTCCCGCGGCTCACGGCAAGTTTAACGTGCTGATACTAGGCGTTGACAAAGAAGGTGTGCGCGCTGACACGATTATGCTCTTTAGCGTAGATAACATAAACAAATCAGTAAAGGTGCTCTCAATCCCGAGGGACACTAAAATTACCCTTAACACGGGCAAAACAATGAAAATTAACGCATGTCTTGGTTTTCGCTCGCGTGAAAAATTTATGATAGAAACAGTAAAAACCATAACAAAAATCCCTATCCATTACTACTGCGAGGTAAATTTTGATGGTTTTATTGATATTGTTGATATTTTAGGCGGCGTAGACTACAACGTGCCTTTTGATATGAATTACGACGACCCTGTACAAAATCTGCACATCCACTTAAAGAAAGGTATGCAGCATTTAGACGGACAGGCAGCTCACGATTTTGTGAGATTTCGTCATAACAACAAAGGCGAGGGCGAATACGCCCCTGGTGAATATGCCAAAGGCGACATTGGAAGAATTGATGCTCAGCAAAAATTCTTAAAAGAGCTCTTCCGCCAGAAAATGCAGCCGCAGTATTTGCTAAAAGCCCCTGCGCTTATCGACGCTGCCTATTCAAATGTTAAAACAAACTTTACTATCGCATCAGCGCTTGACTTTGTAACTATTTTAAAGTCTGCTGAAACAACCGACTTAGAAAGCTTTGTCCTGCCGGGCGAAGGACGATATATAGGCAATGTTTCATATTATATTTACAGCCCGTCTGAAACAAAAGAGCTTGTGCTCTCAGAATTCGGTTATCCGGAAAAAAGCAACTAATTTTTACTAAAGTGGTGTATCTATGAATAAAAAGAAGTTTTTTTCAAGTCTTCTGGTGACACTTTTAATACTTACATCTGTATTTGCAAGTATGGTTCTCTTCTCCAGTGATGGCGGAAAGTCATACGCCTTTTTAGACAAGGTAGAAGGAAAAACGAAAAACATATTAGTTGTCGGCGTTGACAAAGAAGAATCCCGTGCAGACGTTATAATTCTTTTCAACATAAAGCCCGATGACAAAACTATAAATTTAATATCAATCCCCCGCGATACCAAAGTAAAGCATGGGAAGAAAACCTCTAAAATCAATGCTCTTCTCGGCAAAGACAATGGGGAGGAACTTTTAGTTGACTCTGTTCGTCTACTTACCGGATTGCCTGTAAATAATTTTTGCAGGGTAAATTTTGAAGGGCTCAGAAACATTGTTGACATTTTAGGCGGTATTGAATATAATGTTCCTATTGATATGGACTACGATGACCCTGTTCAGGACCTGCATATTCATTTAAAAAAAGGAAAGCAGCGCCTAGACGGTGCTGACAGCGAAGGTTTGGTCAGATTTCGTTCAGGATACGCCAATGCCGATTTAGGCAGAATAGGTACACAGCAGGATTTCTTAAAAGAGGCAATAAATCAAAAGCTGAGCTTTAAATATATTTTTAAGCTCCCTGTAATTTTAGCTGAGGTAAATAAAAACTTTAATACAGATTTATCGACGCTTGATATCCTGACATTAGCTATTGACGCCAAACGCTGTAACAGCACGGCAAGTTACACCCTGCCGGGTAAAGCAAAATATTCAGGCGGAGTTTCATACTATGTGGCAGATAGCGATTCAGCTGCGCAAATCAACGCATTAATCGGTACAGCTTATAAACCAACCGATTTAAACGACAAGGTTATAAAGTAAATTTTATATATGCTATTGCATAAATTTTTATGAGGAGGTGTAAAATATGGCATATACAATTAAAGAAGATTGCATCGGTTGTGGCGCATGTGCTTCACAGTGCCCTGTTGAATGTATTTCTGAAGGAGCTCCTTACGTTATCGACGCTGACGCTTGTATCTCTTGCGGTAACTGCGCTGATGTTTGCCCTGTAGATGCTCCTGTTGAAGAATAATTTATCTTCACTTTTTTAAGCTTAAAAAAAGAAATCGAAAGCTATATGCTTTCGGTTTTTTTTGTGCATATTTTGCCAAGCTCCTGATTATAATATTAAAAAAGGAGTGACAAATTATGGCTTTTATAGCAGGACAAGTTTTTAATATGGGAAAGTTTTTAGAGCAAATAAAAAACGCCAAAGAGAAAAGGGAACTAAGTCGAAAACGATTAGAGGATATTTCTTATTTTAACGCATCAAAAGAGGAGATTGAAATCCTAAAGTCAAGCATTGACCAAATGGCAGAACCCGATGCAATCGAGTCGTCAATTTACCGCCTAAAGGCAGCCGAGCTTGACTTTAACAGACAATTGCGCTCGGCAAAATCAGAGCACAATTAAACGGGGAGGAAAGATTTTTATGGATACATCAATTCTGGTTGCTATGGCAGTGGGCTTTATTCTCATATCAGTTTTAATCGCTTTATTTTTTAAGCAGCTAAAAGGCGTGTTTTTGCTTGTTTTAAACACGCTTTTAGGTTGGGTGGGTCTTTACATATTTAATCTTGCTTTTGCAGGCATGGGGCTTTTTATCGGCGTAAATATAGCATCTGCTACGGTTCTTGGGGTACTCGGCGTTCCCGGGCTTTTGCTTTTACTTATTTTAAAGTTTATATATAAATAGTACGAAGGTTTTCCCATCATTAACAAGTGTGCAATAATGATTTTTCAGATGCTATAATATCAAAGGGGAGAAAGGGAACAATCGCAAAAACTTTCCTTTCTCCCCCTTCAAAAAATAGCAAAAAAGTAAATTAATATAAAAGGTCACATAACATATAAAACCATTACTAAAGTAACATTTTGTTTCGCAGATTCTACTTGAATTTTGTAAATAAATGTGGTATTATTATAAGTGCGAAATCAGTTAAATAAAAGTAGAGTTTTACCAAGGGGTACGTATGTACTTTATAAAACGTTTCTATGAGATTTGTTAAAAATGCAAATTCCACTTGATACGTTTTATGAGTATATGCATGGTATACCTCTCTACTATTAAGACTGGTTTCGCGACTATCGGAATTTGCGTTTTCTGTGCGCTTACTACGGTAGGCGCACTTTTTTATTTAGAGGATGTTTTTATGATTTGTTGTTTTATGAATTTGCACGAAAAAGAAAATGCAAAAGATTTAAAAATGCATTTTGACAAAGAAATTGAACACGCAATTTCTTTTGGCTGTTCGGTTTTTATGGCAGGAAAAAGCGGGATTGAAAATGAAATATTTAAAGAAAGAGTAATGATTGCCTCAAGGCATTATAAAGATGGCGAAATCACATTTTTAGCTGTAGACAAAAGCAATGAAGAATTAAAAGATTTTTTTATACAATTAGCAGATTGGGAAATCTATAGCTATGAATGTTAAAAAACATAGAAAAACTGCGATTTTAAAAATCGCAGTTTTTTATGTTATGATAATTTTTCTGGATAAATTCCGTCTTCTACTAGTTTTTTAATTGATGCAATAACAACTGGAGCGTCCTCTTTGTATGTTACTCCAAACCACTTGTCATTGGTCGGCAGAACCTTAACAGTCGCCTTGCCGTCTTTTATAAGTCCGTCAACGATTGTCGGGAGCAGGTACTCTGCCTTAAGATCGCCCTCTTTAACGTTTGATAAAAACTCTATAAAGCCTTCTTCCAATCCGTCAATAAATGAAGGCGTTAGTCCCCACATATTCATAGAAACATAGCTTTCTGCATCTATATCTCCGTCAGGTGTCTTAGCGCCTGTTTCAGTCTTTTCAATATCGCCTGTTTCCACAACATCTATGAGCATATTGTTTTGGTCAACCTTACATACGCCACGAGTTACACCGCCATTGTCAGAAAGTGTATTCTTAAGTATAAAGCCCGCCATACAGAATGCAAGCGGATTGCTCTTAGCTTCGTCTGATACTAAAAAGTCGTGAATCTTAACAAATGCCTCTTTGCCATAGTAATCGTCAGCATTTATAACTAAGAATGGCTCATTAACTAATCCCTTGCAGGAAAGAATAGCATGGCCTGTACCCCAGGGTTTTTTACGTTCTGGCGGAGTTGTAAATCCACCGGGAAGATTGTCGTTTTCCTGGAATGCGTACTCTACTTTGCAAAGCTTTTCTATACGGTTGCCGATGATTTCCTTAAAATCCTTTTCCAAATCGCGTCTGATTATAAATACCACCTTGTTAAATCCGGCAGAAAGTGCATCATAGATTGAATAGTCCATAATAATTTCGCCGTTTGGTCCTACAGGAGCAAGCTGCTTGATGCCACCGCCGAATCTGGAGCCTATACCTGCTGCCATAATTACTAATGTTGTGTCCATAATTTTACCATCCTTTATGTAATAATCATTTTGACAATAATATTTTATCACATATATTGCTTTTTTTCAAGGAAAAAGGGTAAAAAAAAGAGGATACTAAAAGTATCCTCTTTTAAAGACTTAAGTCTTAATTATTTAATAATCATTACGCAGTCTTCAAATCTGTTGTTTTCGCCGATGATAGCGATTACATGGAAGTAATTTGAACCGTAAGATGCCTTTAAGTTACCAGCACCTGACAATGCCTTGATACCTGAAGCAACATTTACGCCACCAGCTACTCTTGCTTCGTCGATTGAAGCATATGTGTTAGCTTCTGCAGCATTTAATGTAAGCTTTGTACCAGGAACGTCAACTGTTAAGCCACCTACTGAAGCAAGTGTCATCTTACCTGACTTGATTTCACTGATTTCACCATATACGATAGCGATATCATTTGTATCAAGAGAAGCGTATGCATATGACTGGTTGTCAAATGATGTACCACTGAAGTCATATACTAATTCTACAGCATCGATTTCACCGTCAGCGTCAACTGTGTAACGGAATACGTCACCAGCTGTCATAGCTGCAACTGAAGCGTCAGCATCAACTGCTAATGTTGTTGTTTCGCCAGCCTGTACGAATGTGTACTTAACAACTGGATCGCCTTCAGCATTTAAGCCTGTTGAAGAAGCCTGAACAACTGCAAGATGAGCGTACTTCATGCTTGATGTGATTTCTTCTGTAACAACTGCTGCACCTAAGAAATCGTCATCGTCATAACCGAATACGTAAGCATTGTAACCGTCTGCTTTGTCTTCGTCCATAAGGTCGAATGAAGAAACTTCTAATTTGTCTTCGTCAACGATGTATTTTCCATTATTATCTGTTGTGAAAGGAGCAACGAAAAGAATTGAGTCCTCGTTTAAGTCGTAGCCAGCAAATACATCAACGTCGCCGTAGTATCTGCCACCATCTACGTATGTAGCATCAAACTTAGAACCAGCTGGTCCGATAAATCTCATTTCTTTGATTTCGCCCTCAGCATTTAATGAATATGTCATTACTCTTGCCTGAACGTAAGCTTTTGCATCATCCTGAGCAGTCTGTGGAGCTAAGAATGTATTGAGGTAACCTGCAACACTGTCCTGTGTGCCGTCGCTTCTCTTAGCTACAAATTTGCCATATGTATTGCTGTTACCACTGAAAGCAACGTATACATTTACTGTAGAAGCAACTGCGAAGTTTTCGAATGTGCCGTCAGCCTTGAATACCTTTAAGTAATGTGTGTTAACACCGAAATCAGCTTCTGCGTGGTGAGCCACGATGAAACCGTAGTTCTTGCTGATTGTTGAATCAGCGTCGAAAGCAAATACTTTGCCGTCGATTGTTAAGAAGAATACGCCTTCATCACCAAGTTCAGGTGTGTCGATAAATGCATACTTTTCGCCGTTTACTGTATAGTAATCATTACCTAGTGAAGAATCTACACGACCTTCTGCTTTAGCGTCTGTTACATAGATATCCATGTAATCAAGAGCTGTAGCTGATTCGTCGTAAGCTGAACCTGTTAATGGAACAACTACGTTTAAGATATCGTCTTCTGCGATGTCTTCAAGATCAATTGCTTTACCTTCTGCATCGTAGAGGTTGTAAGCAAATGCTTCGTTACCACGGCTTTCAGCGTCTAAGTCAATAGCTACGTCGCTGATACCATTGTAAACCTTAACGAATTTTTCGTCAGCCATAACTTCAAGAACCTGGAAGTACTTGTAGTCTGTTACGAAAATCTTGTCGTAATCACCATTCTTTGGACCCATGAATGTGATTTCGTCTGCAACGTTTACTAAGAAGTCAGCAAACATTTCATCAACATCAACTGTTAAACCATCGTCGTCTGTAGCACCGATGTTTCCTAAGGTTGTTGTTGAAATTGTGAGTTCTTTACCATTGAAGTATACTTTGTATGAAGAAGCGATGTCAATTTCAACTTCTTTATCATTAGCGTCAAGATATGTGAACACGTTAGGTGATGTTGTGAATGAAACGAAGTCTACGTCAGCAGCAACTAATGTTTCTTCAACTACTGATTTAGCATCAGCAACAACTGCTAATAATACGTAATCGTTTAATTCTTCACTTTCAGCGATGTAAGCTTCAACTGTTGAACCTAAGAGGTTAGCAGCTTCTGTTTCGCCAACATATACTGTAGGTGTTGCACCGATTTCTGCTTCAACTGCACCATCGTAATCATAATCGCTTACGATGTCTAATTTTACTTTGTACTCACCGTTCTTGTCGATAAGACCGCTGTTAGCTTTAGGTGTATCTGTGATTTCAGCCTTTACTTTGAATACTTCGTTAGAGAATGTAAGAAGTGTTCTTAAAGCATAGCCGTTCTTGCCGTTGTAGATAACATATCTGTCATCTTCAACTGATACGCCGTAGTAAGAAACGTCAACTAATGGAGCTGTTAATGCGTTGTAGATTAACTGAGCAACAACTTCTCTTGGAGCTGCAGCCTGGTTGTCAAAACCTGCATCTTTAAGTACGCCGTACTGAGAAGCTAACTTTAAGTAACCTGTTGGGTAACCGCCGTTTTCAGCTCTCTGTGCGATTCTGTCGTAGCCTAAAGCACGCATAATCATTACAACTGCATCCTGATATGATACTGATGCATCAGGTGCGAATGTGCCGTCGCCCATACCATTGATGATACCACGGTTTACACCCCATGCAATGTAGCCAGCTGCCCAGTGGTTAGCTGCTACGTCTGCGAAAGCGTTAGATGCTGATGCTGTAGCGATATCTTCTTCGCCCATAGCTCTGCAAACTAATGCTACCATTTCTGAACGCTTGATGTCGCTGTCGGGATTGAAGTTACCTTCATCATCACCGTTAACGATGCCAAGGCCAGAGAGAACTTTAATAGCTTTATAAAAGCTATCTGTGGATTCAACATCCTTGTAATCTGCAGCTGATACTGTTGCGAATGAACCAACAATCATAATAACTGCGATGATTACAGAGATTAGTTTTTTGAGATTTTTCATAATTTCTCAAATCCTCCCTTATAATAAATTTAAAATTTAAAAATCGAAAGAGATGTGTTTTTCGCCAAAGCTGTTCCTCTTTCAAAAACAACAAAGACGAGTAGATAGGTATAAACCTATCTTTATATACATTGATTATAACACTAAATTTTGGCATAGTCAATGTATAATTTGTAATTGTAATAAAAATGTAAATATTGGCACAAATATTACACTTTTATTGCAATTTATATGCAAACGTGCAATAAAACACGTTATTGCCTTGTACTTTTCCGGAGTTTCTTCCTTATATAATATATGTATACAAGCTGTCTGATATGTAAACATACCTAGAGAGCATACTCCCTTAATACTATATTTACTTAACCATTTTACTATTTTAGAGGCGAAATGTCAAGATTTTTTTGAATTTTTTTCAAAAAATCGGCTCTTTTAAGAAAAAACAGGAGAGTTTTTAGGCTCTCCTTTGTTTTTTTATTTAAAGCATTTCTTTTCTCAGTTCTTCACAAGATTTAGAAGACAAATATGCAGGTGCTATATCAAACATGGTTTTTGCACCTGTTTGGCCTTCTTTATTCATTCTAAAGGCTGCACGGGCGCACGCAACAAGCACAGATGAGGTAAATTCGGGATTAGATTCAAGCTTTAGGCTATACTCAATAATGTGATTGTTGCCTCCTGCGGTTTTCCCGCTTCTTATCACGAGGCCCCCATGTGGTATGCCTGAATGGTTTTTGAGCATCTCTTCCTGCGTAATAAAATGCACTGTTGTATCATAATCTGCAAAATAGTTAGGCATTGTTTTGATTTGTTTTTCTATTTTTTCAAGGTCAGCACCATCTTCTGCAACAACATAGCACTCTCTTTTGTGCTTTTGTCGTGTGGAAAGCTCCGGATTTTCGCCCGAACGCGCCGCCTCTATCGCCTCGTATACAGGAATCGTATACTGTCTGGCGTCTTTCACTCCATCAATTCTTCTTATAGCGTCAGAATGTCCCTGGCTTACGCCTTTTCCCCAAAATGTATAGTCCTTGCCATCCGGCAGGATGCAAGCAGCATAGAGTCTGTTTAAAGAAAACATACCTGGGTCCCAGCCCGCTGAAATTACAGCAACTTTTTTCCCGCTTTTAGCGCTTTCGTCAACCGCTTTAAAATGTTCGGGGATTTTTGCGTGGGTGTCAAAGCTGTCAACTACATTAAAGTTTTTGGCAAGTTCAGGAGTTTGTTTGGGCAAGTCTGTTGCAGAGCCGCCACAAATAACAACTACGTCAATTTCGTCTTTGTAATTTAAAATGTCGTCTGTGCTATACACCTTTGCCCCGGTTACAGTTCTGACCGTTTCGGGCGGGCGTCTTGTAAATATTCCAAAAAGCTCACAATCGCTATTTTGCGTAATAGAAAGCTCTACGCCCCGACCTAAATTTCCATATCCTACAATGGCAATTTTCAAAAAAATCAGCTCCTTGTCTTTTACGTTTAAATCAGCTTTCATTTTACACTATTTTGTTCATTTTTGCAAGAAAAATATAGTTATTTATAAAAAAATACGGCAAAACATTGCCGCATTTTTTATAAATATTTTCTGATATCTACTGTCAGCTTTTCCTCCAGGTTTATGAGTCTTTTTGTGATGTCCTTTGATACCTCGTCTGCCGCTTTATATTTATTGAGATATTTGTTTAGTGATTTTACTCCCATATTGCACCCGTCTGTCATAAGGTCCGCTATCGTTTCATCTGTATCTTTGATTGCAATCATCATATTCGTCTTTACCCATGACATACTTTTTGCCATTTTGTTCGGCTCTTTGCCATCATCGTGGTATTTATCAAGAAGTGTTTCAAGCTCTGTCTCTAAGCTCTCATGCTCCGCCTTACAGACGGTTAAAAGTTTTCTGAATTCTTTATCCTCTACGCTGTTTATTACATCTCCGATTGAAGCTGTGCCCATTTTTACCCCTGCGTCGCACTCGCGCAAAAGCTTTATTGTATCTTGTTCTATCATATAATCTACCTTCCTTTTTTATTTGATAGAATAAGTTTGCCCAAAAAGTAAAAGAAGATACAAAGATTGTATCTTCTTTTATTATGTTCATCATATACTCACAAAAGAGTATTGCCAATATCTTTTTGCCGCTTGTGTAAAATTTAAAAAAACATCACATAATAAAAATAAAAAACGGAGATTAATATGGAAAAATCAGTATGGTCAGAAAGTGTAGCTTTACCTGAATTTAAAAAATTAAAAGGCGATATAAAAACAGATGTGTTAATAATCGGTGGCGGAATTTGCGGTATTTTATGCGCTTACTTTTTATCACAATCAGGTGTTGATTGCACTATAGTTGAAGCAAAAAAAATCGCACAGGGCACAACATGCGGCACAACAGCAAAAATAACCTCTCTGCACGGTCTTTTGTATAGCGATTTGATAAAAAACATCGGCAGGGAAAACGCGCAAAAATATTTGCATATAAACGAATGCGCAATAAAAAAGTATGAGGAATTGTCAAAGGATATCGACTGCGACTTTTGCAGAACAACAGCATACACATACTCTAAAGATAATCTTTTTAAAATAGAAAACGAGGTTTTGAGTTTAAATGCTCTGGGTCTACCTGCCAAATTCTATAAAAAAACAGCCCTTCCGTTTGAAATAAAAGGCGCTGTCGGTATAGATAATCAGGCGCAGTTTAACCCTCTTAAGTTCATTTCACACATTGCTAAAAATCTAAACATCTACGAAAACACCATGGTAAAAGAGATAACACCAAAAAAAGCCATCTGTGACAACGGTGCAATCCTTGCCAAAAAAATTATCGTGGCAACACATTTTCCTATTTTAAATAAGCACGGAAATTATTTTTTAAAACTCTATCAGCACCGCTCTTATGTAATTGCGTTAGAAAACGCTCAAAATGTTGACGGAATGTACGTAGACGAGGCACAATCGGGGCTTTCCTTCAGAAACACAGACGACCTTTTATTGCTCGGAGGCGGAGGTGCAAGAACAGGCAAAAAGTGCGGAAACTGGGAAGAATTGATGCACTTTAAAGAGCTATATTATCCTGAGTCCACAGTCAGATTTAAATGGGCAACGCAGGATTGTATGAGCCTTGACAAAATCCCCTATATAGGACAATACTCTAAAAACACACCAGACCTTTTCGTCGCAACAGGCTTTAACAAGTGGGGTATGACGTCGTCTATGGTATCGGCTATGATTTTAAACGACCTTGTCCAGGGTGTTAAAAATGACTATGCTGACATTTTTTCTCCGTCAAGGAGCATTATAAAACCTCAACTTTTTGTAAATGGATTCGAAACTCTTGTGAATCTTTCTTCTCTTACAAAAAAGCGCTGTCCACATCTCGGTTGCGCACTGAAATGGAACAACGCCGAACACACCTGGGACTGTCCTTGTCACGGTTCGAGATTTGACGAGGGCGGAAAGCTAATTAATAACCCGTCAACAAAAGACGCCGACAATGTGTAAAATGTAAATTATTTTCTGAAATCAAGATGCAATACTCTTCATACGTGGTATACCTTAAAAACTTTTGCGATTAACTCCATAGTGTAGCACAAGGCACAAGAAAACCCACCCTTAAGAGTGGTTTTTCTATTCTAATCTTGTCCTCATTGTGACAAAACTCTCGCCATCTTTACCATTTAACACTTTATAGATGGTTTTATTTTCAACTTCCTTCGCAACCATTATGGGCACATCTAATGCACATGCCAGCATTATCATGATTTCACCACGGTCAGCACTTTCTGTCACAGATGCCTTACTTGGTGTTAAACCCAAATTTGCCGCCGTCATATTGTACCCATAAGGATAACCGCCATTGCGCTCCGCATCTACACCGTAGCCTAATGCACAAACTATCATCTTCATTGCCTGTTGATATGTAACATCTTCATCAGGTGCAAATGTCCCGTCGCCCATTCCATTAATAATTCCAAACGCCGCCGCACGAGATATGTACACGCTCGCCCAGTGGTCAACAGGGACATCTGTAAATTCACAAGCCTCACTATCAGGAGTAAGACCTGTCATCAACACAAGCATCTTTGCCATTTCCGCACGTGTTACAGGACCATCTACCGTCAAAGCGCCCAAGTGGTTTCTTCTTACTATACCGTACTTTTCCATTTCTTTTGCCGCCATCTCTTTTTCACTTTCAGCAAACACACCAACTGTCATTGATAAAATTAGGATCGTTGCTAATAAAATACTAATAAATTTTTTCATGGTTCTCCTCCTTAGGATAATTATGTTACATTCTGTAACATAATTATTGTAACAAATTGTTACAATAAAGTCAAGAGGTGATTGTATGAAAGGTTTAAAAACTGCCAGAAAAGAACGCAATTTGAACCAACTTAAAGTTGCTATGGATTTGAATATCTCTCGAGAGGCCCTCTCACACTATGAAAACGGCAAACGTGAACCAAGCCTTGATATGCTTAATAAGATGTCAAAGTATTTTAATGTGTCTATAGATTTCTTGATAAACGGAGAAGAATTTAGAAAGAAATAAGAAAAGAAAAGAGCCTATGCCTTTGGCACAAGCTCTTAATTTTGGAAGAGCCGAATGATTTAGATGCCACATAAATTTGGATAAATATGTATCCTCAGATGCCCCAACCTCTTACTTTGTTAATTCAAATTCTCTATGACGCTATGAAAACTTTTGCGTTTGTCACCATCTAAAACAAAATAATAATAAACTGTGATGCAAACACTACGGCAACAAGTGCGATAGGATATGTTGCCGCATAAGCTGCGGCTACATCTTCTGTGCCTGCAACATGGATAAGTGTACCCAATGCGGGTGTACTCGTCATACCGCCGGTAATTGAGCCTAATGTATTAAGCACATCTATCTTAAGAACATATCTTGCAAAAACAAAGCCTACAATCATAGGAAGAATTGTCATTATCATACCATAGACAAAATAGTCTATTTTAAACTCCTGAATAAATCTTGCACCTCCCGATATTCCTGCCCCTGTAAGAAACAAAACAAGTCCAAGTTCTCTAAATACTTTAAGAGTAGTTACAGTAGGCATAACATTCAATTTTCCAAATTTTCCAAAGTGACCAAAAACAAGCGATGCCAAAAGGCATCCGCCCGTTGTGGTTAAAGAAAATGTTGTACCGTCAAGGCCTGCCGATGAAAGCGGGATTTTTATCATACCGATGAAAATTCCTATAAGTGCTGCAATGGCAAAAGGTGCAATACCGTAATCATCAAGTTCAATTAATTTGCCTTCTGATTTTTTAGGAGCAGAAACATTATCTGCTACAATAAGTTTTGCACGTTCTTCATCCATATTCATCTTCAATATTTTAGGAATAAGCTGAACAAACAATACAACACCTATAACACCAAAAATGTATGCAATACCATAACCCACAGAAACAAGTTGTTCCATTTCCGGAGTTGCAACTGAAGCTTTGGCCGCCGAAAATGCAGGCGTGGATGTAAGTGCACCGGCAAACAATCCCGATATAATTGCAGAAAGCCTTTCCATATCGGTTTCACCCATAAGTTTTCCCAAAAACACACAACCAACTGCAACGAGGGCACCTACTATTATAATAACTAATCCAAGTAACACATATGAAGTAAAGTTTTTTTTCATATTGCTGAAAAACTTGGGACCTGCAATAAAACCAACCGATGAAACAAAAAGAATCAATCCAATATTTTCAACAATTTTTAAAGCATTTGTGGTATATCCTGAAAGCTGGGCATCAAGATTGTCATAAAACAAGCATCCAAATACCAATGCAATTATAAATACTCCAGCAGATCCCAAGGATATACCCTTTATAGTTATTCTACCAAGTGCATATCCAACTGTTAAAATTGCAAATATGCAAAACACAAAAAAAGTTATCCCCGTAATCGTAAGAACGCCACCAAACAAATTCATAACATCATCTCCAAAATTTATCTTATTCCTGTATCACCATGAAAGAACTCAGGAGAAATTGTTTCTCCTTTCAGTACTCCAAAACATTACAAATATTATATTATAAATAATGCAAAAAAGCAACAATTATCCAAATTTTTGTATATTATGTCCAAAATACAACAATAGACAGCCTTTCATGCTTAAAGACTACACTGTTTTCTTCAAACACTTCAATACAAATTTCTCTGAGTTTGCAATTTGAAACACCGTGCTCGACTAATTTGCAATACCCCTGCAGTAAGAACTTAACAAAGTCAAAATCACTTTTCGTCTTTAATAACGGGAATAGCTGAAACCCGCATAAACACTGAATAAAAAGAGAGCAATATAGATTGCATCTATATTGCTCTCTTTTTTTGGCTCCTCCAGCTGGGCTCGAACCAGCGACATCATGATTAACAGTCATGCGCTCTACCGACTGAGCTATAGAGGAATATTTTGTTTTCTGTGGTTAGTATACCACGTTTTATGCAAAATATCAAGTATTTTACATAAAT
>JAZRBM010000005.1:0-129211 GCA_045635085.1 Congzhengia sp. | reverse complement strand
ATCCCAACTTTTCTTCCTTACTGTGATTTGCATTCGTCCCGCCCTTCGGTCTCCCCATATCTTTCAACTCCTTTTTTTTATTATAGCATAAAAAATGATGGTAGACACTTTTTTGTGTCTACCATCATTATATCACTTCAGCAGACGCTGCAGCCTTTAATATTTAAATTGTGTCCGTGCAATAGTAAAAGCAGTTATGCTCCTGCAGTGTGGAGCTAACATTTTTGAACATTCTTTCATAGTAGAACCAGATGTAAAAATATCATCTACTAAAAGCACATTAAGACCATTTATACGCTCGGGATTATTCACGGAGAATGCACCTTTTATGTTGTTTTTTCTATATTTAAGCCTAAGCTCTGACTGACTTTTTGTTTCTTTGGTTTTAATTAACAGGTCATCAAACTGCGGTACTTCAAAATACATAGAAATTCGCCTTCCTATGAGTGCAGACTGATTATAACCACGTTTTTTAAGGGATTTTTTCGACAACGGAACAGGAATGACAGCATCAAAGCAAACCCCGTCGCGGTCTAAGATTTCACAGGCGAGTTTTGAATATCCTAAATGATAGTCAGGCCTGTTCCAGAATTTAAACGCCCTTATAGTCTTTTTGATATCACCTTCGTATTTAACACAGGAAATCAAGCGTGTGTATTGAGGTTTTTCCATAAGGCAACTGCCGCAAATGCCGCCGTCTGAACTGTGAAGAAAGCCCATGCAGGTTTTGCACTTAAATGCTGTAGATATGTATGGTATTTTATTTCTGCAACTGCTACAAGCAAAATCTGAAGAGCCTACAGGACCGCCACAAACAATGCAAGTGTCAGGAAATGGGATAGACAGCACATAATCTTTAAAACGAAACAAAACAGACACTCCAAACTACTTAATGACAAAATAGTAGCACATTTTTCGACATAAATCAACAAAATAGCGCATAATTTAAAGATTAAACAAATAAAATATATGATTTTTTAATGTGCCACAAAGAAATTTATTGACTTTGGTATGACCAGATGTTATAATATTTCTGATATAGACTTGTTGAATTTATGTGCTAAAAAATAATGCTATAAAGATTTGAGGTAGACTGTATGGATAAAGCATTTGACAGAAAAATCGTATTTGAAAATGGCGAAGAGTATTACGGCTATGGCTTTGGAGCTAGTTGCGACAAAATTTGTGAGATAGTATTTAATTCTTCGGTTGTAGGCTATCAGGAAATTATTTCCGATTTGTCTTACACTCACCAGATGGTTGTAATGACGTATCCTCTGATTGGTAACTACGGTGTTACTGATGAAGATTTTGAGGCGAAGGTTCCGTCTATCGGCGCTATTGTTGTAAGAGACTATAACGATATGCCGAGTAACTTCCGTTACACTAAGACACTGGCAGAATTTTTGGAAGAAAACGGAATCCCCGGCATTTATGGTGTTGACACAAGAAAGCTTGTACGCAGCATTCGCGATTTTGGCACTCGCCAGGCGATAATAACTGCGGCCGATACATCTTGTGAGGATGCGATTAAGCTTTTGAAAAATGCTGATGCTTTAGAAAATGTTATTGAAAAAGTTAGTTGTAAGAAAAGGTGGTATTCAAGAACAACAAGCCATACATATAATGTTGTAGCGATTGACTGCGGTATTAAAATGGGCATTATAAGGAGCCTTAATGCGGCAGGATGTAATGTTACAGTTGTTCCGTACAATACTTCTTTTGAAGAAATTGAATTTATGAAGCCTGATGGTGTTTTTGTTTCAAATGGACCCGGAAATCCTGAAGATGCCACAGTTGTTATTGAAACAGTCAAAAAACTAATCGGTTCTTATCCGATGTTTGGTATTGGTTTAGGGCATCAGATAATATGCCTAGCGTATGGTACAAAAACAGAAAAGATGAAGGTAGGACACCGTGGTGGATACCCTGTGAGAAACATGCTTACGGGAAAAATCTACAGCACATCACAAAACCACGGATATGTTGTGGTTGAGGATTCTTTAGACAACTCACCACTGGAAGTAATACACAAAAATGTAGTTGACGGAAGTGTTGAAGGTGTCAGATGTATAAAGGACAGAGTTTTCTCAGTTCAGTATAATCCGGAAAGCGCCCCCGGTCCACAGGATAGTGGATATCTTTTTGGTGAGTTTATAGAAATGATAAAGGAGGCGAAGGATAATGCCTAAAAGAGATGATATTAAAAAAGTATTGGTTATAGGCTCTGGTCCTATCGTTATAGGTCAGGCTGCAGAGTTTGACTATGCAGGTACACAGGCTTGTCTTGCACTAAAGGAAGAGGGATATGAAGTTATTTTGTGTAACTCAAACCCCGCGACAATTATGACAGACACCACTATTGCAGACAAGGTATATATGGAGCCACTGAATCTTGAATATATAGCTAAAATCATTCGTTATGAGCGTCCTGATGCCATCGTTCCCGGTATCGGTGGTCAGACAGGATTAAATCTTGCTATGCAGCTTGATAAAAAGGGAATTTTGGCAGAATGCAGTGTAAAACTTTTAGGTACAAGCCGTGAAAGTATAGAAATGGCTGAGGACAGAGAATTGTTCAAAGAGCTTTGTGAGCGCATCGGAGAACCTGTAATTCCTTCCGAAATATCTTATTCAATAGAAGAAGCAAAAGAGGCTGCGCATCGTATTGGCTATCCTGTTGTATTAAGACCTGCATTTACCTTAGGCGGTACAGGTGGTGGATTTGCTGATAATGATGAAGAGTTAGCAGAAATTATGAAAAATGCGCTAAAGCTTTCTCCTGTCGGTCAGGTTTTAGTTGAGAAGAGTATTAAAGGCTATAAAGAAATTGAATTTGAGGTAATGCGCGACAAAAACGATACTGCAATAGCAATCTGCAGTATGGAAAACTTAGACCCTGTTGGTATTCACACAGGCGACTCAATAGTTGTGGCTCCCAGCCAGACGCTTACAAATAAAGAATACCATATGCTTCGTGATAGCGCGTTAAAGCTTATTCGTGAGTTAAAAATTGAGGGTGGATGTAACGTACAGTTTGCGCTCGACCCGCAATCGTTTAAATATTACTTAATAGAGGTTAACCCCAGAGTTTCCCGTTCGTCAGCGCTGGCTTCAAAGGCGAGTGGTTACCCGATTGCAAGAGTAACAGCAAAAATCGCGGTTGGTATGACATTGGATGAAATAAAATTAGGCAGCTTACCTGCTGCTTGTGAACCGACTATTGACTATGTTGTAACAAAGATGCCCAGATTTCCGTTTGATAAATTCACACAGGCGTCAAACAAGCTTTCAACACAGATGAAAGCAACCGGCGAAGTAATGTCTATCGGTAGAACGATGGAGGAGAGCCTGCTTAAAGCTGTTCGCTCACTGGAAATCGGTGTATGTCACCTTTATATGTCAAAATTTGACAAAAGCAAAATGACTGTTGATGAGCTTATGGAATATATTGCAGAGGGTACAGATGACAGAATTTATGCCATTGCTCAGCTTATGTATTTAGGAGTTGACCACTCTACAATCTGTAATGCTACACAGATAGATATGTTCTTTTTGGATAAAATCAAAAACATCGTTGATTTTGAAAGAATTTTGGAGAACTCCGATAATAAAGGAAACGTCGACATTCTATATAAAGCAAAGAAAATGGGCTTTTCTGATAAATACATTGCACAGCTTTGGCAGATGAAGGAAGAAGAAGTATATAAAATCAGAAAGTCAAACAAAATGTTCCCTGTATATAAGATGATAGATAGTTGTGCAGGTGAAGTGGTAAGTGATATTCCGTATTTTTATTCAACATATGAAGATGAAAATGAATCAATCCCGTCAGACAGAAATAAGATTGTCGTTTTAGGCTCAGGTCCTATTCGTATCGGTCAGGGTGTTGAGTTTGACTATTCAACAGTTCACGCGGTGCAAACAATCAGAAAATTCGGTTATGAAGCAATTATCATAAACAACAACCCTGAAACGGTTTCAACAGACTACACAACAGCTGACAAACTGTATTTTGAACCATTGACAGTTGAAGATGTTATGAATGTTGTAGAATTGGAAAAGCCTATGGGTGTTATAGCATCTCTCGGTGGACAGACAGCTATCAACTTAGCTGATGAATTGATGAGACGTGGAGTAAAACTAATCGGAACAGACTGCGAAGCAATCGAACGTGCTGAAAACCGTGACTCTTTTGAAAAGATTATGGAAGAACTTAAAATTCCACAACCAAAGGGTCGTGCAGTTACAAAGATTGAAGATGGTATTAAAGCGGCTGAGAGCATAGGCTATCCTGTTTTGGTTCGCCCGAGTTATGTCCTTGGTGGTCGCGCTATGGAAATTGTAGCAGATGAAGAGGGACTTCGCCACTATTTAAAAACAGCAGTTGAAATCGATGAGGATAAGCCGGTACTGGTTGATAAATATATTATCGGTAAAGAAGTTGAAGTTGATGCAGTTTGTGACGGTACTGACATATTTGTTCCGGGTATTATGGAGCACGTTGAACGTACAGGTATTCACTCAGGTGACTCAATTTCAGTTTATCCTACGTTTAGTATTTCACAAAAAGTAAAGGACACAATATTAGATTACACCAAGCGTTTAGGTTTGGGTATCGGCATTGTAGGTCTTTACAACATTCAGTTTATTGTAGATAAAGAGGAGAATGTATACGTTATCGAGGTCAACCCCCGTTCATCACGTACTGTTCCATTTTTATCAAAAGCAACAGGCTACAGCCTGGCTGATATCGGCACACTTGTTATTTTGGGAAAAACTTTAAAAGAGCAGGGTATTACCGAAATTTATCCTGAGGAGAAGAAGCGTTGGTATGTAAAGGTTCCCGCTTTTTCGTTCTCAAAAATTCGTGGTGTTGACACCTATCTTTCTCCTGAAATGAAGTCAACAGGCGAAGCAATCGGCTATGACGACTCACTGACACGCGCACTGTATAAGGCGCTTCAGGCTGCAGATATGCACGTTGTAAACTATGGTACAGTATTTGCAACAATAGCTGACGGAGATAAAGATGAGGCGCTGCCGCTGATTAAACGTTTTTATAACTTAGGATTTAACATTGAGGCGACAGACGGTACTGCCAAATTCTTAAAGGAAAACGGAATCAAAACCCGTGAAAAAACAGTAGATGACGGTCCTAATGGAATTTTAGACCGTATGAGAAAGGGCTTTGTAACATACGTTATCAATACAAAAGATATGCACTCTAAAGATCAGCAGACATCAGGATACGTACTAAGACGCTGTGCTGCAGAAAATAATATCACAACCTTTACAGCACTGGATACTGTTCGTGTGTTTTTAGATGTTTTAGAGGAAATGACAATATGCGTATCGACAATTAATTCTTAATATAAAAAGAGTAGCGGTGACGCTACTCTTTTTGTTTTTTGGTTTTTATTTTAATGTTTTTAAACTCAGTTATTTATTTATTATATTCTGGAATATAACTCATTTAATCGTCTTAATTTTGCTCTGTCAATACTGTCAAGTTGTTCTTTTGTAATTCTATATTCCCAGTTGCCCCCGGCTTTGCCGGGGGTATTTAATCGCGTGTCTGCGCCATATCCCAGCAAATCCTGAATTGGAATAATAACCAGTCCTGCGTGAGATGCAAGTATGGTACGAATTATGGCATTAAATCCACTCTCTAAATTTTCTGATTTGTGACCGCAGTATCTGAGCATGTACCGCCTGGTTTCTTCGTCGAGCTCCCAAAGATATCCAAGTAGAGTGTTATTGTCATGAGTACCTGTGTAGGCAACGCAATGATTAGGATAGTTATGCGGCAGGTGCGGAGAATTTTTGTCACCTAAAAATGCAAACTGAAAGACTCTCATACCGGGAAAACCGCTTTTTTTCACAAGGTCTACCACATCTTCTGTGATAAAACCCAAGTCCTCTGCAATTATGAGTGTATTTTTAGAAGCTTTTTTAATTTCATTAATAAATTTAATGCCTGGACCTTTTGACATAATGCCTTCTTTGGCACTTTTTGCCGAAGCGGGAATCTCCCAAAATGATTCAATCGCTCTAAAGTGATCAATTCTAATTCCGTCAAACATTTTTGCCGCCAGCGCAATTCTATCTTTCCACCAACGGAAGTTTTCCTTTTCCATCGCTTCCCAGTTGTAAATCGGATTCCCCCAAAGCTGACCGTCTAAAGAAAAATAATCTGGTGGAACTCCCGCAATGAAAGTGGGTAAATTCTTTTCATCAAGCTTAAAAAGATGCCTGTCTGCCCATACATCGCTGCTGTTTAAGTCAACATAAATTGGCATATCTCCAATGATTTGAATACCTTTGTTGTTTGCATACTGTTTGATTTCGGCCCACTCATTAAAGAATTCATATTGTATAAATTTCCACATAAAAAAGTCAATATCATGATAATCCTCACTTTTCCATTCCTGCCACGGTTTATGTTTGTTTGCGCTTTTGATTGCCATAAATTTGCAGAAATTTTCAATATAGGGATTTTGGGATATAAAATTATCAATTTCCTTTCGGTCAGTAATCCTCTTTGCTGCAATATTTAAAACATCTAACCTTTCATTATAAAGTCGTTCATATTCGCATACATAAGGATTAGATTGTTTTTGACGACTTAGCTCGCTGCTGTTCAACAGACCTTTTCTGTGAAGGGTTTGCAAGCTTATAAAATACGGATTTCCTGCAAAAGCAGAAGAAGATTTGTATGGGGAATTGTATTTATCTAAAGGGCAAAAAGGTAAAACCTGCCAATATGAATATCCGCAATCTGCCAAAAAGTCAATAAAATATCTGGCTTCGTTTCCGAAACTACCAATAGAGTAATCGCCAAAAAGTGAAGAAATATGCATAAGCACACCGCTTTTTCTTATCAAAAAAATCCACCTCCATAAAGATAAGCAGTTATAATATATAATATATGACATATAATATAAATTATAAAATAGTAATATTTTGAATTAATTTTGCAAATTTTAAAGAGGCGAACTTCTTATGACAAAAAAACTCCGTGATGAACTAAATACAATGCTTGATGAATTTGCCAGAGGAAAGTGCTCGCGGGCGTATGAATTTATGGGTTGTCATAAAATTAAAGAAGGATTTATCTTCAGAGTTTGGGCGCCGAATGCAGTTGGGGTTAGCCTTGTGGGTACCTTCAATAATTGGGACATTTCAGCCTGTCCTATGTATAGCATCGGATATGGTGTATGGGAGGCAGAAGTTAGGAAAGCAAGTATTTATGATGAATATAAATATTATATAAAGAAAAAGGACTCAGGATTTGTTTATAAAAGCGACCCGTATGCTTTTCATACGTGTACCAGGCCTGAAAATTCCTCAAAGGTTTATGATATAGAAGGTTTTGAATGGACAGATAGCCAGTACCAAAAAGCAAAAAAAAAGGCAGATGTCACTAAACAGCCAATGAACATCTACGAACTTCACTTAGGTTCATGGCTTAAGCATGCCGATGGCAATTTTTTGTCTTACACTGATATAGCAAAAAAACTTGTAAAGTATGTAAAAGAGATGAATTATACTCACGTGGAGTTACTTCCTGTCAGTGAATATCCCTTTGACCCGTCGTGGGGATATCAGGTTACGGGCTACTATGCACCTACCTCAAGGTACGGTACACCGAAAGACTTTATGAAATTTGTTGATATGTTTCATCAAGCGGGAGTTGGGGTAATATTAGATTGGGTGGGAGCTCATTTTCCAAAAGACGAGAACGGACTTTATGAATTTGACGGAAGTTGCCTTTATGAATCGGCTGACCCTTTAAGGAACGAACATCCCGATTGGAAAACGAAAATCTTTGATTATTCAAGATTTGAGGTAAAATCATTTTTAATATCAAATGTTGTATATTGGCTTGATAAGTATCATATAGATGGAATCAGGGTAGATGCTGTGGCCTCGATGCTGTATTTAGATTACGGACGACGCGGCGGCGAGTGGCGTCCTAATCAATATGGCGGCAATTATAATCTTGACGCCATTGATTTTTTGCGCGATTTGAATAGCGCGGCGTTTGCTTTTAAACCATCAGCAATTATGGTGGCAGAGGAATCTACAGCTTTTCCAATGGTAACAAAACCAGGCTATAGCGGTGGCCTGGGTTTTAACTTTAAGTGGAATATGGGTTGGATGAATGACGTTTTGGGCTATATGTCTAAAGACCCGCTTTTCAGAAAAGGACAGCATGACAAACTGACTTTTTCTATGACGTATGCATTTTCTGAAAATTATATATTGCCTCTTTCTCACGATGAGGTTGTTCATGGCAAATGTTCTATGATAGGGAAAATGCCGGGTGAATACGATGATAAATTTGCAAATCTTCGTGCGTTTTATGCATATATGATGGCACATCCCGGAAAGAAACTCACTTTTATGGGAAATGAGTTTGCCCAGTTTGTAGAATGGAATTATGAAAAACCATTGGAGTGGTTTATGCTAAAATATGAAAAGCATAAAAAAATGCATAAATTTGTAAAGGACTTAAACAGGTTTTATCTAAATAATAAACCGTTTTGGGAAAACGATTCTGATTGGCAAGGATTTAAATGGATTGCTCACGATGACCACGAACAAAGCGTTATTTCGTTTATTCGTCGAGACGAATCAGGAAATGAAGTAGTTGTTGTATGCAATTTCTGTCCTGTAGAGAGAAAGGCGTACAGAATCGGAGTTTCAAAAATAGGAGAGTACCGCCCTGTGCTGTCAAGTGATAGCAAAAAATATGGCGGAACAGGTACACGCCTTAGAAAAGTAAAAACAAAAGATATCAAAATGCACGGGTTTGACCAGTCAATTTCCATTACACTACCACCGCTTTCAACTGTATATTATATTAATTGTTAATACTATTAAATTTAAAAAGGGGTTGTACCTTATGTTGGTTAGAAGTAAAGAGTGCATTGCAATGTTATTGGCAGGAGGACAGGGTAGTAGATTATTGGTTTTGACACATAAAACAGCAAAGCCTGCAGTACCGTTTGGCGGAAAATATCGCATTATAGATTTTCCTCTTTCCAACTGTGTAAATTCAGGTATTGATACTGTGGGCATTTTAACACAGTATCAACCTTTAGAACTTAATAACTATATCGGAAACGGACAGCCGTGGGGATTAAACAGAAATTTCGGCGGTGTTCACATTCTGCCACCTTATGCACAAACCGGAAAAATGGAGTGGTATAAAGGTACTGCAAATGCAATATATCAGAATATTCCATTTATTGAGCGCTATAATCCAAAACATGTGATTATCTTATCTGGTGACCATATATACAAGATGGATTATTCAAAAATGCTAAAATATCATATTGAAAACGATTCTGAATGCACCATTGCAGTCCGTGAAGTACCTATTAAAGAAGCAAGCCGGTTTGGAATTATGAATATCAATCCTGATGGGTCAATTTATCAGTTTGAAGAAAAACCGGAAAATCCAAAAAGCAACCACGCTTCAATGGGAGTGTATATATTTAGGTGGGATGTACTTCGAAAATACCTTATCGAAGATGAAGAAGATGAAACGTCTAATAATGATTTTGGCAAAAACGTAATTCCCGCGCTTCTTCGTGACGACAGAAGAGTTTTTGCATATAAATTTTCAGATTACTGGAAGGATGTTGGTACAATTTACAGTCTTTGGGAGTCTAATATGGAACTTTTAGACGGTAAATTTAATATTCGCGACAAAGTCTTTAAGACCTATGCAAGAAACAACGCAAAACCTTCAAGCTATATAGCAAAAAGTAGCTTTATTAAAAAATCATTTATTGCAGAGGGTTGTTCTGTTAAAGGAAAGATTGAGCATTCTATAATTTCTACAGGATGCATAATTGAAGAGGATGTCGAGATTTATAACAGTGTTATTATGCCCGATGCTGTCATTAAAAGAGGCGCAGTTATCAAATATGCTATTGTCGGAGAGGGTGCACTTATTGGCGAAAATACTAAGGTTGGCGATGACCCTGTTTACTACGAAGAAAAAGAGTGGGATATAAGCGTAGTAGGAAAAGAAGAACAGATTGCTAAAAACAGTGTAATAAAACCAAACGAAGTTGTTTAAAGAGGAGAATAATATGAAAAGACTATCAGGTATAATTTTTTCAAATATATATGATACAGCTTTAGGAGATCTTACTGCTAACAGAACGGTAGCGTCTTTGCCATTTGGCGGAAGATACAGACAAATTGACTTTGTTCTGTCAAATATGGTTAATTCAGATATCACCTCTGTAGGTGTTATTACTAAGTATAATTATGAGTCTTTAATGGACCATTTAGGTTCATGTGAGGAGTGGGATTTGAATCGTAAAAATGGCGGTTTATACATAATCCCGCCATTTGCGTTCGGAAGGGCTGAGGTGTATCGCGGAAAACTTGAGGCACTTAATAGTGCGCTTAAATTTTTAAAAGCTCAAAATAGTGAATACATCGTACTTTCAGATACTATTACGATTTGCAATATAGATTACCGCGATGTTCTAAAAGAACACATAAAATCAGGGAAGGATATTACTGCTGTAGCGACAAAACCACGAACAGGAGCTTTAAATTATCCGACTGTATTTGAAATAAATGACGATAAAAGTACAAAATCAATTACCGTTAACTGTGAGGCAGGAAAAAATTCACTGGTTGGCATTGGTATGTTCATTATGGAACGCCAGGCCCTGATTAAAGTAGTAAAAGAATGTGTTTGTGCAGGTTTTTATCATTTTGAAAAGGACTTTTTACAAAAGTATTTTAATGAAGGCAGAATATGTGTTAATGTATACAATTTCAAGGAAACAATATTAAGAAACAGAGATGTTTCGGCATATTTAAAAAATAATATCATGCTGACAAATGAAGAAATTCATAAAAGTTTATTTAAATCGTCAGCGCCCATTTATACAAAAGTACGCGATGAGATTCCTACATATTACGGGGAGGATTCTGTTGCTAATGAATGTATTGTGGCAGACGGTTGTGTTATCAGTGGTGAACTTGAAAACTCTGTGCTCTTTCGTGATGTAAAAGTAGAAAAAGGTGCTAAAGTTATTGGCTCTGTTGTTATGCAGGGAAGCAAAATCGGAAAAGATGCATATATAGAAAACGCAATTATTGATAAAAATGTTACAATAACCGACGGTACACGTTTAATAGGTGCAAAAGACAGCCCTGTCATCATAAAGAAAGGTGAAACTGTATGAAAATTCTGTTTGCTGCAAGTGAAGCAGCACCATATATTAAAAGTGGCGGATTAGGAGACGTTATAAAGGCACTGCCTGAAGAACTGGCAAAGGTAAAAGATGTTGAGGTAAGTGTATTTATACCTTACTATAAGAGTATCAAAGATAATCCTGATATCGAGGTTGAGTTTATTAAAAGCTTTGCTGTGCGATTAGCCTGGCGCATAGAACATGTAGGTATATTTAAAGCAGTCAGCAAAAGAAAAAAACTCAATTATTATTTTGTTGATAATGAGTATTATTTCTACCGTGACGCCATCTACGGTCATTATGATGATGGCGAAAGATTTACCTATTTTTCACTGGCTGTTTTAGAGGCAATGCGTCAGCTTGATTATTATCCTGATATTATCCACTGTAATGACTGGCAGACAGCACTTATTCCAGTACTCAAAAATGCGTTTTATAGAGGCATCTATGATAATGCACGTACAGTATTTACCATTCATAATATTGAATATCAGGGAAAAATGCCTAATGAGTTTATGGAAGATGTTATTGGAACAGATGAATACTGGAGAAATGTGCTTACCTACGATGGCTGTATCAACTTTATGAAAAGTGCTGTTGTAATGGCGGACAAGTTGACTACTGTATCACGCACATATGCTCATGAGATACGACATGCGTACTTTGCGCATGGTCTTGAGAATATCATAAATGAAAATTCATATAAGCTAGAGGGTATAGTAAACGGCATTGACACCGATTTATATAACCCTGCAAAGGATACAACTATTTTTGAAAATTTTACGGCATCAGATATTACGGGAAAGTCAAAAAACAAAGAAGAGCTTCAGAAAATGCTGGGGCTTCCCGTAAATCCCGATGTGCCCTTAGTGGCCATGATATCACGACTTGTATCTCATAAAGGTTTGGATTTGGTGGAGTATGTTATGGGCGAGTTGATGCAAAGAAATTTGCAGTTTGTCGTTATAGGTACAGGCGATTCAAAATATGAAGATATGTTTAATTTTAATGCATATGTTCATAGAGATAAAATGTCTGCCAATATCACATTTAATCCTGAATTGGCAAATAGGGTTTACGCAGGCGCTGATATGTTTTTAATGCCGTCAAAGAGTGAGCCTTGCGGATTGTCGCAGCTAATTGCAATGCGCTACGGAACAGTTCCGATTGTGCGCGAAACGGGCGGCTTGTGGGATACAGTTCCACCGCTTAATACAGAAACATTAGAAGGAAGAGGTTTTACATTTAAAGGGTATAATGCTCATGATATGCTGGGCGCAGTTGACAGATGTATAGAGTTTTATGGCGATAAAAGTAAATGGATTAAGCATATCAAAAACTTAATCAAATACAACAGCAGCTGGAAAACATCAGTTTTAGAATATTTAAGAATATATAATGAATTATGCGGAAGGTGAAAAAATGAGCGAAAATAAAAAAACAAAAACGACTGATAATACAGTCAAACTTTTATCCGATGCATGTGTAAGGCTTTTCGGATGCGATGTAAGAGAGATTACACAGCAGCAGATGTATAAAGTACTTTGTTCTGTCGTGTACGGGATTTTAACAGATAAAAGAAAGAAATTTCATGACAAGTACCGCGCAGATAGTAAAAAGCAGGTATACTATATGTCTATGGAATTTTTGGTGGGCACTTCGCTTCGTAATAATCTTTATAATCTGGGATTAGAAGGAGAGTTTTCAAAAGCTGTCAAAAAATGTGGCTTTAATATAAATGATTTATACGCCATAGAACCTGACGCCGGTCTTGGAAACGGAGGTCTTGGACGCTTAGCATCGTGTTATCTTGATTCAATGACAAGTGTGGGATTTCCCGGCACAGGATTTTCTATCCGATACGAATTTGGTATATTCAAACAGAAAATCGTTGATGGTTGGCAAATGGAATTTCCCGACGACTGGCTTTCTATGGGAGATGTTTGGCTAAATCCAAGAGAAGACGAAGCTGTCGAGGTTAAGTTCGGCGGTGATGTTTCGGGTCATTATGATAACGGTAAATATAAAGTTTTTCACACAAATTACAATTCAGTTATTGCTGTGCCTTATGATATGTATATATCAGGATATGATACAGACGCAGTAAATAAATTAGTTCTCTGGAGTGCAAAATCTTCTAACAGACTGGATATGGATGCATTTTCAAGGGGAGATTATGCTAAAGCTCTTGAAGAAAATACAATGGCAGAGGTTATCACTAAAGTGCTATATCCGGCAGATAATCATATAACGGGTAAAATTCTGCGTTTAAAGCAACAATATTTGCTTGTTTCGGCATCACTGCAGAGTATTATTAAAAATCATATGAAGCGTAATGGCACGCTTGATAATATGCCTGATAAGGTAGCGATTCATATTAATGATACCCATCCTGCTTTGTGCGTGCCTGAGCTTATGAGGATACTCATTGACGATTATGATTATGGCTGGGATGATGCGTGGAAAATAACATGCAAGACGTTAAGTTATACAAACCACACAGTTATGAGTGAAGCACTGGAGCGTTGGGATGAACATCTTTTTTCACAGCAACTGCCCCGCATATATCAGATTGTATGTGAAATAAACCGTCGCTTAGTTGAAAAGCTTAATATGATATATCCCGGAGATGTTGCTAAAATAGACTACATGGCAATTATTGCTCATGGCGAGGTTCGTATGGCAAATCTGTGTTTGGCAGCCTGTCATACCGTAAATGGTGTATCTAAACTCCATAGCGATATTTTAAAAACGGGAATTTTTAAAGATTATTATAATATTGATAATGAAAAATTTACAAACGTAACAAACGGTATAGCATACAGAAGATGGCTGTGTCAGTCTAATCCTGAGCTTTCTGGGTATATAGAAGAATTGATTGGAGACGGCTTTAAGCATGACAGCACAGAGCTTGAAAAACTGCTTGACTATAAAGACGATGAGAATGTTTTGTCAAATCTTGCTAAAATCAAGTACAATAATAAAGTAAGACTGGCTCGATATATCGAAAAAGAAAATGGTATTAAGGTTGATCCCAACTCAATGTTTGATATTCAGGTAAAGCGTCTTCATGAGTATAAACGTCAGCTTTTAAATGCACTTCATATTTTATACCTTTATAACAAAATTAAGAAAAACCCTGACGGTGATTATGTCGCAAGAACATTTATTTTTGCAGCTAAAGCTTCAAGCGGTTATATGATGGCAAAACAAATAATCCGCCTAATTGTGGCAATATCTGATATGATAAATTCTGACCCTCAGGTTCGTGATAAGATTAAGGTTGTATTCATTGAGGATTATAAGGTGTCACTTGCTGAAATTATTATACCTGCTGCCGATATTTCAGAACAGATTTCAGTTGCGGGAAAAGAAGCATCAGGAACAGGCAACATGAAGCTAATGATAAATGGTGCAGTTACCATAGGAACATTAGATGGAGCCAATGTTGAAATTCACGAGCAGGTAGGCGACGAAAACATGTTTTTGTTTGGGCTTCGTGCAGACGAGGTAGAGTCTCTCTGGAAAAGCGGATATCGCCCACAAGACTATTATAATAACAATCCTGAACTTAAAAGAGTTATTGAAATGCTTACATCGGGCGAACTCGGTGTAAAGTTTAATGATATTGCGCGTTCGCTTTTAACAAACGATTTCGGTGTAGCTGATAGCTATATGATTTTAGCTGATTTTGCCGACTATGTACGTGCTCAGGAGGAGGTAGAAAAAGCCTATAAATCAAAACTTGACTTTTCTCGTATGTCGCTTGTCAATATAGCCAAATCGGGTATTTTTTCTTCCGATAGAGCTATTAAAGAATATGCAGACAATATATGGCATATTAAATACTAAAATATTTACTCATATGTGCAATTGACTAGGAGTAACAATTATTGAGCGGTGAAAAAATGCAAATTTTATATAATAGCAAAGATAAATATTATAAATCTCCGTTTGGTTGCATAAGGCAAAATGAATTATGCGTTCTGCGCATTAAAATTCCTCTCAGTTACTGTGCAGTATCCGTAAGCCTTTGTATAAAGAACGAAACAGGTTTTGAGATGATTGTCCCTTTCAGGCTTGAAACGACAGAAGATGACTATGAAATTTATACGACCCGATTTTCTCTTTTTACTAACGATTTGTATTTTTATTATTTTAAAATTACAACGCAGAATGGGAGGTTTGACCTGTTTAAGCAAGGCGACGATACTAACATTTCTGATGGTGATTTGTGGCAACTTACTTGCTTTGATAAAGAATATGATACACCCGCAGATTTTAAAGGCAGGGTTATGTATCAGATTTTTCCTGACCGATTTGCAAAGTGCGGAACAGTTGATAAGACGGGCAAACTAGAGCCTTATCAATTGCATAGTGACATAACCGATACACCTGTATATCTGCCTGACGAAGAGGGGAGAATTTTAAATAATGATTTTTTTGGAGGAAACTTAAAAGGTATTACCGAGAAGCTTCCTTATCTTAAGAACCTGGGAATTGGAATTATCTATCTTAACCCTATTTTTATGGCATATTCAAACCATCGCTATGACACGGCAGATTATAAAAAAATAGACCCTATGCTTGGTACAGAACAGGATTTTATATCTATGTGTAAAGAGGCTCACAGGCTTGATATAAAAATAATTTTAGATGGTGTTTTTTCTCACACAGGGAGTAATAGTGTTTATTTTGATGCAAATGGTGTTTTTGGTAATGGCGCAGTGAGTAACTGTAATTCTCCATACAGACAGTGGTATCAGTTTGAGGAGTATCCTAATAGATATACTTCGTGGTGGGGCATTGATACATTACCTTGTGTTGACGAGCTAAATGAAAGCTATATGGATTATATTATATACTCTGAAGACAGCGTTATTTCTCATTGGATGAAGCTTGGTGCAGACGGATTTCGCCTTGATGTTGCAGACGAGCTTCCTGACGAATTTATTAATGCGCTCCATAAAAAGCTTAAGGAAATTAATCCTGATGCGCTTTTAATTGGCGAAGTCTGGGAGGATGCATCGAATAAAATAAGTTATAGCAAAAGAAGAAGATATCTTTCTGACAGTAACTTAGATTCTGTAATGAATTATCCGTTTAAAGATGCAATTTTAGGATATGTTAAAAGAGAAATAACGGGAAAAGATTTTTCTGAGAGGATTATGACTATTGTAGAGAATTATCCGCGCCCTGTTTTGGATTGTTTAATGAATTTGCTTTCAACACACGATACACCCAGAATTATTACAGCACTTTCTCAAAAAGGCGACGGAATGACTAAGAGCGAAAAGGCAAAGTTTAAGCTAGCCGGTTCAGAACTTGACAGAGCATTGGCGCTTGAAAAGGCGGCGGCAATTTTGCAATTTACACTTCCGGGAAATCCGTCCATATATTATGGAGACGAGATAGGAATGCAAGGCTTTGAAGATCCGCTCAATAGAGCATTTTACCAATGGGATAATCCAAATACTTCGCTTAAGGCTTTTTATCAAAAACTAGCTAATCTTAAAAATGAAAATTTGGCCATTAAATATGGAGATATTGAATTTTGTGAGGCTGATGACAATTTGGTAGAATATGCACGAATATATCAAAACGAAAAGGTATATGTAGCTGTATCACGAAAAGATAAAATAAAAAGGGAGGGCAGAATTCTTTTAGAGATATTAACTGATGAAATTCATGCTGTGATCTATCAATGAGAGCTTTCTAAACTTAGTTTTGTGATAAAAAAGAATTTACAGGTTTTATAAAATCATTGACTTTATCGCTTGGTTATGGTAAAATAGTCATGGTTAAAATGTAATTGAAAAGAAAAAGTAAGCTTGGTAAGAGCCTGGAGAGAGTTGCTGTTGTGATATAGCGGCAAATCGAGGTAGTACCACTCAAATAGTACTTTCGTCCTCTGTATTCTTAACAGGATTGCAGAGGACTTATTTTTTAATTGTTTGAATTTTATGATGTGAGACAAACTCAAAGAACGATATATGAAGGGGTTTAATATGAACATACATATGAATTTAAAGGAAAATAGCTACGATATAATAGTAAAAAGAGGTATTTTGGGTTGCGCGGGCAAATATTTGAATTTACAAAGACGCGTTTTAGTAGTGACGGATTCAGGCGTCCCTGAAATTTACGCGCAGACAGTCGCAAAACAGTGCAAAAAACCTATTATATGTACTGTCGAGTCAGGAGAAAAATCTAAAAGTCTTAAGGTTTTTGAAGCACTTATTCAAAAAATGCTTGATAACAACTTTTCAAGAAATGATTGTGTTGTAGCAGTTGGCGGCGGAGTTGTCGGCGACCTTTCCGGATTTTTAGCATCTGCATATATGCGGGGTGTTGATTTTTACAACATCCCGACCACACTTTTATCGCAGATAGATTCTTCTATCGGCGGAAAAACTGCAATCAATTTCAGCGGTGTAAAAAACATCGTAGGTGCTTTTTATCAGCCTAAAAAGGTTTTGATAGATCCTGAAGTTTTAAATACACTTTCAAAAAGACAGATTTCAAACGGACTTTCAGAAGCAATTAAAATGGCTCTTACTTCAGATGGTGAGTTGTTTGATATATTTGAAACAAAAGACGCACAAGAAAACATTGATGAAATCATAATACGTTCTCTTAATATAAAAAAGAATGTAGTCGAGCAGGACGAAAAGGAATCGGGAATCAGAAAGATACTAAATTTCGGTCATACAATAGGTCACGGTATTGAAAGCAGTGGGAATATGTCCAAGCTTTACCACGGCGAATGTGTTGCACTCGGACTTATACCTATGTGTGATGAAAAAATCAGACCGAGAGTAATAGAAGTTTTAAAAAAATGTAATCTTTACAACTTAATTGAATTTGATTGGGATAAAATTACAGAGGCAGCATTTCATGATAAAAAAGCAGACGGTGAATTTGTAACTGTAATAACGGTTTCACAACCTGGCAGATTTGAGATAAAAACAATGAAATGCAGCGATGTGATTGAAATGGCAAAGAAGTGCTTTAAGAGGTGATATGATGAAAAACACATTTGGAACAAGCGTGTCTGTTACTTTGTTTGGTGAAAGCCACGGAGAATATATAGGTGCAGTGCTCGATGGCTTGGCTCCTGGAATAGATGTAGATGAAGAATATATAAAGCATATGCTTTTGTTAAGGCGCCCTGACGGAAAAATTTCAACACCGAGAAAAGAAAAAGATGAGTTTAAAATTGTAAGCGGCGTTATGAATAAAAAAACCACAGGAACTCCTATTACAATTTTAATACCGAATGAAAATGTAAAAAGCGAAGATTATTCAAAAATGCAAACTGTTGCAAGACCATCACATGCTGACTATACCGCAGAGTGTAAATATCACGGCTTTCAGGACAGCCGTGGAGGCGGACATTTCAGCGGAAGAATAACTGCAGCATTAGTTGCAGCAGGTGCAATATGTAGGTACGCACTAGAGCGAAAAGGAATCTATATAGGCACTCATGTAAAGAAGTGTGCAGGAATTTCTGACAGAGATTTTGATGATATATTATTAGACATTAATAAGCTTAATGAAAAAACATTTGCAGTTTTAGATACGCCTTGCATCGAAGAAATGACAAATGCAATACTTAAAGCAGCATCAAATGGCGACAGCGTCGGAGGAGTTTTGGAAACCGCAGTTTTTGGAATGCCTGAAGGTGTTGGAGAACCTTGGTTTGATTCTTTAGAGGGCATGCTTTCACATATGATGTTTTCGATACCTGCAGTTAAAGGAATTGAATTTGGCAAAGGGTTTAACCTTTCTGATATGAAAGGCTCAGATGCCAATGATGCGCTGGGGATTGAAAATGGTAAAATAGTGACTAAAACAAATAATAACGGCGGTATAAACGGCGGTATTACAAACGGAATGCCGATTATTTTCAGAACCGTGATTAAGCCGACACCGACAATATTTAAAGAGCAAAACACGGTTGATTTTAAAGAAATGTGCGAAACGGTTTTAAAGCCAAAAGGAAGACATGATCCTGCGATTGTTCACAGAGCAAGAGTGGTACAGGATGCAGCGTCTGCAATAGTAATTTGTGATGCGCTTTCTTTAAGATTTGGAACAGACTGGCTAAAATAGACAAACGGAAAAGAGAGAGTTATGAAAAAATATGGTTGTATAGGCAAAAAACTGACACATAGTTTTTCTAAAGAGGTTCATGCAATGCTTGCTGATTATGAGTATGAACTTATAGAACTTACAGAGGATGAAATAAAACCATTTTTATGCAAAAAGGATTTTGAAGCAATAAATGTTACAATACCCTATAAAGAGACGGTTATACCGTATCTTGATTCTGTATGTGATATTGCAAAGAGAATAGGTTCAGTTAATACTATCGTAAACAAAGATGGTAAATTACATGGATACAATACAGACTATTACGGAATGAAGGCACTTATTGAAAGAGTCGGCATTGATTTAAAAGGCAAAAAGGTTCTTATTTTAGGAACAGGCGGAACAAGCAAGACAGCACAGGTTGTAGCAGAGGATTCGGGAGCTTTGAGTGTTTTTACAGTAAGCAGAAGCAAACGAGAAAACTGCATAACCTATGATGAGGCAAAAAATGTTCATTCAGATGTAGATGTAATTATAAATACAACTCCTTTGGGGATGTATCCTGAATGTGATATGATCCCGATTGATATTTTTGCATTTTCTTCTTTGGAGGGTGTGATTGATGCGGTTTACAATCCGCTTTGCACAAACCTTGTTTTAGAGGCGAAGAAAAATGGAATAAAAGCCGAGGGCGGACTGTATATGCTTGTTATGCAGGCGGCCTTCGCAGCAGAAAAATTCCTTGACACAAAAATTTCAAAAGAAATTGCTGATAAAGCATTTCGTTCAATTCTTTCATCAAAAGAAAACATTGTCCTAACCGGTATGCCCGGAAGTGGAAAAAGTACAGTCGGAAAACTTTTAAAGATTGATGGCTTTGAATTTTTTGATACGGATACAGAAATCGAAAAGCGTTGTAAATGCTCTATAAAGGAACTCATAAAGACGAAAGGTGAAGAGTATTTCCGCGATTTAGAATCAGAGGTTATACGTGAGATTTCTTCAAAAAGCTCAAGAATCATTTCAACGGGCGGTGGAGCGATTTTAAGAGAAGAAAATGTAGCCTGCCTTAAACGAAACGGAAAACTGTTCTTTATAGATGCAGATATAAAAAGGCTTCGTGCAACAGATTCAAGACCACTTTCTGACACATACGAAAAACTAAAGAAACTTTATTCTGAGAGACTTGGGATTTATAAGTCTTCAGCAGATGTGGTTGTGCCTGATATGAAAGCGCCGGAAGATGTGGCAGAATATATACTTACCAAACGAATGGAGCAGATATTATGAAAATCCTTGTTATAAATGGTCCAAACTTAAATATGTTAGGTATCCGTGAGCCTGACCACTACGGAAGAGAAACCTACTCTGATTTGTGTAAGAAAATACAAAGACATTGCACAAGTAAGGGTGTTAAAGTAAAAATATATCAATCAAACCACGAAGGTGACCTCGTTGACGAAATTCAAAAGGCATATGAAAGATTTGACGGAATTGTTATAAATCCAGGAGCATATACACATACAAGCATTGCGATTTTGGATGCAATAAAGTCAGTGAACATCAAATCTGTTGAGGTTCACATTTCAAAGCTGGAAGAACGAGAAGATTTCAGACAGATAAGTTATGTGCGACTTGCTTGTGTAAAAACAATTACAGGCCATGGCACAGACGGATATCTCGAGGCAATTGATTATTTAACAGAGGAAAAGTAAAATGATAGCAGAATTCAGACCGTGTAAATTGAGCGGAAAGATATGCGCACCACCATCAAAAAGTATGGCGCATAGATATTTGATAGGTAGCGCATTATCAAAAGAAAAATGCACATTATCAGGCGTTGATTACAGCGAGGATATCCTAGCAAGTATTGACTGCCTAAAGGCACTGGGCGTACAAATAACCACAGAAGATGATAAAGTATGCATTAACCCTGACAATTTTATGAAAACAGAAAATCCTGTTTTAGAATGTAGAGAAAGCGGAAGCACGTTAAGATTTTTTATTCCGCTTTGCTTATGCATGGGAAAAGAAGTAACACTAAAAGGCAGTATGCGCCTTTTTGAAAGGCCGCTTGATGTTTATGAAGAGATTTGCCGCGAAAACAATTTTACGTTTAAAAAGAACGCAAACTCTGTGACACTTTGTGGAAAACTTAAAAGCGGTAACTACAAAATCAGAGGAGATATCAGCAGTCAGTTCATAACAGGACTTATCTTTGCGCTTGTTTATCTTGGAGATGATTCGTCTGTTGAGATTATCCCGCCATTTGAAAGCAGGTCATATATAAACCTTACAATCTCTGCACTAAAATCGTTTGGTGCAGATGTAGAGTTTTTAGATGAATACAACATCGCAATCAAAAAAACAAAAATGCACTCATATTCAGGAAAAATTGAGGGCGATTATTCAAATGCAGCATTTTTAGATGCATTTAATTATATCGGCTCAGAAATCGATGTTCAAAACTTAAATAATGACAGCCTTCAGGGTGATAAGGTGTATAAAAATTATTTTAATAAAATTTCAGACGGAACGCCGACACTTGATATTTCAGATTGCCCGGACTTAGGACCTGTACTTTTTGCGCTTGCATCACTTAAAAACGGTGCGATCTTTACGGGTACGGACAGATTAAAAGTTAAAGAAAGCGACAGAGGATTAGCCGTGCATGAAGAACTCAAAAAGCTTGGCGGGGGACTTATCTTTGGCAATAATATGATAACTGTCAAAAAGCAGGAATTAAAGTATAATGGCAAAATTTTAGACGGTCATAATGACCATAGAATTGTTATGGCGATGTCGGTTATACTTTCAAAAATCGGCGGAGAAATTTCTGGAATTGAGGCAGTAAGAAAAAGCTATCCCGCTTTTTTTGGAGATATAAAAAAACTCGGAGCGGATGTTAAAACAAAATAGCACAGATAAAAAGGAAAAGCTCATATATAATATAGCAATTTAAGAGGATAACATCGGATGCGACAGAATAATAAACACATATCAAAAACAAGAGGAATATATTTTTTAAGGCTTATTGGAAGAGTTATTATATTTCTGATTTTAATTATGATATACATATTTGACAAAGAAAAATTTAATGTAGCAGACGGATGGAGCTTTTTTAATGAGTTTTCGCCACTACATCTTTTATGGATAATCTGGATGTGGGATATGCTTTTGCAACTAATACCCGTCAAAGCGCATATATCAATAGGTTCACAAAAGGTATTCGAATCGCTTTTTAGACCTATAAAAGAAAAGATTAACTATAAAAACTTAAAGCAATATATCAAGGACACAACAGCATCTGCATATAAGGTTATGATAATATGGATTTTGCTTACAGTAGTAATCAGCATATTGCACTTAACCGGAATTGTAGATACAGGTATGATGATACTCATGTCGACATTTTTTTATGTGTGCGATTTGATATGTGTTCTTATATGGTGCCCGTTTAGGCTTATAATGAAGAATAAGTGCTGTACCACCTGCAGAATATTTAATTGGGATCATTTAATGATGTTTCTGCCCATTATAACGGTTAATAGCTTTTATTCGTGGTCACTTGCTATATTCGCGCTTGTGATATGGCTTGTATGGGAAGTGTGTGTATTTACATATCCCGAACGTTTTTGGGAAAACAGCAATATGGCACTCAGATGTTCTGAATGTACTGATAAACTTTGCACACAGTATTGCAGAAAATTGAGAAAATAGTATCAAAACGAAGGCACAGACGAACCCAAATGCGAAATTCAGGAAAAGTCATAAATTTTAAGTTTTATATTGACAAATAGATTTGAAAGTAGTAAAATGATAGAAAATTGATTTTGAAGGTAATTAATATGAACGTGTCTGTTATGAACACAAGTAAATATTTTTTTAACTATAGTGTAGTCTTTTATTTTGACTATGCTTATTTTGCTATGAAAAAGTTACTTGTGAGATTTAAGAGCAGTTTTTAAAAATTATTTGAAATTTATTAGATAATATTTTAAACCTCACTTGTAACTTAACAAGTGAGGTTTTCTATTGTGAAAGGACGATACAAAATGGCAGGTAACTTGGACGAAGCAAGAAAAATCATTAATGAGGTTGATTCGAAAATGGCGGAGCTTTTTGTCAAAAGAATGCGTGCTGCTGAAATGGTTTTTGAATACAAAAAAGACTATGGACTTCCTATCCTTGACCAAAAAAGAGAAGATGCAGTTGTTGAAAAGAACGCAGCATTGATTGAGGACGATATATTAAAGGGGTATTATATTGACTATATCAAACACCTTATGTCGGTTTCAAGAGCCTATCAGTACAGAATGCAAAGTGGCTTAAAGGTTGCATATAGCGGAGTAGAGGGTGCATTTGCTCATATTGCGGCAGGACGAATATTTCCTGAGAGCAACAGAGTATCGTATCGTGATTTTAAATCTGCGTATGATTCAGTAGTAAGCGGAGAAAGTGATGTAGCAGTTCTGCCTATTGAAAACAGCTATGCAGGTGAAGTCGGGCAGACCATTGATTTGATTTTCTCAGGTGGACTTTTTATAAACGGCATTTACGAGCTTGAAATTCATCAAAACTTATTAGGTCTTCCTGATGCAACGGTTGAGGATATTAAGAAAGTTACAAGCCATCCTCAGGCGCTTAGTCAGTGTCATGACTACATTTCACTTCGTGGCTTTGGCACAGAGGAAGCAAACAACACAGCAGTTGCCGCTAAAGCTGTTGCAAGTATGAAAGATAAATCCTTAGGTGCTATTGCAAGCGTGGAAACAGCAGAGATTTATGGTCTTAAAGTTTTAGAAGCAAATATAAATAAAAGCGGAGAAAACACCACTCGTTTTGCAGTCCTTTCAAAAGTGAGAGCAAACTCTTCATCGCTTTCAAATTCGGTTCTGATGTTTACTGTTAAGAATGAAGCAGGATCGCTTGCAGAAGCTATTAGCATCATCGGTAAATACGGATACAATATGACAGCACTCAGAAGCAGACCGCTTAAGAAACACTCGTGGCAATATTATTTCTATATAGAAATTGACGGAACAACAGATACTAAAGAGGGTCAAAAAATGTTAAAAGAGCTAAACAGCGTGTGCGACAAGCTCAAGGTCGCAGGAACGTTTGCGGCACATAGTGAGATATGAATGTGTTAATATGAAAAGATACAAAAGCTTGGAGCAGAGGTGTATTTAAGATGATAGTAGATGTGAGTAAAAAAATATTGATAGTCGGACTTGGGCTTTTGGGCGGTAGCTATGCAAGAGTGCTGAAGAGATTTGGGTTTCACATAAGTGCAATTACCAAAGAACAAAGCTCAATAGATTATGCACTTGGCGAAGGTATAATTGATGAGGGATCAACACGACTCGACAAAAGAATAATCAAAAATGCAGACCTTGTGATATTTGCTCTTTATCCTCATGTATTTGTAGAATGGATTGAACAAAACCAGAATCTTTTAAAAAGTGGTTCATTAATAACTGATGTTACAGGTGTTAAAGGCAGTATCGTGTATAAGATTCAGGATATGTTAAGAAAAGATGTTGAATTTATTGCAGCACACCCGATGGCTGGTCGTGAGGTTTCAGGCGTTGAAAACAGCACTGATAAGATGTTTGCAGGAGCAAACTATATCGTAACTCCCACAGACAAAAACACTCCTGATGCAATTAATACTTGCCTTGAGCTTGGACGACTTTTAGGATTTTCAAATGTCACTACGCTTTCTCCTGAAGAGCATGATGAAATGATTGGTTTTCTTTCGCAGCTTACTCATTGTATTGCCATTACGCTTATGACTTGCAATGATAAAGAAGATATGGAAAAGTTTACGGGAGACTCATTCAGAGACTTAACTAGAATTGCACGTATAAACGATTTGATGTGGAGTGAACTTTTTATAGCAAACAAGGATGCACTTGTTAATCAAATGAATATGTTTATAGATAAATTTAAAGAACTTAAATCAATGCTTCAGGCGGAAGATATAGACGGAATGAGAAAAATGATGCGTCACTCAACAGAGCGAAGAGCATTATTTGACAAAAAATAATTATATTGGAGGATATTAAAATGAATATGAATTTCAAACGCAAACTACCTATCCCTATGGAGATAAAGGAACAATATCCGTTGTCATACAAACTCGAACAGTTAAAAGTAAAAAGAGATATGGAAATAAAATCGATATTTGAAGGAAAGGATGAAAGATTTATACTCATTATAGGTCCATGTTCAGCAGACCACGATGACAGCGTGATAGATTACATTTCACGCCTGAGAGAGGTTCAGGAAAAAGTGTCGGATAAAATTTTAATCATTCCAAGAATCTATACCAACAAACCGAGAACCACAGGAGATGGATACAAAGGAATGCTTCATCAACCGGACCCCAATAAGGAATCAGATATGTTAAAAGGTGTTATAGCTATAAGAAATCTGCACATAAGAGCCATAGAAGAAACGGGCTTTACTTGTGCTGATGAAATGCTTTACCCTGAAAATTACAGATACCTTTCAGACTTATTATCATACGTTGCAATTGGTGCACGGTCAGTTGAAAATCAAAAGCACAGACTTACCGCCAGTGGACTTGATATTCCTGTCGGCATGAAGAACCCTACCGCGGGAGATATTTCTGTAATGATGAATTCCATAACTGCTGCGCAACACTCACATACATTTATTTACAGAGGATGGGAGGTTGAAAGCCACGGAAATCCGTTTTCCCACGCAATTTTAAGGGGTTATGTAAATAAGCATGGTCAGTCTATGCCTAACTACCACTATGAAGACCTTATCCACCTAGCAGAAATTTATGAAAAGTCAGGACTTAGCAATCCTGCGGTTATTATTGATACCAACCACGCAAACTCAGGAAAGAAATGGGAGGAACAACCAAGAATTGCAAAAGAGGTTCTGCATAGCTGCCGTCACAGTAACGATGTTAAAAAGATAGTAAAAGGTCTTATGGTTGAAAGTTACATCGAAGACGGAGCACAAAAGTGCGAAGAAGGCATTTACGGAAAATCTATAACAGACCCTTGCCTTGGATGGGAAAAGACAGAAAAACTCATCTATGATTTAGCAGATGTTCTTTGATTGTAGTGTATAGCAGCACTGCAATTAAAGTATACTCTTCCTCTATATTGAATTTTTTGTTAGTATATCAGATAGCAAAACAACAAATACTATAATTAATTATGAAATAAAAAGGAAGAGTGAATCTATGGAGGCTTTAATAATTAATAAAAACAACTTTCAAAAGGAAATTTTAGAAAGTGATAGAACAGCGCTATTAGATTTCTGGGCAGACTGGTGCGGACCTTGTAAATCACTTTCGCCTATTATAGATGAAATTGCCGCAGAAAATTCAAAAATCAAGGTATGTAAGATTAATATAGACGAAGAACAGGAACTTGCCACACAATTTAATATAATGAGTATTCCAACGCTTTTGGTTATAAAAGGTGGTAAAGTAGTAAATCAATCGGTCGGATTAAAGACTAAAAAACAAATTCTTGAGATGCTTTAAATTGCATTAAATAGGATGAAGCTAATTTCCTATAGGGAGAATAAGCAATGGAAAAAATATATGATGTAATTGTAATCGGCGGCGGTCCGGCAGGATATACTTCGGCAATTTACACATCAAGGTCTGGTTTTGATACTTTAGTGCTTGAAAAATTTTCAGCAGGAGGACAAATGACACAAACTACACAAATAGATAATTATCCCGGTTTTCCTGAAGGTGTGGACGGATTTGAGCTAGGAACTAAAATGCGAGAGGGAGCAGAGCGATTTGGTGCAAAAACTATTCAAGCAGAAGTTCTTGAGGTAAATCTGAAAGATAAAATAAAAACAATCAAGACACCAGATGAAATTCTCTTGGCTCACAGCGTCATAATTGCAACGGGTGCTGAGCATAGGCATTTGGGACTTGAAAATGAAGAAAATTTGATTGGCAAAGGTGTAGGATATTGTGCCGCTTGCGATGGCATGTTCTATAAAGGAAAAACTGCCATAGTTATAGGCGGAGGAAATTCTGCAGCGGCAGACGCTCTTTTACTTTCTAAAATATGTAAAAAAGTTATTGTAGTCCACAGAAGAGACACCCTAAGAGCCGAAAAATTTTATCGTGAGCCATTATTTAATGCTAAAAATGTGGGATTTGAGTGGAATAGCATAGTTTGTGAAATTTTAGCAGATGATAAGGTTACAGGTATTAAAATTAAAAATATTGCCGATGGTATGGAAAAAGAAATTTTAACCGATGGAGTCTTTATTAGTATAGGGAGAAATCCCCAGACAGAGTTATTCAAAGGTCAGCTTGATATTGATGAAAAAGGTTATATCATAGCAGATGAAATAACCAAAACCAATTTAGGCGGAGTTTTTGCAGTAGGAGATGTCCGCACAAAGCCTGTTCGTCAAATTGTAACCGCTACCGCAGACGGAGCGAGTGCATCTCATTTTGTAGAAGAATATCTAGCAAACATACGATAAAAAACACAGACCAGAAGAATTTATAATCTTCGTCTGTGTTTTTTGTTATTTAAGAAATTGATATATACACATGTTGTCAGGCCAATCTAATCTGCATCCTCTCCGCCAGGCCCGTCTTTACGTTCGGATTTGTCATTAGGACGGGCAAGTCCTGTAGAAATCCATTTGTTATCTGTTGCTGTTTTTTGCGAATCCTGTTTTTTCTTATCATCCATAAATATAATCACCTCATTCGGTATATAGCATAACCATTTTATAATATATTTATTTACTGATATTGGATAGAAATAATAATTTGCAATGATTTAGTGGTCATACTTGGTTTTTAGCCCTTTCGCTACATTCAAAATACTCTTTAGACATTTTATCCCCACTGTTTCCATATAGTCCGGAACTAACTGTGGGATAATATGTGGTCAAAAAAACTCTTCCGCAATAGGAGTAAAATAAAATCTTTGCGGAAGAGTATCATAAAACTATCATATCAAAATTTATTATACATTAACCAAAGAAAAGATGGTTATTGTGAATAAGATCCCTTAAATTGCTAAAAATAAAATAAAATACTGCAATTGGAGGTAATAATATGTTTAAACATGAAAAAATGCTTTTTCATCCGGTAGAAGTTGAAAGACCAAATCCGCAGTATGCCGTACTGCTTCAGGAACAACTTGGCGGAGGAAATGGTGAACTGAAAGCAGCAATGCAATACATGTCACAAAGCTTTCGTATAAAGGACCCCGAAATCAAAGATTTGTTTTTAGATATTGCTGCTGAAGAGCTTGGACATATGGAAATGGTTGCGCAAACCATTAACTTACTCAATGGTCATGATGTGGATGCAACTAAGGTGCAGGCAGGAGAAATACAATCTCATGTTCTTATGGGACTAAATCCCGGTCTTATAAATTCATCAGGCTACTCTTGGACAGGAGATTATGTTACTGTAACAGGAGATTTGTGTGCTGACCTTTTAAGCAACATTGCATCCGAACAACGTGCAAAGGTAGTGTATGAATATTTGTATCGCCAGATTGATGATAAAAAAGTAAGAGAAACCATAGATTTTCTCTTAAACCGTGAAGAAGCACACAATCAAATGTTCCGTGATGCCTTTAATAAAGTACAAAATAGTGGCTCCAACAGAGATTTCGGAACCACAAAAGCTGCTCGAATGTATTTCTCAATGTCCGATCCCGGTCCTAATGCTTTTGCAAATAATGAAACGGTAGCACCTTCTTTTAATAAATAGTATTATATTGCGGAAACCCCTTTGAAGAATATCTTTCAAAGGGGTTTGTTATATGAATTTTAATATACATTAAACAAAGAAACTAATGCAGATTTTCAATCTCATTAGTTGGTGTCAGACAATTATGATTTTTACATACATAAAATGTTGTCTGATTGTTTAAAAGCGGATGTTTTGTGCTATCTGTAACTACCGATATATTTGCCAGATAAGGCAGTCTCTCTCTTATTTGATTTAAATCAGAGTATTCCTTTAATGCAACCGTAATATGAGGTATGGGGTTTTCTTGCATTATCAGTGCGATTAAAAACATACTGTTGCCTGACGGATATTCGTTTGCCTTAGCAGACATAAAAGCTATCTGTTTTTCCAAAAGCTCTTTATACTCATCTTTCTCTGTGATTTGATACAATCTGACTAAATTGTATGTCATAACCGAATTTCCGCTGGGGATTGCTCCGTCATAAGTTTCCTTTGGATTTATAAATAGTTCAGTACTATTTGGTTCGGAAAGATAGAAGCCTCCGTTTTCACAGTCTGCAAATCGTCTTACTGCTTCTGTGCAGAATTTTTCTGCCTTTTCAAGATAATTTTTATCAAGTGTTGAGTTGTAAAGCTCTGTCAAGGCTGCCACATAGAAAGCATAATCGTCTAAAAAGGCATGATTTGTATGCTTTCCATCACGAAAGCTTGTATAAAGCTTCACCCCATCACATAGGTGCTTTTCAATAAATTCCTGCGAATTTTGTGCTGCATTAAGATACTTTTCATTTCGTGTAACTCTATAAAGCATGGACAATGCTGCAATCATCATGGAATTCCATGATAACAAAATTTTATCATCAAGATGGAGTTTAAAACGTTTTTTTCGATAATCGTACAGCTTTTTAATTTCATCGCAGTAGTCAGTCTTTAAATCGCTACTTTTAAGCAGGTTAGGGATATTCATACCTTCAAAATTTCCCTTCTCTGTAATATCAAAAACTTTGGCAAATTCTTTGCCTTTCTCTCCACCTAAAATATCCATTATTTCATTTAGCGAAAAGGTGTAATATTTCCCCTCAACACCCTCACTGTCCGCATCTTGAGCGCTATAAAATCCACCATCTGAAGATGTCATTTCATTTAAGATATATTCTGCAGTCTTTTCGGCAGTATCAATATAAATATTGTTGTTAGTAATACTGTATAAAGATGAATATGCCATAATAAGCAAGGCGTTATCGTATAGCATTTTCTCAAAATGAGGAGCAAGATAGTACTTATCTGTAGAATACCTTGAAAAGCCGTAACCAATGTGGTCGAAGATGCCGCCTTTTCTCATTTGTAACAGTGTTTTTTCTGCCATTTTCAAGGCATCGGAATTATTGTATTGTTTTGCGTATAGCATTAAGAATAACAAGTTATGCGGTGTAGGAAATTTGGGAGCATCTCCAAAACCACCATGCGTGCTGTCGAAGGTATGCTCAAAAATCTGTACTGCTTGTTGTATTAGGTCGTTAGAATTTTCGGCGTTTTCTGTACCATCTGTATTTTGAAGATGCTTAATAATTTCTTCTGCAGACTCTAAAAGGTCTTTTTGATTTGAGTACCATTGGTTTGCAATAGTATTTAAAACTTCCAAAAAGCTTGGCATACCATATCGTGAGCGAGGAGGAAAATATGTGCCGGCAAAAAACGGTTTTTTATCCCATGTCATAAATATACTCATAGGCCAACCGCCACTACCTGTAAATGCTTGACATACAGACATATATACGCTGTCAATATCAGGGCGTTCCTCACGGTCAACCTTGATTGAAATAAAATATTTATTCAAAATTTCTGCTGTTTTATTATCTTCAAAGCTTTCGTGTGCCATAACGTGGCACCAGTGACACGTACTGTAGCCGATACTCAAAAAAATTGGCTTATTTTCTGTCTTTGCTTTCTCAAATGCTTCCTCGCACCAAGGGTACCAATTCACAGGATTTTCTGCATGTTGCAGCAGGTACGGACTTGTTTCACTTTTTAACTGATTGCTCATTATTCCCTCCATATTAAACTTCATTTTTGTTAGTATATCCCATTGTAAAATAAGAAATACTATACAAAAACAATAGAGGTAACATATGTCAAAAAATAATTATTTTAAAGGCTGGTATTTCAAATGCTCAGCAAATGATAAAACGATTGCTTTTATTCCGGCATACCATCGTAGCAATGGAATAGAAACTGCCTCATTACAAATTATTACGGATGATGCTGTATATAATAATATACCGTTTACTTCATTGGAATACTCCGAAAAACCGTTATGTGTGAATATAGGAAAATGTGTATTTTCCGAAAATGGCATAAAGCTAAATATTAAAAATGATAAGCTGACAATTAGCGGGCAGCTTCAATTTAGATGTATTTCTCCAATTAGATATGATATTATGGGACCATTTTGTTTTGTCCCATTTATGCAATGCAGGCACAGTGTTTACAGTATGCGGCATTTAGTTGACGGACAAATCACTGTTAATGGTCAGCAGCTTAATTTTAAAAATGGACTTGGTTATATTGAAGGAGATAGCGGTTACTCTTTTCCGAATCGGTATATATGGACACAATGCCTTTTTGAAAATGGTTCGCTAATGCTATCAGTTGCGGATATTCCGTTGTTCGGATTCCATTTTACTGGAATTATCGGTGTGATTTTGATTGATGGGAAAGAATACAGAATTGCCACATATCTGGGAGCGAAGGTAAGACATATTGGAGAAAGTACTATTATTATCAAACAGGGTGATTATGAACTCATAGCAAAACTAATCCATAAGAACTGCCAGCCTCTGTATGCTCCTGAAAATGGCAGAATGAACAGGATTATTCACGAAAGTGCATCTTGCACGGCATATTATAAATTTTCCTTCAAAGATAAACTTCTGTGCGAATTAACAAGCGACAGAGCAAGTTTTGAATTTGAATACACAAGATTATGAAAAGAGCTTGCCTCTATATTAGGCAAGCTCATTACATTAGTATTCCGATATGATTTTATCCACATACTGTCGCATTTCTTCTTTTGATGATACTGAATGTGTACCATTGATAATTTCTTGTTTTTTAGTTTCGCTGAGAGTAGCAAACTTTTCCATAGCTTCAGGTCTTTGCGCAAGTGCCATTCCAAGACCCACGGGCATTTTGTAATTTTCCATGATCATCACTCCATTCTACATATAGCATAACCATTTTATAATGCATTTATTTACTAGGATTGAGTGGGACCTATATATAACCGGTGACCGGTGAAACTGTAAATGAAACAAGGAGGACGGTTTATTTATATTTGCAAAAATAACCACTTAGTCCGCAAAGCTTTGCTACGACTGCGTTTGAGGCATGAAATGTGGCTAACATGTGGTCAAAAATATTCTTTGATTAAATCTCAATATCACTAAACCCTCGATATTTTATTTCGGCGTCGCGGCGAGCTCTGACGGCATCTTCGTACTTTTCGAAGTGACCTATGTATACGGATTTTCTTTTACCAATAGTAATTTCAACCTTCCATTTTCTATTTGGAAGAACCCATTTTACTCCGGGAATTTTCCTGCCGTTATGTGTTTTGTTTTTTTCGGGGATTTCAGGCAAATAAATTACACCATTTGGATTTTTTAAATACTCATATTCACAATCCCTCACAAAGCGACATATATTAATAAATCTGCTTATAATTACAGAAACCATACACGAACTCAAATTATATATCTTGCCCAGTTCGGTAAAATCAAGCTCCTTTTTGCCATTTGCACTTTTTAACCAGGTGCGAATTAACTCTTTGTCTCTTTCAAGTTTAACTGCGCACATAGCCGAATCAATAATATAATCAATGTATGACTGCTCTGTGCAGCGTTTTATATCATTGTCATTATAGGGCAAAAAATTGTATATATCAGCATCGCTGTCTTCACTGATTGTCATATCTAAGGAAGCAGGGTTTACAATTTCTTTAGTCTTTAGATACCAGTCATATCTTAGACCTGCATCTTCTATTACGGATTTTAAGTGTTCTTCTGATATGTCGGAATTTGAGGTCAAAAGTTTGGTTACTTTGACATAATTGCGCCACTGATTACCGCTTATCCTTATTAGTTTTAATTCATGAAATAAATCCGCCATTTCATAGCGTATGTACGCACAAATCGTATCAATAAGTTTTTTGCGGTCAAAAATTTCAGGAGCTTTTTTGTAGTAGGCTAAAATTCCTTTCCATAGACCGATTAACCCCACATGCCACAACTCGTCTTTTACATCAGGGGATGCAAAGTAATAAAAACGATTGATAATTTTATCAATATAACAGCTATATTCTTTAATCAACTTTTCTGCTTCCTTATTTGATATTGACATAATTTATATACCGCCTATAACTCGCCTTGCGTATTCTTTTGCTACATACTGACCGAAGGTAAGATGCTGTAAATCTGCCTCTTTTTTTACTTCTTGTATAGAAATGGGAACCATAACGAATGAGGATTTTACAGCATTTTCACTACGGAGACAATGTCCGCATGATTTTGTATATCCGCTCTTTAGTGCATCTCCGCGAATTGTTTTTTTATTCCCGCAATCACAAAGACAATTCCAGGTTGTCCGCCCTGGACCTTTGCTTTCGCCTTTGCCTAAGACCACAAGTTTTCCGAACCTTTGCCCTGTAATATCATAGCCTTGATTTTTAGCCATGTTTTTCACTCCTTAAGATAAAAGGTCCTGCAAGATGCAGGACCTTTTTTGTTAATTTACGTCTTCAAATATAGGTTCTTCGCCGATGTTTCCGGTTTCATACCAAAGGTTAACACCTATAATGCGCTTTTTGGCACGCTTTTTATAATTTCCGCTTTGCCATTCTACAGAAACGATATCTCCCAGTGTATAATCACATTGATTTTCATAATTACCGTAATACACACCCACAGTTTTTCCTTGTATTTCGTTAGTACTTTGCGTATTATAGAGTTCTAAAAGCGCCTCGTTTTCGCTGCTGGCAGATAACAGACTTTCCCACCTCAAAATACCTTCCTGAAATGATTGCTTCGGAACTTTTACCCAGAAGGTGTCTGCTTTATCTGATTTTTTTAGTATTCCTTTTTCATTGTCGCACACCACAAAATCTCCGGGATACAGAAGAACTCCAAACTGTTTATACGATGTGTATGTTGAGCCTTGTTTAAACTGTACTTTCCAACACTTGCCAAAATTACTCGGAACAGGAGATGAGTCCGTACCGCTTGTGATTTTTGTTCCTGATATAGTATTGCCATCAGAATCTAAAAGCGCATTTGCCTGTGGATCCCACTCGCCCATATTTTGATATTGCTTCTTAAACCAGCCCTCATTGCATAAGTTTAATAAATCGCTCTCGGTTGAAACGTCGTAAGCATTTCTGTTTACAGTAGATATAACGAGGGGATTGTCATTGTTTCCTTTTAGGATTTTAAAAATCCACCTAGACTTTGCAGGGTCAAATTTTAATTCGTGCCCTAAATTTTTTAACTGCAAGCTTTCCTGCACGAATGAGAAAGTTTCACACTTATCTTCACGGCTTGTTGTAATCGTCGGGGGATTAGAAATGGTATCTTGTGCAACAAAAGAAGACTCAGGAAAGGCTTTTTTAACTTTTGTGTTTACTAAAGCATCAACAGTACCCGTTGTAGAAGCAAAAGCATCAGTAATGCGCTTTGTAAGTAGCCAGTTACAGGTGCGACCATATATGATAAGCTCATCAGACACCTTTTTACCTACGATGATTGCTGAAAGACCTCCCTGTACAGCTACAAGGTAATCATTCTCCATAACGATAGGCAGAGTATCACTGTTCAGGTCGAAATGCGCTTCAAATGTGCCGATGTCGTTGTAGTAAATAGTCCAATTACTGCTTAGAAATTCATTTTCAGTATGCAACAACTTAAAATTAAAATCAAAAAAACGGATATCGGAAATTTTACTACTCATCCAATCACCGCCTCGACATACTTATTGGAAAATTCACACTCAACCACACAGGACTCCGATATGTAATTGTCAACACCAATGAGATTTTGCCCTTTTTGAAGCCAGAAATCACTCAAAAAACTTGTGGGTGCAAGATGGTGTATTAAATTTTTGTTGTCCTGACTGTATATTTTTCGGTTGGGAATATCTACAATAACCTCTTTAGTACTTTCTGCGTCGCCAAGATTTAATTCAATCTCCTGTTTTGTAGTTTCATTACGAATCACAAGTGTTCCGGGAGTTCCCGCTGTACCGTTATATGTTCCGCCATTTAAACTGATTCTGATAATCGGCTCTGTATCAACATCTCCTATATTTACAACATTTGCCTTTGCTATACGACGTGTGAACATACACGGAAGCATAAAAGTTCCTTCCAAAAGATGCTCTACTTTAAATAATGGCACTTTACTTGTTTCTTTATCTTCAAAATACGGATAATCGCATACAAACTGTATAGCAAATACAGAATATCCGCCGTGGCGTTCTCCCTGCACGGCTTCTACACAGCGGGCGTTAATTTTTCGTGCCCTTGTGCCGTCAGAAATAAGTAATGTACCCGGCTCGTTTAAGATTTTTAATGCCTTTGATATTTCCCAACGGTTGCTTGATGTTCCGCCGTAATGACTCCCAATAGAATTAACATCACACTGAATGGAAATCGTTCTTGCACCTATTGTTTCAGATAGTGTACGCTGACCGATAGTGGCGGGGTACTGGGCTGTTTCAAAGCTCTTAGAGGTAAGACCCAGTCCCTCGATTTCAAGAATTCGCCAAGGATTTCGACCTTTACCGCCCTTAAAATCAAGTTTACCAATATCGTTTTGGTATGTAATATGTAACATAATATCCCTCCTTATCTTGTAGCAAACAGCATACGCTGCATAGTCATTTGGTTTTTGATTGCGTCTGCTGTTGCCTTTGGTGAATTGTTAGATGCTGTTATTGTGTAGTGATTGTTAAATGTATTGCCGTTGTTGTAAGTGTTGTTAGCACCTGCCATGGCGCCTGCAAGCTGCATAGACGCTGCAAACTGTGTATTTAAAACATCCTGTGCTTTTGAAATCTGTGACTTTACAAAATCTAAAGACGGTCTAATCTTTTCTTTAAACGCCTCAAAGTCAATAGATTTTGCTGACACTTCAGGTTCTACACTAATATCAGAATCTGAAACTACATCTGCCATTTCGGACATTGCATCAGATACTGCATCTGTATTTTTAGTGATACCCTCTGCCACACCTAATGCAAGGTTTTTACCTACTTCGTCACGCATAATGGCAGACGGTGAATGAATACCGAACAAGTTTTTGATGTAATCAACTACATTGTCAACCCAACCGCTGAGTTTTTCGCGTAACCATTGCAGTGAGTTAGATATACCATCGAATATGCCTCTGATTAAATCTTTACCGATATCCCATATTGTAGATATCGATGCTTTGAATGCATCGACTAAAGCAGAAAGAATCTGCGGTACTGCTTTAATGATTTCGTCGATAATTGTGGGAAGATTCTCAATTAACGCCACAAAAAGCTGAACACCCGCCAATATGATTTGGTCTATGTTATCCACGATTGCCCCAACCAGACCTTCGACAATCTGCGGTATTGCCGCAACTAAAGTGATAATGATATCGGGAAGATTTTGAATGAGTGATATTAATAATTCGACACCTGCCTGTATAAGTTGAGGTATAGAATCTAAGATTGCCGTGATTAAGCCGTTTATAATTTCAGGAATTGCAGCCACAATTGTTTCAACAATTTGTGGTAATGCCTGAACTAGTGAAACGAAGAGCTGTATGCCTGCCTCAATAAGTTGTGGAACAGCAGTGATAATGAAGTTTATAATTCCCTCAATAAGCACGGGCAATTGTTCTAAAAGCATTGGTATAGAAGCGATAATTGCATTTGCTAACCCCATAATCAATTGTAGACCTGCTTCCAGCAGTTGCGGTAAATTTGCAACCAACTCAATTAAAAGCTGCATCGCCATATCAAGAATCGGCGGTATAATTTCGGGTAATGCCGCCCCTATTCCTGTAAGAAGAGATGTAACGCCCTCTATTAGTTGGGTAAGATAGTCGGGCAGTGATGATAAGAAAGTGTTTAGTGCATCGGGTAAAGCATCAAGCAATCCCTTTAATCCATCTGCTGCCGCAGCATCTGTTAATGTGTTAGAAAAATCTCTTACGCCATCCGAAACACCTGTAATTGCAGGTGCTAAATCTGTACCCAATGCTGCACCTGCATCTAAGATAGCCGTTTTGGCAACATTAAACTGGTCCCCGAACGTAAGGGTTGCCCACTTTGAGATACCTGTTCCTACGGCACCTACGCCTGCACCTATAATGCCCAGAGTTTTTCCCATGCTTTTTTCTAATTTTTGAGCAGGTTCTTCGGTGTTCATTTCAACAGGTATTTTGACGGAAGCTTCTTTGGGAATTTCAGGAAGAGAAATCGTATCGGCAGGTATATCTTTAAATGCACTTCCTAATCCCTTTACCCAGTTTGTTGCCTCCTGCAGACCTGTTACCATCTTTCCCATAGACCATTGGGAAACATCGTGTCCCATCTGTTTGATGTTAGGACCGATTTCTGCTAAGGATGACTTGATTTGAGATATATCAATCTTTGGTACTAAATCTTTTATTTTAAAATCCTTAATAGCATTAACAAGCTTTGAAGAATCAACTTCGGTCTTTACTTTTTTTACCGTTGTATTAAAAAATATGTCCAGTTCTTTTTTTACATCGCTCATATTAAGTTCAGCATTAACCGTAACACTTGTTTCGTTATTTTTCATATAATCATTCCTTTCTTTGTAAATTAGGGCAACAAAAAAGACACTCAATCGAGTGCCTTTTTTGATTATAATTTTAAATTTTAATTGATTTTAGCGATAGGCTTTTTGCAAATTAATGGTGTCACCGATACGGGCAGATATCACATCAAAAATGTAGTATTTATTCTGAGCTTCAACCACTCCTTCTGGACGAGCCCATATACTGAGATAATTATATTTATACAATCCACCGTAGGAATCCCCCGTAGACGGTGCTATTGTTTCGTCAACCTTTCGTGCATTTTCGTTTAAAAGACGCGCGGCGTAATCCGCATAGGCAAGGACCTCTTTAGCATCTGTCCCAGGTTCTATATCAGTAATAAATCGAATGTCCTCGTGACGCCCGCTTGTGCTTTTGTTGATTTCAAATTCAACTTTCTTTATAAAAGAATACTCTTTGATAAGCTCAGCCTTTGTCTCTTCAAAGACAGGCTCCATATCAATGGACAAAAGAAATGGGTTTTCCCATGCTGAATGTTCAATCAGTTTAGTATGTTCAATATTAAGATGGAGCGGTTTGGCGTAAGTTTTTTCAGGTTGCTGCAAAATGCCTTCCACTACAACATTTTCCTGCATTGGCAGATTAATAACATCCTCGGTCTTATTTTCCTCGTCAAAATAAAAATATGCCGATGCATGTCTGCCGTCTCCGCCCTGACTGATACGAATGTAGTTCATATGTGCCGCATCCAAGTGATTGCCTTCTACTTCTGCGTCCCTGAATACAAGCACCTTATCCTTATATCTTTCGTAAAATGCCTGCCAGTTACCTTCTTTAGAGTCTTTTTTTAATTCTTCCTCAAAGTCAGGAAGATAAATCTCAATTCGCTCCATATCTTCTCGCGCTATCTGTTCTTCCTGCTGTGATTCGTTGTTTGCAGAGTTCGTACCGCAGGCTGATAAAACACCAAGACATAATACTAAAATCAAAAGTAAGCACATTATTTTTTTCATCCTATTATTGCTCCTTTACATATTTTTACTGTGCTAATATATTACCATGATATGTAAAAAATAGCAAGAGTTTTTATGTAAAAGAAACATTTATTTATTTTTCTTTTTCTGAGAAGAATTAACAGTTCCGTTCGGCAGTAATTCTAAAGTTTTGCTGTAGTCGTTCATACCGTTTACCAGCTGCTTAAATGCCTTTACGCATAAATCAACACTGTTTGTCTTTCCAAACATTTTCTTGCTTGTGCCCTTACCAAAAAGGCTGTCAAAAACATCGTAAAATATATCACAAATTCGCATCATCACTTCTGATGCCTTGCCCTCTTTAGAAACAGTAGTGATATTTTCCTGATATTCTGTTACAGCCGTCTCATACTTTTCCACAAAAGCTACATCTGTAGGGTCAAATTCAATTTCAAAATTTCCAAATTTGTATAAACTCATTTTTTTAAAACCTCTTTCTTTATATTTCGTTAAAACATAACTGACAGCGCATTTATCATATCTGCTTCTCTTTCTTCTTCGCATCGAGGGTCGGGTAGACGATATATACGTTTTAATCTGCGATAATGCGCTTTTTGTTCTTTGTCTTTTATTTTAGATAAATCAATACTGCGAATTTCCATAACCTTGCAGATTTTATTTTCATCAGTAAGGCCCTCGAAAAGTGCACGAAACAGCCACCAATGCATATCATCTTTTGTTAGGTCTATGCGGTATTGTGAAAGAAAAGCTGCACATATAAGCGATGCATCATGAGTGAAGCTGTATGTTTGTTTGCCTCGCGTAGAACTTTGATGCTCGTTTTGGGAGTTTTCCCCGATTGATTTTATCTGTGTATCTTTATGTGCATAAAACCCGATTGCTGCATGCACAGCACTATTGATATCTGCAGGGATATTTCCGTCATAGCATATATCAAGTGCAGAATATATGCGCTCTTCTATGGGTTTATCGTTCCAGAAAAGTGCTTCATCAAACCTTATCCACGTACGAAAATCAGTATCGATGAAGATTTTTTCTCCGCCTACCTCTAAAAAATCAGGCATAGGGTTTAAAATTATACTCAAATTATACCCAACTCCTAAAAGTTATTGTCAGGGCGGGTGGTGTGCCCGCCCTGACTTTAATTAATTAAGCCTCAACAAACTCAATTGTCTGCCAATTGTCAACAGATGTTGCTGTACCGCTTACTCTTTCGCCCTTTACCTTTAAAGTACCTGTATAAGTATATGCGTCAACGCTTCCGCCCTCTGTGTCTGCGATAACCGCAAATTCACGCTTTGCAGCAGCATAGCCGTTTTCTTCGTTGCCGTTTGTTAAGTCAACGAAAATAATTTCACGGATAGCTTCTTCCATAACCAATTCTTCGTTATGAATTTTGATAATATCGTCGTGTACGGCGTTACCTTTGTGCTGGTCAAAGCCATAAGAGAACGAGGGAGAATAACCCACAACATCGCTCTGTTCAAATGGTTCGTCCACATAACGTCTTGTGTACTCAATGGGATTTTTTGCACCTGACATATCTGTAAAACCTTTCATTCTGTGATATGTCACTGCACCTGTTTCACCCTTTACGCCGTAAAAGGCTAATTTTTCATTTCTTTTTACTGTACTCATAATTTAAATCTCCTTTTTTTAATCCTGGTAATACACCAATCTGCATTGTAGCTGATATTTTGCTGTATCACTCTGTTTTTCGTCCACCCAGCCAGTTTTTGTAACCTCCAAACTGACTGAATTTTTGTTGCCATCTAAATTGGGTAAAATCCCAAGTCTGTCCTGTTCATAAATCCAATCCGACAACTGCTCAAGTTTGACTGTTGCGGCAGCATTTTCTGCCGCGTCCTGTCCGAATTTTTCGCGCAAAGCAACAGTAAATAAAAACTGTCTTAACGCCCCGCCATCTGTGTAATTTTTGATGACTGGCTCAGCCGACACATTTTCAATCGCGGAGCTTTCTGCATTCTCGCCCAGATAGTTGACATTGACATCAACATCTGCAAGAATAGGACAGGTTTTAATAAAAGCTTTAATGGCATTTAACATATTTGCTTTTCTCCTTTATTTGCATTAAAACGCTGTGTATGCACCAATACGGACATAAGCTGACCGCAAAAATCGTTTGAGAATCCTTTCCGTTTGGTGCGAAGTTGTGTGAAAAGATAATCTTGCTAAAAGCTTGTTTTGAAATACATTTGTGGGATATATGTAATTGGCACAGCGTTTTGTTGCGTTTTTGAGTGTCTGTTTTATTTTGTACGGACGCGTCATACATACATATAAAACTCACTCGTCCCCTGAATTGCTTTACTAAAGCAAGTATATTAGCTGCTCGGGGAACGGCAGCCGTGAAAATTAGTTGTTTTCATTTGCTTTTCTCCTTTTCAAATATTTTATCCGCAACATCTTTCGATGATTTTATACAATTTTTCATAATACCATTTTAACCCCTTATTTTTTCCCATGGGTATCAACTCATATATATGACAAATTTTTGGCCACGTAATAAATAAAGCGGCATCGCCATCGTTTATATGTAGCTTCCCCTGCATCAATGGGGTAGGGTGTTTTGTACAGCATGTGACCTATAACGCCTTTTCTGTATTCTTCAGGAATTTGTTCTAACGCTTTGTCAACAGCGTCGCAGTCGCGGTTTATTGCAGCGAGTCTTACTGCTTTTTCTCCCGTTGGGTCAGAAATTGAATTTTTGTTGGGTTGTCCACTCAGTATAGGATAGCTGTTTGCTATTTCGTTTGCCTCTTTTTTCATCCGTTCATAATCCCGAACCAAGTACAGCATCCTCATATATAAATCGTGAGGCAATTGATATTCGTTATTCTTTTTTGGTTGGTAGTGCCTCACGATGGCGGACCTCCTTTCGTTTGCTTTAAAAAATTACGCCTTTACTATACAACTAAAAAATTTCCCATAGGTATCAACTTGATTTTGTGGTACAATTAAAGGTGTACGACATAATTCTTTAAAATTTGACACTATTTTAAGACGGCAAGGATGTAGGCGCAATGTTCAATGTTGCAATTGATAGTGTCAATTTTGGGAATTATGTAGTCAATTTCAAAAATACAATCGAGAGGAGACAAAATAACAAAATGAGAGAGGTACAAAGACACAATTTTGAATTTTTAAGAACGGAAATACTTAATTTATCTATAGAGGAATTTGCAGATAAAATAGGGGTCTCCAAAAGCAGTTATCAGAGAATGAAATCGAAAAGTTATGATGCCGAATACTATTTTTCACCAATCCAAAAGGCTTGTGAATTGGCAGATATTTCGCTGGATATATTTTCAAAACAATATTTAACAAAGGAGCTTTACAAAAATAGACATAAAAAAACGCAAGTAATTGTCTTATCTAAAAAACAATTACTTGCGTTTTTCTTGTTTTGTGTTGCTGTATCAGGAAGTGTATTATTCGTATTTCTTTCTTCACACAAAAATCAAGTAGCATCTGCAAATATTTTGCCGCAAATTCAAACAGAAGTTGTATCGTCAGATGCGTATGAACTAAACAATGTCTATTATTGGACTGATAAAGACGGCGGTTCGTATCATGCAAACAGAAATTGCCCTATGATAAAGAACAGAAATAATATTGAAGCGGGCGTGCTGGAAAATGCACAAAAAAAGAAAAAGTTTGACCCTTGTGATTTTTGTGTGATTCGGTAATGCTAGAGAGCGGGCACGATTAATTGGTCATACACATACCGAATTTTCTCAACATTAAACAGTCAATAATATATTCCAATTGTCGTACTATTTCGTATCATTTCAATTATTGTTCTTTAAGTCAATCTGATACCTAAAACAAAATTTATTATGAAATGAGTGTTAGGTTTAACAGAATTGCTGAAACTGTACAATTCATATATCAGAAAGCGGCTAGTGAGGAATATAAAAAGCTATGTATAGATTATTTATATATGTCGGTGGCGTATTATAAACTATATAGCCAGAGTTTTGTGGGAGACTATAAAAACAATTTCTATTTGGCAAGGAGCTACAAGTTATTATCTGAATATATGAACGCTTTTTGCGATAAGTCTACCTACTTAGAGGGTGAACTTGATATTTTGTTTGCTTTAAGAAACAAAGCGGATAGCGTTAGTGCAGAATCAAAAATATCCCTATTTAGAACGCTGTATAATACGCTTGTTGAATACGAATCTATTCCTGCAGAATACAGGAACAAATATAGCAAAAGCTATTTGATTGAGCAGAAAGAACTAATAGGTAGATCAATGAATTAACGAGTATGAGAAGAGTATCCTCGTTAATTTAAGATATAAGCAAAAAAAGATTTTGTTGTAGTATAAATAGGTTCAAAATGCACCTCTTTTGTTTATTTTTTTGTGGTATAATATCCTCATATTAAACGGGTATATGTAAGGTCTGCATTTCAGCATATTCCCGATTGGTACGAGGATAGTCTGCTTCAGCATTATGAAGATACATACTTCCCGGAACATATGGAGAACGCAGGCAGAGCTTCCTATGTGGAGCGTAATCAGGAAATGATAAACAAATCGGATTTTTGTATCGTTTACTACGATGAAAACTACGCCCCGCCGAGAAGAAGAAACAGCAGACGGGATTTATTGGACTATCAACCCAAAAGCGGTACAAAGGTTGCATACGATTATGCTGTGAAGAAGAAAAAAATAATTATAAATTGTTTTTAAAGTCATTATGCTTTTGGATAAACCGAGGCATAATGATTTTTTTGTTTTGTCATAGGTTTGTCATAACAGGTTTGATAATATAAAGAAAAAGATGCTTGTATGATGAAATTTTAATGGAAAGGACAGTGAAAATGAACAGTTTTATCCTAAAGGGAAACATTTGCTACAGCATTTCAAAAACAGAATTAAAGACAGTTTCAGGATATGTTGTATGTATGGATGGAAAATGTGCAGGTGTTTTTGAAAAAATTCCTGAAAAATACAAAGACCTTGAATTTAGAGATTTAAAAGACAAGCTCATTATTCCCGGTATGGTAGATTTGCATATTCACGCTCCGCAATATACTTTTCGCGGCATGGGAATGGATTATGAGCTTATAGAATGGTTAAACACGCAGACATTCCCCGAAGAAGCAAAGTATAAGGATGCAGATTATGCAAAAAAAGCATACACGATATTTGCTGATAATATGAAAAACAGCGCTACCACAAGAGCTTGCATTTTTGCAACAAGGCACAGACAAGCTACCGAAATACTGATGGATTTAATGGAAGAAACAGGTCTTGTAACCTATGTTGGTAAAATAAACATGGATAGGTCAGCACCCGATGAACTTGTAGAAGAAAGTGCAGATATGTCTGCTTTTAATACATTTGGATGGATAAACGATATTGCGGGTAAATACAAACGCACAAAGCCTATACTTACACCAAGATTTATTCCAAGTTGTACAGACGACCTTATGGACCAGCTTCGAGAAATACAAAGGGCATACAACCTGCCCGTACAATCCCATTTGTCAGAAAATAAGGGTGAGATTGAATGGGTTCGTGAGCTTAGACCAGACAGTGCATTCTATGGCGACAGCTACGATAAGCATGATTTGTTCGGTGATGAAAATTTAGATTCTGAAAAAGTCAACACAGTAATGGCTCATTGTGTGTGGTCAAGTGATGAAGAAGTGAAGCTCATGCGTGAGAATGGTGTATTTATTGCTCATTGTCCTGCATCAAATATAAACCTTACGTCAGGAATTGCCCCTGTAAGAAAATACCTTGACCTTGATATGAAAATTGGTCTTGGAAGCGATGTGGCAGGCGGACAAACGGAATCAATCTTCCGTGCAATCACAGATGCCATAGGCGTTTCAAAAATGTATTTAAGATATGTGGATGAAAATGCAAAAGCCGTTACTTTCGAAGAAGCGTTTTATATGGCAACGAAAGGTGGCGGTGAGTTCTTTGGGAAAATTGGAAGTTTTGAAGAAGGATACGAATTTGATGCACTTGTTCTTGATGACAGTATTCTTGTCCATCTGTTAGAACTTAATTTAAGACAAAGATTAGAGCGCAGTATTTATCTGTCACTTGATTTATGTGGCGGTATCAAAGAAAAATATATACAAGGTAACAAGATTATTTAGGAGGTATTCAGATGAAAACCAAAAGATTTTTAAGCTTATTTATCGCAGTTGTGTTTTGCTTCTCATCGTTTACAGCGTTTGCGGAAGAAATTGTTATGGAATATTCACCTTTTGATGAATATGTTGACTATTCCAATATGTATTTCTGGTCACGCTGGAATAAGGGTGATGATAAACCTGCAGATCTTTTCTTTGTATGTCCGACAGTTGATATGGGCAAAGAAGGAAATTATAATGCTTACATAACAGATGAAAAATACCGTGAGAGCTTTGACGGTGCTACTAATATGGAACTTGGCATTTATGACGATGCCACCCGAGTTTACGCACCTTATTACAGACAGGCAACATTCCCTGTTTACAGCCTTAGCAAAGAAGAACAGGAAAAATATCTTAGTGCAGCATACGAAGACGTTAAAAAAGCATTTCTTTACTTTGCTGATCAGACAGACGCCACAAGACCATTGATACTTGCAGGATTTTCACAGGGTGCGGATATGATAATCCGTTTGATGAAAGATTTGTTTGATGAGCCACAGTATCAGAGAAGACTTGTTGCGGCATACCCTATTGGTTGGAAGCTTACCGAAGATGAGGTCAAAGAATATCCACATCTTATGCCTGCCAAAGGAGAAACAGATACAGGTGTGATTGTTACATTCCATAGTGAAGATAAGGATATTACATCTTCGTTAATAGTTGGTGAAAATGAAAAAACATACTCTATAAATCCGCTTAACTGGAAAACAACATCCGAAGTTGCCGATAAGTCTCTTAATAAAGGCGCTTGTTTTACCGATTATTCAGGAAATATCAAAGAAGAAATTCCAAATCTTACAGGTGCTTATATAGATGAAAAAAGAGGGGTACTTAAGGTTACGGATATCGCAAAGGAAGATTATCCCGGTAAGCTTTTTGATGATGGTATATATCATCTTTATGATTATCAGTTCTTTTTCAGAAATCTTGAAGAAAATGTAGGCAAACGTCTTTTGGCATTTAATGAAAAAAATAAAGATAAATTGGATGTTATTTACAACAACGATTTGCTGACTTTTGATGTGGAGCCTATTATTGAAAATGGCAGAACTCTGGTTCCGTTCAGAACTATTTTTGAAACCATGGGCTGTGCAGTTTATTATTCCGAAGAAAATGGAAAACAGATTGTTTCCGCACGAAGAGCAGATGATAACTTGGTGCTTACCATAGGCGAAAACAAGATGTATTTTAATGGCGAGGAAAGAGAACTTGATGTACCTGCAAAAATTAAAGATGGCAGAACTTTAGTTCCTTTAAGAGCGATATCCGAAGCCTTTGAATGTGAGGTTTATTGGTATGGTGATACCAAAAAAATAGACATTTATTCACCTGCAAGCGCTTATGTAGTTTCTTCGGAAAAGCTCTCAGAAACTATAACTGATGATAACGGCAATGTTTTAATAGAGGCAGTTGCGTATTATCCTGTCATAGAAAACCCCACCGAAATTCCTTGTCTTGATACAGTAAATTTTGATTATAAGTGGGAAGCTGATAAGTTTATAGAAGAAGCAAGAGAAAAGAAGGAAGATGCACTTACTTTGCGAAATCAAATGGGTGATGCTTTTGTACCTTTTGTTTATGAACTTACTTATGAACAAACTTATAACATTTGGGGATATCTCTCATTTACTAATCACAAATATGTAAATGTGGGCGGCGTTCATCCTACAAAAACAATGGAGTCAAGAACATATCATACAAACTCTGATGTGGAACTTTCTGTTTCAGAATTACTCATGGAAGATCAGCTGGATGTTTCTTTGGTTAAGTTTGTAACAAATTTATTTATTGATAAGTTAAAGGAGATAGCACCTGAATCAGCTGATATATATACTTATGATTATGTGAATGAATATCTTGGATACGTTCAGTTCTACATCACACACAATTCGATGGTGCTTTATTTCAATCAGGGTGAACTTGCCCCTTATGCACTTGGTGTAATTAGCGTTGAAATTCCTTTTGATACCGGACTTTTCTATATCGATTCAAGAAATAACTACAAAACAGAACAATTATTTGAATGCGAATATGACAACGGATACGAATGGAAGGTTATTGACTATACAAAAGATAAGCTTGAAATTACAGAAAAGGCTACCGACTATCCGCCTGAAAAAATTTATTCAGAACTTTACCCCGTTGGCTTAATGCAAGTCACAGCAAAAGGCATTAAAAAGGGTAATGCAAGTTTAGTTATGGCACACGTAGAAAAGGGTAAGGGTTTGGAAACGGCAGTTCAAATCAAAAAGGCAGATTTATATGTTGACGAAAATAATATGCTGTCACTTATTATCGAAGATGATGCTATGTATTTATCAAGTAAATAATTAAACGATTATATAAATTTAAAGGAGTCAAATGTTATGAAAAAGAAATTGTTATTTTTAATCCCAATGATTATTGCTATGGTGCTATTGTTTATGCTTCGTGCAACAGGTATGAAAGTACACATTGTCGTATCTGTTATCGGTCTTGTGCTTCTTATTGCATATACCATTGCAACCAAAAAAGAATGGAAAAAACCTGCACTTGAAATACTCTATCGTGTATGCTATGGCATCGCTTTAATTACAGGTGCCCTGCTTATGAATGTACACGGCATTGCTGCTGTTTCCGTTATACATAAAATAAGTGCAGTTTTGTTTGCTGCTTTTCTTGTTGTTACAGAAATACATAAAGCAATCAAAAAATAATTTGTTAGGAGGATATATACAATGAAAAAAACATTATCAATTATCTTAGTTTTTATTCTTTCCCTTGGGTTGTTTGCAGGCTGCAGTACACAAACTAAAAACAAAAACGAAGATGTGGGTACAAATGTTATAAAGCCTTTGCCGGAAACTCTTGATATAAGTGCTCTTGATAACAGCACCGTAGCAGTTTCTCTTGGAAAAGGCGATACAAAGCTTTCTGACAGCGGAAAAATGGTAATGGATGTAACCGTTTATTCTTATGAGCTTTACGATATGGTTGATATTGCATCAATTAAGGAAAATGATGTAATTGTACGCAAGAATGAGGAAGTTACCATAACAGAGGTTGAACGTCTTGATAGCGGTCTTGTGCGAATCAACGGCGGCGAAGAAAATGGCGGATTTGATTTAGTTTCAAACGACAGTACCGTATATTACGAAACAGGAATGAATGATATAAAAGCCTACTATGAAATTGGTAAGGTTACTCTCCCTGTTTCTGATGAATTTGAATACATTGATGAGTCAAATCCTGATGCAGAAGCAAAAATCTATTATTCCGGGGATTTTCTTACAGATGATTTTGAAATTGAATATAGCTTCACTCCAAATAATACAAGTATTGTGATTGAGAACGGTACAATTATAAAAATGAATAAAGTATATATGCCGTAATAAAGGAGTGACATATTATAAATGAAAAAAATACTTATCGCAGTTTTATCAGTTGTATTATCTTTGAGTATAACTGTAACTTGCTTGGCATCGGGAGCGTATTATCTTCCTGATGTAACAAGCGAAATGTCATCTCCTTCCTATTGGGTAAATGAGACAGATGTTTTAATGTCATATGACGAAATAGAAAAACTTAATAAAGAAACATTTGCAGCAAAAGGCACTAATATGTACGACCTTAAAAATCTGCCTGATGTGGTTGATGGAATTTCATTAAATGAAGCAATAAAAAAATCAAGTCAGGCAGATGCAGCATATTATCTTGGCTGGACATATTTTGAAAGCAAGGAAAAAGCCACTCAGGAAGATTACGATAAAATAATTGAGAACACTCAGAATCCTGATGCAAAAAAGGAACAAAAAGTTCTCTACGGTATAGCAACAAAAAGAACCGAGCTTCGTACATTCCCTGATCCTGTTGCTATTTGGGACGATCCTTCCGACTCTGATTTTGACTATCAGTATCTCGTTTCGGTAAGAGTAAACGAACCGGTTGTAATCACATCAAAGTCAAAGGACGGAAACTACTATCTTGCAAAAAGCATTTGTTGTTCAGGCTGGATTCCGAAAGATGCGGTTGCAATTTGCGAGAATAAGGATGAGTGGATTTCGGCGTGGGATATCAAAAATGAAGATACTCTTGTAGTATGGGGCGATAAGGTGTTTACTGAAACTTCAATAGTCGGTGCAGATAGATCAGACCTTATGCTGACAATGGGAACAGTTTTAGAGCTTGCAAAAGACGCTAATCCGAATGAACTTATAGATAACCGTGCGGCATACAACAATTATGCAGTATGGGTGCCTGTAAGAAATGATGATGGTACATACTCAAAAAAATTAACACTTATTTCAGAACATAAAAAAGTGTATGCAGGATATATGCCACTTACAAAAGAGAATATATCAAAGGTTGTATTCTCGGCACTCGGCAACACTTATGGTTGGGGCGGAAGTCTTAATTCCGATGATTGCTCAGGATATATGAGAAATGTATATAAATGTTTTGGTATGGAGCTTGCACGAAATACCACATGGCAGTCATCAATGCCTATGGCAAAGGTAAATATGCAGTATATGGCAAAAGAAGAGAAAATCAAATTCTTAGATAGCCTTCCTTTTGGAACAATTCTATATTTTAACGGACACGAAATGATGTATCTTGGCGAAAGAAATGAAAAGTATTATGTGATAAGTAGCGTGGGAACTATTATGCAACCTGAAAATCCGAAGGTAAAACAGCGTATCCGTTCCACAATTGTAAATACACTCGATGTAAAACGAGCCAACGGTAATACTTGGTTTGATGAGCTTACGGTTGCACTTGTTCCGTATTTTGATATAGACGAAAATAATTTGCCACGATATGAATGGTATCACGACGGTGTAGCATATTGTCTTAAAAACAAAATCATGCAGGGTGATGAAAATAAGTTTTTTAATCCTTCAAATAACACAACTTGGGCAGAGTTTCTACAAATCCTGTACAATACGGAAGAAACAAAGCCTGAATATGAGCCCCCGGAGGATGCTCCTTGGTATGCCGGGGCTGTTAAATGGGCAAAAGATAACAAGTTAATTTATGAAAACGACAAGGATTTTAATCCCGAAATGGCAATAAGCCGTCAGCAGCTTGCATCTGTTTTGTATCTGTATGCACAGTTTAAGGGATATGACGTAAGCGTTGGAGAAGAAACCAATATACTTTCTTATGATGATGCATTTGATATATTGGAATATGCTATTCCTGCTATGCAATATGTTATTGGTGCGGGTGTTATATGCGGAAAAACATCAAGTACGGTTAATCCTGAAGATAATGCAACAAGAGCAGAAATTGCCGTAATTCTTCACAGATTTATTGAAAAAAACAAGAAAATCTGATAAAATATACATATGAAAGAGAGATTAAGTATGGATCAAAAATGGAGCGAAAAAACTATATTGCAAAAGATTATGGACATTATTGCTGGAATAGCATTTTTAGTATATGTGATATTTCAGGCATTGGAAAGAGCCGGCAAAGTTGAATCAGCAGATTTGATTACCTGCATAGCTATAGGCGTTGTCTGTATATGCGAGGCATTTTCCTATTGGAACACAAAACGCATATTCTCTTATGTTGCTATTGCAGGTGCGATTTGTTTAATAGGTGTTGTATTGTTATTGAGTGTATTATAAGCGGATAGAGATACCGTATGCGGAGAGTGATTATTATGAAATCTAATAAAGAAAAACTAAAAAACAGAATATTTATAAGCTTATGTATCTCTTTGCTTGCCATTGTTCTTTGTACATTTGTATATACAGGAAGACAATATGGAAGTCAGGCAATGAATGCTATGTATCTTTCCGCAGAATTTCAAGGTGAGTATAAAGTAGCTGACGGTGACTGGCAGGAATATGTCAAAGGAAAGCATATTCCTGCAGATAAGGGCGATGTTACGCTGAAAGGTAATTTTGAACTTTTCGTTCCAACCGATGGAGAGGTTGTAGGAATTGCAGATGAAGGCGTTGTTCTTGCATTTTACTTTAACCATATTGGCGGTGAAATTTCGGAAGATGGAGAAACTTTCCGCCCCTTTGATGCCGAAAGCAATCTTATCGGCGAGGATCTGTGCGGTAAAATGTATATCGGATATGAATGCAAGGGTGCCGAAGAAATTACAATCAAGCTAAAAAATCCCCATAAATTTGGAAACCCCGGAGCAGTTGACGATTTTCTTAACAACTTAAGCACTTATGGCGGAACAGATTTTGAGAGAGATACATTAAACCGAGGCAGTGCGGATAGAATTTTAGGTATTGCACTTATTTTGTTTGCATTTATGATTTTAGGTACGGCGATATTCGCTATGCTCATTCATATCAAAGGAAGTAAAAATCTGTGGCTCGTTGGCTTTGGAATTTTCTCTGCCGGAATATACTTCTTATTTAAGGCTCACGGAGTTATGTACGTTAGCGAAATAATTAAATTTAACACCCGTATGGTGATAGGCTCTATGATGCTTTATATGCTCTGTGTAACTGCTTTTATTGCAGTTATGTTTGAGGACAAGTTTAGAAAATTAAGCAATAGCCTTACTGCTCTTGCTTTATTCTCAAATCTGGTAATTTTACTTTCTCCGTCAGTTTCCGATGTCAAGTTCTATGACACATTACCTGTATGGGTGTCTGTGCAGAGCGTGATTTGCATTGTGATGACAGTTCTTCTTGCTATCCGTTTTGCGAAAGGCGATAAAAAAGAAAAAATGCTATCAGCTTTTGCGATGCTTCCGATGATTTCGTTTGTAATTGACGTGGCAGGAATAGCTTTTGGCTTAGCTTCAGGCGGAATTATTTCAGAGATTGTATTTATTCTTATTTTTATTGTTTCTGTAATTGTGCTTTTAAAAGTTGTTCCGCAAAACTTGAATGCAGCAATAAGAGCAAGAGAACTTGAAATGGAAAAAAGAGTTTTAAATGCGGAGCTTACAGAAAGTCGTATAGCTACTATGATAAGTCAGATTCAGCCGCATTTCATCTATAACACACTTGGAACGATTGAACAGCTTTGTATCACCGAACCAAAAGAAGCTTCAAAGCTTGTTCGTAATTTCAGCTTGTATTTAAGGGGAAACTTCAGCGAGCTCGATAATGCCAAGCCTATAAGATTTTCGCAGGAAATGAATCATGTTAAGCACTATACCGATATTGAGCAGGTTCGTTTCCCTGATATGACAATACAATACGACCTTCGCTCTGTAGAATTTCTTCTTCCTGCACTTTCTATTCAGCCTCTTGTAGAAAATGCCATAAAGCACGGACTTATGGGACTTGAAGAAGGCGGAATAGTTACAATATCTGCTTACGAGACAGATGATTCATATGTTGTAGAGGTAACAGATGACGGTGTTGGATTTGATATGAATGCAGGATATGATGAATCCAAGCATGTCGGGATAAAAAACATAAGAGGTCGAATTGAAGCAATGTGCAGTGGAACGCTGACCATAGAAAGTAAAATCGGTAAAGGCACAAAGGCAACTATAAGAATACCAAAGGAGGCTGTGGATTATGATAGCGATAACAGTAGATGATGAAAGACCAATGCTTAAAGCTCTTACAGATATTGTTAAGGCTTCACCTGATATAAAAGAAGTCTATGATTTTTCTGTCTGCTCTGCCGCTTTGGAGTGGATTTCTGAAAATCGCTTAGATGTAGCCTTTCTTGATATAAATATGCGTGGTATGGGCGGTCTTGCCTTAGCTGAAAAGATTACCAGGATTCATCCGGAATGTAAAATTGTTTTCTGTACAGGTTATGAGGAGTATGCATTAAACGCTATACAATTAAGGTGCAGCGGATATCTTATGAAACCAATAACACCGGAGGCTGTTCAAAAAGAAATTGACCATATAAAGAGCAAAAATCCGAATGTGTCGCTTCTTGATGTTAAATGCTTCGGAAACTTCGAGGTTTTAAAAAACGGAGAGGCACTTACCTTTAAGCGGACAAAGGCAAAAGAACTTTTCGCTGTGCTTGTTGACAGAAACGGCGCCGGGATGACCGGAAAGCAAATATGTGCCGTTATGTGGCCTGAAAACACAGACGATGTTAAAAATATGGATTATTTAAGGCATCTTGTAGGTGACCTGAAAAAAGCACTTGCACAGGTTGGTGCAGAAAACGTTTTTTGCCAGGACGGATACAATTACAGAATTGAGCCTTCAAGAATCAACTGTGATTATCACAACTTTTTGAAAACCGGGAAGCCTCAGTTTCACGGTGAGTATATGACACAGTATTCATGGGCAGAAGATACTCTCGCTCTGCTGCTTGAAACAAATCAATAAATCGGTTTGCGGTCGGAATTATCCGACCGTAATTTTTTTATTTTAATTTAAGTTTGTCATAGGTTTGTCATAGATAGTCTGATAAAATAACAAAATAAAATATTATTAGGAGAGTTTTTGACTATGAAAAAAAGACTGTTATCTTGTATTGTTTGCATTTGTATGGTGTTATGCTCATTAAATGCCGTTGTTTTTGCAAAGGATTCTGAAACCATTGTAATTCTATACGAAAATGATGTTCATTGTGCAGTCGAGGGGTACTCCAAGCTTGCTGCAATGAAAAATGAGCTTAAGTCTGAATACGAATATGTAGGTGTGGTATCTTCGGGTGACTTTGTCCAGGGCGGAACACTTGGAGCTGTATCAAAGGGCGAATACATTGTAGAACTTATGAACCTTGTGGGATATGATGCGATAGCCCTTGGAAATCACGAGTTTGATTACACTATTTCCAGACTTACAGAGCTTTATGAACTATCGGAAACAAAGTACATATCTTGTAACTTTGCAAAAATTGGCGAAGAAAAAACATATTTTGAACCATTTACTATAGTTTCCTACGGAGACATTGATATTGCGTATATCGGTATTACCACACCGGAAACAATTACCTCAGCACGTCCGTCACAGTTTAAAAGTGAAAACGGAGAAATTATCTACACCTTTAACGAATCAAGATTGCACGAGGTGGTGCAGGAAAATATTGACGAAGCAACCAAAGCAGGTGCAGATTATGTAATTGCGCTTTCTCATGTCGGATATGATGAGTCTGGAAAATTAAATGATATTACCGATATTATAGAAAACACCGATGGACTTGATGTGGTTCTTGATGCCCATTCTCATTCTGTAATTGAAGAAAAGATTATAAAAGATAAAAGCGGTGACGATGTTTTGCTAACATCTACCGGTACAGGTTTTGAGAATATCGGTAAGCTTACTATTGCAAATGGAGAATTTGACACAGAACTTATCGAAACTGAGACTTATACTAAGACTGATGCAGATGTTGATGCTTATATAGCAGAAATAAATGAAGGCTACGCTGAACTCGGCAACAGAAAAATCGGTGAAAGCAAGGTTGAGCTTATTACTCATGACGAAGAAGGCGTAAGACTTGTAAGAACTTCGGAAACTAATCTTGGCAATTTATGCTCCGATGCACTTTTCTTTGTAACAAACGCAGATGTGTCTTATGTTAACGGTGGTGGATTGCGTGCACCAATTAAATCAGGTGATATGACTTTTAATGATATATACTCGGTTTTCCCTTTCAACAATCGCATTGTAACAGCAGAGGTTACGGGACAGGTACTACTTGATATGCTTGAAATGAGTATGATATCTTACCCTGAAGAAGATGGTGCTTTTCCGCATATGTCAGGTATAACCTTCTCTGTTAACAAATCAATACCGTCATCCATAAAAGTCGATGAAAATGGATTTTTCACTAAAGTTGATGGAGACTACCGTGTGTACAATGTTAAGGTTTTGGATAAAGAAAGCGGAAATTATAAAGCACTTGAACTTGACAGAAAGTATATTTTGGCAGCTGCTGACTATTACATCCTTAATTTTGGAAGCGGAATGTCTATGTTTAAGGATGCGAAAGTCGTTGAAAGCGAAGGAATGCTTGATGTTGAGGTTTTAGAAAGGTATATCACAGATAACTTAAATGGTGTTATCGGTGAAGAATATAAGGATGTTGTAAACAGAATTACTTTTACGGACGGCTATGAAAATGCAGACAACGAGGACAAAGCTGTAACAAGAGCAGAAGCAATAGTTGCTCTTTGGAATATGGAGGACAGTCCCATTGTTAACTTTGCAATGAAATTTGATGATGTATCAGCCGAAACACCCTATGCTGAAGCAATCCGCTGGGCTGCAGCTGTAAAAATCGTAAACGGCTGTTCGGAAAGCAGCTTTGCTCCCAGAGACACACTGACACGTGAACAGCTTGCCGCCATTCTCTGGCGTTATGCAAAAAGCGAAAATATTGATGTCAGTATCGGAGAAAACACTAATATCTTAAGCTATGAAGATGTTTTCTCTGTAAGCGACTATGCTATACCTGCATTACAATGGACCTGTGGCAGCGGAATAATGTCAGGACATACAATCAGTACACTTGCTCCTGATGAACAGGTTAGCCGAATTTACTTTGCATCTGTTCTTAATAAATATGCACAGTATGTGGCACTTAAATAAAATACAAACTTTGGAGGTGCAAAATGAAATATTCACCTGATGCGTATTTACTTCACGAATCAAACCAATTTATTACTTTCAATATCCGAGTAAAAGTAGTAATGAAAGATACTGTTGACTCAAAAGTGCTGACAACATCAGCTCAAAAAGCTTTTAAGAGATTTCCTTATTATTCGAAACAGATTCATATTGATGAAGATGGCGGTGTGGATTTAATTCCTAATCCGAGAACTGTCAGCGTAAGTGCGGTGTCCAAGGAAAAAACGTATTTATTTTCCGAAGCCGTAAATTATCAGCCTTGCAGTATTGAGTATGAGGGAAATTGTATTTATTTCAATATGTATCACGGAATGTGCGGCGGATGCGGCACTTTCCTTTGGATTAAGACTACAGTATATGAATACATTTGTGCACGTTATGATGTAAAGCCAAATCCCGGTTCTACATTGATGGCAGATTCGCCGGTGTTACCTGAAGAATATGCATATCCAAAGCCGGAAGACTTACCGAATGATGCTCCTTTGGGAAGTATAAAAAAAGATGAAGTGTGGTTTCCAGGGTTAGAATATCTTTTTGGCTTTGGTAATCTTGTTTTCAGCGACAGTGTTCATTACGAATTTGAAATCCCCAAAAGCGAACTGATGAGATATGTAAGTGAAAATGACGGAAGCCCAATGTCAGTGGTTGCGGCTATTATGGTTAAGGCACTTAACAGAGCACTGCCTAAAAACCGACTTCCGTTTCGTGTGGAAACAAACCATAATTACAGAAATTCTGTGGGATGTTCAAAGACATATCATGATTTGCTTTCACATATTTTCTGCCTTATTCCTCACCATGCTCAAACATGGTCGATTGATAAAATCTGCACGGTTATCAGAGGCGCAACACACTTATAGATTCAACCTGAGTATGCTTATGATACTCTTAAAAAATTCTATGTGTATGCCGATGGCATAGATAATGTGAAAGGTCTTAAAGAGAAGAATAAATATGCAAAGAAAAACAGTCATCGTGTTCCTGATGTTCACAACTCTTTCCTGATAAATTATATGGGCAGAGAAGATTGGGGCGGAATGACAGAATATGTAGAAAGAGCACATATTATCACCGATGCACATCTTTTATTTGAGGTTTTAGATGTAGGAGATAATTTTTGTATAACTCTTATGCAAATGAACAAGAAAAAGAAGTATATAGATTGCTTCTGCCAAATTCTAGATGAAGAGAAAATACCTTACAAAATTCATGGAATATATAAAAACCACCTTCCGATATCTAAACTGGAAAGTGCACCTATTGGTGAGAAGTAACGGATTTTGTAAACTGTGAGGAAATAACATATGTTAAAGGAGGATTTCCATGACAATCAATGTGGAAAGAGATTTTGAACTTGTAACTCTTGAAATTACAGGAAGACTCGATACAACAACTGCACCAAACCTTGAGACAGTTGTAAATGAACTTTCCGAAGATACAAAAGAGCTTATTTTTGATATGTCCGGTGTTGAATATATATCCTCGGCAGGAATCAGAGTTCTGCTTGGTGCGTACAAAAAAATAAATTCACATCAAGGAACAATGAGAATCGAAAAAGCAAATGATATGGTTCGTGAGGTTTTTGAAATGACCGGACTTTCAGATATGCTTGATCAGGAGTGACACGGGGTTCCGGGAATCTATAAAGAAGGGGTTAGATGCTATGAGTTTTAGAAACAGCAAACTCAAAGTTTTTATCAGTATTATTGCAATTATCTCGTTGTGTCTTGTTGTTGCAGGATGCACAGTAAAACCGTCAACAGATGAAATTGTTATAGGTATTGCGTGGCGTGGAGACACCGATTCAGAATTTTACACAAATATTGTTAATGCGGTTAAGGAAGCCGGTGGAAAACCTGTTCTTTTAGAACAGATTAAGGCAGATTACCTTACATATGATAGTGAGAATACTCTTCTCGGCTGTAGTGACGAGGTCGGAGGACTTACACTTGAAACAGCAAATGTCATTAAAGAAAATTTGTGGGAAAATACTAATGTTGAAGATGTTATGCAAGGAATTGATGCTGTAATTTTTACCGGTGGTGAGGATATCAGTTCTTCACTTTATGCAAAACCTGAACCGTGGCATGGAATAGAAGCAGAAATTGATTTTAACGCAACAAGAGACACTTCCGACTACATATTGATGTCCTATTGTATAGAAAAGAATATTGCAGTAGTTGGCTTCTGCCGTGGTATGCAGATGCTTGCGGTTGTTAGCGGTGCAGAGATGATTCAAGATATTCCTGTACATTTCAGTAATCTGAACAAGGAGTATCTGTATCAGCATCGAAACGAAAAGGCAACTCCCGAATCTTACAGAGACTATGTGCCTCATGACGTATCCATAGTCAAAGATTCTCTCGCATATAAGATTTATCAGAATGACCTTTTAACCGGTTGTCCTTCATGGCATCATCAGGCTGTTTTAAATGTTGATGGTACAAATCTGATTATATCCGGCAGTGTTGATACTAATTCCGAAAAGATGATTGAAATTATTGAACACACCGGAAAAGACTTTATAATTGGTTTTCAGTTCCATCCTGAAGCTGCTGTAGTAAAACATCTTAAGGGTGTAGATAATGCTGATAATTTTATGGATTATGATACAGCTCTTCTTGTATTTAAATCATTGATTGATACGATAAGTTAAGTTTTAACAACTAACTTGGGAAATTAAATTATGGTAGGAGTAAGTTTGTATGGATAATCTTGCAAGAAAAATAGAGATTCCTCTTGCAAAAAGAGTGGTAGAAAAAGCAGGTCTCTATATCGTGCCGGAAAACAGAATAAAAGAGCTTGCATCAGTTGCAGCCGATGCGTATCGTGATTACCCGCTTCACAACTGGTTTTTAGGCGGAAAATATGATGAATATGTATCAGAAAAGATAATGGAAATATCCTTAAGAACAATGAGTGATGATGGCGTTATCTATGCTGACAGTGAGGAGCTTAACGGCTTCGCAGTGTGGCTTCCGATGGGGTTTGACGGCACTAAAGTTTTACCTTTTCTCACTAACGGAGGATTGAAGTTCATACTTCATTCGGGATTTTCCATTATCCGAAGACTTATTACATACGAAACCTATGCAATGAATCTCAAAAAAGAATTTACGGGAAATGTTGACTGGTATCTGTATAACCTTTCCGTTAAGAAAAGTGCACAAGGAAAAGGTATTGCGGGAAGATTACTGCGACCTATGCTTGAATTTTGTGACAAGGAAAACATCGTTACATATCTTGAAACAAATAAAGAACCCAATGTTTCTTTGTATGAACATTTTGGATTTGAATTGTCAAAAAAAGAGCTGATACCCAAAAGTCCGGTTATGCACTATGCTATGGTAAGAAAGCCGAGTCAGACAGAAGAGTAAAAGTATTATCAATATGCTTATAAGAAAATACAAATTTCTTAAGTTGTCGGGAAAAGGATAATATTATAGTCCGGATTCGTCGTGCTAAAACCACTAAAGGAGGACGCTATGTTTGCTTTTGAATTGGAATTTTTAAAATGGTTAGAAGGCTTGCGAACAAGCTTTCTTAACGTGTTTTTTGAAGGCATTACAATACTTGGCGAAGAAACACTTATTATTTTATTGGTGGTAGCGTTATGGTTTGCTGTAGATAAGAAATTAGCTCAACAAGTATTTTTTGTAACGGCAGCTTCACTTAGTTTGAATGGTATCATTAAAAATTATGCAAAAGTTCCTCGTCCGTTTACTAAAGGCATCAATTGTGTTCGATTAGATACGGCAACGGGTTACTCCTTTCCCAGTGGTCACACGCAGGGGTTTGCAACATGGAGCAGCTTTTTTGCATTTAAATTCAAAAAGACATGGCTTAGTATTTTAGTAGGCGTATTGATTGCTTCTGTAGCTATTTCACGGCTGTATCTTGGCGCACATTATCCCGGTGATGTAATTGTTGGCGTATTACTTGGAGTGGGTATTTCAGCTTTGGGTAATTACCTTTTTAAGAAAGTAAAAGACATGAAAAAAATATATTTATGGACGTTTCTTGTTTTGACGCCGTTTATTGTGTGTTTTGCCTGCATTGCCGATCCCTTGTTTGCTGATATGTTTAAGACATTTGGTATGATTGGAGGATTGGCAGCAGTTTTATTTTTAGATGAAAAAAGCGAACCGCTTTCCTATGATGTTGTGTGGTGGAAAAAGCTTATCCGTATCGTTTTGGGAGTTGTGCTTGCAGTTGCTTTGAAAGAAGCAATTAAGCTTGTGAATGTATTTGATGTTATACAAGTTTCGCTTTTATTAGATGCGGTACGTTATTTTATCGTTGTGATGACGGTGGGATATTTATGTCCGATATTATTTAAAGCAATAAGGCTCTGATGAAAGTGGGTGAATAAATGAAAAAAGCCATAAAAAAATGCGTTGCAATTCTCATTGTTTGCGTAATGGCTCTGCAGTTGAGTTCTTGTAATAAAACGGAGTGTGATATCAATAAATCATCTACACTTCAAGCGACTGTTATTGAAATTGAGAAATACGGTCATGCGGTACTTGATATTACCACCGCTGATTTTATGAAAGGCGGATACAATCTCGGCGACATTGTCTGTGTACGTTTTGGAGCATGCGAATATACTATGCCGTTTTTTGATGGATACTATTCTAACCCGGGAAATCTCTTACTCCGTGGAAGCGCACCGGAAGACTATATCGCAGTGTGCATCAACTACGGGGACTTCTCTGATGCAAATGATGTAGAGGTCGGGGATTCCGCTGAAATCACAATGGTAGAAAAAGCAGGTATGCTTGCCATTCAGGAACTTTATGCCCTACAGTATAGCAACAAGCGTGGTGATTACTCTGATGATGCTTCCTTTGCCAACTTCCGTTCTGTAATGGCGGGGCGTATCGGAAACGGCAAACTTTATCGAACCGCTTCTCCCATAAACAACGAAAACGGTCGTGCTGATTATGCAGATGATCTCATTGAATCGGTTGGTGTAAAAACCATCTTGAATCTTGCGGATTCTGATGAAGATATTGACGGATATTTAGCGGATAGCGAATGTGATTCCGAATATTACCGGCATCTTTACGAGACGGAGAGCGTGATTGCAATTGATCTGACCGGTAACTTCTATTCAGACGAGTTTGCTTCCTCTGTTGCGAAAGGTCTTACGCTCCTTGCACGAAATGAAACGCCATACTGTATCCATTGTACTGAAGGCAAAGACAGAGCCGGTTTTACTGCAATGCTACTGGAAGCGTTGATGGGTGCAACTCTTGACGAGATTATTAGCGATTATATGATCAGTTTTTATAATTATTATGGTATAGACAAAGAACATGAGCCTCAACGATATCAGGCGGTTCTTGATGTTAATCTAATGGAGATGCTGCTTCATGTATCTGGTGCCGAATCGGTCGAAAAACTGGAGCAGATTAATTTAGAAACAGCTGTGACAGCGTATCTGATAGAAGCCGGCATGTCCCAAGATGATATCGTTATGTTAAAACAAAAACTTGAATGAGCATATTACAAAAAAGTTTGTTTATTCACTATGATATAGATAGAAATCGCGACATAGAAAACAACACATAAGGACGAAAAAATGAAAAAAATAAAAGTAACTCTATTACTTATGTTAACAGCTACACTTCTCATTTTGGGTTTGGGATGTTCAAGAAATGATATTGGCGAAACTGTCAACTACTCAGAATATCCATTTACAGATACCTCCTGGACAAGAAAGGCTGAGCATGATATTGAAACCATAAGATTTGGCTCAGATGGCTCATTTGTTTACTATTGTGCCTGCGGGAATTCTGTAAATGATTCAGATTTAAGTGAAGGTTATACATATGATGATGCAACAAAGACCATCAGTGTAAAGTATATCGAAACAACAGAGGAAACTGTATCGACAATCATAATTGAGGAATGTAACATCGAAAGTATAAAACTCAATTTTGACGGGGAAATACGAGAATTTTTCAAAGAGTAATTAAAAGAGGTAATAAATTATGATTAAAAACAGAACAGCACAACTGATTTTCCAATCTTTCTACGTAGCACTTGGACTTGTAGGCATTGTCGCGAGTCTCGGTGTATTTGATGATGTACAAAACCTGCGATGGGATTTCTATGTTCATTTTACAAATTTAAGCAATTTTCTGTGTATTGGTGTAATGCTTGCCGCACTAATTCAAACGGCAAGAAAAAAAGAAGACAGTTATGTTACGACCGCACCGCTTTTAAAGTTTATCGGTATGCTTGGGATATTACTGACTTTTCTTGTGTTCAACATTTTACTGGCAGGTGAAGCAGGAAGAGATCCGCAGGCAAACTGGCGTATAGGCAGTCTTTGCTTCCACGTTGTTCTCCCAATTATGTACATATTGGATTGGTTCTTATTTTACGAGCGTAAAAAAACAAAGTGGTATTATCCAATCGTATCAATCGCATTCCCGATTGCTTACGTGGTATTCCTTCTTATTCAAGCGATTATTTTGAAGTTTGACTCGTCTATTCTGATGCCAACTACAACCACACCGCTTATCTATCCCTACTTTTTTGTAAATCTTGATAAGCAAGGCGTTTCCGGTGTCCTTATGTGGGTAGGTATTCTTTCGGTAGCGTTTGTTATAGTCGGTTTTGCGTTCTTCGGAATTGATAAGCTTATAAAAACAAAGAAATAAATTTTCAATTTGTCATATGTTTGTCATAACGGATTTTATATAATAGCCGGAAAGGATGGTGCAGAATGAAAATACAATCAATGCAATTTAAAATTTTAATAACACTAATATCTGCAATGCTGGCTATTACGATGTTTATAGGCGGATTAAGTATATATGAGGTTGACCAGTTTATTCAGCGTCAAACAGAGGATTATGTAAATGTCACTTGTGAAAAAGACGCTTCTCAAATCAATGACATTTTCGGTGATTTGGAAAATTCGGTAAATATTATGGAAAGCTATGTGCTCGGTTTTATAAATAATAAAGCTGAAATTGGGGACGCAGAAAAACAGGCTGAAATTTTAAGGCGTTCCGAAGAAATGTTTGTTGATGTGGCAAAAAACACCGACGGTGCAGTGGCATATTATTTCAGACTTACACCTGATCTTTCATACAATACCTTTGGGATTTTTTACAGCAAAGTAAAAGGAAAGGACGGATTTATTCGTTTCGAGCCTACGGATATATCGCTTTACGATAAATCCGATACCGAACATGTGGGATGGTACTGGCAACCCTATGAAGCCGGAAAGCCTGTCTGGATGTTGCCATACTACAATAAGAACAACGACATAATGATGATCTCATATGTTGTGCCTATGTACTTTGAAAATGAATTTATAGGCATTGTTGGTATGGATTTTGATTATACCGTTTTAACCGATAAGGTTCATAATATAAAAATTTATGAAAACGGAATTGCTCATTTGGAGTTTGAAGGCGCAGATGTTTATAATACCGAACACTCCGAGCACGCAAGACTTCATGACCACCCGGAAGAATACTTAAGTGTATCCAAAGAATTAAAAAACGGAATGACTCTTATCATTTCTGCAAGCTATGACGATATAAGACAGATACGATATGATATTGCTCTTAAGATACTGTTTGTTGTGCTTTTACTTACTGTGCTGTTTTCTCTCATAGCAATTCTTGTTGTAAGAAGAATTGTATATCCTTTGAAAAATTTGACAGATGCATCTGTCAAACTTTCAAACGGAGACTATGATGTTGAAATAGTACACAGCAACACATATGAAATAAAGCTCTTAAGTACCGCATTTGAGAATATGGCTCAGAGGCTTAAAGAACACGAAAAATTACAGCATCTTTTAGCCTATCGTGATTCACTTACAGGGCTTAGGAACACAAATTCCTATTGGGCATGGATAAATGATTTTGATAAAGAAATAGAAACCAAAGAAATAGATTTTGGCATTTTGGTTTTTGATATCAACTATCTTAAAGAAACAAATGACAGATACGGTCACGATGTTGGAAATAAGCTTATTGTAAGCGCAGCTCGGGTTATATCGGATATATTCAAAAGAAGTCCTGTTTTCAGAATCGGTGGAGATGAGTTTTTAGTTATCCTTAAAAACCGCGACCTTGATGATGTGAAAGAGCTTCTTAAAATTTTCGATGAAGAGTGTCTGAATAAGTCGGTGGATACAGATAAAGAGTCCATCCCTGTAAGCATTGCGAAAGGCTTTGCAAGATATGATTCGGGAAAGGACACAAACTTTATAGATGTGTTTAACAAGGCAGACGATGCCATGTATGAGAACAAACGAAAAATTAAGGGGATGAAATAAAGCGTGGGAAACAAAAAAAGGAGATTTGCTGATGATGGCTGGGCATTATGGATTGACGGCGATGACAGAAGCACAATCTACTTAAATGAGTGGATAAACCCAAAAGGCAAAAGCTATGTTGATATAAGCGTGCGTGTGTATGGGGCAAAAGAAGCAAAAGCAGTTAACTTTTTTGTTCCCTTTGTAATAGATGAAAACGAAATTACTGATTTGTCATATATGCTGGCAGATAGTTCTGCACTCAGAGCGCTGTTTAATACCAACGGCAAGGTTGATTCTGAAAAAACCAAATACACATCAGAATTGCGTTATGACAACAGGACTGTAAGCCTTATAAATCTTACAAATGAATTTATTAAAGTAAAAAAAGTTTCATACGGAACGGTTGTTACTGTAGATTTTAAATTTATAAAGGACTTTATAACATCCGATGAAGCATACCTGATATTCAGAATACCGCACAAAACGTTAGATAAGGTTTTTGCTCCGGTAGTAGATGTTGGCAGTATGTTAGACAGAATAAATTCATTGATTCAAAGTCCTATAATTTCTGAAAAATACGGATATTCAATAAGAATCAATGAAGCGAGACTTCTGCCACCTGAAATTAACGAGATTGAAGTTCTGCAAGAGCAACGGATAAGAAAGGCTTTGGTTACAATTTCTCTCGGCGATGAATATGAAATGAATGATTCAACCTGTTATCGCATAAGGCGCCTTGAAGCAGAGCTGAACCGTGGTTATGCACCTGATGGTTATGAGTGCTCGGATGCAATTACATATCAGTGGGTGGAAGAGCGTGATTCCAATATGAAGGCACACTACAATTTTTATTTTACTATGGAACATAACGAAATCAGTAAAATGAGTATGTTTGTGTATCTGCTTTTGGTTCTTTTGACAGGAGCATTGGGCGGTGCAATATATGATTTGTTTAAGTTAATGTTTGGATTGATGTAAGGAGGAAATGTTTTGAATCTAAAATGTAGATTAATATTAGAAGATTACAGAAAACAAAGGGATGACTTTGTGAAGCTCGGAGACACGGTACATACAATGCTCTCGGATATAGTAAAGGATTTAGGACTTACTGTTTTAGCTGTTGAACACCGTGTTAAAGAGGAAAAAAGTCTTGCCGGAAAGCTTGAAAGAAAAGGCGACGGATATAACACCCTTGAGGATATAACCGATATTCTCGGTTGTCGTGTTGTTTGCTTCCTTTCCGATGAAATTGACAAAATCGGACAAAAGATAGAAGAAAATTTTGTTGTTGACTGGGAAAATTCCTCGGACAAAAGAGCACTTATACAGGAAGATGCTTTTGGATATTTATCTCTTCATTACATCTGTTCACTGCCTTTCGGAGATAAGTGGCCCGATGAAATATGTGGAAAGAAGTTTGAAATTCAGATAAGAACAATCCTACAACATGCATGGTCCGCAATCAATCACGATATAGGATATAAGAGTGATTTTGGAGTTCCAAGAGATGTAAAACGTCAGTTTGCCCGTCTTGCAGGACTTTTAGAGCTTGCTGATGATGAGTTTGTTCGCGCCCGTGACAATATGGTGGGATACACCGAAGATATAAGACAGCGTATCATAACAGATGATGCAGACGATATAGCAATCAATATGATTTCGCTTAATGAGTATGTTTTGCACAATCAGAAAATGCAAGGCTTAATTAAAGAAATCGCAGCTATTTCAAATGCGGAAATCAAAGAAATAGATCCCGAAAGCTATATTCCGCAGCTTGCATTTTTAGGAATAACAAAGCTCGGTGATATTGAGGTAATGATAAAAGAAAATCATGACCTTGCAATGACACTTGCAAAAAAAGCATTGTCTGCGGCAGGTCTTGATATTGTTTCATCAAGCGTTGCACTTCGTTTCTTATGTCGTGCAGAGCTTCTGAATAAAAACTATGATTTTGATAAAATTGTAGAATTCTTAAAGATTTCTTTGGGAACAAAGGAAAAAGCCGAAAGGCAGGCAAAACACCTGCTTCGCCAGAAGGAGGAATGCTGATGGACGATAGCGAAAGCTTACAGCTCGCTTTAGAATTTGCAAAAGCAAAGCACAAAGGTCAAAAGCGTATCGGTGGAGATGATTACATAACCCATCCGATAGCAGTTTGTGAGATTGTAAAGAGTCAGGGGCTTGACAAAAATTATCAGATAGCAGCACTCTTTCACGATTTGCTTGAGGATACTGATGCAACCGAAGAAGAAATTTTGAAATATGGTAGTCCGGAAATACTTGAGTCGGTAAAACTACTGACAAAGGAAAAAGGATATGATATGGCAGAATATGTAAGTAGCATAAAGCAAAATTCTATTGCTTTTGCAGTAAAGGCGGCAGACAGATTGCATAACTTACAATGTGCGATTATTACAGATGAGGAATTCAAACGAAAATACATCTTAGAAACCGTTGACTGGTATATGGATTTTTCGTCCGAAATCCGAAAAGCTGTGAAAAGGCTTGCGGAGAGCCTTAAAACTCCGATGGCGGAATTATCATTCCTCTACGAGCCAATAGAATCGTGGAAACAATAAAAAATTAAATTTATTTAAAAGGAGATTATTACAATGACTATTGAAAAGAAAATAAGCAACGAATCCGCAACACTTATCGTATCAGGAAGACTTGATACACAGACAGCACCGGAGCTTGAAAACGAACTTGACAGCGTACTTAGCGGTCTTAAAGAACTCACCTTTGATTTTGCAAACCTTGAATATGTTTCATCTGCAGGACTTCGTGTGATTTTAAAGGCTCAGAAAGCGATGAACGCACAGGGCAGCATGAAGCTTACAAGTGTTAATGACAGCATTATGGAAGTTTTTGATATTACAGGCTTCCTCGATATTCTTACAATCGAATAAGAACGAAGATAAATCATATAAGGAGATGAAAATATGGCACTACATTTAATAATGTCTGCATCATATAATGCACTTCTTGCCATTCTTCTCTACATACTTGACAAAAAAACAGCGTTTTCAAAAACGCCTTATAAGCTTAAGCAATTTATTATAGGTGTTCTTTTCGGTCTTATGGCGATTTTTGCAACAACCACCATCGGCGGTTTTGATATAGGTGACGGAACTATAATGAATGTCAGAGATGCCGCACCTCTTTGTGCAGGTCTTATCTTTGGTGCTCCTGCAGGTATCATAGCAGGACTTATAGGCGGTATTTATCGCTTTGTCGCGGTGTTCTTCGGACTTGCCGGAATATATACGCAGATCGCCTGCTCTGTATCAACGATTCTTGCCGGTTTTATTGCAGCGGTGCTCAGAAAGCATATGTTTGACAATAAGAAACCAACCTGGCTGTATGGCATGGGTATTGGCATGGTTACGGAAGTTCTCCATATGCTGATGATATTCTTTACCAACATGGATGATGCGGTGAATGCGTTTGAGTTTGTAAAGATATGCACACTGCCTATGGTGATAGGTAATGGTCTTGCTGTCGGGATTGCAGTCTTTATAGTATCTTTAATCAGCAGAGAAAAGTCAGGCTCAAAAAAAGACCAAAAGCAGATTTCGCAGACATTCCAGAGCTGGCTTCTCATTTGTATAGTAATTGCTTTTGTTGCCACAAGCACGTTTTCTTCTGTATTGCAGACGGGTATGAGTGAGGTTCAAACCAATAAAACCATTGAAATGAGCCTTTCTGATGTTTATCAGGATATCCTGGATGAATCAAACAGCAATCTGCTAAAAAAGACTGAAAGCATAAAAGAAGAATACACAGGCGGTGCTGAACTTCAGATTCTTGCTTCAAAGTATAACGTCATTGAAGTTAATATCATTGATGAAAACGGCTATATTTGCGATTCCAATGTGGAAGAGTATATCGGCTATGATATGACAAGCGGAGAGCAGTCAAATGAATTTGTAACAGCACTTTTAGAAGGCAGCGAGTCACAGTATATTCAGGATTACAGACCTACCTCTTATGATGACATCACTTTCAGAAAATATGGTGCAATAAAGCTGTCAGACGGTGGTTTTATTCAGGTTGGATATGACAGTACACAATTCAGGGCCGACATCGACAAGTATGTAAAAACAGTATCAAAAAACCGCCATGTAGGAAATGCAGGATTTGTTGCAATCTGTGATGAAAACTTCAATCTTGTAACATATAGAAACGATTTTGAAGGAACTGAGCTACAAAAAATCGGTATAACATTTGATCCTGAAACTATCAAAGAGGGCGAAATTTTTGAGTCGGTGGTTTACGACAAAGAATACCTTTGCTCATATCGTTTTGTAGAAGGATACTACATTGTCGGTGCTATGCCGAAGTATGAAGCTATGTTTATGAAAGAGGTTTCGGTGTACGTAAATACATTCATGGAAATCCTCATATTTGCGGCTTTGTTTGTTCTTATTTATTTCCTGATAAAGAGGATTATCATTGATAACTTAAGGAAAATAAACAAAGGACTTGCAGAGATAACAAACGGAAATCTTAATGTTACCGTAGATGTTCGTTCCAATGAAGAATTTGCATCACTTTCCGATGATATCAATCAGACGGTTGGTACGCTGAAAAGGTATATTAAGGAAGCTGCGGCAAGAATAGACAAGGAACTCGAATTTGCAAAGCAGATTCAGTATTCTTCTCTTCCGACAGTTTTCCCGAAAAGTAATTCTTTCAGACTCTATGCCGAAATGATAACCGCAAAGGAAGTCGGCGGTGATTTTTACGATTTTTATATGCTGAATGATGGGGCCATTGCTTTTCTTGTTGCGGATGTATCGGGTAAAGGTATTCCTGCTGCTATGTTTATGATGAGAGCAAAAACGGTTATCAGAGATTTGGCAGAACGTGGAGTTGAACCAGATGAAATATTTACCATTGCAAACGGAAAGCTTTGTGAAAACAACGATGCAGGAATGTTCGTAACGGCATGGCTTGGTATTTTAGACACAAAAACAGGTCTTTTGAAGTTTGCAAACGCAGGTCATAATCCGCCACTATTCAAAAGAAATGGCGAAAACTTCGAGTATATGAAAGCTCGAAGTGGTATGCTTCTTGCAGGCATGGAGGGCATTAAATATCGTAAAAATGAACTTCAGCTTACTCCGGGTGATACACTGTATCTCTATACAGACGGCGTTACGGAGGCAACGGATAATAACACAGAGCTTTACGGTGAACAAAGGCTTCTTGATTTCGTAAATTCGCTTGAAAAAACAGAACCTGAAAGCCTTTGCAAACTTATAAAGGAAGATGTTGATAAATTTGTCGGCACTGCTCCGCAGTTTGACGATATAACAATGCTTGCGCTCGATTTTGATTCCATAATCGGTGACGAAAGTATTTCAGTTGTACCGGATAGTGATTCTCGCATAGCTGTTGGTGCATTTGCAGATTCACTTTCTGCAAAGCTTGAAACCCAACCGAAAATTGCAAACAAAATCAATATAGTGTTTGACGAAATTTATGCAAACATTGTAAATTACAGCAAGGCAACTCTTGCTGCCATTTCATACAGTATAGAAAACGGAAAACTCCGCATTTCATTTACTGACAATGGTATTCCGTACAATCCTCTTAAGGCGGCCGAGCCTGACACAACTCTTTCTGCTGAAGAAAGAGAAATCGGGGGACTTGGAATATTTATGGTTAAGAAAATGACGGAAAGTATGGAATATGAATACACGGATGATAAAAATGTACTTACTCTTGTCATCTCACTAAGTTAGGAGGAGAATCAATTGAAATCAAATATTTGTAAATTAAATAAAGATTTAACCTGCCTTGAGGCAGTTCTTGCCGAGGTAGAAAAAGTAACTACATACAATGCTCTTGAAGATAAAAAAGCATTAAGGCTTCGTCTTTTGGCAGAAGAACTTTGTGGAATGCTTCCGGGACTTATTGAAAACTTCAGTGGTGAGTTCTGGGCAGAAAATGACGGCGATGACTACGAACTTCATGTAGAACTTAAGGCAGATGATATGAATATTGATTTAAGAGATGAACTTATCTCTGTTTCAAAATCCGGTAAAAATGCCGCTGCAAAAGGCATTATGGGTAAAATCAGAGCAGTTGCGGAAACAATGCTTCTTGCTGCATCTGATCCAACTCTTCAAGCGCTCCCAGCAGGAGAGTTTTATGATTATCATGGCTATAATATGGGCTTTGGATATATTGATCCAACAATTGCATATGAAACAGGATATATATACTCATGGTCGCTGTTTAATTATAAAACAGCAGTTGAAGAGAAAGAAGACGAATACGCAGAACTTGAGCGCTCTATCGTTGCAAAGCTTGCAGACGATATTATCGTAGGTGTTCGCGGAAAAAATGTTGAAATTATAGTTAAGAAGTCATTTGGTTTATGATTTTACCAAAGGAAAGTAATAAAAGAAACTATCAAGGGCACTCCAATCGGAGTGCCTTTGGTGTGTCTAACGATATATTATGACATTTAAATATACCTATATCAAATTATGATACACATTAATCAAAGAAAAGGACTTTGAAAAAACTTCGTAGACTTACAGCATCTTCTGTGGTATGTTTGTGTTGCTAGATAAGGTAAATACAAATTTAGGAGATGAAAATTATGCAGAAAAAAGTATTATGCACGGCAATGGCAGTAACAATACTGCTGACACAAACTGCATCAGCAGCCCACTGGCAGATGAGACGAAATCAGCTCATGTTCGATAGCGAAATCGGGTTCTTTGGAAATGTAACCTTAACCTTCGCATCGGACGGCGGTAGCTTTATAAGGCCAATAACAAAAAGATACGGCGAAAGCATTAGCCTTGAAAGTTATGTACCGACAAAATACGGATACACATTCAAGGGGTGGTTCACCGATCCGAGAACAAAGCAAAATCAGGTAACAATATTCAAATTCACAAAGCCTGATGTCTTGTATGCGAAATGGGAAAAGAATCCGGAAGAACCCATAAATCCGAATGACGAAATTATGAGCAAGGACACCTGCTACCTAACAGACGAGGAAACCAAAATAAGAAATAAAATCATTGAAGAAAAAAATAAAGCCTACATCGAAGGCTTTGGATATGTGGCACCGAGCCAAACAAAAACTATCATCGTAGACTCGGATGGCGATATAAATAAAATAGTCGGCACAATGGAATAAAGCCTTATATGAACAAATTGAGGTTAAGCATAAAATGTATGCTTAACCTCTTTTGAATTCAATGATTAATGAATTCAATGATTAACTTTAATAGAATTATACACCAAACACAGTAATATGTCAATAAAATTACTGTTATATGTCTTTTGAAATCTTTGTAGATTTATTTCGCTTTTTCGCTTGACTTGTTCGAACCTTTACGGTATTGTGTGTGTTACAGAAAAAGCGAGGTGATATAAATGGCAAAACGCTGACCATCGGGTGACGGAATGGTAAGGCTAAAAAAAGAAAATCAATGGGAAGGCAGAATTGTGGTCGGGCATAAGCAAAATGGCGATTCCATATTCAGATATGCATATGGCAAGACACAAAAAGAAATGATGCAAAAGCTAAATAGCTTAAAGCTTCAATATCAGGATGCCGACCTTAACGAAGACAGCAACATAACATTAAGTGAATGGCTCGACAAATGGATAACGGAATTAATGCCCCAAGCTGTAAGACCAACCACTCTAAAGGGCTTCGAGCTAATATGCAGATGCTACATAAAGCCATATCTGGGAGATAAAAAGATAGCCTTCATCACAACGAATGATGTGCAGAAAATGTATGCGAAATTAAAAAAGGAAGGCAGAATTAACAAACATCCCGTACATGGACACAAGCTTGCAGACAATATGATAATAAAGATACATAGCACACTGCACCTGGCAATGGAAACAGCAATCGCAAAGAATCTCATAGCCAAAAATCCAACAGAAGGGACAACAGTGCCAAAGAAAAAGAAAAAAGATCTTAAGGTGTTAAATGACAGTGAACTTGACAAGCTGATGCAAGCCTTAAATGAAGACAAGGAATGGGGCGACTTCTTCTACCTCGAACTGACCACAGGCTTAAGGCGAGGAGAAATATGCGGACTCAAGTGGGAAAACTTTGATGAAGAGCAAAACAAGCTCTACATCAGAACAAACATATACAGAGATGACGGAGAACTAAAAGAAGGTAAACCTAAAACAAACGAGGGTGAAAGATGCATCATACTGCCAAAAGCAACTGCGGATATGCTAAAACGGCGAAAGCGGATATCAAAATGGATATTCCCGAATCTGACAACTCCGGAATTGCCTATAGCACCGGAGGCGGCCTACAGAAAAGCAAAGCTGATGTTAAAAAGGCTGAATCTGCCGAACATATCCTTCCATGACCTGCGTCACACCTTCGCAACACATGCCATAGCAAGCGGTGTGGATGCAAAAACATTATCAACGATACTTGGACATACAAACCCAAGCTTCACCCTCGACACATACACACATGTAACAACGGATATGCAACAAAAAGCATCAGATATAATAGAAAACTTTATGGAAGATATACTCGGAAAGGAGATGAAACCATGGCAAGACGAAAAAATGGACAAGGAACTGTAAGACTCAGAAAAGACGGTCGATGGGAAGGCAGAATTGTAATCGGTTACGATGAAAATGGTCTCCCTAAAACCAAAAATGTAACAGCCAAAACCAAAACGGAATGTATTGAGAAGCTGGAAAAACTCAAAGATGAAACAGGTTTTATCCGCAGAGAAAAAGTGCATAGCAGAATGACCTTCGGTGAATGGATGGACTTCTGGTATCAGAATTACTGCAAAATACGAATAAAGGAGTCAACACAAGAGGGCTATGAAACAAGGATATATAATCACATAATTCCCAAGATAGGAAAAATACCGCTTAATGATCTGACTCAAAATGACCTGCAGAAATTCTACAACAGCCTTAAAACAGACGGCAGACTAAGATATCGGGATATACTTGGCGAAGGATTGTCCGACAGGTTTGTGCGAAGCTGCCATGCGAACTGCAGAACTGCACTTCAAAAGGCAACGGATGACGGACTTATAAAAAAGAATCCTGCAATAGGCTGCAAGATACCACCTAAGAAGTCAAGAGAGATGCAGGTGCTGACACCGGATGAAATTAAAAGATTCCTTATACAAGCAAAATATGACGGATTCTTCGAAATCTTCTTAGTAGCCTTATCTACAGGCTTACGGCGAGGAGAAGATATGGCACTGAAATGGGAAGACTTAGACTTCGATACAGGAGAACTAAAGGTACGAAGACAAGTCAAACGGACAAAAAACAGATTAGTAATAACAGAACCAAAAACTGAAGAATCGGTAAGAACGATAATACTGCCCAAAAGCCTTGTAAACATCCTGAAGGAATATAAGGAGACAATAGACTCAGAGTGGATGTTCCCATCACCAAGAGTTGAAGGGATGCCAAGAGATCCCTCAGCAGTATATGGAATGATGCAGGTAATATTAGAAAGAGCAGAATGTAAAAAGCTCCGATTCCACGATCTCCGCCACACCTTCGCAACCACATCGGTAGCAAACGGAATGGACATAAAAACCTTATCCACCATCCTCGGACATGTATCAAGCAAAACAACACTTGATATATACTTGCATAGCACCGAGGAAATGAAAAAGGAAGCGGCTGAAAAGATTAACGCCCGATTCAACAAGGATACAGGCGGCAACGAAGAAACAATCGCAGATGAACAAGAAAAGCCTCCGCAAGCCAAATTCGAGCCTAAAAAGGGCAAGATGAGAAAACCAGGCACAGGATGCATCAGTAAGATAAATGACCATCTCTATGAGGGCAGATACTCGCCAAAGGATGCCTACGGCAAACGAATGGCAAGAAACATATACGCATCCACAAGAGAGGAATGTGAAGAAAAGCTCGCCATACTGATAAAGGAAATGAAAGCCGAAATCGCAGAACAAAAAGCGAAACTTAAAAATGCACAATAACATAAATGGCACGGACATAAAAATCCGTGCCATAACTTTTGGGTGTATTAAATTTTGATACGGTGGAAACAAAGAAAAGAGATTTTGTCCCACAGTTGAAGATGAAAAATTGTGGTCAAAATCGTTTTTTGTGCTTTTTTAGGCAAAGCAAAAACCTCAGAAACCGCTTGGTTACTGAGGTTTTGTTGGTCGGGATAACAGGATTTGAACCTGCGGCCTCTTCGTCCCGAACGAAGCGCGCTACCAAACTGCGCTATATCCCGAAATAAAATATTTAGTTTTTTCTATATTCCCGTGTCTGTGGGATAACATGTGGTCAAAACTGATTTGACCACATGTATTTTGTTTTTTAAGTCGCCGTAAAGTGGCGGTGTTAAAAGGTTTGTGGGAGTTCGGCTCAATACTAATGAATTGAATAGTACCGTGTCCCGAACGAAGCGCGCTACCAAACTGCGCTACATCCCGAAATACTTGTTAATTATAATATAAAATTACGTAAAAATCAAGACTTTTTTATTAAAATATTATTTTTTAGAATACAAAACTCTAACTTACTTTACATGTAGATGTTTATGTGATAAAATAAAGTAAAAGTTGTTGCTTTGGAGGAAGTATGGCTAAGAAGTTTGCGATTTACACATTGGGCTGCAAGGTTAATACATACGAGTCAGAGGCTGTAAAAAAACAGTTTGAAGATAATGGCTATATTTGTGTTGATTTTGATGAATTTGCCGATGTTTATATTATAAATACGTGCACAGTGACACACTTAGGAGACAGAAAGTCGCGTCAGATGATAAGACGTACCAAACAGATAAATGATAAAAGCACGCTCGTTGTTATGGGGTGTTATGCTCAGGTTGCACCTTCAGATATCAGTAAAATATCCGAGGTGGATATAATTATCGGTACAGATAAAAAAGCACATGTGTATGATGCTGTCAAAGAGTTTTTGAATAATAAAGAAAAACTTAATTTAGTTTGCGATATTAAAAATAAGACCGATTTTGAGGAACTTGAGGTCACAAGCTACGATGGGAGGACAAGAGCTTTTTTAAAGGTTCAGGACGGCTGTGACAACTTTTGCTCATATTGTATTATCCCGTACGCAAGAGGAAGAATACGTTCAAGAAGCCTGGAAAATTCATTAAAAGAAGCGCGCCGTTTAGCCAAACACGGTTTTTCTGAGATTGTACTGGTTGGAATACATCTTGCATCCTATGGCAGGGATACAGGTGAGAGCTTGATAGACCTGCTTAAAGGCCTTAATGATATTGATGGTTTAAAGCGTATTCGTATGGGTTCTTTAGAACCGACACTTTTTGATGATGAATTTACTGAAAAAATTTCAAAACTGTCTAAAATATGCAGACATTTTCATCTCTCACTTCAGAGCGGATGTGATGAAACTTTGAAGAGAATGAACAGAAAATATCTGACTGATGATTACAAAAAAGCGGTTTTTCGTATTAGAAAAGCTTTTCCTGACGCTGCTATTACAACGGATATAATGGTGGGTTTTCCTGGAGAAACTGATGAAGAATTTGAAAATTCTTTAAACTTTACAGAAGAAATATCATTTGCAGAGGCTCATATATTCAAGTATTCTGTAAGAAAAGGTACGGTAGCCCAGAAGATGGAAAATCAAATTTCTCCGCATGTAAAAGACGAGAGAAGTAAAAGATTGATTAACTTAACAAAAAAAACACGCGAAAGCTTTTTGTTATCACACATTGGCAAAACTATAGAGGTTTTGTTTGAAAGAGAATACAAGGATATGCCTGGATGGTATGAAGGTAAGACAGATAACTATATTACCGTGGTGGCAAAAAGCGAAAAAGACATAAGCGGTGAGTTTAAGAAAGTAGAAATAAATAGCATTAAAAATGGTGTTGCAAGTGGTTTAATCGTATGATGAGGGGAAATGTTATGAATAAGAAAAAAATAGTATATATATTGTCAGCGCTTGTGTTGGCACTTACTGTTTTAGTAGTTTTGTTTGCAAGGTTTTATACCCCAAAGCTTGCTAAAAATGTGATAATACGAGGCTATGAAATAAATATTCCTAAGAATTGGTCAAGTGATTCTGTTGGGAATCTATACAACAAACAAGGAATAAAGGTAGGCAGTTTTACTTTAGTTGATGATAACGAGTCAAAGAAATTTTATTCTCGTTCGGTTAAACTTACAGAAGATGTTTTAAAATATGAAGATTTTTCTAAAGACGGTATAGAATCAAATATCTATATTGCTCTTAATCTTCCTAACCCCGAGCCTTATAGTGCAGAACTTGTCATATTCAAAGAATATGTCAAGGAAAATCTTGCAGATAAAATAGCAAAAAGCTTTAAAATTCCAAAACTTGGCTCAAATCCTCCGCCAAAAAACATTAAACCTTTTTATGATGAAAACTCTGTAATAAAGATTGAGTTTATCGATGGAAGTATATCTGTAAAAAATACAGCACTTCTTTTACAATTTTCAAAAAAACAATCTGCAAAAGAAGACTGTGCTGTTAATATTATAAGTTATAAGGAAAAAGACAATAAAAAAGAGATATCCTCATGGAAATATTTAGAGAGCGACGGCGGGATTGGTTATTTATACACATATTACGAATCAGAAAACGGTCTGTATACTTATGACAATAATCCGTCAGAGTTTTACCTGCTTTCGAAGGCTATTTCTGAAGAAAAATCCATAACGACATATTCTTTAATGACAAATGATAAAAATCTGCCTCTTATCGAATTTCCATTAAATAAGTACAGAGACAATGCAGAAAAGCTGGTCATGCTAAAAACAGACAATGCAACCAGTGCTGACGTTCAAAGTATTTTGGATAATATTTTAACCAAAGAGGAACTAAAAAATATTTCATTCAGATTGGATAACGATAAGCTAATCATACAGTTTGGCAAAGGAAACAATATCCAAAGAGAAAAAGCGTACTTGCATTCTGCTGTACTTTTCAGATTGCTTTTAAATATAGACAAAATCGTCATATCATGCAATGATGACGATTATATATTTGAACGCGGACAACTCGATAAGACAGTTGATACAAATGTTGATTCTGAAAAGGAAGACGCAAAAAGCTTTGTAGAATATACAGAAAAAGTAGAGCAAACAAACATTAATTCAAAAGACGGAGAAGTTGTGTATCAAGCTACAGTTGTAATTTCGCACGATACAATGATAACTCACCCCAAAACGGGTAAAAAAGTCAAGGCAGGACCGTATGCTGAAAAAAATGGTTACGGAAAATATATAGGAAAACCGATAACGTGCGTTATTAAACGTTCAAAAAACGCTTATATTGCTACAGCGAGTTGTGGCAATAGTCATATAATGTCATATCCTTTAGAGGATGATACAAAGCTTAATTGGGCAATAAAAATGATAAAAGCATATTCATAAGAGGGTGTAATTTTGCAAAAACAAAAAAGAGTAATAGCAATTAATGATATATCGAGCTTTGGCAAGTGCTCACTTACTGTTGCAATTTCAATACTGGGTGCAGCAGGAATTGAAACCTGCGCTGTTCCGACTGCGGTTTTGTCTGCACACACAGGATTTAAAGATTATACTTTTTGTGATCTGACAGATAATATCTTGCCGTCGGCAGAACATTGGAAAAAACTAGGACTAGATTTTGACGGGATATATTCAGGGTATTTAGGTTCAATAGAGCAGATAGAATGTGTGAGCAGGGTTATGGATATGTTTGATGTTAAAATCAAGCTTGTCGACCCTGTTATGGGTGATGATGGAATGCTTTATGACGGTTTTTTGCCTGAATACTGCAATGAAATGAAAAAACTTGTAAAAAAAGCAGATATCATCGTGCCAAATGTTACAGAAAGTTGCCTGCTAACAGGTGTTGAGTATAGAAAAGAGCATACAAAAGAGTATATTGATTTGTTAATAGAAGAGCTTAAAAAAATTTGCTCATCTTCAATAATAATTACTGGAATAAACTCAAGAGAAGATAAAGTCTCTACAGCAATTTATGAAAATGGAAAAGTTACATACATAGAAAACGAAAAACAAAGAGCGGTATATAGCGGAACTGGAGATGTTTTTGCAAGTAGCTTTATGTCGGCTTTGATGCTTGAAAACTCACTTGTTTCTGCGGCAAATATAGCGGCAGAATTTGTAGCAGAGTGCATAGAATTAACGAAAGCCACATCGACATCGCGTCACTACGGCATAAATTTTGAATTAAATACAAAATCGTTGTTAGAAAAATTAAATATATTGTAAATATAATAAAAGACGAGTAATACCTAAAATGGTGCAACACGTCTTTTTGCATAGAAGAAAAGAACGGCCCGTCTGCGGGCGGTGCGGTGGTCGGCTTTTGTTGCCATTGGCAGTCATTTACTACCGCTCATTCACATCAAAGACGCAAGATTATAAGGCTTTGATAGCATATATGAAAGAATTATATTTCTTTTGTATACGATTTTTCCTATTCAAATGTCAAAAGTGTAATGTAGAGCAGATATTCCATACGAAAAAAGCAATCAATTGTAGAAAAAGGATTGTTATTTATCGAATTATATGTTAGAATAAGTTTGTATGGCTATATTGTTTCAGAGGAGTTTTTATTGTGAAAAATGGTTTTGGTTATTTTAAAAATAACGAATGTAAATATTTCCCTTGTCACAAAACAGAAAGCGAAAATTTTAACTGTCTATTTTGTTATTGCCCTCTTTATGCCTTGGGCGATAAATGCGGCGGAAACTTTGTTTACATAGAGCAGGGGATAAAGGACTGCTCGAACTGTCTTATTCCCCACAGTGAAAACGGATATTCGTATATAATATCAAAAATTTCTGAGATTTCCGAAGTAGCTAAGAAAAGTCAAACTAAATAGAAAAATAAGACCATCAATTGATGGCCTTATTTTTATTACTCAAGACTATATAAAAAATATGTAATCGCAAGAAGGTCTGCACACCCGCCAGGGGACAGATTTTGTTTGATAAAAGCATCGTCTAATGTTTCGATTTGCGTTTTTGCAGGTTCGGGAAAGTCTGTTAACAATTTTTTTATAGTTTTGACGGCATCTTCAGTTGCTTTGATTCCTCCGCGATGGTAAAGGTTTGTATCCTTAACATTTGAAATCAGATAAAGCAATGTAATGGCACCTGCATCATTTGAGTTGAAATTTTTATTCTTAAGCTTTTTATAACACGGAAGTCCAATCTTTAAAACTGATTCAAACCCCGAGGCAACTTCTCCGCGAATTCCGCTGATACCGTATTTTAAATAAAGCCTTCCTCCGGCGGTTGTCATGTCTATTTGTTTAAAATCCTTTTGTACGGCTTCTTTTACGATGCGTGCGCTTTCCAAACAAATGTCCGAAACACACCCGAACGGATTTTCTGGTGTCCATAGCCTTCCAATGCTTGCGCAGAGTATACCCATAGAGTAAATTATGCCTTTGTGAGTGTTTATTCCGTTGGTGGCATTATACATAGTTTTTTCTGCCAAAATACCGGCATTGCGCAAAAGAGAAAATGTCTCACTATGAGAAAGGTTTTTAGTATTTTTGCCGATAGAAAAGCACTCATCAAAATAAGGTTTAAGTGCATGAGCGCTTTTTTCAAAGGTATTGATATCCATATCGGTATGGCTTCCGTTGTTGCGACAATCCACAAGTCCGGGCTTTGGGGTGGTATACACTTCGTCTAAAAGACTTTTTACCGCAAGGACAGAACAACATTCTTTGTCAAGGTGAAAGAAGTAGTTTTCCATTAGCTCTCTTGAGACCGCCTGAATTTTATCAACCGGATGGACTCTGCCTGCGGCACAAACCCTTCCAGGAGCTCCGCAAACGATGCAATTGCGAGGTTTTTTTCTTTCGAGTTTTTTTCCGTCTGCATTTATTACATCCATATCAAAAAGTCTTCCGATAGTTAAGCTTTCCTCAATAGAAGAGCAGATATCTTTAAGATTTGACACTTCGTAGTTTACAGAAAACATCGCCTCAAAACCCGTATACTTGATGTCTATGTCTTGATAAATTATGCTGCCCTGCGGCAAGCTTTTTTTTAAAAGTTTAACACCTTCAAAAAATGAACGCTCAATCAATGGCGATGTTTTTATAGGACCTGCTATATTCATTGTAAAACTGATAAGAGGGTGCTTAAAGCGGCTTAGTATATTTTTTTGTTTTTTTACGCGTTCATCACGAGCATCAAGCATCTGGCTCAAGGTGACTTCTGTCATTTTTATCCCCCTGGTATAACTACATAATAAGATCTGATTGTTTTTTCTGCTGTGCATCTAATTTTTGAAGGTTGATTTCAGCATCCTTTCCGACACAACCAACTAACAAATAGCGACGATTAAAACGGTCATATATAAAATGATTAAGCAAATGGAAGTTCTCAATCTGTCCGGTATGACTTACATGTATTCGCGGTCCGGTACAAAAATGTTGACGACCGCCGATGGATATATGGTTATTGTCCACATAATCAACCGGAAGATTTTTTGCAATTATATCATTAACCTGCTTTTCAATTTCGAGAATATCAAACTCAGGTTTTGTTTCGGGAAATGTAATAACGAAACCGTGTTTTATATCGTCGTGACCGCAACGCTCCATTTCATATTCGGACATACAAAGCTCGCATAAGTCCTCTGCTGTATGCGCCATAAGACGGTACGAAAGGGATTCATATACTTTGTCGCGTATTTCTTGTGGTTCAGGACCAAAAAGATTCGGTCTTGCTAATAATACCTGTTCTCCAACCCCTATGATAAGATTAGCATTAAAGCCAAGCAAAGGATATATAAGGTCAAAATGTTCTACAATAACACGTTTTCCGTTGTGCAAAGCCTTAGTAATAGCATCGGCCAGAACACTCATTTGCGTAAAACCGTTTTCAAAGCGTATATCAAGGTGATAGGTGTGTGGAGAAAAATATCCGTTGTCCTGCTCTAAAAGAGGAAGAGGGCGTACATAAACTCCGTCATCATCGTTAGTAAGTTCGAGTCCGGGGAACATTCCTCTAAGCAGTGCGCTTTTGCCGGAACCAGCGTCGCCTACGATGCCGATGAGTTTATCAAATGGAGAAAGGTATAGCTGCGCGAGTTGCATACCAAGGGCATACATACGCTGGTGACCTCTTGGTGCAAAATAACTGCTTAAAATATGATTTTTTTGACGTTCCTGCATATTTTAGTTCCTCCTAAATTATATTAGACCTTTATTGAGTAAAAATTCATATGTTGTATCGGGTAGCAATGATTTAACATCTTGTATGTTTCCGCTGTCGATCAAAATTCTTACCTGGCTTGCGCTTACCGGAGTGTCAGATATTTCAAGTCTTGGAAGCTCTTTAACCTTAATGCCGTGTGCGGGTAAAATTTTCTTTAACTCTGTATTATATTGCTCTGTCGTTGGCGAAAAAGGCTCGGTTCCTACATAACGGGTGGTTATATTAAATTTTGGAGCATAGTACTTTATGAATATTTCGATATCTAAAAGGCACTTGACTTGTGTAGCATTTTCGCGCTCTTTAAGAAAGTAGGTAGGAAAAGTCGCTGATGAAATAAGGTATGGTCCTGTTGTAAGGACGGTTACATTTGAAATATCAGCGGTGCCTGATTGTACCATTTTCAACCGGTCTTCTGCCGAAAAGAGGCTTTTGTCTTCAGAAACAACAAATACATAAAGATGATTACATTCCTTAGCAGCCGTCTCAATCAGATAACGATGTCCCAAAGTAAAGGGGTTGCAATTCATAATAGCAGCACCCACGGTGCCGAAAGCCTGTTTTACAGGAAGTGTATTTAAAAAATTCCTTATGCCGTCCTTGCGGTTTTCCATAAGCAAAACTTTGTCTGTCTCAGCTACCGGATAAAAGAACAAAGAAGAAAACATATCTTTGTTTTCAGGCTTGGTATATAGAAAAAGGTGGCTTAATCCTTCTTTAAATGCCTCCTGTCGTAAGGCAGTAATAAGTGTTGCAGCAAGACCTTCTCCTTGTCTTTTGGAATCGACAGCGATGCATTTAAGAAGATTTCCTGTACGCGAACCTGTGGCAACAAGAGTATCTCCGTCCCAAAGAAGAACTGTCTGACTGACAGATTCGTCCGGCTCAAGTGAGGCTCTTTTCAAAAAATTTTTCCATATATTCAATTTTGTTTCGTTAAAGCTGGATAATGTTTCAATATACATGTTCTTTCCTTTTTCATACAATTCATTAATAACATTATAACGCATAACTGCCAAAAATGTAAAGAAAAAAGAAAAATAATTGATTTTTTTTAAATTGTATTATATAATATTGATAAATTGAACTATAACTTTTTATTTATAAAGGATACGAAAGGAGTTGCAGTAAAGTGGATATATCCAAATATGCATCAGCGGGAACTATGGAATCCAGTGATGCCTATGTAGAGATTGAGCCGTCGCAAGATGGTTTGAGTATTCAGCTTGAGTCTGTTGTTCAGAAACAGTTTGGAGAAAAAATTCAAACCGTAATAAGAGAGGTATTAGAAGAACATGGTATAGAAAACGCTGATGTTCGCGTAATAGACAGGGGAGCACTTGAATGTGTAATCCGTGCCAGAGTAGAGACAGCCGTTCTCCGTGGAAAGGAGGAAAACTAATGCGCCGCAGTATGTTGTTTTTGCCGGGTAATAACCCTAATATGCTTATAAACGCAAATTGTCTTGGAGCCGACGCAGTAATCTTTGATTTGGAGGATGCGGTATCTCCTGCAGAAAAGGACGCAGCCAGAATTCTGGTGCGTAACACCATGCGTTATATGGATTTAAAAGGATGTGAGGTTATTGTTCGTATAAATTCTGTTGATACTGATTACTGGAAAGCGGATATAGATGCTATACTTCCTGAAAAACCTGACCTTATTTTGCTTCCTAAAACAGGGGTTCCAAAGGATGCACTTGTTGCAGATGAGTATATGACCGAAGTTGAAAATAAGTCGGGACTAAGTCATGGTACGGTTGGGTTGATGCCTCTTATAGAGACTGCATTGGGTGTTGAAAATGCTTATGCAATTGCTTTTTGCTCAAAACGTGTTAAGGCGCTGTTTTTAGGTGCTGAGGATTTAACCGCTGATCTCCAGTGTAAGCGTACCAAAGAAGGCAGAGAAATTGAATATGCCAGAACCCGTCTTGTTGTAGCTGCACGTGCTGCAGGTATTGATGTTTATGATACACCATTTACTGATGTAAATGATGACGAAGGTATCGTGATTGATGCTAATCTTGCAAAAAGTCTGGGCTTTACGGGAAAAGCATCCATTTCACCACGGCATGTGGACGTAATCAATGAAGTATTCAGTCCTACAAGGGCGGACATAGACTATGCATATGAGGTTATGTACGCTATACGTCTTGCCGAAGAGCAGGGGAAAGGCGCTATTGCTCTACATGGAAAAATGATCGATGCTCCTATTGTTGCAAGGGCAGAAAGAACAATTTCTATGGCAGAAGCATTAGGGATAGACAGGGGGAATAGCAATGAATAAGTTGGTAAAATCTATTCGTGAGGCAATTGTCTTATCAGAACTAAAAGACGGTATGACAGTTTCATTCCACCATCATCTCCGCAACGGTGATTATGTGCTCAATATGGTAATGGATGAAATTGCAAGTCTTGGCATAAAAGATATTACAGTTAATGCAAGTTCTTTGTTTGATGTACATAAACCCTTGCTTACACATATTGAAAATAAGGTAGTTACCGGTGTCGCAGCGGACTATATTGCAGCAGGTCTGGGACGTGCTTTTTCGGAAGGTATTTTGGAAAAACCGGTACAATTCCGTACTCATGGCGGTCGTCCGAGTGATATAGCTTTAGGCAGAACTCCTATTGATGTGGCATTTATTGCAGCACCTACCGCAGACCCAATGGGTAATTGCTCCGGTAAATACGGAAAATCTGCCTGTGGAAGCCTTGGATATGCTTATGCAGATGCAATGTATGCAAAAAAAGTAGTGGTTATTACAGATAATCTGGTTTCTTATCCGTTGCAGAATTGGTCAATTTCCGAGGATTATATAGATTATGTAGTGTCGGTAGATTCTATCGGTGACCCCAAAGGTATTGTTTCAGGCACAACCAAAATTACCCGTGACCCGGTTGGGCTTGTTATGGCGTCTTATGCTGCTAAGGTGATAGAGGCATCGGGTCTTTTAAAAGACGGATTTTCGTTCCAGACCGGAGCGGGCGGAGCATCTCTTGCTGCGGCAAATTTTTTGAAGGATATAATGCTTGAGAAAGAGATTAAAGGAAGTTTTGGATTGGGCGGTATCACCGGTTATATGGTAGATATGCTCAAGGCCGGTTGTTTCCAGAGTCTTATGGATGTTCAGTGCTTTGATCTGACAGCAGTAGAGTCCATTAAAAGTGACCCGAGACATCAGGAAATTTCTGCTATGCAGTATGCTTCCCCAAGCAGCCGTAGTGCAGTTGTGGACAGCCTTGATGTTGTTATTTTGGGCGCAACGGAAATTGATACAGATTTTAATGTGAATGTACATACTGATTCAAATGGTTATATTATGGGTGGTTCGGGTGGTCACAGTGACACGGCAGCAGGCTCAAAGCTCTCCATGATTATTGCACCTATGTTCAGAGCAAGGATGCCTATCGTCACAGACCATGTAACTTGCATTTCCACTCCGGGCAAGGATATTGATGTTTTGGTTACACAAGGTGGAATTGCTGTTAATCCTAAAAATAAAGAACTGAAAGAATGTTTACTAAAAGCCGGACTGCCTATTGTTGATATTTCAGAACTTAAAGAAAAGACCGAACGTATTACCGGTAAACCTGAAAAACCTCCAAAGGGTAACAGGGTAGTTGCTGAGGTTATCGGACGTGAGGGTAATATTCTGGATAAAATTTATAATGTACCACAAGACAATTAATAGGAGAAAATTATATGCGTGAAATTGATGCAAAGCTTATCGCCGAAGTGGTGAAAAAATTGTGCATTGAGGCAAATTGTCATTTAAGCAGTGATATGAAGGAATGTATTTCAAACTTTCATGCTAATGAGACATGGCCTCAGGCAAAGGAAATATTAGAATGTATTATTGAAAACTATCAAATTGCAGATAAAAAAAATCAGCCTGTTTGTCAGGATACAGGTGTTGCTTGTGTGTTTTTAAAAATCGGACAGGATGTTCATGTAAGCGGCGATATTACCGAGGCTGTAAACGAGGGTGTTCGCCAAGGATATGATGAAGGATATCTCAGAAAGAGTGTGGTTCGTGATCCGCTTGACAGAGTAAACACAGGTGACAACACTCCCGCAATGCTTTATTTCGAGATTGTTCCTGGGGACAAAATCGAAATTACAGTTGCACCCAAGGGTTTTGGCAGCGAGAATATGAGTAAAATTGCAATGCTCAGGCCTTCTGACGGGTTGCAGGGCGTAAAAGATTTTGTAATAAAAACTGTCGAAGAAGCCGGACCTAACCCTTGCCCTCCTATTGTTGTAGGTGTGGGTATAGGCGGGACTTTTGACAAGGCTGCTTATCTTGCTAAAAAGGCCCTTCTTCGTCCGGTAAATATTCCGAACGGCGATGATTTTTATGCTGACCTTGAAAAAGAACTACTTGACGAAATAAACAACCTTGGTATCGGCCCGCAGGGATTTGGCGGCAGAACTACTGCGCTTGCTGTAAATATTGAACAGTATCCGACTCATATTGCTGGATTACCTGTTGCTGTTAACATAAATTGTCATGTTACCAGACATCAGACGGAGGTGATATAAATGGCTATTTCTGTTAGAACACCATTGACGCGCGAAGCCTCAAAAAAATTAAAAGCAGGGGACAGTTGTTTAATATCAGGTGTAATTTATACAGCAAGAGATGCTGCTCATAAGCGCTTGTGTGAGCTTGTTGCAGAGGGTAAGGAGTTACCGCTTGACGTTAAAGACAGTATAATCTATTTTGTGGGTCCTACACCTGCAAAACCGGGGCAGGCTTTAGGTTCTGCCGGGCCTACAACTTCATATCGTATGGATGCATACAGTCCTACTATGATCGCACAGGGACTTACTGGCATGATTGGTAAGGGTAAGAGAGGTCCTGAAGTTATTGATGCCATGAAAGAATATGGTGCTGTATATTTCGGGGCTATCGGTGGTTGTGGAGCTCTTTTGAGCAAATGTATAAAAAAAGCTGAAGTTATCGCATATGATGACCTTGGCGCTGAGGCTATCCGTAAACTTGAAGTGGAGAATTTTCCTGCCATTGTAGTAATTGATAGTAATGGAAACAATCTTTATGAAATTGGAAGGAAAAATTATCTTGCTCAAAAAGATAATAAGCAGTAGATTTTAAGGCACGCTTACATAAAGCGTGCCTTAAAATGTATCAATTCATCTTGACAAATTAGTGAAACGAGGTATAATTGTTATATAACAATCAGAGGGGTGAAAATTATGGAACCACTATACAAAATTAATACGGAGTTGGATGTTCCTATATATCAACAACTTGTGGACGCAATTTGTGTTGCGATAAAAAACGGTAGTCTCATATCAGGTCAACAGCTTCCAACTGTTCAAGAAATGATCGAAGAGGTCGGAGTTGCCAGAGGGACCGTAAAACGGGCGTATGACGAACTGGAACGGATTGGACTTATCGAAAAGGTACAAGGAAGAGGCACTTTTGTAAAATACCAGCCGGCAAATTCAGGAAGTAGAAAAGAACAGGCTATGGCAGCTATTGATGAGATGCTTGACCGTTTAGAAGGAATGGGACTTTCGGCGTCTGAGATAAACATATTTTTGAATCTAAAACTTCGTGAACATTCCCAAGAGGAAACTCATGTAAAGGTTGCAGTGGTTGAATGTAATCCTGAAAATCTGTCGCAGATGTCCGAGCAGCTTAGACATATTGATGAACTTGATTTATATTCCTATACATTTGCCAGCATAAAACAATATCCATATAAACTGAGCGATGACTTTGATCTCATTGTTACAACATCTTTGCACTCTCAATATCTGGAAACTGTTGTTCCTGATAGAAAAAGAATAGCACGCGTGGCACTGAGGCCTTCTGCGCGTTGTTTATCGCATATTATTAAGCTTCGTAAGGGTGAGAAAACTGGTATTTTGGGGTATAGCGTGCGTTTCGCAGAGCTTTTATATAACACTTGCGAAATGTATGCAGAAGATATTGTTTTAAGCAAACCGCTGATTATAGGTGATGATGCAGATTTGGGAAAATATCTTAAGGGAAAGGATACAATTCTTGTTCCTAAAAACTACGAAAAATACTTTAACACACATAGCGTTAAAGCCATAGCGAAGTTTAAAGGTAATGTAATTGATTGTAATTACGAAATGGATGAAGGGTCTCTTTTGTACCTAGAAACCAAAATTAAAAGAATACGTGACGACAAAACCATATAAATATAAAAAATAGTAAAAATGCCATTTTCGTCTTGACAAATGATATATTACATTATATTATATAGGTATATAACAATTATAGTTATATCTAAATTAATATAATGAGGTATTGATATGGATAACAAAGAAAAAAAAGTCCTGGTCATCGGTGTTATTGGCGCTGATGTTCATGCCGTAGGCAATAAGATTTTGTACCATGCTTTTACGGAAGCTGGTTTTGAAGTAGTGAATCTTGGTGTTATGGTTTCACAGGAAGAGTATATTGCAGCAGCTATAGAATCCGGTGCGGATGCCATCGTTGTTTCTTCTCTTTACGGACAGGGGGAACTAGATTGTCGTGGTATGCGTGAAAAGTGTGATGAAGCAGGGCTAAAAGGCATTCCATTGATTGTTGGTGGTAATATTGTTATTGGCAAACAAAAATTTGAAGATGTGGAAAAGCGCTTTAAAGCAATGGGCTTTGACCGGGCATTTCCTCCCGGAACTTCGCCGGAAACTGCTATTGAGGCTCTTCGTGAGCTGCTAAATATGGATGGTGACAATTAATGAAAAATGTCTTGCTGATTGATTTCGGCAGTACATATACAAAGCTTACGGCGGTAGATGTTGATAAAGAAGAGATTCTTGGAACAGCCGCATCGTATACCACGGTTCAGACTGATATAAATGACGGTCTTAATCAAGGGCTTAAAATTTTAGAAGAGAAAACCGGTAAAATTTTTTACGATTCTTGCTACGCATGCTCTTCAGCTGCAGGAGGTCTTCGGATGGTCACAAGCGGTCTTGTGCCGGAACTTACCGGAGAAGCTGCAAAGCTTGCAAGTCTTGGAGCAGGAGCAAAGGCAGTGGGAATATATGCCTTTGAGTTGACTGAGGAAGATATTGAAGAAATCAGTAAAACTAGTCCGGATATTTTTCTTCTTGTAGGCGGAACTGATGGCGGCAATAAGGAATGTATTCTGCATAATGCAAAAATGTTGGCAGATATGAAACCGGATTTTCCTATTGTAATTGCAGGTAACCGCACAGTAGCAAGACAGTGTCAAGAAATTTTAAAGGACTGTGAGGTTTATGTTTGTCCCAATGTAATGCCAAAATTCGGCGTACTTCAAATAGAGCCTGCTCAAAAGCAGATTCGTGAAATATTTTTGAATAGGATTATTCAGGCAAAGGGATTAAGTAAAGCGACAGAACTTTTATCTGACATCATGATGCCCACACCGTCAGCCGTTCTTCAGGCGATGGAACTTCTTGCAAAGGGATACGAGGATGAACTTGGAATCGGTGACTTGATAGCTGTGGACGTAGGCGGTGCTACAACTGATGTTTATTCAATTGCTGACGGAATGCCGGAGCATATGAACACGGTCTACAAAGGACTTCCTGAGCCTTATGCAAAGCGTACAGTAGAAGGCGATATCGGTATGCGATACAGTATTCATGGTATTGTGGATGTTGCAGGAATAAATCGAATATGTGAGCTTTCCGGTCTTTCGGAAGAAAGAGTACAGGCTTTGATAGATGATTTAAGGAAAAATACAGATAAAGTCCCAAATGGCGACAGTGAAATGGAAGCCTTGGATTATGCATTGGCGTCATGTGCCATAGAAGAAGCGATTACGCGTCATGCAGGCACAATTTCAGAAACATATACAATGATGGGTCAGACGTATGTCCAGGAAGGGAAAAACCTGACCAAAGTAAAACAAATTGTGGTAACGGGCGGCAGCCTGATCCACACAAAGAGGACAGAAGAGATCGCAGCCTTCGCCCTCTATTCACCAAGAAATCCTACATCACTTAGACCAAAAACTGCTGATGTTTGGGTAGATAGAACGTATATTTTAGCTGCAATGGGATTACTTTCATCATATTATCCCAAAACGGCCTTGCGAATAATGAAAAAGGAGCTTGAATACTATGGATATTCAAAATAAACGTCTTTCTGACGGCGAATTTAACCGCTTACGTCAGGAAGTTTTGACTCAGTGGCCCACAGGAAAGGATGTTGACATCGAGGAGGCAGTTGCCTATCACAAAGCAATGCCAGAATCAAGAAACTTTTCCAAAAAACTTTTAGCTGCAAAGCGTGATAATCGTACATTGGTGCAACCCCGTGCAGGTGTACCTGTTGTCGAAGAACATATTAAACTTATGCAGTATCTGGAGGAACACGGAGAAGCTGACCTACTTCCTTCAACTATTGATAGTTACACACGCCAAAACAGATATGAAGAGGCAGAAAACGGCATATCAGAATCTCTTCGTTTGGAAAGAGCAATGCTAAACGGCTTTCCTGCAGTTAATCACGGTGTTGCAAAGTGCCGTCAGGTTATCGAAAGTGTCAATGTACCTATGCAGGTCCGTCACGGCACCCCTGACGCAAGACTATTGACCGAAATTACATATGCCGGAGGCTTTACAAGCTATGAAGGTGGTGGTATTTCTTACAACCTGCCTTATTGCAAAAATATCCCTATGGAAAGAACAATCCGTGACTGGCAGTATGTTGACCGTTTGACAGGACTTTATGAAGAAATGGGTGTTTCTATTAACCGAGAACCATATGGACCTTTAACAGGAACTTTGGTGCCCCCTTGTATATCTCATGCGGCGGCTATTATAGAAGCATTGCTCGCTGCTGAGCAGGGTGTTAAAAATATAACAGTTGGTTACGGTCAGTGCGGTAATCTTGTACAGGATATTGCTGCTATCCGTACACTTCAGGAATTAACAGATGAATATTTACAGAAATATGGATACGCTGATGTAGAAGTTACAACTGTTCTTCATCAGTGGATGGGTGGTTTCCCTGCTGATGAAGCGAAGGCTTTTGGTGTTATATCTTCAGGTAGTTTAATTGCTGCTTTGGCAAAGGCTACAAAGGTTATTGTAAAAACACCTCATGAGGCGGTTGGTATTCCTACTATGGAGGCTAATGCCCAGGGGCTTCGTTGTACAAAACAGGTTGTTAATATGCTTTCTGACCAGAAATTTCACTCTGATGATTTAGAAGAGGAAAAAGAAATAATTCGTCAGGAAACACGTGCTATTGTTGACAAATGCTTTGAGCTTGGAAAAGGCGATGTTGCTATTGGTGTTTGCCGCGGCGTTGAAGCAGGTGTGCTTGATGTTCCTTTTGCTCCATGTCGAGCGAATGCAGGTAAAATGCTGCCTTGCCGTGATAATAACGGTGCAGTTCGAATCTTAAATCCTGGCAACTTACCATTTTCACAGGATCTTCTTGATTTCCACAAATCAAAGATAGAAGAGCGTGCAGTTGCTGAAAAACGTAAGGCATCTTTCCAGATGGTTATCGATGACGTATACGCTATTGGTAAAGGGCGCTTGGTTGGACGTCCAAAATATTAATAAGGAGATAAATGTGTTATGAAAATTATAGATATTGTTTGCTCACCCGGACGTACCGGATTTTACTTTGATGACCAACGTGCTATTAAGCAGGGAGCAGGCCACGATGGTGTATTTTATATAGGTGATCCTGTAACTGAGGGATTTCGTGCTGTTCGTCAGGCAGGAGAGTCCATCTCGGTAATGATAGTATTAGAAGATGGTCAGATTGCTTACGGTGACTGTGCGGCTGTTCAGTATTCAGGTGCAGGCGGACGTGACCCGCTGTTTCTAGCAGAAGATTTTATTCCTGTTATTGACAAGTTTATAAAACCTGAACTTGTTGGCAAAGAAGCTGATGATTTCCGTGGCCTTTGTGCAATGATGGAAGATATTAAAGTTGGTGGCAAGCGTCTTCATACAGCTATCCGTTACGGTGTATCTCAGGCAATTTTAGATGCTGTTGCAAAAGCAACCGGCAGAATGATGTGCGAGGTTGTAGCTGATGAATATGGCTGCACTGTATCTGAAACTCCTATCCCGATTTTCACTCAGTCCGGTGACGATCGCTATGACAACACTGATAAAATGATTATTAAGGGTGCACAGGTTCTCCCTCATGCTCTTATTAATAATATTGATACAAAGCTTGGCAGAAAAGGTGAAAAACTCGCTGAATATGTCGAGTGGTTACGCGACCGCATTTTAGAATTCCGTACTGATGAGAGCTATTCTCCAATTATGCACATAGATGTATATGGTACTATAGGTGCTGCTTTTGGAAATAATAACTATAAGGATATGGCAGATTATATAGAGGGACTTGGAGAAATCGCAAAACCCTTTAAATTACGTATTGAGGGACCTATGGACTGTGACTGTGACCGTGAGACACAACTTATAGCTCTGGCGGCTCTTACAAAAGAGTTGGATGACCGTGGCTGTGATGTGGAACTTGTTGCAGACGAATGGTGCAACACACTTGAAGACATCAAGCTTTTTGCTGATAATAAGGCGGGACATATGGTACAAATAAAGACTCCTGACCTTGGTGGTATCAATAACACTATTGAAGCAGTTTTGTACTGCAGAGAAAAGGGAATAGGAGCTTATCAAGGTGGCACATGTAACGAAACAGATCGTAGTGCGCAGGTATGCGTTCATTGTGCTATGGCTACCAAGCCTATCCAGATTCTTGCGAAACCCGGCATGGGCGTTGACGAAGGTTATATGATAGTTTATAACGAAATGAATCGTATTTTAGCTATGAGAAAGGCAAAAAAAGTACTTGGAAAGTAACATCTTATGAACAACGAAATTATATAGAGTCCAAAGTATATCTTTGATAAAAACAAACACGAAAAAAAGCTTACAGTAAAATACTGTAAGCTTTTTGTTTGTGGTGCGGATGACAGGACTTGAACCTGCACGTCGGAGACACTAGATCCTAAGTCTAGCGCGTCTGCCAATTCCGCCACATCCGCATCGCAACTGACTTAGATAGTTTACCATTTTTTTTTACGTTTGTCAAGGTTATTTTGAATTTAATTTTAATATTTGAATTTATTTAAAACCTGTGTTATAGTTTATACTGTAAGGGAGTGATTGAGCCTATGGATATAAAGCCGATTGCATATATAAAGACCGATTTTAAGGAAAAGTTTGGTATACCGCGTCAGAGCGGCAGAGTAAAAGAACTGATAGGAAAGATAGAATTTTTGCCAGAGTTTAATAATCCTGAGGCAATACGAGGGATAGAGGAATTTTCACATATTTGGCTTATATTTGGTTTTTCTGAATCTGTATATAAGGGCAAAACCATGACGGTAAGACCGCCAAGACTCGGCGGAAACAAAAGAGTAGGGGTTTTTGCAAGTCGCTCGCCATTTAGACCAAATTCTTTAGGACTTTCGTGTGTAAAATTAGAAAGATTAGAAAAAGGCTCAATAATAGTGTCAGGGGTTGACTTGCTAAACGATACACCTATTTACGACATCAAACCATATATTCCCTATAGCGACTGTATATTGGGGGCTAAAGGCGGTTTTGCCGAAGAAAATAAGGATCACTCTTTAAACGTGAGTTTTCCAGATGAACTTTTAAAAGTTCTGCCTCATGAAAAAAGAGCATCAGCTATAGCTTGTTTAGCTGATGACCCAAGACCTTCATACCACGATGATGAAAGAATATATAGCATGATGTTTTCAGACTATGACATCAAATTTAAAATGGAAAAAGATATACTTACTGTAATAGATGTAAAAAAGAGGCTGTAGCAATATGAAATCATTTTGCTACAGCCTCTTTTTTTAGTTAAGATACTTTTTGCTGTATGAAATATATTTTTCTTTAAAGTATGTGCTGTTTTCTTTTATATCTGCTTTTGACTCATGAATATTCATAGTCTTTTGCGCTGAGTCTATTATGCAAACTGCAATGCTTGAACAATGGTCAGCGGTACGCTCAAGGTTAGTTATCAAATCAGTCAAAACAAAACCTGCTTCAATTGAGCATTCGCCTTTTTGTAAACGATCTATGTGACCATTGCGCATTTTGAGCTTTAATTCATCGATAACCTGTTCTAAAGGCTCTACCTTCAGAGCGACGTCTGTATCGTTATGTATGAATGCAAATGAAGCCAAATCAAGAATTTCGGAAACTGCAGATGTAAGATTGTTCATATCCTTTGATGCAACATCTGTGAAAATGATACGTTTTTCATGCAATTCTTCTGCAGATTCTACAACGTTTACACTGTGGTCTGAGATACGCTCGAAATCTCCTATAGCTTTTAACAGCTTAGAAACTTCTGCACTGTCTTCGTCTGTAATCTGATATGCGCTCAATTTAACCAAATATGTTCCTAAAATATCCTCTAAGTGGTCAACGCGTGATTCGTCTTTTCTGATTTTTTCTGCAAGCTTACTATCAAAATTCTCAAGCAATGTCAGGCTTTCCTTAAATGAATTAACTGATTTTTCTGCCATTTCTGTAACATATTTATGACATTGTGCAATGGCGACAGCTGGTGTAGCAATCAAACGATCGTCCAGTTCTACGATTTCTTCTTTTTTGCCTGTTTCGGGAATAACCTTTAGGGCTATTTTTTCCAACAAAGATGGAACAGGGAATAAGATAACAGTACACATCACATTAAAGAAGGAGTGAGCAACTGCGATATTTACATGATTTGCAGCGCTGTCAAATATTACAGGCTTTAAAATTGATGATACCAGAATATAGAGTATAAGTCCTACTATTGTGCCTATTATATTAAATGAAAGGTGAACAACAGCGGCGCGTTTAGCGTTTTTATTTGTGCCAAATGAAGAGAGAATTGCAGTTATACAGGTACCAATATTCTGTCCCATAATTATTGGGATGGCAGCGCCAAGTGTTATCTGACCTGTTGCAGACAATGCCTGCAGGATACCGACAGAAGCAGATGAGCTTTGAATTATAGCTGTAAGTAATGCACCTACAATAACGCCTAAAATAGGATTTTTAAACATTATGAACATCTGCTGGAACCATGCAACATCTCTAAGACCTGAAACAGCAGAAGACATGGTGTCCATACCAAACATCAGTGTTGCAAAGCCTAAAAGAATAGTAGCGGTATCTTTTCCTTTTGATGATTTGCCAAACATATACATCACAGTGCCGATAAGTGCTAAAATCGGCGTAAAAGATGTAGGCTTTAAAAGCTGCATAAATAAATTGTCACCGGAAATTCCGCCCAAACTCAAAATCCAGGCAGTAACGGTAGTTCCGACGTTTGCACCCATTATAATACTGATCGCCTGACGCAGAGTCATAAGATTAGAGTTAACAAAACCGACAACCATAACAGTTGTGGCAGACGAACTCTGAATTATAGATGTTACGCCCAAACCGGTCAAAAAACCTGCAAGCTTGTTATGTGTAAGATGGGCAAGAATTGTTTTTAAGCCACTTCCTGCACGACGCTCTAAGGCGCTACCCATCAATTCCATACCAAAAAGAAACAGACACAATCCACCAATTAAATTTAATAGATCAAAAATATCCATTTTTTCACCTCATTAAAATATACAATTAATACGTGCTTTAATTATTTTTTTGCAGATGCTTTTGTCAGCAGAAAAACTATCAGAGAAATTGCTGCCATTACAACGAATATGCCAAGCATGCCTTGCCCCATAAGCTTCATAGCACTTGATAAATCTGTCATATTTATTCCTGAAAAATTCATAATTTAAAACCTCCTTATTTAATCAGCTGCGGAATAAGATTTAATATCATACCGCCTGCTAAAACTGATGCAATCTGTCCTGATACATTAGCACCTACTGCGTGCATTAATAAGTGGTTTTGTGAGTCAGCCTCAAGACCTAATTTTTGCACAACTCTGGCTGACATCGGGAATGCAGAGATTCCTGCTGCACCAACCATAGGATTGATTTTGTTTTTTGAAAACAGGTTTAAAATCTTTGCAAAGAAAACACCTGCTGCTGTGTCGAATACGAAAGCTACAAGACCTAACCCCATAATTAAAAGTGTCTGTACATTTACGAACTGTTCAGCTCTCATACTGAATGAGATTGTAATACCCAAAAGAAGTGTTATAAGATTTGCCAATACGTTTTGCGCAGAATCTGAAAGAGTATTTAAAACACCGCATTCACGAATTAAGTTGCCAAACATCAAAAATCCTACCAAAGCAACAGACTGTGGAGCTACAAAACCTGCAATGAAAGTAACGATAATAGGAAATGATATTTTTAAACCTTTAGAAACGTTTGCGGGATTGTATGGCATTTTTATTTTGCGTTCTTTTTTTGTTGTGGTTGCCTTGATTACCGCTGGTTGTATAATAGGAACCAGTGCCATATACGAATAGGCTGCAACTGCAATAGGACCTACATATGCTGATTTTAAAACCTGTGAAACAAGGATAGATGTAGGACCGTCTGCTGCACCGATAATACCGATAGATGCTGCATCCTTTAAATCAAAACCTAAAATAACTGCGGCTGCAATAACAAAGAATATACCGAACTGCGCTGCAGCGCCGAATAAAAACATTTTCGGATTGGAAAGTAGTGGACCGAAGTCGATCATTGCGCCTATGCCTATGAACAATAGAAGTGGCATTGCTTCAGAGGCGTGAATACCAATATCATAAAGCCATTCAATTATACCGTTTACCTCGCCGATGCCTGCCATTTCATAGTTAACTACGCCGGAAAGAGGGAGGTTAACCAAGATAGCACCGAAACCCATAGGCAGGAGCAAGGATGGTTCATACTGCTTTTTGATTGCTAAGTAGATAAGTAATATACCTACTGCATACATGACACATTTTTGCCATGTGACGTCCATAAAGCCTTCTAGTAAAAATTCCATAAGATCTCTCCATTCTTAATGTATATTTATGTTATTTTAAAAAATAGCTGTAATAAAAATCTCAAGCCCTATAAATATAAGTATAGCGCCTCCTAAAACCTGTGACTTGCTGGCAAGGTGTGTGCCGAATTTTTTTCCAAGTGCAAGACCAAGCAAACATACAACGAATGTAACTATTGCAATGATTAAAGCACACAGCAGGGCAGATAAAAAATCGTAATTTGCTATTGTAAATCCGACAGACAGAGCGTCAATTGAAGTTGCAATTCCCTGTACTAAAAGAGAAACAATACCTAACTTCATAGGCTCTTTATCCAGCTCGTTATTCTTAAGGCCATCGAGTAACATTTTGCCGCCGATAAAGCTCAAAAGAACAAGAGCAATAAAGGGGATTACGTTCTGAAAATTCTGAAAATGGCTTAATATGGTGTGTACACAAATCCATCCGATAAGCGGCATTGAGGCTTGAAAAAACGCAAAAACACCTGCAATAAATACGGTTTTCTTCATTTTCATATCGGGTTCGTTTAAAGCGTTTGCCAAAGACACAGAAAAAGCGTCCATAGCAAGACCGAGGCCCAAAAGAATACTGTTCAGAAAAAACATAAACCCTAAATTCATACTTTCCTCCATAAAAAAACAGGTATGACAACCGTCATACCTGTTATATACAGTTTTTAGACAAATGTATAGAAAAGGTATACATGAGTCTCGCATATTAAAACAAGCCAGACCGACGTCGGTCAGGATGTTGACTTGTTGCGCAAAAAAACGCTTGCTACTCCCTCATGGGACATAAATATGATACCATATTTATGTAAAAATGTCAACGATTTTATTCACAGATACTTGCTTTTACTAATATATGGTGTTTCTTGGTAAAATATCATAAACAAAAATGATAATAATTATCATTTTTGTTTATTTTTTTGTAATATAAAGTGTTGACACGCACAATATATTGTGTTAAAATGTGGTATGAAAAGATAAAAAGATACATATTGTAGCATATTATTAAAGTTTACTTGTTGCATTTGTTATCGCGGAAAAGAGGGATAATTATGTTTGATTTTAAAGAATGGGACGGTTTTTCAGGTAGAATCTGGAAGATGGAAGTAAATGTCCGCGACTTTATTCAAAAAAACTACACACCATACGATGGTGATGCTTCATTCTTAGAAGGCCCTACTGAGGCAACAAACAAGCTTTGGGAAAAGCTTCAGGAATTACAGAAAGAAGAGAGAGCAAAAGGCGGAATTCTGGATATGGATACAGATATTGTGTCTACCATTACATCACATGCTCCGGGATATATAAGTGAAGAATTAAAGGATTTGGAAAAGGTTGTAGGTCTTCAAACCGACAAACCATTAAATCGTGCTTTTATGCCTTTTGGTGGTATCAAAATGGCAATGCAGGCCTGCGAGACAAACGGATATACACCTGATCCTGAATTAGGAAAAATTTTCACAAAATATTGCCGTACTCACAACCAAGCTGTCTTTGATGTTTACACACCTGAAATGAAAATGGCAAGACACAATAAAATTATTACAGGCTTGCCAGACTCTTATGGCAGAGGTCGTATTGTAGGTGACTATCGCCGAGTTGCTTTATACGGTATTGACTTTTTAATTGAACAAAAGCAAAAGGATATGATAAGCTGTGGCGAGACCAGTATGTACGATAGTGTCATCCGTGCTCGTGAGGAAGTTGCTATGCAGATAGCGGCGCTTCGTCAGATGAAGGAAATGGCACAAAGCTATGGCTTTGATATTTCAAAACCTGCAAAAAATGCCAAAGAGGCTGTGCAGTGGCTCTACTTTGGCTATCTTGCCGCTATAAAGACACAAAATGGCGCAGCTATGAGCGTTGGCAGAATTTCCACATTTTTGGATATTTATTTTAAAAGAGATATTGATGCAGGCATCCTGACCGAAAAAGAAGCACAGGAATTAGTAGACCATCTTGTATTAAAACTCAGAATGGTTAAATTTGCCCGTATCCCCAGCTATAATCAGCTGTTCTCGGGAGACCCTGTGTGGGCAACACTGGAAGTTGGCGGCATCGGTATGGATGGTCGCTCTATGGTTACAAAGACAGACTATAGATTCTTGCATACATTAGAAAATATGGGTCCTGCTCCTGAACCAAACCTGACAGTTTTATATTCATCATCTCTTCCTGAAAACTTTAAAAAATACTCTTCTGAGATTTCAATAACCACAAGCTCGGTTCAGTACGAAAATGATGATGTTATGAAGCCTGTATGGGGCGATGATTATTCGATTTGTTGCTGTGTATCTGCTACGCAGACGGGTAAGGAAATACAGTTTTTCGGAGCCCGTGCAAACCTTGCTAAATGTCTTCTTTATGCTATCAATGGTGGCATAGACCTTAAAACGTTAGAACAGGTGGGCCCGGCATATCGCCCGATTACAAGTGAATATCTTGATTATGACGAAGTGGTTGAAAAGTACGTTGCAATGATGCAGTGGCTCGCAAAACTTTATGTTCATACCCTAAACGCTATACACTATATGCACGATAAATACTACTACGAAGCGGCTGAAATGGCATTGATTGATACAGATGTACGTCGTACATTTGCTACAGGTATTGCAGGTTTTTCGCATGTTGTAGATTCGCTTAGTGCTATTAAGTATGCAAAGGTAAAGGTTGTCCGTGATGAGAAAACCGGCATGGCGGTAGACTTTATCACAGAGGGTGATTTCCCTAAATACGGAAATGATGATGACCGTGCAGATGATATTGCTATATGGCTATTAGAAACATTTTTAAAGTGTGTTAAAAAGCATCACACCTACAGAGATTCTGAGCCCACAACATCTATTCTTACCATAACATCAAATGTCGTATACGGTAAAGCGACAGATTCTATGCCTAACGGTAGAAAAGCAGGGCAGCCGTTATCTCCGGGAGCAAATCCGGCTTATGGTGCTGAAGAAAATGGACTGTTAGCATCGCTTAACTCTGTTGCAAAGCTCCCTTATCATTGGGCACTGGATGGTATTTCAAATACACAGACAATCAGTCCTGATGCTCTTGGTCATAATGATGAAGAACGTATAAACAACCTAGTTAGTGTTTTAGACGGATATTTTGACCAGGGTGCTCACCATTTGAATGTCAACGTATTTGGAACAGAAAAGCTTTTAGATGCTATGGAGCATCCGGAAAAGCCTGAGTATGCAAACTTTACGATTCGTGTATCAGGTTATGCTGTGAAGTTTATTGACTTAACACGCGAACAGCAGATGGATGTTATCTCAAGAACTTGTCACAAATCAATGTAATGTAATGAAAGGGCTGTAGAAATATCTGCAGCCCTTTTTTAAAAAAAGAGGAGACTTTATGAAAGGTTATGTTCATTCGATAGAAACCTTCGGGTTGGTTGATGGTCCCGGCGTTAGATTCGTAGTGTTTTTGTCGGGCTGCGCTATGAGATGTAAATTTTGTCACAATCCCGATTCCTGGCACTTAAAAGGGACAGAAACTCTTGCCGAGGATTTATTAAAAAAGGCATTAAGATATAAAAACTACTGGAAAAATGGTGGTGGAATAACAGTTTCGGGAGGAGAACCGATGCTCCAGGCTGAATTTGTGACAGAGCTTTTCACACTCGCAAAGGCTGAAGGGATTCACACAACTTTGGATACAGCAGGTCAGCCGTGGAATATAGAGGACGAAAAATATAAAAAGCTCTTAGATGTCACGGACCTTGTATTACTTGATATTAAAGAAATAGATGATGAAGCACATATACAGCTTACGGGCGTGACAAATAAAAACATTATTGAGTTTGCGCATTATCTTTCTGATATTAAAAAACCCACATGGATAAGACATGTTTTAGTACCAAAGCTTACCGATAGTGAAGAATCACTAAAAAAGACAAAGGAACTTGTAGATTCTCTAAAGTCAGTTGAAAAAATAGAAATACTGCCATATCATTCATTAGGAAAATCAAAATGGGAAAAATTAGGAATTGATTATCCGTTAAAAGATACTCCTGCTCCCACTGATGAAGAAGTGAAATTAGCAGAAAGCATTCTTTATTTGACAAAGCAAAATTAGTATCATATAATTATAGCAATAAACGTAAAGGGGAAATAAAAATGCATATTTTAGTTACAGGTGGTGCCGGATATATCGGCAGTCACACTTGCGTCCAGTTGCTCAAAGCAGGATACGAAGTTACAGTTGTTGACAATTTATCAAACAGTTCAATAGAGTCGCTCAAACGAGTAAAAAAAATAACCGGCAAGGGTTTAAAATTTTACGAAATTGACATGGTGGACAAACAGGAATTAAGACGTGTATTTTTAGAAAACAAGTTTGATGCAGCCATTCATTTTGCAGGACTCAAAGCTGTGGGTGAGTCGGTGAGTGTGCCGCTTACTTATTATCATAATAATATTTTGAGTACACTGAATTTGTGTGAATTGATGAGTGAATATAATGTTAAAAAATTAGTATTCAGCTCGTCTGCAACAGTTTACGGAAAACCTGCATCTGTGCCAATTAAAGAGGATTTTCCGCTATTCTGTACAAACCCATATGGAAGAACAAAATTGATGATTGAAGAAATATTAAGGGATTTGTACGTATCTGATAATGAATGGGATATAGCAATACTCAGATACTTTAATCCTGTAGGCGCACACGAAAGTGGTCTTATAGGTGAAAATCCCAAAGGAATACCGAATAACCTTATGCCATACATTTCACAGGTTGCAATAGGTAAAATGGATTACATTCATGTGTTTGGCAACGATTATGATACCCATGATGGTACGGGAGTGCGTGATTATATCCATGTTGTGGATTTAGCAGACGGACATCTTCTGGCACTTCGTAAAATCGAGAAAAAATCCGGAGTTGTAACATATAATCTTGGAACAGGTACAGGATACAGTGTTCTTGATATAATTAAGGCTTTCGGAAAGGCTTGTAAAAAAGAATTGCCATACAAATATGAACAAAGAAGACCGGGTGATATTGATGCGTGCTTTGCAGAACCTGAAAAAGCAAAACAGGAGCTGGGCTTTATTGCAAAAAGGACGTTGTCAGACATGTGTCGTGACACATGGAGATGGCAACAGCAAAATCCAAACGGTTATGATTTATAGAACTAATTTTGTGATATAAAAACAACGGTGTAAACCATATTGGTTTACACCGTTGTTTTAAATTTAATTTAGCAAAAAAAATGTTTTTTTTGAAAATTTTAATTGGTATTTAAGTTTCGTTTTTCGTCAATAATAAAATTGATAAAACATTTTGTGGAGCAGATGATGGAAAACAAAGAGAAATTTATAATTAAAAAAACTGAAAAACTGTCTGGAGAAGTCACAATTTCAGGCTCTAAAAACGCAGCCTTACCAATCATGGCGGCAACGCTTTTAGCACAAGGAACAACCACTTTAAAAAATGTTCCAGATTTAACAGATGTTACCAATATGCTGGAAATTTTAACGTGTATGGGAGCTAAAATCACCAAAAAAAATAAAGGCGAAATTTTAATCAATACCGAAAATATTTCTCACAGTATAGCACCGTATGACTTAACGTGTAAGTTAAGGGGTTCTTTTTTGGTAATGGGACCTATGCTTTCCAGAATGAAAAAAGTAAGACTTTCACTTCCCGGGGGATGTCCGATAGGTTCAAGACCTGTTGATTTGCATTTAAAGGGATTTTTAATGCTGGGTGCAAATATTGCAAAAGGCTACGGTTATGTAGAGGTTAAATGCGACGAGCTTTTAGGCGCTAAGATTTATCTTGATTTTCCGAGTGTGGGAGCCACAGAAAATATATTAATGGCATCAACTCTTGCCAAGGGAAAAACAACAATCGAAAACGCAGCTGCAGAACCTGAAATTGCAGACCTTGCTAACTTTTTAAATAAAATGGGAGCAAAAATAACAGGTGCGGGAACAGATACAATAACAATAAACGGTGTAGATAAGTTAAAGACTGTAAAATATTCAATTATGCCCGACAGAATTGAAGCGGGAACATTTATGGTAGCGTCAGCCATGACAACGGGGGATATTTTGATAAAAGGAGTAGTGCCTGAACACGTAAAGCCGCTTACAGCAAAACTTTTGGAAATGGGAGTAGATATCGAGATAAATAACAATTCTATAAGAGTTAAAAGTGATAAAATATGCAATTCAAAGGATGTTAAAACACTTCCTTTTCCAGGATTTCCTACAGATATGCAGGCACAGATGACGGCACTTTTATCGCTTTCTAAAGGAACGGGAATTGTAACAGAAACAATTTTTGAAAACCGTTTTATGCACGTCGGAGAACTCATCAGAATGGGAGCAAATATTAAGGTTGAGGGACATTGTGCTGTTGTAGAGGGGAAAAGGAGCTTGTCAGGAGCAAAAGTTACTGCCCCTGACTTGAGGGCAGGAGCTGCGCTAGTTCTGGCAGGTCTTAGCGCTAAAGGAGAAACAGAGGTATTTGATATACGACATATTGACAGAGGTTATGAAAATCTAGATTTAAAACTTCGCACACTGGGAGCAAATATAGAAAGAATATAAAAATAGTCGTAGCATAGTGCTACGACTATTTTTATATCAAAGACATGATGTAATAAATAATTCCTGCAACAAAACCTGATGCTACACCATAGACTATTACCGGACCTGCAACAGAAAACATTTTTACCGCAAGTCCTAATACATAACCTTCACTTTTAAATTCAATAGCGGGGGATGCAATGGCATTGGCAAATCCGGTTATAGGTACAATAGTTCCTGCACCGGCATGCTTTGCAAGGTCATCATATAGCCCAAAGCCCGTTGCAAGAGCGCCTAAAAAAACCATAGTAGAGGATGTGAGCATCGACACGTTGTCTTTTTCAAAGCCCATATACGTATAAAGTTCAAAAAATGCCTGTCCTATACTGCAAATGGTGCCGCCGATTAAAAAAGCCCAAATCATATCCTTTAAAAGGGGTGAATTTGGCGTCATTTTGTCGACGTAAGTTTTGTATTCTTTTTTCTTCATTAAAGATACCCTTCTTTAGTACTAAAATTAATTTTTTGCGTATGATAAATGTAGTGGTCTAAACCATGACCGCCCTTGTGTATGGGACTGTATTTCCGTCAGAAATCATATTGAATGTAACAAATATGAGCAGAACCAAAATGATAGAAATAATCGAAAAAAGCCTTATCTTCATTTTTTACCCTCCCTTGCTTTCGTTTTTTTTATTATTTTTTTGAAAAATAGCGATAAATATTCAAAAAAATTAAAATAATACTTGAAATCATAAACACTGTTGTGGTATAATACGGTGATGAATAGTTTAACAGGGAGGAAAAGATTTTGACAGCAAAACTAGACAAAAAAGAAAAGAACACTGTTGAATTTACTATAACAGTTTCAGCAGAAAAATTCTCAGCGGCAGTAGACGAAGCATTCAAAAAGAATGTTAAAAAAATTACTGTTCCTGGATTCAGAAAGGGTAAAGCACCCAGAAAGTTAATTGAAAAAACATACGGTGAGGGCATATTCTTTGAGGAAGCAGTAGATGCTTTGCTTCCTGATGCATATGAAGAAGCAGTTCGTGAAATGGGTATTGACCCGGTTGATATGCCTAAAATAGAAGTTGCAGATTTAGGCAAAGACAAGGATTTAATCATTAAGGGCAGTGTTACAGTTAAGCCTGAGGTTAAACTTGGTAACTATAAAGGTTTAAAACTTGAAGAAGTTGTCAATACTGTAAGTGATAAAGAAGTAGATGAAGAGATTAAAAGACGTCAGGAAAGATCTGCACGTCAGATTGCAGTTGAAGACCGTGCAGTAGCTAAGGACGATATTGCAAATATCAACTTTGAAGGCTTTGTTGATGGCGTGGCTTTTGCAGGTGGTAAGGGCGAAAACTACGATTTGCTTATCGGCAGCGGTAGCTTTATTCCTGGATTTGAAGACCAGATTATCGGCAAAACAATTGGTGAAGAATTTGATGTAGATGTTACATTCCCTGAAGATTATCATTCAGAAGAATTAAAGGGTAAAAAGGCAATATTTAAGACAAAGGTTAATTCTATAATGGTAAAAGAATTACCTGAGTTAGATGACGAATTTGCAAAGGATGTAAGTGAATTCGACACATTAGATGAACTCAAAAAAGACATAAAGGCTAAGCTTCAGGAAACAGCTGATGCAAAAACAAAGCAGGAAAAAGAAAACAATGCTATAGATGCTGTTATCGAAACAATGGAAGCAGATATTCCTGATTGTATGGTAGATTCACGTATTGAAAGCACAATCCGTGAAAACAATGCAAGAATGGCACAGCAGGGTATTTCTTTTGAGCAGTACTTAGGTTACATGGGCACAACAGTTGATCAGTTCAAGGAACAAATTAAGCCAAATGCATTACTTCAGGTTAAGGGAACATTAGCTTTAGAAGAAATTGCAAAGCTTGAAAAGTTAGAAGCAACTGATGCTGATGTTGATGAACAGCTCAAAAAGATGGCTGATGCATATAAGATGGAACTTGATAAAGTTAAAGAATTTATGCGTGATGAAGATATCGAGGCTTTAAAATCAGACATCAAAATCACAAAGGCTTTAGAGTTCTTAGTTGAAAATGCAACCTTTACAAAGGCTAAAAAAACAACAACAAAGAAAACAACAGCAAAAGCTGATGACAACAAAGAAGCTCCTAAAAAGACAACAACAAAGAAGACAACAACTTCTACAACAAAAAAAGCAGCTTCAACCACAAAGAAGACAACAACAGCTAAAAAGCCAGCAACAAAGAAAACAACAACAAAAAAAGCTGAAGCTGAAGATAAGTAATTTGCAAGAAGTAGTTTTATAAAGAAGAAAGGACAGAGTTATGAGCTTAGTACCGGTAGTAGTGGAACAGACAAGCAGAGGCGAACGCTCCTACGATATCTATTCCAGATTGTTAAAAGACAGAATTATATTTTTGAGCGAAGAAGTGAATGATGTTACTGCAAGCTTGGTTGTAGCACAGATGTTATTTTTAGAGGGAGAAGACCCTGACAAGGACATTCAGTTCTACATCAATAGTCCCGGCGGCTCAATAACCTCAGGCATGGCAATATATGACACAATGCAGTATATAAAATGTGATGTGTCAACTATTTGTGTAGGTATGGCGGCATCTATGGGTGCATTTTTGCTTGCTGCTGGTACACCCGGCAAGAGGTTTGCGCTTCCTAATAGCGAAATAATGATTCATCAACCTTTAGGTGGCATGCAGGGTCAGGCAACAGATATTAAAATCCATGCTGACAGAATCATTCGCATTAAAAACACTTTAAACGAAATCTTATCAAAGCGTACAGGAAAGCCATTAGAAACGATTCAGGCAGATACTGAACGTGACAATTTTATGTCTGCTTATGAGGCAGCAGAATATGGCTTGATTGATAAAGTAATAGAATCAAGGTAGGAATAAAGAAAAAAGGGGCTTAATAGCCCCTTTTTAACAATAGTTATAGTAATAATGAAAGGCAAAGGTATCATATATGTCAACAGTTAATGGTGAAAGTCCTATGCTTCGTTGTAGCTTCTGCGGAAAGAACGAGAGCGAAGTAATACGAATGTTTGAGGGTCCTAATGCATTTATTTGTAATGAATGCATTTCGCTGTGCAATCGATATATGGGGGACAATTATGATATTTCAGAACCCGATATAGATTTGGGGGATTTACCCAAGCCAAAAGAAATAAAGGAAATTTTAGACCAGTATGTAATTGGCCAGGATAAGGCAAAAAAGACCTTGTCTGTTGCAGTTTACAATCATTATAAAAGAATTGAAAATAAAAAATCTTCTAAAGATGTTGATATACAAAAGTCAAATATTTTGCTCTTGGGTCCTACCGGTTCAGGTAAGACACTTTTAGCACAGACATTGGCTAAAATTTTAAACGTTCCGTTCGCAATAGCTGATGCTACTACACTTACGGAAGCAGGCTACGTAGGAGAAGATGTTGAAAATATTTTATTAAAACTAATCCAGGCAGCAGATGGTGATATAGAGGCTGCGCAGCGTGGAATTATCTACATTGATGAAATAGATAAAATCACGAGAAAGTCTGAAAACACCTCAATCACCCGTGATGTAAGTGGTGAGGGCGTTCAACAGGCACTTTTGAAAATATTAGAAGGAACAGTTGCAAATGTTCCGCCAATGGGTGGCAGAAAGCATCCGCATCAGGAATTTTTGCAGATTGATACTACAAATATATTGTTCATTTGTGGCGGTGCTTTTGATGGAATAGAAAAAATCATCAGTCGCAGAACACAGTCGAAATCAATGGGCTTTGGTGCAGACATTAAGAGCAAAACCGATTCAGCTGTCACAGAGGTTTTGTCAAAAATTGAACCGCAGGACCTGCTCAAATTCGGAATAATCCCCGAGCTTATAGGAAGACTTCCTGTAATTGCAAGTCTTGAGTTACTTGACAAAGAGTCGCTGGTAAGAATTATCAAAGAACCTAAAAACGCGATTTTAAAGCAATATACAAAGCTTTTGGAATTAGATGGTGTAGAGCTTTTGGTTGAAGATGAGGCAATAGAAGCTATTGCACAAAAAGCCTTAGACAGAAAGACAGGTGCTCGTGGTCTTCGTTCAATCATGGAGGAAACAATGCTTGATATTATGTATGAGATTCCCTCTGATGAAAATGTTGAAAAATGCATTATAACAAGAGATTGTGTTGAAAAGAAGACCAAACCAATACTACAGGAAAAACAAGCAGAAAGTGCATAAATAAAAGGGCTGACTCAACATCAGCCCTTTTTGTAAAACAGGAGAAAAGTATGGAAATAATAGAAGTAGGTCAGATTGTAAATACTCACGGTATAAGGGGAGAGGTCAGATTAAACCCCTGGACTGATGACGTATATGATTTGACAGAACTGGATGTTTTTTACGACAAAGACAAAAAAGCGCTTTATGTTGAAAGCTCAAAAGTTCATAAAAATGTAGTTGTTATAAAGTTTAAAGACATAAATACTATGAATGACGCTGAAAAGCTAAAGGGCAAAATAATTTTTACCGAAAAGACACCGCTTCCTGAGGGAAGGTACTACATAAAGGATTTAATTGGTCTTACAGCATTTGAAAATGATACCGAATTAGGCAAACTTACCGATGTGTTTAACACAGGTGCAAATGATATATACGAGATAAAGACAAAAGATGGAAAAAAGATTTATTTGCCCGTTATTGATGGTGTTATAGGAGATGTTGATCTAGAGAATAAAAAATTTTTTGTAACTATTCCTGATGGATTGTTAGATGACTAAGGAGAATGTTATGCGTTTTGATATTTTAACGCTCTTTCCCGAAATGATGGAAGCTATCCTTTCAGAAAGCATCATAGGAAGAGCTGTAAAAAATAAAATACTTACGATAAACTGCGTCAATATAAGAGATTTTGCCAACAACAAACATAATTCTGTTGACGATTATCCTTATGGCGGGGGTTTTGGTATGGTAATGCAGGCGCCACCCATATATCGCGCTTATGAAAGTGTGCTAGGCGAAGATAAGCCGTACACAGTTTACATGTCTCCCCAGGGTAAGGTGTTGACACAGGAAAAAGCAATCGAACTTTCAAAAAAAGAAAGAATTGTAATTTTGTGCGGACACTACGAGGGTGTTGATGAGAGAGTGTTAGAAGAAATCGTTGATGAAGAAATTTCAATAGGCGATTATGTTTTAACGGGCGGAGAATTACCCGCTGCTGTTTTGATTGACTCGGTTTCCAGAATGGTAGATGGCGTACTTGCTCAGAGTGAAAGCTTTGAAGACGAGTCGATTTACTCGGGGCTTTTGGAGTATCCGCAATATACGAGACCACCTGAATTTATGGGACGCATGGTTCCTGACGTTCTGCTTTCAGGACACCATGTAAACATTGAAAAATGGAAACGTAAACAAGCCTTAAAAAGGACATATATAAAAAGACCGGAGCTTCTTAAAAAAGCAAAGCTGACAGATAAAGACAGAAAAATGCTCGATGAAATTATTAACGAGTCAGGCGATAGTGTAAAATAAAAAATAGATGAAAAGGATGGGGATAATAATGGAAAACAAAACAAAAAGAAAGCGTCGTTTCGGGGATAGATATGATGGATACAGAGTAAAAGACCAAGACCCCCTTTTTCATATTATTCCGCACATTATGCGCTCAAGACTCGACAGCCAGGTTTTCTTTGAAGAGCAGATTGACATTTCCGGACTGCGTGAATTTATTTTAGAACATAGAAAAGAAATACCAAACCTTTCTACATACCATATTTTTGTGGCAGCGGCAATAAGAACTATAGTGCAAAAACCAAGATTAAACCGTTTTGTAAGCGGTAGAAAGATTTATTCAAGGAGCTATCTTCGTGCATCCTTAGCTGTAAAAAAGAGTATGACAGAAGACGGTGATGAGGCTTTGGTAATGCCTGAATTTGAAGCAACTGATACACTTTATGAAATTGCACAAAAATTTAATGATGCTGTCAGTGCGGCAAAGACAGAGGGAGAATCAAACGATACCGATATAACAGCAAAGCTTATAAATCTTTTGCCCGGATTTTTAAAAAGATTTTTTGTATGGGCCGTACGCAGTCTTGATTCAATAGGTAAGATGCCTAAAATTATAAACCGTGTAAGTCCTTTTCATTCAAGTCTTTTTGTAACAAATGTAGGCTCTATTGGCCTTAATTCTATTTATCACCATCTGTATGAGTTCGGTACGACGTCTGTGTTTTTGGCTATAGGAAAAAAGGGTGTTGTACGTGAACTCAATAGTGATGGAACAGTAAGCACAAAAAATGTAATGAATATCCGTTTGGTTTTGGATGAGAGAATTTGCGACGGGTTTTATTTTGCAACAGCAATTAAGCTATTTAAACATCTGATGAAAAAACCGGAGCTTTTACTCGCGCCTCCGGAGTACATAGGCGAGGATTAAATGAAAGAACAGGAGCAAAACGTGAAACTTAAAGAAACGAAAAAGTCATCACAAACAATCTACGAAGGAAAAATCATCACTCTTGAGAGAGATATTGCGATATTAGAAAATGGAAAAGAGGCAGTACGTGAAGTAGTGCGGCATCCTGGTGGTGTTGGTGTTGTTGCAATGGACGATGAAGGTTATATCTATATGGTAAGGCAATTTCGTTACCCGTTTTATGAAACAACCCTGGAAATTCCTGCAGGAAAACTAGACAAAGGCGCAGAAAACACAGAGCAAGCAGGTATTCGCGAACTCCGTGAAGAAACAGGATTGATTGCAAAAAAAATAGAATATCTTGGAACGTTTTATGCAACTCCGGGGTTTTGCGATGAAAAATTGACAATTTATTTTGCGACAAATCTTTCTCAAGGTCAAACAGACCCTGACGATGATGAATTTGTAGAATGTGAAAAGTATACACTTGATGAATTAATAAAGATGATTGAAAGTGGAAAAATACGTGATGCCAAATCTGTAATAGGCATTTTAATGGTAAAAAACAGAGTAAAGTAGGCGTTTTTTATGATAGGTATACTAAACGTATATAAACCAAAAGGGATGACATCTCATGATGTTGTGTCGTTTTTGAGAAGAAAACTAAAAATGAAAAGGATAGGTCATACAGGAACGCTGGACCCGATGGCTACTGGTGTTTTACCTGTTTTGATAGGAAATGCAACGAAGCTTTCCGATATTATAATGGCTGATGAGAAAAAATATAAAGCACGCGTTGTTTTAGGTGTTAAAACAGATACAGATGATACCACAGGCGAAATAATCGAAAGAAAAAATGTATCAGTTAAAGAAGACGAATTAAAAGAGATTGCAAAAAAATTCGTCGGAGAAATCGAGCAGATTCCACCGATGTATTCAGCTATCAAAGTAGATGGAAGAAAGCTCTATGAATTGGCACGTAAGAATGTAGAAATCGAGAGAAAGCCGAGAAAAGTCACAATTTACTCAATAGAAATTTCTAATTTTGACGGACTTTCATTTGATATGTATGTGCATTGCGGAAAAGGCACATACATAAGAGCGCTATGTCGTGATATAGGTGAGGCACTTGGTACAGGTGCTGCGATGGACGAGCTTGAAAGAATTATGAGTGGCAGTTTTAAAAAGGAAAGTGCATATTCATTGGAAGAAATCGAAAATGCAGTAAATTGCCAAAAGATAGAAAGTATCTTATTATCACCTGATGAGGTTTTAGATGGTTTTTGCGCGATTGATGTAGAAGAAGAATGCGCCCGAAAAATTAAAAACGGTATAAGGTTACGCCCAGAGCAGCTAGGCATTAAAACATATTCTGAAAATGATATCTTAAGAATATATGAAGATAAAAAACTACTTTGCCTGCTCAAAGTAAAGAATTGTGACGGACAACTCCTGCTTGCAATGGAGAAGAGCTTTTATTAGGAGAAATTATGATTACACTTTATGAAGATTATAATAAAGTTAATACAGCAGGCGGAACGGCACTTGCGATAGGAAATTTTGATGGAGTCCACAGGGGTCATCAAAAGATGCTTGACACGTTAAAAAAAGTAGCGTATGATTTAGGTGTGCCTTCGGTTGTGTATACTTTTTCAGAGCATCCTGTAAATGAAATTTTAAAAGATAATGTTCTTCCGCTTATTTATTCTAACGAAAAAAAGATAGAATTAATAGCTAAAATGGGTATACATACACTGTTTTTTGAAAAATTTTCATCAGTCAGGGACTTTTCTGCAGAAGAATTTGTCAAAAGAATTTTAATCGACGAATTAAACGTGTCGGCAGTTGTCATAGGCGAAGATGGTAAATTTGCCAAAAATGGCACAGGTAATGCAACAGTTTTAAAAGAATTGGGAAAGAAATATGGCTTTTTTGTACACGTTGTAGAATCTTTAAAAGTAGAAGGCGTAGTTTGCTCAAGCAGCCAGATAAGACAAAAAATTTCATCAGGCGATGTGGCTATGCTCCAAAAAATGCTGACAAGACCATACAGCGTATCAGGTGTTGTTACAAGGGATAAACAGCTTGGCAGAACATACGGTTACCCAACTGCAAATATTGTTTTAGACGAAAGCTTTATAAAACCGAAAAAGGGCGTGTATGCGACCAATGTTTTGCTTGATGGAGCAGTAAAAAAAGCCATTACAAACGTAGGAACAACAAGCTTTGATGAAAATGAAAAAGAACGTATAGAGAGCCATATATTGGATTTTTCGGGTGATTTGTACGGAAAAGAAATAGAAGTAGAATTTTTGTATTATATGCGTGATTTTAAGAATTTCATCTCAACAGATGAGCTCAAATCACAGCTTGATGAGGATAAAAAAATGAGAAAGCTGGGGGGACAATAATAATGAAGGTTACACTTTTAACACACACACCTGACCCTGAGAAGATAATAGCGGCAGCGGCAAAACTCTGCTACTCAGAAAGTGGAGTAGAAAATATATTAGAAGGCTTAAATGAAGAAAAAACCGAAAAATTTTTAAACATGTTAATGAGCCTTGGACATCAGAGTCCTATTGAACATGTTACGTTTACATTTGGGATTGAGGGAGTAAGCAGGTCGCTGCTTGCTCAGATTACACGTCACAGAATTGCAAGCTACAGTGTAAAGTCCCAAAGATATGTAAAAGAGGGTATGTTTGAATATATAACACCCCCTGAAATCGAGAAAAATGAAAAGGCAAAAGACCTCTATTTAAAGACGATGGAAGCTGACCAAAAGGCTTATGATGAATTAACTGACATTTTATATGAAAAGCACTATGCTGATTTGACATCACAAGGCAAAGATGAAAAGGAAGCTAAAAAGGCTGCCGAAAAAATGGCGATAGAAGATGCAAGATTTGTTCTTCCTAATGCTTGTGAAACAAAGATGGTAGTTACAATGAATGCAAGAAGCCTTATGAACTTTTTTAATCACCGTTGCTGCACGCGCGCACAATGGGAAATAAGAGATTTAGCAGACGATATGTTAAAGCTTGTAAAGAAAGTTGCTCCGACACTGTTTAAAAAAGCAGGACCATCCTGTGTTGCAGGTAGCTGTCCTGAGGGTAAGATGACATGTGGCAAGGCAGCCCAGATGCGCAAAAAATACACTGCGGAGGAGAAATAATGGGAAAGCTTATTGTAATTGAGGGTGTTGACTCTAGCGGCAAGGAAACCCAGACAAAGCTTTTGTTTGAATACATAAAAGAACGTGGGATTGATGCAAAAAAAATATCCTTTCCTGATTATGAAAGTGATTTTTGTGTTCCTGTTAAAAAATATCTCTCAGGTGACTTAGGTGCAAACCCAGGTGATGTAAACGCATATGCTGCGTCGTCATTTTATGCTATCGACAGATACGCAAGCTACAAAAAAGACTGGGGGAGCTTTTATAATGGTGGCGGAACTATCATTTGTGACAGATATGTAACGTCAAACATAGTACACCAGGCAATGAAAATAGAAGGGGACAAGAGTGAGTTTATAGACTGGCTTTCAGATTATGAATATGTAAAGCTTGGACTTCCAAAGCCAGACGTTGTGATATTTTTAGATATGCCGCCTGATGCTGCCCGTATGCTTATGAAAAATCGCGCAAACAAAATAACTGGCGAGCTACAAAAGGATATACATGAAAAAAATGAAGATTATTTAAATGCTGCATATAACAATGCATTAGAGGTTGCCTCGCGCCAGGGATGGGTTAGAGTAGTTTGCGCCCGTGATTTAAAGGTTCGCACTATAGAAGACATACACAAAGAAATCGTTTCTATTGTTGAAAAAATTTTATAAAATAAAGGACCGCAGCATAAAACTGCGGTCTTTTTGTATAAAAAATGAAAATAGAGTAAGAGCATTTAAGAGAATAAGAGAGAAAACAAGAGAATTTTAAAGTTTGCAAAATGTATTTTAATTTTTGTTAAAAAAGTACTTGACATAAGGAAAAAAGTGTTTTATAATAGTTAACGTTGAAAAAAAGACAGGATAATTCTGTTTAAAATTAGGAGGAAAGCGCAATGAGTACATTTATGGCGAAAGCTCATGAAGTAGAGAGAAAATGGTACATTATAGATGCTGAAGGCAAGTCTCTTGGTAGAGTAGCAGCAGCAGCAGCTAACATTTTAAAAGGCAAGCATAGACCTGAATACACACCTCACGTTGACTGTGGCGAATTTGTTATCGTAATTAACGCTGGAAAAGCAGTTTTAACAGGTAAGAAGCTTGACCAGAAGTTCTATTACAGACACACAGGCTGGGTTGGTGGTCTTAAGGCAGTTAAGTATAGCAAACTTATGGCTGAAAAACCTGAATTTGCAATGACAAAAGCTATCAAGGGTATGCTCCCACATAACACACTTGGCGCAAAAGCATTAACAAGATTAAGAGTATATGCAGACGACAAGCATGAACAAGAAGCACAGAAACCTGAAGCTTGGACCCAAGAGATTAAATAAGGAGGAGCGTAAATATGGCAGACTTTTTCTATGGCACAGGTAGAAGAAAGAAATCTATCGCAAGAGTAAGACTTATCCCTGGTAATGGTGATATTAAAATAAACGGCAGAACATTAGACGAATACTTTGGTTTAGAAACATTAAAAATCATTGTTAATCAGCCGTTAGTTTTAACAAAGACAGAAGGCAAGTTTGACGTAATAGTTAACGTAGTTGGTGGTGGCTTTACAGGTCAGGCTGGTGCTATCCGTCATGGTATTTCAAGAGCTTTATTAGAAGCTGATGAAGAAGCATACAGACCTTTACTTAAAAAGGCTGGTTTCTTAACAAGAGACCCAAGAATGAAGGAAAGAAAGAAGTATGGTTTAAAGGGCGCTCGTCGTGCACCTCAGTTCTCAAAACGTTAATCTTATTTATTTCAATAAAAAATCCACAACCGTCTTGGTTGTGGATTTTTGTATTTTTTTAAGCTCTTACTATAAACTCATTATACCTTATAAAATACCCTTGATTGTGTTCGCAAACGGGACACACATTGGGCGCGTCCTTGCCCGTGTGAAGATGCCCACAATTAAGACACAACCACTTTGTTTCGTTGTCGTTTGAAAATAGCTTTCCTTGCTGCATTAATTCCATAAAATGCTCAAAGCGTTCTGCGTGAGATTTTTCGATTTCGGCAATATTTTCAAATAACTTACTTATTTTTGTAAAGCCTTCTTCCTGCGCAACTTTAGCAAAATTTGCATACACCGGGTTATATTCTTCAAACTCATTGTGTACCGCGCTTTTTAAAAGGTCTACCATGTTAGTAGAAATATCAATCGGATATCCTGCACAAATTTCAATATTTTCTCCTGCACATTCTCCTAAAGCGTTATAAAAAAGCTCGGCGTGTTCTTTTTCTTGTCCTGCGGTAAATGTAAAGAGTCTTTCAATTACAGCTAAATTTTGTTTTTTTGCCTCACTTGCTGCAAAGGTGTATCTGTTTCTTGCCTGAGATTCGCCGGCAAAGGCTCTTAATAGGTTTAGTTTTGTTTCGCTTGTTTTAAAATCCATAAAAAAATACCCTCCTTTATGTAACTATATTTTACAAAAGGAAGGTAAATTATACTAAATTATAGGTTAAATTTCATAATCGTATGACGCACGTGATGAAACATTTGGTCTTACCAAACCATCGGCGATTGCAACGTGCTCGGGGTGTGTTGCATAAAATTTGAGAGCATCGGCGTCTTTAAATGTTGAGTCCATCAAAAAATCACCCTTTGACGAGGGAAGACCGCCAGATATAATTTTCATATCAATAAGTCCTTCGATTTTTCCTACCAGTCCCTCCAAAGCGGTTCTGATTTCAGAAATTAACGCTTCTTTGTCCGCAATTTCGTCCTTTAACGACCAGATAATCATGTGTTTTACCATTATAATTCCTCCAAAAATATTAATATACTAACATAATATCATATAAAATGAGGAAATCAATACAAAAAATGCTTTTTTTTAAAAAAAATAAAATTTTACTTTTAAATTGTGGAAAAGTGTGCTATAATGGTTTTATTATGTGGTAAAGGATGTGTGCGTTACGAACAAGATAGGTTTTTCGAATCAAGAATATTTAAACTTGCAATCAGAGCAAATTAAAAAACGTATTGCTACATTCGGCGGAAAGCTTTACCTTGAGTTTGGAGGTAAGCTTTTTGATGATTACCATGCTGCGCGAGTTTTACCGGGCTTTGAGCCGGATAGTAAAATACGTATGCTTCAGCAGTTAAAAGACGATGCAGAAATCGTAATTACAATAAACGCTGAGGACATTCAGGCGAATAAAACGCGCGGAGATTTAGGCATTACCTATGATAATGACGTTTTAAGATTAATTGATACATTCCGCGAGATGGGGCTTTATGTAGGCGGTGTTGTGCTTACACGTTTTAATGAGCAGCCCTCGGCTAATGCTTTTTTAAAGTTTTTGGAAAAGCGCGGAATTAAGTGTTACAGACATTATACGATAGAGGGTTATCCTTCAAACATTTCTCACATAGTAAGTGAGGAAGGTTTGGGAAAAAACGAATATATAGAAACAACACACTCGCTCGTTGTAATTACTGCCCCTGGTCCTGGTAGCGGTAAGATGGCTACGTGCCTGAGTCAGTTGTATCATGATTATAGGCGTGGGATTAAAGCTGGATATGCTAAATTTGAAACGTTTCCTGTTTGGAATCTGCCATTGAATCACCCGGTGAATTTAGCCTACGAGGCAGCAACTGCTGATTTAAACGATATAAATATGATTGACCCGTTGCACTTTGATGCTTATGGGAAGGTTGCGGTAAATTATAACAGAGATGTTGAAATTTTTCCTGTTCTTAATACAATCTTTGAAAAAATCCAGGGTTCATCACCCTATAAATCCCCGACAGATATGGGTGTTAATATGGCTGGCAACTGTATTATAGATGATGAAGCTTGCCGCGAGGCATCAAAACGCGAAATTGTAAGAAGATTTTATGCAGCATCTGCTTCGGCTTTTCGTGGAAAGGGAAGTGAGGCACAAGTTGAAAAAATCAAGCTTTTGATGAATCAGGTGGGTATTACACCAATTGATTCCCCTTCAGTTCCGGCAGCTTTGAAACGAGAAAAAGAAACCGGCGCACCTGCAGGAGCCATGGAGCTTCCTGATGGAAGGATAGTAACAGGTAAAACATCTGAAACCTTAGGAGCGGCATCTGCACTTTTGTTAAATGCATTAAAGGCTTTAGGAAATATAGAAAAAAGTGCACATTTAATATCAGCTCATGTTTTAGAACCCATCTGCAATTTAAAGACGGGATATTTAAAGAATAAAAATCCAAGACTTCATACAGATGAAATTTTGATTGCGCTTACCATTTCAGCACTAAACTCTGATGTGGCAAGAGCGGCAAAAGAGCAGCTCAAAAACCTGCGTGGCAGCGAGGCACATTTTACTGTGATTTTGAGCGATGAAGATGAAAAAATATTAAAAAGACTTGGTATTAACGTAAGTTATGAACCAAAGTATGAAAACGGAAGATTATATCAATAATTTAAATAAGCGGCTGATAAATTCAGTCGCTTATTATTTTATCTATATACATTTCTCCTACGATTTGTGGCAAAACCGCACCGTTAGTTGCTTCTTTTATCTCGTTTAAAAAAGTATCAATTAAATCAAACCTGACAAAAGCAGTAACCAAAACATCGACGCCGTACTCAGTTTCACCCATAATATAGTTGCCATTGTTTATAATATACTGAATTTTTCCCAGCATATCGTATGGCGCTTTTATCAATACCTCATGACAGTAATTTTTTTCGCATATTTTAGCATCAATTATGCCATGTTTTGCAGATTTTCCGTATGCCCTGACTAAACCGCCCGTTCCAAGGAGTGTACCGCCAAAGTACCTCGTTACAACGATTGCGACGTCTGTAAGACCTTCTTTTAAAATTACGTCAAGAACGGGAGCGCCTGCTGTACCGCTTGGTTCACCGTCGTCAGTAAAACGTGAAATGTTATTTTCGGCTACGACATAGGCATAGACGTTGTGATTGGCGTCGCGGTATTTTGATTTGATTTCGCTAACGAATGAAAGTGCCTCTTCTTCGGTAGAAACAGGTGCAACACTCGATATAAAACGCGACTTTTTCTCAACGAGCTCAGATATTCCCTTTTTATATACAGTTTTATAAACCATACCTTTATTCATGGTTTTCCTCCACAATGTATTCACGATATTTTGAGTATGAAACAGCGTCTAAAAGGGCATTAACAAGTGTGCCGCAAGCTTCGTAGGACTCATCTATTACTGTTTGAGTTTCGTGAATTTGTGATAGAATTTGCCCTGCAGAATAAGGGATTAAAAGAGAGGTTTTTCTTTTTTTGCCGGGCACTAAATCCTCTAAAGAAAGCAAAAGCTTATCAATTCCCGTGCCTTCTTTTGCGCTGATTTCAACAAATGGTGCGCCGTTTGATAAAACGGTTAGGTTTTTATCGTCGGGTATTAAGTCAGATTTATTAAAAACAACAAGCTTAGGCTTTTCGCCTGCGCCGATGTCTGAAAGGAGCTTTGATACGATTGTCATGTGCATATCAACCTCTGTATCAGCGCCATCTGCAACAACCATTAAAAGGTCGGCATAAACCGCTTCTTCTAAAGTTGATTTAAATGCCTCAATCAGATGATGGGGGAGTTTTCTTATAAATCCAACTGTATCGACTAACATTATTTCACGTTTATCAGACAGTGTAAGCCCTCTGATTGTAGGGTCAAGTGTAGCAAAGAGTTTATCCTGTGCTAAAACATCGGCACCGGTCAATCTGTTTAAAATGGTTGATTTTCCGGCGTTTGTATAGCCAACTATTGCTACCATATAACGGTTTTCTTTCTTTCTGCGGGCACGCAAAAGCTCTCTGTGTTTTTTTACATCTTCTAATTCTTCTTTTAGGTGTGTAATTCTTCTGTGAATATGACGTCTGTCTGTTTCAAGCTTTGTTTCACCGGGACCGCGTGTTCCTACGCCACCGCCGAGTCTTGACATTTTACTGCCCATTCCGGTAAGACGCGGGAGCAGGTATTTTAGCTGTGCAAGCTCAACCTGAATTTTGCCCTCGCCCGTTACTGCGTGACGTGCAAAAATATCTAAAATAAGCATACTTCTGTCTATAACGCGAATGCCGAGCTTATCTTCAAGATTTCTTATCTGAATAGGGGATAGCTCATCGTCAAATATAACTAAGTTTGCACAAAGCTCTGAACATGCATTTTTTAATTCTTCAATTTTGCCTTCGCCGATATAAGTTGATTTTTCTATCTGCGATTTGTTCTGTATCATATAACCTACAGTTTCAGCGCCTGCAGTATCTGCCAGACGCTCGAGCTCTGCTATTGTTTCATCCGTTGTATCAGAAAGTGTGTCGACCGTGCCCGTGTGAACACCGCAAAGAATGGCACGTTCTACACTTTCAATATTTTCAGTTATCAATTTATTCTTCCTTTCCTGCACTTTCTCCCGCTAAATGTCCCGTAGAGTACGCAATCTGTAAATTGAATCCGCCGGTATATGCATCAACATCTATCACTTCGCCTGCAAAATAAAGTCCGGGTACGATTTTTGACTCCATGGTTTTAGGGTTGATTTCCTTGACTGAAACGCCACCCGAGGTGATGATAGCCTCGTTTATCGGACGCGCTCCGCTTATTTCTAACGTGAAGTTTTTAAGTAAATTCACAAGCTTTAATCTTTCCTGCTTTGTTATGTCGCACACTTTTTTTCTTTCCGGTATACCTGAGCGTTCGATTACCACAGGAATCATTTTTTTAGGTAAAAGTGCATCCAGTGAATTTATAAAATCTTTGTTTATAAAAGAAGAAAAATCGCGCAAAATTCTTTTGTCCAAGGCGTCATCACTAAGTGCCGGTTTTAAATCTATTGATAAGATATATTTTTTTGAAAAGTCACGCAAATGTGAACTAGCAGATAAAATCACAGGACCTGAAACGCCGAAATGAGTAAAAAGCATCTCGCCAAAATCATCATAGAGTTTTTTGCCCGAGGTGTCAAAAATCTTAATGGCGACATTTTTCAAAGACAGCCCCATTAACTTTTTAGCAATATTTCCTGAGGTTGTAAGTGGAACTAAAGATGGGGCAGGGGTTATGATAGTATGCCCTAGGTCTTTTGCGAATTTATACCCGTCACCGGTTGAACCTGTAGCGGTATAGGACATACCGCCTGTGGCTATTATTACCTTGTCTGCTTTTAGCTTTTCTCGTTTTTCTAATTTTAACAAAAATCCGGTTTCTATCTTTTTTACATCAAGAACCTTATCTTGTATAGCACGGGCACCTGAATCCTTTGCATAGGCCTTTAGTGCATCAACTACTGTTTTTGCCTTGTCCGATACGGGAAAGACTCTCATTCCGCGCTCAATTTTTGTTTCTACTCCATATCGATTAAGTAAATTAATCATATCGTCGTTTGAAAAAGCGTAAAATGCACTGTGCATAAATTTTCCATTTACGGGAATATTAGCTATGAAATCACCAATGTCACAAGCGTTAGTTATATTGCATCTGCCTTTTCCGGTTATACCCATTTTTTTGCCGAGGTAGGAGTTTTGTTCAATTAACAGTACACTAGCACCGCTAAAAGCGGCAGAAGCTGCTGCCATAATCCCTGACGGACCACCGCCTATAACTGCTATTTTCATAAAACTCCCTCCAAAAACAAGTATCTTTATACAGTATAACAGAAAAATTGTTAAAAAACAATGAATTTATAAAAAAGGTGTTGCAAATATTGGATATCTATGGTAACATTAACTTTAGCACTCGTATGTTATGAGTGCTAAATAAGTGCAAAATAATATATCACATAAATGGAGGTCATCTTATGAACATTAAGCCTTTAGGTGACAGAGTTGTCATCAAAATGGTAGAAACAGAAGAAACAACAAAAAGTGGCATCATCCTGACTGCAGGAGCCAAGGAAAAACCGCAGGTTGCTGAGGTTGTAGCAGTGGGCCCCGGAACTAAAGAGGTTACGATGGAGCTTTCTGTTGGCGATAAGGTAATTATGAGCAAATATGCCGGCACAGAGATTAAACTGGACGGCGAAGAATTTATCGTATTAAGCCAGAGTGATGTTTTGGCTAAAATTCAGTAACGGAGGTACTTAATAATGGCAAAGAATATTATTTATGGTGAAGAAGCGAGAAAAGCTTTAGAACGCGGCGTTAATCATTTGGCAGATACAGTTAAGGTTACAATGGGCCCTAAGGGTAGAAATGTAGTTTTAGATAAAAAGTTTGGTGCGCCATTAATTACAAATGACGGTGTAACAATCGCAAAGGAAATAGAACTTGAAGATGCTTTTGAAAATATGGGAGCGCAGCTCGTTAAAGAAGTTGCAACAAAAACAAATGATGTTGCAGGTGACGGTACAACGACAGCAACACTTTTAGCTCAGGCAATAATCCACGAAGGATTAAAGAACATTGCAGCCGGCGCAAATCCTATGATTGTTAAAAAGGGCATCCAGAAAGCAGTTGATGAAGCTGTTAAATTTATAACCTCTTCAAGCGTTAAGGTTAACGGTAAAGAAGATATTGCAAGAGTAGCCGCAATTTCAGCAGCTGATGAAAAAATCGGCGAACTTATTGCTGACGCTATGGATAAAGTTACTAACGATGGCGTTATTACAGTCGAAGAGTCAAAGACAGCAGAAACCTATTCAGAAGTCGTAGAGGGAATGCAGTTTGACCGTGGATATATCTCGCCTTATATGGTTACAGATACAGATAAGATGGAAGCTGTTTTAGATGACGCTTATGTTTTAATAACAGATAAAAAAATATCTAACATTCAGGATATTCTTCCTATTTTAGAGCAGATTGTAAATCAGGGCAAAAAGCTAGTTATAGTAGCAGAGGATGTAGAAGGCGAAGCTCTGGCTACACTTTTGGTTAACAAATTGCGTGGTACATTTACTTGTGTTGCAGTTAAAGCTCCTGGTTTTGGTGACAGAAGAAAAGAAATGTTAAAGGATATAGCAATATTAACTGGCGGCGAGGTTATCACAGAGGAGTTAGGTTTAGACCTTAAAGAAACACAAATTTCACAGCTGGGTCGCGCTCGTCAGATAAAGATTCAAAAGGAAAATACAATTATTGTTGATGGTGCTGGTAACCCTGAAGAAATAAAAGCAAGAGTTGCTCAGATTAAAACACAGATTCAGGAAACAACATCAGAATTTGACAAAGAAAAGCTTCAGGAACGTCTGGCTAAAATGGCTGGTGGTGTTGCGGTTATCAAAGTTGGAGCAGCAACAGAAACAGAAATGAAAGAAATGAAGCTTCGTATTGAAGATGCTCTGGCTGCCACAAAGGCTGCTGTTGAAGAAGGTATCGTTGCCGGTGGTGGTACAACATACATCAATGCAACAAAAGCAGTAAGAAGCCTTTTAGATGTTTTATCAGGTGATGAAAAGACAGGCGTTCAGATCATTTTAAAGGCTTTAGATGAGCCAGTTAAGCAAATTGCGAAAAACGCAGGTCTTGAAGGCTCTGTTATAGTTGAAAAGGTAAGAGATGCAGAAGATTTCATTGGTTTTAACGCTTTAACAGAAGAATATGTTGATATGCTAAAATCAGGTATCGTTGATCCTGCTAAGGTTACACGTTCAGCTCTTCAGAATGCGGCTTCAGTTGCTGCAATGGTTCTTACAACGGAGAGCTTAGTTGCTGACAAACCGGAACCTGAAGCACCTGCAATGCCTCAGGGCGGCGGAATGCCTGGAATGGGATTCTAATTTAATAATTGATTGTTCATAGCGTCATGGTTTAAAAAACTATGACGCTATATTTGTAATTTTGGAAATGTTTTTATCAAGAACGATTCATAAAATATAGTTTTAGAAGAAAAGTTATGGTCTGCCGGAAAAATAGACTGATATTTTTAATAGTATATTTAGCGTACACGTCAATATATTGCCTAATATTAAACAAAACAGAGCTTGCCGCAACAACAGATTCACTTACAGGTGCTTTAAATCGTGTATCTTATAAAAAAGATATTTTAAAAATCGACGAAGAAAAGCCAAAAGAATTTTCGTGCATTTATATAGATGTAAATAAACTTCATATCAGAAATAATAAATACGGCCACGCTGCCGGCGATGAAATGCTTATCTATATTGCAAACACATTGAAAGAAGTTTTTTTGGACACTCTATTTATCGTATGGGCGGAGATGAGTTCTTAGTATTTGCAAAGGATTCAAAGCAGGAGCATATAAAAGATGGCGTTGACACATTTATAGAAAAACTAAAGCCTAAAGGATATAATGTTGCTATTGGTATGTCATACAGAAATCAGAATACAAATTGCGAAGAAATGGTGCGTGAGGCAGAAATCAGAATGTATGAGGCAAAGGCGCAATATTACCAAAACAAGGAACAAATAAGTTTATCCAAAGACAAAGACAATAATTATGTCCAGACTAAAACAGGAATAAGAGAAATTGATACCATGATATCAGTTTTAAAAGAGCGTTATAATGGTATTTACAGAGTGTCATTGGAAACTGACAGTGCTCACAGAATTTTGATGCCGTCTTACCTTGGATATAACGAAAATGAGAAGAATTTCTCAAAGCTTTTGGCAAAGTACATTGATGAAATTGTGCATCCTGATTTTCACAGAGCGCTTATGAGCTTTTTGAATTATGATGCAATTAAAAGGCACATAGTAGAAGGCAAAATCCCAACAATTACATACAAAAAAGTAAATGGCGAGACCGTAATACTTAGCGTATATAACTTGAGAGACAATAAAGATGATATTAATGAAACTCTTTGGGTATTTGCTAAAGATTAAATTTGGTTTAAAAATACAGTTCGTCGTGTATACCAAACTTGTAAGTAAATATCTAGCAAAATTGGCGAAAACCGGTAACGCAAAGCAAAGAGGTTAAAGTTTCGCAGCATGTTAGTCCAGTTGCAATGATAAGACTCTTATCATTGCAACTTTTTTGTATATGTATTTAGCATAAAATAAATTCGTAAAACTTGTGAAAAAAATTGACTATTTTAGGGATTTGTGGTATAATAATCTAATTGAAAAATCAATAAATACTAAACTTCATCAATTTGTTATTTGAATACAAGGAGCATTATTATGATATGTGAAAAATTATTTAAGACAATTGAAGGACTGAATGAACAGTATCTAAATGTATTGGAGTCCGTATGCAACATAGAAAGTCCGACGACTTTTAAAAAGGGCGTGGATGATGTTGGTGCATATTTTTTAAAAATAGCAAAAAGTCATAATTGGCAGGTGGATGTTTTTGAACAAAAAATATCGGGAAATGTGATTTGCATCGCTTTAAATGCTAATGCTGACAAAGAGCCGGTATGTGTTTCTGGACATATGGACACAGTGCATCCGGTAGGTAGCTTTGGTATACCTGCGGTAAAGAGAGATTCAGAAAATATGTATGGACCGGGAGTGATGGATTGTAAGGGAGGCATTGTTGCAGCTGTTATGGCAATGGATGCGCTTGAAAAGTGTGGTTTTAAGTCGCGGCCTGTTTATCTTCTGTTACAATCCGATGAGGAAAACGGGAGCTCCACAAGCGACAAAAAAACAATTGAATATATATCCAAAAAGGCAAAAAATTCAATTGCGTTTTTAAATTTAGAGGGGACTAAAGGAAACACTGCAGTTTTAGAGCGTAAAGGTATATTAAGATACAGTTTTACAATATACGGAAAGGCGATGCATTCATCGTGTTGCACTGAAGGTTCCAATTCTATTGCTGAGGCGGCGTTTAAGATTATTGAACTTGAAAAAATGAAAGATGCCGCCGGGATAACTTGTAACTGCGGAGTGATTCAGGGTGGAACGGCTCCAAATACTGTTGCAGAAGAATGTACGTTCTATGCAGATATACGCTTTTCGACAGAGGATGAATTAGAAATAGTGAAGAAAAAAGTTAACGAAATAGCAGAAAAAATAACAGTTTCAGGTTGCATTTGCAAATTAAAAGAAATTAGCTATCGTCCTGCTATGATGCTTTGTGATAAGAACATAAAGCTTCTTGAACGTATGAATGAAATTTATAAAGAAAATGGACTGCCGGTTTTGAAAAGAAGAGCTTGTTTGAGTGGCTCTGATGCGGCGTATATCACTCAATCCGGAATTCCTTGTGTAGATAATCTTGGCACAGAAGGCAGCAATATTCATTCTACAAATGAATATATAAAATTGGATTCATTGGTTGAATCTGCAAAAAGAATTGCTGCTTTGATATATTGTATTTAACATTCTGGTTCTTATCTGAATTATATATTAAAAGGACTCGGTTACCTTACTATATGATTTTATGAATGAAAACATATCGACACAAAAAAGAAGATAAATTGTGCAAAAGTTTTACCGTTGCAGATGCAATATAACAAGATGCAGCACAATATAATATAACAAGTTGTACTGGACTTGTTAGAACATATAAAAAACAGGAGGCTTCTGATATGAAAGAAACTTTATGGAATGGATTTAAACGAATTGATTTTAGCTTTGATGGACATGATGCAATACTTATTTTTCCCGAAAAGCCAAATAAAGATAAAAACTGGCTTATCAAAACTGAATATTTTGATAATTTCCCTGAGTTTGAGATTGAAATGCTTAAACGGGGATGGCACGTGGCTTATGTAAAAAATGTCACACGCTGGTGTTTGGATGAAGATATTGACCGTAAAAAAGATTTTGCAGAATATCTGCATGAAAAATATGGTCTTAATAAAAAATGTGTCCCTGTAGGTATGAGCTGTGGAGGTCTCATAGCCGTTAAATTTGCGGCAAAATACCCCGATTATGTATACGCACTTTATCTGGATGCTCCTGTTATGAATTTTTTGTCTTGTCCGGCAGGCATAGGCAAGGCAGAGGTCAACTTTATGCAAGAGTTTATAAATGCGACGGGAATGACTTTGATTGACCTGATTAATTATAGAGAAAACCCTGTTGATAAAATGCATTTACTACTTGAAAACAACATTCCTGTCATAATGGTATATGGCGATTCAGATAATGTCGTACCTTATGACGAGAACGGAAAAATGCTTGAAAAATACTATCGTAAAAACAATGGAAAGATTGTTGTGATAGCTAAAGAAAATTGCGGACATCATCCTCATGGCTTAATTGATAATACACCAATAATTGAATTTGTTGAAGACATCTGCAAATGAAAATGAATATTTTTCCTTTTAAGAAGATGTAAATTGCTGGCAAAAAATATCTAAATCTAAAAGAGAGGAATTATTATGGAAATTTATGAAATATTTGAAATGATAATGATTATCAGCTTTGGAGCTTCATGGCCGCTGAATGTGATTAAGTCATACAAGTCAAGAACAGCTAAAGGAAAGAGTCTTGGATTTTTATGCTTGATCCTTTTGGGTTATATTATGGGAATAATAGGCAAACCTATAAACGAAAAATATATGAGCAATTTAGCTTCAAATTGGTATGTTTTGTTTTTCTATCTTATAAACTTTATTATGGTTTTTATAGATTTCTTACTTTATTTCAGGAATAGAAACCTTGATAAAAAAGCATAAAAAATAAATTATTAGACAAACAGTAAAGTATTTTGTGAAAGGTTGTGAAAAAATGGCGTGCATAGTGCATCCGTGGGAAGGTTATGTAAAGCCTTTTAAAATTTTTGGTAATCTTTATTTTGTGGGGACAAAACCTGCATCAACTCATTTGATAGATACCGGTGACGGACTTATTGTTATTGATCCGGGATTCCCGCAAAGTCTTTATTTGGTTATTAACAACATATGTGAGCTTGGATTTAGAATTAAAGATATTAAATACATCGTAATGACCCACGGCCATTACGATCACCTTGGTGCAACCAAAGCTTTAAAAGAGCTTACGGGAGCAAAAACCTTTATTGGAAAAGAAGATCTTACATATGCAAACGGAACAGTAGATTTAACCTGGGCAAAGGAGCTGGGTACTGAATATTACGAAGCTTTTGAACCTGATGTTTTAATTTCGCATAACGATATAATAGAACTTGGCAATACAAAGATTCTGTGTATGGATGCACCGGGACACACTCCTGGTACAAAGGCTCTCTTTTTTGATGTGACAGATGGCACAAAAACCTTAAAAGCTGCCATGCATGGCGGTGTCGGCATGAATACGATGAAAAGGCAATTTCTTGACAAATACGGCCTTTCTACAGATACAAGGGAAAAATTTGTCCCGGCAATTGAAAGTTTTATAGATAAAGAAGTTGATATTTTCCTTGGTAATCATGTAGAAAATAATGATACCGTAGGAAAATCACTTAGAATGACGGAATCGATCAATCCGTTTATAGATAAAAACGAATGGAAGAGATTTCTCTCAGAGTGCATACGCTGTTATAACGAAATAATTAAAAGAGAACAAAATGATGCATAACATATATCTGCAATTTGCATCAAAATATGAATATTGATGCTTTTTGTCGCGTCTAGTGCAGACAGTCACCAGATGATAATAAAGCGGGGGCTTTAAAAATGGAATTAATGAAAAACCTTGGATATTATAACGGAAAATATGATTTAATAGAAAATGTTACCATTCCGATGAGTGATAGAGTTTGTTGGTTTGGAGACGGAGTTTATGATGCAACAGCAACAAGAAACGGGGTAATTTACTGCCTTGATGATCATATCGACCGTTTCTATAATTCAGCAGCTTTAGTACAAATAGAAATTCCGTATACCAAGGACGAACTAAAGTCATTGCTTACAGAGCTTGTTTCAAAAGTTGACACAAGTAATACAAACGGTGAAACCTTTTTATACTGGCAGATTACAAGAGGAGCAAATATTCCGCGTAATCATATTTTTCCTGAAGGAGAAAAGGCAAATCTCTGGGTAACAGTTACTCCAAGAAAATTAGCTGATATATACCGTAGGGATAAACTTATTTCCTATGAGGACATACGCTTTTATATGTGTAATATAAAAACACTTTGCCTTTTACCTAATGTATTAGCTTCAGAAGCTGCAAAAAGAGCAGGTGCAGAAGAATGTGTTATGTACAGAAAAGAAGCGGACGGTATAAAAAACAGAGTTACAGAAGGTGCTCATACTAATGTTCACTGTATTAAGGACGGGGTTTTATATACCGCGCCACTTGATAATCTTGTTCTCCCCGGTATTGCAAGAAAAAACCTGATAAAGGTATGCAACCAATTGGATATTCCTGTTAAGGAGGAGGCGTTCTCTCTTGAATTTTTAATGAATGCTGATGAAATTATGCTCTCATCGAGTTCTAATTTCTGTATAGTTGCAACTCATATTGACAATATTGCTGTGGGTGGTAAGGCGCCTGAACTTTTAAGAAAAATACAGGATGCTCTGGTAGAAGATTATTTAAAAGAAACAGAAAAAGTTTTATAAAATAATAAGGAGTTAAAATGGTGCGTTATAAAGAAGCCAGAGAAATATATGCTAAAATAGGTGTTAATACTGATATTGCGATTGAAAGTTTAAAAAATATCCCGGTGTCTCTTCATTGCTGGCAAGGAGATGACGTTAATGGATTTGATACAGAAGGGCCCCTAACCGGCGGAATACAGGCAACAGGAAATTATCCGGGAAGAGCAAGAACACCTGATGAACTGATGCAGGATATGGATAAGGTTATGTCGCTTTGCCCGGGTAAGAAAAAACTGAATGTTCACGCTTGCTATGCCATTTTTGAAGATGGTAAAATTGTTGACAGAGATAAATTAGAACCAAAGCATTTTAAGAAGTGGGTTGATTTTGCAAAAGAAAGAAATATGGGTATAGATTTTAATCCCACGTTCTTTTCACACCCTAAGGTAAAAGACGGTTTGACACTTTCAAGTCCTAATGAAGAAACAAGAAGATTCTGGGTTCAGCATGGTAAATGCTGCGTTAAAATTTCGCAGTATTTTGCAGAAAAGACCGGTGTTCCCTGTGTTATGAACATCTGGACAGGTGACGGATACAAAGATATTCCTGCTGACAGATTAGGCCCAAGAATGAGATACAAAAAATCAATCGAAGAAATCTTATCCGTGCCTTTTGACAGAAATCTTGTTAAACCTTGTGTTGAATCAAAAGTGTTTGGTATCGGTGTTGAAGCGTTTACATCGGGAAGTGCAGAATTTGCACTTACATTTGCTGCAACTCACGAAGGATGTCTTCCTTTAATGGATAACGGACACTATCATCCAACTGAGGTTGTTTCAGATAAAATACCTGCACTGTTATGTTTCTTCCCTGAAATAGCTTTACATATAACAAGACCTATTCGTTGGGACAGCGACCATGTTGTTTTGTTTGATGACGAAACCAAAGAAATGGCAAAAGAAATCGTAAGATGTGACGCGCTCGACAGAGTGTATATGGCTCTTGATTACTTTGATGCAAGTATTAACAGAATTTCTGCCTGGACAATGGGCTTTAGAAATTGGCAAAAGGCGCTTCTTAATGCGCTTTGTACACCAAATGAATTACTTATGAGTCTTCAAAATAATAATGAACTTACCGAACTACAGGTTATTCAGGATGAGATGAAGACAATGCCGTTTGGAGATGTTTGGGACGAGTACTGCAGACAGTGTGACACAAAATGCGACAGAGAGTGGTTTGACGATGTAAAACTCTATGAAAAAGAAGTTTTAAAGAAGAGATCATAACTTTTAAATTTTCAAAAATCAAAATAACTCCACTGGATGAAAATATGAGACTGTGTGTTGATGGAGAGATTATAGACGCAGGGGAAACGGAGTTTGAAAATTGCTGCGGTGCTTTTCGCTTTGTCTTGCCTGAAAAGCAGAAAATTTATCAAAATATCCATACAACATATCACAAACTTTAGATTCATCTTTATATAAAACCTCCGAAGTTTCATCGGAGGTTTTGTTTTTAGCATTGATTATTTCAATCATTTGTGATAAAATTATATAATAAATTTGGGGGCACTTTTGAGTCTTGATAAATTAAATTATTAAACATTAACTATTGCATAAAGAGGGGCAGCTGATGAAGTGTTTTTTGCCCTGACCATAAGCAGGACTATGATGAAAAGATTGGCGTCCAGATTATACAGTCTTTATA
>JAZRBM010000004.1:0-266146 GCA_045635085.1 Congzhengia sp. | reverse complement strand
ATCCCAACTTTTCTTCCTTACTGTGATTTGCATTCGTCCCGCCCTTCGGTCTCCCCATATCTTTCAACTCCTTTTTTTTATTATAGCATAAAAAATGATGGTAGACACTTTTTTGTGTCTACCATCATTATATCACTTCAGTAGCATTTTGCTACTGCACCTTTTTTAGTTTATATTATTTGCCTTGTCATTGCACTTTTTAATAGCTTCTATAATTGCTGCACGAAAACCTCTTTTTTCAAGTTCTGCCACAGCCTCTATTGTAGTCCCCTTGGGTGAGCAAACCATATCTTTGAGTTCGCCGGGATGCTTGCCTGTTTCTAATACCATTTTTGCAGAGCCAAGCACTGATTGCGCCGCTAACTTATATGCAGTCTCTCTTGGCATGCCGCCTAAAACGCCTGCATCTGCCATAGCTTCAATCAGCATAAAAACATACGCAGGACTGCTTCCTGATACACCAGTAACTACATTTATCATATTTTCAGGCATAATTTCTGTCTTGCCAACTGCATTAAATATGCAAATAGCATTTAAAAGTTCATCCTTCGTCACGCACTCGTCAGGAGATGCTATAACTGTCATTCCTTCCCCGACCTGTGCAGGAGTATTTGGCATAACTCGCAAAACTTTAGCATCATTTCCCAATACGCCTTTAATTTCAGCAACTGAAATTCCTGCAGCTATTGATATAAATACCTTGTCTTTTGTAGCATATGATGATAATTCGTCCAAAACCTTAGAAAGGATAAATGGTTTCACTGCTAAAACTATGTAATCACACGAAAGAGCATCTTCGTTTTTTGTCGAAGTGTTGATTTCTTTATCATATTTTTTTAATATTTCGTTATCTATATCGCAAACAAAGATATCTTTTTTATCGCACAGTCCCGACGAAACAACGCCGCCTACTATGGCTCCGGCCATATTTCCGCCGCCTATAAATCCTATTTTCATAAGTATTTCCTCATTCCCATAAATTCACAACAGGAATCGGAAATCCGATTCCTGTTTACTTTTTTACTTTTCTTCTTTTACCTTTTCTGGTTTTGGTTCTTTTTCAATAAGAACACCATCAACATATACGTTAACCTTACCGAGGTTTACATCTGTCATCATTGTGATATTTTTCTTAACTGCTTCCTGAACAGCCCATGACACTTCTAAAATTTTAAGACCGTATGCCACATTGATATGAACGTCAATATCTGTAACGCCGGTTTCTTCATCTGTATTTACGCGAATACCTCTTTGGGTATTTTTCTTAACTATAATATCTACAATACCTTCAGCAAATGTCGAAGCAACCGATACACCCTTAATATCGTTAACTGCCTGGGAAGCGATTGTCATAACGACTTCATTAGCTATCTTAATTGCGCCTTTATTGTCTGCTGTTTCAAAAGTAATTTCCTTATCAGCCATCATTCGTTCCTCCAAATCATAATACTTGTTATGACTATTATACCATTACTAAGAAGAAATTACAACTATTTTTTTCAATTAGGTTTTATTTCGATAATTTTTACCTGTTCTGCACTGCACGCTCCCGTGTCTGTTGCAATTTGTATTATTGCGGCTGCATCAATTTCGTTTAAGCCCTCTGTCATTACAGCGATGCTTGTTACATTTTCGCCCATAAAAACTATACAGTCTTCATACCCTTTTGCCTTTATCAGATTTTCTGCCGTCACTTCACAATCCGTAAACTTTGCCAAAAGCTCTATCTGCGACTTGGCGTTTTCCTTAGACTCTGTATCTGCACCATCAGAATTTAAAATTTCTGATAACATCTCAATAGATTCATCGCGCTTTTTTTCTCTGTCTATTTTTGCGTTGGTAAAGTAGTCAGTGCTCTTTTTTTCTTCTTTAGAATCTGAATTTACCATCTTGGCCTCTCCAAGTTTTTTTGTTGCTTCATTAAACATAACCGAAATATTCTTATCCTCTTCTCCGTTTTTTATACTTATGTTTAAATACCCCGCAACACCTATCAAAAGAATCAGGCTTAGGGATGCAATTTGTCTTTTTCTTACGATAAACATTTTGTTTTTGTCATTTCTTCTACTCATATTCATACCTCTTTCTATTTTCGCTCCAGCACCTCTATGCGATGTGATTTTACTCCCAAAAGTGCCTGGGCAGCCTTTATTATATTATTTTTTATTTGTGGGTTTTGAGCCCCCTTTGCACATATTAAAACACCTGATATCGCAGGATATGTCTTTTTGGTTATAAGGGGTGCTTCTGTACTTTGCTCATCACTCTTTAAAACGTGAGTTATGTCTTTGCTTTTTGCTGTTTCGCTTTCTGATTTTGTGGTGCTTTCACTTTCATCCTTTGCAAAATATGTATTCCCCGAATCATAGAATGTCACCATAACATCAACATTTCCTACACCCTTTATATTTGAAATTATTTTTTCTAAATCCTTTTGAAGATTATCCTGATACATAATAAAATCATCTGTATTTTCTTTTAGAGTCTTTTCCTCTTTATTATCACTTCCACCAGGTATCATAAGCAGTACTATCCCTACTATAAATATGATAAAGAGAACTTTTGTATTCTTGATTTGTCCAAAAAGTTTTTTAAAATCCGGCTTCATTTTTGCGTAATTCTCCCCCTATCAATACCTAAATAATCAGATATGATCAAAGCATAGTCTGAGGTAAATGGTGCTATTTCTATCTCCTTTATTTCTATTATATCGTCTTTTTTATCTGCACGTACCAAGACAGAAATCTCTATATTTTCCTTTTCTTTTACTAAATTTTCTACTTTCCTTGCAAGTTCCTTTTCATACTCTTCCATTATGTATGAATTGGTGCTAAGCTCAAGCTCTTTTATATCTATACGACTAAAGTCGATGTCTTTATTTCGCACACTCAAAACGGGAGAGATAACTACTGATATTACTATTATCCCTGCTAAAAGGTTTACATATTTACCAAAACTGTCTTTTGGCAGAAGCGTAGATACCATTCCGACAACAAGTGCTGTTATAACTATTGTTTTTATGTATTCACTCATCATTATCCTCCAAAAGAAGCAAGCATAGCAAGGCTTATAATAAACATCACAACAACAGATAACAAAACTATTGAAACTCTGCCGATATTTTGTGCAAATTCATCTATTACTGAGAAAATACGTTTTTCCGATGTGACACTAGAGAAAGCCCCTGCCAATTTAAAGCTTAGTGATATGGCACAAATGTTAATTAATGGCACTACACATATATAAATAACACCCAAAACTCCCGAAATGCCCAAGGCTCCCACCATGGTTTTACTGCTCTCTATTACTGTTTCCAAAGAATCAGAAAGCGCACCGCCTACAACGGGAACAAAGCTTCCGACTGCATATTTTATGCTTTTTCCTGCCAAGCTGTCAAACCCTGCTGCAGCTTGAGTCTGCAGACCAATCACAACGCTGTAAATTGTAATCATAAGACCGCTTCCCCATTTAAGCAATGCATTTAAAATTGTTGTCATGCCTTTAAGGTATGGTTTTTCTCCGATTTTATCGGATGCGCCAAAAACAGTTATTACGCATATGAGCGGAATTAAAACAGATTTACATATATGTATAAAAATTTGCATTGCAACAAATATCGCACCGGCTGCTGCTCCTTTTGCAATTGTCGTAGCTGATGCAACTGTAGCAAGAGGCGTCATCAGGGAGCTTATAAACAAAAAAAGAGCATCTATCGTCTCGTTTGTAACAGTTATGGTATACAAAAATGTCTTAATGGCAACGGTTGAGATTATAGTGACTGCAGCATACGTTGCTATTTCGCTTTTGTCATCACTTAAGTTTATAACAAGTCCTGAAACAATCGCAAGAGCAGTCATCTTAATTACATTAGGTAGATTTTTTTGTATCCCGCCTATAAAAAGCGATATGATGCTTTCTATAATTTTAGAAAAAGTAATCGGAAGTCTGCCATCCTTAACATCTGAAACCGTCTTTTCAACATCAAACCCCTGCGGCGCTTTGATATCTTCTATGATGTTGTATGTGTTTTCTGCCTCCACAATATATGGTGTATATAATAATAGGAAGAAAGTCAGTACAAAAATTATTTTTTTCATTTGTTTTCTCCTTTTTTATCTTAAGGAAGTACCCTTAAAAGCTCATATAAAAAATCACTTATTATAGGCATAGTAATAAAAAGGCAGATAACTTTTCCGCAAAATTTCACAACCGTCGAAATAGCTGACATACCGGCATCTGCACAAAGACTGCTTGTTATCATGGTCACTATCGCAATTCCTGTTATTTTGAGCAGTGTGCCCATGTAAGAATCTGCTCCGTTAAACGAAGAATACAAAACCCTTACATACGAAATAACCCTTTCTAAATATGGTAATCCCATAAAAAATACGCTCAAGGTACACAACAATCCGACTGATATGCCAAAATATGTTTTTTGCTCCTTTAATATTAGAGCTACCATTGTACCTGTTATTGCCAGAGCCATGATTTTTATCTCTACCATACACCACCTCTAAAGGTCAAAAATTGATTTAACTGTTTCAAATAAATAATCTACCTGCTCTATAACCATCAAAAGCACCACAACAAGTCCGGCAAGCGTTGTAAGCATTGCCTGTTCTTCTCTTCCCGCACGAATAAGCACCTGATTTAAGACACTTACCAATATTCCAATTCCCGCGATTTTAAATATAAGGTCTATCCCCATAATTTCCTCCTATATTACCAATATAACCAAAACAGCACCCATAGCCGCTCCCAATGTGCATGTCACTTTTTTGTCGTTTAGATATTTTTCTTTTTCCTTTTCTTCAAGCAAATGAAGTTCGCTTTCATATTTTTTTAGATTCTCAAGCTCAATCTCCAGTGTCTTTTTGCCAAACTCTTTAGAAAAATCCAAAATTTCCCTTTCTGCCGCAGGAGAAAAGAGCTTTTTATCCTTGATTGTCATCTGCCACGCATTTGAAAAATCAATACTGCTGTCATTATTAATTGTTTTTTCTGCATTTAAAAATGCTTCTGATATATCTCCCTCTGTTTTTTGTGCGACTTTTTTGCACAGTGTCGCCATCTCAGGCATTGAGAAGGTAAGCTCGTGTTTTAAAAATGTGATTGCTTTTTTCATTTCCTTTAAGTTTGTGAGCTGTTGTTTTTTTTGCTCCACAGTTCTGTATGTAAATACGCCCAGAGAAAACAAAATAAAAATCACCCCTAAAGCTTTAAACATTTTACAACCTCCGGTTTTCCATTTTCTTTATGCATAAGCACCAAAACCTCAAAAAGCGAAATCATCTCGTGCCATTTTTTTTGTGCCTCCTCAATACTGTAGCCGTGCATTGTCGTTATGATTTTGCAACCGCCCTTTAAGATATTTTCAACTGATACTAAATCTTCTTTATTCCCTATTTCATCACAAACAATCACATCAGGCGAAAGACTGCGAAGTGCGTGTCTTATACCATTTGTTTTAGAAATTCCCGACAAAATATCAGTCTGCATGCCTACATCAAACTGTGCTACACCCTGCCTTTGCGCTGCAATTTCAAATCGTTCATCAATGATTGTGACTTTAAATTTTTCAGAAATACGCCTTGCAATATCACGAAGAAGAGTTGTTTTACCTGCACCGGGTGGCGCAATTATCAATGTGTTATAAATTCTTTCGCCATCCTGTATGATGTCTGCTACATCCTTTGCACTATCCTTATACTCGCGTGCTATACGTATATTTACAGAAGAAAAATCTGTTAAATTCAAAACTTCCTCACTATTTCCTACAGCTCGTCCCCCTATACCTACACGATGTCCACCCGGCAAAGTAATAAAGCCCTCTTTAATATTCTCAGTATATGCATACACTGAATGCTCACAAAAATTTGCTACAATCTCTTCAATATCTCGACTGCTGCAAATCATTGCCTCACTACATGCACACTCACCAGCATTTCCCAGATAGGATTTTCTGTCAGAATAATAAAGCATTACAGGACAAGATGTCCTAAAACGTATTTCCTGTAAATTTGTATGTTTGATTTTGTTGATTTTTTCAGCCAGGTTTTTCGGAAGCTTACAGATAACCTCTGACAACGCTTTGTCCACCATGCAACACCTCGTTTTTACAACTATTTATATTTATATTTGTCCCGTTTTAGAACCCATTTTTAAGCTTTTTAGGGAATCTTGTTTCCATTTTCTGTAATTTATTTACATAAAATGGTTTTATTTACAGCCGAAAACAAAAAAAATCAAAAAATGTTCTCAATTTGTTAATTTTTTGTTTTTTGGCTTTGTTACGGGCTCTGCGGAGATTTATTCTAAATTATGGAAGAAAATTTTTTAACGTTTTTTGCTTAAAATCGTATAAATGTTTGACAAAATAGCAAAAATATTTTATAATAGGCAATGCTTTGGAAAACATTTAACAATTTTGTAACAGTTTACATGTTTTTTTGGAGGTAATTAATGAGTAGTGAAACAAAACTAAAGAGCATGGCAAAAAAGCTCTTATCAAAAAGCTTTTTTGTTCGACTCGTTGCTTTAGTTGCTGTTTTGTCTATGTCTACTCTCTTTTACGGTTTTGCCGATAAGAAAGTTGACAAAGGGTTTAAAACACTGACAATCATTGATGCTGACCAGCATTATGAAGTAGTAACAAAAAGCAATACAGTCGGCGAAGCTATTGCTCTTGCCGGGATTGTTTTAGGAGAAAACGATAAACTCTCGCACGATTTGCATGAAGCAACCAAAGACGGCGACGAAATCGTTTTAAAGCGCTTAAAGCTTATAAAACTTGAAACATCCGGCAAAGTATTTGAATTCTACACTAATGAAAACACCGTAGGCGAGGCTTTACTTGCTGACGGATTTGTAGTAGGAAAATACGACGAGGTTATTCCTGATGTCAACTCCTTTGCTGAAGATGGTATGACAGTAAGTGTTAAAAGAGTTTATATTGAGCTCTCAGAGGTGACAGAAGAAATACCCTATAAAACAACAACAGTAGATAATCCCAATGAATATATGGGCTATGAAAATGTGTTGCAGGCAGGTGTAAATGGTAAAACAACCAGAGTCTACAAGCTTGTAACCAAAGAGGGCGTCGGTGTTACTGCTGTTTTAATCGCAGAAACAAGACAAGAACCCACAGAAGAAATTATAGAAGTCGGAACAAAGCTTATAACACCCGAATCTATGACAGTCATCAAAGGATCAACTCCGGACGGTATACCGTACTCTGCTTTTCCCGCAATGGCTCAGAGCAATTCAAAGACAGTTATACAGGGAAATAAGGCAATCACACCTTACGGTGAATTTACGTTTTCTAAAGTAATTAACGGTAGAGCCTCCGCTTATGAGGGCGGTGTTGCATCTAACGGCATCTGGGCAGGTCAGACAGCAACCGGAAGAGAACCGGTATATGGTGTAGTTGCAGTTGACCCTAACCTCATTCCGTTAAATTCAAAGCTCTACATCGAGTCAACCGACGGTGGTCAGTCCTGGATTTACGGTTTCTGTGTAGCTGGTGATACAGGCGGTGCTATCAAGGGAAATCGTGTTGATTTATGTTACAGCACCGTAGAACAATGCTATAGCTTCGGAAGAAGAAATTGTAAAATTTATGTTTTAGAATAATTTTAAAAAAAGAAATCTCAATTCTGAGATTTCTTTTTTTGTGTTTTTTCGATAAAAGTATGGTATTTTTAAATAAAATGTGATATTATATAATGTATTATTATATATTTAAGGAGAGTTTGATTTTTTTATGGCACTTAAAAAAACAAAAAAAACGCTAAAAAAATCAGGTAACGATAAAATTTTAAATCAAAAAAACACCAAAAACAAAGAAAGCTTTATAAATAGCAACGAAGGCTTTGCACCGCTGTTTACTATGGTTGGCGGGCTTTTGTTTGCTGTGTTCATTTACTTTCCTGAAGGTTTTTTTGGTTCTTTCATCCGTGATATTGCAACAAGCATATTTGGTTGGCCCGTTTATCTGTTTCCTGTCCTTTTAATTGTAAACGGAATACATAAGTGCGCCAAAAATTATGAACAATACAAACCAAAGTATATATACACAGCAGTGGGACTGGCTGTTTTATCGATATTTTCACATACATTTATAGAAAAACAAAACCCATTTGAACTAGAGTCGATTAAGGTATATTTCATCGACGGAGCAAATGGCATCGGCGGTGGGTTTTTCGGTGGATTTATAGCCGATGTTTTAAGATTTTTTATAGGACAAGCTGCAACGTTTATTGTGTCATTAACTGCAATTATAGTCGTTACAATGACGTTGTTTAGCTGGTCACCTGTAAAGTTGCTTCTTCGCGCAATAGTGAAATTTTATATGAAAGCTACGGGAAAAAGGTTTAAAATCCCATCTCCGGAAAAGCAAAAAATCAAGCAGCAGCTCATCGTCGGAGAAAACGGAAAGGCTGAATTTGCAAACTTCAGCGACGAAGAGCTTGGAATAAAGAAAAAGACTAAAAAGTTCATTGCAAAATCTGAAGAAACTCAGGAAACGACCTGGGATAATATTGAAGACCTTGACTCAATTATTGACAAGGCTATACCACAGGCTCCACTTTTTGATGATGACAATAAAAAGTCTAACGTTAAAAGTTCATACGAGGCGATTGTAGGCGATTCTGAAAGTAGTTTTGATGAAACTGCCGAAGACCAGTCTGAGCATAAGTATATTGACTCTCCCGAAAAGCTTACCGGTATGGAAGATGTGTCGGAAGAAATGGAGTCAGCCTTTGAACGTATTCCATACACTTTCCCGCCGATTTCGTTACTTAACGACCCGAAATTTTCTGATAATGCAGATGATTTGCGCTATGAACTGCGCGAAACAGCCCAGAAGCTGATTGCAATTTTAAAGAGCTTTAATATTGACGCAAAGCCCATGGGATGCAGCAAGGGTCCTACCGTTACCCGATATGAAATCATGCTTGGAGAAGGCGTAAAGGTAAGTAAAATTTCAGGTCTTATCGATGACTTAGCCCTCAGGCTCGCTGTGCCTAGCGTGAGAATCGAGCCTGTTCCGGGAAAAGAAGCCATCGGTATCGAAATTCCTAATCAGCAGATAAATATAGTTAATATCAAAGAAGTCTTATCATCGCGCGAATTTATTGATTCTAAAGCCGATCTGACATTTGCAATGGGTAAAGATATTTCCGGCAAAAACATCGTTTACGACATTGCTCGTATGCCTCACGTTTTGATTGCAGGTTCTACAGGTTCAGGTAAGAGTGTATGTATTAACGCACTGATTACAAGCTTAATTTATAAATCTGACCCTAACGATGTCAAGCTTTTGATGATTGACCCTAAGGTTGTAGAGCTAGGCGTGTATAATGGAATTCCTCACCTTTTGATTCCTGTTGTAACCGAGCCACGACGTGCATCAGGCGCACTATACTGGGCCGTTCAGGAAATGCTGCGGCGTTATCAGGCATTTGCTGACAACAACGTTCGTGATATTAAAGGCTATAACGAGATGATAAAAGCAAGTGGCAGTGAAGAAACAATGCCGCATATCGTAATTATCATAGACGAGCTTGCCGATTTAATGATGGTTGCACCCAACGAAGTTGAAGAATCAATCTGTAGACTTGCCCAAATGGCACGTGCTGCAGGTATGCACCTGGTTATTGCAACACAAAGACCATCTGTTGACGTCATCACAGGTCTGATCAAGGCAAATATCCCATCTAGAATTGCTTTTGCTGTTTCGTCGCATATCGACAGCCGCACAATTTTGGATACTTCCGGAGCAGACAAGCTCCTGGGCCGAGGAGATATGCTTTTTAAACCTGTCGGCGCGACAAAGCCACTTCGTATTCAGTGTGCATACATTGACGATAAAGAAGTAGAGCGTGTTGTGGAATTTATAAAGGGCGAAAGTGAAACACACTACGACGAGGATATTATAGAAAAAATCGACGCAGGAAAACCAGTTAATGTGTCTGATGAATTTTCTGACCCTAACGATGCCGATGAATTATTGGCTGCAGCCATTGAAATTGCAGTAGATACCGGAAAAATCTCCGCATCCCACCTCCAGCGCAGACTAAAGGTTGGTTTTTCGCGCGCTGCACGTATCGTCGATCAAATGGAAGAAAGAGGCATTGTCAGTCCTCCTGACGGCAGCAGACCACGTGAGGTCTTGATTACAAAAGAGGAATTTTTGGAAATGTCGCTTAACTGATAGAGTTATAAGGAGTAAAAAAATGACAGGAGCAGAGCTTGGGTTTTTACCCGTTTCAAAAGAAGATATGGACTATCTCGGTTGGGACGAGCTTGACTTTTTGTATATATGTGGCGATGCATATGTCGACCACCCGAGCTTTGGACATGCTATAATCTCCCGTGTTCTTACAGCAGAGGGCTACCGTGTTGGTATCATTCCTCAGCCGGATGTTTCCACACAAAAGTCTATAACAATTATGGGAACACCAAAACTCGGCATTTTGATTTCTGCAGGTAATATGGACTCTATGGTAAATCACTATACCGTATCCAAAAAGAAAAGAGCACACGACGCTTACTCCCCTAACGGAATTATGGGATTAAGGCCTGACAGAGCAACTATTACCTATGCAAATCTAGCCCGCAGAACGTTTGGCAAAATCCCGATTTTAATCGGCGGTATTGAGGCAAGTCTGCGTAGATTTGCACACTATGACTATTGGCAGGATAGCGTCAGGCGTTCTATTTTAGACGACTCCGGTGCTGATATTTTGATGTATGGCATGGGTGAACACTCAATAGTTGAAATTGCACGCGCGCTAAAGGCCGGCAAAGATGTTAAAGATATCCGAAACGTTCGTGGCACATGCTATATGACTAAAGACATAGATAAAATCAAAAAATATATAGAAATACCATCGTTTGATGAAGTAAAAAGCGACAAATACAGCTATGCTACCGCTCACAAAATTCAGTATGAGGAGCAAGACCCCATACGCGGAAAAACCATTGTTCAAAAGCATGGCGACAGATATTTAGTGCAATTACCACCATCAGCGCCTCTTGCCCAAAAGGAATTTGACAAAACCTATGAGCTTCCATATAAAAGAACGTACCACCCGATGTATGAATCAATGGGCAAAATCCCCGCAATAGAAGAGGTACAGTTTAGTCTGACTTCCGTTCGCGGATGTTTTGGTGCTTGTAATTTTTGTGCTCTTACCTTCCATCAGGGAAGAATGGTACAAGCAAGAAGTAACGCATCGGTTCTTCGCGAGGCAGACACGCTGATTTCTATGCCTGAATTTAAAGGCTATATCCATGACGTTGGCGGGCCAACTGCAAACTTCAAACACCCATCGTGCGAAAAACAGTTAAAATGCGGAACGTGCAAAGAAAGACAGTGTCTGTTCCCTACTCCTTGTAAAAACATAGATGCAGACCACAGTGAATATTTGGATTTATTGCGAAATCTGCGTAAAAAAGAAGGGGTAAAAAAAGTTTTTGTCCGTTCAGGAATAAGATTTGACTATCTTTTATGTGATAAAAATGACGAGTTCTTTACAGAACTTATAAAGCACCACGTCAGCGGACAATTAAAGGTTGCACCTGAGCATATTTCTCAAAACGTATTACGTTATATGGGAAAACCAAAACGTGAGGTTTATGATAAATTCTGCGAAAAATTTTATAAAATAACCAAATCATTGCAAAAAGAACAATACTTAGTCCCATACCTTATGTCAAGCCATCCAGGAAGTACGCTTTCTGATGCGCTACAACTTGCGCTTTATCTGAAAGAGCACAAGCTTAATCCGCAACAGGTTCAGGACTTCTACCCCACACCGGGCACAACTTCTACCTGTATGTTCTACACGGGACTTGACCCAAAAACATTAAAACCCGTATACGTTGCAAAAACACCTGAAGAAAAGGCAATGCAACGTGCACTTTTGCAATATAACAATCCATCTAATTATCATCTCGTGTTAAGCGCTTTAAAAAAGCTTTCAAGGGAAGATTTAATAGGCACCGGGCCTGATTGTTTAATAAAACCAAAATACAACGGAGGTAATAAAAATGCCAGCAAAAATACTAGACGGAAAGATACTCTCAGCAAAGATAAAGGACGAGCTGAAAGAAGAAGTAAGTCTTTTAAAGAAGCAAGGAATAAATCCGGCTCTGGCCGTAATAATCGTAGGAGATGACCCTGCATCTAAAATATATGTAAAAAACAAAAAACTCGCTTGTGAATATTGCGGAATAAAGTCATTAGAATATGCTCTTGCCGCTACTACAACACAGGATGAGCTATTGTCTTTGATTGAAAAATTAAACTGCGACAATTCAGTAAGCGGTATTTTATGTCAGTTGCCTCTTCCTAAGGATTTAGATGAAGAAGCGGTAATCAATGCCATTTCACCGAATAAAGATGTCGATGCATTTCACCCAGTGAATGTGGGCAAGATAATGGTTGGAAATTTTGATTTTCTCCCATGCACACCAGCAGGAGTTATGGAATTAATCAAACTCTCAGGAATAGAGGTAAAGGGGAAAAAGTGCGTAGTTGTAGGAAGAAGCAATATTGTTGGAAAACCTATGTCAATGCTGCTTCTGCACAAAAACGGAACAGTTACCATTTGCCATTCTAAAACTGTCGATTTAAAGGCAGAGCTTATTGAGGCTGATATTGTAGTTGCGGCAGTCGGTGTTCCGGAATTAATCAAAGGCGATATGATAAAAGAAGGCGCTGTTGTAATTGATGTCGGTATGAACAGGTTAGATGACGGAAAACTGGTAGGCGATGTAGAGTTTGACTCTTGTGCATCGCGCGCATCAGCAATAACGCCCGTTCCAGGCGGCGTAGGTCCTATGACTATTGCTATGCTTATGAAAAATACCGTAAAGGCAGCCATCTTAAATAAAACAAAATAATACAGGAGGCTAATATGCCTGATATTTTAATTGATGTATCAAACGTTAACGTAGGACACCTCTTCGGCGATTTTGACGTTAATTTAAAATTAATAGAAAAAGAACTGGGAGTTACCATTTCTTCTCGTGGAGGCAGTTTAAAAATCTCAGGAGATGCCGGAAATGTGGCGCTTTGTGAACGTGTAATAAATATTTTGTGCGAAGAGGTTTTAAACAACAAACCTCTGTCTGAACAAAAAATTATTTACGCAATATCACTGGCTACAGAGGGCGATGAAGAAAAGCTTCGCGACGCAACAGACAGTGATTGCGTATGTGTTACCTCTAAAGGTAAACCAATCCGCAGCAAGACATTAGGACAAAAAAAATATATCGAAGAAATGAACAAAAATTCCATTGTATTTGGTATCGGTCCTGCAGGCACTGGTAAAACATATCTTGCAGTTGCAAAGGCAGTTACAGCTTTTCGCAAAAAAGAGGTCGCAAGAATAATAATCACCCGTCCAGCTGTTGAAGCGGGCGAAAAGCTTGGCTTTTTGCCGGGAGATTTACAAAATAAGGTTGACCCCTATTTAAGACCTCTGCACGATGCGCTTTATGATATGATTGGTATGGAAAGCTACAACAACTATGTGGAAAAAGGCGCAATAGAAGTAGCACCACTTGCCTATATGCGCGGCAGAACCTTAGATAATGCATATATTATTTTGGACGAAGCACAAAACACAACTCCCGAGCAGATGAAAATGTTTTTAACCCGTATCGGTTTTGGGTCAAAGGCTATTATCACCGGCGATATAACACAGATTGACTTACCTGATGGGAAACGTTCAGGTCTTGTCGAGGCTATGAAAATTTTATCAGGGATAGATGACATCGCTTTTTGCTCTTTTTCGCATAAAGATGTGGTTCGTCACCCGCTTGTTATGAAAATTATAAAGGCTTATGAAAAGCACGATAAAATAGCAGCGCAAAACAAAGCAAAAAGAAAAAATATAAAAGGTGGCAAAAGCTGATGCTGACACTACTTTGGGAAAATGAACAAGAGAAAGTAAATATTTCAAAAGAAATTATTAAAAACATAACTCTATGTATTGAAAAGACGCTCTGTGAAGAAAATTTTACCGATGATACCGAGATAAGCCTTACATTTGTCGATGATGATGCAATACGCGAATTAAATCTTGCAACACGCAATAAAGACCAGGCAACAGACGTCTTATCATTTCCTCTTATAGAGCAGGATGATGACGGAACGCTTATCATCTATGACGACGATATAATAGACGGGCGCATTATGTTGGGAGATATTGTGATTTCTGCTGAACTCGCAAACTATCAGGCGAAAGAGTACGGACACTCCTTAATGCGCGAGATGTGCTTTTTGGCGGTTCACTCTACCCTGCACCTGCTGGGATATGACCACGAACGTTCTGCGGAAGAAGAAAAACTGCAATTTGATAAGCAAGAACAAATCTTAACATCACTCGGCATAACACGATAGGAGAATAGCAATGATTAAAACCAAAAAATTCTATTTTTTTCCTTTTTTAGATAATTTAACAGCAGTAGGAGTATCTCTTTTAATACTCTTATTTTCCGGAAGTTGGCTTAACTTCCCTGCATTTTCTGCTGTAGCGACATTTTTTATGCTTTTTACACTTTGTGGCAGAATTTATGTCCGTATGTGGAATTTGAGCAGAAAAAACATACGTTATCGCTACGGTTTAACAATTACTGACTTTGTAAAATTTATACTCCCCCTTGTCATTTTTGATTTAGTGATTATCATTTTTTATTGTTTGTGTGAATTTGATGTAATTCCTTTAAAAAATATAGTCATAACATCATATTACAGTTTCCCTGAGAATAGCGAAAGAGAGCTTGTAAACGTTTCTTTATTTGAATATATTGCACCTTGGATTAAGGCGTGGTTTGCATATTTGGTAGCTATATTACATAATGGATTTGTAATGCTTATAGCTCCTCTGCTAAGCTTATTATCTGCAATGGCAGGGTACAAATTAGGAAAAGAAAACAAACAAATTCTTGACGTGTTTTTAAAAGTGACACAAAAGGCAAAAGACAAATTTAACGAATAGAGGTTTTAAAAATATGAAATATGTAGTCTTTTTATGTGATGGTATGGCAGATTATAAAGTGGATAGTTTAGGTGGCAAGACACCACTTGATGTAGCAAATAATCCAAACATGGATAAACTTTGTCATCAAGGTGAGCTTGGTTTAGTTAAAACAGTAGCTAATCACCTATCCCCCGGAAGCGACGTTGCGAATTTAAGCGTTATGGGCTATGACCCTGACATCTACTATACAGGACGTTCTCCGTTAGAGGCTTTATCTATCGGTGTGAATCTTCGCGATGATGATGTGACTTTTCGTGCAAACGTTGTAACTTTATCAGATGAAGAAAAATACGAGGATAAAACAATGCTCGACTACTCATCCGGTGAAATAACAACCAAAGAGGCACACAAGCTTATAAACTACTTAAAAGAAAATATGTCATTTCCAAATATTGACATTCACGGTGGGACAAGCTATCGCCATTTAATTGTATGCAGTGGCGGCTCAACAAATGTTATGCTAACCCCTCCACACGACATTTCTGACAGAAAAGTTACAGACTATCTGCCAAAGGGCGAAGGCAGCGATGTGTTGCTCGATATGATGAAAAAGAGCCACGAGCTGTTAAAAAATCACCCCATAAATAAAGACAGAATTATGCGCGGACTCAATCCGGCAAACTCTTTGTGGATATGGGGCGAGGGTACAAAGCCTATGTTATCCGCTTTTTCGGAAAAATTTGGTCTGTCGGGTACTATGATTTCTGCAGTTGACCTACTTAAAGGCATCGGTGTTGGAGCAAAAATGGACGTTTTAGAGGTTCCTGGCGTTACAGGCAACATCGATACAAACTTTGACGGAAAAGCAGAGTACGCAATAAATGCACTAAAGAATGGCACAGATTTCGTTTATATACATATGGAAGCACCAGACGAATGCGGACATCATGGCGATACAGAGGGCAAAATTCGTTCAATAGAGCTAATTGATGAAAAGGTTATTAAACCTGTGGTAAATTACTTGAAACAGTCTGGAGACGATTTTAAAGTTTTAATTACGCCTGACCATCCTACACCTATTTCTCTTAAGACCCATGTTCGTGATGCAATTCCGTTCGTTATCTATGATAGCAGAAAAAACACTTCTTTAAATCTTGACTACACAGAAGAAAATGCTGCAAAGACGGGTCTTTACATTGAGCCAGGTTATAAACTAATAGAAAAATTCTTAGAAAAATAAAAAAGGTGTAGCAAAATGATTTCATTTTGCTACACCTTTTTTTGACTTATAATATTATTTACTGTTTTCGATTTTATCACGCAAATGATTTGACAGCACCGCAAGTGACGATGCCATATTTTCGTTTTGCACCAATATTTCATCAGGAGCCTTAAGATGTGTAGGAGAAAAGTTCCAGATAGCCATAATTCCACTTTTTACAAGCATATCACACACTTTTTGAGCTTCCTTTTCAGGTACAGTTATGATACCTATTTTAACATTAAGCTCCCTGCACATTTTAGAAAGACTTGAAATATCAAAAATTTTCTCGTTATCAATTATCTCTTCCCTTGTATCAAAGGCTGCCACAATTTTAATGCCATAGCGCTCAAATCCCCTATATGACATCAGGGCCATACCAAGATTTCCTGCACCAACCAAAATCGCATCTGTTCTGCTTTCATATCCCAAAAAATCAGAAATTCCATCTATTAAATCATCGACAACGAATCCACGCTTTGGAATCCCTGCACTTTTACATACAGCAGCAAGGTCTTTTCTGACCTGAACATCATTTAGGTCAAGTGCCTGTGCAACAGTTGATGAGGATATGTATTCATATTCTCTTTCTATACTTTTTAGATAGGACATATACATAGGCAATCTCTTTAACGCCTGCTTTGAAAGGTTCTTAAATTTAGCCATAATCTACCTCTTTAATATTCTTTCAATAATGTTATATCTCACAATTTCAACAAGAAGAGAAATTAAAATACAATTGTGAGATACTAAATTTGCAACATCGTGAAAATACAGAATTTAAACTATTTTTTAATTTTACCATATTTTTTTAAAAATATCAATAAATTCACACAAATTTTCAGTACTTTTCATTATGATTTTTTTATGTTGATTTTATTTTTAATTTATGTTATTATTTTAAAAAAGGGAGTGACGATTTGAGACCTGATTTAAATAATGTTTACTACAGACTAAACGACGCAGGAGAAATTAAGCTCTGTGTTTTGTTTTGCATAAGATATGCACAACAACCTCTTGCTGATAGTGATATAAAGCATTTGATGCTTTCCGGCAGTAATGTTGATTTTATTGATTTATGTGATGCAATAGATAAACTGATTCCAGAAAACTACATTAAAAAGGTTTGGCGTGACGAAGTCGAAAAATACGATCTGACAAAGCAAGGCAGAGAAATAATAGATGTGTTTGACGACAAAATCACAGCCAGCGTCAGAGCATCCTTAAAGAAAACTATTGACGATTACTTAAGGCGCGAGGGCCAAAAAGCTCAAATAAAGTGCGCCATAGTTCCGATAAGCAAGGACCTTTATAACGTAGACGTAGAAATCCAAGAAGGAAAAACAACACTGCTTGCAATGACTGTTTTTACAGGAAATAAAGAAAAGGCCGCAAGGTATGCAAAGGGTTTTAGAAAAAAACCTATGGAGTTTTATGAAAGCATCATAAAAGCGTTATCAGAGTTTGCTGACGAAACAGAAAATTAATAACGATATTGAAAAACTTAAAGGACTGCAGGTTTATGAATTGCAGTCCTTTTTTTATCATCGCTCGGTTTCATAAAACACACCCCAAAGGCAAGATGCCTTTGGGGTGTAAATTGTTTAGAGATTACTTATAAAATATGATAATTGCTTTTATTTGTGCTTCTGATGTGTAGAGCATAACCTTTGAAGCAAGTGTAGCATCAGGTGAAGTACCAACTAAATCAAGAACTGCAGCAGTCTTAACCTTATCAGCTTTAAGAGTTGCTGTTGTGTCTATCATATATACCGGTATTGACTGAGATGCTGTATATGACTCTCCGCCATTTGCTTCTGGATCATATCCTCCAACAACTGTAAAGTCATAATTGTATCTTGTTTTAATTGTACCAATAAGCGTACGGAATTCAGCTTCCTGTGTACCTGAATCGTCGCCTTGTGTCTTAACGTAAACACCTTCATAGTTAAATGTCTTTGCAGCTACTGCTTCAGCATCTGCTAAAACTTCTACTGCCTGAACAAACTTATCATCGTCAGCTGCAATACGAACTACATCACCTATTGTTAATGTGTCTAATGCATCTGTGCCTTCAAAGTCCTTATCATAACAGGGGGTTTCTACTCCTGAGATAACATCCTGCAGTATAAACTTCTTATAATAGCCATCATAATATGATTCCTGAGGAACTATATCTTTTACTATCATAGGTGTTGTTTCTGCTGTGATAGTAGCTGTATCTACACTGCCACCTTCAATACCATATATGTATACGCAGGAAACAAGTCCCGTACTTGACTTATTTGCAAACTGTACATAATAGCTTGTGCCTTTTTTAAAGAAGTTGTTTGACTTGGAGCTATATTCGTCTGATACTCTGTTTGCAGGAATATAGATAACAGGTGTTGAACTTGAGATTCTGTATGTTGAACCAAAATTCGTTCCGTCTAATGTACACTCAATAGCAGTTGTCATATGCTTATCCAAATCAAATCTCTTAGTTGAATCTGTTTCTGTTGACTGGTTCGTTGCAATGGCATTGATTAAGCCGTTTGTGTCTAATGAATATCTGATCGGCTGAGCATATTCTGCGTTTGTTGTTGCATCAATTCCTGTAATGTCAGGATTAATTCCGCTAACCTCAGCACCATCTTTAATGATATCAACGATGGTATTCATATCATCTTCTACTGTGTAATTTTGTCCGTTTACCTTTACTTTGTTTGCGAATTTGTATTGTATACCTGAAAGCTTGGAATTGCTTGTCGAGGGCTTATAAAGCATTATTCTTATTTCAGGCTCGTGCATTGTACCAGGCTCTAAGGCTGAAAGATAACCGTAGTTATATGATGATTCTGCTGCAAATACAACCCTTGCAACTTTACCGAATGCATCAAATGATAAGGTAACATTTCTGCCTACAGCAACGTCACTTCTTGAACTACCACTCGGCACATAAAAATTATCCAGCAATGTGTAAACCTTATTGCTTGATTTTAAGGTGATCTGGGTGTTATTGTTTGCCGTGCTAACAATTATACCACTAGCAGTACCTGAACCTATCAATACTTCTATTGTATTACCGCTATCGCTCTTTGAAATAGAAAGGATTGTATTTTCGTTAATTGTTGATAATGCAGCATCTTTTCCATCTTTAGTGATAACTATATCCTTGTTTCTGTTTTCTACATCTAAAACAATGCTTCCATCTGTGTATTCTGCATTCTTTGCATATACTTTTTTGTTTGTTCTGTCAACATATGAAACAACCATCATATCATATGTCTTTATAAAAGCAGTATCAAAAGCACCGCTTGTTGTTGAGTTTATTAATAAAATATAACCTGTCTTTGAAGCGCTGTTACCGATAATTGTAGCTAAATCGTCGTCTACAGGCTCACCATTTAAAATATTATCAGATGATGTTTCATAGCTTATCTTTTCTGTTTCTGTCATACTTGAGTCTTTATAATATTCAATGGATGTTGAGTTGTAATCACATATTAAATCAAGGTCTATTTTTATTTCTTCATTTTTTCTTGACTGAAGCGCAATACTTGAAACAACATCTACAACAACGTCACTTTCCTCTGTATAATAAATGCTTACGCTTCTGCCAAGGTATTTGTTTATGTCGAAGTTATCAAGTTCGCTTACATCAAAAATTTTATCTGTAGCACCTTCAACCAATATCTGATTTTTCATACATGGGCTTACATCACCATAACGCAAAACTGTGTTATAAGCAGCAACTACTCTACCGTCAAACTTTTTGCTTGTGCTTATGTCTTCACGGATTGAGCCTGAGGGCTGACCGTCAATAATCTGGTCCGCATCCTTCATGTTGTCAATAAGCTGTGCTACTGCACCACGATTCATTGTCTGTCCCATTTTAGCATCTGTAATGCCTGTTAATATTTTTGCGCTGTTTGCAAGGCTCATATATCCACCAGGATAGCCGCCTAAAGCTTCGGCACGTTCAGGAGAATAACCTAAAGCACAAACTACCATTTTAACAGCCTGTTCGTAGTTTACGCCTGCTTCCGGTGCAAATGTTCCGTCTCCCATACCGTTTATTATCTTCTGTTTATAGGCTGTAACAATATTATCTGCTGCCCAGTGGTCTGGTGCAACGTCTGTAAATATCGATTTTTCAGCATCTGAATATGTAAGATTGCCTACTGAAAGAGCATAGCAGATTATCTTTGTAAACTGCGCTCTTGTTACAGGATCACCCGGTTTAAAAGAACCGTCTTCAAATCCGTTTAATATTCCTTCTGCTGACAGATTGTGGATTGCATCGTAATAGTGGTGATCTGACGCCACATCACTGAATGATGCAGAAACTGTCATAGGAACAGCCATCGCTATCATCATTGCTAATGTAATGAGCAATGAAATGATTTTGGTTGTCTTTTTCATAATTTTACCTCCGTATGCTTTTATTATCTGATAAAATAAAAATCTATTTTAAGACATAATAAATTATATCATACGGAGGCACAATTAGTCAACCGTTATAATTTTACTTTTTTATTACATAATTTTCTAGTTATTTTTCCTTTGCACGGATTTTTAATCTTAAGAATTTATACTTAAAATCGTGGTAATTAAAGGGAATTACAGGATATAAATATCCTTTTCCTGTCACGGTTTTGTTTGTTGCTATTAACACAATCGAAATAATTAATCCTGCCAAAAATCCCCACACATCTAAAAAATACGTCAAAAGAAGTATTACAATCCTCATAAATTTAAAAGCGTAATTAAGCTCAATATTCGGCTGAGAAAAACTTGCAATCGCCACTATTGACATATAAAGAATAGTATCCGGCACAAACCATCCCGACTGAATCGCAAAATCTCCTAAAATCAACGCACCTATAATACTGAGCGAGTTTCCCATCATATTCGGCGTGTTTACAGAAGCAAAACGCAAAACATCAACCGCAACTTCTAAAATCAGAAGCTGGATAATAGGTGCAACAGCATTCGGCTGTGATATACCTATAAAATGAAGCCACGGCGGCAGGACATTTAGGTTTTCTATTAACAAAAGCCAGAGCGGTGTTAATATGAGCGTTGAAAAGAACACTATATTTCTCGTCAGCCTCATATATCCTCCTACAACAGGCGGATAATAAAAATCATCTGCCTCCTGTATAAAGTCAAATATAGAGCTAGGCAGCAACAGTGCTGACGGGTCGTTGTCAACTAAAAGCGCAATACTACCCTCCAAGACACACGCCGCTGCAATGTCAGGGCGCTCAGTGTATCTTACCTTTGGAAACGGGTTGTACCACTTTCTTCTTATAAGACATTCTGCCAAACTTTCCTGATTCATCGTAAGCGAACGAACGTCGATTTTGCCGAGTCGTTCTTTTAGGTTTTTCAGCATATTTTCGTCAACTAAGTCTTTTATATACGTCAGCACTATGTCTGTTTTTGAACGTCTGCCTACTGTGACAATTTCTGCTGTAAACTTAGGGTCTCTGATTCTTCTTCGCATAAGCGCGGTATTAAACACAACAGTTTCTACAAATCCGTCACGTGAGCCACGCAGGACCTTTTCTTTTTCGGGTTCTTCGACACCTCTTGCAGGATACGTCCGCGCATCAATAACGATAGCTTCAGAAAATCCGTCAATTATCAAAACTGTTGCGCCGGACAAATACATCTGTATTATTTTATCCATATCGCTTTCTACATCTGTTTCGACATATGGAATAAAATTTGCAGCAAAATCAGAGGCTGTGCTTATGTTTTTCATTTTTTCGGGAGTAATGCTGAACAAAAAGGTTATCATTTTGGATAAAACGCCGTCTTTAGCAAAACCATCTATAAAATACATATAGGTTTTTTTGCCGCCAATGATAAATTCTCTTTCGATAAGGTCAAAGCTTTTCCCGACAGGTAAAATGTCGTGCATATATTTTCTTGTCTCTTCAAGCTTTTTTGATACGTTCACTTTTTCACCTCAGTTTTTTCTTTTTATTGTTTTACAAAACTGAGATTTTTATCCTAGTATTTTTTTAAAACATTAGCTATTGCATCGCCTATGTATTGTGCTGCTGATTTGCTCTGCTCTAAAGTATTTGACGCAGAGCCAACCTCTATAATGAGCGAGCCTTTAGTCAAATGCTGATTAAATCGCTCTTTTCGTATATTGATAGGTCTTGTAATCAGCTCTGAAATTTTATCAAGTTCTTCGTTGATTTTAATCGCAAAAGCCAAATTTTGTTTCCAATCAGGATGATCAAGTCCGCTATTATTTGTTCCCACTACCAACATAACCTGAGATGTAGCCCTTTGTGCAACCTCTGCCATTGGTATAAGCTGAATTTCTTCCCCATTATCACTCCTTGCAGTATAGTCGCGATGAATGTCTAAAACTATCTGAATGTTTTTATTTTCTTCTATATTTCGCTTTATAACTCCAAGTGCCTTGTTATATGAGCCATTATATGCAGGATAATCGTTTTGTGTAGTGTCGTGAACTACATTTATCCCCTCCTTTGTCAGTCTTTCTTTTATAATTTCTCCTATTGCAACTACATTTTTTGAATTATCCGTACTCCTTGCATCTGTGCTTTCTGAATAAGCCTCTGAAGTATGTGTATGAACAATCAAAACAGTAGGATTAGAAAAGTCTGGTCTAATGTTTTTAAGCTCCTCTAAATTCATCGGATATTCAGTTGCATTGTTAAATGCTATACCTTTTTTCGACATATCAACAACCTGCGACTTTTTTCCTTCTAAAAAACCTTTCTCCCTGACTCCTGAAGTTCCTTTTCTCACTCCTCCATAAAAGGCTTCGTACTTTTTCATCATTTCATCACTCGATTTTACCAAAGGCACAATATGTGAAAAAATATCATAAATATTTTTTTGTTTCACCATATATGATATCTCTTGTGCAAAAACCCCTTTGAAGGATTTGATAACATACGAATTCGAAACGTTTATATTAAGTCTTGTAACAAACGATAAAATAACTGCGATTACAAAAGCTACTGTCAGCGTATATATTAGCGTACCTGAAAAAACATCTCTTAACACCACAGTTTTATGATAGTATCTTTTTTTCATAATCTTGTCCCCTTTTCATCCCTCGTATATAATACTTTCGGTTTTTTTGATTTATGATTTTTATTTACTTTTATTTAATATTATTGTATAATGTCATTAAAGGTGGTGCGACTTTTTGTTAGAAAAATATTTAGACAAGAGCAAAAAAATTAAATATTTTGAAAAAATAACTTCGACAAACACTGTTTTAAAAGAAATGGTTGCAAATGGAGAAGAAGAAAACACCATACTTATCTCTGACTACCAGACAAAAGGTCGCGGAAGATTGGGAAAAACGTTTTTTTCTCCACGTGGTTGCGGAATTTATTTAAGCTACCTTATAAAGCCCGAAATCGCGCCAAAGGATGCTGTTTTTATAACAGTTGCCGCCGCAGTTGCTATGGTACGTGCAATTGACAATGTTTTTTCTGTCAAAACTAAAATAAAATGGGTAAACGACATATACTATGAGAATAAAAAGCTCTGCGGCATTTTAACCGAAGGCAGTATAAAAGACGAAAATACACTCTCATACGCTGTTCTTGGATTAGGTATAAACATCAAAAAGCCCGAAAGCGGATACCCTGAAGATTTTGCTTACAAAACCACGAATTTAGAAGAAATCGCAGGCGATATTTCTGATGAGAAAAAATGGCAATTAATCGGTGAATTTATAACTACATTTGACAAAGTTTTCTCTGATAAAAATAAATCATACGTAAAAGAATATAAAGAGGCATCTTGTCTTACAGGTTGCAAAATCGAAATCCTGTCAGGTGAGCATAAAGGATTTGCAAAGGCACTTGACATAGATGATAATGCACGGTTAGTTGTAGAAAAGGACGGTAAAATTTTTTGTATTGATTCAGGAGATGTCAGCATTTGTCTTGTCTAATTTTACTGGCAAGTACAAGTCATCATATTCTAAAACATCACAATCTCCCCCTATCATTTTGCCATCGTAAATAATTAAATTTAAAAAGGCATTAACGGGAGTTTCAGACGGAAAATTTGTTATTCTGTATGTGTAGCACGCAGCACCTTTTCCCATATACGGCAAAAGGTCGAAGCCGCACATTTTTTGCATTTCGTTGTAGGAGTTAAACTCATCACTTAAAACACTCGGTATGTAGACATATTTTACTGTTTCTGATGATTTGTCAACCTCCCAATTAAGACTTTTTGCACACCTTACTCTATCCTCTATACTTTCTAAGTTTTCAAAAGAGGCAGTTTGGAAAAATTCTTTTATTAAAATTTGACTTACAAAAATCAGCAATAATGATACCAATATTAAAACAAGTATTCTGACATAATTTTCTTTTATAAATTCTTTCATATATTTGTCCTCCATCCTTTAGTATTGAAAATATATGAAAAAAGTTATATGATTATTCAAAAGGAAGTGAGCTTATGTATAAAAAAAGGTTAGAAAAACTACTGTCTGTAATTCCTGCTAATGCAACCTTAATACTTTCTCCTGAAAATTTATATTATTTTTCAGGTTTTACAGGCGGCGAGGGAATGCTTTATATAGACAAAAACAGACTCTTACTTTTTACTGACTCACGATACACTGTTCAGGCAAAAGAGGAAGCTCCCGATTTTGAGGTTATTGATACAGCGTCGACATCTGTGGGCGATTTTTTAAAATCCCAGGGCGATAAAGCGTATGGCTTTGAAGATGACTACATCACTTTTTCAAAGTTTGCAAGTTTAAAAAGATTTTCACAAAAATCGGTATTTGCGCCCATATCTTCGCACATAGACAAATTAAGAATGATAAAAGACAACTATGAGCTTTCCTTAATTAAAACAGCTGCCGAAATCGCAGACAGCGCCTTTTCCTACATTTTAGATAAAATCGCAGTCGGAAAGACAGAACGGGAAATTTCTTTGGACTTAGAGTATTTTATGTTGAAATGCGGCGCCGATGCACTCTCGTTTGATACTATCGCAGCATCAGGCGTGCGCTCGTGTATGCCGCACGGCACAGCAACTGATAAGGTGATTGAAAAGGGAGACTTTTTAACACTTGATTTTGGTTGTAAATATAAAGGCTACTCAAGTGATATGACGAGAACCGTCGTATTAGGCGCAGCCTCACAAAAGCAGCGCGAAATTTATGAAATAGTTTTATCTGCACAAAAAGCATCTCTTGATACAATTTGCGCCGGAGAACTTGCTAAAGCAGTAGACGATGCCGCTCGCGGCATTATTGAAGCAAGCGGCTATGGAAAAAATTTCGGTCATGGCCTAGGACACAGCGTAGGACTAAAGGTACACGAAGCTCCATCGTGTTCTCCAAAATCTACTGATATTTTGTGTGAAAATATGATGATGACAGTAGAGCCGGGAATTTATATAGATGGCTTTGGCGGAGTCAGAATTGAAGATTTGGTATGTGTAACAAATACGGGATATAAAAACTTTACAACATCGACAAAAGAGTTATTACAGCTTTAGGAGAGTGGCAAAATGCTATCTAAAATTAATAGCGCAGGTTTAATCGGAATAGACGGATATTCAGTTGCAGTTGAGGTTGATATCGGTAACGGTATGCCAGCATTTGATGTAGTTGGTCTTCCGGATACTGCAGTCAAAGAATCTCGCGAGCGCGTGCGCTCTGCACTCAAAAACTGTGGTTTTAAATTTCCCACAAAGAGAATTACTGTAAATTTAGCTCCTGCAAATATAAAAAAAGCAGGACCTATCTATGACTTGCCGATATGTATGGGTTTACTTTTAAGTTCAGAGCAGCTAGTAGCCGATTTATCTGACTATATCCTGATAGGCGAAATTGCATTATCCGGCGAATTAAGACCCGTTGACGGCGTTCTTCCTATGGCGATACACGCCTTTGAGTCGGGAATTAAAAATATAATTCTGCCCATAGAGAACGCACAGGAAGCAGCTGTCGTAAATGGCCTAAATGTTTATGGTGCAAAATCATTAACTGATATTATTACACACTTCACAACAGAAGAAAAAATCAAAAAAACACAGATAGATATAGATGAAATTTTCAAAATTCAAGCCGAAAGCAACCTTGATTTTGCAGATGTCAAGGGGCAGGAAAACGCAAAATTCGCACTGGAAATTGCAGCAGCAGGCGGTCATAACTGCCTTCTATTAGACGACTTACTCCACCCAGAGAAAAGTGAATAAATATAAGGTTTTCAGCGAATGAGACATCAAAAATAAAACACCAAAACAAGTACACTCAAAATAATTTTTCCCCTCTTTGAAAAAATATTTTAAAAGATAACCCCGTTTGGAATTGATATCCAAACGGGGTATATTTATAACATTGTTTCTATGACTTTACCCAAATTACTTTCTGATGGATTTTTCATATCTTGCTCTGCTTCTTCTAATGAGTAAAATATCTTATCTACACAGTACATTATAGTTTGTAGTTTGTTGTTAATGTATTTAATGGCTTTTGTAAAGTGCCTCTTATTCCACAAAATAATCTCCACATTTCCATTCCCATAGTTTTTATCCAATGGTGTGTATTTATTTGCATTTGCTAAACACAGATTTGCAAAAAACACTCTAAAACCCCTATAATACAAACCATTATGTTCTACATAGATATATTCAACCCTTATCCTGCTATATCCTATACGAACATTACCTCTCTTTGTTATTACCTTTTTCTTAAATCCTTGTGCATCTCTATCCTCAATAAAGGTTTTATACACAGTATTTGCAGAATAAACTTTCTTTACATACCTTTGGAATACAGGGTCAACGTCATTTTTATCTGTTTCAAGGTCAAATATATCATTACAAAACTTTTTAAAATCCTCATTTGTGGTTATGTAATTCCCATAATCATTGCTATTGATTTCAAGGATAGGAGATTTTGCAACGATAATATATGTATTTTCATTCATTTCTCCACCTCACACAACCATATAATTTTTGCACAGTTTAATATAATGCTCCTGTGTCTGCTTATTCACATTACCCATTTGACTTGCAAGAGTGATTAAGATGATTTCTTCCTCTGGAATATAGTATTTTTCGCTATTTACAGTAATACCAATTATTTCACTTAATTCATTTTCTGATACTGCTGCAAATATGAACTGCTGTTTTTTAGAAAGAAATCTTAATACCCAATTTAACCTTATGCCATTGTGTAAATAACTCACACCCATCTTATATACAGAAATCAAAGCATTTTGTTTTGCAGATTTCAAGTAAAAAGGTATATTACTATTCTCTATACCAAGAAGTCCATTCTCTAATCTATGCTCAATTATATTTGAGTTTGTAAAATGAAAAGGTATTCTATTTGTTTTCATCAACTTTCCTTCCTCCTAATCTTTTTAGTCCTTTAACTATTTTCTTTTGCTGACCACTATAATATTTTCTTGTATGCAGCAACTCTAATTCTTCTGGTTTTTCATAAGCTAAACTATAAATGTCATAAATAGAATTAGTCTTATATTCTTTGCCATTTATGGAGTATGGATAGGAGAAATCTGCACATTTACCATTATGTAATTCCAAAGTTTTAGGAACTACGATGGCTAATTTACCATATAACCTATTTTTCCTATACATACCACATCCCTCGTGACCACTACGACCTTCTCCTTTTTCAATTTCAGGGTTGTCATACAAGGTGGTGGAGGTATAGCTTTTTAATGCAGTGATAAAGAAAATACCACGATTTTTCTTAACTGCTTTATTGAATATATATTTTAATTTCAAATGGTCATAATCCTTTATATCTTCTTCTGTTATATCTGACCTTTTACTGAAGAAAGGATGATAATAGGCATCCATATCTTGCTGATATTCCTGTATGAGCTTTATATTCCTAATTTCATTTTCTGAGTAGTGGTGATTATGGTCTATGATAGGTTGAAAAGTATCATATGAGAGAACAACCCTAAACAACAACTCTTCAAAGCAATCTACACTTTTTTCTACACCATTTTCATAAAAAGGATAAAACTCATTGAAACCTTTTAATTCCAACATTTCTTTTACTTTTTTTTCTTTCTCTGTTAGCAACATCTTCAAAACTCCCTTATCTCAACATAACGGAGAGGTCGATTGAGACCTCTCCGTTATGTTTTTGCAGATTTATGAAGAGACATCTGGTGCTTACCACTTCTGTATAACTCCAAATTATTTAACTTCAAAAAATCTAGAAATATTTTCTTATTCATTATCTTTTTCTTCCTCTAACTCATCTTTTTCTAATTTGTATCGCCTTGCTCTGATTACCCAATGTTTAAGAAAACCCATTTGTTTTGTGTTCTCTATGACTTTATGGGCTTTAAAACCGTCTTTTACCCAATCTATTCTGAACTCTTGTCTATGTAAGTCCTTTTCAACATCAGCATTTGTACTGACTACAATATATTTCAACCTACCTAAACATTTATCTTTCAAGGGGTTTCTTTCTTTTGATTTGTAAAACCTATAAAAACTTACATAATCTTCGCCTTCATCTGCAAGGTCAACAAACACATTTTCGTAGTCGAGCATCTTATTTACCAATAATATCACTTCATATAAGGTAAAACACTCAGCTACACTTTTCTTTTTATTCTTCATATTCGTCCTCCGTAGGTTCAAGGGGTAACACACAATCTATGTAATGATGTTTCGTCACGAAAAATGCAGGCATTAACCCTCTTTCCTCGAATGCTTGTATCATCTTTCTTTTCAGATTTATATTGTTTTTGGTAGCAACACCTAAATCATACCAAGCAGTACCTACAACAGGAACAATACCACTTTCTAATTTATAGACAAGTCTACCATTTTCAACATTTAACTGACTATCAAAAGAACCTGCAACACCACCTATAAAACCATTTGGCTCTATACCTTTGCTAACTACCAAATCGTCTTCCATAGTATAACCTGTTAAAGCGCATAACCCATGCCTTCTTGTCTTAAAAAGAAGTGTAGCAACTTCTTCTAAAACCTCATAATTTTCTTTGGTGTACTCTCCAAAATAAAATAGTAGTGAGGTTTTTTCTCTTTCTGTTTCTCTATCAATTTCAAGACAGAGTTTACCATCTTCCATAACTACTGCCTGTCTTTTAGGAAGTGCAGGCCAAGTTTTCAATATTTTCTTTTCCATCCTTCAACAGTCCTTTCTCTGTATCATATTTTTTCTTGTATCTATAAAAAGTTGGCATAGATACCTTTATCTCTTTGGCAGCCTCTACTGCCATAATTTCTTTCTTTAACACTCTTTCATATACTGCAACAAAATCATTCCATTCTGCTTTTTTAGGGCGACCATATTTATCCCAATCTCCCCTTAATTTCATGGCTTCTATACCTTGTCTCTGTCTTATACTTTTCTTCTCAACCTCCGCCTCCGCTAAACACGAATAAATCTGAATTATAAGGTCTTGTATAGTTTCAAGGATAAGTTTGTTTAATAAACTATCCCCACCATCAAGTTGAATGAGAGTAGTAGGAAGTTCTAATATCATCACTCGTATCTTACGGAGCTTATATTCTCGTAGATTTTCAAGTATTTCTGATTTTGTCCTCCCCAAGCGGTCAATTTCTGTAATCAGCAATACATCACCATTATCGTCTCTTAAAACATCTTCTTTTAAAACAGTATATCGAGGTCTGTCAAAAGTTTTGCCTGTTATCTTATCAACATAAGTACCAGCCAATTTAATACCATTTTTCTCACAGAACTCCTGTGCCTCAATTAATCCTCTGTCCTCTTTCTGACCTTTGGAACTTACACGATGGTAAAAATAGGTGTTTCCCATAAGTCCTCCTATTCCAAATCAATCATATACACCAACTTATTAAGGTGTTTTGATTTTCCTACGTAGTATTTGATTTTCCTTTTATCATTAAGTTCAATGGTGCCTTCATCATCAAAGGAAATAGTACCCAATAACTTCATACAGAATTGATTAAGAATATAAAACCCTTCTGTTTCTTCAAGAGCATAGGGGATTTCAACATCCAATCTATTCTGTTTGTCCAAACCCTTACTATAATAAAATATAGGGTCCTCATTCTTAACTAACTCCACCTTCACACTTTTCATTAAAACACTCCTTATTATTGTTTTTAGGGCATTTCATAAAACATACTTTTAGATATGCCTTAATATTGCTTGTTTTTACATATCAAAAAGTCCAAAGTCCTTACTTATGACATTTCGTTGAAAATAAACACTTTTTGACATTTCAGATACATCAGGACATTTTGATAGGTTAGCTGGTATACTAACGTAACGACTTCGCTAAAGTCAAGTTTTTTTCAGGTATTAAACAAAAATGAGCAGAATGCCCAGAAACAAGTTCTGAACTTCTACTCATCAATAACTAACCATTAAATTATGCAAAATTATATAGACTTTATAACTTAAAGCACTCTATTACATTGTTATTCAAATATTTCCTTAAAATCATTAACAGTCATAGTATGATAATTACAATTTATAGAATGCTTTTTATCATCCTTTTCTATTTCCACAACAAATGTTTCTGATAAACTTTTAACACCCAACATACTAAGTTCTTTTATTAAATGCCTCACTTTATCAAATAAGTCTTTTACATCTTCACAATATAAATTAAACCCTTTGCCACTATCAATTTTTATAACCATAAAATCCCTGCTTTCAATAAAATAATTCTTTTCTTCCATAAACTACCTCATATTATGTAAAATAATTGAGATTATATAATCACACAATTCCTTTTTAATTGTTATCAAAAGAAAAAGGGCAATCTTCAATTTCACAACCCTCACCAAAAAGGACAACATTACCAAGTTCATAGTCCATATAAAATGTTGCTAACTCCTTATGACCATCTTTTTCTACTTCACAAGAGCAATTTAGACCTTCTTCCATTTCACTTAAGGAATTGATTTTAATGTTATTAGTCATCATATAACTAAATAAATCTGCAAAAGCATCTGCCAATTCCTTTTCTGAAGAACATATTACTTCTCTTGTTTCTTTTCCTATTCTAATCTTAAATAAATTGTTATTCATATAAAACAACTCCTTATAATCTATTCTTTTCTTCCACAACCCTTCATAATTCAAATTACTATCAAATTATGTAAAAATATTTAGACTATATAATTTCAAATCTTATACGACTTGAAATCACACTAAAATATTAATCACATAAATTAAAGCAGCTTGATGTTACCGTAACTTGCCGCCTAAAGTCAAGAAAACTTTCTCTCACATTTATATATTCTTTATTATAGCTGAATATTAAAACTATGGTTTTTAACCCTTAAAATTAATAAAAATTAGTGTTTGACAAAATTATGTGAGGTTTTGTCTCACTTTTTTCTCACACATCAATTATGTAAAACTGATTGAAAATACACCTAAATTATGTAAAATATGCAGGACTTCATAATTGCAAATCTTATAGACATTTTAATTTCAATGTATTTATAACTTGCTAATCTATTTTAGACCTCTAACAATTTAAAAACCCTTTTGGACATATACAGTTCACTTACTACAGAATAATCTACTTTGTTTTGTAAGGAGAACTGAATAACAGTTCCTAAATAAAAAAAATTGGAGGTTTTAATTATGTTTAACTTTGATATTTCAAGAAGAATTACAAAGGCTAACAATCCTATTTTTCCTTTCAACATTGAAAGATTATTAGGAGAAACAGATGAAGAGTATGAAGCTTTTTGTAAAGGTTTTAAAAACTGCTATGATTTACAGAAGGCAGAGGTATTTGAGGGTATTGATACTGATTATGATTGTGGTCATTCTGAATTAGGCCATAATGAGTATGAGTGTGAAGAAGATGAGCATTTTGATGGTGATACTTGTCCTTGTTATGAACAGGGTTTCCAGGATGGTATAGAAGTATCAAAAGATAATTTATTTGGTTCTGTTTTACTCGATGCTTTTCATATAGCACATTTAAGAAATCTTAAATGGCACCTTGTTTCTTTAGTTAATAAAGACAGTATAGAGAAATCAGAAAAAATAAACGGAATTATCGATGCTGTTGATGAAGTTATTCATAACTATGTTATGAATGAAGTGTGGAAACAGTTAGACGAAAAGGACATTCATTAATGTCCTTTCTCTATTTATAGAAAGGAGTGAATAGTATGTTTAAAATAATTATTTTAGGTATTGCACTTACATTATCAATTAACCCTTCAAACATAGTTGAAAAGCAATCTATCAAAGAACTACCAACTACTGAATATCAACAATTTTATGATATAGAATTAGTAAACGAATTAAATAAAAGAGACTTAATGTTAGGTAGATTTTCAATACCAGACACTAATATAAATGTCGCTTGCTTTAATTCACGAGACCAGAAAGTAGTAGATAATCAAGATAGTGCTGCAATGTTTGGTCAAGGTGATATGATTGTTATAGCAGACCATACTAATCAAGGATTTTCAAAAATATGTGATTGCTCTGTTGGAACAAGAGCATATTTTAATGAGGGTTATAGGTTAAAGGAGTATATTTGTACTGCATCCTTCATAGGTCATAATACAGGTAATGAACTTACAGATAAGAATTACAATTCTATAATGTATAATTCAAACAAGGGTGGTATTACCTGTTATACGTGTTTAAATAATTGGCAAAATGTTTGGATTGTTTACTTCCAATCTGTTAATTAATTATTTTATAGGGTTTCAGAAATGAAACCCTTTTCTTATGCCTTTTATACCTAAAAGATTTTACATTCAAATTATGTATTTTTTTAACCACTATATATATCTAATATTAGTAAAAGGCAGATAATATAAAGCAAAAATATAATATAGTATAGTGCTTTGAAAAAAGTTGATTTTTTTATAAAAAACCGTTTGCTTTTATAAAATCTGCCCTCTATTTTATAAAACTCATTCAATTTTTATAAAAAGAGTTCAATTTTTTATAATAAAAGTTGAATGTTTTATAACTTTATGATTTGTTTTATAAAAAACCATATAGTTTTAGCTCTTTTCCTGATTATTTTATAAAACTCTATTATTTATTGAATTATTAAGCAACATAAGAAACCCTTTTATGTGTTCTTATTACCCATATAAACAGATATAAGTTCATATAAGCAAAATCACATCTTGCTTTTCTCATATCATGACTGATTTTCTCAATAGCATTATGTCTAATGAGATTAAGATTAGATAACCCCTCGCTTCTATTCTTCATAGACCATGACATTTTATGTAATTCATCTCCATATACCATTTCCCAAAAGTCCATACAATGTATCTCTAATTTCTTATCTTTCCAATATGTTTGTATCCACTCAAAAACTGTTCTAATTCTATAACCTACATATAATCTGTGTGTATTTAATATGTTCTCTAATTTTTTAATGCCATCTTCGCTATATGGGTCTACAACTTCCACGATAGAGTTTAATCTTATATCCTTATCAGAATTGTAAAATATCAACTGTAATTTACCATCAATCTCTTTGTAATCTACATAAGTGGTATAACTGAACATTGTTTCCTTTTTCTTATCTGTAATATCAACATACCAATTAACATTTAAATTGCTTTTGAACTTCATAATATTATCAGGGGTAAAGGCCATAAGTTTATCAAATCTATTGAAACCAACCTTTGCTGTTACCTTTCCATCCTTATTATGAATAATATCTTCAGTAATTAAATCTGCACTTGAATACTCATTTAAGATTTCAGGTGTACCTATACCACAAATAAATACAACTGCATCCACATTATCACTCTTATATTTACTATCCTCAGAGTAAACACTAATAATTTCAGGGTATACTTCATTTTCCTTAACTTTAATATTCCTACCATATCCACAAGTTTTACAACCTACACCAAAACCATATTCTATTAAGTCAGGAATATTGAAATCATAAGATGCACCAACTGTCTGATAGAAATTATATCTTTTACTCAAACCCCAATTATGCAACACCTTAACTACTGCATATTCTCCAACTAAACCTGTAAAATACCTTTTTGCTATGCCTATACCATCTTCTTTATAAGCAAACTCATCCTTTTTGGATGCTGCAATTCTATCAGCCAACCATTTTACCTTATTTATTTCTTCTTTACTTATTTCTACTTTTACATATCTTTCAAACCCATTATTATAATAACTTTCCCAAATACTCATAATGATGAAACCTCGCTTTTATTACATAATTTAGACTATTTTTCACGAACTAAAAACTACTTTTCATCACTTAACCATAACAAACTAATTACTTGCTTAACTCAATGTTTACATTACTTTTAATGTATTCATTTACAGCAACATTCATTAAACCACTAACTGTTAAACCAAGTCCTTTTGCTGCATCTTGTATCATTTTCTTTCTTTCTGATGATACCTTTAAAGCAATTATATTGACTTCTTTTTTAGATTTAGCCATTTTAAGCACCACCTTTCATATTTTCCTTGTTTATCTTTATACTTAAAATAATTATAAGTGTCCAATAATAAGGATAACTGTCCATAAGTATAAAAAAAGTTTATACTTTTTTATAACCCATAAACATAAGAGAAGAGGATGGTAGTATTTCACTACCATCCTCTTCAAGTTATTATACATTCTTAAATATTTTATATTTCTACTGCAACTATAAACATTGTTTTAATACTATCATCATAAGGGTATGTATTAGCAAAAACACAACCTTTATAATCTAATTTTAACACAATTCTTTTTTCACCACTTACTTCTGCTATTTCAAGCGCTTTACCTACAAAGGGAGTAGGAACTATTGCTACAAAATAACCACCAACATTACCAACCTTTATTTCATTTACTTTTTCATATACTTCTTTTTTTAATTCTTCACTTTTCCATACGTTTACAAACTTATCTGACATAACACTTAACCTCTTTTCTTAATAATATAAGTTTTCATAATCAATATTCTTTTCAGCTTCAATTACTTCATCAGCAGTATATTTATAACTCATTAACCCTATCAAATAAGGTCTTAACATATCTGCTTTTCTTGACTTTCCCTCAATAAGATTTACAAGGTAAGCCATCTTGTTTTTGTCCATAATATCAGCATAATAATCAGCCATAATACTACTCATAACCCTTAAGATTTCCAATTCTTCTTTACAATCTTCTAACTTGTAAACTCCAAACTTTCTATCTGGCATAAACTCTGCAAACTCTTTTAATAGATAATCTTTTACCTTAATATTACCACTTGCAACTTCAAATGAGGCCTTTGCCTCTTGTATCTTGTCTAACTTTAATAATGCAATAGTGTTTTCTCCTATTTTTTCCTTGAACTGATTACCTGCATAACGAATGGTACTTCTTGCATTCTGATATTTAATACCAAACTGCTCACAAAATGCATCATAGTCATAACCGTTTTCTATGTAAAACTTGATTTTATCTTTATACTCATTATGTTTTAACCATTCATACGATTTTAGGTATTTTTCAATTCTTTCAATCAAATATTTTTTATCTTTATATACCATTTCTGTTTGAGTACCAGAAGGACATTTTTCTAATGTCTTATCAGTTTCAATTGCCATTTTCCTTAAACTCTTGAATACACTTTCCATCTTTTCTTCACTCCTTTTTTAGAGAGGTGGGTAGGTGGAAGACCTACCCATATTTCTCTTTATTGCACCGTATTTAATACTGTTATTTCAATTTTTGCACCTGCTTTTCCTGATATAGCATTTGTTTCTGGATGAACAGCAGTAAAATAGGCAACCGCATTGTATTTACCAGCAGGTAAGTTCTCATCCAATGTATCTTCTTGCAACACTTGACCTATACCAATTAAACCTGAAGTATATACAGGTTTTAAAAACTCATTACCATCTTCATCAAGTATGTATATTTCAACAAATTGATTATAAACATTCTTTTCATCATTCAAAATCTGTAAATTACCTTTTGCTTTACCATTTTCAAATACAGGAACTTTATTCATACTAATTGTAAGCATTGAAAATCTTGCATCATAAGGTTTTTCTTCTTTCTCTGGAACTTCATCTTGTCCTACTGTATCTTCAAATGCTTTGTCAATAAACTCTTGAACTTGCTCTGGAAGAGGTAATTGTGAACATCTTACCATCAATAATAAGATAATCAATATCATTATACCAAGCATTAACCACTTTCTGATTTTCTTGCCTCTTTCTTCTTTTTTTGCTTCAGCTTCTCTTTCTTCAGCCAATTTCTTATCTTTTTCTCTTAATTCAATAGCCTTTGCTGCTGCTAAAGCCTGTATTTCCTCTGGTGTCAAAGCAACATCCTTTTTATTAACAAACTCTGACAAACCATCTTTATTTAATTCATTCTTTAACTCCATATTTTTCTTATCTTTATTACTCATAACTCAATCATCCTCTCTAAATTATTTTAATACCATATCCTTAACCTGCCACGAAATAATCTTGTGCCCATTTTACTGCTGCATTCCATATCTCTTGAACTCTTACTACCCAAGCATCAGGAACAGGTATTCTATAACCTGATAACCAAGCAAATAAAAGAATAAGTGTGATTGCTATTAAAATAATCAATTTTACTGTTCTCTTAATTTTCTTATTTCTAATTTCTTTCTTTTGTTCTTTTTCTCTCATTTCCTGTAATTCTCTTTCTTTTTCAAGAATAGTCAAGGCTGCCGCCATTCTATCCTCTGAAGTTTCAATACCTTCAATGTCTAACTGAGTATCTTTAACTTCTTCAAGTGCTTCTTTTTCCTTATTCAACTGATATTTCTGTCTTTCCATTTCAGCAATCTTTTCATCAGTTGTCTTTTCGAGCATCTCTGGTGTTACTTCAAGCATACCTAAATTAACATACATTTTACTTCTCTCAACTTCATTTGTAATTACTTTGTTTTCTTTATTTTCCATAATTAAAACCCCCTTAATTTTACATAATTTTATACTTTATTTTCTGCTCTCTTACGTAAGAAGGAACATCCAAAATCATACAACCTAAATACCACAAACCAAAACCACCTACAAAATACCAACCAATAACATTCTTAAGTCCTATTGCTAATACTAAACCTAACAATAAACTAATTGCTGATGCAATTACTGTTAATCTATTTCCTAAAATCTTTTTCATATTAAACATCTCCTTCATTCTATTTCTAAACAACCTTCTTCACCAAAAGCAACATAATATGTGCCTTCGTCAAATGAAGTGTCTTTATCTAATTTTCTCAATATATCTAACCCTGTAACTGATTTATCTTTTTCCATAGGCTTTGATACTTTATCAAAGTCCTCGTCTGTATCAAAGATAAAGACCTTGTTTTTCATTACTATAACAAACTTATCTTCCATTATCTCTGGAGCATTTTCAACATACCCATCTACAATGTTCTTGATTTCTAATAACTTCATATTAAACAACTCCTCATACTTTTATTTAAGAGATATTTTTCTCTCACATTTACCCAAAACTAACTTAAATAAACCAACTATTAGAACTCTATAAATACATTATTTTAAGTGAAACACCAATGCTTTTACAAAAAGTTCTACAAATCAACGACCATTTTTCTCTCACTTTTTTCTTACACTTAATTTAAATATAACTGTCCAAGAAAATCTATATATGCATCTATTTAGTAAAACTTAAGTTATACTTTTTTTATACCAGTATCTTATCTATTTACAACTGTCCAAAGATAATTTTTGAAATAGTGTAATGACAATAAAAAGTAAGGTTTCAGACTAAAATGAGCAAATGAAAAAAGCACCTCAAAACGAGATGCCTTTAATCAAAGAAAATGCTGATATAACAATAAATAAGAGGGTTATTTATCTCTGTCTAAACAATTTTTCCAATCTTTTTAATATCACAGTCCTCATATACATTCTTTTGATGGTGGGGCTTAACCAGCCCCACCATACTCTAAAAGGAGTTGTAGAATGAGTAATAAGGTGGAATGTTTTTGATATAGTTTGTTTAATGTGGATTGGATTGTGACGATATAATACCGTACTTAAAGTGCTTAAGTCAAGTTTTTTTCAATTCACAAAAAAAAATTATTTTTTTAATCAATTTTAATATAAACCTATAAATGTTTTGAAATAACAACAAAACAAGGACTTTTATATTTTGATTTTCATAAATACCCATATAACAACAATAAAAAATAATAGAGTGAAAATATTTGCATAATTTTTCACTCAAAATCTTTTTTCTTTAGTTCTGCATAACATAAAATAAATTAAACCTTAATAATCTAAAATTATTTACTTAACTTCAAATCTAATTCTCCTGAAACACCATTACCCAATATGACTTCTTCAACCCTAATACCATCTCCTTGCATTCTGTCTTTTAAAGAAGCAACTGATACACCAATGTTATACGACTGATTTACTATATCTAATAATCTGTCATCATTAAGTATTTCAAAAATATAATCTTTTTTATTTAAGGTCTTAAAATACAACTTCTCCAACAGAGCATTATGTACTTCCATTAAATCCATATAATCATAAACTCCAAATCTTTCTTTGGTAAGATATTTATTTCTTATGGCCTTACCATTAACATATAATACACTATCTTTATATTCAACCTTAAAATTATGTTTTAATAAAGAATAGAAATCACAGGCTAATCTAATTTTCTTGTTTTGTAGAAAGGTAAACATACCAAAATCAATAAACATTTTTTCAAAGAAAACACCATCTTTAATTCCTATATTGCCCATATTGTCAATGTTTTTTCTTACCCATTCTTCTGTTTCATAACTTTCTTTACCATTTTGATGCAAGATATGATATTGTTTTTCGCCACAAGGAGTGTCTATAATATCTAATTCTTCATCATCTCTTTCTGCTACTACATAATTCATAATATCAACCCCTTATTTATTCTTTTCACAACTCTTATCTATCGCACATAGCACTTTTTCATTTGTATAAGGATTGATTACTTCTGATAAATTAGTATCATATTCATTTAATTTATCTATAATACTTCCAGATAAATCTAACGATGCGGATACATCTTCGAGCATAAATCCAACTTGCATACCTCTGGCGAAAGTTAAAATCCTATAATCCTTATGAAATCTTGGTTTAGTATATAAAGTGTAAACCAAAGCATTTAATACCATATTTAAATTAAAATAATCACTTGCAAGTAATCTATTACTTGATTTTGAAAGCCAACTATTTCCTTGTTTTCTTATTGGTTTACCATCAACATATAGAGTAGAGTTCTTATACTCTAACACAAAACCATATACTGAAAGCAGTCTATAGAACCTAATTGCTAATCTTATTTTTCTATTCAAATGATAATCACATAAACTAAATCCTTTCGATACTGAGGATATAATTTCACCGTCATATACGATTGCATTAGCACAATTTTTTATATTCCTTTTTACCCATTCCTCAGATAATACATCATAATCTCCATTTTGATATTCTACAATATAACCAATACCATCTCCACAATATTCTCTTTTAAATCCCTCAAAGGTTTCTGATAGTTTAAATCTCATACATATCAACCCCTAACTCATTATAATAATTGAAATCACTATCTATCTCATCATAACCCTCATACCATACGTCATTTTCTAATATCATATCATTCATATAATCTACCATAATTAACACATCCTTTCTTAAATCTATCTTATTTCTTAATCTCTAACAATACTGTTTCACGATATTTAAGTATAATACCACTATAAATATCTGATATAACAGCATCTTCAACAACTTTGAAAGCAAATAATTCACCACAATTTGCTTTTAATTCTGATAAATTATTTAATACTTTCAAACTATCATTTATCTTACTTATTACTAATGCATACTGTTCACATAATCTTATTTCATCATCTGCATTTTCAACCCTTGCTGCATAGTCATCAAAAAACTCTACGAACTTATCTATACACTCATAACATTCTTTGAGATAATACCCAACTGTAAAGAAGTCAGGAATATTATCATTTATATTCTCAACACCACTATATTTAAGAATTGCTTTTTTCAATAACTCTCCATTAACCATTAATTCAGTTGTGTCTAAAATCCTTTTCATAATAATTTCTCCCTTCAAGTTTTATGATTATTTCTTCAATTTACCATAATGTTTATCTAATAACTTTAACAAATCAACTATTGCATAAGCATCTGCAATACCATTTTCTACTGTTTCTATCTTTCTATAAATATTGGTTTCATTCTTCTCCAAGAAATATAAACTATATACTCTTGTCAAGGTATCATATAATGGGTGAGACATACCATCAGTTGTCATTGGTATCATACTGTTTAAATTGTCCTTCAATTCACCTACGATACTTCTCAATTCTCTAATTGACTTATCAGATAATTCCCTTAATTCCTTGATTTCTTTTGTTCCTTGAAAATCTGATTTCACACGATTTTCAGGGTTCTCATCTTTGGAAATAGCCTTATTATCTAATAATTCCTTTAACCCTTTTATCTCTATTTCTCCACTTACATTTATATGGGGCAGCAAATCCGCAGGATTTGCTGCAATAGGACTTATTAAAGAAGATTGAGATGAAAGAGAGGTAAGGGAAGAAGTAGATACATCTGTTTTTGGAGATATACCCATTAATCTATTATTGATACTATCTTTAATCTTATCTATGTACCCTTTGTTTTTTAGCATCTTATCTACGAATACACTCTCTAAACCCTTATTCTCATAAACTCTTACATTATATTCTTCTAAATAATTTAAACCCTTTGGAGATAAGGAAATATAAGTTAATGGTAAATCTATCAACCATTTTGCTTTCTTACCTTTCTTTGCTTTTACCACTTCTTGAGGCAAGGCCTCAATCAATCTGTAATTATATACCAAATCAGTAAGTGGTGGTTTTCCTGTCTCTAATACTGTAAATAACCTTACTGTCTTTAATATCTGCTCTACGATTATTTCTTTTGATAATCTATTCTTTTTAGAAGTATCAACGATTATGCAATCGTTGATATACTTTTCTATTGTTGGCTCTATCCATACCATTTTCCTTGCCATAACCATCAAACTCCTTTCCAATTTTTAATCTTATACTTAATATAATTTAAACTGTCCTTTGCTCCTTATAACTGTCCCTTACCATTTTTACATGACCTTGATAAAAAATTATTCTTATAATACCAATAATATCTACAACTATAAACATACGACTATTTTTATAACCTAAATTATTTTGCATAATTTAGGGTTTAAATAATTTCCCTCTCTATAACCATTTTCTTGTAATCTAATTTATTACCATTTCAATCTTTTATAATGATTTACCATTTCTCTTAATCACCAAATCACTCATACACTATACATCACACATCATTCAATCACCCTTCACTCACCATACGACTTTAATAGGGGGCGCTCTTAAGAGCGCCCCCATATATCTGATTTTATAAGAAATAAAAGAAGATTATAGAGAGGAAGAGGAAGGATGAAAATTATATTACCTTTTGCTTTAGAAAAATATTACTTTTTTAAACTTTCATTACCTTTTTTTAAAAGAAAAATGTTACCTATGCTTGTTTTCTGTGTTATTGCTGATAAATCAAGAAATGTAGTAATAACAAGGAAAAGTAAGAATTGAGGTTGATTTTTAGTGTTTGGTGAATGCTCAAAACCCTTATCACTACTGACTAAACTACGATTAGAAAAAGTTTGGTGAAAATCTTTGTCCTCTCTATAGATTTACCCATATATAATTATTCCTAATGCAAAGTGCCTAAAATACTCCATTTAATTGACTTTAACAACCTTTTTTGATATAATTGATATCATAAAATGTAAAATAAAGGCAAGGAGAAATAGAAATGACTGACGAACAAAAGAAGATATTGGCATCTGTTGGTTTTGGTGCTGCTATGCTTATTGTTGCAATTATAAAGGTTGTTTCAATGTTTGGTGGAGATACCAATGAGAATGTTGATAAGAATTACCAAGCAGAAGTTATGGAACAAGTTCAGCAAGAACAGAAAGCAAATGGTAAAATTGAAATTAAATTACCCACAACACCTATTGAAGTGTCAAGTTTAAGAAGTTCTGGTAAGGTAAGAAATACTTATAGCATTACCAATATTGAATATGAGGCAGAATATAATTGGGCACTTGAAGATTACTCAACTACCATTTATATTTCAGGTGTTAAGACCTTTGACAAAGATGGTGAGAGCAGTAATGATAATGGCCCTATTCATTGGAAAATATACGACCAAGAAGATAAATCTATTGTTGTAGATAGTGGTGCAGTATTCCCACCTGAATTACTTGTTGGAGAGAAGTTTGAAAAAGAAAGTATACATACCTACGACTTGAAAAAAGGCAGAAAATACGAATTAGTTTTATACAATGAATAAATAAAAAAGATTGGAAATACCAGATATGAAACAATTTTTAAGAACTTATAAAAGCAAAAAATGGACTAAAAACATAGTTGCAAAGAATAGTAGAATTACCACTCCTATTGATTGTGAGAAATATATTCATAAAACTGATAGAGCAGCTTTAGCCGCACTTAAAGCAATACCACTATTTGATAAGGCTTGTAGCAAAATACTATCGATTATGAATGAACCACAAAGACGTATTATTGATATGTCAAATAAAATACATATAACAGAAAAACAGATGCCTAAAATCTATTATATGGTTAAAAGTATATGTACCAAAATAGGTATTGATATGCCTGAAATATACTTGAAATTAGATAGAGAACCTAATGCCTATACTTATGGAACTGAAAAGTTTACTATTACCATTCATTCTGGATTACTTGAATGTTTAGAGGACGATGAAATATATGCTGTCCTCGCTCACGAATGTGGGCATATTGCTTGTAAACACGTGCTTTACCATACCATAGGAACATTCATTCTTGATGGAGGTCATATGGGTATGCACAAACTTGAAAATATCTTAAATAAAACCCTTATTGGTGGTCTTATTACCACGACTGTTGACAGTACTCTTGAATTAGCATTTTACCATTGGTTGAGATGTAGTGAACTGTCTGCTGATAGAGTTGCTGCCATTTGTTGTGAAGATGCCAACCCTGTTATTGAAACTATGATGAGACTTGCAGGTGGAACTACCCATATTGATTTAGATATAGATAGAGAATTATTTATTAACCAAGCAGAAGAATATATTGGAATGACTGACGATAAGAAGATTAACAAAGCATTAGAGTATTGGCTTACACGAAATGATAGCCACCCACTTCTTGCTGTAAGGGCTTACCAAGCAAGAGAGTGGACTAAATCTGATGAGTTTACTTCACTATTAAAATCAATTTAATCAAATCCTCATACAAATAAGAAGCACCCATACGATTAAGTGTGGGTGCTTCTGTTATTCTATACATAATTTTTTCATTCCATAAACCATTCTCTCACTCTATTTATACGAGATAAGGGGGCGCTACAAAAGCGCCCCCTTATCTTCAAGAATTAGTAAATGTTGGTTGATGTGGTATTAGTATGTAATTTTATAAATAATAACTATAGGAGATTATAGAGAGGATAATCTTATGTGATTATTCTACCAACCAACTTTATTAAATAACATTACTTATTACAACCAAAATACAAAAACCACTCCTGGCTATCTTGCTCCTGTTTACCTAACTTCATTCTATTGGCACTCTGGCATTCTTGACACTCTGGCACCAAACCACACCTAAATGGTCGAAGACAGGAGGATGCAAGGGTATTTTGGTTGTTTAGGTTCTTTAACTTTATTGTTATTGTAGTAATATTATATATTATTATCATATAGTATATTATCCTCTTATTAATTATAGCTAACACATGCTATAATTTATGTTAAAATAAAAATATTTATGTTATTGACTATTTTATAACTGTCCTCTCCATAATTTTAGATTTTCAGTAATGACAAAGAAAAAGAGAGGTTTTTGTCCTCTCTATAGCCTTAAAAAAAGTTTATAATTTTTTATTTATTATATTTTTTTAATTCATCCTCTAATACTCCATAACACTTCTTTATCATATCAGTATATTCTGTTTTCTCAGTATCATTTAATTTAGAACTTTTTAACTCTTTTTCAATCTTTGTTAAAGTTTTCATAGAGTTTTCCGCATCTTCTTTTGAAAAAATACTGTCTGCACTTATTATAGAGCCTAAAAGAAAATAAAGCATACCATTTTTATGCAAAGCATCAATCATATTTTCATTCATATTAGTATCCTCCTGGCTTACCATTTTTCTGAATAATCTATTTCAATAATTCCATTTCTGTTTTTTAATACTCCCATACAACCTAATGGGATACAAGTAAAATTATTGCCTATGACTATCCACTTTATATTAGTGTTTTCTACCATTTATCTGAAACCTAATAGGCTCTAATATGTAGTCTTTTAAATTAATCATAAAATACACCATCTAATTTAATTCTATCGTACCTTTCTTTATTAGTCAACGATTTGAGCAAAATAATATGAGGTAGATTTTACTCTACCTCATACTACACTTATTTTATAAATTATTTATTGAAGTATCTCTCTTTAACTATAAATACTTTGTTTTCAACTGAATATTAGTTGAAGTTAATTACGAAAACTACACCGCCATAAACTACGTCAGAAATTGCTGAACTGAAAGCAGGTAATTTAGCTTCATAGTCGATAGGTAATACAGAACCACTTGCTATTACAGGGAACTCTGCACCTTCTAAACTATCTGTTTCTGCATTTGATAAATCAAAGTTGTAATCAGCATATATTCTTTCAACGTCTGTTTTACCATCAGCTTCGTCTGCAACTGTTGATGCAATTACATTTTCAGTAGCAGAAGCAGCAATTACAGTACCGTCTGTTTCAACTTCTACACCATTGATTTTGAAACCAAATGTTTTGCTATTAACTTTCATATTAGCATAATCCGCATTGAAATCAGAAATTGTATAACCTGTTGTAGGAACAACTGTTACTTTTTCAATTCTAACCTGACCTAAATTACATTCGTTGATAACTTTTGCTGCACCTGTTAAATCTTCACCCATAGCATCTTCATAAGTCTTATCACCATTTGCATCCTGAGCTACGTGCAAAGCGATTGGAACTGTTACTTTGAACTGAGTAGCCTCTGCATCAACTACAACTACTGAAGAAGCATCCTGTGCACCACTATCAACTGTACCAACAACAGAGTAATATTCTGCACCATCATATGTACCTGCTACGATGTCTAATTTAGCATCGTCAGCTAACATATCACCTGTTAATTCTGTAGCATATACTGATGTACCCATTGTAGCAATCATCATTACTGCCAAACCTGCGCTTAAAATCTTTTTCATCTTCATATCGAAGACCTCCTTTTATTATATAATTTTTTTTGTTTTCTTTTTTTCATCCTTTGACTAATAACCTTCTGATATACTGCGACATAAAACTCATTCTCTGTCGCTTACAATATAATATATTTTAAACTGTAGTCAATTTTTTATATATGTCAAACTGATTTTTTACATAGTTTACCGTATATTTCAACTGTCCACTATCAATTTTTTTCATTGTTATTTCAAAGTTTTAGTAGTGGAGTGGGTAGTAGGAATAACTACTACCACACCCTACAGATTATCTTTTTTATTGTCTTGTTGTATCTGTAATGCTTACATTTGCAACAAGATAATCTACTTTTTGTTTTCCAAATGCACTTCCTAATCTGCTATTATGCTCAAAGTAAACATTAGTATTTGCTAAACCATAACCTATACTATCACTTTTAAAATTATAGTTTATAACAGTATGGCCTTTACCTAATGTACTAAAGAATTGTGATTTATCAATAGGAGTATTTAATCCTGCAATTTGCAATGATAATTTATCAGAGAAAGAAATAGAAGGAACATTATAATTACTTACATACTCTCTGATTACCAATACTGTTGTATCTTCACTATACCAACCCTTATTTAACTGAAGATTGTTAGTTGTTATACCATCTAATAATTGTTTTGCAGCAGAAACCATATCTATGTATTTTTGTTCTGTTAATTGAACTCCTGTCTGATGTTCAAATCCTTTTAATACTGTGTTTTCTTTACTTCCTATCAACTTCATATTTACAAGTGCCTCATACAATCCTGCATCCTTACTCTGTAAATCACTAATCTTTACAAGTGAATAGGTTTTTGTATCTCTATCTTGTAATCTTACACCTATAAGCTGACCACCTCTAATGATTAACTCGTGTGTAAACTCAACTGTTGTACTACCACTATATGAAATAGGCTTTAATGATACATTTTGAGTTTTAGTACCACCTTGAACTATTTGAGGTGTAGAAACTTCTAATCTTTCAGATGCAGTACCATCATAACCATTCCATTTTCCTATAAAGTTGGTATGAAGTGTTTTTGTGTTATAACCATTTAATCCCCAAGCATTCTTTACATTTACACCGTTTTTATTTGTAGTTACGTCCAATGCAAATGTCTTAACTGTCAATAAACCACTTTGACCTTTATTTGTTTCTGACCTTTGTATGCCAAAAGTTGTATTTATTGAAGTACCTTTATAAGCAACCTGTTTATTAGGCTCTCCAACCTTATTTCTTGCTGTTAGTGCTCTACTGTCAGTAGCAAAGGAAGATGCATTGCTATTTTCATTTACAAACAATTTAAATTGTAATGTATGATAGGTAACAGGCTTAATTGTTCTTGCCTGTTCTCCAATTACCCATTTTACAGAGGTATCACCTTTATCATTATCAAATAGCATTGCAACCTCTGGATATATTTTCAATTCAGTAGGAAGTTGATATGTAACTGTTGTCTTACCATTATCATTAGTGAAATAAGGACTTATTTCTAATACAGAAGACGGTTGAGCAATATATCTGTCAAATGTTGAATTGATATTATAATCTGCTGTTAAGTAAGTAATTTTTGAACTCTTTTTATTTCTTGTTTCAGGTAGAGTATAACAATCACAGACATCGTGGCTATAATACTTATGATGACAAGTCCAATGATACCTCACACCATATCTATGTGTATAATCTCTTGCATTTTCAATTCCGTATTTTAATAAATCTGATTTTTGAATTGTTGAATTACCACTATAATTATTTGGTGTGTTTGCTGTTTCTATGTTATGTAAAGATAAGCCACTTTTGGTACCACTATCAGTCAACCAACTTGCCGCCTTAATACCAAAGGTTTTAGTACCTTTTATAAGGTTTAATGTTCCTGATACATCAACAAAAGCAGAAGGATTGTCGTGTGTAACTCTATAACTTCCTTGTGTTATTGCTCTTGTATGCAACCAATCGTTATAATATTGATTACTTGGGTTATAACCATTATCTGTATATGCACCATTTGGTTGTATCAAGTTGTATTGATATGCTCCACTTGGACTTAATGTAGAAGTTGCATGTCCATTATCTGCTTTAAGGTTTAACCCCATATATGCTTGACTTGAATATCCTATATTGTGCTTATACTTACTTAATCTCCATTGTTCTACTCTCAAGCTCTCATCAGCAACAGGAGTTGAAATTAAGACATTCTTTTTCCATTCTGTATAAAGGTTTTCATCAGCAGCAAGATTTACCATTCCTAATGAACTTCCAGATTGTTTTGGATTTGATGGCATATTTGTAAGCATTGGTATTTCAGTAGAAGTTGACCAACCTATAAAATCAGCTTCTTCAACTGTTGGTATTTCAACTTCACTTTCTAACTCTCCATATTCGTCCTCTTCAACAGGTATGCCTATTGTAGTTGTTTCTGTTGTAGCATAAGTACCATTTTTGTATATATGAACGAACTGTCTTAATTTTCTTTCAGGAACTACGATATATCTAACATATAATGTCGCTTTATCCTCGTTAAGACCACTTATATTACCGTTTAATTCAACACTTGAAGTAGTACCATTTCCTGATAAAGCATCATTAACTGTTATTGTTTCACTAACTGTTTCCACTTGAACATTATTTATATCAGAAATATATTTTGCTGTTTTTACTGTGTCAGTACCAGCATAATTCATTTCCCAAGTTGCATTTTCTAATGAGTAATTTTTTTCAGGTAAACCAATCATTTTTACCAAACCTGAATACTTGAAGTTAAGTCTTTTCAAAACACTTTCTCTTATTGAACTCTCTGTGTTAACGTCATAATATGCTTCAAGTAATTCTATCATCTCATTTTGCATATCAGCCAAATCTTCATAACTATTCATACCTTTGATTGTTTCAATATATTTTAATGTTCCTGTTCTTATAGCAAGGTTATAAGATAGAATATCATTTGAACTTGCATTGATTGTATCAGAAGAAGTTTGGGGTAATGCACCTGTCCAATCTAAAGTTTTATTGTTTGCTTCCTCTGTAAAATCCTTTGGTGAAGTTAGAATATCATTAAGGTATGCTGTTCCTGCATCAATTTCCTTAATATCCTCAACTATAAAACCACCTTGCTCATTTTGTTCTATCTCACCAACTTTTGTGTCTATTTGCTCAAATATAGGGTCACCATTTCTATCTACACCTTTTAATTTCACGTAGGATGTAACTACTTTTGCATCACTCTCAACATAAATATCAAGAGCAACAGGGAAAACAAAGTGCATACCTACAGCACCAGCATCCTTTAATGTGTACCAACCAATTCTAACATCATTTTTATCACTTATTGTCTCCCAACCTTGTTTTCCATTCTGATAGTCAACATGGATTTTTAAGCCTCTTTGTAATTGACCTATATTATTTGTTATCATTGTAGGGTGGATTGTACCTTCTTCCATACCTTCTAAACTATGAGTAGATGATTGATTTACCCATCCTTTTGCCATACCTATATTCTTATTGTTTCTCCACATAGAATATACTTGATAACCATACCCATTAGCAACGAATGGTATCCATTTGTTAAGGGATAAACCATATGTTTTAGGATAACTTAAATCCTTTTCCTTGTAATAGTTTAAAATGGGTTTTACATTTATTTTAATCTTGTATATACCATTTTCCTTAATTATTTGTGCTGTTGCATCAGTAGATAGCAAAGTGCCATCTGGATTTGTAAAATATTTTGTTTCAAAATTATCTAACTTTTCGTGGTTGATATCATACAAATCTGTTAAAGAGATATTTTGATTTCCAGATGACAAGTTAATATGAACTTCTTTTCCATTTTCAATCGCTTTATCTAAATCACTATTTGCTGGAACTGTATAAATAAATGTTTGAGTATCTAATGTTAGTGAGGATTTTAAATCAGCAACTCCACCATCTGTTTTGGAAAAATCCTTATCCATTATTTTGCATGTGTTATTTCCCCAATACCCACCTGAATAATGCCATATTTCAAAAGACCAATTCTGAATGCTTTTATCAACAACCTTTGTTAATCCTTTACCTATATTGTTATTTTCCGCATAGATTTTCACATTACTCAAATTATTTTCTGTTGCTTGAGTTTCAATAGGAAAACCTATAAATAAAGAAGAAATAAGAGTAATGCTCAACAATAATGAAAATAACTTATTTATTGTCTTATTCATCAAAATCACTCCTTACCAATTAAATATTTTACTTGTATCAAACTTAACCCATTCTGCATCAACAGAGTTTGTTTCAGATTGCTCCAAAACTTGATTAGGTGCTTTTGTAGATAATTTATGAGAAATCATTGACCCTGTATTTGAATAAATGTTTAATTCTATTGTTGCAACGTCAATATCTTTAATACCTCTATCATCATAACGACTATAAACTTCTATTATTTGTTTTCCTGTTTTGCCCTTACATTCATCATTCATTGTATAGAAAATATACTGTCCCTCATTATCATAAGCATCTACACTATATTGCCATTTAAATCCTTCTGGTAATTGTGGCAAATCAATTGATACATATAACTTTCCATTTTCCTTATAAAATCTTGCTGTTTCTAATGCTTGAAAATCGTATTTTGTAGCAAGATTAGGTTTCATTCTTCCTACATATTTGCCATCTTGAATTACGATAGAATTATCTACGGTTTCATTAGGTTTTGTTACACTTGAAATTACTTGTCTAATCTCTGGTTTTACTGCTCTTAATATGATTGTCGAAGCCTCTGCTCTTGTCAAATTAGAAGTAGGTCTAAATGCACCGTTTTGGTCTCCTACTAATATACCTTTTGCATATTGCTGTAAAATATAATACTCATCTGCTGTTCCTTTAAAAGTCTTATAATCTGTTATCTTACTACCAAACCCATCTGTATTTTTTGTTTCTTCATTCTTAATATTGTTTAATGCTTTCTCTGTAAATCTTGCCGCATCAGAACGGGTGATAGGAGCATTGAAATCAATATCTTCATAAGTTCCTATAATACCATTTTCATAACAAGCTGCAATATAAGGAGAATACCATTCATCTCCTTCTTGTTTTGTGTATGCCTTACTTTCTGCACCTAAAGAACAAGCCAATATTTTTAAGTATTCTGCATAAGAAATATTGTTATTAGGTTTGAATGTTCCATCCTGATAACCATTTATTGCACCTAACTTAACCAACTCTGTGATATTGTTATAAAACCAATCATTACTACCAACATCGCTAAATTGGTATATGACTAACCCTGATTTATAATCTTTTACATTAACAGTATCAAAATCAAAATGACCACGAGCTTCATTTACTGCATCCAATACCAATGATACACCAGCGCCATATTTTCCTTTTACAAGATTTTCTGCTCTATCTAACAACTTTAATACTTCATCTGTGTGTTCTGTGTCTTTTGCTATTGTATTCAACTGACCTAAACAAACTGCTAAATTAACTAAATCTTGGTCAGTAAGCATATCCTTTTCTTTTAATTCTTCTAAAAGTCCTATTGTCTTTGTTAAGTTAGTAATAATGCTGTCCTCTGTCATATAAATAGCCTCAATGGTATTTGGTTCTTGTGAGAACTTATCCATAAAAGAAGAGGCATAGACCTTTGGTGTCATACCACCTAAAAATACTGATAATGCTAAAGCGGTAACAACAACACCTTTTATAACTCCTTTAAACTCTGTATTACTTTTTTTCTCTCTACCATAAGTTTTTTCAATATAAACTTCTTGCTTCATAATAAAAACCTCCTTATTTCTTTTTGTTTTCAAGTGAATAGAGCATTTTCTGGTATGCTCTATTTAACAACATATATATTGCTCTAATCATTAAGATAATCAAGTATAAAGGTAGAAGAAGTATTAAAATACAACCTGCCATTCTTAAGCATCTTAATATTGAAAAATCCTCTTGAAGATTATTACCACATATAAACTCTATAATTGGTTTTGATGCAGGTATATCACATATCACACGACCTTTATAATCTTCCTTTGAACAAGTCCAAGGGTCTTGTACTACATGCTCATAACTATCGCCTTGTGTCATAATATACTTAATACCAGTACCATCTATATTAGGATATATTGTATGAACCCTATGCTGAACATTTAATTTATGTGCATCACTCTTATACTCAATAATATCGCCCTTATGTAAATTATCAAATGATACTGAATAATCAGTTAATACAAGTGCATTAGTCATTAGTGTTGGCTCCATACTATTTGAAGTAATAACTGAAACATTGATAGTACATTCTTCCATCAAGGCATTATTTATAAAAGAACCTATACCAACTAACATACATCCTAAAACCATTATGTTTACAAAATGAATTAAACCTTTTACTACATACTTTTTCATAATAAATTACCTCACTTTTAATTTTTTCTCTTAATCTTGAATTGCCTCTCTAATTGCTATTTTCAACACAGATGAAACAGGCAATTTTTTTTCTTTTGCAATTTCATTTACTTGTTCATAAGTCCATTGACTTGCCCTTAATGTCATAATTTTCTCTTGAATACCTGAACCTTTTAATATACTTAAATCCTTAAAATCTTCTTCTTTTAATTGACCTATACTTAATAGAGCATATTCTGTATAACCTTGCTTTCTATTCTCCAAAAATCTTTTAAGGTTATCGTATTCCTTGCTTGTCAAATTAGTTGCTAATACTAAACTTTTCTTTTTTCTTTTACTTATCATAATTTCAACCCCCTTATCTTTAATGCTTATACTTAAATTATTTTTTTCTGTAGCTAATTTCAATTTATGTGTCCAAATCTATTTACATTTGTAAATAGATTTTTCTTACATGTCATCCTCTTAAAAACTTTTCTCTTTAAAATGAATGAGGGGAAACGGAAGTTTCCCCTCATTCTGAATAAATGTTATTCTGCTTTATCAAAATCTATGGTAAATACGATACCTAATGCATTATCTTGAATTGCTGTTCTTTGTGCAGGTAATTTTGCCTCAAAAGAAAGTGCCTTACTTTCTTTATTTCTAATTACTGACCTTAAACTTTCATTTAATGTTAAAGTACCGTTTGCCTGAACTGCTGCACCGTTAATTGATAAACCTATTTTATTTGAACTTGCTTTCATATTTTTATAATCAGCATTAAAGTCTTCTATTGACCAAGTAGATTTTGAAACAACCTTAATTTTTTCAATCACAACAGGACCTAATGGACATTCATTATCTACTGTATAACCACTTCCTGTTGAGATATTACCATCTGCATCCATTTCAACATCTACTCTGATAGGTACTGTTACTTGGAATAAAGATGCTTCTGCTGAAACTATAATTGCAGTATCAAAATTATTACCTACACCATTTAATAATTCTTCTTCATTCTCTGGTGTTAATTCTGGTAATTCTTCTGTATCTACAATTTCATCTCCTTCTGGTAGAGCATCTGTATTTCTGTTTTCATAATCTACAATTGTATAATAATCAGCATAATAAGTTGGTGCATTTGAATAATCTTTTGAGAACTTAACACTTTCCCATGCCTTAACTATTGCTTGGCCTGGTAAGAAACATCTGTTATCTTTTAAGAGAACTGCAACACCTACTCCTAAATCTTCTTCAGTATATTCTGTACCATTAACTTTCATTGTTGTTCCACCAACTTCAAGTATTACCTGAACTTGTCTCTCATTTTCTGTGCCTTTCCATTCAACTATATCTATAATAACTTCTTGTGTTTCTTGTACCCAATGAACTTTAGCACTTAAATCCTGTTCTATAAATCTTAATGGTGCCAAAATCTGACCTCCACTTATAAATGGTTGAGCATCAGGGAAATCTACTTCATTATTATTTACAAAGATTTCAATACCTGTTTTTTCTTCACCTTCTATTTCACTTACATCCTTATATGTGGCATTTGGTAATGCTGAACTTATTGCACCACTTAAACCAGAGGGGCCATAAATAGTTAAACCACTACCAGCACCACCCCAACCAGATGCACCACCATTACCATAATCTATTTTTGAACCACCTAAACCTGCAAATGAAGAACCTATACCTGTAATACCACTACCATACACATAACTTGAAACACCACCACTTACTACTGAACCATACCAAGGAGCTGAACTTTCAGGACTGTATGTAGGAATGTCACCGTTTCCCTCAAATGTCAAGGTCTTTGTAGATGGGTCATAAGTCCATTTGATACCATTTTCTGTTGTACCTGATGTAGGACAGTCATCTAAAAGTATTACTTCTGTATCAGATGCCAAGTTTGCTGCCTCTGAAATAGCACCTTCATTTGCCCTATATAAATAAATAGTTTTTGCTTCGTCATGTGAACCAAAAGCATCATCACCTATGGTTTGATTGTCATTTGTTAATAAAACAAATGTATTCACGTCAGAACGAACAAAGGCATTTATACCTATTTCTGTTACGTTTTTTGGAATAACAACTTCATTACCTGTGTTTTCTTTCCATTGCATATATGCAAATGCACTACTACCAATACTTTCTAATGATTGTGGGAAGTTTAATTCAACAACATTATCCAAAGCATCATCAGAAGTTACGAAGAATAAACAACTACCAATATGTGTAATGCCTTCGTGGAAAGTAATAATTTCAGCTTCTTCCCAAGCAGGAGTTGTTGTTTTATTCATAAATCCACTTGTTGAACTGCCTTGCATATCTTGAATTGCACCTGTACCAATTACATCTAATTGTTTTGTATATTCATTATAATAAACTTTAACATCAGATAAGTTAGGAGAACCAACTTCAACTATCATATTTGAAGGGTATGTACTCCATATATCGTTTGTTGCTGTTCCAACTGTTGTAACTTCATAGCCTAATGCTTTAAAAGCAGATACTAAATAAGCATTTGAGGCATCTAATTTCGCAACCTTATTATCTGCTTTGCTACCTATTTTGTTAATAGGGTTAGCACCTAATGTTACATTTTTAGATAACATGGTAAAATCTGATAGGTAATAGTTATTATGAAAAGCATACTCTCCTATACTTGTAACTTTTTCAGGTATAACTATTGACAATAAGTTTGTACAATCATAAAAAGTTTTATCCTTGATTTCTGTAAGATTATTTGGAAGTGTAACACTTCTTAAATTAGTACAACTATCAAAGGCACGTTCACCTATTGAAGTAACATTATCAGGTATAACTATACTTTTTAATTGAGTATTGCTACAAAAAGCAATTTTGTCTATTGTTTCTAATGTAGATGGTAATTCATAGGAAACTACATTTTTACAACCTTGAAATGCTTGACTACCTATATGTGTGATACCTTCTTCAATAACAACACTTGTTATTGTTGTATAAATATCACTAAAAGTAACTGCTGCACAATCTTTGATTGCACCATTACCTGTAATAACTAATGAGCCTGAATATTGATTGTAATATGCCTTAACATCAGATGCAGTAGGTGAGCCAATTTCATAAATTGATGAAGAAGGATAACCAGCATAAGATTTTTCTGTTTCTGAAATTATCTCTTCAACTTCATAACCCATACCTTTTAATGCTTCTACAAGGTAAACATTACTTTCTGAAACTCTTGCTGTTTTTGTTGCAGAAGTTGAACCTCCCATTAAATATGAGCCTGTTCCTGTACCAAATATACTTTCTCCTAATGTTGTGCTTTCTCCTAACATTTCAAAAGAAGTAATCTGATTACAACTGTAAAAAGCTCTTGTTCCTATACTTGTAATATTACCTAATGATATTGAAGTCAATCTTTGGTTTTTATAGAAAGCATAATCTCCAATAACTGTAACACTATCAGGAATAGAAATAGAAGTAATATATTGACAATCATAAAACATATTAGCAGGTATGTTTGTGATACCATCGCTTATTGTAACCGTTTTAATCTTGTTTCTATAACTATTAAAACCTCTGCTACTTGAACTACTATAATTTAGCATTTCACCCGTACCTTCAATAGTGAATAAACCTGTTCCTGTGTCAAGAGTACCCATAATTGAGCCATCTTGTGCTGCAGAAAGGTCATATTCAAAAGTTTCTGCCATTAGGTTTATACCACTAACAGCAGTAATAATGAAAGCAAAGATTACAAAGCCAATTAAAACTTTTGAAAAACTTTTATTTTTCATTATAAAAACCCCTTTCATAAATAAATAATTTTAAGTAAACTTTTATCTTCCTAAACAATATAAAAAAATATGTTTGTATTTTTTCTAAACTGTCTAATACCTTTTTTTGCATGCCAACTGACCTTTTTATGTCCACATCAAAAATTGCAAAATAGTGTAATTATAAACAAAATAAAGAATTATGTCTTTTATCATTTATACTTAATATAAATATAAGTCTTCAAATCTATTTACATTTGTCCATAGATTTTTTATAACTGTAGAATATAAAAAAATAAAACCCTTTGAAATATTTTCGTTTCAAAGGGTTTCTACAAATGATTATTTAATCTTCTGTTATTTTTATTGCCTTATCTATTTCAGGAATAAAGGCCAATGTCCTACCATTATCCCATTTCATATGTACATTTCCCGCATCATCCACATAATCAACTGTACCTGTCATACCATCTGGAACTGACTGACAATCTTCCATATGAATTAGTTTCAACCTTGTTCCTGACGGATAAATCTGTCTTAATGTTTCAACTTTCGTATAGCCCATTACTGACAACTCCTTTCTGCAAAAGTCATCATCAGCTTACCGTACTTTTACTGAAAACTCAAGTATTTTACTTTAATTCTCTTTTTAATACACCTAATATTCTTATATCAGATAACAAGTCTCTAAAATACTCTTCCAAAGCAAGTTTATTCACGTAGTACTTGAACTTTCTTGTTGCTTCAATATCTCCCTCACAGGTTAAAAATAACATTCTATATAAATCAACACCCACATTTATGATTACATACCATCTTAATTTTTTAAAGTCCTCAACTTTTTCCTCCATATCAACTAATCTTTCACAATCAGCAATATAATCAAAATCATCTGTTAATTCTTCTGCAATGACACCTCTATACCCATTTGCAGCATCTTCTGAAGAAATTATAGAACTTACTTTTGATTTGTTTTGTTTATCTAAATAATGCTTTTTACAAGTGTAAGCATAGTTATCTAAATCTAAAAAAGCATCACTATCAATTAAGGAAAAATAGGCATCTGCAACATATTCAGCATTATACTTATTTATACTGTTTATTAAATCTGCTAACTGACGAGCCTTTGTATCCATATCTATTGTTTTGTTAACTGAAAAAGTCAACATAATAATCAACCCCTATACTTTATATACTAATTCTTTTTCTCTCTTAAAAGTGAGGGAGGAGGTAGTCCTCCCTATATATACTAATTCTCTATACTATCATAGCAATTTATATTTAATACAAGACCATTCTTTTTTGCTATATCTCTTAAATGCTGAATTACATATTGCACCATATCCATACCACAACCAGAAACTATCAAACCTGTTCTTTCAGAATAATCACAGATAGAAGAAAGAACACACCAAATATCATATGTAATATCCCAATCATTCATATTATAAAACTTAATATGTCTTCTCTGTTTATCCTTTGAAATATTAGTAATCTCTGCTTTAACTCTGTCTACTCCACCTAATGCTCCTTGCAATTTAACGAGTGCATCCAATCTGTCAGGGATTTCAACTAATTTACTTTTCCAAAGAGCATTTGAAATCTGGTCTTTCAATGCTAATTCTTTTAATTCTGCTGTACCAACCATTTTATTATTTACAGTATAGTTCAATGCCTGTAAAGTATAAATATTTTTATTTCCTATCTTCTGCATACCAACAATCTTATAATTAAACATAACAATCACTCCTAAACTTATATTTTTTGTTTTCTATCTAAAATTAAATATAAGTCCCATTGATTTATACTAATTGCTTTTTATATTTGTCCACATGTCTTTTTGATTGTTATATGTCTCTATACTAAAAAATGGTGTTTTCCTTGATACTACAAAGAAAACACCGTATTTCTTTTATATAAACTTTTTTTATACTATTTTTATTCCTCTATACAGTTGAATAAAATACTCTCAATTTCAACAATTTCACGAATAGGGATTATTCTTTCTCCATCTAAAATAATATCTTTTTCATAATCTCTAATCTTTTCAACTATACCCACAACTTCAATATATTTGCCGCCTTCTTTACGTTCATCAGACACAAAATATTTTATCTTAACTTCTATATCATCATACATGTGGTCTTGTATCATATTGATTTTTCTATTTAATTCTTCAATATCATACTCATCTAATTCAACCCTTTTTTCTGTTCTCCTTGCTGTTTCCATAACCATTTCATCATAACCAACAAGAGCCGCAAAAGGTGAAAACTGTGCCGCACGAGAAGAAGTAGGAAGAGGTTGATGTTTAGCAGATTTTCTATGTTCTTCATTCAATATATGCTTATAAGGAAAATCACCATTCACCATAATCAACCCACCTTTCTATGCTTTATGACCACCAATTTGCTTGTTTCTCTCAATAGTTGTACCACATTCTTGAAGATTAGTTCCTTTCAGAATTGCATTCTTACCAAATCTTTCTTTTATCTCCAAAGTTGCTAACTGCAATTTTCTTTCTCTTTTCAACTTTTTTTCTTGTTCTTCTTTTTGTCTTTCAACTTCTTCATTATCTACAAACAACTCTAATTGTCTGTATTCTGGCTTCTCTACATAATCACACTCACGAATGAGCTTACCTGCTGCAATGCTTAATCTTCTTACTAACAAATCCTTATTGATAATTCTGTCATATACTTCTAATACACAATCAGTAATAAGGGAGGTGGAGGAAGTCTTTTTCTCTAAATTACCTGTACCTCTGACAGGTTTTGGAACAGGTCTATTATAATGGTCATATTTGATTTCTCCATTATATTTTGCCCTTATTTCAGGTCGTGTAAGGTTTTCTATATCATAACCTATATGCAAGACAACTTGGTCCGTTAAAAGTCGTTTTTCAACCAAATCTAATACCAATAATTCTGTCATTTCTCTTATAATAATTTTCGTTTCATCATAGTTATAAGGTCTTGTCAGAACTTGACCTTGACTTCTTGAACTACTTTCAGGTACATATGATTTTGCTTGTTCTATGGTGCAAGGCTCCCAACCCCAACTGTGGTCTATTACGAACTCTGCATTAACTCCAAACACCTTATATAATCTATCTATACCATATTGTGTCATAGAGTAATTTGCTATGTCACCCATAGTATAAAGTCCTACTTTTTCTAACTTCTGTTGAGTTTTTGCTCCTATCTGCCAAAAGTCAGATAAAGGCTTGTGTGTCCACAATTTTTCTCTATAACTTATTTCATCTAATTCTGCTATTCTAACCCCATCTGCATCTGCAGGCATTTTCTTTGCCCATATATCCATAGCAACCTTCGCTAAAAACATATTTGTTCCAATACCAGCAGTAGCAGTTATTCCTGTTTCCTTTACAACTTCTTTAATCATTTTGATTGCCAATTCGTGAGCTGTCATTTTATAGGTATTGAGGTAGGAGGTACAGTCTATAAATACCTCGTCAATGGAATATACAAGTATATCATCAATTGAAACATATCTTAAATAAATATCTACTATTCTTGTACTATATTGTTCATACAATGCCATTTGAGGTCTTGCAACGATATAATCTAATTCCAAAGAATTATCGTTTTCTAACTCTGATGCTAAATATGATTTATTTCTAAAAGTCCTATTTGGTGCTTTATACCTACGAGAATAATTTATATCCTTAACCTTTTGAATAACTTCAAATAAACGAGGTCGCCCTGACACTCCAAACCCTTTTAAAGCAGGAGAAACTGCCAAACATATTGTTTTTTCAGTATGTTCTACATCTGCAACGACAAGGTTTGTATTCAGAGGGTCTAACCCTAATTCCACACATTCAACGGAGGCATAAAAACTTTTCAAATCAATACAAATATATTGTTTTTCCATTTATATGCCTCCTTTCAAATCATCTTAAACAAGCACCTTTATTTTCAGAAAACAATCATAAATCTCCCTTTATCACTTATAGTATTCTGAAAAACTTGGTAAGTAATACTTTTCAAATAATTTTTCTACAATTTTAAAGTTAGGTGGAAAATCATTACTACCATATATATTTCTTGCCCTTATATCCTTGACTTTTGTTTTCAATTCCCATTGAGTACCATCAAGAACATTTTCATTAACATATTTGGTTTTCCACTCTAATATGTATGCTTTCTCATATAAAGCAGTCAAAAGTTTCTTAAAATCTTCTTCTGATATTTCTTTTATTTCCTCATCCATAAAATGAGTTGAAACCATTTTAATTTTACCATTTTCTCGTTGAATAATAGTTCTATTATATCCACCAAAGTATCCACCAATTGAAAACTCAACATAATACGTTTCATTTATAAAATCAACGAACTTATTTTTATATAACCTCTTTGCTGGAAAACCAAAATCTTTTCTACAGTCATTACATTTGTATTTAGGGTCAAAGTCAGTAACCATACAACCACCCAATACAATCTTTCCTGTTTCTAATTCTTTTTCTAATTTTTCATCAAAATGTGGTAACCCATACAAATATCTTGCAATACTTTTTCCACCACATTTAGGGCATTTAATAGTCATATAATATCATCCTTTGTATTGCTGATAATCTTTCCAATCTTCTTTTCTAACTTCTTCTAATTTCTTTTTATGTAATTCTATCTCTTCTTGTGTGGGCGGAATAAGTGAATATTCCGCACCACAATCTACACATAGGTCAGGCTCTTCTGTTCTTGTAAAGATAAAACCACACTTTTTACACTTATACCACATAGTATCCTTCCTTATACCAAACCAAAATACTTCTCAAAGAAACTCATTAATTTCTCCACAATATTCTTTTTGGTTTCTGCACGATTACCACCACCAAAACGAGAAATAGGAGGCATTAACTTATCAATATCTGTTCCAGATGTTTTAACAACACCATCCCTAAAAGCATTTTCAATAAAGGTCTTTGTTTCTTCTGGTTTTAATTTTTCATCCACGATAAGTTTATCAAGGTCAGTTTCTTTTTGCTGTTTTACAAACTTCAACCAATCCTTATTAACATCTGTATTTGCATTGATAGTATTGATAAAACTATGTATAAGTTCTTTCTTTGAACGAAGTTCCAAACTTGACTTAATGGCCTTATCAATCGATGCAAGGATTTCCTTATCATTACAATTTGACTGATGGTATTTAGCAACAAGCATTAAGATATAATCAATATTGACCTCAATCTGTTTAACTAATTCCATTTCAAAGACAATATCATCCTTAATGCTGTCCTTTTCTACACCTTTTTTAGTGAATATATCTCTTATATCAACGTAAACACCTGTGTAATCTTGAAAGTCAATAGGGAGTAAGATTTCATTACCTGCAAATCTATCAAAAGAGGTGAGTATATTTCTCAATCTTAAAATATTACCAAATAGAATAACAAACTCTTTTTGATTTTGCTCACCTATAATCTGCTCACCTAATGGGTATTTCTGAAGAAGTTGTGCAATTCTTTCTTCATAACCTATTTGCTGTTTTCCATTATCGTCTTCATATCCATAGTAATAATCATCATAAGATTTAAGTAATACAATACCTGTTGCATCCTTATCTCCAAACAATGAGATTGCATCTTCTGTTTCTTGCTGCAAATCCCTAAAACATACGATATTACCAAAGGTTTTTACAGAGTTTAATATTCTGTTTGTTCTTGAAAATGCCTGTATAAGTCCATGTTGCTTTAAGTTTTTATCTACCCATAATGTATTCAATGTAGTAGCATCAAAACCTGTTAAGAACATATTTACAACAATCAAAAGGTCAATTTCTCTCTTTTTAACCTTGTCTGATAAATCCTTGTAGTAGTCCTGAAAACCCTTATCTGAACTATCAAAATTAGTCTTAAAGGTTTTATTATATTCATCAATAACAAAGTCCAAGAACTCACGAGAACTCTTATCTAACTTATCTGTATCAAAACTCTCGTCCTCTAAAATACCATCTGCTGTATCAGTTTCATTAGGAGCAAAGGAGTAGATAGTTGCAAAGGTAAAGTCCTTATGCATTTCCTCAACCTGCTTCCTAAACTCTAAATAATACTTTTTAGCCATAGGAATTGAACTTACAGCAAACATAGAGTTAAATCCATTAACCCTTTGACCTTTCAAACTGTAAAAAGAGTTTCTTTTTGTCTTTTGGTCAAAGTGTTCCAAAATATATTTAACTATTTCTTCAACTCTTTCGTGTGAGCCTAAAACTTCTTCTGTATTAATTGCCTGAACTTGCTTATCAGTCATACCTTCTTTTGCATTTACAGTATTAACAAAATCAATTCTAAAAGGTAGTACATTACCATCATTGATAGCATCAACAATAGTATAGGTATGGAGTTTATCACCAAATGCTTGTTCAGTTGTTCTCATATTAGGATTACCACGATTAGAAGAATTAACTGCAAATATTGGTGTTCCTGTAAAACCAAATATATGATAATTCTTAAACTCTTTGATAATTCTATCGTGCATATCGCCAAACTGACTACGATGACACTCATCAAATATGATAACAAGGTGCTTTTGGAAAACAGGATGATTACTATTTCTCTTAACAAACTCATCCAATTTCTGAATTGTAGTTACTATAATCTTTGATGAACTATCTTCCAACTGCTTTTGTAAAATCTTCGTACTTCGATTACCATTAGCAGCACCTTTTTCAAATCTATCATATTCTCTTATTGTTTGATAGTCCAAGTCTTTTCTATCTACTACAAATAAAACTTTATCAATACCATCAATGTTTGAGGCAAGCTGGGCTGTCTTAAATGAAGTTAATGTTTTACCACTTCCTGTTGTATGCCAAACAAAACCACCTGCATCAATAGTTCCTGTCTGTTTGTAGTTGGTTGAAATTATTATTTTATTTATAATTCTTTCTGTTGCTACTATCTGATAAGGCCTCATTACCAACAACAATTCTTCACTTGTAAAAATACAATAACGAGTGAGAATGTTTAGAATGGTATGCTTTGCAAAGAAAGTCTTTGTAAAGTCAACAAGGTCAGCAATTACTTTGTTATTAGCATCAGCCCAAAATGAAGTAAACTCAAAACTATTGCTTGTCTTTTTACTTGATGATTTACTTGCTTTAATACCTTCTTTAATTGCACTTTCTCTTGTAGTGTTTGAATAGTATTTTGTGTGAGTACCATTTGAGATTACGAAAATCTGAACATACTCATACAAACCACAACCAGCCCAAAAACTTTCTCTTTGGTATCTATTAATCTGGTTAAATGCTTCTTTTAATGCTACACCTCTGCGCTTTAACTCAATATGAACCAATGGTAAACCATTAACAAGGACAGTTACATCATATCTATTATCATAATTGCCGCCTTCTTCTACATACTGATTTATAACTTGAAGATAGTTGTTGTGAATATTCTTTTTATCAATCAAATAAATATTCTTTGTTGTACCGTCCTCACGTTTTAATACTTGAATAAAATCCTCTTGTATCTTTCTTGTCTTTTCAACAATGCCCTCATTAGCATTAGAAATGTTAGTATTGTAAAAAGTATTCCATTCATTATCAGTAAACTTATAGCTATTTAATTTCTCAAGCTGAACTCTTAAATTAGCAACCATATCATCAGCATTGGTTATATTAAGATACTCATAACCTTGTTCCTGCAACATTTTAATAAATGCTTGTTCTAATGCAGCTTCACTCTGGTAAGCATCTGACCTTTGCTTTTGAGCCTCATACTCTGCAACAACTGTACTATCACTTGTTGAAAGTATTATGTTATATGAACTCATTCTATTTCACCTTCTTTTAATCAATCATCTTATTTGGTATATCAAATATAACTCCTTTGTAATAATCATATTGTGTTTCTCTTGTTTCTATTTCTTCTTCAAGTTTCTCTACAATATTGTTGGTAAGTTCTTCATACTTTTCAAGTAATTCTACAATTTTTTTCTGTATTTCAATAGGCGGAACAGGGATTTCAAACTGCGAGTATATGCTTATCCAATGTCGAGAATGTGACGTAGGAACATACTTAATACTACTCATGGCATAGTATATGTATTTAAACAAAATGTCATTTTTAGGTGTAAGCATCTTCATTGCAGAAGATTTAACTTTAAAATCGAAATCTACCCAATGAAATCCTGTTGTAAAGTCATCAAATATAATTACAGGTTTTTCTTTGCTGGCATTATAGATACCATCAGTTTCATCAGTATAGCCTAATATGAAAGATTGTCCTGCTGTTAGAACAGGGGTTTTATAGTTATCATCATACTTTGTACTACTAACAATGTATTTAGTTGGTTGTTCATAATCTAAACACTCTTCAAGTTTTATATATTCAACACCGTCAGGACACATTGAGGATATTAAGTTACCAATTTCTGTTGTTAGAACAGGGATTTTAGATAAACTATCCTTCAGTTTTTGCTGCTGTTGAAGTATATCCTCAAGAGTACTATTTAGTTCCTCAATATTAATTATTTCATTTGTGTCTTTCTGTTTGACGTATGAAGAAACTGCTAAATTATAATCTTCCCCTACAATATCTTCATATGAAGCTAAATAGGAAAAATACTCTACATTCTCTCTACTAATAAAAGTGTCTACAATTTTAGAAATATTATCAGGGGTTAATAGATTATTGTTTGTAATCTTAATAAACCCATTTCTTGCATCAATAAATAAAGTTTTGTTGTCTGACTTTGATTTCTTCAAGACCATTATGCAAGTGTCTGTTGTTGTACCATAGAACAAGTTCGTTGGTAAATGAATGATACAATCCACAAAATTATTATCAATTAAATACTTTCTAATCTTTTGCTCTGCACCACCTCTTGTCATAATGCCTGGGAAACATACAATGGATGCTGTGCCATTTGTAGCCAACCAAGATAAAGAGTGCATAATGAAAGCAAAATCCGCCTTCGATTTTGGTGCCAAAACACCAGCAGGAGAGAAACGAGGGTCATTAATCAAGACAGGGTTATCGTCGCCCTCCCATTTAATAGAGTAAGGGGGATTAGAAACAATAACTTCAAAAGGCTCATCATCCCAATGCTGCGGATGCACAAGTGTATCTTCATTTGCAATATTAAACTTATCATAATCAATGTTATGCAAAAACATGTTGATACGACAAAGATTATATGTAGTAGGATTTATTTCCTGACCATAAAATCCTTGTCTAACTTTACCTTTACCTAAAAGTTTTTCAGCCTGTAATAACAATGAACCAGAACCACAAGCAGGGTCATAAACTTTATTTACTTCTGTTTTACCTACAATAGATAATCTTGTTAAAAGTTCAGAAACCTCTTGGGGAGTAAAGAACTCTCCGCCTGATTTACCTGCATTTGAGGCATACATTGACATTAAAAACTCGAAAGCATCTCCAAATACATCAATTGAATGGTCTTTGAAATCCCCCAAGTTCATATTACCTATACCATCTAATAACTTGATAAGTCTTTCATTTCTTTTTGCTACTGTAGGACCAAGTTTATTTGAATTAACATCATAATCGTCAAACAATCCACTAAAATCTGCTTCGCTTATACTTCCTTGTGCTGATTGTTCTATATGCTTAAATACATTCTCAATAGTTTCATTCAAGTTATCATCGTGAGGTGCTTTTGCTCTCACATTACAAAACAATTCAGAGGGGAGAATAAAGAAACCTTTTTCCTCAATCAAACTCTCTCTTGCTAATTCAGCTTCTTTATCAGACATTTTAGCATAATCAAAATCAGTATTGCCTGCTGCTTTTTCGCCTTCATTGATATAATTGGTTAGATTTTCAGAAATATATCTATAAAACATGGTACCCAATACATAGGTCTTAAAATCCCAACCGTCAACACTACCTCTTAAATCATCTGCAATACTCCATATTGCTCTATGTAATTCTTCTCTTTGCTTGTTATTAACAACTGCCATTTGATTATCCTCCTAACTAAATGATTTCTACGATTTGGTCTATTGAAACATTGAAATGCTTACATAATTTTTCAATGTTTTTTAGTGAAATAGGTTCACCATCATCTGTTTTACTATTTAACTTTGCCATTGTGTTAGGGGATATATTTAGTTCTTTACATATATCACTAACTTTCAGATTACGTTCTGCTACCAATACTCTAAATGGCTTATACGAAATCATAATTACACCTACCTAATAAATAACTTGATTTTTAAACATCAATATAGTTATTATATCATAAATGTATTGTAATTTCAATAAATAATAGAAAATATATCGTAAACGATAGAAAAAATATTATTTTCAATAAACACAGATTATAATTTACCCATTCTAATACTCAGTATAAACAAGGTACTGTCCATAAAACAGGACAATACTTAAAAACTTTTAACTATTTACTTAAAATATTTACACTAAAATAGGTAAGTTCAAAACGAACTTACCTATCAATCAAATATATTAACAACATTAATACCAACCCTACAAGCATAGTCAATTGTATTTTTGGTGCCGCCTTTCTCACCATTATAGGCAGCAATTACACGATTACTTTTATTTACCATCCATATATTTCTCTTTTGATATGCACTCATAGAAAACTCTGGGCAGATAGTTCTTTGTAAATCTGCCTTTTTCAAAATGCTATGATACTTCATTTTATCTGGCAATTTCCATTTGCTCTCAAAGTTTGGATGAGGTAAGGCACATATTAAATGTAATTCATTATCTTTGTGCTTCCTTTTTAGTTCAAGGACAATTTCTGCTGCCCAAAGGTCAATACCTCTTGCCATACCTGTTATAAAGGTTGTGAACCCATCTTCTATGGCCTTTTCTATCTGTTCTCTCAACAATGCTTTTACCTGCTTTTCAGGATAATGCAACTTTTCAGGTCGATGACCTGTGAAACAAACCCTATGCAGTCTTAATTCAGCTTCTGTTAATTGAGTACCCACATATCAACACACTCCAATATTTAGTTTACATAATCTATTATACCATATTATTGTGTTTTTTCAATGAAAATCAACAAAATCACTACTTTAATCATATAAAATAGAAGTAGGTAGATACGGAAAACCCGTATCTACCTACGATGTGGGGTAATTAGGACTTACGAGAAAAAAGTTGTAGTTTTGTTTATTTTTCAAAACCTAATAAAATATAAAACTGCCTTCTTCAACCCCTCTATATATAATAACGAATGAGAAAGAGATTTTTGTCACTTTTTTCAGAAAAAAATTAAAAATATTTTTTCTTACCCACTAGTATCATAATCTTTTTCACAACTCGCTACCTATATATAACCTTTTTACTTGCCATTTTGTGACAAGATTTCAGAAAAAAATTAAATTAATTTTCTCTTGTGAAATATATTTCTATATATATATAACTCCAAAATCAGCAAAAAGGGGACAAAAAAATTGAAAAAAGTTGAAAAAATATCTTTTACTATATATAAACTACTAAAACCCTGATAATTCTTCAAAAAATTATAGAAAGTTTTATTTTGAAAATAATATTACCTTTTGCTTTAGAAAAATATTACTTTTTTAAACTTTTATTACCTTTTTAAAAATAAAAATATTACCTTTACTTATTTATTCAGTAATAACAAGGAAATTATAAAAGTAGAGTAATGACAAAGAAAACTCCTATTTTTAACCTCTTATCACTAAAATTAAAACCCTATTATTCTTTGTCATTACTCAACAAACAGCACTTTTCAAATCCTTATCAAAAATTACTCCAAACACGAAAGAGGAGGTGCATCCAACGGATGCACCTCCCACAACAACCATTTTTAATTGTCATTCTGCTCTTTTCTATCTTGCACTACCCATTCAATTAAATATTTTTCTCCTAACCTGATAAGCCTATAAGGTAAATACTCACCGTTTTTCTTTACCAAAACTGTATCAGATATCCAAGTTTCTTCACCACAGTCAATAAAGGCATCCTTATTATCTATGATTAGGTCATTATATTTCAATAACCAATCTTCGATACTTTCTTTATGCCAAGACCTGTAAGGAACATCTACCATAATTTCCTTACCACTTCGATTAACTAACACGATTTCATAGAAGTCAAAAACAAGCTCAAAGTTTTTATCCCATTCACCAATATCATCACCAATTTTCCAAGTACCCTTCTCATTGATAACTTTTAGGTCAACAGGCTTCCACTTGAAATAGAGTTGAAAAGCAGTAAGGTTATCCAAATGCAGTTGCAGGACATCCTTTAAGTACCCAATAAATATTTCATTATCTACGTCATTAAAGGTATAAACCTGATACTCTGTCAACTTATCCTCTGGAATGTTCTGACTTATAAACAATACAAACTCTGCTGTATTGAAGAAGTTATCAACTACTCCAAAGGGAATGTCCTTACGACTTAACAAATGGATTTCTTTATTATACTTGCTGCAAGGGTTATAAACTGCTATCTGACAATTAGCCAATCTGTCTTTTACCCATTTGTCTTTGTTCTTAATCTTCATATCTTTTGCTATTGATTTTAATAGCATACTTAACTTTGCTTCCAAAGTCACCATCTCCTTTCTCTTAAAATGGGTAGAGTGAGCCATATGATGATACCGTACTTTTTCACTTTAGCCAAGAGAAAATTGAAAATAATTGATTTATCAACAAAAGCAAGGAACATTAAAGGAAGATTAAAACCATTTCACACCCATAGATTAATACCAAAATATATGTTATAATATACTCATAAACCAATTAAAATAATTTTTTTCCAATAACTAATAACACTCTAAAAGATAAGGGCGGAACTTTTACAGTTCCGCCCTTATCTGTTTTATAAACCTAATAATTGCTTTTTCTTGGCATTAAACTCTTCTTCTGTAATAATACCATCATCCAACAATTTCTTATATTCTCTGATATCCTCAATGTTTGTGCTGCTTGTTTGAGGTGTTGCATTTGCTGAACTATTTGAACTTTCACAAGCCAATTGTAAAGCAGATAATGTTTCTTGAGCATTTTTATATGCTGTTTTATACTCAAAACTGCTTGTCTTTGTACTCATTGAAATAAAGGGAATATAAACTGTTTGCTGATAACTATTTCTGAGTGTGATTTTGATTTGCAGAGAATTACACACATTCTTTGTTGTTTTAGCACCTGTAACTCCACCTACAATAGCACCAACACCACCAAACAATAAACCTCCTGCAACTGCTCTTCCTAATCCACCCTTGCTAACATTCTCACCATCTTCTAATAAATCAAAACTAACGATATCACTATACTTAAAATAGTCTGTATTTTTCCTAAACCCCTTATATGTATAAACCATTATCATTTGACTATTATCATCAAAGGCCACAAGATTTGAGATTTTTTTAGTTGGATTAAACTCTTTCTCAACTTGTTTCACCTGTGATTTAGCATTAACCCTTAAATTAATTTCCTTTGCACTATATTGTCTGGCACTTAACAAAGCATCCATATCAGTACCAATACCTGTCTTATTCCAACAGTCGTTACAAACTGCACCATCCGCAATTTTAACTTTACCATTGAAAAACCCCATCTGTTTTCCACAAACTACACATTCCATATTATAAACCCCTTAGTATTTTTTTCTTTTAATTCTACCATATTATTGCAGAAAAGTCCATAATAATACTAAAAATCATCATTATAACTATATGTTTTGTTCAGTAATGCATATACATAAAAAATATTTGCAGATTTTCTACGAATAAAGAAATATGAATGATACCAATTTGACGAAGGAAGAGGTAAGATAAGAATATTCTGCAAAAAATTATAAAACAATAGAGATTGTTATTGAAACAACAACAATCTCCATTTTAATATTACAAATTATTTGTTTTTGTTGATTTGACAATATTTCTAAACCTTTTTACCTTTTTATATCTTCTGAAATCTTTTTTAAAGAGTTTATGGCCTTGTTAATATTATCGTCCATATACAAAGGAATTATATTTAAGTGCTGCAATTTACCGCTATTATATAAATCTAAATAATACTCTTTCAAAGAAGTATTAGTCAACTCACTCAACCATTTACTCCACATACCATTGATATAGTCAAAGCACTTCACAGCATTTTTAACCTTTTTAGATAATCCATCAATTTCATTTAAGTCTGTATATCTACCTAATCCATAACGAACTGTATCTAAATACTTACTAAATACGGACTTTACATTACCGTCTATTTCATATTCCACTCTGTTAGCTTCATTAAAAAAGCAAGGTGTTTTAAGATATACTGTTGAGTTTTCTTCTGATTTTACACTTAAACGACATTTCATTACTGCTGTAATGTCAGTATGTATATCTTTCTCTGTCCTCTCTATAGAAAAAGTACCATTTTGAATATCTAATAAAGACATATCAACCAACAAATATTCTTTTGTTTCGTTTGCAACATAACCCCTATCTGAATAAATACAAACTTTTAATTTAGGTAGTTCTTGTTTTACCTTATTGATACCTGTCCTATATGTAAATCTTTTAATCTTGTTAGGTGAGAGGAAGAAGAAAGAGAAGTAGTTTTTGAATGAGGAATTAAAAATATCCTTTGTTTCAAGTTCTGTTCCGTTTTGAGAAACAAACTTTATACCTACAATATTTTTAGCATCATAAACCCCTTTGTCTGTGTCCTCTGAATAGACATCCACTCTATTACGATTATCATAATTCATTACTGTAACTTTAACAGAGTAAGAGGGGGTGGACTTTTCCTCTGACTTATTTTCTTTTTCTGCCTTTTCTATGTCAATAGGATAAATACCATCATTCTTATCTACACCCAAATTAACAATATTATCTTTATTAAATAATACCCAATCTTTTTCAACTTCAATTTTCTTTTTATTTTCATCTACTGCTATGTAAAGAAAACCTTTGCCAATTCTTTTCTTGCTGAATACTTTATTACCACTATCATTTATTTCTGTCATCAATATATACTTCATAAAAACAACCCCTTTATAACAAATTAGGAGCAGGCATAACTGCTCCTTAACTAACGTATTTATCTGGTGTAATTTGATAATGTGATGCAATCATATCAACCATATCATCAAACTCTTTTGCCTTAAAAATAAATGTCCTTCTTTTCTTGCCATTCTTGTCTTTTCTATACAAACCATATAATTGACCATATTCTTTACTATTAGATACACCAACTCTAACATCTGTTATGCCATTTCTTTGTAACCAATCATTTAATAAAAATAATAAACCTGTTGTAATCATACGAACAACCCCTTTTATGTACTATTCATTGTCATAAGCAAGTATTAATCTTACGTGACAAGGCCCCCAATTTAAATTACTTTCTAATACGTCATAACCCATTACATAATTCTGTAAACCCTCTGGCAACTTCTTATTATATACATAGACTGTATTTGTATCTAAATCAATCTTTCTGATTATACCCATATTCTTCGTCCTGCCAAACTCTTTTCTGATTATGCATTTTCCAACTGCATCTAAATGCAAATGTTTCCACCAATCTCTTTGATACCTTCTTACCAACATTACTGCTGCCTTATAGTAATCTGGCACTTCTGAAATTGGCACTTTTCCAAACTCCACTCTACAGGAATATAAATCTAATTTACCGCCATCAAATATCTCATAGGCTTCGCCCTTTGTCATTGTAAACACTTCCTTTTAACCTATATAGCTATAAGTATTATTTAATAAATCTGCACCCAAATAAGTATTGTAAGGTGGAGTATATACTGTACCAGCACAACTTTTACCCACGTAAATTAAATATTCTTGAAGTGGTAAACCAATATCATATCTTTCACGAAGATGATTTCTCAATTCAGGATATGTATATTCGCCTCTCCAACCTGGAGCTGCACTTGTTAATTTCTTACCATCTGTTGTTATTGTCAAGGGACCAAATAAAATATCTGCCATCCATTTTCCACTCTCTAACTTTGTAACTGTTATTCCTTTTACATCACTCATAATAACTGCTTTACCCATTTTATATCAACTCCTTAATAATCTTCTGAAAGAACTTCATCAGAAAAACCCTTTATATCTGCTAATTCTTTACTATATTTTCTTTTATAAATCTCAATGTCTGGACTTCCATTACGATGCAACCATTTATAATAAATAATGTCATAATCTATTTTTAATCTGTCTGCCAATGATGAGAATATTCTTTCTCTTACCAAACTATCACCAACTTCTATGGCATCATATATGTCCTTACCATCATTCAAGGAGGATACAATATCTCTAAATATTAAACATTCATTGATTTCTTCACCAAGCTCATCTGTTGGATATGCCTCCATATACCAATCACGAACATTCTCATATAATGCTTTGATACCACAATCTGCAGGTTTATAATTTTTATCTTCTATTGAATTGAAATCTAAACCACTTGTTAAAGTGTATGGAACTGCTTTAATACCATTGATAACACCATAAATATCATTCCAAGTCACTTTGTTTGTAGTCTTAATAACATAAAAATCGCATCTGTATTGTTTGCTATCTCCAAATCTAACTTCTCTGAAATTATTTGTTTTTGCTTTAATAAAATCATAACGATTGAGATTTCTCTTAATTCTATCTACAATATCAAGTAATTTATTCTCTATGTCTTTTTCCCATCTGTCATCTGTGATTTGAGTAAATGTTAATACCGTATGATTTGTTTTCTTTACCTCCGTAGGATAAATGTTAGTGCCTGAAATACCAAGATTAACTATATTATCTTTATTTTTTAATATCCATTCTTTATCAACAGGAGCAAAATTACCATTTTCATCTTGTGCTGCATAAAGAAAAACTTTACCATTTCTCTGTTTTGAAAATACTTTATTTCCATTACCATTTACTTCTGTTTTTAATATGTATTTCATTGCTAACACTCCTTCACGAATATTGTAGAAGTAGGAGCAGATAGGACTGCTCCTACAAATTATTTTCCATACACCAATGCTTTAATATCTGTATATTTATCTGTTACTTTATCAGCCAATTCATCACTTTCCAAATCGTGTTCTTCACACAATTCTAACCATTTATTGTAATAGGGAATGGTATCATTATATGCTTTTCTAACTTCGTCACGACATTTTTCAGCAGCCTCAACTTGTTTTAAAACCTTAAATAAATCTCCCGTATCTTCAACTGCCTTACAAGAAGTAATTGCACTATCATAGAAATCGTCACCATCATATATAATGTTTTCTATTCTTTTATTTACTTCTTCCAAATTACAAGCATCCATACCAAATGACAACGTGATATATTCATAACCTGTATCACATTCTATGTCCTCAAGTTCAGTATCATAAAAATTACAAGTCATATCATATTCTTTAAGTACATTGTAATAACCTTTTATAATATCTACCGCCTGTGCTACCAAACTAACTTTCTTTACAGGTTTCTTATCTGCTTTTATCTCAATAGGATATATACTATCCTTTGATATACCAAGATTTACAATTTCCTTTTGATGCTGCAATATCCAATTCTTATCTACTTTACCAATATCGCCATTTTCTGATTTTGCTAAATAAATAAAATCTTTGCCTTGTCTTTCTTTTGAAAAAACTTTATTACCATTCTCATTAACTTCTGTCTTCAATATATATTTCATTCTAAACACTCCTTCACGAATTATAAACCCCAAAATATGTTATTCCATAAGTATTCTGTTCTGTACTTTAACATATCAACATTTACATTGTATTGATTTGCTATTTCAAAAAATAAAGACATTACATCTGGACCACTTGTCACCAATGTTCTTTTTCTTTGACCACTTTTTAGAGTTTCATAAATTGCATAGCGCATAATACTATCTGATTTACTTGTTCCTAATTCAAGATGACATTTCTGCTCTCTTAATGCAATATTATAAACTTCAATAATTCTTTTCTGTGTATCTGCCATTTTATCTTTTGATGGATTTACCCAATCATTAGTAGCCTTTACAATACCATTTTCAATAGACATACCTACAATTTTATCCTTGTAATCAATAAGCCACTGTGTTTTAACAGGTAGTATTTTCCCCTTATTATTTACTACTAAATAAAAACTTCTACCATTTGGTAATGTTCCTGTATATAAACTAGCATCATTAAAACTTCTTAAATACCAAACTTCACTCATACATAACACTCCCTCTACGATTTTTAATTACCTTGCATCCTTCTCAATGCTGCTGCATAACCAGCCTCATATGCCAACAATCTATTATAATTCTCCATTGAAAACACATATGGCATACAAATATAATAGTTGTTCTGAGGTGGATTTTTTTCGCAGTTCGTTATAGGAGAAATATACATCCTTTCATTATCATGAAATAAATATAATGTTTCTCCTACCAAATTAGATAAATTATTAATTACTTCTAAAAACATATTTTTTGTTGCTCTCATATTAAACAACTCCTTAATTATATATTCTTTTACCAAATAACTCATTTATCTACGATACTCAACATAAATAATTCCTTTGAATTATCTAATACCTAAAACAGCCATAACACCTTTCTTAAATGCCATTAATTTATCATAATTTGCATTTGAGAATGAATTATCTATACACAGATAATAATTAAATTGACAATCCATTCTGCTATTTACAGGTGTTAAATACATATAATAGCTACAAGGAACTAAATATAATTGCTTACCCATATAGTCTGATATTTCATTTACCACCATATTAAACATTTCTTTTGTTGCTCTCATAATAAACAACTCCTTAATTCTATATTCTTTTACCAAATAACTCATTTATCTACAATACTCTATACATTCAATTCTCCTTGCCCTTTATATGTGCGGCATCCGAAGATGCCGCACATATAAGGACTTGAATGAGAATAAAAAAGTGTATATAAAGTAAGTGATTACCAAAATAAATTATAGAGAGGATAGAGAGGAATAACCAATCTATCAATTAGATAGATTACAATGTATATCTGTTTCCCTTATCATCTATAAAGAAATATTTTCTGTCTGCACCACAACACAAACAATCATAATAATTTCTATACCATTTCTGGTCTTTATATTTTCTTATACAACTTGGATTTACTATGTAAATTGTTCCTTCATCTAACCCCTTATAGCAGTTTGATAATAATAACTTTTTATTTACCGTAAAACCTTCACATACTCTTAATCTAACATCTAAATAATCTGAATGAAATCCTACGACTTCCATTTTAAGTGTTGCTATTTTCTTATTCCTATCATTATACCTTGATAAATAAGTCTCTAACTCATGTATTGAATTAACCTTTGCTCTATCTTCCTTTGTTACACGTCTTCTCATAGTTATCAACCCCTTATTTTAACAATACATAATCTTCATCTACCATTAGATTATTACGACTTGCAAAACCTATATCTGCAGCTTCCATATTAACCCTGTTTAATAATAGTCTTATACCATCCATACCATTATTAGATTGAGGTATTGATAACTCATTATGCTTTGTTATTCTGAAATATCTTTCTACCACATTAAATAATTCTATGGTTATATCTAACCCTGTTGAATTATATACTTTCAAATATTTACGAGTTTCCATATCTCTTATAACCCTTATAAATATTTTATTAGATACTGATAAAACTTCTCTTAATTCCTCGAAACCCTGCACTAAATCATATATCTCAACTACACGATTACTTCTTAAGACTGCATTGGTTACTTGTTCATCTCTTAATAAATCTTTTAGTTCTTTTTCTGAAACCCAAGTCAAATCTGTATTACGACTATAAATATTGGATAATCCATAAACATATTTGTTTGCTACTAATTTTTTACTTCTTATTTGCCATTTATAACTCATATTAAACAACTCCTTCACGAGTTAATTTTCTATTATTTCCACAACAATCTATATCTTTCATTCCATATCATTCTCTATATCATTCTTTATAAGCAGGGCATCCACAGGATGCCCTGCTTATCCTTGAATAATAAGGATGAATGAAAAAATATAATAAGTTTGTTATGGCTGAGATAAATAATTTTTGATATGTCGCAGATTTTGGTGCTAACAAAATCTGCTTAAATCATAAAAGAAATGAGGTGAATTGTATGGAATATTTTTTGTTTGAAATACTATTTGAACTTACTGCTTATGGTATTTTAAGATTATCTGGTTATTTGATAGAAGTTGTTAAAGATAATACAGAAGAAATATAGTTTAATATTATCTTACATAGCACTAAAGCATCGCAACTGCTTTAGTGCTTTTTTAAATCATTCACAATTCACCTTAATTACATATTGACACTCATTTATTCTAATACCTTTCAAAACCTCGCCCACAATCACTCATAAAGCCTCGCAGAGAAGAGGATGCAAGGGGCTTCTGATTTTGTATATTATTATTCTTTAATTTGTTGTTTCAATAAGAATTATTATTAATACATATAATTAATTTATCTCTTATTAATAATAGCTAACACATGTTATAATTTATGTGAGTGTTATTTTTTATAACTGTCTTTTTAAAATCATTTTAGTCTTTAAAACATTGATGATTTCAACATTTTATAAAATAAAATTAATAGAAAAAAAAATTAAAAATATTTTTTAATTAATTTTTCCACTCTATAGCATTAGCAACTTTTATCTTCTTTACTTCCATATCTTCAAGTAAGTGTCTTATCCTCTCTATAGCATTGTATCTTACTACATATACAGGAGTACCAAACCATTTTGTTTTTACTATTTTCATAACTATCAACACCTTTCTTAATATATTTTTTTGTTCTTATAAGTAATATAAAATAATTTGCCCATTCCTCTCTATAGTTGTCCAAGTGAGATTTTATACATGTTGACTTTAAAAAGTTTAGGTTAACTTTTTAATACAATTTCATTGATTTTATTGAATAAATTATACTTTTATGATATAATTTGAAAACAAAGGAGGTTTGATTATGCAGAAAGACGATAGAATTGTTTTTAGACAAACAGTAGATATATTTCAGAAATTGGGCTGGGATGTATCAGAACACGAAAAAATAATTAGTATAGAAGAATATAATATATTTTCTGATATTTCTTTAAGATATAAGGGTAAATTATATGGTTATGTTGAGGTCTTAACTAAAAATGACATAGAAATAAACCCTAAAAAGTATATTTTCCTTTTAAATGATTATTTGAAAAAGCATAAACCCCTTGTGTTTATTATTACAAATGGTTATAAATATGATGTTTACCATTATGGAGAGTTTTATGGTAGTTTAACAATTCCACCATCTCCTAAAAATGTTAATACTCTATTTGGGGGTGAGCTTAATGAATGATTATGGTGAGGTTTTTGCTATCTCTCAAGCCTATGATAGTTTATCAGAAATCATAAAGAAATTAGCAGAAGATGGACTACCAGAGCATAAGGAATTAAATAAAAGACTTGAAACTCTTGGAGAATTATTGTCTAAACACATTTTTGATATAATTAAGAAAATCAATGATGCAAAGCCAGAAGAAAAAGAAGATAAAATTGTAGAAGTAGAAAAAATTATCCCTAAAGATGATTACAAATACTTTGAAAATGTTGCAAAAAAAGACTATAAAGAATGTTGGGAAAAGTTAGAACACCCTACAAGGACTTTTATTGTTACAGCCTTATATATGGATAATCTTATTAATTCTGAACAATTTGATTTTTCACCTATAGTAATGGAACTTGGAAAATCTGTTGAAAATGAGATGAAGGAAAAGGTTTATTTACCATTTATTATTGAAAATAGCAAATTACCACTCAAAGCTGAACCAACATCCAAAAAAGGAATATGGGTTGCTGTAAACAGATATCAGTCAAACAAAGGTTATTATTTGCCGTTTAAAGCAACATTTTCAACTTTAAATAAACCTACAATATATGAGGATAGTTATTACTATGACCTTCATACAGAGTTGCAAGGATTAGGATGGGATATGGATATTATTACTGATGTCACCTTTATAAAAGAAGGGTTAGATTATTCAGATAATTTTAGAAACTCTGCTGCTCATAGTGATGCCTTTACTAATGATAAAGTTTCTCTTTGCGAATTATCAACAAATAAAATACTAAATACATTAATTTCAGCATATCCTAAAACAAAATAATAATAAGGTAGGGCGATTGATTTCGCCCTACCTTATTTTATTCTAACCTCATTTTAGGATACTTCTTATAAAGGAAATCCTTATTTTCATTAAAGTTTTCAAGGAATGATTTTTCTATGTCATACTGTATAAAGAAGGCAAGAAACAAATCTTTATAAAACTCTTGCTTATCTGTTTCCTTTTTCAATGTTTGCATATACAAGGTTGCTTCACCAAATACCTTCATATATGTTTTGCCTTCAATATCATCCTCTGGAATATTAAATGATTTCAACCATTCTCTTAATGTTATTGTCTTATTTTTATCACCACAAGAAGAGTGTTGATTAAAATAAATAAACTCCTTACCATTAAATAACCTTCCTATAGGATATAACCTACATACAATAGGTTTATTATCCTGTACCATACACTTACCATTTCTCAACAATCTACAACTACCATCTAATCTTTCCTGCAAATATACAGTAGGCATCTTTGAAGTATAACCTACTTCAACATTTAGTATTTTATTAAATAGTGCAGGCATTTCCATATCAAGTGCTTTTGCAATATAAAAGGCATCTAACCCTGATATGATGATAGGCTCTTTTCTTTTACGACAACAATTGCCACACATTTTACATTCAAAGTTGAATGTATCATCCATTTTTAAGGAGTTTCTATACATTTCCATTACATCAACTTCTGTATACATTAGATTGCCTCCTTTTCTATGTTTTCATTGTTAGGGGTGGAAGAAGTCTTTTTCTGCTTGTCTGCTTTGATTTCTTCCCTTAATACATATCTTAATCCTTCACATACTAACTCACTTTTCGATTTGCCTGTCTTGGCGCTGAATATTGCCAAATACTTCAATAAATCGTCAGGGATATAGTAACTCATAGGTTTACAGGGATTACCATTACTACGTCCTCTGTATCTTTCATATCCTTGCGGATTTCTTTCTCTTGCACTTCTTTTCTGTTTCTTTGAACTTGATGCACTTGCAACCTTTTCAACTTTTTCTGCTTTATCTTCCTTTTCAGTATTAAGCATTGCCATAAGTGCAGGATTTTTCTTTACTTCACGATTTAACATATTACTTTACCTCCAACAATTTAATAATTCTTTTTGTTATTTCTCTATATTCTTGTGCTACAACAGTTTTTTTGTTTGCTATAACACAAGGTAAACCTTTTTTTACAGCAGAAGAAGCTGCTGTTGTTCTTTTAATAATACCCAATATATTTTGTTGTTCTTCAAGTTCTGTCAATACTTCCTTGTCCTCATTTGCCTGGCAGTTATACATAGTAGCAACTACTCCAAGCAATTTAAGGTCAGGATTTTTCATTTCCTTCATTGCTTCTATTGAAGAAATAAATACCTCCAAACTGAACATACTTTGATACTTTGTTTCTGCTGGTATTACTATACAATCTGATGCTGCAAGAGCATTTATGGTGTACAAGTTAAGGGTAGGGGAAGTATCTATCACGATATATTCAAATATTGGTTTTACAATTTCTAATGCCTTTTTAAGTCTGTCAAACTTATCCTTCTTATTAATATAACTTGTTTCAGCAACGTCCAACATAGGACTTGATGGAATAAGGCTTAACCCCTCAACACATGTTTCATAGATACATTGAGGAACATTCTTCACATTCTCAAACACAGTTACTATTGAACTATCAAAATCATCTGGATTATAACCTTGTGCTTTTGTCAAACTACAAAGGCTATCTAAATCAATTAATAATGTAGGTTTTCCTTCAAGAGCAAGAGAGGCACCAAGATTGGATGCCAATGTTGTCTTTCCAACACCACCTTTTTGATTAGCAACACAAATTATTTTACTCAAAATCACTCAACCTCCTTGATTTTATGATGTCAATTCTTGATTTTGTGACATCATAACGTACTATTTTTGCTTTAGTCAAGCTATTTTCTGAGACTTTTAAAATTATTTTTGATATCCTACCATCAAATCTCTTGATGATATACCATCAAACCTCTTGACATCATAAAATCAAATCCCTATTTTTTCTTGATGATATACCATCAAACCCTGATTTTACTTGATTTTTTAACATCAAGAGAAAATGAAAAATGGACAAAAAACCCCTTAAAATCCATTTTTGATATTTAGGTGTCAAGTTAGTAGGGGGAGGCATAAAAAGTCCGTTGTAGGTCGTTTTAAGGTCGTTTCTGACCGTTTTATACATTTAAGTTGATGTTGAATTGCAATTTTACCTTTAAAACCGCATAAATACGGGGTTTTACGATAAAAAGTAGGGTAAAAATCATATAAAAATACACCCAATTTAAATTGAAATTGAGTGTAGAAATAAAAATAAAATTAAAATTATAAATTAAAACTGAATAAAAAAAGAAAACAGGCAGTAGAAAGGATGTAAAAACTACCTGTTTTCCTCTTTTGAATAACCCCAAACACCTTACGGGTTTAAAAAGAAGGTTATTAATAGAAAAAGTTACGATAAAATAAATCGTAAAATGCAATGATTAGCTCAACATTGCAAAAGACGAGAATAGGAATTGCACCTATTTGAAATCTAATCTCGTCAATGAAAGGGGGTTATAAGTTATAGAATAACAAATAACCCATATATAATAGTGGAAAACCACTATCGAGGCATATTAAATATTTATAGGAAAAGCAAGTCCCATCATATTTAACTCACTTAAATCTGGTCTCTTATAAGGAAAGTTATGTGCCTTGCTTAACCTCTTTAAAGCATATTTATGAGTAATTGTCTGTGTTATATCATTTCTCTCTGTAAAATATGAAATAGAACCTTTGCCTATATTCATACATTCAAGAATATGTTTTCTTGGTATATCTGGATGGATAAACTTTGTATCTGTATAAAAAATTAAATATTTGTTTTCTCCCCAAAATGGGTCTTTAATGCTTTCTGTAGTAAAATAAATTGTGTTTGCCATTACAGGCTCATTATTTTCTATTGCAATCTGCAAATCTCTATCTTCTATTTTTTGTCTTAACTTATCAAACATTTTAATCACTCCTGCTTATATAATAATATATTTCTTTCTGTAGCTTCTAATTTATATATGTCCACTACCTTTTTTCACGTAACCACAACTTTATATGGGTGGGCGCTTGTAAAAGCGCCCACTTACCAACCAATAATTATTTATATTGATTTTGATTGTTTGTATTATTCATTTGATTTCTTTTTTTCGTGTCATTATATACACTTGCTGCTGCAATAGCACCAAATAATAATCCCCAAGGTCCCATTAAAGATGCCGCAAACCAAACTGTCTGAACACCCATTGTCCAACCTAAACCCCTTGTAATTGCTCTTACAGGTCTGCTATCCCAAACTTTATCCATAAATCCTTCACCATTTCCTTTTGCATATGTAAGTGCTGGATTGTTTTTAAACTTCTCTAACAAACCGTCTTCTGCATTACTATCTGGATTTTCTCTGAAATATTTAATATCACCAACTTGAATAAGTTGTAATCTCTTGAACTTTCTAAACAATACTGACCATCTTTTTCTAAAACCTATTGCCATTTCTTTTCTTGCTCTGCCTTGTGCCAAGAGTTCATCCATAAGACCAAACTTCTCCAAGTTCTTATATTTATAAACTTGTCTTAAATCAAAGAACTCTGCCATTTGACCATTTTCTACTTTCATTTTTAATGATTGTGGTAGCGACTGCATAAAAGCATTATCAAATGTTGGCTCATAAATTACCTCGTTTATAAATAAGGTGCTATCTGCAATCATAAAAGAAGTAACCATATCATCAGGACATACATTCTTTCTTATATCGTCCATTAAAATCCTTGTCATATCCTTTACTGTCAATAATGTATCAGTATTTGACCCACTTGTATATTTAGTAAAAGGATTGTCTTGAACATCAATTTTTCCTCTATAATAATTCTTATCTGATACTTTATATCTATCATTTTGTGAAGTGTTTTGTGTATTTATTGGTTGATTTGGTCTTTGAGGTATATTTTGATTAAAAACGGGATTTTCGTTTTTAGGAGTTCCACTATCTAAACTATTATTTTGAGAATGTTGAGAATTAGATAAAGGAGTAGGTGTATTAGGCGAAGGACTATTACTAAAAACGGGATTTTCGTTTTTATTTATTTCTTCACCATCAACTGTAAAAGAATGTTGTGTGGTTGGTTCTTCATCACCAAATATACTAATATTATCTGCTGCACTATCATCCTCTGCAACATTCATAAATCTACCACTTTTTATTTCATCTACTGTTAAAATGCTTTCTAAAGAACAGTCAAACAAATATGTTTCAACGTCAGGGTACTTGTTATTCATACCATACTTACACATTACTTTCCAAATAACTTCATAACCTTCTGATAAAGCATCTGCTAATTCATTATCATTAAAACCACTTAATTTCTTTATAAGTCCTAAAAATCCCACTTCTGGTCTTACTACTTTACCACCTTGACCATCATCCATTACAAACACTTCATTCATTAAATGTTCTCTTACTGATTCATCTCTAATATTACTTAAAACACCAGCAGTACAACGGCCAGAAGAAGAGGGGTCATCTATATTATAGTCATTTTCATTTAATACGGAATATGCTTTAAATACTTTCCAATCTCTAACCTTATCAACTTTACCTGCTCCTATTGCAGAAGTCCAATAACCAAATGTATCTTGATTATTTACAAACTCTCTAATTGTTCCATCATTTGTTGGTGCATAACTACCTGTACCACCATTTCTACCAAAGAAACGTGTAGAAGTTTTTAAATACAAGTTTTCTGTAATTTTATTTTCAGTCCAAATCTTATAATCCGCATTTTGACCTATGTATAAGGCTCTACTATTGGCAACACGACCATCTGTATTTACAAATGTTCCTGTTTGATTTGCCAACTTATCTATAAAGTCAACAAGTTTATTATTATATATAAACTTCTTTTCATAAGTATCACTTTTCATTTTCTTTGCATTTGTTACTGCTGTGTTTAATGTATTTACAAGGTTTGCCAAGTTATCAATAGCATTTTGCTGTAACTCATCAAAGATAGCATAAGTCATTTTTCCACCAAAGTCACTTTGATTGTTTGTATTTTTCCTTATGGATGCTAATAAATAGTATAACTGCATTAACTTTAAATAAGGTAATACTGCAAATACTGATGTTGGCACATCTGATAAATAATCAGGAGCATTCTCTCCAAAATAATGACCCCTTACAGGAGAACAATCATTCAAATCTGCTTTTGCATCAATCGCAAGTATTCTACAAGGCTTTCCGTCTGTTCTTGTAATACCTTGTGAGGTAAATGCTTTTTCTATTTCCCAAAGCATTTCAGCCATATCTGGTTTATAATCTAAATATATAAATGGTACTTTATTAGCAACAATAGAAGATAATAAACCTAATGTCATAACACCTTTTCCTGAACCAGAACCCGCAAAAATAGCAGTTAATCTTGCATCATTCCCTTTAAGGTTATAAATGTTTGAAGTTCCATCAAGATTTCTACCCATAACAGTATTTTCAAGTCCTAATTTTCTTCCAGATTTCATTAAATCTTCGTATGCTTGATAACTGAATAATGCTTCAGCAGCAAACTTCTTTGCATCAAATACACCAAACATTGTATTTACATTGTTTTGAGAAACATAACTATTTAACACCTTGCAATTTTCTCTGTTTAGGATGCTAAAACTGTTATCTGAAAAGAACTTATTAAAGCCTATTGTTATACCTTGCATTTTATATTTCATTGATATAATAGTATTTCTGTCAAATCTTTCTATTACAATACAGTTTGTCAATTTTCTTTGAATATTACCATAAACTTCTTTTAATTCTTCTGCTTTACTATTCAAGAAAAATTGCTTAACTATACCTTTAAATCTCTTTTCTATAATAGGTAACATTATATCCCAATTACGAGTTCTCTCTGTGGGATTATCAACATTCTTAATACCAAATACATTCAAAGCATGGAACTCTGCAAAGTAGTTATAATCTTTCAAATCTCCTACAACTAATGTTTTAAACTTATCTGTGTTATTGAATGTAAACCCTGCACCACCATAATTGAAAAATGCTTCTGCTATACCTTTTAGCCATTGGTGATTATTTGTATATAACTTCTTTTCTGTTTTATTATACATTTTTACACCTGAAGGTACTAATATACCAACACAGCCATTTTCTATTGCATTTCTATATAGTTCTTCATAGATAGGTTTTACGTCATTCCATAATTCATCAACAAAAGGCATTATAGCATCAACTTTATCATTCTTTTCTTTTTCTTCGTCTCTTTTTTTCTTTTCTGCTAATGCTCTTTGTTCTTCTTTATAAAAGTATCTTGAAAGTCTGTATTGTTCTTTTTCTCCTTCTTTTTCGTCAATATCAGGAGTATATTTTGTATCCATAAAATACTCTTCACCATTTAAGCCCCTATTAACTAACAATCCTAATTCTGTTCTTTCAGGGTTATATTTTTTCATTACTGTCACAGGAATAGGAATATTGGCTTTCGATAATTTTTCAACAACAGATTTTCCTTCTTGTCTAATAACATCTTGATATGCTCTTGATATTACATCTTTCACCACATATATACCCATTAATCTTTTCATAGAGTTTGCAATATTATTATCATTAGCAAATCGAACTAATGCTTGATATTCTTTATTGAATATTTCTTGATTTTCAAAACCTTCTGTAAAGAAAATTATTTCCTCTACATAATTAAACTTTAACCCTTTTGAAAAATACAAAGCATCAATCATACCTTTTTCTTCTTTTATTGCCTCTTGATAGTTTTCTGGATTAACTGTCCCCATTGTACTCATAAAACTTGATTGAATATCAATGTATCTAACTTTCTGATTTTCTAATTTATTATTCGTATAATAAACAGCGATTGCTCCGTTTGCACCAAATAATAATGCTCTCAAATTATGAGGTGTAAATGTTCTTTTATTAATCTTGCTACCATCAAAACCACCTTTTTTCCCAAAAGCCTCTGAATGTGTCAACTGATTATAAAGTTGTTTATATCTTGTAAGCATCTAAATCACTCCTTATTTTAGCATTTTCTTTCCATTTTTAGTGAACAACAATTCTATTAAGTCAATGTCCACGTCCAAATGCATTGCAATTTTAGGTTTTGTATAACCCATACTATGTAAAGTTGCAACTCTTTCCTTAAAACATTTAAGTACCTTTTCTCTTTTTTCATTCTCATTCCAGATATAAGGTATAACTGAAATGATATTAACCACCTTTAACTCTGTTTCATCAACACCATAATCCTTTAATAACTCAATGCACTCTATTATGGATGCTCTTTTTAGACCTGTAACTTTTCTAATATCTTTTAATTCCATTTTGAAGTGTAAACACTCTATTAAATCAATCAATTTCATATAAGTAACTCCTGTATCTAAAAAGGTTTGTGTTTCTAACCCACGAGCTAACATCCTATTTTTCATTACAGTTGACAGTTCCAAATAGAAATAGTTTATATATCTCTCATATATATCATCATCTAAATCAACTATCCATTTTATTGCTTCATCAGTAAATCCTATATGCTTTAAGCAAAGGATTTCCATACAAATATTTTTAGAAAGTAAAACATTTTGAGTTTCAACAAAATCAGTTCTCTTCTTGATATAATTTACAATATGAAGTTTTTGATAGTTGGGAAAATAATCAAATAAACTTTCTACTGAATAACCCCTCTTTAACATATCAGTTATTTTATTACCATCCTCTTCACTAATTGCTAATAATTTATTCTGTTTTGCTCTTTCTCTTCTGGCCTGCAACTGTTCTTGTCTTTTGCCACTAATATTATTCTCATTTGACAATGCCAAACTCTCTAATTTAGTCAATATATCCTTATACTCATTGACTACCATATAATCAACCCCTTATCCACTTACTACTCCAAGACTTACTTTTTTATCATATTCACCTTTAATCTGACTAACATATTGAGGTGTAATACCCATAAGTGTTGCTATCTCATTAACGGACAATCCATTCTCTAAATTGACGAAAACTTGATTTCTTGTTCTATCACCTTTTGATATTGGCTTAATTCCATTTTCTTTTCTATATAAAGATATTACCTTTCTCACATAACTTTCTGAAACTTCAACTGTTTCGGCTATTTTTTGAGTAGGTACATTTCTTAATGAGTACTGTATAATAGCCTCTTTTTTAGTCAATTTAATATGCCTTGCATCTGCATCTTGCTGCAATTCTTTTATACCACTCATTAAGACCTTTTTTTCTAACAAACTTAACTCTCTTCTTGCTGATGCTAATTCTCTTTCCAAATCTGCTATTCTCTTAACTAATCTTTCTTGCTGAATAACCACTATTGGTTTATCTGCAATCTTACTTCTTGCTTGAGCAAATAATTCTTTATTATACATTTTTAATTCCCCCTCATACTTACTTAATAATTCCATTTTCTACTGCTAAAAAGAATACGTCATATTCTGACATATTTAGAAAGGCAGCAATGTCTTTAATGCTTTCCTTATTTTCATATAACCCTTTGATAACTTCTAAATCAAAATTACCTTCTGGTAGGATTGAGTTGCATATGCACTTTTTTAATTCATTGAACCTATTTACAAACTCTATATGTTCTTTTCTAAACTTTTTATATTCTTCAAAGGCCTTATCTGAATAACCTTTTTGCATAACAACCCCTCCAATTTTTTCATTTACATATTAATATATAACTAATAGTCCCCATTTTAGTTATAAGTGTTTTTTTAACTGTCTAATAATTTTTTATAACTGTCTATCATTATTTTTATTTATTGTTATTTCAATAAAAACAACCAATCTTATGTAAAAATAAAAAAGTAATATTTGTTTAAATCAAGGTAATTTTATTTGATAATTTTGTCTCAAAAGCATGTTGATGTAAAGCAAGAAAGCATGGTATAATGATTAATCCTAACTATGGAATAAAAGGAAGGATACCATTATGAAAAAATTAAAAATGAGAAAACTATTAGAACTAATGATGCCAGAGATTGTGAGAGAACAACCACAACTACTTTTCACTTATCCTGATGAAAAGGATGAAAGTGATGAATATTGTGCAGTAAAGAAAATTGATATTGTTTCATTAGAATTGCAGAATAAAGTCTTAAACAGACTTCTACCTCTCATGTGTGAATATGAAGAAGGAGGGGGGTATTACTCTTTACCTTGTGAGCCTGCGGATGCAAGTGAAGATATAGAAGTTAATGCTTTTAATTTCTTTCTAATGAGTGTAGATTGTGAGGTATGGACAGATACACTTATGTATAACTCCTTACATATAAGAGGATTTGACACTTATTACGAACTAAAATCCTATATTGACACAACATACACTAATTTCTCAATATTCAGAGTTTATGTGAAAGCATTAGATGAGTATAGAAGAGTTGATTTCAAGGGCGATTATGATGAAGATACAGGAAGGTGGAGTGATTTTTCTATACCATCAATTGCAGAGTTCTTTCCCATAACCCTAATGAATAAAGATTATCAGGTTAATATACCTTATTTTGTTGGAATAATACCATCTTTTGAATTATGTAAGGATTACCTTTCTTTTTCTTTTATAGAGAGAACAAAAAAGCATAAACCATTTAATCTAATTGGTTGTATTACTTATGAAAATAAGAAATACATTTATGAAGCAAAGTTTGATGGAATGTTATTTGGAATGGACTTCAAGGAAAAAGAGAAGGAAGAAACCGTTTGAGTTTCTTCCTTCTCTTTTAATTATGTATTAGTTCTGATTTCTTTATATCGTCATCAAATGATACTACCTCATGATAGGTTACAGGTAATTTGTTAAGTTCATCAATCTCTTTACCATTATAATTTACATAGGTAGCCTCAACCCATCTTCTCTTTTTATATCTTCTTTCTGTGCCATCCTTTTTACCATACCAATAAAACTGATAATGTCCTGCTCTTGAATGTGGTTTTTTTCTTGAGGCCAAATGATATGTTTTATCTAATTCTCTATATATAAACTTTGTTTCTCTGTTTTGTTCTTCTTCTGAAATCTTTCTCTTTATAGAGCCATGTCTTACTCCCACGTCCCAAATCAAAGTCTCTGAAGGAATATCTTTTATTTCAGTAGTATGTTGGAAAGTTCTTTTTGATACTTTGTTAGGAGTTACATCTGCATATTCAGATGCAAGGTAGGTAATAGCCTGTAATGCTCTGGTAAGCAAGAGAAAATATCTTCTTTGCATTTCTTTCTTTTCTTCTTCTGTTACATCACCATAATCAGTTTGAGTACAGTCCCTCAAATAGTTCTCCCACAATGTTGCAGTCGTATCATCTTCATGCAAATTATATCTCATTTCAGAATAGTTGGTTAGCAGAAATACTGACTTATTAGGGTATATGTCATAGTTCTTAAGTGCTCTTTGAGCATCACTTCCAATGAAATAGAAGTTTAATGTGTTACCAAAGGTATCTATTTCTGATAGTTCGCTTGTCGTATATGAGAAGAAGAAACCACAAAACTCATTTTTTTCATTATAATCTAATGGCATTTCAACGAAGAATGATGGAAAAGGTAAACATTCTAATTCATCACGAGTTATTACTGCTTGAGCTTCTGCATTAAATATTTCTTCTTCATCCAATGTAAGTGTATCGAGAAAATCTAAATCAAATCTAAATATTTGTTTATGTCGTCTCCATGAAGAAGTAATTGGTGCCAAGTAAGAGGCTTCCTGTTGCATTTGTTCTATAACTTCTTTAATTCTTATATTCATCTCGCTATGAGGAAGTTTCCTACCTTCAGTATTAGTTATAGCATTCGCTAAATCTTCAGCACTATATTTAATATTACCATCTTTTGCTGTTTCTTGAATTAAGGTATAAATAATGTGTTGACATTCATCGTGAGGGATATAACATCTCTTATACCATTTATGTTTATTTTCATTGTGAAAGTTATCTATATGTTCAAAAATATTATCAATACCTAATCTACGATAAAAGTCCTTAACACCCATTGTATAAGCAAAGGGTACTGTGGCAGGAGCATTTTTTCTCATTTCCTTTAATTTTGCTGCTTGTTTGTTTGTTTTCTTATTTTTCTTTGCCATAAAATCAACCCTCCATAAAACATATTATAACATAATACGACATAAAATACCAGATATTTTGCATTATTTCTATGTATTGCATAACATAATTATATAAAAATAGAAGGAAGAAACTCAAAAGGTTTCTTCCTTCTCTTTTTAGTATTTTAATATATTTCCATATTCATACCCATTATTAGTTTTTACATAAGCACAGTAATAAATGTGATTATGTGTTTCTGGTTTTATAATTGATACTTCAAAATTATTTTCATTCTCAATCATAGATTTTGCAATGGTTGGAGTATGTATCATATCAACCTTATTTATATCTGGTTTTTCATTGTCAGATATAAGGTAAGCAATACCCATTTCTTGAGGTGTTATATAACGAGGTAAACAAAGATTATTACTAAATATAATTTCTGTTTCTGTTAATTCTATATTTCCTGTTGTTATGTAATCAATCAAATCTACACCATTTGGAACAATATTTGATATTTCAGGATAACGATTATAAACTGCTCCATTCTTAAATGTTATGATATAACCAAACGAAGTAGGAGGAAGTGATACTATTTCACCGTTTATTTCTGCTTTTACTTTTCCTACTGTTGCATTATATCTTCTGTAAGTGTTTATATTTGGTTGATACTCTGCATCCGCATCAGAATATAATTTCATACTTATTTCGTTTGGCTCAAAACCACTATTCTCTATACCATATAATAATCTTACACTACTTATTGCTGGAATATTATCTCCGTCAATAACCATACTTGCATTTAATTTCTCTGGAAAATCATTATCTGATATTCTCAAATCTATATCAAAATCATAGGCTGTAAATATTGCTGTTTCACTATATGCTAATAACCCTGATTTATCTTTCACATACACTCTATATGCTCTTATTCCACGAGTTGTACCAACCTTAAAACTAATAACTCTATCTATTTTATTAGTCTGTAAATGCTTTTTACCATCATTTTTATAGTAGGTAGGACTTACATCATTTTCATCTTCGTCCTGGTCTAACCAAACAACACCTATTTCATCAATTTCTTCGTCTCCTGCTGTTATTTTAACATTATCTACATAAACGATATTATCTTGGTCTTGTGTGAACTTTGCTCCTGATACTTTGGGGCCGCCAACAACATAACCCTGTTCATCAGAAATGTCTGCTTGTAATTCACTTGCATAATAGGTTTTAATTCTTGTGGTATTGTTCTCATACATAGTACCACTTACTTTTACTCTTACACCAGCTTCTAATATAATTCTTCTTGCAAAACCATCCAAATTACTTTCTGAAGCATAATCACAAATATAAATACTTGCCGCATTTTCACAACCTGTAACTGATGACTTACCATCTACCAAAACTATTTCTGAAACATTACTATCACCATTTATTGCAATATTTTTCTTTCCTAATGCTACAACTCTGCCACGAACTATTGAATTATTAAGAGTTAAGTTACTACAATCATAAGTTAAGATTACATCCCTACCAACACTTGAATTATTAAGGTCTATACTTCTTGAAGTAACTATATTCGTAGGGAATGAACCTCTAAAGGAACTTCCTGCACCTGTACTGTCTTTTTTAGGAATATATGTATTTGCTATATTATTTAACATTGTAACTAATTCAGCACGAGTTATATTAGATTGAGGATTCATATAACCCTTATCATTACCATTGATATAACCCAATGTTGACATAGCACTTACACTTGACTTTGCCCAACTACTAATTTTATTATCATCTACAAACTTTGTTTTACCACTATAATTACTATCTAATTCAAATATTCTTGTCATTATAGTAGCAACCTGCTCTCTTGTTGCATACCCATCAGGATTTATTTCATTTGTTGATACACCTGTTATATAACCTGCTGCAACACACCTTAACAAAGCATCTCTGTAATAATCATCATTTCTCAAATCATCATAATAATTATAAGAAGAAGTCTTTAACCCTAACATTCTATCAAGGATAATTGCAAGGTCTCCACGTTTAATAGGCTGGTCTGGCATAAAATTACCGTTTGAACCTACTATCAAACCATATTCCGCAACTTTTAATATTGTATTGTGTGCCCAATGACCTTGTGTATCCCTAAAATCTGATATTTTTACTGTATTTCCTTTTTCATCTTCATAAGATAGACTTAATGCAAACACATTTACTGAACTCATAACAATCAAACATATTGCTAAAAATAAACTAATTACCTTTCTCATATTAAAATCACACCTTTCTTTATTCAAAAAATATGAGGGCATTGTGATTAACAATGCCCTCAGACAAAAATACTTTAATTATTTTGCCATCTGTGTAAAAATAATTCCTACTGTTGTACCAGAGGCATCTTTTATAAGGTTAGCTTCAAACTTACCACCTGTTGCAATATATTCACAGTTACCTGTTCTGCTGAAACCACCAATGCTATTATCATATTCAATTTTACCATTTTCATCTGTAGCAAATGGATTTTGAATACTTAATACACCATCCTTAATGAATGCTGCATCTGTGCTGTCATCTTTCAAACCTGAAACAAGGTCAGAACCTTCACCATTGATAGCATCTCCACCTTTTTCAATAATTGTAACAGCATCTTCTGCATCAGAAGTACCACCTAATACTGCATTGTAGTTGATATAATCCTTATCATCTACTGCCCAAACACAAATGTTTTCGTGAGTAGCATAAGTCTTAACACCTTTTTCCATAGCAGTTGTATGTATTAAGATAGCACAAGATTTTCCTGTGAAGTTCTGAACAGCACTCTTAACCATTGTGCCTGTTACAATCTTATCATTGTAATCTTCATAAGCACTATCAGAAACAACATTCAAGTTATCCTGAACACCTACTGTACCTTCATTTGCTACACCTTTTGCTATACTAAATACTCCAAAGCCTAAACCAATTACTGCTGCCAAAGCGATTAATACGATACCTAACATAGTACCACTTGAAATCTCTTTCTCCATAACAGTTCACTCTCCTTATTTTAAATATTTTTATTTGTTATCTAAAATAATTTAAAACAAACTGTCCACATTTTACTATATATGTTTATAAGGTGATTTCAACTGCCCAACAATAAAAATACAATTTTATATTGAAGTAAAGTTTTGCTTGTTATATCAATCTAAATTGACATTTTTTTCTGAAAAAAACTTGGCTCCTGACAACCTTGCATGGTATAATTAATTGTACTTTATAGAAGGAAAACGAGGTACATTTATGAAAGCAGAATATGAAAAAGTGTTGAAATGGTGGGGTAAGTTAGAAAGAAAACTTAAAGACAAACCAGACACTATAAAAATATTAAGAAAAAGAAGTATGAACTCTGCAATATCAGTCCTTGATAATATAAGGGGTTTAGACTTCTCTGAAATATCGACATCATTATATTTCACTACCCAAGATTTGAAAATGCAGGAGTTTACCAAACTCTATGATGCACAGGTTGAGCTTGCAGCCATTGATGAAGAAAAGTTTGTATTTCAACTACATAACTTTTTCAATATGATTGCTACTAAAATAAAGAAAGAAAATCTTTACGAGGAGTTTTTTGAGTTCTATTATAAGTGTGTAAAATTAAGATATACCAACCAGAATGATAATTTAAATAGTCAGGTCATAGTTGCTTATATCAATCTGCTAATTCAAACTTTGGAATACCTTAAACCTAACAAATATGACTTCAAGCATTATTTTGTAGGTAAGACAACAAAGGGAGAAACAATGTTATCTGAAGACCCTTTCCCAATGCTTGACAGGCCTAATTATGAGTTACAGGCAGCATTTGAAAATAAGTTAGTCAACCCCAATAATATCAATGGTTATATTCACGACTTATATAAAAAGTATGGTTATGAAATCAACAGTATGGAAGATATAGAAATCATTTCATATACAGATAGATTACACTATAATTCAGTTACATCTGTCCTGCCATTTGTTAATGAGTTTACTTATGACATTCTACCTGAAAGACCTTTTACAACAAAGGCATACACATTTGAACTTATAATGAGTATGGTTGATACTGTTGACTTGAAGAAGAAGTTATTGAGAAGAAATAAAACTTTACCAACAAATGGAGTTTTGATAAAGTTTAATGATAATAGATTGTTTGAGGAAGTATTACTAAAAGAAATCTTTTACGAAGATACCATTTTCCTGCTGTATAAGGTAAAAACAACGGAGGGAGATACAGTAGGATTTTTCGATACCAGAGAACAATACTTTTACTCCATTTTCCTTGAATATACAGAAAATCTTAATGTGCATAAAAACTTTGGAGATTTTATTCTTTTCCTTTATGGGTGTTATTGTTTGAATGATGAAAATTATCAGCTTAATAAATTGCACCATAATTTTCTTTTAGGATTACAACCTTTATCAGCAGAAGGATATTTACAAGGTGGAAAACTGAAAAACCGTTTTAACCCTGATAAAGAACATAGAGATGGTGTAGCAAGAATTGATAATGACAATTACACCACAGAAACAAGGGGAATACAAGGATATATAAGAAAACTACCAGAAGGACAAAAGGCATCAGAAAAGGCAATTGAACTTGCAGAGATATTAGGCTATTCACTTGCTTATAATGAAACCTATGTACAACCTTTTACCAAACAAATCTTCAAACTTAAAATCAAATCATAACACAAACAGAAACGGGAGCCGCAAGGCTCCCGTTTAACATAGAAATGTTTTAGTTATGAAATCAACCACTTATCACAGTTTTTCAGCTTATCTTTTACAATTATTTCATTAGATAAACCCAATCCTTCTATTGTATCTTCCAAACAATAGAACTCTTCTCCGTAGTTTGTATCAAGAACAATAAAACCTGTTTCTTTATCATATTCTTTGACAGATTTTATTTCTTTTAATTCTCTTGAACCAAATATCTCTATATAAAAATCCTGAAAAGAAAAACTTATATTTCCCTCTTCAGTTATTGAAATAATACCAACTGATTTTTGCATTTAAAACACCTACTTTTAACTCCATCCTTCTTCTTCATACTCATATTCAAGAACACGATTTCCATTTTTATTAACCATACGAGCAAAATAATTTGGAGATAATCCAAAAGGCCAACTTGCACGAGAAAATATGATATACTGATTTTTATTATCCCAACCAATATATTCTGCTATTTCTTTTGTTAAAATGCTATCTGCATTATCTATTATAATGAGCTTTCCTGTCTTTGATTGTAAAAATGGTTTTAATTCTATTAAATCATTTGCAAAAATATCTATAAAATAAACACTTTCTAAATCAACACCATCGACATTAGAAGAAATACCACTAAACTTTTCATTCCTTAAAGTATTGAAAAAGAATGTTTTTCCTTGTCCTGAAAGTCCTTCTACTACAATTAAATTATTTCTTAACTCTAAATCAAAAGTTGTTGAGTTATCAAGTGTTAAAATTATCCTATCTGAAACAATATTTTTTCTATTCATATAAACACCTCATTTCAACGAGGTTACTTACGAAAGAACTCAAACAATTCGTCCCAAAGTCTTTTCAATTCTTCATCTGTATCTGCTTTAACAGTAAAGGTAATGCAAGGCTTTAAAAAGCACTCACTCTTATCAATTGTTATGCCTTCAATACCAAAGAAATCAAACAAGTATTTGAATAACATAGGGCTATACTCAATAGCCAAATAACCCTGTTTTGGTTGATGTTTAGAGTTCTGATGTTCTTCTTGCAAACCTGAGCAACTTGCCATAGGCTTATAACCCTTTTCATCAAGATATTTTACCAAATCTACTATGTAACTATCAATGTCAACTTCAATATTTCCAATATTGATTTTTTCAGTTATAGCAGTATTTTCTTCCAACCCTAATAGGAATAAAATATCCTCATATATGTCCTCTGGCACTTTATCTTTTATACTATCTGCATAAGCCTTGACTTCATCCATACTCTTGAAAAAGTCTGAAGGTCTTTTTACTTCTTTACTCATAAATAACCTCTTATAATTCTTTTAAATCTTCTAATTTTGCAGGGTCAACAATTACTTCATCTTCATTACGACCATCAAAGTAGGCATATACATATTTTTTATCAATGGTTGCTGAATAAACAACCCCATCGCCTTGTTGAAATCTATTTGCAAACCATTCTGCAACTGACTTTTTTGTAGTCCAAGACAATGCTTTCACATTATTTTTATTGTAACTTGTTAAACCCCTATATATCTTAATTTTATCTGGTAACTTCTTAAACTTCTTTAATTCATCAGCATCCATTAACTTTTCAGGAATTGCCTGCTTAAAAAGTTTTAATAACTGATTAACCGTCATATTGGCATCCTTGTTACTAAACTCTACCAAGTTCCAATTCTGACCTAATACTGTTGACATATCTTCAACTGAAATAAAATCAAGTATATGTTTTAGGAAACCAAATCTATAAGGCTTTGAAATCATAAAGAAAATACCAAATAAATCTGATTTATCAATTACTTCTTTAACCTTTTCTTGCCAAAATGCCAAATCTTCTTCACTCTCACAAAGATTAACCATTCTGCATCCATCTTTTGTATTTATACCTGTTATACCACTATCAGTAAAAGGATGTGCCACGATAGCAGGATAAAACTTCGTTTTCTCAATGGGTAGGTGGAGGAAGGTGTTAGCCATATTCCTTACCAACTCAATATTAGTTTCTTTAATCATATAATAAAGACACCTCTTTTCTTAACAAGGTGTCTCTATTATATCGCAAAATAGCTAAAAACTCAAGATTTTTGACCAAAATCATACATTTTAACCTGTTATACCACTAACTAAACCTAATATTGCATTGATAATACCACTTAAACCACCACAAATTAAATACATTATACATACTGCAAGAATAATATATGTTATTGCTCTACGTTTGAGATATATCAAATAAGCATTTTTATATTGACCTTCACCAATATTTTTTTCAACTTCCTTAACAGTAGCAGTAGCATCAAAAGAAACACCAAATGGCTTGTCTTTACCATTTTCAGAAGAATGTTCTCTCCATATAGGTAATCCTATGTATGCAAGGTCTAATACTGTAGATGCTAACAATAAGAATATTAAGATAACAGCGCCTATACCTAACACAATATTTAATGCTGCAAATGCTGGACTTAACCAAGTATAAGCACCATACATATCTCCTTTGGTATCGTCAAATACCAATGCTAACATTACTGTATTTACTTTACCACCTATATTCTGAAACTCTGTCATTATTTCATCTGCTGTTTCACTTTTTTCATCACATACATCAGTTAAAGCATCAACAAACTTCTTTGTTGCTGTTGTTACTTTATCTGTGCTTGCTTCTTCATAACCATTTTCATTGACTAATAATTCACCATTTTTCATTTGGAGTAAGCTCACGTAGTTACCACGATGTTTTACATACAAAATACCATCTGTTGTGAAACCCATATCTTTGTCAACCCAGCCTGTGCTTGTATCTCCACCCATAGCATTTATCATAGTCTCAACCTTTAATTCATTCTCTGGATATTCTATTTTAGCAATACCTTCCTGACCTTTACTTAAGGCCTCTATGTCATCAGCAAAAACCATTGTTGGTATCATTAAACCACACACCATAAGTACAACTGTCATTAAACTTAAAACTCTCTTTAACATAATAAACAACTCCTTTCTTATGCAATTTCATATTTATAATCTGAATGCCATGCACTAAAATTACCAAACTTTTCTTTTAAGTATTCAAAATACTCTGTATTCTTTTCAAAACCTATAAAACTTCTGCCCATTTCTGTTGCTGCTACTCCTGTACTTCCACCACCAACAAAGGGGTCAAATATAACATCTCCTTTATTTGAAGATATACCCACAAATAAGTTTAATAACTCAACATTTTTAGAACAAGGATGCTTAAAATTATACAGTGATAATTTATCTTCCACAGGCTTTTCATTTGCAAATACATTTGAAATGAAAGAGGGATAAGAGTAGGTGTATAATTTAGGGTTTTTATTTCTTTTATCATTTAACCAATCTTCGCTTGTATAAAAGAAATCAAACTCATTAAACTTCTTTGCTTTTCCTTTGCTACAATACACCACTAATTGATTATTAAACTGAAAATTATTATTACTATATACGGCACTTGAAAAACTTCTTACTGCCAAAATGTTATTAAAAGTAAATATTTTTTCTATCTCTGTCAACCATAATCCAGCCTCTTTTGTTGGTATAAAAATGTAGCAATGACATCCTTTTTTCAAAACTCTATACATTTGTTCTAACCAAAAACTTACATTATTTTTAACATACTCTAAACTGTCATCAAACCCTTTGGAGTATTCAACTCCGTAGGGTGGGTCAGTTATTACTAAATCTACACTATTATCCTCAATCTTACCAAACAAATCTCCACAATCACCATTAAATAAGCTAATCTTTTTCATATTAACAACCTCACTTTTCTAATATTCTTTTTCTTGCCATTTCAAAATACTTTTCAGCCTTTTCTATACCTATGAACTTACGATTTGTATTTACACAGGCAACTCCTGTTGAGCCACTACCCATTGTATTATCTAAAACCAACTCGTTTTCATTGGTATAAGTCCTAATTAAATACTCTAACAATGCTACAGGTTTTTGTGTTGGATGAACATTAGGTAAATCTCTTTTAAACTCTAATATGTTTCGAGGATAATTTGTAAACTCCTGAAAATATGTATCACTTCTTTGATTTAACTGACTTAAACTTCCACCACGACCTTGCTTTACTGTTTTATTAAATGGTTTTAACCCTTGAGGATTGTAAGTGCATTGAGATTTATAAAATACACATATATCTTCTGTGATATTTAAGAACCTTCTCTTTGCCTGTGTAGGATTATCATGATTATCTTTTTTCCATATTAGACAATATTTAAAATCTTTTATATTACTGCTAATTACCTGTGTTGTAAAAGGTTGCTTACTGAAAAGAATAATAGCACCATTATCTTTAATAACCCTGTTATACTGCTCCCATAAGTTATCAAATGGTATAACTACATCCCATTTACAAGCAGTAGTACCATAAGGTAAATCGCACAGTATCATATCTATACTTTTATCTTCAATATTACTCATTAATTCTAAACAATCACCATTCCATAATTCTATATCTTGCATAGTATATTCTCCTTTCTTAAAGGAGAACCATACCACCAGCCAACACCATCCTTTTGGTTCTCATACTTTTTATTCTTCTAATTCCGTTTCCACATTTTCTTCTACGATATTTTCCTCTATAATTTCTTCCTTGACTTCCTCTTTAGGAGTATCTTCAACAACCGTTTCTGTTGGTGTTTCAACTTCTTCATCAGATTGTTCTTCCTTTATTGCAGGAACTTCAACCTCAATATTTTCTTCTGGAATAACAGGAGTATCTTGCTCTTCATCTGTTGTTTCAGTATTACCACTATCTACAACTTCATTTTGATTTTCTTCTGTTTTAGTAGAACTTTCTTCTTGATATTCTTCTTCATAAATTACTTCTTCAAATATCAATGTAAATGTAAACATTCCCTCTGAAATACCTTCTCTAAATGCACCCATTTCTAATTCAATGGGGAAGCTGCCTGTATTACCATTCTCTATAACAAGAGGATGTCTAAACTCTATATAACCATTTTCATCAAGATTTCTCATTACTTGACCATTGACTGTCAATCTAAAATCTTTCTGCTCTGCCTTTGCATTCTTAAAATCATAATTACTTCCAACCATAGACCAACCATTTATAGGTTGTATTACTGCACCTTTCAAATAAACATCAACACCTGTTGTATTTGTTAAGGTGTAATCTTCAATTGCCAAAGTACCATCTTCGTCACGATAGATTTTTAAGCCGCCTGGCAACATATAAACCTTTGGTTTTCTAACCTCTGGCTCTTCTTCAATTTCTTCCTCTTCAGTTTCTTCTTCAACTTCTTCCTGTGTATCTTCTTCAGTTGGAGTTTCTTCTGTTTTGTCCTCTGGCTTTTCTTCTGTATTATTTTCAGTTTCAGTATCAGAAGAAGGCTCTTTTGTTTCTTCATTTTCTATTGTTTTATCTTCTTCAACATCTGATTTATCCTCTGTTTTTTCTGTATCTTCTGTGTCTTCTGTGGGTAAGTCAGGTGTTGTTTCTGTTTCTGAATTACCATTATCAACTATTTCATTGTCAGTAGTTTCCTTGTTTTCTTCCTCATTAGTATTTTCATTTTCAATAGGTGTATCTGTTGAACTATCTTCCTTTACAACTTCATCTGAATTATCAGGTGAGGGGGTGGGTGTGATAGTATCTTCTATAACTGGGTCATTTTCTGGAATGTTCTCAACTTTATCTTCTGGAATAATGTCTGTTTCAGAATTACCACTATTCTCATTTGTGTCTGTTACTGAATTATCGATATTCTCGTCTTGTGGAATATCAACCTTTTCAGAAGAAGTATTGTTCTCTTGCTGATTGTCATTACTATCTACTTTATTTTCAGTATCAGAAGTGTTTGTATTCTCTGATATACCACTATCTGCTGTAGTATCGTTTGAATTGTCCTCTGACCTTTCAACATTATTCTCAACTTTACCACTATCTACATTTGCACTTTCATTTGAAGAACTGCTTTCACTTTCTGTTGATGATGCAGGAGTAGAAGCGGTGGAGGTGGAAGTATTACCACTATCTGCATTAGAAGTTGTAGAACTTTTTGCAACATCATTATTTGAACTTGTTGATACTGCGCTACTATTTTCACTTGATGAACTTTTTTGCACTTTATTTGCATCTAAATTACTTGAACTTGATTTTGTATCACTTGACGAACTTAAGTTGTCATTTTTTGAAATATTTTCACTTGCAGATGTTGTAGAACCTTGTGTCTCTACACTTTCTGCAAATATAATTTGTGAAGTGCTTAAAACCATTGTCATTACAAGCAAAACAGATATTATTCTCTTTTTCATCAATTATCACTCCAATTTTTATTATTTTTTTGGCTTCTGATTTTCCACATATACCAATTTATTTTTTTCTGTCCTTGTTAGGTCAGATATGTCATCACGACATATTAAATTATTTATATAAAACTTATAGTCAATTTTCATTTTCCCAAACTTATAATTATTCCAATTATCCATACCATAGGTAAACCATTCTTCTTTATCTTCTTCAAACAAATAAAGGTAGTCAACCCCTTCTGATATATAAGCAACTTCAATATCATAAAAAGGATAAAGACGAGGTTTTATAGGCTTGTTTTTCAATACCATATCACCATCCATTTGTCTTATATCTCTTGTTTTTGAAACACAAACCCCTTCTTGTAATCTTCTTTCTAACATTCTGCTACCATCTTTTAATACATAGTGGCCTATACTTGCAGTAGGTCTAATTGCTTCTCCTAAAGAAACTAAATCACCTAATTTTATCAAAGCATTTACCTTTGCCTTAGTTTGGTATTTTGCATATAAGGTTGCACCAACGAAAGCAGGATTACCATTTGTATCAACCTTTATCACTCTAATACCTTTTTCATTTCTAACACATATTGCTGCATTCATATTCATAATCAAAGTGGTGGTGTGAAACACCACCACCAAACACCTCCATCATAAATAGTCTTTTCATCCTTTAACCAAGACTATATTACGATTAAGCAAAGTAATCTTCTAAATCTTCTTCATTTACCACATTATTTTTAACTTCTTTATCTACTAATGGGTCATAATCTCTCTGACCTTCTACAATCTCAAATACATGATAACCTGATACACCTAAATCTTCTTCAGAAATCAATTCTAATTCTGCATTATATATGTTAAGGTCAGCCATATTTACATTGTCAAAATATAAATAACCATAACCATTTCCAACCATAATTACATAATCTACAACTTCATCATTCTCGTCATTTAGAGTTACAAAACCAATTTCATCATTGGGTCCAACTGTAATTTTATATGTACCATCTACCACATTCTTTGTTAAATCAGCACCAAATACTGAAACACTTAAACTTAATACCATAACTATACTTAAAATTGAACTAATTAACTTTTTCATATTAAACAACTCCTTTTTTATTTTCTTAATTCTTCTGCATATTCTGGACTTACAAATGCAAACATTGAATTAACTGATGATGCATCCAAAATCTCTACCACTTTTTCTAAACCATCAACTACTTCTTTTAACTTATGAGCTAATACTTCATTTGTCTGTTTCTGTTCTGATGAAATACCTTTTGTTGTCTGTAAATACTCAACATAAACTTTCAAATTAAATATTTCACGTTTTACAAGTTCCTTACTCATAAATTGAGGGTAAGTCACCTTATCATATACCAATCTCATATCATCAATATTATTCAAAACTCTTCTCATACTAATAACCCCTTTTCTTATTTTTTTCTCTTATTTATATATTAACAAAAATACAATTTTTCTTTTGCACTCTTATAAGAAACATATCGATTTCTCAAATCATCTGCTGTCATATTGATTACTGCCTCTATTTCAGGCTCATCAATTTCATACTCTTTAACTACCCAATCAAGACTTCTCTTATGAGCAGAAAACTCTACGATTTCTCTAAAATCAAAATACATACTTCTTAACATAACAATGTCTTTATAACTATAACCATTTGCCACAGCATCCCTTATCAAACCTACCATAATAGCAACTGATAACATATCTTTCACATTTAATCTTCCTTGAACTGCTTCATTTACCAATACTGTAAGCAAATCACCTTCAAACTTTTCATACTTAATTAATTCACAATAAGCTCTTGCTGATGCCAAACATAAATCATTTGTTAATTTGCTAACTGCACCTGTCTCTGTATCTACTGTAATACCATACATTGTCTTCATCATATCAATCACCGTCCTTATACTGCCATAGCAAGTAAACTGTCAAATGTAATTTCTTTCTCATAGTATTTAACTTCTGAAGTACCATTTAATAATTTACTTTCAAACTCTTTTGCTTGTCTTTTCAATTCTGCCAATATAATTTTTTCTGCCAAATACTTTTCTGTTACGTCAATAAGACTTCTCACAGTATAAATACAACAAAATAAATCATAATTACCAAACCAATATAATGCTTTACGATACTGTGCTAATCTTCCTGCAGTTGCTTGAAACTTATTTGTTAATTTACTTACCTTATCTGCTGCATTTACTATCTTTGAAAATGTTTTCTCAAAATCTTCTTTGGGTAATTCCATAACCACTTTTTCTATTGCATCTAATTGTCCTTTAACCTCAAATAATACGTCGTATTCTTTCTTAAACATATTAAACACCTCACACTTTTTCTTATTATTCTCTTTATTACCCAATAACTAAAATTAACTTACATACTCAATTAACAACTTTACAGACTTTTTAACCTGTCTTTTTAGATATTTACTTTCTCTTTTATAAATCTCATTTACCATACTTCTTAATATGTTATTATTGAGTTCTGTATCTAACATTGAAGCAATTTCAAGGGTATGATTTTTAATCTCTATAACCCTTTCACTACTAATCAACTGCTTATTTAACTCAATATTTAACAACTCTAATTGCTTTTTAATCTTTTTCATTATCAAAACCCCTTCCAAACTTAACTCTGTTAATTACTATATTCACTAACAAAATCGTCTCTAATTTCTTGCATTATGTCCTCGTACTCTTCCAATAGATAATCTGCAAAATGAGTATAATTTGCAAGAACATCCTTTTTAAGTTCTTCCCATATAATTTCATCAGGACAATTATCTTCATCACAATCTACGAACTCATATATATCTTTTTGTAGAAGTTCATCTTTTACAAAACTACCTATTGTGTTGTTAAAATTGCACTTATCTAAATTATCAAGTGTTCCTATAATAAATCCTACCAACTTTTCATAATTATATTTAACTTCTCCTTTATACCAATCCATAAACTTATCAAGTAATCTTTTTTCTATATCATTAATTTTCATATAAATCCAACCTTTCTATATTAAAATAAATTAACCTATATTTACCCAATTAACATTATTCCAAATACCTAAATCTTCTTTGATTAAGGCCTTTGCTCTGCTACTCATACTGTTAATTACAATCTCTGTTTTCTGAGGTATTACACCATGCTTTTCCCAAGCTGCTCTTGAACCCCATTTAACTAACACATAGAAATTACCATTTAGCAACTGTTTATACATTATCTTGTTATCATAAACACAGGTTTCATAACCCATAACTCTTCTTTCTCTACCTGTTTTGCTTAATATCATTATCTTTTTCATTGAAAATCAACCCTTTCAAATATTATTTATTTTGTTCTTACACTTCAATTTAAATATAACTGTCCAAAATTATCATCACATGTCCTTATCTTATAAAATCTACTATAAATCTTTTAAAATGTCTTCAGTACCAAACTTATAACTGTCCATTATCAAAATTGATTTTTCCTTAATATGCCAATAAAAACAAGCATTTTCATATCAATTTATCTACCACTTAAATCTATAAATACAAACTCAAACTTTTCCCCACAATTAAAGGAACGAGGTGGAGTTTAACCACCTCGTTCCTTCTTTTTTAATGTATGACAGTTTATAAAATTACCATAGAGACATATAACTTATATAAATAAAATTACTTGGACAGAAAAATATAATTTAGTATATAACAATAAAAAATGAAAGGATTGAGTGCTATGGAAAAAGAGAAACTAATGTGCATCCGCAAAGAAAAAGATGCAAGTGGTAATAATGTAGGTTGGATATTGGCTGATAGATATGGTAATACCAATCATTATGATAGAAAAGAAATTACCAAAGAATTAAAAAATAAAAAGTTTGATATTGTTAATCTTCAAATCAGTTCTGATGGTAAAATTGTAGATAAAGCAATACCACACGAGAATGAAGAAATAAACAAGATAACAGCAAAAGGCAAATCAAATAATATCACAGATATTTTTGATGCTGCTTATGGTATGCTTATTAAACAATGCAATATTACCATAACAAGAAAACCAAACGGGGAAGTTGTTATGACAGAACCATTTGACAGAATACCAAAAGGCATAAATATTGATAGATTATGTGTTGATTTTGAAAACCATATCCATACCAAATACAATACTAAACTTTTAAAAATTGATGTTCTCAATAGAAGAACAGGAAGAAGATACATTCATTATGGTATTGGGTATGTTGAAGATTTTCCTTGTGAAGCTGAAATTAAAAATGCTGAAACTGTTAGCAATTATGCTATCAAATGCAATTCTAACAATGGTAAGAAAATTGTTGGTAAAATGAAAAATAAATCAGGTCAGATTACCAATGATGCTTATTTAGGAACTATTGCTTTTGATGAAACAAATGCTGAAGCTGTTAAATGGGCAAAGAAAAGGACAGCAGAATTAGAAAAATATCTTTATAGAGAGGACAAAGCAGGCACAACTGCTAAATCTAATAAAGGTAGTAAGAAAAGTAATACCAAGAAAACTACTGCTAATAAGAAAAATACCAAGAATGGTAAAACACCATTCAAGGAAAAATTAGTCAATTTCATTAGAAGATTTTTTCCTTACTTTTAAAACCAATTAAATCTACTAATAACATTATCACTCACTTTATAAGGGCAGCATCAAAAGATGCTGCCCTTATTCAATAAAAAGAAAGGAAAAATGTGCCAAATTATTTCTAAAAGATTGATAAACACCACGAAATATGATATAATTATCAAAATTAAATTACTGATTTTAAATGTTAGGAGTAATAATATGAAGAAGTTATTTACCATATTCCTTATTATAATAACTATATTAAGTATCTCTGCTTGTTCTACAAACGAGATTGAAACAAGTGATAATAATACCACAACTGAAACTACTGAAAAGCAAGAAGTTCAGGAAGAGGCAAAAGATAAGGTTGATGAAGAAGTCAAGGAAGAAAATACCCAAGAAGGTGTTAGAGATGAAACACTAAAAGGAAGAGGAAACTCTGATGTTGGTCGTTCTGAACCACAATACAAAGGTATCATAGGATATGTTGCCGCTTATGAAGGATATACCATTGATAATGTAGCAATAGAAGATTGGAAATGGACTGTTCCAACTTACCAACAAGATAAACAATTCTGGAATGAAGTAGGAACTATTGAGCATAAAACAGAAGTATTAGTTAAAGAGCAAATGATAGAACATAGAAGTCATGGTTGGTATGAGGGTTATTTGCTTGTTGAAAGAACGGATACCAAAGAACAAGTATATATCAATGTCAATGATTTTATTACTAAACCATATTGGCTTTCTGAAGATAAACTTGATGCTGTCAAATACGGTGACTATATAGCCAAGTTTACCCAAGTTAGTGATTACTATGCTGTGAATAAAAGTAATGATAAAGCAGAGTTAGAAGATGGAACATACATACTTATTGATGGTATGACTGGAACTTATGGCAAAAACGGACCTGACAATGACACAAATCAAGTTGAAGGAATTGTATTATCAGGAAGTAAAAAAGGGTCAAGAATATTCTTTAATACCAATGATTTAACAATTATATATTAATTACTCTTTTACTCAAATCCCCAATAATATAAGGGCAGCATCTTTTGATGCTGCCCTTTAATATTAGTGAAGAAGATAAAGGGAAATTATAGAGAGGACAAGGGGGAATAGGTTAAGCTGACTATCAGAAAAATACCCATTTCATTGATATTACTGACTTATTTTAGGTTGTTATGCATAGCTCACGAACTTTGACATATAAATCTGGTACTCTTGACCAGATTTATATTTGATGAAACTTTTGTTACCTTTTAAAAAATAATGTTACCCGTTTTTGCCCATTTTTAAACTTTTATTACCTTTTTTAAAAGAAAAATATTACCTTATAGAGATTTCATTGTAATTACAATGAAACTCTAAAATGTAGTTGTGGTATAGGTTTCATTGCATTGACAATAAGTAAGACCAAAATATCGTTGTCAAATCAACGATATTTTTCTAACGAGTTTTCAGCTAATTTTATTACCCAATTAGGATGAGGATGGGGATACTGACCTGTCCTCTCTATAGCATTTCCTTTATTTAATACCCATATAACTATTCTATACTATACAATAATACTCATATCAATCTATCTTTCCATTCCTTTAAAATGATGATAGGGGGCTTCAAAAGAAGCCCCCTATCATAGAGAAAAAATGTGGGTTTATATATAAAGTATGAGGTGTGTGAAATATATAAACCCTAAATAAGAAAAAGTATATATGTAAACCCTCTTACGAGATTTTACCAATAGTTAATTAGATTAAATTGAAGGTGATAGATTTACCATTATTGTTGTATATATCTTATCATTTAAGACATTACTAACTTCGACTGAATATCCTACATTATTATTGATTTGATTTGCACCAATAATGGCTATTCTTAAACTCTTTTCATCATCCTTAAATCTTAACATTCTTTCAAATACTTCTGGTGAAGTGGTTTGCTCTGCAAACCAAGTTTTGTATTGGTATGTAAAGATTATATAAGGTGCAAACTTCAAATCTGAACTTAGTAGAAAATAGTCTGTTTTGGCTCTTCTGAAACCTTTGGACTGTCTATGAAAAGACAATGTTCGCCCTTGTCTTTTCATTACGACATTACGAGCAATATCCGCCATTTTATAACTTTCTATTGACGACATCATACTGATGTCTTGTCCACTTGCTATTGCAGCTACCATACTTAAAATATCCATTAATAACATTTGGATGACCTCCAATTCTTAACATTGTAAATAAAATAATAAATTAATCCACTTCTTCCTATTTAATCCTATTATTCCAAATACATTCCTAATGATAGGGGCGATTTCTAATCGCCCCTATCATCTCTGGAAATAGAAAGGAAGGATATGAGATTATGTATCATTTATATATGATTTATTTGGGTTCTTTGACTAATAATTCCTTCTGGCTAATTACTCTTACAACCATACTCTCAACCAATCACCACACAAACACTCCACCCAACACACAAACACTCTTGAGGCCTCGCAGAGAGGAGGATAGAGTGGTCTGATTTTGTTTGTTGTTTAATATTTATTATTGTTATTAGAGTAAAAGTATTATTAATATCATATATAAAATAGTATATCTCTATTAATAAGAGTATGAACATGCTATAATTTTAGTTAATACCAAAAATATTTATGTAGTTTTTTATTTTCCAACTGTCCTCTCTATAGTTATAACTGTCTAAACTCAAAAATTGAAAAACTGTAAAAAGTATTGAAATTAAAAGGTTTTATCAAGGTTGAAAACTTATCTTTTATGCAAAATATTTCTCTTTTTTAAGTCCTCAAATAATTTATCAAATGCAAAATTAATTTTTTCTCTTTCTTTTCCTCTTGGACTACCATATTCTATACTGTCAGCATGACCTACCAAATAATCACTTCTTCTGCCTAATCTATCTTTTACATAACAAGCAAAGGCTCTTGCAAATAACTCACAATCACTATTCCAATAGTTATCTCCCATCCTTGTTGCTGTTTTATTTAAGTATTCTGCATCAGTTAAATAATTTGATGGTATGAAGTCATATTCATTATCAGCATTGTCTAATCTATCTCTGAAAAAGTTTAATAGACACAAGTCATATAAAATTGTTCTGTAATAAGAGTTATAAGGTTTAAATTGATTTCTCCCAATCATATCATTTCTTGCTGAATATATCCTGTCTAACACAGGGAATATTGTATCTACTATAAATGGTGCTTCTGTATTTTTCATTTTATCTTTAAGGATATTAACAATGTTATCATTAGGCTCATACTTTATATTTACCAAATTAGGAAATGTTATCTTCCTATTGTTTAATATTTTATCTAATGCAGAATTGTATTCTGTCTTTTCCTGCTGATTGAGGTTTCTATAATATAAAAATTGCTCCTGAAAAATGTTTGTTATTTCTTCTTTCCAAGATACTATAACTCTTTTTAGGAAATCAGTATCTACCTTTTTAGGCTGCGTTTTAATTGCTACCATAACTTCTGCAAAGGAAGGAATAGCATTACTATAATCATCTGTCAAATAACATTTCAACCCACTTAATTGACCTAAAAAGTAATCTAAGGCATGCCCCCATTCGTGAGCTAATGAGCCAGCACCATTCATTTTTGTTAAATTAATTACGTTTCTTTCAGGTTCAAAGTGTGCCGCAGCATTTGATGTTCCTCTTGAACCAAAGGCAATAGCTAATTTACCACCTAATGAAATATCTTTATCTGAACTACCTAAAACTGATGCAAGGTCTTTTAAAGCATCATATCCATAATTTAATGATTGAAGTCTATCATTATCATTTAACCAATTACCAAACTCTCCACCTCTAAATCTAAAACAATTCAGATAATCTTGTCCTTCTATTTGCTTACCATTTCTATATGAATGACCTTGTAAATCTTTCAAAGGCTCTATTTTTATTTTCTGTTTTCTATTTGAATTATTTACCGTCTTTGGTTTCTCTACATCTTCAAGGAACTTTGCTCTTTTCATTTCACTTTTTAACCAATCAAGATTTTTTGAACTCTCAATAAAGTTTACCAATCCACACGAGATAGAGTATGCTCCTTCTTCTGTATCTTCAATATATCTACCATTTGTTTTAATAAACCCTTTTTCTACAAGAAAATCTAATGACAATCCCTTAATCTGTTCTTCTTTCTTGATAGATAAAGCCTTATCTTTGATTGTTTTAATAACATTCATAAAATTATTCTGTCTTATTATTCTGTTATTCTCTGTGTCCTCTGGCAAATAACTATAAATAGGTTTAGTAGATAATCTTGTCCTAACCCCTTTAATAAAGAATGCTGCAAGTTTATCATAACCGTCTTCATTTACCATTTTCTCATAGTTGGGTTTTAACCATATATTTTCTTTGGTAATATACTTTTCTCTTTCCAAATAAGTAAAATTAGAAATATCAAACAACTCTAATCCTCTGTACTTCCAATTATCTTTTCTTGCACCGCCAATTTTCTCTCCAAAATCCTCTGGTTTCTTTTGTGTTGGGGAAGTGGAAGAGGAGGCCTTTAACAATATCTTATTATCTTCTGATACTGTAAGATTGACTACATAATCCTTATGCTTAATCAACCATTCTTTATCTACAATTTGAGTTTCTTTATTTTCATTCATAACCAAATATACATTCCTACCATTTCTCTTTTCCTTTGAAACAACTGTGTTCCCACTCTCATTTACATTTGTTTTCAATAAATATTTCATTCTAAATCACTCCTTAAAAATAGAAAAAAGGTGGGGTCAAATAACGACCACCACCTTATTTAAATTATCTCTCTGCATTTTTTATGAACATATAACTTTGAAATACTGCCATAGCAAAACAAACTATTTCATAATCAGATTTAATCTCTCGTGAGGATATATCTTCAATTCTATCTGCAAAATCTCTACCTCTTTTATCTCTTAAAAGATATTTCCCATCATTTAACCACTTCTCATACCATGAACGATTTCTCTCTTTTAATTCCTTATTTATAATTATAAATCCAAGAAAATCGTGTGCAACAATTTCTTCATTTAACATTCTTTTAGCCAATATACTTTCCCCCTATAATTATAAATTATGTATTTTATCTCTAATATCATTCAAGTTGAAATTATCAGTAATAAACTTTTTAATTGGATATTTTGCATCCCATATTACCTTTTCTGCTTCTCTAATTAAAGAATGTTTATCTTCATCAACATACTTATTATATAACTCTTCATCAGTTTCATTACAATCTAATTCTACATTTAACCTATCAAATAAAAGATGTTTAATATCCTTAATCAAATATTTTTTTCTTTCTGATGCTGGTATATCTTTTTGTTCTTCAACTACAATGTCACCCAAATCACTAAATACTGACCACAACACACAATCTATCTTTTCCATATCAGTTTCAGAAAATGGAACTTGGAGAACGATATTTTTCTTGAATAATTTCTTAAACATATCTTCATCCATTCCACAAAGTAAGCCAACAAACTCTGAAAAGAATGACGAAATTAGCTCTCCTAATCTACTGTAGCGAACAAACTCATCTGCATTATCCAAATCATAACAGACATCTTCTGGCGACAATTTATTCTTCTTTGCAGTCTGATATATAAAATATTCTGCGGGATTAAGAAGAATTACATTTTTTCTCCCATTGTCACGAACAACTGAATAATCGACCACCTTTTTCCCCTCTATATCTACAAAAATCATTTAAATCCCCCTTATCTAATTTTCTCAATATTAAATAATCTCTTATCTTTAAAATCTTCATCTACTTGTTTCCAGAAGTTCTTTAATTCTTCTTCAAGGTGAACTATCAGGTTTTTCTTACCTGCTATTTTGCTTTCATCTGCACCGTAGAACTCCATATTGAAAAGTTTTGTTTTTTCTTTCTCAATATCTAACTTAAGGTCATTATACCTACATTCTTCCATACTTCTGATATTTGCCTTTAAATAACTTACTAACTCTCTTAACTTATCATAACCAACTGCAAGACCAACAGGATTTCCAAGCCAACTTACTTTATAAAGACCTTTTCTCTTCTGATAATTCTCTTTAAGATAACCTAAAATATAATTAATATCTTCAAAATAAAAGCAGGTATCTAAAGTACCTTCACCTGTGGTATATTCATGGCTATCTTCATCATAAAAGAGCATACCACTACTATCTAAACTATCTGTTATCCATTCAATTCTTTCAATAAAATCTACACTATACATTATTTTCATCCTTCCATATTAACTATTTCTTTTAAATGAACCTTAAGCTCTTTATTTTTCTTACAGAAACTATAATATTTTATGAATACCATAATTCTTCCTCATCCTCTTTGTACTCATAACCACAATGATTACATTGAATATCTTGACAGAAAACCCATTCTTCACAGTTAGGGCATGGTGTAAAATTACACATTAAATCTTCTCCCCAATGATTAAAACAATCATTGCAAACAATAACTTCTCTACTAAGATGCTCTATTACCTTGATATTGTCTTTCTTTACCACATTACCACACATAGCACAAATATATTTTTCATTCATTAAACTTTACCTCTCTTAACTAATAATTTCTTTTGTAAAGGACTGCTTAAGCAGTCCTTTACACCTATGTATTACTTTCCACAATTAGGACATCTATCATAATTATCAGAATAATATACATCACAATTTTCACAGTAATTATAGTTGCCTATAAACTCATCACAAACCAGATTTTCATCATCGTTATAACCTGAACCTGCTACCTCATAAAGTTTATTTGACTTTACCCAACAAGGATTAATATTACATCCACGACAAGTAACATAACCATCATAACCATAACGGTTACAGTTATCACAGATTATAATGTCATCATATGTTGTTCCATTTTTATGAAAGGTATAGGAGTTATTTTCCCATACAACTTCACCGCAGGCTCCACACCTAACCATACCATAAGGTAATTTTTTTCTCTTTCTTAAATCTGTTGCTGGATAAATAGCATTATCTTCTGACACACCAAGATTTAGAATATCAATCTGATTATTCAAAATCCATTTTTTATCAACCTTGCTAACAACACCTGCTTCATTCTTTGCTAAATAAAGAAAACCTTTGCCATTTCTCTCTTTGGAAAAAACCTTATTACCTTTTGAATTAACTTCTGTTTTTAAAATATATTTCATTCTAAACAACTCCTTATAAAAATATTTAATTTCTTATTACTTATAGCTCAACTATGTCCTAATATCTGTCCATAGTTGATTTTTGTTATAGTGTTTGGTGGAGGTATATATGCTCACACCAAACACTAAACCCTCTGAACTTAGGCTGCTTTTTCATATTCACAACCATAAATCCTATTAGCTGCGATATTAAAATACTTTTGTTCCTTTTCAATACCTATAAACCTTCTGTTTGTGTTTACACAGGCAACTCCTGTACTACCACTACCCATACAATTATCTAATACTAAATCACCGTCATTTGTGTATGTTTTAATTAAATACTCTAATAATGCAACTGGTTTCTGTGTGGGATGAACATTAGGCTTATCCCTTTTGAACTCCAAGATATTACGAGGATAGTTTGTAAACTCTTGATAATATGCACATTGTCTTGGATTTAATTGGCTAAGGCTTTCTCCACGTCCTTGTTTTACAACCTTATTCAATGGGACTAACCCTTGAGGGTTGTAGGTGCATTGAGATTTATAGAAAACACATATATCTTCTGTGATATTCAAAAATCTTCTCTTTGCCTGTGTAGGATTATCGTGGTTATCTTTCTTCCAAATCAAGCAATATTTGAAATCTTTTATATTGCTACTAATAATTTGTGTTGTAAATGGTTGCTTAGCAAATAAAACAACTGCACCATTATCCTTAACAATTCTACTATACTGTGACCACAATTCTTCAAAAGGTATATGTATGTCCCATTTACACTTCGTTGTTCCATAAGGTAAATCACATAACACCATATCTACACTTTTATCTTCAATATTACCCATTAACTCTAAACAATCACCATTAAATAAATCAATACTCTTCAATTTAATTCCTCCCTAAATAATCTCTATATTACCTCATTTCTATATGTAGGATATTTATAATTTAAATACAAAACACTTGAGATATTTAATCTCTATAATTGCTGTATGTGTTTTTCAATTTAATATAATATCTATCTATAAATACCTATTTTGTTTTGAAGCAGATAGGTAGATTAAACTGCTTCATCAATTCTAATTAAGCAGCCATTCTTGTATCTGCATATTCAAAGTACTCTGGATTGAGTTCTATACCAAAATAATTCCTATTTAATTCCCTTGCACACATAAGGGTACTACCACTACCTGCACATGGGTCAAATATCAAATCTCCCACGTTTGTGTTGTCCTCAATTAACTCCTTTAATAACTGATGGTTCTTTTCAGTTATATTTATAGGGTTTCTCTTACCATGCTGATGTCTGAAAACTGTATTTTTACAAAAGGCATTAAATGTTCCTTTTGGTTTCTTAAAATACACAGCATTCTCTATTCCTGACAAATAAGAGTGTTGTCCATTCATAGGACTTGGATTTGTCTTTTCCCAAATTAACTGTCTTACAGTACCACCATCTTTTTTTGCTTTTTCCTGAAAGAAAGAGATTATAGTACTTACTTGAGTTTGTCCACAGAAAATTATTATAGTTGACGAAGTCACTCTATAAACCTCTTGAAGAAAATCCTTGAGGTCAAAGGTTATAATATCTGCTTTGCCTTTGTCCAAACTTCTCAACCCATTTGATTTCCTGTTAACACCATCATACGGAATATCACTTAATGTTAAGTTAACTGATTTATCAGCCATTAAAGGCATAATATCCATACAATCTCCTAAAACCACACTATTCAATTTTAAAATATCACTCATTCAATCTACCATCCTTTTTCAAATATTTTTCTGATTTGCACTAACTATCTCTTGACTTACAAGCATATTTCACACCACCACCTTTAAAAAATATTTAGAGAAGAGCGAATTGCAGACTTTGTTTCTTTACACATACTGCGATACTCTCTTTGTCTTTCAAGAACCTTTTGATAGACTTCCTCAACTGATGATAAAAGGTCATCTAGTTCTTTTAAGTCCTCTAATGTTAGGTCTCTTGATTTTCCCTTTCCTTTGTCATAAACACTTAAAATTGATACTCCACATATAGGATTGTCCTCTGCATCAACTATTCTTCTGTTTACCCAACTAATATCAGGAAAACCACCATGTCTATTAAGCATTTTCCATACTCTTGACATTAGGTATTGATACTCTGACTTCTTATATTCAATCTGTGTTGATATATCAGACTTATCACAATAATCCATTCTTGTTAATCCACTACCCTTATTATTTGCAAAATAATTATAAACAAGATATTTACTCATTACTATTCCACCTTTCATTAAGCTACTTCTGTTTCAAACTCTGTATCTTCGCCTGCTGCATACACTTTTCTCAAATGAGAAACCAATTCCTGATTGCAAAGTTTTCTGAACTCTGCTTTGTCACTATCATACTCAAATGCTTCTACCCATTCTTCAAGTTGAGGATGCCATTTTTCAACCATTATGGTACTCATATAATCTGGTGCAACTCCCATCTTTTCCTCAATCAAGTCGTCAAGAGAAAGAACATTCCAAACCAATGAGGCCTCTTCCAATGATGCAACAGGTATTGTGTATTCACAAGTACCATAAGCATTTGCCTTCCATACTGATAATCTAAACTTTTTAACTACATTATTACTCATAATTTAAATCCCCCTAATTATTTAATTACTTCAATTTCTCTACCAAACTTAATGAATGCTCTATCAAGAGATTTTTGATATTCTGCCTTCAATCTTTTTATTGCAGCATCACAAGCCTGTTTCATTTCTAAAACTAAGTCTAATCTGTCATATAACATTTCTGCTTCCTCAACTGTAAGGTCACGAATATGCCTACAATGTTTCTCCTTATCAACCAATACAACTCTATCTTTATAGACATACTTGCTTGATATTAACCCAATCCCTTCCTTAACTGTTTGTACATCAGCAAAACCATCAATTCCCAATTCTTTTAATCTCTCCACGAGTAAACCATTTACATTATTTCTCATATTCTTTTTCTCCATTTCTCTTTTATTTTCACAATTTAGTTTCTTAACCTTATTTTTATCCATTACATTATGCTCCTCTCTTTGCTTCTAATTCATTTAATCTTTCCTGAATAACTAACAACTCAATAGTAAGCGCATAAGCCACTATATCCTCTGGTGTTACAATTCTGCGACCTAAAAGACCTTCATAAAAAGGCATTTTATCTTTATTAGCCTCAATTATTGATAAACCAAGATGAAGCTTTGCTGCAAAAGCATTAGAATTATTTACTTCCTTTATATACTTCTTTGCTTCATTAAAGAAGTACAGAAAACTTTCCTGACTTACACCAAACTCTGTATTTACAAACTCTTCATTACCATACTTTCTCATTTTCTTTGTCTCCTTTAACTTAATAATTTTCTTGTGATTTCTCTTGTGATTTTTCTTAATCTTACTCATTCTTAAATCCACCTTTCTTAATAATCAAAACTGAATACTAAATATTCTGTCTTAAAATCAACTTCTTTGAGTAAGTCCTTAAATTGTTCTAACATACTTCTCATTGAAGTAATTTCCTCTGCTGACTTGTTTTTAGACCATTTCTTAAATCCTTTACAAATAGCCTTTATTCTTTTAGGAGTCAGTCTATAATTGACTTCTTCATTCATATTTCCAAGCAAAAGGTCACCAATTATATCCTCTCTAACTTTTACAAAAGTCTCAAAATCATTTTGGGATAAGATGTCATAATACTTTTCCTTATCCTTATCAATGATACATATAGAATCTCCTATATCTAATCCATTTAAGTCTATGGCATCATCAATATAACCTATAAAATCAGAACAACCAATGATACCTACATGCTGCCAATTGTTCTCCCTAACAAAACCATCCTGTTTACTTACTTTAACAAACATACATTTAACACTCATATCTAACCCTCCATATTAATAATGATAACTGAATATCATATTTTCTCTTTTAAAATCAACTTCATTGACAAATGTTTTAAGTTTCTCTAAAAGTTTTTTAATCCATATTATTTCTTCTGGTGACTTGTCCTCTGACCACTTATCAAATCTATCAAACATATTTGATAATCTTTCTTTAGACATTCTGTAGTTTATCCTTTCATTACACTTATTGAATAAAAAGTCATTTGATTTAGATAATTTTACCTTTACATAGGTTTCAAAATCCTCATTTTCCTTAATGTCAACGTACTCTGTCTTATCATCATATAAGAAACAAACAGAGTCACCTTTTTCTAATGTAGGTAAACCTAACACGGCTTCTAAATACTCCATAAAGCTCATTGAACCAATGTGTCCAAGTCCTTCCCAATTATTTTCTCTTACAAAACCATCTTTTTTACTTACTTTAACAAATACACAATTTGAACTCATTTTAAGTTCCTCCTTATAAAATATAATTATTTATTTGCCTACTGTGTAGGACTTTTTACTTGATATTGTGTTTTTCTACCTTTATATATAAGGTAAGGGAACACTACCCTTTAGAAGTTTTAAGGAAATAGGTTTTTCAATATTCAGTTGTCAAGGTCCATGTTTCTATTGTTTCTATTTATCTCTCCTTTCTTGTGTAAGATGATGTGTTCTTGATGTTTTGCCATCAATATAATGAAAAAAAATATGATTTCTTCCTTGTTATATCTTATATACCTCTTACTTCAACCTCTCACATATAATTTATAACTTTTCTGAGTGGTGGGTTATATAGGATAGTTAACTGACTGAAGAGATTCAGCTTGACACTTTTATGTGTCAAGCAGCATCAAATCTATCTTTATTCACTTAAATCAACAAAAGCAGCAATAAAGGTAACTTTTCAATTTTACCAAGTCGCTTTTCTGACTATACTGATATTATAACACACTTTTCTGTATTTGTCAAGAAAAAAGCCAACTTTTTGAAAAAAATATTTTTCTGTCTAAAAAATCAGTGTTTATGCGGGTTTTGAAGGTATATAAAAGTGTCTAGATAAATAATTTTTGACATTTTATTGATTTTATAATATTTTTGTGCTATAATAAAAGACATAAAGGAGTTGATATTATGGAAAAGTTAGAAACAAACTTTAAAGACATTCTTAGTGAGGAAATATTAAAGGGGCATTTTAACCATATTTTTATAGAGAAAGGTTATCTCCCAACATCTAAATTGAATAAATCATTAAACCATCAAGAGTTCATTGATATTGTTAAAAAGATTACAGGAAAAGAAAAAGGGTCAAAACAATCCGTCAAAGATTGGCTTACAGGTTCTTCTCCTAAATTAGAAGTCCTTATTGCTTTAGCTGACGTGTTAGAAGTTACTGTCGATTGGTTATTGGGTAGAACCCAAGCTAAATCATTGGATGCACAAGAGGGCTATGAACCATTTAAACAATTAGGTTTTTCTTATGAGGCTTGGAAAACATTAACAAAATATAAAGATATTTTTGTTGAAGAGGAAAAAGACATACACTCTGATGACCCTGATTATTTGATACCTGATGATTATATGGTAGAAAATAAGTATATGAAGACATTAAGTTCAATTATTGAGAACTGTAATTTTGATGGCGACGAAACCTTGTTCCCAATATTAGAAGGTCTTTATAGATATATTGATGTAGTAGCACAAAGTCCATTCTATAAAGTCAATTCTACTTTGTTTGCCCAAAACATAGGCATTATTGCAACAGGAAGAGAGGTTATTGATGAGAGTAGCGACTTCTATAAACCTTATACAAAGGAAGAAATAGAAGATTATGTTATGCATCATAACTTCACTTGTTCACCAAATGACATAATTGATATTGCTACATTCAACCCAAAAACTGATAAAAAATGCGATAACTTCATTAAATATAAAAGAGCAGCAGAAATCATTGTTAAGCAGATTGAAAATCGTTCAGAAGTATCTAATCTTGAGGAAATGGATAATGATGCATTCCATTATTTGAAATCAGAATTAAGAAAATTAAAAATAGAAGAAATAAAAAAAGCTATCGAGTTTCAAAGAAGTTGGATTGATAGACTATCTGATAGCGATAATAATAGTTTATATATGGCACAAAACAAAATTGAGGAACTTGAAAAACTATTATCCTATTATGAAAAGAACTAACAGGAGTTATATATATAATGAAGAAACAGAAAAAAATTAAAGATTATAAATGTTTTATATATATGAGAGTTGGAACAGCAGAGCAACTTGAAAATAAATCTTGTATATATAATAGGAAGAAAAAAAGTTAGGTGGTGGAAATATGCCAAGAAAGAAAAAGGAAAGAATTACTTGGTATTACAGAGTTTCTACCAAGATGCAGAAGAAAAGCTTTGAAAATCAGCCAATAGAGTTCAAAGAACTATTTTCTGATATGGTGAAGATTGGCAAAAAAGATTTAGTAATGGCAGATAAAGTTTATTGCGACTATGGAGAAACAGGTACAAAGTTTAATCGTGATGGTTTTCTTGAAATGCTTGAGGATGCTGGACTGAATGTTACAGTTTTTGAAGGTGAAAAAGTTCAAGTTGGAGATGACCCAAGAAAAAAAGTCAGACAGATTAAATATGTTACTACAGTAAACCCTAATAAAAAACCACTATTCGATACTATCTGGATGAAGGCAACTTCGAGGTTCGCGAGAAATATCGAAGCCTATGATTTTGTAAAAACCTTGAAATTAAAGGGTGTAAGTCTTTGGTTTATAGATATAGACCTCCATAGTGACCAAGAAGATTTTGAGAGTGCCTTAAGAAAGCATTTTGAAAATGATATGGCCTACTCTGAAAAAGGTAGCAGAGACCAAAAACTATATCAAAGAAAACGAAAGAGAGAAAATATTTTATCTCATAACCCTCCCTATGGTTATAAATACCATAAGAGACAGAATGGAAAAAGAGAGTATTATACCATTATAAAAGGAAAAGATGAAATCGTTAGGGAGATTTTTAATCTTACACTTCAATATGGGGAGACAGAAGTAGCTAAAATCCTAACTGCAAGAGGTATTTCTTCCAGCAAAGATGGTAAAAGTGGTAAGTTTTCTCCTTCAACTGTAAGAAATATAATTAATAATGAAAAATATATGGGGTTAAACTTTGTTGGAAAGTTTACATCAGGTGATGTCTTTCATAAATTGAGTTCTGTAGTAATAACAGAAGAATATAAAGAGTATTTATTACCACATCCTGGACTACCTAAAATGGTTGAGCCTGAATTGTGGTATGCAGCACAAGAGGCAAGGAGAAGCAGAACAACAGAAAGTAAAACAGGAGATACCGTTGGTTCAAGGCCTATAACTTCAACTGAATATCAAAAATATTTAAGATGTGGTCGATGTACAAAACAATTTCAATACGATAGTAATGAAGGAAATCCCATGTTTAGGTGTTCTACAAAAAGGAATAAAGGTGTTGCTGCCTGTAATGGTGCAAATGCTTATATGTATCAACTAAATAGTTGGATGGAACAAATGAAGGATAGTGGAATGTATGACATTATAAAATCTGATTATCAAAACACCATTAACTCACTTATTAGACTTTTGGAGTTCAATTTACATCAACTATTAAATCCTTCTTCTATATCTAACGAGGAAAAGGCAGAATTGCAAAGACAAATAGAAGAAAAATCACTTATTTATGAAGAGTTTTATGCAAAGCATTTGAGTACTACTTATAAAAGTATTATAGAAAAAAGTATTGTAGATAGAAAACTTGCAGAACTTTCAGAGGAATTGAGTGATTTAGAGAAGAAAATAAATAGTAGTGATGCATCTGATGAAAAATACATTGATGAACTCAAAAAGTTATTTAAGATTACTTTTGAGGAAATCAAGGTTGCGGAACACTTAAAAAAGCATTATTCTGAAGAAGAAATCTTTGCTTTATTAGATACCATATGGATTTATGGTACAACTTCTAATCACAGTAATAGAAGTCCTAAAATAAGCATTATTCCTACTTTAATACCATTTGAAAGAGCACAGGGAGTTATTAAAGCAGGATATGATAACTTATCATATAGGATGTGGTATGATAGCGAAATCCTAACTTATAATGCTGAAGAAGAGGCTTGGTATGTAGCAAGGGAAGAAACTGATACAGATACAGAAGTTGAAAAAGTTGATTTCTCTGATAAATCATATCAGTATTATATTCCAGAGGATAAAACCAAAGATGGTTGGAGATTGAAGAAAATAGCAAGAGATGATTGGACTGTTGAAAGTTCTGTCGTTTTACCTCTTGTACCATCTGACTATCCTTATAATTTAGGACTTGAAGAAGTGGAAGTACCAAATAAAAATCAATCCGCAAAAGACAAGCTCCAATTGAAAACTAAACAACCTGTCATTTCACTTGAAAATGCTATTGAAGAAGAAACAGCAGAATTATGTAGTGACCTAATTCAACAGGCAAGAAGACACGTTGAAAGGTTGGAAAAGGCTTTTACAGATTATTTAAAGTCTATTGAAGAATAATATTGAAATGAGTGATAATATGTTGAATAAACGACTATTAGCAATCATATTTTCATTATTAATAAGTCTATCTTTTGTAGTTGGTTGTAGTAGTAATGAAGTTATAGAAAACCCTATATCAGTTGAAACAGGTAATGTTATAGCAACTGACACACCACAAGAAAAAGAAATAGTAAAAATAGAGAACGACACTACTATCAAAGAAGATAGTAGTGTCGAAGTTCACTTTATTGATGTTGGTCAAGCAGATGCAGCATTATTAATTAGTGATAATGAGGTTATGCTTATTGATGGTGGAAATGCACCTGACTCAAACCTTATATATTCCTATTTAACAAAGCATAATATAAGTCATATAGACTATATGATAGGCACCCATGCCCACGAAGACCATATGGGCGGATTATCTGGTGCATTATCAAAAGCAACTGTTGGTACAGTATTTGCACCAAAGACAGAAAATGATGCCAAGTTCTATCAAAGTTTTAAAAGGCTTGTTTCTGAAAAAGGGTTATCAATAACAAACCCACAATCAGGGCAGACATTCAAATTAGGAAGTTGTAAAGTTCAATTATATTGTCCTACCTATGAAAGTGCAAGTGACTTAAATAACACTTCAATAATGACAAAAGTTGTCTGTGGAGAAACTTCATTTCTTTTTACAGGAGATGCTGAAGCTGAAGAAGAAAGAGATATTATAAATCAAGGTTATGACCTATCTGCCACAGTATTAAAGGCAGGACATCATGGAAGTGATACCTCCTCAAGTTATGTGTTTTTAAGAGAGGTAATGCCTGAATATGTTGTTATATCAGTTGGAAAGAATAATCAATATGGACATCCAAACGAGGGTGCTTTAAGCAGATTTAGGGATGTAGGTGCTAAAACGTACAGGACAGATACACAAGGCGATATAATTTTACAAAGTAATGGTAAAGAAATCACAGTAAATACACAAAAGAATGCTACAATAGAAGTTAACCCTACTGTACCACCTGTTGTTGAAGAAGAAAATATAGTAGAGAATACACCATCTTCATCATACATTGGAAATAAGAATAGTAAGAAGTTTCATTATCCTTCCTGTCATTCTTTACCCATTGAGAAGAATAGAAGATATTTTAATTCAAGGTCAGAAGCAATATCGAGTGGGTATGACCCTTGTAAGAATTGCAACCCCTGATTACAACAGGGATTGAATAGTTGTAATATTTTACTCAATTTTCTTTTTTTATTGCATTTGATATCTTGATGTGGTATAATTAATAAGTTAAATATAGTAATGTGAGATAGTATAATTTTTTGCAAAATTATACGTTAAAAAGGAATAAAAATGCGGTCAATAATTTTTCAAAAGAGGGGATTTTTTTATTTAATTGTACCTCAAATAATGGTGTTTTTAAAAATTACGAGTACTCCAAACCCTTATAAATCAAAGGTTTTCTGTGTCTGGAGTAAGCCTTATAACAGACTTTTAATCGGCTCGCCCGGTTCAGGTAAATCAATGCTTTCTAAAAGGCTTCCGTCAATACTGCCAACGCTCACATTTGATGAGGCTTTAGAGGTTACAAAGGTCCATTCCATAGCGGGGTTAATTACAAGTGATACTTCGCTAATCACAACAAGACCTTTCAGAAGTCCGCACCATACGATTTCTGCAGTCGGTTTGTCAGGCGGCGGCACATACCCAAGACCCGGAGAAATCAGCCTTGCACATAATGGCGTTTTATTTTTAGATGAATTCCCTGAATTCAGAAAAGATGCACTGGAAGTCTTAAGACAACCTTTAGAAGACGGCATTGTCACAATAGCCAGAGTAAACGCAACTCTTACATATCCAAGCAGTACAATGCTTATTGCCGCCATGAACCCCTGTAAATGCGGTTACTACGGCGATGGCACCAACAGGTGCACCTGTTCAGAGGGGCAAATAAAGCAATACCTTGGCAAAATATCAGGGCCGCTACTTGATAGAATTGACTTACATATAGAGGTTCCTGCTGTAAAATACCAGGAGCTTACCAACAAAACCCCACAAGAGAGCTCTTCTGAAATAAAAAAACGAGTAGAACACGCAAGAAAAATACAAAAAGAGCGTTTTAAAAACGACAAAGGCGTTTATTGTAACGCTCAAATGACAGAACGGATGGTTTCAAAATATTGTTCTTTGGGAAAAGAAGAAGAAACAGTGCTAAGACAAGCTTTTGACAATTTAGGACTGTCTGCCCGTGCGCACAACAGAATTTTAAAAGTAGCAAGAACAATCGCCGACTTAAAGTCAAGCGAAAGTATAAAAGTCGAGCATATAACCCAGGCAATATTCTTTAGAAGCTTAGACCGAAAATACTGGTAAAAAATAAAGAACGGATATCCCGTTCTTTATTTTTTATCGTTTATTTTAATTTGTGTTATTTTGTGGTTTGTATTTATTTCATCTAAAATCGCAAAGACCGTACTTTCAAGCTTTGAACCCTCTTTATAATCTGCTTTGGCTAGATAGTCTACCCTGCCCTGCTTCATAATAGCACGGGCAGAATCATCTTCGGTGCTATAAACTGCTATAGAGTGTCCGCCATTTAGCTTGACCAGTTTCATACAGGGGACATCTGTAAAGCCATCACCTATGTATATCATATTGGAAAAAGGTACTCTTCTTTCTTCTTCTGGAGTATGTTCATTTAATCCCCTGTGCTCTGTTACGTCTAATACACCTTTGTTTATCCTGAATAAAAACTGTGTTTTTGACGTATAATTTACAGCCATAGCGGGCCAGACAGGTACATTATCATCATCGTACAAAAACTCTGCAGCATAGATTTCTTTAAAATACTTTCTAATTGGAGTTCCTTCGATAATTTCCTTTATTCCTGAAGAAATAATGTAATGCTCTACATCAACACCTATGCCAGAAGCATATGCATTTATTCTGTCAAACCAGGTCAGGACACCTGAGAAAAGCTCTACACTTTCGCCTAATTTATTAAATTCTTTACGATTTAAAAGCTTTTTACCACGGGCTTCTCTTAACATTACATACATGTACGACAAAATCTGGTCCATGTTGTTTTGTTTTGTCAATCTGTTGCACTCATTCCAAAAGCTCTCTGCAGTCATACCGATACCAGGAATAAATGCATATTCTTGCATATCCTTAGTTGATAGTGTCTTATCAAAATCGTACATTATAGCAGCTATTGGTTTTGTCATGCTTTTTCTCCTTTTGTCAGATAGATTTATAAAAACTAGATATCTTTTATAACATATGTTGATATAGAACGAGCCTCTGCACTTTTTTCTATTAACTTATCTCCTGTTTAAAAAGTTTATTATTTTACAATCTCAAACTGTTCTTCCGGCGAAAGATCTACGACTGTGCAATCGTTTGCATATGTACATTCAGGCAAAATAATTAAAGCAGTAAGCTTATCATTATCTTTGGGCAACGGAGCTAAATGCCAGATAGCCGCATTCATCTTAACAAGAGTGTTCTTTGGAACTATGAATGCCTTTACTAAATCTGTAACAGGGGTACCCGCTGATGCCGGTGCACAATGAAGAATCATATCATCATCTAATGGCATAATCATTTCCCATGTTGTTGTGTGATATTCCTGTTGTGTGATGACCATTTTTTCAGGTTTTTTTACAACAATCGGCGAATAACCTACCCTATGATTACTGTCTGCAACTAATCTGTCGGGATAGAACTTGTGAATTTCTCCACAAAGCGCATATCCATCAGGATTTCCCATATCATAAAACTGTCCGAACGGTGCGAAATTTTCGTGTGTAATTGGTATAGCTTTAATAGTTTTCATACTTTTCCTCTCCCATATAAAATTTTGTATGTACCATTGTATCACATTTTTATGGTGTTTTCAACAACAAAAAATTAAATGTATGACTATTGCATTTTTGGCATAATTAATATATAATAAGACTGTTATTTAAAAAAGGGGTGACAGAATGGAAAAAGCAAAAAAAAGAATTGAAGAATTGACGAATCTTTTAACATATCATTCTCATCAATACTATGTTTTGGACAACCCCGAGATTTCTGACTACGAGTACGATATGCTTCTTCGTGAGCTTAAAAATTTAGAAGAAGAATATCCTCAGTTCCGCGACCCCGCCTCACCAACAGCACGTATCATAGGAAATGTCGCAGAAAACTTTGAAAGTGTTATTCACACGGTTCCTATGCTAAGCTTAAACGATGCCTTTTCAAAAGAGGAGGTCCTCGATTTTGGCAAACGTGTTTATGACGCCGCGGGATGTGTTGAATACGTAACAGAATACAAAATTGACGGTCTTTCTGTGTCTTTAGAATATGAAAACGGTCTTTTTGTTCGCGGTTCTACGCGTGGCGACGGAATGGTCGGTGAAGACGTTAGTGAAAATTTAAAAACAATTAATTCCATTCCTTTAAGACTTTCAAGCCCCATACCATACCTTGAAGTGCGCGGCGAAGTATTTATGTCAAAAGCTACATTTGACAAATTAAATAAAGAAAGAGAAAAAAACGGTCTTCCTCTCTTTGCAAATCCAAGAAACGCTGCCGCAGGCTCACTTCGTCAGCTTGACTCATCCGTTGCAAGAAAAAGAAATCTGGATATTTTTATCTTTAACATACAAAGAATAGAGGGCGCCAAAGTCAAAACTCATCACGAGGGACTCTTGCTTTTATCTGAATTAGGTTTTAAAACAGTTAAGCAAAATAAAGTTTTTACTTCAATCGAGGATGCTTTTTCACAGGTAGAAAAAATAGGCTCAGAGCGCGATGCCCTTTCGTTTGATATTGATGGTGCAGTAATTAAGGTAAACGATTTATCTGTCCGTGAAAAATTGGGCACAACAGCTAAATGTCCTCGTTGGGCATTAGCGTATAAATACCCGCCCGAAACCAAAAAAACAAAGCTTTTAGATATATTTATCCAGGTTGGAAGAACCGGAAAAATTACGCCAAATGCCCTTTTGACGCCCGTCAGAATCGCAGGAAGCGTAATATCTAAAACAACGCTCCATAACATTGACTTTATCCGTGAACGTGATATTAAAATCGGCGACAATGTATATGTAAGAAAAGCAGGAGATATTATACCTGAAATTGTCGGCGTTGAATTAAAAGACAGAACCGGAAAAGAAACCGAATTTCATATGCCAACAGTTTGTCCTGAATGCGGTGCTGCAATCGTGCGTGTTGAAGGCGAGGCTGCTCACCGCTGCACAGGGGACAGTTGTCCGGCACAGCTGCTTCGCAGACTTGAACATTTTGTATCACGTGATGCCATGGATATTGAAGGACTGGGGCCTGCACTATTAGAAAAATTCGTAGATGAGGGCTACATCCACTCACCTGCCGATATTTATACCCTGGAAAAAGAAAAAATAGCCACGCTCGATAAAATGGGCGAAAAAAGTGCAGATAACCTGTTAAAAGCAATTAATGCCAGCAAAGCGCGCGAGTTATACAGATTTTTGTATGCTTTAGGTATAAATCTGAACGGACTTAAATCATCTAAGACAATTTGCAAGCATTTTGCCAATATGACAGATTTAATGAATGCATCTGTCGAGGATTTGACTAAAATTCCCGACATCGGCGAAAAAACAGCTCAAAATATCGTTAGTTTTTTTGAAAATAAAGACAACAAAGAGCTTATCTTCCGCCTGATTGCCTTGGGTGTAAACGACAAGGCAGAAGAAACTAAAACAAAAAGCTCTCAACTATCGGGCAAAAAGTTTGTCGTTACAGGAAAATTTGATACACTCTCCAGAGATGAAATCGTCGCAATCATAGAAGAAAACGGTGGAGAGGCAATAGGCTCTGTTTCAAAAAAGACCGACTTTTTAATAGTTGGAGAAAACGCAGGAAGCAAGCTTTCAAAAGCAGAAAGCTTAGGAATAAAAACCTTATCACTAGACGAATTTTTAGAAATGATTAACAATTAGGAGGAACATAAATGCTATCTATAAAATACACAGAAATGTTAAAGCTAAAACCCGTTATTCGTTCATTATCAGAATTTGCAACAGCACGCGGCAAAGAAATCGGTTATGAGAATGTCTTTGACTACAGTCTTGGAAATCCCTCTATTCCGGTTCCGCAAAAGCTGACAGATTATCTTGTTAAAATGTTAAAAGAGGAAAACCCATTGACTCTCCACGGCTACAGTCCCAGTCTGGGTATTCCTGAGGTTAAAGAAAAAATAGCCGCCTCTTTAAACAAGCGCTTTAATATGAACTACCGCGCATCTAACATCTTTATGACATCGGGTGCTGCCGGTGCTATCGCACACGCAGTAAGATGTATTACAAACCCAGGTGATGAGGTGCTAACCTTTGCACCATATTTTCCTGAATACATCCCCTATATAAACCATTCTGGCGCTGTGCTAAAAACTGTTCCTGCAAACACAGCTGACTTTCAGATTAATTTTGACAAATTCGAAGAAATGCTCACAGACAAGGTTGCAGCAATTTTAATCAACACGCCAAACAACCCGTCAGGCGTTGTATACTCTGAAAAGACATTAAAAAGACTTGCCGAGATTTTAGAGGCCAAATCAAAAGAATACGGTCACATCATTTATCTCATTTCAGATGAACCATATCGCGAAATAGTATTTGACGGAATTTCATCACCATATCCTGCAAGTTTTTATAAATACACTCTCACCTGCTATTCATTTTCAAAGTCACTGTCACTTCCGGGAGAGCGTATCGGCTATGTTGCTGTTCATCCTGATTGTCCTGATGCAGAAACAATGGTAGTTATGATGGGACAGATTTCACGCGGTATTGGCCACAACTGCCCTGCATCAATATTTCAGTTAGCAGTAGCAGAATATGCTGACCTTACAGCAGACCTTTCTGTATACGAAGAAAATATGAACATCTTATATGACGCATTAACAAATCTTGGCTTTACGTGTGTGCGCCCCGGCGGAACGTTTTACATATTCCCCAAGGCTTTAGAAGAAGATGCTACTGTATTCTGTAAAAAAGCACTAAAGTATGATTTGGTTTTAGTTCCATCTGATTCGTTTGGTTGTCCCGGATATTTTAGAATGGCATATTGTATTGACACAGAGAAAGTAAAAAGGTCAGTAAAAGCTTTAAAGAAATTCGTAGAAACGGAATATCCTAACAGATAAAATATTAAATAAAGTTTATAAAAATTGGGCTATAGCAAAACGCTATAGCCCAATTTAATTTTATATATCCGCTATTAAATTTTACAAGTTTTCTAATGTCACCTTAAACTCATCATTTTCAGCTGTCACCTTAATCTTGCAATGCTGCTTTGCCTCGCCTCTTATAACGAGTGATGCGATACGATTCTGGATATGCTTTTCAATAGCTCTGCGCAGCGGTCTTGCGCCGAATTTTTGGTCATAGCCTTTTTTCAGGATTAATTCCTTAGCCAAAGCATCAACATCTAAAATTATTTCTTTTCTGAACAATTCAGTTGAAAGCTCTTTAACCATCAGGTCAACAATTCCAACTAAGTTTTCACGTGACAATGGTTTGAACGTGATGATATCGTCCACACGGTTTAAAAATTCAGGACGGAAAATTTCTTTTAAGGCGCTAGACGTTCTTGCTGCAGCTGTATCGTCTGCCGTTTTATTAAAGCCAAGACTTGCTGACGTTCGCTCTGAACCTGCATTAGACGTCATAATTATAACCGTATTTTCAAAGTTCACAATTCTTCCATGACTATCTGCCACTCTGCCATCATCTAAAATCTGAAGCAAAATATTAAACACATCAGCATGCGCCTTTTCTATTTCGTCTAAAAGAATTATAGAGTATGGCTTTCTTCTTACCTTTTCGGTGAGCTGGCCCGCATCATCATAACCCACATATCCCGGAGGTGCGCCGATTAGCTTTGAAACGGTATGCTTTTCCATATACTCTGACATATCGATTCTTATCATAGCATCTTCAGAATCAAACATAACACGTGCTAATGTTTTAGCAAGTTCTGTTTTACCAACTCCTGTAGGACCTGCAAAAATAAACGACACCGGACGACGTACGCGGGTAAGTCTTGCACGATTTCTTCTGATAGCTTCTGCCACAATCTCTACTGCGTGGTCCTGGCCTAAAACATATTCCTTGATTCTCGACTCTAAATTTAAAAGCTTTTCGCTTTCTGTCTCTGTAAGGCTCTTAACAGGGATTTTTGTCCAGTCTTCAATTACCTCTGCTATGTTTTCTATCGTAAGTGTTGTATCAATTCCCGATTCATTAAGCTTGTTTATTTCTTCAACCAGTGCGCATTCTTTTGCTTTAAGCTCTGCAGCCTTTTGGTAATCTTCTGTTGAGTCGCTTGAAACTGCATTTTCTTTTTCTAATTGCACTGCCTTTAGTTTATCTGTAAGCTTTTTGAGCTCGATAAGCTTTACATTTTGAAGATTTGCCTTAGAACCTGCCTCATCTATCACATCAATAGCCTTATCGGGCAAAAATCTGTCTGTAATGTAGCGTTCTGCAAGGTATACAGACTGCTCAATTACATCATCAGAAATTTTTACTCTGTGATAATCTTCATAGTAATCCTTAATACCTTTTAGTATTTCAACTGTGTCTTCTATTGTGGGTTCATCGACCATTACCGGTTGGAAACGGCGCTCCAGAGCAGAATCCTTTTCAATATGCTTTCTGTACTCATCAAGTGTCGTAGCACCCAAAACCTGAATGTCACCACGAGCTAAAGCAGGCTTTAAGATATTTGCCGCACTCATTGCTCCCTCAGCATCACCTGCACCCACAATGTTGTGAATTTCATCTATTACTAAAATGATGTTTCCAAGCTTTTTGGCCTCTTCTAATATTTTTTTAAGTCTTGCTTCAAACTGTCCACGAAATTGCGTACCGGCAACAACTGCTGTAAAATCCAAAAGATAAACCTCTTTATCAAAAAGCTTTGCAGGAACGCGTCTTTCTGCAATTCTCACTGCTAAACCCTCTGCTATTGCAGTTTTACCTACACCTGGTTCACCAAGCAAAACAGGATTGTTTTTTGAGCGGCGGTTTAAAATCTGGATAACTCTGTTAATTTCATTGTCACGACCTACTATTCTGTCTATGAGCTTATCCTTTGCCTTCGCAGTCAGGTTTGTGCCAAAACTATCCAAAATGCGTTTTTCTGCTTTCTTCTGACGCTTGGCGGTCTTGACGAAGCCACCTGATTCATTGTCATTATTTCCGAAAATATTTCCAAAGCCGTTCATCATAGCCAGTGGCATATTTTCAGGGTCAAATTCTGCATCGCTTTCCGGGTCATAACCACCCAAAGATGTAATAAAATCGTTCATTCCTTCATTTATCTCATCAAGCTGGTCAGGTGTAATCCCCATTTTATCTAAAATGCTGTCAACAGGCCCTAAATTAAGTTCTCTTGCACACTTTAAGCAATATCCTTCTGTAGTTTGGTTGTTTGTCGCCGTATCGGTTTTGTTAACAAACAACACCGCAGGGCGCATCTTGCACTTTATACACATCATAATTATCATCTCACTTTTATGATTTTTACTTATTTTAACACATTAAAAAGTTTTTATAAAGTAGTTTTTTGTAATGTTAACAACTTAGAAATAATTAAGTCATTTTTGCATACCGTTTTTGATTTATGGCAATAATCATTTATAGACCATATGGCAAAGGCAGGTACGAAAATGATAAATAAAGTTGAAATTTGTGGTGTTAATACATCCGAGCTTCCGTTGTTGTCAGAAAAAGAAAAAACAGAGCTTATGCTTAAAATCAAATCAGGCGATGAGTCTGCCCGTCAAAAATTTATAAACGGAAATCTCAGATTAGTTTTAAGTGTTATAAAACGTTTTTCAAACCGCGAGGAAAACGCGGATGACTTATTTCAGATAGGCTGTGTAGGTTTAATTAAAGCTGTTGACAATTTCGATTTAAAGCACGAGGTAAAATTTTCCACCTATGCCGTACCAATGATAATCGGCGAATTAAGGCGTTACCTTCGTGATAATACTCCCATACGTGTCAGTAGGTCACTTAGAGATATTGCATATAAGACACTCAGGGCAAAAGAGGACTATATAAATCTTCATTCAAAGGAGCCTACTGTTGAAGAGCTGTCTAAAATTTTAGATATTCCAAAAGAGGATATTTTCTTTTCTCTAGAAGCCATCCAGGACCCTGTATCGCTGTTTGAACCAGCTTACAACGACGGTACAGACACCTTATTTATTATGGACCAATTAAAGGATAACAAAAACACAGACGAATCTTGGCTTCAGGAAATAGCCCTAAAGGATGCCATTTCACATTTATCAGAGCGTGAAAAACACATCGTAAATCTCAGATTTTTTAAAGGCTCAACCCAGATGGAAGTTGCCGAAGAAATAGGCATCTCTCAAGCTCAGGTTTCGCGACTTGAAAAAAATGCCTTAGAACGTATGAAAAAATATATTTAGTTATCTTCAATCGGGTTGTTTGCACGTTTTAGAAGTGTTGCTGCAGATATAGGGGAGATATATACTTTGCTTTCGTTGTCGTTTTGGGCAAGAACATAGGATTTGGGCAAATCGTCTGAAACATTGACAACGAATCCCTCCTCTTCTGCTACGTGCAAAAATTCTTTAGTTATTTTAGATATACTTGTAAGCTCTAAATCAAAAATCGCAATTATATCCTTTTGAAGTATAACGGTATCTCCGCCTAAATGTACGTACATTTACCTTCTCCTGTTTTTATTCTTTAATGATTTTTCCGTCTTCTATGTGTATGAGATTAGCGCTTTTATCTACTCCTATCTCATCTGAATCCGTACAAGTAATTATAACTTGTTTGTTTTTAATCTTATTAACTAAATATGCCCTGCGGAAAGAGTCGAGCTCTGACATAATATCATCAAGCAAAAGTATGGGATACTCGCCCGTATCTTCATAAATAATATCGGCCTGGGCAAGCTTTAGCGAAAGGACTGCACTTCTGTGTTGCCCTTGCGAGCCATAGGTTTTGATATCTTTTTGCTCTGTGTATATGTCCAAATCGTCTCTGTGAGGACCGTATAGTGTAAAGCCCTGTTCTATCTCCTTGTCGATTGAACTGTCGAGTCTTTTTTTGAATTCTTCCTTTGTTGAAAACGCAGGTTTATACTTTATTAAAAAATCTTCTTCTGATATTTCAAAATGAATTTTTGATGAAAATTCCTGTAATTTTTCTACGAAATTTTTTCTGTATTCTATAATTGTCATTCCGTATTCGGCAAGTTTTTCATTCCATACAAAGAGCGTCTCTTTTGAAGAGTCGCTACATGTCCCTTTAAGTTTTTTAATAAGGTTGTTTCTTTGTTCTAAGACCTTATTGTAACGCCTCAAAATATGGTAGTATTTTGGCCTCATCTGGCTTATTGCAATATCTAAAAATCTTCTTCTTGCGCTTGGAGAACCCTTTGTTAAATTAAGCTCGTCCGGCGAAAACAGAATTACCGTAAATTTTCCGATTAAATCTCCCATCTTAGAAATCGGTATTTCGTTTATTTTAATCTGCTTCTTTCTGTCGCGGCGAATAAGTATTTCTATTTCGTTTGTGCGCACATTGTCATTAAACTCAACACAAAGCCTTGTATAGTTTTCGTCAAAATTAATTAGTTCTCTGTCTTGTTGTGTGCGAAACGATTTACCAATCGAAAAAAGGTAAAGCGCCTCTAATGCATTAGTTTTACCTTGCGCGTTGTTGCCATACAAAATATTGGTGTCTGGTAAAAAATTAAACTCTTCACTTATATAATTTCTAAAGCCAGAAAGCTTAAGCTTTTTTACATACATTGCACTACTCCACACAAATTTCTTCTTCTAATTCATCAGGCACAAAAACATAAACCTTATCACCCGGATACACTTTTTTTCCCCGCATGGTGCAGGTCGTGCCATTATATTTTACCAAACCATCTAAAATCAATTCTTTTGCAAATGAACCGTTGTCTGCAACGCCCGAAAACTTTAAAAGCTGGTCTAATTTTATGTACTCGGTTGTGATTTTAACGTTCATAAACTACTCCCTGTTTTCAAGATTTTGCACAAGTTCTTCCACGATTTTTTTGGTATCTTCGTCTTTTTCCAGACTTTCTTTTATCTTTTTAATACCGCTGACAATTGTGGCGTGATTTCTTCCGCCTAGTTCCTGACCAATTTTAGGAAGGCTCATACTGGTAAATTCGCGGAGAAGATACATTGCAATCTGTCTTGCATACGAAATTTCCTGTGTACGCTTAGCAGACAAAATTTCATCAGACGTAATGTCAAAATAGTTTGCAACTATTGACAAAACATACTCTGTATTTACATGAGCATCCTCTGTTTTATTTAAAAATTCGTTCATTGCTTCGTCGGCAAGCTGCATAGTTATAGGCTTGCCCATCAGAACATTATAAGCCATTAACCTCTTTAGCACACCTTCTAGGTTTCTTATGTTTGACTTTAAATGCTCTGCTATGTAAAACATTATATCGTCTGAAACCTCAAAATTTTCCTCACTTGCTTTTTTCTTTAAAATAGCAACTCTTGTTTCTAAATCAGGTCTTTTTATATCTGTAACCAAGCCCCATTCAAAACGTGTTATCAGTCTGTCTGAGAGCTCTTTCATTTCCTTAGGAGGCCTGTCCGATGTGATGATTATCTGTTTTCCTGATTCATAAAGGGCGTTAAATGTGTGGAAAAATTCAACCTGCGTCTGCTCTTTATTCGCAATAAACTGAATATCGTCAATAATCAAAACATCACACATACGATATTTGTTTTTAAATTCTATTGATGCATTTCCGCTTATAATTGTATTGATAAATTCATTCGTAAATTTTTCGCTCGTAACATATAAAACGTTAGCATCTGGTCTTTGCTCTTTAATTCTGTTACCGGCAGCGTGTGCTAAGTGAGTTTTACCAAGTCCCGGACCGCCATAGATAAACAAAGGATTAAACGTAGCACCCGGCTTTTCTGTTACTGCTACAGCACCTGCATGGGCAAGTTTATTAGATTCGCCAACTACAAACGACGAAAACGTGTAATGCGGATTTAATGATACTGCGTCATCAGTTCTTGTATCGTAAGAAACGCTATATGTCAGGCACTCAGGAATAGGCTCATTATAATCAACAAGCTCTATTTGGTACTTTTCCTCAGAAACCGAATTAACTGCATCCGAAATGGCGTCTTTATGCATAGACTTTACTATTTCAAAATGTACCTCTGTCGGCATTTTAATAAAGAATTTACCTTCTGCCATTCCCAAAGGATTTAATGGCTCAATCCAATGCTCGTATGAGGTTTCGCTCACTGTCTCTTTCAATTTTTTTAAGGATTCGTTCCATATGTATGATAGTTTTGCTTTCATTTTTTTGTTACCTTTCTTACTTACTTTTTACTGATTACAATCTCAGTTATATCAGAAAACTTTTCCTTTCTGATATCATCTGCAGTAAAAAATGCCGTTGCACCGCATTTACAACACTCCAACACAAGGCCATTTTCTAAAACATCCAAATCAATAAGATCTGAGCCACATTCACATCTGACCCCGCCCTCATCAGACAGCAGTTGTATCTTATCAAGAGCTTTTAAAATTGGTATCCCATTTTTCCCCGCATGTTCTATGCCACAAGTCGTCAAAATTTCTTTAATATACTTATTGTTTTCTTCTACTGCGTGTTCTACCTTTTCCTTATCGCCAATGAACACAAGCCCCATCAAAAGCTCCGGACATAAAAAATCCAAAAAATGCTTGTGCAACAATTCAGAAAGCGGTACAGCGTAGTCGTGATTTTTTTCGCAAACCTGACACCTTAAAGATACGCTGTAGGTGTTGGCGCTTTTATATGATATTTTAAGCTCAGATTTTTTGCAGTCGCAGGAAACAGAAATTCCACGGCCACCGGACAGGCTAAACAGGGAAAATTCCCCATAGGCTATCTCTCCACAGCCCGGGCAAACATATGCAATTGTTCTGTTAAAATCTATAAGCATTTTTAACCCTCACTTTTTTATCGGTACCTTTTATCATACTACAAGTAAACTAAAAAGTCAATTAATTTACTTTATTAAAAAACAAAAAATCTTCCGAAATTAACCGGAAGATTTTTTAGTCTGTTTTAAAATTTCATACTTGTGTTTAGTCGCATTGCCACCGCGCAAATGTCTGTCTGCCTTGTTGTATAAAAGCACTTTTTCAACTTTTTCAGCCAAGTGCTTATCTATCTGCCAAATTCTTTCTGATACGTCCTTATGTACTGTGGATTTACTGATACTAAAGACCCTGGCAGCCTCTCTTACGGTGGCATTGTTTTTCACTATGTATTCTGATAATATAATGGTCCTTTCTTCGATATAATCCTTCATTAAAAGTTTCCTCTCACAACTTCTTATGATAAATTATATGCTGCATGGAAAGCTTTATGATAAAAGACTACATCAAATTTAAAAACGCATTATTTACAGTTCAGAAAGCAACTCTGTCATACCATTAACGATTATGTCATCGCCTCCAGGTTTGAGTGATGAGCTTCTTGCTTCATATCCACCTTCAAAATATGCCTGTTTTGTCGGGATATATCCGCCTGCGCTATTTGTTATACAACACAAAATAGTTGATTTAATTTGGGTCAATACAAACTTTTTTAATACCCTGTTTTTATAAAAAATCCCTCTTTCGTTTATATTTTTATTAAAATTTTAACCAATGTGAGTATGCTCCATCAAATGGTGCATAACGCCCGTCATCATCAATATTCCGAGAATAATCAAAAGTATTCCGCTGATGATATTTATAGTTTTATAATGTTTTTTTATCACATCAAAAATCTTAGTCAGCCTGTCCATAAAAAATGCCGATACTAAAAAAGGAATTCCCATTCCCAGAGAGTAAATTACCAAAAGAGTAATGCCGCGGATTGCTGTTCCTTCGTGTGCAGCCATGACGAGCGCCGAGCCTAAAAGTGCCATTACGCACGGAATATGACTGATTGAAAACAGTATACCAAACAAAAATGCAGAAAAAATTCCGCTTACTTCCTGGTTGGCGTGCAGTCCTTTAAAGAGTGAGAACTTTAAAACTCCTATAAAATTAAGTCCTAAAACTACAATGATTATACCACATACAATATGTAGCAAAGTCTCATACTCAACAAAAAATGAGCCCAAAGCACCCGCAAACATACCTAAAACAGCATATACAAACGTAAATCCTAAAATGAAAAATACCGTTCTTAAAAATACGCTGCGCTCTTTGTCGGTTCCGTGTGCAAAATATGAAAAATATATGGGCAGCATCGGCAACATACAAGGTGCTATGAAAGATACCAACCCTTCTAAAAAAGCAATCAAATACTGCAAAAAAATCACTCCAAATACTGTTTGCCAGATTATTATATCATTTTTTTTATAATAATTCTACCTTTTTTATAATAAATGTTTAAAAAAAAAATTATTTTCACATAATACTATTGAAATAAGAAATTAGGAGTTTACGATATGAAAAAATGTTTATTAGGTATGTTGGCTTGTGGTGCACTTATTGGAACTGTGGCAATAATTTCTGCTGATTACGGAGCAAAAAACAGAAGAAAATTACTTCGCTGCAAGGGGAATATGTTTAAAACAATGGGGACTGTTTTAGACACAATGCTTGAGTTAAAAAAATAAAAGACGGAAAAAATCCGTCTTTTATTTTTTTATATTTATTTTTTTAATAATTCTTTAGCCGAGATAAGAACAGCCATTGTTAAAACCGCATCAATGATTAATGCAGCTGCTACGTTTAACACTGCAAACAAACCCAATAGAATCGTTATTATTTTAGCAGCCCCTGCACAATAAAAGTGAATTTCCAATTTACCGTTTGCAAGTCTTGCTGTATCTATGGCATTTGCAAGTGTCTTTAATCTTCCAAGAAGTGCAACCTTTGTATATTCTAAACCGTTAGTTTCTTTGTTTATAATTGAAATGCCTACATCAGCTTCATCAATCGCCTGTTCACCACCCAGGGTTTCTCCTACATAAGCACACGTTACGCCCTCTTCTGACTTAATTTTGCTTATTGCCTCTACCCTTGCAAAAGGCGTAAGCTCAGCTACGTATTCATCAGCTCCTGAAGCTTTAAACTGAATTTTTGCTTCCTCTTCTTTATCTGCTGTAAACATAACATTTTTTTCAACGCCAATTTTTCTTAGTTCTTCAATGTCATACAGTGAGCTTTCAGAGAGCTTATCCTCATAAGAAACTGCGCCCATTAAAACATTATCAATGGCAATGTAGAGTCTGTACCCAGAAACTCCTGATATATCAACACCGCTTTCTTTTACAAAATCTTCAGTTCCGCACAAAAATGTTTTGCCCATAATTGTGCATTCTACACCTTTAGACGGAAATTCCATTACATTTTCAGCCGAAAGGTGTTCGTTCATATACTTTGTAAAAATTCTTGAAATAGGATGCGCTCTTCCGCCTATACAAATACCGGCAATCATCAACAAATCTTCTTCACTGAAATTTTCCATTGTATATTTTTCTGTAATCACAAATTTTCCATCTGTTAATATACCATTTTTTTCAAATGCAACACAGTTTATATCTGCAATTTCATCAAGTATTTCTGTTGATGCTACAACAAGTCCGCTTCTTTTCAATTTCCATACAGCACAAGATGAAAACAGCGGAACTGCAGCTAAAAATGAACCTGATGTCGCTGCAATCAAAAGAGTGCTGACAACTGACATACCTTCTCCCCACGAGCCTGAGGACATACCATAAACCAAAAGTACAACTATAGATAAAAGCAATGTCAAAACAGGATACCATTTTGCGATTTTTATAAATCTTTTTTCTCCTATTGTAGAAGCTGTTTCTGCCATATCAGCTAACCTGTTTAAATCCTTTACAATAGAATCCTCAAAATCACAAACTGCAACACACGTAACAGATGAACCTGTATTTATATATCCAGCCAGCGCTTTATCGCCTGATGAAAGACTCTCTTCCCTGCCCAAATCACAGACCAAGGACGTATCAAAATCAGAAAATCCCTCCGTCACAATACAATCAACAGGAACAATCTCACCTGACTTTACCATTATTTTTGTTCCTTTGATAATTTCTTCTGCAGGCGCTAGTCTTATGTTTGAGTTTGCATCAATTATGTTTGCACATTTAGGAAATACCTCTGCTATTTCCTTTAAGTTCTTTCCTAAATTGACAAGCATATATGAGATTATTGCTGTCGACAATTTATATACACCCATCGCCGTAGCAGCAAGTACAAACTTTCCTAAACAGAAAGGAATAATTATAGCGGCTACCACCATTAAAGTATCGAGTTTGTCATCTTTAGTTCCCTTTACGAGTTTAGATATTGTTTCTGCCCCTGATATAACCAAAGATATTATACTTACTACACAAAGCAAGAACGCATTTGATATCTTTGATGCTAAAAACGCAAGTAAAAGGGCTATTATAGCTACAACTATACTTGCCTTAAGATTTTTATTATTCATCTGCACCAGCTTTGAATACGTTGTATTTTTGTTTTTTGACATATTTTTAACTTTCATAGTTCATCGCACAAAATGTGCGCTCCTTTCCATAGAATAAGGAATTTATAACGTTAACTATTTGAGTATATCACAATAATTATTTTCTGTCAAATTTTGAGTTTTTTCCCTATAACTTTGTTTTCTGTGGAATAATTTTTTTGTTGAGATTTCATATAAAAACAGCACTGCATATAAAATAGTCAGTGCTGTTATAATGATTATTTCTTTCGTACTGCCTTGAATCCATATATGGCACTTATTGCAGCATAAGGTATCAGTAAAAATAGCCAAATAACCGTGGCGATAGGCGGAAAAAGCATACTTGCAAGACACAAAATTCCCATTACAACCGTTTCAAATCCTATAAATCTATTTATCTTTTTTGCCTTTTCGGTATCGAGATTGTAATTGTTTAGATGGTCAACCTTTGGCAAATAATTGCCTATTACAAGAAAAATAATACCTACAATCAGCGCCACAACTCTTCTTATATCTATATTCCAGCCAAGTCCATATCCCAAAGTTATTATCTGCAAAACAACCGACATAATCGGGATAATCCACTTTGTTGCTCTTTCAAACTTTTTGCGTTCGCCGTGCTTATGGGCATTGATATCATTTATAAAACAACAGTACATCTGCAATAGTACCATTAAAAGAGGAAGTGCAAATACTACAAAACCCTTTGAAGCAAAATTATCAGGTTCGTTATAGATATTAAAATGAATTGCCATCGAATCCGGCAAATTATCCCACAAAATAATTCCTAAAAGAATAGGCAAAAGACAAACAGTACAGGTTATAATAAGACTTTTCCATTTTATAAATTTCATTATTTATTCCCTCCCAAAGCGTAAATCCAAGTTAATACTTCTTCAAAGACCGAAGTGTTCAATTCATAATAAATAAAGTTTTTGTATTTTTGCTCTGTAATAAGGTCTGCGTTTTTTAGTTTTGCTAAATGATATGAAACTGTTGCACCTGTCAAATTAAACTGTTCCGCAATTTCTCCTGCAGACTTTTTGCCACTTTTTAACATTTGCAATATATCCCGTCTTACTGAGTCGGATATGGCTTTTAATGTTTCATTCATTCCCATTTATTTCACTTCCTTGCAAGTATTTAGAAATATTTCTAAATAGATTGTAGCATACAAATACTTTGAAGTCAATAGGTATTTAGACTTTTTTCTAAATACCTATCTAATAGATACTCCTGCTAATAAAATTAACACTTTTGACCATTTATCACCTTATGTCTATTAATTTTTCTAAAAAATAATGCTTTTTAGGGGGTAAAATCAATAAAAATCAGGTGCGGAAAATCTCTGGCATTTTTCCAACATTTATAAAAAGGGCTCCCTTGTGTAAAGGGAGCTGTCAACGGAATTGACTGAGGGATTGTTTGACTTCATTATCAATAAATATACATACTTCCTCGAAGTTTTTGTTTATATCAAGATTTGATATTCTTATAACCTTTAGTCCATACTGTTCTAAATGCTCTGTTCTCAAAGCATCTTTTTCTATTTCTTTATCTTCATAATGTTGCGATCCATCCAACTCAATAACAAGCCTTGCTTTGGCACAGTAAAAATCAACAATATATTTTCCTATAACTTTCTGTCTTATAAACCTGATAGGGTGTTCTCTTAAGTAATCATACCAAAGGGCTTTTCTTCTTTTGTCATATTCTTTCTAAGTACTTTTGCAAGTGGTACAATTTGTTTATTGTGTTTATAGTCCATCACAATCCCTCCGAGTTGCTACGCAACCCACCTCCCTTTACACAAGGGAGGCTTTTTATTAGTACTTTCCAGTAGATTATAATATCATTTTCAATGCTTTTAGTCAATACAATATACTTTTCACAAATGATTACCTACCACCTTAAAATCTTTTGAGTTTCCAACAAAAAGTCCGTTTTACAGAAAATCGAGTTATAGGTTTTTTTCGCAAAGCATAAGAAATAAAAATCGACCTTGTCAATTTTTATCAACAAGGTCGGTTTTGTATTTTTTTAAATTATTTGTTATCTTTGATAGCTGCCTGTGCTGCTGCTAAGCGAGCAATCGGCACACGGAAAGGTGAACATGATACATAATCAAGACCAATTCTGTGGCAGAATTCAACTGATACAGGGTCACCACCGTGCTCACCGCAGATACCGCAATGAATTTCAGGACGAGCGCCTTTACCAAGCTTGATTGCCATTTCCATAAGCTTACCTACACCTGTCTGGTCGAGTTTAGCAAATGGGTCGTTTTCAAAGATTTTTGCATCATAGTAAGCGTCTAAGAACTTACCTGCATCGTCTCTTGAGAAACCGTATGTCATCTGTGTTAAGTCGTTTGTACCGAAGCAGAAGAATTCAGCTTCTTTAGCAATATCATCAGCTGTCAGACATGCTCTTGGGATTTCAATCATTGTACCTACTTCATAAGCAAGCTCAACGCCTGCATTCTTGATTTCTTCGTCAGCTGCTGCGATAACAACATCCTTAACGTATTTTAATTCCTTGATTTCTCCAACTAGAGGAATCATGATTTCAGGCTTAATGTTCCAATCAGCATGTGCCTTCTTAACATTGATAGCCGCACGGATAACAGCTCTTGTCTGCATCTTTGCAATTTCAGGATATGTTACAGCGAGTCGGCAACCACGATGTCCCATCATTGGGTTGAATTCGTGAAGTGATTCGATAATAGCTTTGATTTCTTCTACTGTCTTACCCTGTGAAGCAGCTAAAGCTTTAATGTCAGCTTCTTCTGTAGGTACGAACTCGTGTAGTGGTGGGTCTAAGAAACGGATTGTTACAGGATGTCCTGCTAAAGCTTCATATAAAGCTTCGAAATCGCCCTGCTGGATAGGAAGAATCTTATCTAATGCAGCTTCTCTTTCTTCTACTGTGTCAGAACAAATCATTTCTCTAAAAGCTGCAATTCTGTCAGCTTCAAAGAACATATGCTCTGTACGGCAAAGACCGATACCTTCAGCACCAAGTTCTACTGCCTTTTTAGCATCTGCAGGTGTATCTGCATTTGTTCTAACCTTTAATGTTCTGTATTTGTCAGCCCAATCCATGATTCTGCCGAATTCGCCTGCGATTTCAGCATCAACTGTAGGAATAATACCGTCATAGATATTACCTGTTGAGCCATCAATTGAAATATAGTCGCCTTCTGTAAATGTCTTGCCACCTAATGTAAACTTTTTGTTTGCTTCATCCATATTGATGTCGCCACAACCAGATACACAGCATGTACCCATACCACGAGCAACAACAGCTGCGTGAGATGTCATACCACCACGAACTGTTAAGATACCCTGTGATGCTTTCATACCTGTGATATCTTCAGGAGATGTTTCCAAACGAACTAAGATAACCTTTTCGCCACGTGAATTCCAAGCGTCAGCATCTTCAGCTGTAAACACAATCTTACCGCAAGCAGCACCAGGAGAAGCACCTAAGCCTCTGCCCATAGGTGTAGCAGCCTTTAAAGCTTTAGCATCGAACTGAGGATGCAAAAGTGTATCTAAGTTTCTTGGATCAATCATAGCAACTGCCTGTTTTTCGTCAATCATCTTTTCGTCAACTAAATCACAAGCAATTTTTAAAGCAGCCTTAGCTGTTCTCTTACCATTTCTTGTCTGAAGCATATAGAGCTTTTTGTTTTCAATGGTAAACTCCATATCCTGCATATCTCTGTAGTGGTCTTCTAATATTGCGCAAACCTTGTTGAATTCTTCAAAAGCTTCAGGGAACTTTGATGCCATTTCAGAAATAGGCATAGGTGTACGAACACCTGCAACAACGTCTTCACCCTGTGCATTTACTAAGAATTCACCCATAAGTCCGCGTTCACCTGTAGCAGGGTCACGTGTAAATGCAACACCTGTACCACAATCATCACCCATGTTACCAAACGCCATCATCTGTACGTTAACAGCTGTACCCCATGAATAAGGGATATCGTTGTCACGACGGTAAACGTTCGCACGTGGGTTGTCCCATGAACGGAATACTGCTTCTACTGCACCCATCAACTGCTCTGTTGGGTCAGATGGGAAATCCTTACCGATTTTGTTCTTGTATTCAGCCTTGAACTGACCAGCTAAAACTTTTAAGTCTTCTGCTGTTAATTCAACGTCCTGTTTTACGCCTTTTTCTTCTTTCATCTTGTCGATAAGCTCTTCAAAATACTTCTTACCAACTTCCATAACTACATCAGAATACATCTGGATAAATCTTCTGTAGCAGTCCCAAGCCCAACGTGGATTGCCTGATTTTGAAGACATTGCTTCAACAACATCCTCGTTAAGACCAAGGTTTAATATTGTGTCCATCATACCAGGCATAGATGCTCTAGCACCTGAACGAACAGATACCAAAAGGGGATTTTCCTTGTCTCCGAATTTTTTGCCGCATACTTTTTCCATCTTTGTGATGTTTTCCATAATTTCGGCTCTGATAGAATCGCTGATTTTTCTTCCGTCTTCATAGTACTGTGTACAAGCCTCTGTAGAAACTGTAAAGCCCTGAGGAACAGGAAGACCGATTTTTGTCATTTCAGCAAGGTTCGCGCCTTTACCGCCGAGAAGTTCTCTCATAGAAGCGTCGCCTTCGCTAAACTGATAAACAAATTTCATCAAAAATACCTCCTATTTTTTATCGGATAACCGATTATTAACATTTTATAGGCTATTAGCCAACCTACATTATATCACACTTTTTTAAAAATGCAAGTAATTTTACCATTTTAATGTAAAAAAACACCTCTTTTTTTAAAAAAGGAGGTGTTTTTTTGTTTTTAATAATTATTGTGCTTTTTTAGCTATATTTAATTTTATTACAAACAATACAGCAAACATAGCCAACAGAGCCAACGGTAACACGATTAACCAGTTCTGAACAAAGCCTGCAACAACGTAAGCAACAAATGAAACCGCTGCTACGGTAAGCGCATACGGAAGCTGTGTTGAAACGTGGTTAATATGGTTACATTTAGCGCCTGCTGATGACATAATTGTCGTATCTGAAATAGGTGAACAATGGTCACCGCAAACAGCACCTGCTAAGCACGCTGAAATACCGATTATTAAAATTGTGCTATCTGCACTAAATACTGATACCACGATAGGAATAAGTATTCCGAATGTTCCCCATGATGTACCTGTTGAGAACGCCAAGCCTACTGCTACTAAGAAGATGATAGCGGGAAGCAGATTTGTAAGCCCTGCTGCTGCACCTTCCATCAGGCCTGCAACGAAAACATCTGCACCAAGCATACCTGTTAAACCTGATAATGTCCATGCAAATGTAAGAATGAGTATCGGCGGTACCATCGCGATAAAGCCCTGAGGAACACAATTCATGGCTTCTTTAAAGCTGATAACTCTTCTTGCTATTAAATAAATCATGGTAATTATAAGTGCAATTATAGCGCCCCAAGAAAGAGCAACTGATGCATCGCATCCTGCAAAAGCATCTATGAAAGAAATCCCGTCTGTAAAAAATCCTCCGCTATAGAGCATTCCTGCAACACATGATGCAATTAAAACAATTACAGGGAATACCAAATCCCAAACGCTCGTTTTCTTGCCGTCAACAACTTCTTCTTCGACCTCTTGTGGCATTGCAGGGTCTGAGTGAATATCTCCATTTAACGCATTCAATTCGTGGACTCTCATCGGACCGTAATCAAATTTCATAAGCGAAATAGCAATAATCATAACTATTGTAAGTAATGAATAGAAGTTGTAAGGAATAGCTTTAATAAATAATTCTAAACCGTTCTGTCCTTCTACAACACCTGAAACTGCGGCTGCCCATGATGAAATTGGAGCAATCATACAAATAGGCGCTGCTGTTGCATCTATTAAGTAGGAAAGCTTTGCACGTGAAATTTTATGCGAATCTGTAACAGGACGCATAACCGAACCAACTGTTAAGCAGTTAAAATAGTCGTCAACAAAAATTAACACGCCGAGTACAAATGTAGCAAGCTGAGCACCTACTCTTGTTTTTATATGCTTCTTTGCCCAGTTGCCGAACGCTCTTGAACCGCCGGCGGTATTGACAAGTGCCACAACAATACCCAAAAGCACCAAGAATATCAAAATACCAACGTTCCACGAATCAGCTAAACTTGAAATAAATCCGTCATTTAATACTGTGTTTAAGGTTGCTACTGGCTTAAATTCTGAAACAAGAAGTCCTGCCGTTACAATACCTATAAACAGTGAGCTGTAAACCTCTTTTGTAACAAGTGCTAAAATAATAGCAATAATCGGAGGCATAAGCGCCATAATTGTTTTGTAGTAGCGGCTTGTTGCTTCAATCTGACCTACGCCCTCACAGTCAGCACATTCCATTGATGCCAAACCGCCCTGACCTGCACAATGTGTGCATGCTTCACCATCAAGTTCGCCTGTACTGTCACAAGAAACACAAGCGTACTTAGGCAATGCACCCGCGCCGCCACAGGTTTCACAATCAACCATTGTATCTGCGCTGATGAACGATGCACAAGCTGCAAAGACGATTAAGGTAACTAAAACTGTAATAATGTTTACCAGTGTCTTTTTCTTCATTTCACAAACTCCTTTTTGTTTATTAATATGCCTGGTAAATATTATACATTTTTTGTTATATATTGTCAAATATTTTTGCATATAAGCTAAAAAAAATAAAGACAAACAGTAATATTAAATGATTTATCACATATCATATAACAAACATTAAATAAAAATACTGGAGGAGTTTAAATGGAATTTAATATCTACAAAGATATTGCCGAACGCACAGGTGGCGATGTATATCTTGGCGTTGTAGGTCCTGTAAGAACGGGAAAATCAACTTTTATAAAAAAGTTTATGGATTTATTTGTTATCCCTAATATGAGTGACCAAAATGAGATTATGCGCGCTCAGGATGAGCTGCCACAAAGTGCTGACGGCAAAACAATTATGACCACAGAACCAAAATTTATCCCGAACGAGGCTGTAGAGGTCAATCTGTCAGATAATGCTAAAATGCGGGTACGTCTTATTGATTGCGTAGGCTATGTAGTCGATGAAGCACTCGGTCACATCGAAGGCAATTCTCCACGCATGGTATCTACACCCTGGAGCGATGAGCCTATCGAATTTGGCAAAGCTGCTGAAATCGGCACAAAAAAAGTAATTTGCGACCATTCTACAATCGGTATTTTAGTGACATGTGACGGAAGTATTACAGATATAAAAAGAGAGAGCTACACAAATGCAGAAGCGCGTGTTGCAGAAGAGCTTTCAAAACAGGGTAAGCCCTATGTTATAATTCTTAACACCAAGTATCCAACAATGCCCGAAACAGAGGAGTTGCGAAAGTTTTTATCAGAAAAGTACAACGCTCCAGTTGTAGCCGTGAATTGCGCCGAGCTTGATACTTACGGTATCAATAAAATTTTAGAGCAGGTTTTAATGTCGTTCCCGGTAACAGAAATACAAATACAACTTCCGGATTGGGTAAATGCCCTGCCAAAAGACCACGAAATCAAAAATGTACTTTTCGGCAGTTGTTTTTCTTCCACAGAAAATATATCAACACTGAGTCAATTAGATGATGCTCTAAAGCTTATGGAGGAATGTAATTTCGTAGAAAGAGCCGAAATTTCAAATATTGATTTAGGAACAGGAAAAGCATCTGTTGAAATTTTCGTTCCAAAAGACCTGTATTATAAGGTTTTACATGAAATTTCAGGCTTTGATGTTTCAAGCGAGGGCAAACTCTTAACGCTTTTGACAGAGCTTTCTGCTATGAAGGCTGAATACGATAAAGTCCAGATTGCACTTTTAGAGGTTGAAAATAAAGGCTACGGAATAGTTACACCAACAATTGACCAGATGAGTTTAGAAGAACCCGAAATCGTTCGTCAGGGCAATAGATTCGGTGTAAAATTAAAAGCATCGGCACCGTCTATACATATGATTAAAGCAGACATTCAGACAGAGGTTTGTCCAATTGTGGGAACAGAAAAGCAGTCAGAAGAGCTTGTTCATTACTTATTATCTGAATTTGAAGAAAATCCGAAAGAAATCTGGCAGTCAAACATTTTTGGAAAATCACTGCACGAGCTTGTAAATGAAGGCTTAAACAACAAGCTCTCCAGAATGCCTGACGAGGCACAGATAAAGCTTCAGGAAACTCTTCAAAAAATCATAAACGAAGGCTCAGGCGGACTTATTTGTATAATTTTATAATTGATTTAAATATACCATACTTTGAAGTGTGGTATATTTTTCTTGCAAAAAACTTTTTTTAGTGATATAATGAATTTATGTTCATCTTGGAGGTATTTTCGTGAAAAAGAGAATTGTCTGTCTTGTTTTAAACTTAGGTGTAATTTGCACATTGCTTACTTCATTTCCAACTTTAACTCATGCTGTAACAGAAGGAACATATACATATACTATTTCTAACGGAGAGGCCTGTATAACCGCTTGCGACACATCTGCAAGCGGAGAAATTATTATCCCGGATATGTTAGGCAATTGTCCTGTAACACGTATTGGCGACAGTGCATTTGAAGAATGTTCACGTCTTACGAGCATTACATTTTCCAAAAATATAAAATATGTTGAAAAAGACGCATTTACTCTGTGCTCTAGTCTTAAAAAGATAAATACAACTGATATAGGTGCATGGAGCAGTATATTTTTTGAGAATACCTTTTCGAACCCGTTAATATATGCTAAAGATTTATATTTGAATGACAAATTAATTACTGATCTAGTAATTCCATATGGTGTAACAACTATTGGTAAATCAGCATTTTCAAATTGTAAAAAACTTTCGAGCATCAGCATCCCTGACAGTGTAACAAATATTGGTGATTCCGCATTTATGGATTGTATAAGTCTTGTAAACGTTACCATTCCTGATAGTGTGACAAGAATCAATTCGTATACTTTTACGGACTGCACAAGTCTTGTCAGTATTACTATCCCAGATAGTATAACAAGTATTGGTTACAATGTATTTGACGGATGCTGTAATCTCAATAAAGTTAACATAACTAATATAGATGCATGGTGCAATATAACTTTCGAAGACTACAATTCAAAACCATTATCAAATCCACTATATTATGCTAAAAATCTATATTTGAACAATGAACTGGTAACGAATTTAGTTGTTTCTGATAATATAGAAAAGTTAAATTCCTATGTGTTTTATAACTGTACAAGTATTAAAAATGTAATACTGCATAACAAGCTTACAGAGATTTGTGTAGATGCATTTCATGGCTGTAACAATATAGAAAATGTATATTTTACAGGAACAGAAGAAAAATGGAATACTATTAATGTCTCATCTGGAAATAATGCACTCACTAACACTACAAAAACTTTTAATTACAGAAAAATAAATATATCTGTTAATGTTAATCCTTCTACTAGACTTACAATTTTTGAAATAACTCCTGTAGTTTGTGAAGTAGGTGATACTATTATTATATCAACCTATTATGATAAACGTTTAGCAGATTTTAAGACAATAATATATGATGGAAATAAAAAATCTTGGGAAACTGATAAACTTTTTGATACTGCAAAAGTATTTATTTGGGATAGTATAACGTCCTTGAAGCCGATATGCCAATCTGTACCTATTGAATAATTTTTTCATACATCTCGATTTTCTGCTTATCATACATATGATAAAGGCAGACATTATGACAGAGGTTTGCCCGATTGTGGGAACAGAAAAGCAATCTGAAGAACTGGTGCATTATTTATTATCTGAATTTGAAGAAAATCCAAAAGAAATCTGGCAGTCAAACATTTTCGGAAAATCTTTGCACGAGCTTATAAATGAATGCTTAAACAACAAGCTCTCCAGAATGCCTGACGAGGCACAGATAAAGCTTCAGGAAACTCTTCAAAAAATCATAAACGAAGGCTCAGGCGGACTGATTTGTATAATTTTATAAGAAAAAACAGCGGATTTCATCCGCTGTTTTTTCTTATAAAATTCCTCTATATTCTTTTTTTGTCTGCTCGTAGCTCTTAATATCTCCTATATCATAGCGTTTTCCCGGCATTTCCATAGAGTGTATTTTTACCTTAGAGCAAAGCCATATCAGGTATTCTCCGGGGGCGTCGGTACCGCATCCTGATTCTATGCCCTCTTTTATACGGCATATGTCCTCCTTAGTATAATAATAAAATGGCGAACAACACCAATTTGTCGCAGGAGTCGGAGATTTTTCTGTCATTTTTATAATGAGGTCATTTTTATCAACTGTAACCACGCCACATTTTTTAAGTTTTTCGATGCTTGGCTCGTAATAGCGCATTGTGCATGAGGTTTTCTTTCTTTTAGCATATTTGATAAATTCATTTAGGCTAAAGTCAAGGAGATTGTCTCCAGCAATCACCAGCATTTCACCATCAAGACCAAGCTCATCAATGGCAAACTGCACATCTTTGACAGCTCCTAAGCGTGTTTCATTACTGGTCGTTCCGTCATCTACAACAGTGATTTTGTACGGTTTCGTTTTTGCCCAGTCTTCAAAGTGATGTGCGTACTTGTGGTTTGAAATTACTATATATTCATCCACTTCTCCTGACGTTTCAATATCATCTAAAAGCCAGTCTAAAATTGTTTTTCCTCCAATCGGAAGTAAAGGTTTCGGGAAATTTTCCGTAAGCGGGTATAATCTCGTTGCATAACCGGCTGCAAGTATCAAGCATTTCATAGTCTGTCCCCCTTATCTTATATGTGCTACGCCATCAGCGCTATGGCAAAAATGTACGGAATATTTATCTTTAAGCAGAGGGAATTTTTTAAGATATTCCGTCGTCACCTTTTGGGTGATGCTTTCTTTGTAAGCAGGGTCAATGAGTGCCATACAACATCCCTTAAACCCTGCGCCTGAAAACCGTCCGCCATAAATACCATCAGTCGTTCTCATAATTTCATACAAAGTAATGAGTTCAGGCGAGCCTGTCTGCCAATTTTCAATAGAGCTTCTGCCTGACTCAAAGCTAAGTCTGCCGTACTCCTCTATATCTCCATTTCTCCAGCTTTGAGCACCCTTAACAACACGATCAAATTCGGTGTACCAGTGCTCTGCGCGTTTTCTCCAGTTCTCAGGAAGCTTGTCCTTATATTGGTCATACACTTCGCGCGGAACAGAGCGCAAAAACGTTTCATTAAATTTACCATATTCCATTTTAGCAAACGCTTTTAAGGCATACGCCGCGCTGCGACATTCATCTACCCTCATATTAAATTTAGAGTTTGCAAGTGTTCTTTCAATTCCTGAAAAGAAAATAGCAACCTCATACGGTTTCATTTCGGGCTTTGTGGGAATTAGCTCAAAGCTGTCATCAAGCGTGTCTAAAAAAAGCAGGTGGTCTTTTTTAGAATATACCTCGCAGGATTGATCAAGTTTGCCGCAAGACACACCAACATAATCATTTTCTGCTTTAAGCGCTGTTAATATCAGTTCATTTTCTGAAAGTGTTATACCGTTTACTTTGCATAAAGCATTTAAAAATGCAATAATTACAGTTGCCGAGCTGCTGAGACCTCCAATTGGCAGACTGCCATCTATAACACAACACATTCCTAATGAAAGATTGTATTTCTGAGAAAGAACAAAAGCAGCCCCGCGGAGGTAATCTGCCCAATCGTCTTCCTTTTCCTTTGGAATAGCATTTATTACAAACTGTGCTCTTTTATCAAACTGTAGGCTTGATATTTCTATAACGCCATTTCTTTTTACTCCATAGGCAATGTGGATCCCCTTATCAATTGCAACGCCTGTCACTTTTCCATACTGGTGGTCAGAATGTGCACCAATAGGACATATACGATAAGGACAAAACGACACACCGTCAGGAGTTCTTTTATATAGGCTTTCAAATACTTCAACACATCTCATACAATCACCATCAACTTTTAAAATAAAATTCTTTGTACCATTTAGCAAACTGCGTAAGTCCATCTAGAAGGCTTGTGTCAGGTTTAAAGTCAAAATCTTTAATTAAGTCATCAACATCGGCATATGTCTGATAAACATCACCAGGCTGCATAGGCAAAAGCTCTTTTTCAGCCGGTTTATCAATGATACCCTCACTGATGAGACATTTTTCTAAAGTTTCAACAAAATAAAGCAAGGTTTCAGGCTTATTATTACCTATATTGTAAACCTTGTAGGGAACGCCGGACTCATTTTCTTCAGCCGGTTTTTTCATTACATTCACAATGCCCGTTACTATGTCATCTACATATGTAAAATCGCGTTTCATATCACCATAGTTGAACAGTTGTATTTTTTCACCGTTGACAAGCTTGTTTGTAAATCCGAAATATGCCATATCAGGTCGTCCCATAGGACCATAAACAGTAAAAAATCTAAGTCCAGTAGACGGAATTTTATATAGTTTTGAATAAGCGTGTGCCATAAGCTCATTAGACTTCTTTGTTGCAGCATATAACGATACCGGATTATCTACCTTATCGTCTGTTGAATACGGGATTTTTTCGTTACTGCCATATACAGATGAGCTTGATGCATAAACCAGATGCTTAACCGGATTATGTCGACACGCCTCTAATATGTTATAAAAACCAATGATGTTACTGTCTATGTAGCTTTTCGGATTTGTTATCGAATAGCGTACACCGGCTTGAGCAGCAAGATTTACAACAATATCCGGTTTGTATTTTTCAAAAAGCGAGTCAACAGCCTCTTTGTCTGCTAAGTCTCCCTTTATGAACTCAAAATTTTTGTATTCTTGTAAAATTTTGAGTCTTGCGTTTTTTAAACTTACATCATAATAATCATTAAGATTGTCAAAGCCTATAACAAAAAAATCTTCTCTAAGCAATTGTTTGCTCAGGAAAAACCCAATGAATCCGGCAGCTCCTGTAACTAATATTTTTTTCATACTCTAAATACCTTTCTAACTACAATTATTTTACTATAGCATACCTACTTAAGCTCAAATTCACCCAAATCAGTAGATATTATATAATCTTTCTTTATTTCGCGAAGGCTTTCCATATGTGGCTGCATCATATGGATTTCCTGATGATGCTTGCTCTCCCACTTTTCTATTAACAGAATTTCATTTGCATCCTTTTCGGAATAGTAGTAGTCGTATTGTATGCAACCGTCTTCCGCTTTAATTGCATCAACTATTCCTTCTTCTTTTACTCTTTCTATAAATGCTTCTCTTTTTCCTTCAAAGGTCTTAAAAATTACATAAATGGTGTACATATGTCTCACCCTCTTTTTATTTTTTATTTAACATATAAAGGCGGATTACTTGTTCTGCGCAATCTGACATATTTGACATTGCATTTTCCTTTTCCATTGCTTCTTCAATGCTGCAGCCAGTACGCACAATAGGGAAAATTGCGTCAATTCCATGCTCATTACATACTCTGGCATCTTTTGTGACACATCCGAAAAACGCCAGTACGTCCTTTTTGTGTTTTTAAACAAGTTTAGCAATTCCAACAGGTGCTTTGCCCATAACTGTCTGGCTGTCTATTCTGCCCTCTCCTGTAATTACCAAATCTGATTCTTTAATATGTTTTTCAATCTGTATTTTAGAAAGCACAAGTTCTATTCCCGATTGCAATTTTCCGCCAGGAAAGGTCATAAATGCAAATCCCAGACCACCTGCAGCTCCTGAACCGGGATAGTTCATATCAGCATTTTTGTATTTTTTGCGCGTTACATAGGCATAATTTTGCATAGCTCTATCCATAACCTCAATATCTTCAGGCTTTGCTCCCTTTTGATGCGCAAAAATCGCACTGCATGCACTTGCAGGGTTAGTATATGTTGTAGTTCAATGCGATATTTGTACTTTTTCTCAGACTTTTGTTTTAGTCCTTTTATTATAATGTCATTCTCCGATATTTATATATTTATACTAGTCTTCTCAGAATAATTTTTAATATTTTTGCCCATTTTAGAAATTGTCGGAACGTAAAATGCCAACATAGTTAAAATAGACAAAATCCAACCAACCGGCCACACCAAATACAAAAACGTTAAATTATCAGGAAATAACGGATAAATCGAATATACCCAGACAAACCTTAGCGCGCACATAAATATCAAAGTAGCAACAGTCGGGATAATGGGTTTGCCTAGCCCTCTCATTGTTGCACACATAACCTCATTGATACCGCATATAAAATATGTACTTGAGACAATAATCATCTTTTGCTTAGAATATTCGATTACCGCTAAAGTATCTGACATCAAGGATGAAAGCTGACCCGAAAAAATAGCAGATAACTCGCCTAAACTTACACCAAACAAAGTCGTAACCAATACTGCTTTTAAGACGACGCTTTTTACTCTTTTGATATTTTTTGCCCCGACATTTTGTGCAATATACGGCATTGTTGCAAACGCAGTTGCCGTGCTTACATGATAAAGTATACCGTCAAATTGATTGGCAATCGAAACTCCTGTTGTAGCATCAGCTCCGTAACTGTTTACCACCGATACTATAATAACATTAGCAAGAGAATACATAGCAGTCTGCAAGCCCGCCGGGATGCCGATAAAGAGTATATCTTTTAGTTGCGTCCAATATATCTTAAAATTTCCAAAACGAAATTTTACCGTTCCCTTACCGCATAACAATACGTAAAAAGACAGTCCGCCTGCAATTAAATTCGCAATAATTGTTGCAATCGCTACGCCCTCAACCGAAGTATGAAACAACTTTATAAAAAGAAAATTCAATACTACCTTTACAGCTCCACCAAACAAAAGAAAGTACATTGGTCTTTTTGTATCTCACCTTGCTCTTAGGATGGATGCACAAAAATTATATAACATAATAAAGGGAACACCACAAAAATATACTTTGAAATAAAGCGTTGCCTGTTTTAACAATTCATTGGGGCAATTTGTAAGCTTTAAGAAAAGTTCAGCAAAAACTACACCTATTATAAGTAATACAAAACCACCTGCAATCCCAAACAAAACTGCTGTTCCTATAGCCTTTTCAGCATCTGATTTGTTTCCTCTTCCGATGTGTCTTGCAACAACAACATTGGCTCCCGTTGAAATTCCAATTAAGAGTCCTGTGATTAATGTTATTAAAACGCTGCAAGCACCGGCTGCTCCCACAGCTCTGTCGTCAACAAGGTTGCCTAAAACCGACATATCTATTACACTAAAGAGCATTTGTGAAACATTCATTATCATAATTGGAATTGACATTGAAACAAGACCTTTTACAATAGAGCCAGACAGCATATTTGTTTCTGATTTAGCCATTTTAAAATCCTCTCCTGTTCAAAAATAACATGAAAATAAAAATAGATGTGATATTTTTTTATTAGTATTAATATGTAAAATTATATTTTTTTCTTTGACAAAATCCAGTTTAACAATTCAGAAGAAAATGCTTTAGTCCATGAATCATGACCTACGCCTTCATATATTGTGAGCTTGACATCATCATTAGTAAGCCGTGCACTTTCTACCATTTCGATACTTTCTCTTACATTTACGACCGTGTCGTCATCACCATGAAATGCCCAAATCGGCATATTCAAAACTCCTGCGTTCCACGGCATTCCGCCGCCACAACAGGGTGCTATTGCTGCAAACATTTCAGGACAAGCCATCGCTGTATACCATGTGCCAAACGCACCCATACTGATACCGCAAAGGTAAATTCTTTTTCTGTCTACGCGAAATTCTTGCGCCACCTGCTCTATAAAACGTATAATAGACTGTACATCTGCTGCCCAAAAGCTACCCTTTTTGCACTGAGGTTGTACCAAAATGCAATCTTTATCGACATCATCAGTTAAAACATGTGAAAAACCATGAACCTCTACCAAAGAAAGTTCACTATCACCATCTCCTCGTTCTCCTGCACCATGAAGCTGAACTATTAATGGCAGATTATCCTTCATTTTTTTTGGATGTCTCATAATAAAAGGATATATCCACTTTTCGTCATTAAACCTCTTTATCAACATTGTTTCAGTCTCCTTGTTTGTTTTTAAATATGCTTTTTATAAAATTTATTTATCATATAATTATATCACTTTGTTTTTGTTTTGTCTACCACTTCCTGTTTGATTATCTGAAAATATTAATTTAAATTTTACCTTTTATTTTAATTATATAAAAGAGCTATACGATTTCTTCGTATAGCTCTTTTTATATAGATTATTTACTTTACTACAGAGAAGTGATCAACCCTTAACAGCGCCAAGTGTAACACCTTTTATAAAGAATTTCTGAACAAAAGGATAGAACATCAAAATTGGAACAACCGTAACCATAATAGACGCTGATTTTATGTTTTCTTCTGTCAAATTATTTTGGAAGTTTTCACTCTTACCAAAATCAGAAATTTCATTTACTTTGCCTTCGTTAACAATACGCTGAATGTACTGCTGAACAACAATTTTCTTACCATCTGTCATGTAAAGCATTGAGTCAAACCAAGAATTCCAATGTGCTACGGCTATCCATAATGCCAATGTCATTACAACAGGTTTTGACAGCGGTACTATAATCTGGAAGAACGTTCTAAATTCACCAGCACCATCTATTTTAGCTGACTCGTTAAGTGCCTCCGGAATACCTACAAAGAAAGACTTAGCAACTATCGTATTATAGCCAGTTATTAGATGTGGTAATATGTATACTAATACGTTATTTAAAAGTCCCAATTCTTTAATATTCAAAAATGTTGGAATCTGACCACCGGTAAACAACATTGTCACCATGAGATAAGATGAAAAGAATTTCTTCCACACAAGATTAGGTCTTGAAAGTGCATACCCGTAAAAAGATGTAACAATTACCGCAGCTACTGTACCAAATACAGTTCTGAAAATTGTATATCCGTATGCTGTCCATATTTCAGGATTTTTAAAAACAAGCTGATATGGAACTAAAGTCACTTCACCCCATGTAGGTAAAAGGTGATATCCTGGTGCGCTTATAGCTTTTATCGTACTCAGCGAAATTGTTAATGTATACAAAAACGGATAAAGTGTTGAAAGCGCGAGCAAAGATAATATGATGTAGTTAAATACGTTAAAAATCTTTTCTCCCTTAGTACGTTGTATCATCTATATTGCACCCCCTTATAAAATACCATACTCATCGTCACTGATTTTCTTAATAAACCAGTTGGATGACAGTACGAATATTAAACCTACACCTGATTTGAATAAGCCTATAGCTGTACCTAACTCCCATTCACTTCTTTTTAAAAGTGTATAAGAGTAAGTATCAATAATATCTGAAACATCATAAACTGAGTAATTATACATGTTAAATATCTGGTCAAAACCAGCATTTAAAATACCAGACATGTTCATAATAAACACAGTTGTGATTGTACCCATGATACTTGGGAGTGTAATGTATATAATCTGTTTAAATTTACTTGCTCCGTCAATATATGCTGCTTCATATAATGATTCGTCAACACCGGCAAGTGCAGCAATATAAATAATTGCACCAGAACCTACGGTTTTCCATATATGTGTAACAACCAGCAGCACCACAAACGCTGTACTGCTTGTAAAGAATCCAACAGGTGAGCCGCCCAATGCCTGTATGAGCATATTAACAGGACCTACTGTTGAGAAAATCATCTTAAAAATACCACCCATTATAACCCATGAGAAAAATGTTGGCATATATGTAAGTGTCTGGGTAACCTTCTTAAACCAGCCACAACGGATTTCGTTCAGCAACAACGCCAAAATAATTGGCGCAGGGAAGCCGCATATTATATGCAAAAAGCTCAATTTAACTGTATTTAATAATACAGGTACAAACTTGTAATTAGCAAACAATTTCAGGAAGTTTTCCATACCATAATTATCTGCAAGCGGACTACCCAATACACCCAATCTCGGCTTATAATCCTGGAATGCTATTAGCAAACCATAGATAGGTTTGTAATTAAATATAAGCAAAGCCAAAAAACCAGGAAGAATCATACATAAAAGCGGCAGGCTTGAAACGAACTGCTTTTTAAATGTCTTTTTCTTTGGTAGATAAGCACTGCTTACAACTACTGTGTCTGACTTTTTCAAAAGATACCCTCTCCTCTACTACATAGTAAACATATAACCGCGCCCAGAAATGTCTATAAATACCAAACCGTCAGTCGTTTATCTTTATTAACATAGCGCCCAAACTAAAAACATCATAAATGTCCATAGTCTTAATAATATATCTTATTTTAACATATACTTTAGTCAAAATGCAATACCTTTTTTAAATTTTTTTGTACTTTTTTTATAAATTTTAATAAGTTTTTTGGTGAGATATTGACATACATTCACTAAAATACCTAAATTGTCTGCCTTTTGTCGACAATATTCTAAACTTTTTTAATCAGAAATTTAATTTTCGTACCCATAATCCACATCTTTTACAACATATAGCACAAAAAAATACATATAATTTATCCATTTTGACCAAAAGAACAACTTGGTAAAATTAAACAAAAACCAGAGGCCACACTTCTTCTTATTTCCCCTGGTTAGTTTATTTTTAAATAATTGTGTATTCAAAATTTTCAAATCGCAGCTTTGTTCCTATATCTGTACCCTCAGGAAGAAAATAAAGCGCTATGAATATTTCGTTACCATCTTTATCCTTAATATATGCATATTCGCCTGAAATATCGGTTACAATATAATCTCTAGGCTCCAAAATTTACACCCTTTTTCTTCTTCAATTTGTTTTCATTTCCCTGTTCATCAACGATATATACACTATTTAAGGTATTTTTCATTCCCTGTCTAAATTCCTTAATATACTGCTCCCGCAAAGCCTTTTGTTCTTGCTTTTCTTCATCGGTAAGCTCTTGTGCGCGCGATTTTTTTGCTAATTCGTTTATCCTTTTTATAAGTTCATCTGTCATCTTTGCCACCTCACCTTAAAGTATAACATAGTGACTTTTCTTTATCAAGAATATTATTTATATTATTTACAAAAAACATTCTAACATCAACATTATTCAGGAGGAATATAAAACATGGCAAGATTTACATTGCCCAGGGACCTTTACTTTGGCAAGGGTTCTTTGGAAAACTTAAAAATGCTCAGCGGCAAAAAAGCCATCATTATATCAGGTGGCAGCTCAATGAGAAAAGGCGGTTTTTTAGACAAGGCACAGGCATACCTTGAAGAGGCAGGTATGAAGGTTTCATTTTTTGAAGGTGTAGAGCCGGACCCATCTGTCGAAACAGTTATGAAAGGCGCAAAGGCAATGCAAGACTTTAAGCCGGACTGGATAATCTCTATCGGCGGCGGTTCGCCCATAGATGCTGCAAAAGCTATGTGGGCTTTTTATGAATACCCTGACATAACATTTGAAGACCTATGCATTCCTTTTAATTTTCCAAAATTAAGGACAAAAGCAAGGTTCTGTGCCGTTCCTTCAACATCAGGTACAGCTACAGAGGTTACCGCTTTTTCAGTTATTACAGATTATTCAAAGGGTATAAAATATCCTTTAGCAGACTTTGAAATTACTCCTGACGTCGCAATTGTTGACCCTGATTTAGTCGAAGGTTTACCGGTAAAACAAGTTGCCTACACCGGAATGGATGCATTAACTCACTCTATTGAAGCTTATGTTTCAACATTAAACAGTCCATTCACAGACCCACTAGCTATAAAAGCTATCGAAATGGTATTTGATTATCTTCCTGCCTCATACAAAAACGATATAAAAGCAAGAGAAAAGATGCACTATGCACAATGTCTGGCAGGTCAGGCGTTTACAAATGCTCTCTTGGGTATAGTTCACTCAATGGCACACAAAACAGGTGCAGCATTTTCAACAGGCCATATTCCACACGGTTGTGCAAATGCTATCTATCTTCCATACGTTATCAAGTATAACGCTCACGAGCCCGAAGCCATGAGAAGATATGCAGACATTGCCCGCCGCACTGGTTTAGGCGGAATTTCCGAAAAATCACAGCTTGAGGCACTCCTTGCTAAAATCGAAGAATTTAATCGCCTCACGGGCATTCCAAAGACAATTAAAGAATTTGGTGTTAATGAAGATGAATTCTTAAATAAACTGCCTGAAATTGCAGCTAACGCTGTAGCAGATGCATGTACAGGCTCTAACCCAAGAAAAATCACACCCGAGCAGATGGAAAAGCTTTATAAATGCACGTTCTACGGAACAGAGGTTGATTTTTAAAAAACCAGTCATTACGTTTTTAGCTTTTTCCATAAAAAAAAGTCGAAACAAGCAAGACTTGTTTCGACTTTTTTTATTTATATAAGATTTTAAAAGGCATATTTGCTTTATCATAGGAATTTCCAGTATACCAAATATCGCCGAATCTGTTGTGCTTTTTATTTTTCATCTTGATAAAAATCCTAGTATCGTGACCTTAAATCAGGATAAAAAGCACAAAACAAAGCCCTAAAAACGCTATTTTCAGAGCTTTGTTTCTATCAAGTTATATTTTAATTATTAATATCCAACCTTTTCCCAACATTCAAAAGGTGCTGCAATTTCATCACTTATGTATACCTGTGTCTTCTTTGTCTGAAGCATTGAGCTTGGTACTAAAGGTGTTACAGGTCCGTGTGTTACAAGTCTTGAAGTCATTCTCTGCCATGATGAGAATGTGCCATTTGTCATAAGTGCGTGTACTTCAATTCTTTCTTTAGCGCGCATTACATCGATAGGTCCGATTGTTGCTGCCTTAGGAGGTACATTTGCTATATCACCTGACTGACCGAAACAACCATGAAGCGAGTTCTGCATTATTGTCATAGGATGGAGTGTTACGATTTTTGCAGGCTGATTGAGCCATTCTTCGATATCTCCGCTTCCCATAAATTCAGGAATAGGGTCAACAAACGCTACGTGACCTGCCCAACCTGGCGATGTTGATATTATATCTGCTCCGCCTTCTGAAATATCGTTTATTATCTTTGAATAATCGTTGATATTCTTGTTTGTTGGATAATGTACATTTTCAAGAGGCATTCTGAGTTTAGGATCAATCTGATGTACCAAATACTTAAGCATTGAATGAACAAAGCCTGCTTCGTATGTTTCAGGAGCAATATTGCCATCCTCGTCTGCCCATTCATCTTCTGCAAAGATATGCACCTTTGAGCAATCAACCTTGAAATAGTTGATAAGCTGCGCAAGAGGGATATATGTATCAGGCTCAGGATTTCCCAGAATCATTGTAAATGTTTTGCCTGCTTCAGATGCTGCCTTAAGTCTTGTGAAGAGTGTTGAAATGAGCACCGGATGCGGGTTCATCATAACCTTAACATCAAACTCAGGATGCCACCATGCTTCTCTTTTTTCAAGATCTTTGCCACTGAGCTTTCTTACTCTTTCGCAAACTTCCTTGTCCTTAAAAGGAACGAAATCTGCTGGGTTAAAATTAAATTTTGTTACAGGTTCAAAAATGTTACTCATATTTTTTTCCTCTCTTTTTTTATTATTTTAATTCTTTTAATAAAGCTTTACCACCATCAATAAGTCTTTCTGCAACCACGCTTGTATATTTTGACGAGCGGGCTTCATATCCGCCTTCATCAAATGCGGATTTAACAGGGAAATATCCAAAGTTTCCGTTTACCTGGCAACAGGGCATAATAGCCGACCAACCTTCGGTATCTTTAATTCCAACTCCGATTTCTGTAAATGGCTCGCCTGCAATACCAATAAATGCAACTGGACCTATCTTAACACCTGTAAGGTTAATCTCAAAGTTATCCGGGGCGTTTTCAAGTTGGCACATACGAACAGCTTCTGCAACAACAGTTGTAAGCTCCATTGCCTCGAACGGAATATCGCAGTCACGACCTTCTTCGTGAAGCTTTTTGTATAGTTTTGCCTGCGGCAATTCCTCGGGTTTGGCTTTATTTGCAGGAACTTCGACAATTTTTTCAATAATTTTTATGTTGTCAACGTCAACATATTCTACCTTATCATAAACCTGAAGAAGTGTACCCGCAAGAGCGCGACCAATAAATCGTGCCATACCAGGACTTTTCATTTCGTTATCAAAACTTATTTCTGTATCGTTCATATCGCCGCCGGACGGGAATACATTTGTGCTGCCAACATCACCCTGCGCTCCTACAAATGCTATACATTTCACACCGTCGAGTGCTTTATCAACGGTTCTTCTGAGCCAGCCAATCCAGTCGGATGAAATCATTTCGCCATTTACAGTATCTGCATGAACTCCATAATTTAAAAGTACAATACTTTCGCCGCCTTCTCTGTCAAATCTTACAATATGTACTCTCTGGTCAAGCTCGCCGATTGCATGATCAATATTGGGATCGTTAACAGGAGGACATGTGCATACTGTGCCATCCTTCATCTTGTATCTTCTTATATATGCAACTCTGTCGGGTGCTTTGCCTTCAATAAAGCCCATTTTTGCATTTTTCAAATCAGAAAGTGCCATAACAGATAAATCTGCAAGACGATTTCCCAAAAATTCTGCATACTCATCTATTAACTTATCGTCTACCTCAAACATCACAGTATGTTCTGTAAACGGACCTGTATGAGTATGAGTTGCCGCTATAAAAATCTTTTCTCTTGAAAGGCCAGTTGCGGCACATATGCGCTCTGAAAAGTCCTTATAATTTTTGCTTCCAACCGCACAAATATCAACACTTATCATAAGCAGAGTCTCATCATTACACGAAAGAGCAATTGCATGAGCCTCGAGATCATCTAAAAATCCCTTTGCATATCTGGGTACATAATACCCATATAAGCCTATGCCAAGTCTTGGGTTTATATTTACCTTTGCATATCCTACTTTTAAGTTATTCATACCATTTTCCCTCCTCTTAATTCGCACGAAAACTTATAAAGTTCATTAAACAGTTTATATTTTTCCTCAAATCCTTTATCGCCTGAAGGATTAAATACCTTTTCAAATTCAATCGTCTGTGCTGCCTTTTCGAAACTTTCGATTTTTCCATCACTTACCGCCGCAATTATAGCCGCACCCAAGCACGCCGCTTCCTTTTCCTTCGGAATCATAATTGGAAGGCAGGTTATGTCTGCCTGAAGCTGACACCATACATCACTTTTAGAGCCGCCACCCGTTGCAATAATTGAATTTATTTTAGTGCCGTTTTTTTCAATATATTCGCAGTTCTTTTTAAGAAGAAATCCCACGCCCTCCATCACAGCATAAGCCATATCAAAAGCGTCGTGTTCACCTCTTAAGCCCCAGAACATTCCCGATGCCCGGTTGTCAAATTCAGGAGAATTTGTACCAACTAAGTAGGGAAGGAATATTATGTTATTTATCTTTCTTTCCCTTACGGTATCATCTATTTCACTAAATTTTACATCCTTCATACAGGAATTTTTAAACCATTCAAGACATACTCCGCCGCTTTCTGCAACAGGAAGCATAATGTGAGTATCGGGAAGAAAACCATAGTGCATCGCGATATTTTTTATGTCTGATACACCTTTTTCAGAAAATGTTGCCATCGCCATAACAGTTCCCGTAGAAAGGGTAACTTTGCCCTTACCGATATTTCCCGTGCCAATCATTCCCGCAAAGTGATCAAGTGTTCCTATGTTTACTCTGGCATCAGTGCCAATGCCTATTTTTTCGGCAATGCTTTTTTTGATATTTCCTGCCACTGTGCATGGTTCTGCTAAAGACGGAAGCTTGTCTTCTGTTATGCCAATTGCATCGAGCATCTTTTTCCAGTAGCACTTTTTGTATATGTCAAAATAAAAAGAAAATGTTGCAATTGACATATCTGAAACTTTATTGCCCGTTAAGTAATACACCACATAGTCTTTTAAAAGCATATAAGTCTGTGCATTTTCAAAAACCTCTGGCTTGTTCTTTTCAAGCCAGAGAATTTTCGTTGCTGGCCACGTGGGTAGTATTGCCTGCTGACCTGTAACCCTTTCGCACTCTTCCTTTGTAAAATGCTTTTCAAGTTCGGTGCACTCTGTCTGTGAACGTTCATCCATCCACGAGATGGCATTCATAAGTGGTTTGCCGTCTTTTCCGACTACCACAAGCGATTCTGCCTGCCCCGTAAACGCCAGTTCATTAACAGAATCAACCTGGTTTATGCGAATTATCTCAGAAAGAAGCTCCAGCAGATTTTCGCTGTACTTTTCTGCATCAAATTCCACAAAGCCGTTTTCCCTTATGTAGCTTACAGGAATACTGCGACGATCTTTAAGCTTCATATCTGAATCATATAGTGCTGCCTTAATATTTGTACTGCCTAAATCAATTCCTAAATACATTTTTGTATCTCCTGTCACACAAGCAAACTTCTTAGTCTATAACCTCTACTGTCTTATTATAGAACGACTTAAGCGCCGCAGTCGCAAGTGTATGTGAAAGAACAGTTTCTTCGGGGGTGAAAAGACCAAAGGGAACTTCAACACCTGAATACTCTAAAATAAATGCGGCAATCTGCTGCTGAATAGCATCTGTAAATCCAAACTCGAAAATAGGACCTGTAATTGTAGGAATCATAGGCTTATAGCCAATAATTATACGATTCCATGACTGCTCTTTTCCCCATGAAGATGTATAGTAAAATGCATTTGCATCGTCACTTGAGAAACGTGCACTACAATCCATACCATAAATTTCAAAGAACCAGCGGTTTGTCGAGCCGGGGCACATACGCTTCGTTTCAAGAATCATGGGGATTTCGTCACCCTCTTTGTTAAGCGTTGTGGTAAATATTGTACAGTTGTCAAATGTATCGCAAACTGCTGTGCCGCCTTTTCCGTCAGGTCTTTCCTTTATTATATTCGAAAAATGTGCTCTGACTGTCTTGGGCTTAAATCCAAGTCGGAAAGGAACATGCTGAGTATGAATACCAAGGTCACCTAAGCATCCGTATTCACCATTAAACTTGACCATTCTCTTCCAGTTTATTGGTTTCGTTGTATCCATATCACTGCAATGGTTGAATCCACAGTGGATTTCTAATACCTTGCCGAATTTACCCTCATTATACCAGTTAATCATTGTCTGCATTGCAGGATAGTATGGAAATTCACTACAGCAGCGTACAAATGTGCCAGGGTTTTCCTTTATAGCTTCCATAATTTTTGCGTTTGCTGCTTTATCTATACCAAATGGTTTTTCTCCAAGTAGTGCCTTACCGCTCTTTATTATATCTATATAAAACTGCTCATGAAGATTATGAGGAACTGCGCAATAAATTGCGTCAATATCCTCCTTATCAAGGAGCTCCTTATAGTCTGCTACTGCATATTTTATCTCGGGAAAGTTCTTTTTAAACCACTCCATTTCCTTAGGAACAACGGAGCATATACCTACTATTTCAGGTTTTGCAATATCATCTGTAAGATGACACCATCTTGCGGCTGCTGATGCAAATTCTCTCGCCATAAGACCGCAGCCAATAAGTCCGAATTTTACTATTTTCATAAAATTTACCTCGCTTAATATAACTATTTCAAGGGTTATCGCAAAAGCAATAACCCTTGATACTTATAATTAATATCCGAAATGCTTTTCTGTTTCTCTAACTGCCTCTTCAATGATATCAAGACCCTTTAATGCTGCCTCATCATCAAGAATCATCGGAGGTGACATACGAAGAATGTGGCCTGATGGTACCCATGCAAGACCTTTTTCGAATGCCTTCTGATAAATCATTGTACCTGCTTCAGCAAATGGTTCTTTTGTTTCACGGTCTTTAACAACTTCTATTGCCTGCAAACATCCGATTGCACGAACATCACCGATGATTGGATGTTCTTTCTTCATCTGTTCCATCTTAGCAAGCATGATTTCACCAAGGTGTGTTGAACGTTCATTTAAGTTTTCTTCTTCAATAACCTTGATTGATTCTAATGCTGCTACACAAGCCATCGGGTTACCACCGTAACTCGATGAAGCAGAAATCTTTTCAATAGCAGGAGCTAAGTCCTTAGATACAGCTAACGCTGTTACAGGGAAACCGTTACCAAAGCCTTTTCCAAGTGTTGTAATATCAGCTGTTACGTTCCAGTGATCCATAGCGAGGTATTTACCTGTTCTTGCCATACAGTTTAATACTTCGTCAGCGAAGAGTAAGATTCCACGCTTATCACAAAGAGCACGAAGTGCAGGAATAAAGTCATCAGGAGGAATGATTGAACCGCCCCAACCCTGAATGGGCTCTAAAACGATTGCTGCAACATTCTTACCACCATTTGCACAAGCATTGTCAAGCATGCCCTCTATCATGTTGATGTATGGAGAAGAATCTTTCCACGCTTCTTCTTCGCTTCTTCCGAAGAAATCGCGATATGGATTTGGACGCGGAACAAGCATAAATCCAGGCGCTCTCATGTGGGTATCAGGACCTACGACTGCAAGTGAGTTAGCACCATAAGTTTTTCCGTGGAAATCTCTGAAGAAAGAGATAAATTCCTGCTTACCTGTTGCAGCACGCGCACAACGAAGACCTGCTTCAACTGCTGTTGTACCTGAATCATAGAACTGGAATCCGCCAAAACGTCCGCCGGTGATTTCGTGAAGCTTTTCTACTAATTCCATTTTCACCTTTGTTGTAAAGTCGTGACAGTTCATAAGCTTTTTAGCCTGTTCTGCAACTGCCTCACTGATTTTAGGATGGCAGTGTCCAAGACCTGTTACGTAAATGCCTGATGAAAAGTCAAGGTATGTATTTCCGTCAACGTCTTTTAATGTGTATCCGTAACCTGACTCAAATGTTACAGGAAACAATTTAACCTGACTTGAATAACCCTTCATGTACTTGGAGCATCTTTCGTGATACTCAATCGATTTAGGACCGGGAACTGTTGAGGTAACCATATTAGGTACCTGAGAAAGGTCCATTTTTGCCCAATTCGCGCTCATAGTAATTTCTCCTTTTTTAAAAATTTTACTGACGATTTTCGTCATTACTTTGTACGACATTATGATACAACAAATAATTTGATTTGTCAATATGTTTTTCGTTTTATTTTTGATTTATTTTCGAAACAAAAGTTTTTGCTTTCGTTTTTTCTTGATATTGACAAAACCGAAAGTTTAATGTATAGTAAAAAGAGATTTCATGTTGCAAAGAAAAAGCAGTAAGGAGATAAAGGCTATGTCAGCTGATAACAGAAGAAAAGAGATACTTGAGCTTCTCCACAAAAACGGGAGCATCCGCGTCACGCAGCTTAGTCAACTTTTCGGCATTTCTGAGGTAACTATACGAACAGACCTTGCCGATATGGAAAGCAAAGGTCTTTTAACGCGCGTACACGGTGGAGCAGTAAGCCCATATAAACCATATTACAGTATGAGTCTTAATCAGCGTATGTCTACTAATCAGGAGCAAAAAGAAATCATCGCAAAAAAAATTGCTACTATGATCAATGACAACGATACAATTATGCTCAATTCAGGAACTACCACTCTCCTCGTTTTCCGCGCTATTCCGCAGGAGCTTAATTTGAGCATCGTTACAAATTCAATCTCTATTGCCCTTGAAGGAACATCAAATCCCAACTTTAACATAATTCTTTTAGGCGGGTTAATCAATTCCAAATATCAGTTCACTTTCGGCGACGATGCTATAAGACAGCTAAAATCATATTATGCGGATAAACTCATTCTTTCCGTTGACGGGATTGATTCAGAGCACGGATTTTCCTCCTATTATGATAAAGAAGCTGAAATCGATAGAATTATGCTTGAACAGTCCAAGATAAATATTGTTGCAGCAGATCATTCAAAATTCAATCGTTGCGCCTTTACAAAAATATCAGACCTTTCAGTTGCTGACTATATTGTAACTGATACTAACGTTCCCGATGCACTAAAGAGCAAAATAGCAAAAAACTCAATAAAAATCCGCTGAAAAATCAACAAACGTGATGTTTTCAACATTATAACTAAAAAGTACCAGAATAATTTTAGTCATATAAAAAAGAGTTGTCTTTTAAAAGACAACTCTTTTTTATTGAAAAATAATCTACAATTACAGTGTTATTTAATTTTAACGCATATCGTTTATCTTCTCTGCGCCATCAAACGCCTCAATATTTTCCAAAATGATATCTTTCATTTTTCCGCCCAAAACGATTGCACCGAATTTTGCTCTAGAATGAACATTCTTAATGGTTATATTATATGTTTCGTCCTCGGTTGCGTGGCGTGAACCGTAAAGTCTGTGTGCGTCACCTAACTTCACTCCGCACCCTCCTCTATCCAGACATTCACTCTCTTTGGACATATCGTACACCCCATCGATAAGTATATCATGAAGAGGAACACCACCCTGGCTTAAAAGTCGAACATTTGAACAAAAAGCTGCTGATTTTACATTTTTTATTTCAATATTGCAGATATCTATTTTCTTACCTTCTGTTTTAAAAGGAAAATCAGAACCTTTAAACAATCCGGTAAGCGCTATCGTATCATCTCCTGTAAAGCCGGTAATATTTTCAATTTTAATATCGTGACAACCGTGACGAATATCTATTCCGTCTGCATTTTTTACAAACACTTCTGCCGTTTTTTCAATTTTAAGTCCGTGATACTCATTCCCGTTTTCATCAATACCGGTATCATTGGCAAGAAAATCAACATCCTTTATAATACCGTCTGAACAAAATATAAAATCAAGTGCCCACCAACGCTGGTTGCGACAATGAATGTTTTTTATTTCAAATCCATCTACATTAACAAACAAGATAAGGTTATTTACATATATGTTTGGTCTGCCATCGGTTGAGGCGTTTTTTTCGCAAAGACCGTTATAGTTTCCGCCGTCTATAACAGCTTCGCCTTTTCCTATAATTTTAATGTTTTTATTGCCTTCTCCCGCAGTGGTTTTATGGACATCTCCGCAATGTTCATTCCTGAACATATTGTCAAATGTGCCGTCACCCATACGCAGATGACAATTATCAAGAACAAGCGTGAAATCCGAAGGCAAAAGTACCGCTTCTGAAATCTCCCATTTTCCGCTTATCGTTGCTGTATTTGTTTTATTTTTAACCCCTTCATCAATCAATGCGCGGATGTGTTCTGTGCCATGTTTGTTAAATGAATGCATAAAAATTATGTATAATAAAAATCAGTCAAAAAGGAATTTGATTTTTATTATTTCTCCCTTCTTTTAAATTAAAAATATAGCCTATATCAGATTTCCTTTATCAACATAAACGCACAACGCGCGAGCGTAAATTCTAAGTTTTCGGTCACCTCTGCAAGCTCACCGTCTTTTTCCTCATCAACTAAGTAGATTTCATACTTTCCTTCTTTGCCGAAATCTATTTTTATATCCTTAGCCTCTGCATTGTCATCATCTGAATAATTTGTGATAATGCACATTACTTTTCCGTCTTTATCCGTTCCGCACAGGGTGTAGATGTGTTCTACGTCTGATTCGCACTTTATGTACGACTCTAAATCGTAAAACTTTCCGTACCACATAAGAGGATAGTATCCCTTGAGCGGTTCATAACTATAAAAATCAAACGCTCCGCAAAACGCACTCGGTCTTGTATCATAATACATAAGCATATCCAATGCGTCGCATTTTTGCACTTCTGACATACACGCCATTGTAAATGCTGCACCCTTTAAGCCGTGAATGGTCATTATGGATTCTTTGAATTCCTCTACCCATCCTTTGACATAGTTCCACTCATTGAGTATTGTCTCAACATTTTTGTAGCCATTATCTACAAGCATTGCCTTCATACGGTTTGCTTTTTCTATCATATCCTTTGGCTCGGTACAATAAATATGCCACGAGAAAAAGTCCATAGGAACATTTCTTTTTGACATTTCTGCAAGGAATTCCTTTGTCCAGCCATCTGTTTCGCACGCAACGGCAGGACCACCTATCTTAAGCTCAGGGAAACACTTTTTAAGGTGCTTTGCTGCTATTTCGTACAAATCAAAAAACTGCGCCCTTGTGCCGCCCCAGGTAGGCTTATTCTCGCAGTCATCATCAGCAAGGTCGGGCTCGTTCCAGATTTCCCAGTACTGAATGTTTAGGCTATAACCATCTGCCCATCCATAATTGTAGTGTCTTATGATATGCTCGCAGATGCGCGCCCATTTATGAAAATCTTCAGGCGGAATAGTGTCGTGCTTTTTATATGATGTTCAATAGTTTGTCCGAGTCTGAAAAAAGTCTCTGTGCCTGCATCTAATGTAGCTAAAACCGACTCGTCGGTACATGCAAAATCGTATGAAGCAGGGTCATCCACATCTGCATCAAAGTTCGGAAAAATGCGGGTGATATCGTGGCTGAAAGGTCCCCCATAAATCGTTACTACGCCTGAGTCGTGATTTCTTGAATAAGGTATTCTTGCCGCCTTGTACTCTTTAAAATTGCTTCTTTTCTGGTCTTCTGAATATCTTTTGTACCAAGGACCGCCATTTGTTGCATTTAAAATTTTAAATGCGCCCTCTTTTTTGGTTAAATCAAACCTAAGTGTTTGCATAGCTCTTCCTCCTGATTTTATTTTTATACTTTATTATATATGACTTACGCAACTAAAAAACCTTCATACCTATCATAGCAGCAATACCCAGTATGATTCCAAGTGCACTTTTAACGGTTATTTTTTCACTGTATACCGCAGCACCCACCAATGCTGCTATTACCGTTGCTCCACCATTTACAAAGGTAAATAATACCGCCGACGAAAGAAGCGGGGTGAGCAAAGTGACGAGCTGCTGTATCACAAATACCGCAAACGCAAGAATTAGTGCATATACTATGAGCTTTTTAGGAAACTTTTTTGTATCTTCTGCCTTTTCGGGAACTAACGGTAACACGCATAGAATTACCGCCGCCGGAATAAGAAACGTAATCATTGAGAAAAATGAAACATTTCCGTCTGGCTCAAGCTCGCCAAACAATTTCTGACAAAACATAACCGTACCGTTTGAAAGAAGCGAACCTATAAGGTATAAAATTGTTTTTTTGGAAATTTTTTTACTTATTTTCTTTGACGAGTCTACAAGCATCGCCATAGCAAAAAAGAGAACTGCCATACATACGCCCTGCATAAAAGAAATTGGTTCATCAAACAAAAATATTCCCAAAATACACGGAACAATTAAACCGGCAGCTCCAAACATCGAATTAAGAACTAATGTCCCGTTACTCAGCGCTTTTATACCGCACAATGAACCTATTGCCAAAGCCAGACCGGAAACGCTTGCAATAGCTATCATCTGTAAATTTATTCCGGCAAGGTTTCTGCTTTCTAATATTATCAGAACCAAGCCAAAAACAGATGAGAACAATTTTGAAATTCCTATGTGTTTCATATAAGATTTCACACCATCAGGAATGATAAGATTAGCCTTCTTGCTAAATAAGCTCTGCAACACACGCATTAAAATGATTATTACCAAAAACAGCACGACCATATCAAACATTTCTCCTTATTGACACAAATAATCACTTGGTATATACTTATATTATTATATTATTTTGACAATATCTACATAAATATTGGCGTTTTTTTAAATAATATTGCATTCAAGGGGATTTTAATATGGATAAAGAAATCATAAAATATAATCTGCCGCAAATATCTTTAAATGTTTCATCTATTACATATTTACCCGGAGCTTCGCTCAGAGGTTCTCATTATCATAGCGCAATAGAGCTTATACGCGTACATTCAGGGAAACTGACCTGCTGTATTGACGGCTCACTCTTTCAACTGTCAGATGACGACACCTTGTTAATTAATAAAAATGTCGTGCACAACATCATACATTGTGATTTTGGAACGAATTTTTCTTACATACAAATTGAAATGGACAGACAGATTTCATCCGTAAAAAAAGACGATATGAGCTATATCTGCCAATTTATCGACAAAACCTCTCCGGCACGATACTTTATCAGCAATAAAAAGTCAGAATTATCTGACATATTTGATAATATTTTTGATGAATTTCGCTCTAAAAAAGTATATTACTCGTTATATTTACAGGCATACATTCTAAAGCTTACCGCCTTTATGCACAGATATGAACTGACAAAGGAGCTTGACTTTAGTTTTTTAAATCAATTAAAACCTATAAAACCCGTTATACAATTTATAGATAGACATTTTGCAGATAAAATTTATATCTGCGATGTCGCCTCGACGATTAACCTTAACAAATTTCAGTTATGCAAGCGCTTTAAGGCGCTTACAGGAGGTACTGTTGTAGAATATATAAACTTTGTACGCCTGCAAAACGCCACAAAGCTGCTTTTAAGCTCTGACAAAACAATAACAGAAATTGCTTGTTCCTGCGGTTTTTCGTCCATACAGTATTTTAATAAAGTATTTAACGAAAACTTTGGTTGCTCGCCAAAAACATTCAAAAACACATCTGTGTCCGATATAAATTAAATACCATAAAAATAGCGACAAGATAACTCTTGTCGCTACTTTTATATAACTGCGCCTGACTGAGCACATAGCTAAGCAAGTGCTTTTTTATTAAATACGCTTTGACACAAAATTATAAGCATATTTTGAATATCTCTTTTATCACATCAAAATCCATATCGATATAGCTTTTTACCTTTCTTTGTCTTTCAAAGGTACAAAGCCTTGATAGTCTTTCTATGCATCCTTCATCCAGTCCGAAATCGGAAAGACGAGTCGGCATACCGAGTTTTTTAAAGTACTCTGCCATTTTTTCTATTCCTGATAAAGCAGCAGTTTCATCGTCCTCATCTGGACAATCCCACACCCTACGCGCAAACTGCGCAAAACGCGAAATGTTATGTTTGTAGATATACTTTGCCCACGCCGGGAATAGCATCGCAAGTCCCGCACCATGAGCTATCTGGTCATACTCGCCGCTTAAAGCATGTTCTAACTGATGCACCGGAAGCGCATTTTCACGTCCGCAACCGGTAAGACCATTATGAGACAAGCTCGATGCCCACATCATATTGGCACGCGCATCATAATCTTCAGGATTTTCCATAAGAGCAGCACCTGCTGCAATTGTCGCTTTTAAGATACTTTCTGCTATTCTGTCTGTAAGGTCTGTTTGTTCACATGGGGTAAAATAGCGTTCCATTGTATGTGCCATAATATCAACTACTCCACAGGCTGTCTGATATTTGGATACAGAGTATGTCAGTTCGGGGTTCATAACAGCAAATTTGCATCTGTTAAATTCGCTGTTAAAGCCTCGTTTCATATTAAGCTCCATATTTGTGATAACCGCAGACGAACTCATTTCACTACCCGCTGCAGCGATAGTTAAAATACATCCTACAGGAAGTGATTTTTCAGGCGTTTTTTTACCGGTAGGAAAATCCCACGGGTCACAATCTGCGCAAGCCCCTGCAGCAGTATATTTTGAAGAATCAAGTACACTTCCACCACCTACTGCAAGTATCATCTCAACATTGTTTTCTTTTGCCGCTTTTACCGCTTTTAGAACAAATGAAATCTTTGGATTCGGCTCAACGCCGCCCATTTCAACAACATTTACACCGTATTCATCAAGTGATGACATAATCTCATCATAGAGTCCTGACTTTTTTATACTTCCCTGTCCGTACTGGAGCATTATGTTGCTGTATCCGTACCCTTTAATTATTTTTCCTATATCTTTGTGCTTATCTTTTCCAAAAAACACCTTTGTCGGCGCATAGTAAACGAAATCTTTCATAATTACTTACCCCTTTATTATAATTTAAAATAAATAATCTGTTTTGAGTTTTTACCCAAAGCATTACTGACACTAAAATTATAACACGAATTACCTGAATCGTCAATTTGGGAACGAAAGATTCTGTTTTTATAAGGCGTATTGATACTCTTAAACTGCCAACAAAATAAGTATTTTAATACATTTTAAACGTTTGTATATTAGATTTACTTAACTCTTTTAACTATCAGCCTTCCTGAGTTTTCTTATAATCTCGTCGCCAACCTCCGATGTTTTCGCAGTTCCGCCAAGATCGGGCGTCAATATTTTACCGTCGCATAAAATTTCTTCAATACACTCAATTATGCGCTCCGCCCATTTTGAATATCCTAAATGATCAAGCAGCTGACTTGCTGACCATGCTGTTGCAAGAGGATTTGCCTTGCCTTGCCCTGCAATATCCGGTGCGCTCCCGTGTATAGGCTCGAACATTGATGGGAATTTGCGTTCAGGATTTAGATTTGCCCCCGCAGCAAGTCCCATACCACCTGCTATTGCGGCTCCAAGATCAGTAAGAATATCACCAAAAAGATTAGATGTAACAACAATTTCAAATCTTTTTGGGTCCTTTACCATAAACATACTCGCCGCATCTACCAAATAAGAATAAGTTTTAACTTCCGGATACTCTCTTCCGATTTCTTCAAAGATCTGATCCCAAAAAACCATAGAATAATTAAGAGCATTTGCCTTACTGATGCTCGTAAGTGATTTGTTTTGTTTTTTTGCAAGTTCATAAGCATAGCGTATAACTCGTTCACAGCCTGCCCGAGAAAAAACGCCATCCTGTATAACAACTTCATTTGGTTTCCCTTTAAAAAGCCAACTTCCACTACCGGCATATTCTCCCTCTGTATTTTCTCTGACAAAAATCATATCAATCTCTTCAGGAGAAACATTTTTTAACGTCTGCGGTGCTCCTTTTAGAAGTTTTACTGGTCTTAGATTTATGTATTGGTCAAAGCTTTTCCTTATAACAAGGAGCAAATCCCATAAAGATATATGGTCCGGTACGCCGGGAGCACCTACTGCGCCAAGAAAAATTGCATCAAACTTTTTAAGCTGCTCTATTCCGTCTGCGGCCATCATCCTGCCATTTTCTTTGTAATATTCGCACCCCCAGGGGAAATGCTCAAACTCAAATCGAAATCCTCCATCCAGCACAGATATTTCTTCTAAAACCTTCACTCCCTCTGCTATTACCTCAGGACCTATACCATCTCCTGCTATTACTGCTATTTTATGTGTTTTCATTTTTTACTCCTCCTTTTTTGTTTCATTATATCATTTTACATCATATTTGTAAATTATATATTATATTGACATATATAGTTTTTTTCTATATAATATTGGCGAGGTGAAGACATGAATTTAAATCAATTAAAATATTTTTATAAAGTATGTCTATGCGGTTCACTATCTGAAGCCGCTGAACATTTATACATTTCGCAACCATCTGTTTCTTCTGCTATAAAATCCCTTGAATGCGAATTTAGTGTAAATCTTTTCAAAAGGACCCATTCTGGTATGCAGCTGACACCCGAAGGAAAGATATTATTTGAACTATGCAAAGATCTACTCTCACATACCGAACATGTAGAAAATGTAATGAGGGATATAGGAAACAAGCGCAATAAATTAAGACTTGGGATTCCTCCAATGATAAGCTCCATTATTACACCCCAAATATATCAGGATTTTTATCGCCTACATCCTGATATTAGCCTTGAAATAACAGAGGATGGTCGAAGCGAATTGTTGTATATGTTGTCTGAAAAGCTTTTAGACATAGTCTTTTTGCTCCAGAATACACCAATTGATAAAGGTTTTTCCTCAAGTGTCATCAGCAATATGGAAATAGTTTGTTGTGCATCAAAAAAGCATCCGATTTCACAGCACAAAACAGTTACTCCTGAAATTTTAAAAAATGTTCCTCTGGTTTTATTTGAAAACAATTTTTTTCAGACAGAAAAAATCAAAAAGTGGTTTGCTGTAGAAAACATACAGCCAAATATAATTATGCAAACAAAACAGCTTTCTACCATGCTTTCAATGATTTCTCAAAATGTATCGGTAGGCTTTTGTTTCAAAGAAATTGTACAAGCAAATAAAAACTTCGTTACTATCCCATGTCAGATACCGATGTCAGCTGATATATGTATCGTAACGAATAAAAATTCTTACAATTTTGACAGCATGGAAAAATTTAAAAAATATATTAAAGTGAAAAATCCGTTTAAATCAATTGAAATTTAAAAAAAGACTTGTCAACTGACAAGTCTTTTTTCTGGATTTCACGTTCATAATAGATGCAGGTGTTTTTTCGTTGTTTTTGCCAGACAGTGTCTGGCTTTTCGCATCTCTTGAAATTCGTTACCTAAGAACATCCTTCCAGTTCTCAGGGAATCCCATCAGCTCCATTTTGACATTTGGATATTTGTCGAACAAGGCTTCTATTAAATCTATGAAATCATTCCAGTGTCTATCCTTTGGTAAAATGTTGCTTAAGCATACCAATGTAGCAAATACTCTCACACTACTTATTCCCTGCTTCGTATACTGCTTATACAGTGCAGGAGTTTTCGAAAGGTTCACATTATATAGTCTTCCATAATGTGCACATATATTCCTGACAAAGGCTATATGCTCAATCCAGCTTTCAAGGTATGTATATTTAATACCGTATATCTGAGCTATCGCCTTTTTATCTTCCTGCTTCATATTCTTATAAAACTTTGACAAGGTTCCAAAGCTGAATAATTCTATCAAGGCATACATTGGAATCTTATCCGTTTCATAATTATTTCTAAAGTTCTTAACAAAAGCAGATTTGCTATTTCTATCTACTTCATTATTTATTTCTGCTAAGAAGTGAACATGGTAATCTGCATTCTCGAAATTTGAAGCATCCTCATATCCAAAGTTGCCATACTTACACGAAAAGTGATTTGCAATTCGGCATCGTAAATTTATTTCTACTTTTTCAATCTGTGCAAACAATGCCTGTCTGAAATTACAATTGAATAGATACAATTCTTTTATCATATCAAATGCAATCCCTTGATTGTATTTGTCATTTTTCTTCTTAAGTCCTATGCTATATGCTTTAATCAATCTAAAGTAGGACACATCGTTGAGAAATTCTTTTACCGCTTCATCATCATTAATTACGAGTCCAAGTTCTTTTAAATTCTCAACTTGTTCATCTATCGACATAGGCACTTGATGCTTTTTAAGTTTCATATACTTCACTTCCGCATAAATTAAATGACCCGACGTGGTCCGCATCGTTGAGAGGCGTGTCGGGTTCTGTTACTATTATTATACTCAATTGTTAGGAAAATGTCAATACATTTAGCCAAATTCACACTATCTGTTTTTGAACAGCCAGAGGAAGTTTACCGTTTATGATAAATTTTATTGGTGCCAAAATCGGTGCCATTTAAATAACTTAAACTTTTAAAATTATCCCTGTTTTAATTTGCACCGATGCACTTCTGTCACTTTTAATAATTAAAGCAGCTTGCATGATAGGGCACTTTCCTTATGAGTAATACCCACAAACAAATGTCCAACTCGTAGTAGTTGTCCGAATTTTATTAAGACATTTAATATGACATTTATTGGGACATTTTGTATATGCTTACCTATGGAAATTTACTCTAAACCCCTCCATCAATACAACAAACTTAAGTTCGCTAGATAAAAACTTAAAAAATTTTAAGGCATTCAATTTTAGGGTTCATTTTGGGGTCCAGATTGGGGTTCACACATGTCTAATCCACTTTTTTTACGCACCGTCTTTATCTGTGACCTTTTCTGTCACCCTAAAGGTGATAGTTCTTTTATTGGTGACATTATCGGTGACATTTCTATAAACAACCCGACATGCTCCACACCGTTGAGAATCATGCCAGGTTCTGTTAATATTATTATAGACAATACAATCCACAAAATCCATTATTGCGGTGGCATCATTTTGAATTTTGGGTACTGTTTTATATATTCGATAAATTCATCAATATTAATGCTCTCTTTAAACTTTTTTTCAATGTAAATATATAAAAAACTACTTATTGATAAATTGGGATTTAGTTCTTCTAGTAATGTGTTATAGCTATAAATATTATTATTTAATAGTATAAGTATCGCACTCCGATCTATAGAAGAAAGTTTTATAGAAGTTTTTATAATTTCCGCTTCCATTTCTAATCCATTAAAAGTTGCTATATATTCTTTGAAAGCTTTTGCCTCATCGCCATCACTTCCAGCAATTTGTTTAAAATTTTCAACTGAAAAATCACCTAATTTTAAATCTTCCTCTTTTTCAGAAAAAATCTCTTTAAATTCTACGAAATTTTTCCAAATTGCCTTTTTCTGATTTGCTCTATCAAAGAGTTCTTTAACAACCTTTATATCTCGATGTTTTTTTAATAAACACCAAATATCATCGTCGCACAAACAATTTTCTAAAATATTTTCCACAGAAAACATTTTAATTATAAACTTATTTGGATTTTTGGGGGACTCTTTTTTAGCGATTTCCTGAATTGCACTAGTTATTAAAAACGTTTCGTATTGGACCTTATGATGTGAGTATATCCAAGTATATAACGAATTTCTACAAGTTACTACATTTTGAATTACACTTAATGCAGTTTTATTATAAGCTAGTACTAATTGTTGTTTCCCTTTATTATTAACAAAAACGCAAGGTGTTATTGATGAAATCAACCTTTCTGTATCTACTTTAACATTATCATAACCAGAAATTTGTGAATCTCTTGTTATATAATCCAGTTTATCAACATCAATTGCAGATGAGTTTAGCAGTTTAATAAAACAATTATCTAGCGCTTTTTCCTCTTCAGAATATAATGTTCCAGTTATAGCTCTCACTATAAAATCGTATTCTGCTTCAATGTTTCGAGATGAACATAAATTCTGTATGATATCTTTATATTTAACAACCGAAATTAATGCACTTATAATTTCGTGAGGTGCAGGATTTGAGTTTAAAAAATCCATACAAAATGAATTGTATTTTTCTTTATCAACACATGCTTTTAATGCCTCTTTTAATTTCACATTAATTTTCACTTCAGATTTAACTTTTTCTAATTTGAAATATCCCTCTAATGTATGTGAAAATGGAGAATGTCCCACATCATGCAACAAAGCCGCCAATTCAAAGTTGAATTGTAATTTTTCAAAATATTCTTGATTATTAGAAAATTCCTTTGTTTTAAACAATTTCAACTTATCTGATAGGCTTGATGATATTTCCCGTGCCAAATGATATGTACCAATCGAATGTATAAATCTATCATGACGCGCAGACGGATATAAACAACGCATGCTTGTTTGTTCAATTCTTCTCAATCGTTGAAACAATTCTGTATCAATAATTTGATTTACTATATCCTTATCAATCTCTATATATCCATGAATTGTATCTCTAAATATTTTTTTATTGCCCATGTCGTTCTCCTGTAATATTAATCAGATAACAATGCACACTTAATACATGTTTTTAGACTTTCATCTAATACATCAAAGAATCTATTTTTTATTCTTGTAATATTATTTAAATAATACTCTTCTAGCAATAAAAAATCATTCTCTAATTTAAAATATTCATTACATGATTCCACAACAGAAACAATTGCACTTCTAGAAATATCAATAATTAGGTCAGTATTTTCCTTATAAATTTTTTGTTCAAGTTGATTTAATCGTGATATAGAAATTCCATTTTGATTGAAATACAGTGCACTCCCTAGTATGTATTCGGTAGATATTTGTTTGCACATTTTAAATTCTCCTAACTTATTTATTGGTTTATTCCATTTGTAAAGATTATATGCTTACTTTAGAATAGATTGATAGCCATAGTTTAATGATTGCACCTCGTAAACCTCCGTCTTGGTGCACTTAAATAACTTCTCATTAAATATTGCATAATTAGTTCCAGCATTTAGCATCGTACTTTTATACTCTATACCTGAAAACCCTTCGCTCTTAATATAATCACATATATACTGCGTAGGCAAATAATCTAAAGAACTATCATATCTTCTTAATGGCTTAGCTATGTTTTGTCCGATCTTAATTAAATGAGGAATGTTCGCAGCAATCAAACTAATATCTAAATCCTTGAATGGACTTATCTTATCTATGTCTGCTAAATTAACAACTTCTATATCTCTTTGTAAAACAAACCTACCAACAGTTACATAATCGTATATACCAGCTCTGATTTCGTGCAAGGTTGTGTCAATAGAATCAGCCAAATACAAACAACTAATACCTTCGGGGTTTGCTCTTCCACTAGAGGCCATTTGTGGTGGTGGCGCCCACATCTCATTTTTGGTATACCCTCTCTCATCCTGACAAGTTCTTGCTCTATAAAATATTGTACCCTTTTTATATACCTTAAATGAAGCTTGTAAAACTTTTGATAAAACATCCTTATTTATTATATTGGTATGGAATCTATTTTTTTCTTTTATTTCAGTAACAAAATCTTCCCATTGATATTTTCCCAAAATTGAATACTCTCCCAAATAGTCATCATTAATCTCTTCGAATATCCCTACAGGGTTGTCAAAAATTTCGGGTTGTTCTATATATCTTTCCGGAAGAAGCGTTGTCAAAAATCTATATATAGCATCTGGTTGTAAATTAAAAATATTCCATTTATATGCCAGAATATTTTTTAACAAATCCATTTTTTCTTTTGGAAATTCCTCTGGTCTACTACTTTCCGACGAATAGACATCTATTAGTCGTTCAAAGTTTTCTTTAATTTCTAAGCACTCTGAAACATCTGAAACATATGTATTTTTACTTCCACAAAAATCACAATTCCCCTTTTTTTGCTTCTTTATTAGGGCTTTAATTTCAATATCCTTAAAACACTTTTCACAACAATTCATCATTTCACCCCATCAAGAAGCTTGCTTAATAATTCTATGTGGTGCATTAACGACAATTTCTTAACACTTCCTAATCCTGGATATGTTTGATTATGATAATGTTCAATAAATGTTTTTAATCCTATTGTAAGATCAATATGATTAATCTCGCACCAATTCGCAAGTTTGCTAACCGCCTCATAAAATTTTTTTGCAGGGTTTTGAATATCATCATTTGAATCTGAAACAAAATGATGTACCCATAAGCTATCATCTTTTTTTAAATAAATAATATGGATTGCTACCGCATATGGTGCAAAACCTGATTCTAAATAATCATTTCCAATTATTGAATAATCTGAAAAACCTCTATAACCATCAATATCGTAATATAAATGATCATCAGAATAAAACTCATCTTCATTTTTTGAATAATCTGAATTTCTGTCTAGTTTATTAAATCTATCTGCTAATAAAACCCTATTATTCCCTTCTCTGGTTTTTCTTCTAAAGTTGCTTTCATCGGGTATTAAAACAAATTTTGGAGGCCGTTCTGCAAAAATATTAGAATATTCGTCGACAAACTCTCGCTTGTTATTAAGCACCACCCAGTCCTCTTTGTTCACTCCCATTCTATCTTTCCAAATATCAATAAATTGTGCAGACATTTTCTTCATGATATGCCCTTTAATTATTTCTTCACTTTTCAACAACGAAAGAAATTGCTCTTGATTCTTGTCATCCGTTTTCATATCTGTAACAAAGTTTCCTACCGCAGGATTGCATATTACGATCATTTGTCTATTGTTTTTAATAAAAGCATCCATCGTTTTTAAAAGAGTGGCTGAAAGCTTAACTGGTTCTATAATTGGTATGACCTTTTTGCTTATTGCATCTTTTTCAACCAATTCTCTTAATGCAAGCAACTCATATTGTCTGCCTCTCAAATATGGAAAATACATACTTAGACCCTCCCATAATTTTCATTTAAAAACTTCTGCAATGTTCTATATTTATTATCATATTCGCTATAAAAATACATTAACGACTTTAATTCATATGGAACTTTCTTAAATTCTTCCTTTAATATCTTATTCCTCTTTTTTAACTGCTTTAAAGTAGCACTATACGCTTCCATTATAGGTATTCGTGCGAAGCTTTTGTAACATTCATCATAATAAAAAACAGGAGTCGTAGTCGGCAATCCACCAAAATATTCATTTACTATATTCTCAAATTCACATTTATGTAAGATTTTAAATAGCATTTCATGACTGATCTTACTATAATCTGAAATAGGATTTTTTATAAAATTAAGAGTGTTTCTTTTAGTTAATATACAAATACCAACATTTGTTCCTTGAAGAATCGAATTTAATTTATCATAATTTTCTTCACAGGTAACAACACAGACGTCACTAAAAGCTTTATAATAATCATCTAGTTGTGTTTCCAATCTAACAAAACTATCTAATTCTGTTTTTATCTCATATACTACCGCTTTTCCATTTATTAAAATAAAGTCTGCTTTTGACTTATTTATAGGTATCTGTGTTAATGCAGTAGTTGTATTTACACTATGTTTTCCCAATAACAATTTATTAATAAGGGTATTTTGATAAAAATACTCATTTCGATAATTCTTTCCCATATAAGAATATATCTCACTTATAATTTCACCATTATTTTTAGAATGAGGATCCTGTAATACTCTTTTAATGACAGCTTTATATACTTGATTATCATTACCATGAATCAAATCATTGATAGAATATTGTGTAAACAATCTATTAAACACAGTATTGTTTTTCATATCGATCCTCCTTTCAAAAAATAAATTATATCTTATTCCATAAACAATTTATATGTATCTATTTCAAGTGCATCCGCTAGCTTCTGTATATTTTCTAAAGCGATACTTCGTCTCTCGCATTCTACCGCACTAATATATGTTCTATGTAAATCAGATTTCTCAGCCAATTCTTCCTGAGACCATCCTTTTTGAATTCGATATTTCCTCACATTTAGTGAAAACACTTTAATAATATCCACAGATACATCACCTCATATTATAGTATAGCACCTTGAACACAATAAGTAAACATACAATAAGTATCAATTTAATCATAGATAACATTTATTTTCCCTGTTCTATATACTAGTATATATTGAACTATTTTACTTATCACTATATCGAAATATGTGTCCATATTCAATTCCTTATTGTCAACAATCTTTTTAATTTGATTTAATAAATCATAAGATTCTTTTACTGAAGTAAAACTATCTACTTTGTTTAGTTTCAATAATTCATTTTCTATTTTTTTAATTTTTTCAATATAAAACTCTTTATCCTCTGTTTCTTTTAAAATATTCCTCAAAACCTCAGCCTCTTTTTCAAAGTTTTTAATTTTACGTTGGATAACTTGTGGATTATTATCATCTTTTTTCATTAAAACAATCTCAATCTCATTTTTAACTTTTTGAGCTATATCGTCTGACATAGGCAATATCTCTTTTAAATTATTAAGTATTGCGTTATGTAAGTCTTCTTCAAGTATGGTTGGCGAATTCTTACAGTTCTTAGTGCCATTAGTGAGCCTTTCTGTACATCTCCACACAATTTTCTTTTTGCCATTTCGTGACCATGTAACTCTTCTGTACTTAGAACCACATTCTCCGCAGATCACCTTGCCTGTGAGAGCATATTTAGAACTATATTTGCTTGGAGTTTTACTACTGTATAAACTTGCCCTTCTTTGCATTTCATCCTGCACCATATCGAATATTTTCCGTGCCACAATTCCTTCATGGTTATTTTCAATATAATATTGTGTTACCTCACCTTTGTTTTTTGCTGTTGTCTTGGTAAGATAATCTACCGTATAACTTTTCTGCAGGAGTACATCACCTTTATATTTCTCATTTCTCAAAATCCCGGACACAGTAGATTTGTTCCATTCACCTATACCCCTTGTTGTTTCTATGTTGTTATCGTTAAGCCATTTCCTAATTCCGCCTATGGAATTTCCCTCCAAATACATATGAAAGATTTTGCGAACGATTGCTGCCTGTTCTGGAATTATAACAGGTGTTTTCCCATCGCCCCTATCATACCCATATAGGCAAGACGGAAACGAAAATTTACCCTCTTTATATCCCATCCTTTTGCCTCTTGTCACATTTTGGCTTAATGATTCACTTTCTGCCTGAGCAAAAGCACTGAACCATGTTAGAAAAGTTTCACTAACAGCATCAAGTGTATTTATCCCTTCTTTTTCAAAAACAACTCCTATATTATTTGCTTTTAGTTTTCTTACATGTGTTAGACAATCAACCGTATTTCTTGCAAATCGTGAAATTGACTTTGTAATAATCAAATCTATTTTTCCTTTATCACACATCCCAAGCATTCTCTGAAATTCAATTCTGTTTGTATCATTCATTCCGCTTATGCCGAAATCAGCGAAAATATCAACCAAAGTCCAATTAGGAGTGTTCTCAATTTTGCTTTTGTAATATGTAATTTGATTTTCAAGACTATTCTCTTGTTCTTCTTTATCTGTACTAACCCTACAGTATGCTGCTACTCTATATTGTTTATTTATATCTTGAGACTGTTTGGAAATTGTAGCCGGAATTTCAGTTATCTTTCTCATCATTCATTACCTCCAAGTATTTCTCTATAACATTTAACATCATTTCTGCAGACAGCCAGCACATAAAATGCATTGCTATTTCCTTATGTGCATATGTTCCGCCATTCTTCCCCTGCCTTGATACAATTCCGATAGAATGTGTTTCTTTTATCCATATTTTTGGTGTTAAAGAATTTAATTCTACCGAAATGGGGAGAAACTTTTCATTGTGTTTATTCTCCCATAAAGTGAGAAAATCAACAGTTCCACTATTCCTTAACCACCTTTGAATAATGTAACCGGTTGATTTTTGTGGTTTACTTCTTGCTAACTCTGTTAAAGAAATATATCCTGGATTCTGCTCCAACAAATTATTTCTTGCCTCTCTTTTCTTCTTTCTAAATTCAACACTTGGGTTCTGTATTCTACTATATCTCCAGACCTCAAATTCATCGTACAGATTTTCTAATACCTCGTTATACACCTCCTCTGTTATAATTTCATGCTCCAATAGTGGCTTCATATATTGCTCTTTTGCAATAATATACCGCAGTTGATTTTGAATTGCTGATTTGTTCATAGACAATTCTCCTTTCATTTTGATAATAAAATTATATAACAAACCTGCAATTCTGTCCCTAGACTAACTTCTAACGTATCTGCAACGAGATTCTTTTTCAATAGATGCCTCAACGAAATTTTCAAATGAAATAATATAAGCTAAATACTTTTTGTTGTTTATGGTCTTATCAATTACATCTCGCGTCCATTTATCTTTACCTGACGGAGATTTGATTCCAAGGTTGTGCAATTCTGCCTGAATATTCTGCAAACTATGACCATTAATAGCCATATCATAAATCATTCTTACTACATCGGCTTCATCTTCTTTAACGTAAACATAACCGTCTTCATCTCTACCAAACCCGTAACAAATTCTACCAAACAATCTTGATTCATACAAATCCAATTTCATCATTTTATATTCCTCCTTAAGTTTGATATTATTTGTACTTCTAATTTCATTATTTGTCATTGTAAGTTTCCTCCTTTATACTTTTAAAATAAAAAAAGCACATCTTGATTTCACTCAAAATGTGCTCAAAATTTATAATATCCAATTTTAAAACATCACCATTATGATGTTATATCCACCAAATTTTCTTCATCTATCCAAATCCTCCCAAACAATTCTACCAATCCAAGACCACCCTTTATGTTAAATTTGCATAGAAAAAGAGACAAACATCATTATAACTATGTTATAAAAACTGTTTGTCTCTTTTGGACGCGCCACCCAGATTTGAACTGCGGATGAAGCTGTTGCAGACCTCTGCCTTACCACTTGGCTATGGCGCCATATTAAATTTAAAACAAAATCTTGCACGCGGCAAGATTTTGTTTTTGGAGCGGAAGACGAGATTCGAACTCGCGACGTTCACCTTGGCAAGGTGACGCTCTACCACTGAGCCACTCCCGCATCTTTTATCCTTTGTGTTGGTGGTGCCTCCGGGCGGAATCGAACCACCGACACGGGGATTTTCAGTCCCCTGCTCTACCGACTGAGCTACAGAGGCAAATTTGGCGACTCGGATGGGGCTCGAACCCACGACCTCCAGCGTGACAGGCTGGCATTCTAACCAACTGAACTACCGAGCCGCATGAATGGTGGGCACAACAGGGCTCGAACCTGTGACCCTCTGCTTGTAAGGCAGATGCTCTCCCAGCTGAGCTATGCGCCCATTCATACTTGCTTGCGCCATTTCGGCGACGAAAATTATTATACACGATAACACGATGATTGTCAAGAAGAAAATATAATTTTTTTAAAAATTTTTGCCCTACTTATTTTTTGCTTTATTTAGCAAATTAATTAAGTCAAATTCTGTAAATTTATAAACATTAGGACAAAATCTGCACGTCACTTCTGCAAAATGGTCTTCTTCAATCATTGCCTTTAGCTCTTTTTCACCTAAAGAGATAAGTGCCTTTTCGATTTTTTCTCTGCTGCAGTCACATTTGTATTCATATTCGTCATCTTCTAAATATTTAAAAAACAATCCTGCAAAAACAGATGTAACTATAAGGTCCGGCGACATACCCTCTTCTAACATAGTAGTCACTGGAGCAAGATTTGTTACATTTTTTTCTATCAAAGCTGCAGTTTCATCATCACAACCCGGCAAAAGCTGAACAAAAAGTCCGCCTGCCTGTTTAACTGTGTAGTCTCTGTCTACCAATACGCCTAACGATACAGCTGTCGGGATTTGTTGTGACTTTGCGTAATAATAGGTAAAATCCTCAGCAATCTCTCCGGTAACAAGCGGAACCTGTCCGCAGTACGGCTCTTTTAGACCCAAATCCATGGTTATAGAAAGAGAACCTTTACCAACTGCACCGCCAACGTCTAATTTTCCGTTCGGCTTCAGTGGCAAGTGAACAGCAGGGTTTGCAACATATCCTTTAACTAAACCGTTTCCATTTGCAGTTGTGACAATTTGTCCCAGCGGACCGTCACCCTTTATAAATACAGAAACTGTGTCATCTTTTTCTTTCATTCCGCTGCCAATTAGCGCGGTCATAATTAAAGTTCTGCCCAAAGCTGCAGTTGCAACGGGAGAAGTATTATGAATTTGTCTTGCTTTTTCTACCATGTCACGGCCATCAATAAAAAACACCCTTACTAAGCCCTGTGAATCTATTGCTCTTAAAATTTTACTCATTTTGTTCTCCCTTCAAATAAAAAACCCCACAACCATATGGTTTATGGGGCTTTTTGGTATGCCGTAGCCTTTAATTTAAGTTATTCATATAGGAACTGATATATATGAAGCCCAAAATTTGAAGATTACACTCTTGTTACGTTTGCTGCCTGAGGACCTTTTTCACCTTCAACAACTTCGAACTGTACTTCCATACCTTCATCAAGTGTTTTAAAACCATCCATTGCAATAGCTGAAAAATGAACGAATACGTCTGTACCGTCTTCAGCTGCGATGAACCCAAAACCTTTCTGAGCGTTAAACCATTTAACTGTACCCTTCTGCATTTAACCTGCTCCTCCTAAAAATAAAATCATATACCTCGCGGTACTAGGATACTATATCACATTCCTTTTTTAAAGTCAACCCAATTTGTCATTTTTTTCTACATAAAACCCTAGAATTATTTTAGTATCTTACGCCCGTTTTTGATTTCATTTAACACCTGTTCACGTGCCGGTCCTCCGATTACATTTCGTCCGTCCACGCACGTTTTAATTGAAATCGCATCATAAATGTCTTCATTAATAAGAGGGGAAAAACCTTTCATCTCATCCAGCGTAAATTCATGTAAATCACAGTTTTTCAAAACAGCTGCCGCTACCATCTTTCCTACTATTTCGTGCGAAGAACGAAATGGCACTCCGCATTTTACTAAATAGTCAGCAAGGTCTGTGGCATTTGTAAAGCCACCGGTTGCACCGCTTGACATGTTTTCTTTTTTTATAGTCATGGTTTTAATCATATTTGTAAATACCGGAAGACAGAGCTTTACCGTGTCGACTGCATCAAATATCGCTTCCTTATCCTCCTGCATATCCTTATTGTACGCAAGGGGCAGTCCCTTCATCATAGTCAAAAGTGTGGTTAAGCTTCCGTAAACTCTTCCTGATTTTCCGCGAATCAGCTCTGCAACGTCGGGATTTTTCTTTTGCGGCATAATAGATGAGCCTGTAGAATATGCATCGTCCATCTCAACGAATGAAAATTCATGACTTGACCAAAGCACCAGCTCTTCACAAAAACGTGACAGGTGCATCATCAATATCGACAAAACGCTTGCTAATTCTATTGCAAAATCTCGGTCAGAGACACCGTCCATAGAGTTACGGGTGATAGCACTAAATCCAAGCTTTTTCGCTACAAATTCACGGTCTAACGGATACGTAGTACCGGCTAACGCCCCCGAGCCTAACGGCATAACATTTATACGCTTATAACAATCACAAAGACGATCTGAATCTCTGCTAAACATCTGAAAATACGCCATAAAATGATGAGATGCAGTTACCGGTTGTGCCTTTTGCATATGTGTGTAGCCTGGCATTATTGTGTCGAGGTTTTTTTCAGCAATGTCCAAAAGAGTCTCCATTAAAGACTTTAGCATGGCCTTTATTTCATCAACCTCATCACGCAGATACATACGCAAATCAAGTGCTACCTGGTCATTTCTGCTTCTGCCTGTGTGAAGCTTTTTGCCGGCATCACCGATTCTTTCTATGAGTATCGTTTCAATATTCATATGTATATCCTCGGCATCAATCAAAAACTCAACCTTGCCGTTTTCTATATCTGTCAGAATTTCGCCTAGCGTTTTAACTATCAATTCCGCATCCTTAGTTGGTATTATGCCTTGTCTTCCAAGCATTTCGGCATGAGCCATACTGCCTTTTATGTCTTGTCTGTACATTCTTGCGTCAAATCTGATTGACGAGTTAAAATCATCAACTAAAGCATCTGTGGCTTTAGAAAATCTACCGCCCCAAAGTTTCATGTCGTTTACACCGTTCTTTCTTGCATTTTGAATTTATTTATGATATGATTATACAGTAAATAAGCAAAAAACTCAAGATTTTTTTATAATTTGGAGAAAAAGAATGATTATTCTTGGTATTGACCCCGGAATTGCAATTGTGGGATATGGTGTAATCCATTACGACGGTCATAAATTTACACCAATAGAATATGGTGCAATCACGACACCTGCCGGTCAGAAGCTTACCGACAGACTCCGTGACATATATGAAAGCGTGGCTACACTGATAGAAAAGCACAAGCCTGATGCTTTTTCTATCGAAGAATTGTTTTTTAACACAAACGTTAAAACCGCAATCTCTGTTGCACACGGAAGAGGAGTTTGCATACTCGCTGCTACTATTTTGAATATACCTGTTTTTGAGTATACGCCTCTGCAGATAAAACAATCAGTCGCAGGGTACGGCAGAGCACAAAAAGCACAGGTGCAGCGTATGGTAACGTCAATGCTGGGCCTTGCAGCTGTTCCAAAGCCTGACGATGTAGCTGACGCCTTAGCCATTGCAATGTGCCACGGCTACTCTTTTAAATACCACAACTTAATAAACGAGGAGGGAATTTAATGATTTCATTCGTTAAAGGATTTGTCAGTTATATAGATGAAAATTCAGCAATAATCGATACAGGTGCATTTGGCGTTAAGATTTTTATGACACCAATTTCACTTGCAAAACTAAACAAAAATGAAGAAGTAAAAATCTATACATTCCTTCGTGTAGCTGAAGATTTGTTTGATTTATATGGATTTTTGACATATGAAGAGTTAGAAGTTTTTAAAATGCTAATTTCGGTAAACGGAGCAGGTCCTAAAGCAGCACTTTCTGTACTTTCGGCACTTTCGCCCGAGGCTTTAACCGTAGCAATCGTAACAGATGATTATAAATCCATAACAAGAGCGCAGGGCGTTGGTCCTAAGCTTGCACAAAAAATCGTACTCGAGCTAAAAGACAAATTCAAAGGAAAAGAAATAACACTTGGCGCTAGCGAAAACAGTGAGGTTTTCATGCCTGTTAATTCTACAGATGACGCAGTGGAGGCTTTGGTTGTATTAGGCTATCCAAGACCGGATGCTATCCGTGCAGTTTCATCTGTTGAAAAAGGACTGTCAACAGAAGACACGATAAAGGCTGCACTAATTCGCCTAATGAGATAAGGAGTGATAATATATGCCTATAGATCAGCAATTCGCAGGAGATTTTGAAGAAAGAATAGTTTCTTCAAGAACCTTGGGAAATGAAGACGAAACAGAATTTAGTCTCCGTCCTAAAACACTGTCAGAATACATAGGCCAGACCAAAGTCAAAGATAATCTATCCATTTATATAGAAGCAGCAAAAGCAAGACGCGAAGCATTAGACCACGTCCTGCTCTATGGCCCTCCCGGACTTGGTAAAACGACACTTGCGGGCATCATAGCAAACGAAATGGGCGTGAGCATCCGTATAACATCAGGTCCTGCCATCGAAAAAGCAGGGGATTTAGCTGCGATACTTACGAGTCTTTCGCATAATGACATTTTATTTATTGACGAAATTCACAGATTATCAAGAAGCGTTGAAGAAATATTGTATCCTGCTATGGAAGATTATTCACTAGACATTATCTTAGGAAAAGGCCCCGGTGCACATTCTGTACGCCTTGATCTGCCTAAGTTTACACTAATCGGAGCAACAACAAGAACAGGACTTTTAACCGCACCTCTTCGTGACCGTTTTGGTGTTATTTCACGACTTGAACTCTACACTCCGGAAGAGCTTTCAAAAATCGTAACCAGAAGTGCTGATATTTTAGGAACCGAAATATCAGCATCAGGCGCCATGGAAATTGCCCGTCGCTCGCGCGGAACGCCGAGAATTGCCAATAGGATGCTAAAGCGCGTGCGTGACTTTGCCGAGGTAAAAGGCAACGGCGCTATAACTCAGGAGCTTGCAGACCATGCGCTTTCATTGATGGAGGTTGACAGCTTAGGCCTTGATAATATTGACAGACGTATGATGATGTTTATTATAGAAAATTTCAACGGAGGACCGGTTGGACTTGACACACTTGCGGCGTCAATCGGCGAAGATGCAAACACAATAGAGGATGTATACGAGCCATACCTTCTGCAGCTTGGATTTTTGTCACGAACTCCAAGAGGCAGAGTGGCAACTATAAAAGCTTACGAGCATTTTGGCGTAAAATACAATAACCAGAATCCAAATCAACTTTCTATAGAATGATTAAAAGCAACTTTCTGTAAACATTATTAGTAAAAAAATAAGAGCCTTCTGGCTCTTATTTTTTTACCATTTACTCTTTCTTTGATGGCTTTTTCATTGTCAGGGATATACGTTTTTTGTTTGTGTCTACAGACATAACCCACACAGTTACAATATCGCCAACCTTTACAACCTCAGACGGATGCTTGATGTATCTGTTTGTGATTTGCGAAATATGAACAAGCCCATCCTGATGTACCCCAATATCTACAAAAACACCAAAGTCAATTACATTTCTTACGGTGCCTTTTAGCTCCATACCTTCTTTTAAGTCTTTCATATCCATAACATCTGTACGAAGCATAGGAGGCGGCAACTCATCACGCAAATCTCTTCCCGGTTTCATAAGCTCACCTATTATATCACGAAGTGTCGGAACGCCTATCTGACACTTTCGGGCAACTTCACTTTCGCCAAAATCTGCTACCTTATCCCTTAATTCCCCGAGCTTTCCCTCGGCCACATCCTGACTTGTATATGAAAAAATTTCTAAAAGGTGAGTTGCAGCACCGTAAGACTCAGGGTGCACAGATGTGTTGTCCAAAACATTATCAGCGCCCGGTATACGAAGAAATCCTGCACACTGCTCATATGCTTTAGGTCCTAATTTACTTACCTTTTTAAGCTGACTACGGGCAGAAAATTCTCCGTTTTCTTCACGATACGATACGATATTTTTTGCAACGGTTGCGCCCAGACCGCTGACGTACGACAAAAGCGATGCCGAAGCTGTATTTAAGTCAACACCGACTCTGTTTACACAATCCTCCACCACACCGCCTAGCGTTTCATCAAGTCTTTTTTCTGAAACATCGTGCTGATACTGACCTACACCTACTGATTTCGGGTCAATTTTAACAAGCTCTGACAGCGGGTCCTGCATACGGCGCGCAATAGAAACAGCACTTCTGAGCGATACGTCAAATTCAGGAAACTCCTTAGCACCTAATTTTGAAGCAGAATAAACAGAAGCACCTGCCTCATTTACCACCATATACGAAACGTCCTCTTCTATTTCCTTGATTAAATCTGCGACAAAGATTTCAGACTCCTTAGATGCTGTTCCGTTACCGATTGAAATAGCAGTTACCTTGTGCTTTTTGATAAGTGCCTTTAATTTTTCCTTTGCCTCTTCAACCTTGTTTTGCGGTGGCGTCGGATAAATAACTGTTGTATCTAATACCTTGCCCGTTGCATCTACGACCGCTATCTTACAGCCTGTTCGGTATGCAGGGTCTAATCCTAACGTAACCTTTCCCTTTACAGGAGGTTGCATAAGTAACTGTTTTAAGTTAACGCCAAATATTTTTATGGCTTGTTCACTTGCCATTTCTGTCAGGTCTGCACGCAGCTCTCTTTCAAGCGATGGAAATATCAATCTTTTATACGAATCCAAAATCGCATTTTCCATAACATATTTGCCGATGCTGTCTCCTGTTATGAACATAGAACTTAGCTTATCTATCATAGTCTGTTCGCTAACATCTATGAATACTTTTAAAAATCCTTCCTTTTCGCCTCTGTTCATAGCTAAAACCCTGTGAGAAGGAACTTTACTTACAGGCTCTTTATAATCATAATACATAGCATACACAGAGTCTTCATCTTTTGAATTCTGTGAGCATATTAAAGCATTATTTTTCATATATTCACGAAGCATTGTACGGGCCTGGGCGCTGTCTGATACCATTTCTGCAATTATATCCTGAGCTCCCATTATTGCTTCTTCTAAAAGATTTACGCCCTTTTCTTCGTCTATAAAGTCTTTTGCAATCTCTTCTAAATCACCTGTTTTTGTCATTTGAAGATAAATAATATTAGCTAAAGGCTCTAATCCCTTTTCTTTTGCAACTGTAGCACGTGTGCGACGCTTCTGCTTATACGGACGGTATATATCTTCAAGCCTTGCCAATGTCGTAGCTTCATTAATGTCATCAAGTAAACCGTCTGTCATTTTTTCCTGCTGTGTGATAGACGAAATAATTTCCTCTTTTCTCTTTTCTAAATTTCTAAGATAGTTTAGTCTTTCATTCAATTCGCGTAGTGTCTGGTCATCGCACGAACCTGTCATTTCTTTTCTATAACGTGCAATAAACGGTATTGTATTGTCAGCGTCTATCAAAGAGACTATGTTGTCGACATACTCCTGTCTTATTTTAAATTCCTGTGATAAAATTTTTAAAATGTCCATAATAATCTTCGCTTTCTTATATAATAAGCTCTACTGCTTCCTTTTCAACCTCAATCCGCACGTCGTACACCGCGCCGCCAAATTCACCGTCTAGTGTCCACTTTACCTCTTCATCGAAGTGAAAATCAACTTTGCTTGTTTTAAATATGCGCACCATATCATTTTCAAACTGCTGATTTAAAAACTGTGTTGCAAGTGCGCTCATTTCTGATAGTGTTTTTGGCTTTTTTACAAGCAAAACTTCAAAAAGTCCATCGTTAAGCTGCGCCTTGTAGGCTTTTTCGGTGTTAATTCCTGCTATTGAATTACTGTTTGAAACCATCCCCAGTATGAACTCGCCCTCTAACACCTCATTATCAAAACATGCCGTCAACTTAAACGAAGGGAGCGCCGGTAATTGCTTTATTCCCTCGAGAACATAAGCCATCTGACCAAGTACGTTTTTATTTTGCTGGGGTGTTTCATATGACACATTTGTAAACGCACCAAATGCCGCAACATATACGAAATCATTTTGATTAAATCTTCCTATGTCAAGCTTAAACGGTGTGCCATTGGTCACATTTTTTGCGGCCTTTAATACATTTTTTGAAATGCGCATACTTGAGGCAAAATCGTTCACTGTACCTGAAGGCAAATATCCGATTTTAGGTCTTTTTTCTTTGGGAATAGTCATTATACCCCTTATTACCTCATTTAAAGTCCCGTCACCGCCGGAGGCAACGATGGTATTAAAGTTCTTTCCATATGTCTTTGCCATCTTAAAGGCATCCTCAGGCCCCTGGGTTATATGCAGTAAAACCTCATAGCCGCCCTTAATAAAAATATCGACAATCTCAAGCAGTTTTGTCTTAATACTACCTCTGCCTGAATGAGGATTAATTATAAAAAGTAATCTTTTAGCCATTTTTGATTCCATATCCTTTCAAAAATAAAGATTAAAAATTTTTATATAAGTTGCAATAATATTTTATCATCTTTTTCATTTTTTTGCAACAAGTAAAAAAACAACTGCTCTTTGCAAAATTGCAAAGAGCAGTTACCTTTTTATTTTAATATTATATTCTGAGAGTCTGAGCATCTTAGTGCTATGAGCGCACCGCGTACAAAATATGCAGTAGGATCGCCAAACGGACTTTTTATGACGCACAGGACCTCCGTTCCAGGAATGAGTCCTAAATCTAAAAGTCTTCGCCTTATTTTGCTGTTTTGGTCAATATCCTTTACAATGCCGTACTCTCCCGGTTTAAGTAGTGATAGAGTACGCATATTTTCACTCCTTCTATTCCTACTACCATAGTATGAAGAATATAAAAAAGTGTTAAAGAATTTTATCTTATACCGCCTATTGCGATATCTAAATTTTCTAAATCCTTACCCATTTTTGACCAGTCATTCTTCTTGGTTGACTCACGAAAAGCATCGTATGCATCTATTACCTTCTGAATGCTCTGTGATAAATCTTCGTCAACATCTGGCATCGGCTCGTCGGGCTTTTGGGGCACTTCTTCATCATCTGTTATAGCACCTGTATTTAAACCATCAGAGTTTTTAATAACCTGAGCCAAGGCTTCTTCTAACGTTGGCGCCATAGCTATTTCGTCTTTATATGCCACTATAATTCTTTTTACTTCTGGAAGAGACGCATCATTTTGCGATGTTATATATACCGGCTCAACATAGAAAATTGAATTCTTAAACGGTATAACCAGAAGATTTCCTCGAATTACTGTAGATCCTCCCTGTCCCCAGAGTGTCATTTCTCTTGAGATGTCAGGGTCGTTATCTATTTTGTTTTCTATCTGCATCGGACCATAAACCGTGTCTGATTTTGAAATTCTGTAAAGCACCATCTCACCATAATGCTCAATATCTGTACGCTTCATCAGTATTGCCACCATGTTGTGCTTATCAGCTAAAACATAAGGCATATTTAAAACGAGCTCAGGACTATCTTCTCCCTCGATAGTAAATATGTTAAAGTACGGAGATACCGTCACCTCATCGTCCTGGTATTTTTCCTTTGCCACTCTCCATACATCTGCCTGATCGTAGAACTGACCCGCATCGTTTAAATGATACCTCTGATAAACCTGCGCCTGAATTTTAAACAATCCTTCAGGTGTTGTCAGGTGGTTTACAATTTCATCAGGAAGCGGATCATCACTAAAAAGCTCAGGATATATTTTTTTGTACGTCTCGGCTATCGGGTCATCTTTATCCAATATATAGAACGAAACGTCACCTGTATATGCGTCTACTATAGCTTTTATAGAATTTCTGATGTAGTTGACTCCGGAAAATGTCTGTGCATAAGGATACTGCGTTGATGTAGTATATGCATCAATAACCCATTTGATTTTTCCATCGTCTGTAACTACGACCTGCGGATCCTCTTCATAAGAGAGAAAAGGCGCTACAAGCTTTACTCTGTCCATTACATTTCTGTTGATTAAAATTTTGCTCTCGCTATCGATATTTCCGGAGAAAAACATCTTATAATCTTTATAATACAGCGAGAACACAAGCTTATTTAAAAAGTTAAGCTTAACACCGCTATCACCGTCGTATGTGTTTTCAATATCAGTGTAGCCTTCGGAGTAGTCAAGCTCTTTGTTGCCGGAGCCGACTATGACATAGTTATTTGTGCTTTCTCCGTAGTATATTCTCGGTTGGGTAAGCTCAGGCATTCCATTTTCAGAAATCGTGGGGATATCCCTCATTGCAAAGTACGGCTGACCATCGCCCGTTACCTTGTTAAACGGACTTGCCACAACGCCATAACCGTGTGTGTAACGGAATTTTTCATTGGTGTACGAGCGGGCTGAGTCCTCTAAATTATCCTGATTCAGTTCACGCGCCGACATAAATACACCTGTTAAATTTGAGTCTACCTCATAGGGTACAACGTCAATATCATTAAAAGTGTAATACTTTCTTAAGTATTGAAGCTGATTATATGCAGTTAAAGATGCCGAAAAGTCAATGATTCTCGTATTTGTGAGTTCATTGCTGTTTTCAGCAATCACGTTTTGGGTGAGTTCACGAGAAAAGTCAAACTGCACCTCATCTATATTATTAAGATCAAAAGCATTCTTTGTTGCCTCCATATTGTAGCTTATATACTCATCCTGATAATTTCTCTCATCAGGAGCTACCACGAGTTGTTGTGTGACAACTGATACGACCAATACCAGAATATAAATTACAGGTACCGCCAAAACACACGCTATCGACAACTTAAATCTTTTTTTCCACAAAAAGAACACTGTCAACAAAACCGCCAAAAGCAGAATAAACGGTGCAATTTTATAATAATTTAGCCAGATATTTGCTTCTATAAATCCGGCACCAACCAAATTGTCCCTGCCGAATGTACCATAAAGAAGCCCCTCGGCACTCAAGCGATAAGAACAAATCATCACAAGATAGTAGATGAGCACATTTGCAAGCACCTGCACAACTGCGCCTTTTTCATCTTTTATCATATCCTTGATTTTTTTTGTTCCCGAAATTGAGAAAACAAAGTAATAAATTCCGGCAACTAAAATTGTCTGCAGTAAAAATGCACCCTTTAGCGCCGAAACAATTGTTGCAAAAAACGGTCTTACAAATACGTAGTAGCTTATATCCCTGCCAAAAATCGGATCAAGTACACCAAATTCTGTTGAATTAAGTGCTTTTAAGAGTTCTAAGTGCGAACTCTCGCCCATTACTCCGCCGAACAAAAGCGCAACGAGCGCACAGACTAATACATATGGCCATTTTCTTTGTAATATTCTAGCATCAAATTTTTTAACTAAAGCAATTTTTCTGATTAAAAATATGTTTACCAAAGATATTATAAAAACAACTAAAAATCCCGATGACGAAACTATAAGCTTAAAGAAAAAATTCTTCCAGAATATATCATCAAAATTTGCTCCCACTTCTCTAATCTGCCATATATTAACTATAAAATTTAAAGAAAGCGACAAAAGTATAACTATTGCTAAAATTACCGCTATAACGCTTATGAGTATTTTTTTAGAGCGCGTCATATTTTTGTTCTGGTTTTTAAATTTTTGGGCAAAATCCTCTTTGTTAAATCCGCCAAATCCTGATGAATTGCTGCTGTTGTTAAAGTTTTCAAAGCCACCAAAATTCATTTTTGCCTCCTAATCTTTACTCTTCGGGGAACAGCGCCGTTGCAAATTCTTCCGGGTCAAACTTTTGTAAATCGTCCATTCCCTCGCCTACACCTATAAATTTTACTCCGATATTTTGTTCGCGCGATAATGCAATTACCACGCCGCCCTTTGCAGTCCCGTCAAGTTTTGTTAAAATAACGCCTGTAATGGATGCCGCATTTTTAAATTCACGAGCCTGAATAAGTGCATTCTGCCCTGTTGATGCATCTAAAACAAGCAAGACCTCTTTTGCACTTTTTCCTGTCTCACGCTCTATCACCCTTGCAGTTTTAGCAAGTTCATCCATAAGATTTTTCTTATTATGAAGTCTTCCCGCAGTATCACAAATTACAATGTCTGCACCCCTTGCTTTTGCCGCACGAATAGCATCAAAAACCACAGCTGACGGGTCAGACCCCTCCTGATGTTTTATGATTTCAACTCCTGCACGTTCTGCCCATATTTCTAACTGGTCAATGGCCGCCGCACGAAATGTGTCTGCTGCTGCAAGTATAACCTTTTTCCCTTTTAATTTATAGTAGTTTGCTATTTTTCCTATTGATGTAGTTTTTCCAACTCCATTAACGCCTATAACCATGATGACGTTAACGCCTTCTTCTAAATGACATTCTATATCCTGTTTTGTTAGTATGTCAGAAATAATGCCCTTTAGTTCATTTTTTAATTCATTTGGTTCTTTAATATTTTTCTCTTTGGCTGTTTTTCTCAAAGCCTCTATAATGTATACCGATGTATCAACGCCAATATCGGCACTGATCAAGACTTCTTCTAACTCTTCAAAAAGCTCCTCGTCTACTGCACGAAATGCATAAAAGACATCATCAAGCCTGCCAAAAACAGCACTTCTTGTCTTTTCCAGACCCTTCTTTAGCTTATCAAAAAAGCTTGTGCTCTTCTTTTGGGTGTTGTCTTTAGCATCATCTTCTGTTTGTATTTTCTCTGCCTCAGGCGATGTTATACTTTCATCCGATGATACATCAGCACTCTTTTCTCTTTTAAACCATTTCATACATTTTCCCCCAAAGTATTAATCATCTATTTCGTCTCGCTTGCTTCTTGTCATAAGGTCAAAAACTGCAGCCTCCGCCGATTTTCCCTCAAAAAGAACACTGTATATTTCTTGTGTTATAGGCATCTCAACGTTGTGTTTTTTAGAAAGCTTATATGCCTCTTTTGTTGCATAAACGCCCTCTACAACCATATTTACCTCGCTCATTGCCTCATCTTTTGTCTTTCCCTGGCCAATCAGTATTCCCGCACGTCTGTTTCTTGAATGCATACTTGTGCATGTTACAATTAAATCTCCAATACCGGAAAGTCCTGCAAAAGTAGCAGTCTTTGCTCCCATTGCAGCACCCAGTCTTGCAATTTCAGATATACCGCGAGTCATAAGCGCTGCCTTTGCGTTATCTCCCAGTCCCAAACCGTCACAAATACCTGCACACAGTGCTATAATGTTCTTGAGCGCACCGCCTATTTCAACACCTAAAATATCCTCATTTGTGTAAATTCTTAAATATTCCGTCATAAAAAGCTCTTGCAACATTTCACGAACCTCTAAAGATTCAGACGCTGCTACTAGTGTTGTAGGCAGCCTTTTTGCTACCTCCTCTGCATGAGACGGTCCTGAGAGCGCTGCAATCCCTGCCCGGGGAATTTTATCTTTAATCGTTTCGGTCAGAGTTTTTTGTGTATCTTGGTCAAATCCTTTTGACGCACAAACTAAAACCGCACCATCTTTAACATAAGGGCACATTATTTCTGCAGTTTTTGCTATTGCAGCAGATGGTGTAACTAAAACAATGACATCTTTATCTTTGCTTGCTACTTTTATATCACTTGTATAAATTATGCCCTCAGGCATAACAAAATCAGGAAGATTTTTAACTCTTTTTGTAGCCTTTAACTCTTCGCTTTCTTCAACAAAATATGACCAGAGTGTCACATTATTTCCTTTATCTTTTAAGATTGCCGCCAACGCACAACCCCAAGTACCTGAACCGATAACAGATATATTCAATATAGTCACCGCCTATTTGTCAGATTTTTCGCCTATTTTGCGTTCAGTTCCCTCTATTAGCTTTTTTATATTATTCTTATGACGAAGTATGCCTAAAATACCTAAAATTACAGCAGGGATAATAACTGCCTTTTCGTAAGACATTGGCACATCCATATACCTCACATAGCATACAAGCGGAAAAAGCACACACCCTATCAACGAGCCTAAAGATACATATCTTGTTAAAATTATAGCTACAACACCAACGCCTAAAACTATAATGCCCAATCTCCAATCAAGGACAAATATAGTAGCAACAGACGTTACAATGCCCTTTCCCCCATGAAATCCAAAATATACGGGAAAATTATGGCCAACTACCACAAATACTAATGCCAAATATTTTAAAATCAATGTATCAGGATAAGAAATACTGAGCACTTTTGCAACCAGCATTGCCAAAAATGATGCTACAACCGCCTTTAAGGCATCTCCTGCCACTACGCCTGCCGCTGCTGCTTTTCCCATAACACGTAAGGTATTTGTAGCTCCTGCGTTGCCGCTACCATGTGAACGTATATCATTTCTTTTGATTTTTGAAATTACAATTGAAGTATTTATACTACCTAGCAAATATGATAAAACTACTGTAATAACACAAGCCAATAACATACCGAGTCCTCCTATTATTCCTTGCTTCCTTTGTTGTCATCTCTTTCTCTTACTATAAACCTTACAGGCGTGCCCACAAGACCAAAGACTGACCTTATCTGATTTTCCAGATAACGGAGATATGAAAAATGCATCAATTCCTTGTTGTTAACAAAAACAACAAACGTCGGCGGGCAAGTAGCAGCCTGTGTCATATAAAAAATCTTCAGACGCTTTCCCTTATCTGACGGAGGCTGAACCTTCATGGTTGCTTCTGAGAGCACATCATTTAACATACCTGTTTTTATTCTCATCGTATGCTGTATATGAACATAATCTATGAGTTCAAAGAGCTTGTCTATTCTCTGTCCTGTCAATGCAGAAATATAAACCTGCGGGGCATATAGCATAAAGCCGAGTTCATTGTTTACTTTTTCCTGAAAGTTTTTCATTGTGTGGTTATCTTTTTCAATTAAATCCCACTTGTTTATTGCAATTATTGTTGCCTTTCCTTTTTCGTGAGCATAACCGGCAATCTTTGAATCCTGCTCAGAAATACCCTCCTTAGCATCAACAACAATAACACACACATCACAGTCATCAACAGCAGTAAGCGAACGGATAACGCTGTATCTTTCAATTCCTTCGTCAATCTTGCCGCGCTTTCTCATACCTGCTGTATCTACGAGAATATACTCCTTGCCATTTTTAATAAAACTAGTATCAATGGCGTCGCGGGTTGTACCGGCAATATTGCTTACTATAACTCGATTTTCGCCCAGTATTTTATTAACAAGCGAGGATTTGCCTGCATTTGGCTTACCCACTATCGCGACACGAAGAGCTGTTGACTCTTCCTCTTTCATTTCCAAAAGCTCCTTTGGAAGTTTGTCAAAAACCTCGTCCAGCAAATCACCGACACCTAAACCGTGAGTGGATGAAATTGCCACAGGGTCACCTAATCCCAGGTTATAAAACTCGTAAAAATCCATCGGCAAATCGCCACCATGGTCAACCTTGTTTACCGCCAGAATTATAGGTTTTCCTGATTTTTGAAGCATAGCGGCAACATCTTTATCTGCAGCTGTTAAACCATCGTGAATGCAGGTCATCAAAATAATGCAATCTGCTCTGTCTATCGCAAGCTCTGCCTGAAGTCGCATATTCTTTAAAATTTCATCATCAGACTTTGGCTCTATACCGCCCGTATCTATAAGTGTAAAGCTCTTGTTTAGCCATTCTGCCTCGGCATAAATTCTGTCACGGGTAACACCCGGGGTGTCATCAACTATAGAAATACGGCTTCCCACTATTTTATTAAAAAGAGTAGATTTACCAACATTTGGCCTTCCTACTATTGCTACAGCAGCCTTTCTCATACATTTACCTCTCTAATATCCTAAAAGTGCCATTAAAAAGCATTCGCCATCGTTTTTTACAGGGACAATTTCCATGCCCAGCTTTTCCTCTGCATCTTTTAACATTACATCATCTAAAAAAATGTCCTCATCCGCCTTTAGCATTGATTTTGTGATTAATAACTTGTCTGCTGTTTTTCCCCTTAATTCCCTGAATAAATCACTTGCACCAAGCAAGCCGGAAACAGACACTTCTCCGCCAAAGAGTTCATTTTTTATTCCTATGACTTCTATATCATTTATATTATAACGCATTTTGGTTTCATTTACCAGTCTTTTTATAAAATTATAGGAAATTTCTCCCGTTGCAACGATTATCTTTTTGATTTCTTTCGGTTTTATATCCCGAGATAGCGCACTCATAAACTCTGACTCCATACAAGACAACATACCTACACCATTTTCAATCTGCGGAAAGTCTTCATATTCACACACATCCGGGAAAGGAACCTCTCCATTTACATAAAACTCATCAGCAGCATAAACAAATCTTGTGCCATGCTCCTTTAAAAGTTTTTTCTGCCATGAAGTTATTTGTTCTATTACCTGTTTGCTCATTTCTTTATCAAATGGTTTTAAAGGATACAGTCCATTGCGGCAACGAGTCAAGCCTACCGGTACTACTGACATACTGCGGGCAACAGGCAAAAATGCTGACAGGTCACAAATTGTTCTGTCAAGCTCTTCTTTATCGTTGATATCAGGGCATAATACAACCTGCATATTCATTTCTATGCCATTGTCATACAGCTTTTTTATATGCGATAAAATTTTGTCGGCGTTTTTGTTATTTAGCATAGTTTTTCTGAGCTGTGGATTTGTAGTATGAACAGATATATTCACAGGAGAAATTCTATACTCAATGAGCCTGTCTATATCTTCATCACTCATATTGGTAAGTGTTACGTAATTACCATATAAAAACGAAAGTCTGGCATCGTCATCCTTAAAGTACAGACTTTTTCGCATACCCTTTGGCATCTGGTCAATAAAACAAAAAACGCATTTGTTGTGACAACTTTTAGGATTATCAAAAAGCATATTTTTAAAGTTTATTCCCAAATCCTCTAAATACGGATTTTCTATCTCGTATTCATAAAGGTCTCCATTTTTCTTTTTTACTCTCATAATGATTTCTTCGCTCGCCGATAAGAACTTATAATCTAAGTAATCTACAATCTGTTTATCGTTGATTGAAAGAATTAAGTCACCTGATTCAATTTCTAAATCTTCTGCTATACTTCCTGCATCAACCGATAAAACGTATGCACCACTCATAGTGTTCCTCCTATATATAAAAATAGAGAAGGATTAATCCTTCTCTATCCTTATTTACGCATAATTACGCTTCTTTCTTTACAACTTCTTTTCCGTTGTAGTAGCCGCAAGCCTTACATACTCTATGTCCCATAATAGGCTCTCCGCATTTAGGGCAGCTTACAAAACCGGGAATGCTTAATTTCCAGTTTGCACGTCTTTTATCACGTCTTGCCTGTGAGGTTTTTCTCTTAGGTACTGCCATGGTCTACACCTCCTGAATTTTATCACTTAAAATTTTTTAATTTTTCCCAACGTTCATCAATTTCAAAAAAATCACAATCGCAATCGCCTTCATTTAAGTTTTTGCCGCATTTAGGACAAAGACCCCGGCAATCGTCCTTGCACAAATATTTTGATGAAATGTTTAGCAACAAATTGTTGATTACTATTTCGCCGATATCGATTTCGCTACCCTCAAAAAAGATAATAGAATCACTGTCAGCAGAAGTTTTTTGTCCTGAAAGGACAAGTGTTTCGCTAAAGTCAAAGGTGATCGGTAATGTGATTTCCTGAAGACATCTGGCACAAGCTGTCCTGACTACGGCATCTACCTTTGCCGAAAGCGCCAACACACCGCCTGTGCAGGTGATACTGCCTGAGACATCTGCCTTAACCATTTCAACATCGTAGGCGAGCATAGCTTTTTCCATTGTGCCGGAAATTAGCGCGCTAGCACCCTCCGTATTCATAATGGTGCTGATATCACATACCATACAAGTGCCACCCTCCTACATTATAAACACATAATGCATTTATATATTATACCTATTTTTAGCATAATTGTCAAGGGATTTTTTGAATTTTTACTTTTCAAGAAAAAAACGTATCGGGACACACCCGATACGCCTATTTCCCAAACTTTAGTTTTCAGAAACTACAATTACATACTTCTTTCTACCTTGTTTGAACGAAGGCATCTTGAGCATACGTGCAATGTCTTATGTGTACCATTAACAATTGCTTTTACAGTTCTGATATTAGGCTTCCAAGTTCTGTTACTTCTTCTGTGAGAATGGCTTACCTTGATACCAAATGTAACACCTTTTCCGCAAATTTCGCATTTTGCCATATATATGCACCTCCATTAAGTACTCATTAAATACTGTTATAAGGCTGTTTTTCGCAACAGCAAACATTATTATAACAGAATTTTTTTATAAATGCAAGTATTTTTTTACCTTTTTCTGATTTATTTTAACAAACGTGCAGAGTATACGCCCTCAACATCTGAAATTACATCAATAATTGAAGAATCTGCTGTTCCCTCAATATCAATTATTGTGTAGGCATTTTCTTTTTTGCTCTTATTGAGCATATTTGTGATGTTAATGCCTTTATCTGAAACAATTTTCGAAAGAGCAGCAAGCATTGCCGGAACATTCTGGTGAATTACACAGATTCTTTCACCGGCTCTTGCCATTTCGCAATTCGGGAAATTCACGGAATTTCTGATATTTCCGTTTTCTAAATAATCCTTTAATTCCTGTGCTGCCATAACTGCACAATTATCCTCTGATTCCGGTGTTGATGCACCTAAATGAGGGATAGCAACAACATTTTCCATTGAAAGCACTGCATCATTAGGAAAATCTGTAACGTAGCATGCAACTTTTCCTTCTTCTAATGCTATCGCCATATGAGCGTCGTTAATCAATGCTCCGCGGGCAAAGTTTAGTATTCTTACGCCGTCTTTCATCATGGCGATTGTTTCTTTGTTTATCATTCCCTTTGTTTCATCTGTTGCAGGAATATGAAGTGTAATATAGTCACTCTTTTCGTAGATTTCGTCAATTGTTTTTGCGTGAATTATTTTCCTTGATAATCTCCACGCACTGTCTACTGTTAAAAATGGGTCATAACCGATTACATTCATACCTAATTCTACGGCAGTATTCGCAACCATAGCACCGATAGCACCCAAGCCTACAACACCTAATGTTTTTCCATTTATCTCAGGACCAACATATGAGCCTTTGCCTTTTTCTACCATTTTGGCAACATCTTCGCCCTTACCTGACAGGGTTTTTGCCCACTCGATGCCGTCTACAACTTTTCTTGAACCGATTAAAAGTCCTAAAATAACAAGCTCTTTAACAGCATTTGCATTAGCCCCCGGCGTGTTAAACACTACAATGCCCTCTTGTGTGCACTTTTCAATCGGAATATTGTTAACGCCTGCACCGGCTCTTGCTACACACTTAAGTGATTTAGGCAGCTCCATTTCGTGCATTGAAAAGCTACGAAGGATAATACCATCAGGATCTTTGCAACTGTCAGATACGTTATAGTTGTCACCTAACTGGTCAAGGCCACAGGCTGCTATTTTGTTTAATGTTAAAACGTTATACATATTAATTTCCTCTTTTTTATTTATTTTCCGCTTCAAATTTCTTCATAAACTCAACTAACGCACGTACACCCTCGATTGGCATTGCATTGTAGATACTTGCACGCATACCGCCTACTGTTCTGTGACCTTTTAAGTTTACAAAGCCTGCTGCCTTTGATTCTTTTACGAATTTTGCATCGAGTTCCTCATCGCCTGTAACAAAAGGAATGTTCATAAGCGAACGGTCTTCTTTAACTACTGTTCCACGGAACAATTCTGAGCTATCCAAAAAGTTATATAAAATCTTGGCTTTTTCTTCGTTGACTTTCTGCAATGCTTTAACGCCGCCCATTTCCTTTACCCATTCTAAAACAAGCTTTAGTGTGTAAATTGCGTATGTAGGTGGTGTGTTATACATAGAACCATTAGCTGCGTGAATGTTATAATCAAGCATTGTAGGTGTGCCGGGAAGTGTTTCTCCCAACAAATCCTCACGAACGATAACAAGTGTAACACCTGCAGGTCCTAAATTCTTCTGTGCACCTGCAAACAGCAACCCGAACTTTGAAACGTCAATCTCTTCTGACATTACACAAGATGAAATATCTGCAATAATTGGCTTATCTGTATCCGGAAGCTCGGTGTAGCGCGTTCCGTAGATTGTGTTATTATAGCAGATATAGAAATAGTCTGCATCTTCTGAAAAAGTGCTCTTATCAAGCTTTGGAATATAAGAAAATGTCTTATCAGCAGAAGATGCCACCTTATTTACTGTAATAAACTTTTCAGCTTCCTGAGCTGCTTTTTTCGCCCACTGACCTGTTATTACGTAGTCGGCTTTTTTGTTCTTTGTACCAAGATTTAGCGGAACCATAGCAAACTGTGTAGAACCGCCACCCTGCAGAAACATTACTTTATAATTATCAGGAACATTCATAAGCTCACGAACCAGCTTTTCTGCGCCCTCAATTATTGCTTCATAATCCTTGGAACGATGGCTCATTTCCATTACGGACATGCCTGCTTCCCCGTAATTAACCATTTCTTTCGCTGCTTTTTCTAAAACTTCAACGGGGAGCATCGAAGGACCCGCAGAAAAATTGTAAACTCTGTCCATAGTTACACCTCTTTAAATTATTATTACATTATTATACATCATTTCTTATCTCAAGTCAACTGATTTGGGAATATTTATTTGATTTCATCTGAAAATATATTATTGAATTTCAGCATAAACTATGATAATATATAACAACAAGAAAGGATGTGCAATTTATGTTTATTGATGTCATAAAATCAATCGTACTTGGTATCGTCGAAGGCATAACAGAGTGGCTTCCGATATCTTCAACAGGACATATGATTTTAGTAAATAGGTTTATGCAGACAGATTCAGGATTTTTTAATTCACAATTGTTCTTATACGTAATACAACTGGGAGCAATTTTAGCTATCGCTACGCTATATTTTAACAAGCTCAATCCCTTTTCTCCCAAAAAAACAAAAGAAGAAAAACAAAATACCTGGAAAATGTGGTTTAAGGTAATTATTGCCTGCATTCCTGCTGCTGTTTTTGGCCTTTTGCTAAACGACTTTATGGACCAGATATCTACACCTTTAATGGTATCGGCAATGCTTATTATATATGGTATTGCATTTTTGTTTGCAGAAAGAAGGAACAACAAAGCAAAATTAAATACCATGAACGATTTAAGCTACAAAACAGCTCTCTTTATAGGACTTTTTCAGGTGCTTTCAATAATCCCGGGAACATCGCGTTCTGGCGCTACAATTTTAGGAGGCATCCTTTTAGGAACATCGAGGGGTCTGGCTGCTGAATTTTCGTTCTTTTTAGCAATTCCGATAATGTTTGGTGTAAGTCTGTTAAAAATCGTCACTAATACATATATGATGACATCAAACGAGTGGATTCTGCTCATAATTTCTATGGTGGTCGCATATATAGTATCGATGCTTTCTGTAAAATTTTTAGTAAATTATGTAAAGCAGCATAGCTTCAAAGCCTTTGGTATATACAGAATAATACTCGGTATAGTTGTAATTTTGGCATCGGTTCTTAATTTCCTGCCGGCATAAATTAAAAAAGATCTGTAGCAAACACATTTGCTACAGATCTTTTTTTAATGCTTACGCAATTTCAAATTTGTTTTGGATTGCTTTAACAGCCAAAGCTTCTAAGCCTCTGTCAATAAGAACAGAAACCTTAATTTCTGATGTTGCAATCATGTGAATGTTTATATGTGCATCATATAGCGCTTCAAACATTTTTGCTGCAACGCCAGGATTTGTAACCATACCAGCACCTACAATAGAAACCTTAGATACATCTGTTGTATAGCTTAAATCTCCATATCCGATGATGTCTTTATTTTTTTCAATAACTTCTAAAGTTTCGTCAAGTTTCCCTTCTGTTACAGTAAAACTTATGTCCTTTGTGTCATTTCTGCCTATCGACTGCAAAATAATATCTACGTTAATATTATGTTTTGCTAAAAGAGAGAAAATCTTAAATGCCTTTCCCGGTGTATCCTCGATATTACATAATGATATTCTAGCTACGTCGCTATCCTTTGCTATACCTCTTACCATCATTGATTCCACAGTTGTTACCTCCTTAACGATTGTGCCTTCAGCACCTGTAATGCTTGAACGAACACAAAGGTTCACATTATATTTTTTAGCAAGTTCTACTGATCTGTTGTGCAAAACATTTGCCCCAAGACTTGCAAGTTCTAACATTTCATCATAAGAAATTTCCGAAAGTTTTTTTGCATTTGGTGCAATTCTCGGATCTGCTGTATACACACCATCAACATCTGTATATATTTCGCACAAATCAGCATGGCACGCAGCAGCAAGAGCCACTGCAGATGTATCAGAGCCGCCTCTGCCAAGCGTTGTCATATCATCGTATTTGTTAATTCCCTGAAAACCTGTGACAATTACTATGCGTTTTTTGTCGAGCTCTGCATTTATTCTTTCTGTGTTGATTTTCTTAATTCTGCCATCAGAATATCTTGAGTTTGTTGAAATTCCTGCCTGCCAACCGGTTAGGGAAACTGCAGGATAACCCATATCCTCAATTGTCATAGCTAAAAGTGATGCAGAAATCTGTTCACCTGTTGTCAACAACATATCCATCTCTCTTTTTGATGGATTTTTACTTATTTCCTTCGCCTTTTCAATTAGGTCGTCGGTTGTATCTCCCTGCGCACTAACTACAACAATAACATCGTTGTCTGCTTTGTATGTGTTTGTGATAATTCCTGCAACACGTCTTAAGCATTCTGCGTCTTTAACGGATGAACCACCGAATTTCTGAACTATTAAGCCCAATTTTATAACCTCCTATATAGCGCCACTTAAATTATCTTTGCGCCTTCATTATCAATATCTAAAAGTTTTATCTTCCAGGTTGGAAAATATTTGTCTGTGTACTCTTTAATATCCTCATAAAAAAACTCTGCATCATCTGCCTCAATAATAGAAGCGAGTGTCGGACCTGAGCCACTGATAAAGGTGCCCAAAGCACCGTACGATTTGAGTTTATTATAAAGTTTTTGATATCCATCTATAAAAATCTTTCTGTATGGCTCGTGCACTCTGTCGTCAATCGCGCACAAAAGATTTTCATAATTGCCTGACACCATAGATGCAACCAAAAGTGCCGTATGCGAAATATTAAATGAAACATCTTTTTTCGCATAATAACCGGGCAAGGTGTTTCTTGCTTTTTGCGTTGTTACTGCATAATCCGGAATAAGCACTAAGCACTTTAAATCATTTTCGATTTTATGTGAATAATAAAATACCTCATTCTTATCAGAAACAGATACGGTGAACCCACCCAAAAAAGCTGCTGTTACGTTGTCTGAGTGTCCTTCAATTTTCGTCGACATTGTAATTAGCTCGCGCTGTGTGTATTTTTTACCACAAAGCTCATTTGCCGCGACCAAGCCACCAACAATACAAGCCGAGCTTGAACCTAATCCTCGTGTAACAGGAACTTCGCTTCTAAGTGTGAGTTTTAGCCCTTTAATCTTATAATCAGCCTCATCAAATAAATACTTCATTGCTTTGTAAACCAGATTTTTTTCATCTGTTGGCAAAAACTCCTTCGTTTCTGCATCTAAAATATTTATCTCGAGGCCACTGTCTGTTTCTTCTGCTTCTATATAATTGTAAATCGAAAGAGCCAAACCCAAAGAGTCAAATCCGGGTCCTATATTTGCTGAACTACCAGGTACTCTGACTTTTACTTTAGCCATTTTCTTTACCTTCCTTTATAAAAGAATACGAATAAAAGAGCATTTATCTTTAGCAAGTTCAATAAAATCTTTTTCCTTCATTTCATCAGTAGTGAACACTACCTCATCACCTAAAGAGCCTACTTCCTTGCCGCCAAGCAATGAACATAACGACTTGTCCGTTGTGCGAACAAAGTACTGATAACTTGCCTCCATCGGATCTGACATAATGTTGTCACTATGTTCTGACCATATAACCCATTTATTTACACCCAAATGTTTAGCGCCATCGATAATATCAGCAACCACTGCGCTAGCAGTAGGAAGCTTGCCTGCGCCACGACCGTAGAACATAACGTCACCTAACGAGTCGCCCTTTAATAAAATCGCGTTAAATACGCTATTTACATCTGAGAGTTGATTTTCTTTAGATACAAGCCTTGGAGCAACCAGTGCTGTTACCTTGCCATCTTCTGAAATCGTAGCTGAACCGATTAACTTTATAACATAACCGATTTTATCAGCAAAAAGCACATCTGTTGTAGAAATACCTGAGATGCCCTCTGTAGGGATGTCATTATAGTCTACAAATTTACCTGTTGCAAGCGATGATAAAATCGCAGTTTTTCTGCAGGCATCGTGACCGTCAACATCTGCTGAAGGATTGCGTTCTGCATAACCTAAAGCCTGAGCCTCTGCCAATGCACTTTCAAAGCTTGCCCCCTCTGAGAACATTTTGGTCAAAATAAAGTTTGTAGTACCATTTAATATACCATTAATTTCCTGAATTTCATTGGCAGCAAGGCATTGATTTAAAGGACGTATAATCGGAATACCGCCACCTACAGATGCTTCAAAGAAATAATTAACGTTCTTTTCTTTAGCTATTTTAATAAGTTCTGTACCATGTGTAGCAACAAGTTCCTTATTAGAAGTAACTACAGTTTTTCCTGCCAAAAGCGCAGCCTTGGTAAAATCATAAGCAGGTGTTAAGCCACCCATTACCTCAATTACGATTTTAACATCGTCATCTGACAAGATATCATTATAGTCCTTTGTAAAAAGTTCACGCTCTGGATGATCATCAAAATCTCTGATATCCAATATGTATTTAATATTCAGCGTATCTCCTGCTTTTTTGGCAATTGCATCGGGGCTTTTTTTCAAAATCTCATAAACACCTGAACCAACTGTGCCAAAACCTAATATTGCAACATTTATCAAAATATCGCCCCCCCTTATAATAATATACGAAATCATTATATCGCAAACATGTGCTTTGGTCAACAGTTTTTTTGTAAAAGCAACAAAAAAATCCTTTTATTTTGCGTAACATTTAAATAGCTTTTACATACTATGTTATAGAGATAAAATCTCAAAAAAATATTATGGAGGTCCTTTATGGCAGACAGACGTTATCCATCTCCTTCTTCACCATGCGAAGAAGTGAAAAATTCAGTTTGTATACATACCGATAAGGTCTATGACTCCTGCAAAGATAAAGACTGCATTGAAGACGCCAGAGTATATTTTAGCGAATGTGACAGAGACCTGATTGACAAGGCAATCAGTATAAAAGCTAAAAAAGCTGAGGTTATCTGGGCGTATCCTGATGTTGAATCAATTCCTTTTAACTGTGGTTATTACACAGTTGATACAACATTTTACTTCAAAATTACATTTGAAGTTTGCACAGATTACAAAAAGCCGATTTGTGTTGAAGGCCTTGCAGTATTCAGCAAAAAAGTTGTACTGTTCGGTTCTGAGGGTGCAGCGAAAATCTTTACTTCTCAATACAATCCTGATTCTTCTTGTGCATGCGAGAGTTGTTGGCAAAAAACCAATCTTCCCAAGGCAATCGTCGAGGTTGTTGACCCACTTGTTCTTGCGGTCAACATCAAAGAACTCTGCGAAAACGAATGCCCCTGCGAATGCAGCTTTGACCTATCGACGGTTCCAGAGGGCGTAATGAATGTTTTTGACGACGTTTTAACAGACAACGGCAGAAAACAGGTTTATATATCAATCGGTATGTTCTCAATAGTGAAACTGGAAAGATCAGTGCAATTATTAATCCCTGCATATGACTTCTGTGTACCACAAAAAGAATGTGACACATCATTTGACTCAAGCCCCTGTGATTTGTTTGAAAAAATCGGTTTTCCTTTCGACGAATTCTTCCCACCGGAGAAATCAGTTTGCGACGAAAAGAAAAAGCTAAATTGCTGTTGCGATTAAAAAATAGGGTGTGGATTATATCCACGCCCTATTTTTCCATACCTTTTTCAAACATTTCATATTTTCTGTAATATTCTTTTGCTTCATTATCCTTTACCACTGCTGATTTATTTCGCTCTAAAAGCTTTGTTATAGCGTATATATCTATCCATATTTCAGAATTTGCCTCCTTTTGACTTTCATCAAATATTAACTGCAGCCCCCAGTGAAGATGCGGAGTGTTGATGTTGTTTACATTTTCTTTTGTGCTGTAACCGGTCATTCCCAGATATCCTATAACATCACCTGCTGTTACAATTTTTCCCTCGTACATATCGTTATACGGATGGTCACGGCGAAGGTGTGCATAGTAGTAATATCTTTTTTTGTCAAAACTCCTTATTCCTATTCTCCAACCCCCGTACTGATTCCATCCGACACATTCTACATAACCGGACTCAACTGCAATTATTGGCGTTCCCACACTGCCCATCATATCATGACCTAAATGTTTTCTCTTAAAACCGTAAGAGCGGGATGCACCGAAATCATCAAAATGTGAATAAGAATACCCTCTTGCTATCGGCGAAAAACATTTGAGCCCATACTTTTTTTCAAAAGTACCATCCTCTTTTTCTATATCATACTCCCCTACAAAACCACCCAGAACTGCCTGGTATGCCTCTTCGTAATACGAATAGTACTTAACACCCTCTGCTAATTGTTCTATCGTTTTTCCGTTTTCCAGTTTTTCTGTAAGCTTGGTAAGGTCTGATTTTTTGTAGGAATTAAAGTTTCCGCCGCCTGTCGATGCAAGATAGGCCAAAAGTTCTATCCAGTCTGTGTGGTTTTCTTTTCCGTAAGTTTTTAAATCATATTCCAGGCAATCTGAAAGCGCACTATACGTGACATTAAAATCAACCCACTTTATAAACCCTTCTTTTTCTACAGAAATACTCTCCTCCTGCGGAGGCAGTGCCATTACAACAAGGCTTAAAGCTATCGATATTATCAGAGAAAACGAACAAAATTTATAAAAATTTTTCATATTTTTATCACCTCAAAAAAAATATATGATTTAAACAAGCCGTCAATTCATACAATTTAAAAAGAGAGGGATTGATGTTATCGTGAAACGTTATATAATCAGATTTTTTGTCTTTTCTGCAGCAATTGCTGTGTTGTTTGGAATTTTTCACGCCGGCTCTTATATTTGCTGCCTGGCGCAGGAGAAAACATGTGAATATAAATTGCCAATAATTATGTACCACCACGTACTTCGTGACAAGGCGCGTCACGGGGATTTTATTATTTCACCTGAAGATCTTGAAAACGATTTAAAATATATAAAATCAAACGGCTACGAAACAATAACAGACCTTGACCTTATAGCATATAAGGAAAAAGGTGCACCGCTTCCTGAAAAACCAATTATGCTGACCTTTGACGACGGGCATCTTTCATATTTAGAATACGTTGTACCACTACTTGAAAAATATAAAATGAAAGCCATAGTTTCTGTTGTGGGTTCATACACAAACGACTATACCGTCCACCCTGACAAAGCAGTTTCGTATGCATATCTTTCGTGGGATGATATTAAAGCACTTTCGACATCTGCTCACACCAGAGTTGCAAATCACTCCTACGATATGCACAAGCTCACAGGAAGAAAAGGCTGCAGCAAAACAAAAAACGAAACAAGTGCTCATTATCGAAAAATTTTTTATGAAGATGCCTCTAAAATGCAAAATTTAATCCATAGCTACACAGACACTCAGGCTCCGTGCTTTACATATCCTTTCGGGTGTTTTTGCACAGAATCAGAAGAAGAAATAAAAAAGCTAGGCTTTAAATTAAGCCTAACCTGTAATGAGGGAATAAATTACATATCTAAAAATTCTTCTCTTTTTAAGCTAAATAGGTATAATCGCCCTCACAAAAAAAGTGTACGGCAAATATTGGAAAAATAGCTGTAGCATTTTGCTACAGCTATTTTTGGGGCGGACGGAAAATAGTGCAGATTGGACAAACTGAGCGAAAGCAAGAAACATCTTGCTTTCGGTTACCCGAAAGCGTGCTGAAGCACGCTGAGTGGCGAAGTTTGTTCAAAACACAAGGCAATAAAAAAGAAGAAATTCATCAAATGATGAATTTCTTCATTAAATTTTATAACATTTTAGTTTAAGCCATACAATTTAAAGCTTAAATTTGTATTTTCTTTGCCTTGTGTGGTCTGTGCATTTTACTACCGCCCCGCTTATTTTGTATTTTCCATACCTCTTAGCATCTTGACTACAATATTATATCCATATGTTACATCAGGCGCCCACTTGCCGCCAAGCTGTTCAACATTTTTAACTGTCCCACGCCACGCAACAGTTTTCAGCACATGGTATCTGTCGTGAGGTGTGCCTACAGGCTCTATGCCAACGTAGGCTGTAACGTGGTTAAAGTGAGCACGAACGCCGTCTTCAGGTGTGGGGAATGTTTCGTGGTCTTCAGGTCTGTCAGCTACTGGATTTTTAATTTTAATCCCTGCCCAGTTGTTTTGTTCAGGCTTTACCTGACCCTGATATTTTCCAAAACCCGTTTCCTTTGCTGCTTGTCCATATAAAATTTCAGGACGTATCCCTGTGATTTCACCATATTTCCAATAGTAATCAGCAATATCTATAAATCTCTGGTGAGCACCCTTGGCAGTTGCCCATTTCTTTGCCTGTTCGAGCGTAACTGTGCTTTCGCCCATCATAGGAGTCTGAGTTATAAACAAATCCTGAGAGTTTCTGTTTTTATATTGTTTTGCACGATAAAGCAGCACCGCTGCCTCTGCACGTGTTACCTCACCTTTTGGTCTTATTCTTTTATCAGAGCCTTTGACAATGCCACGTTCTACAGACATTGCCAACGCACTTTTTAACGCCGGTGTTATCTCATCTTCATCCTTAAAGTCACCTAGCACTTCTTTATCTAAAAGATTTGCCTCTTTTCCGGCATATCCCAGCGCCATCGAAATTGCATACGCACACTTTTCGCGCGTATAGTTTTCTTCAGGATTAAATGCATCAGAGCCAAAGCTGTCGTCATAGAAAAACTCAGCTGAAGCATCTATGTATTTCCTTGACCAACGATTTTCATCAATATCGCTGTATGTGATTAATTCATCAGGTATAGCCTCATCCTCTGCATCTGCTTTTTCGTCAGGGATGTTAATATCTAATGCGCCCACGAGCATTTTTGCAAATTGCTCTTTTGTAACACTTTCATCAGGCTTAAAATGAGTTTCATCAACACCTGAAATTGCATCATCTTTTACCAAATCGTTTATAGCATCATATGCCCAAGAATATTCGCTTGTAACATCATAAAATTTTGTCTTTCCTGATGCTGCATTTCCTGACAGGCTTGTCATATTCATAGTAATAAATAAAGTTATAACCAATATTAAATATAAAACTCTTTTATACATAGCCAGCCTCCTTTTTAAAATAGCTTGTATAATAAATATATTCGCTATATTCATAAAGTATAACATAATGTCTTAAAAAGGTCAACAACTGAAAAAACATCGTAAAGAAACTGTAAAAAAGTGTTGACAAACCCTCTTCTTTATGCTAAAATAAGTGTTGCTGATTTTGAAAGTAAATATGCGCCTTTACCTCAGCTGGATAGAGGACTCGGCTACGAACCGAGGCGTCGGGGGTTCGAATCCCTCAAGGCGCGCCAAAAAAACCGCAAATCTTTATACAAGATTCGCGGTTTTTTTATTAAATTCGTCTTTTAAGGTATGAAATATGCTTTGCAGATGAAATTAAAACATCCATAAAGGCTCTGCTTGTTTCTTTTTTTATAAAATCAGTTCTTTTTAATGCTTTTTTACTGTTTCATTTCGTTCACTTTTGTCACGTCGAATTTTGTCAAATGCGCTCCCTGGCGCAAAACCTCCGAAACATTTTCCATATATTTCCATATTACTGACATTTTTTGGAAAAAATACCTTGAATTTTACAAATTATCCGTGCTATAATTAGATTGTCGAAAATGTAAATTATTTCCATATTTTAATAATTAGGAGGATAAATATGATTAGGGTAGTTACTATTGATGATAATCAGGAGGTAAGAGAAGGTTTAAAAGAATATTTTAAAACCTGCTCTGATTTAGAACTAATAGGAGAGGCAGAGAACGGACAAGAAGGCTACGAGTTGATAAAATCTGTAAAACCCGATGCCGTTGTTTTAGACATTGTAATGCCAAAGATGGATGGTTTGGGTCTTTTAGAAAAACTTTCACACGAAAATATTCAAACAAATATTTTAATATACTCAGCAATTGGAAACGACACAGTTGTACAAAAAACATTCTCCCTTGGTGCAAAATATTACATTATGAAGCCCTGTGACCCATATAATATTGCATCCAGAATTCGCGAGGCTGGTCAAAGTGCTCCTTCCTCTGTCTCTTTAATAAACTCGCACATCTCTTCTGCAATCACCGAAAACAACTTAGAGAGCGTAATAACAGACATAATTCACGACATCGGTGTACCTGCCCATATTAAGGGCTATAACTATTTGCGCAACGCTATCGGGCTTTGCATAAAGGACGACGAATTCATAAATTCGATCACAAAGCTTTTGTATCCGACAGTTGCAAAAAACTTTTCTACCACCTCTTCACGTGTTGAGCGTGCTATACGTCATGCCATAGAGGTTGCCTGGAACAGAGGCAGAGAGGAAGTTCTTACAGATATTTTTGGATATACCATTGATACTAACAAAGGAAAACCCACAAACGGTGAGTTTATTGCTATGATTTCTGATTCCATAAAACTTAAAATGAAGAATGTTGTTTGATAAATAATTTCCCCATTATCCTTTCCTTAAGAGGCTGTAGCATTTATGCTGCAGTTTCTTTTTTCTTTATATTATTTAAATCAAATTATATAATAATTACGTTATATTATCAATTTTTACAGAGGAGAACACTATGGATGCACTGGATTTACAAATTCTCAATTGCTAGAGGAAACGCAAGAGAAAATGATACAAACATAGGAGAAAAAATCAACTCAAGGAGTGTAATTATCCCGCACATCGGTTGTACTGACAACAAACAAGAGGTATGTCTTTTGCCAGAGCTATAAAAATTATCATTTTGCACAAAAAAAGACAAGGTTATTATACTGAAGTGATATAATGATGGTAGAGACTTTTTTGTGTCTACAAAGTATTGACTACTTCAGTTATTATACCTTGTCTTTTTTTATTATTTATTCTTAATAACTTCTTTACAGTTCTTTACTATATTTTCAGCAGTGAGTCCATAAAGCTTTAACAACTCTGCCGGAGTACCTGACTGACCGAAAACATCCTGTGTACCAACACGCTTCATCGGTACAGGCTTTGTTTCACAGAGCACCTCTGCCACTGCACTGCCCAAACCACCAATCACATTGTGTTCTTCCGCCGTAACAATTGCGCCTGTCTCTTTTGCTGCCTTTTCAATTATTTCTCTGTCGATAGGCTTGATTGTCGCCATATTTATAACACGAGCTGAAATTCCGTCTTCTAAAAGCATTTTAGCAGCCTCCATTGCTTCAGGAACCAAAAGACCTGTTGCGATGATTGTGACGTCCGTACCGCCTGTAAGCTCCACGCCCTTACCTATTTCGAATTTATATGTATCACGTTCAAAAACCTCAGGCACTGCAAGTCTGCCAAATCTAAGATATACCGGTCCATCGTGACGGATGGCTGCCTCTACTGCTAAAATTGCCTCTGTTTTATCTGCCGGATTAATGATTACCATGTTAGGAATGGTACGCATAATACCAATATCCTCTAAACACTGGTGTGTTGCGCCATCTTCTCCTACTGAAATTCCTGCGTGCGTCGCACCTATTTTAACATTTAAATTAGGATAGCATATACTGTTTCTTATCTGCTCGAAGGCTCTACCTGCTGCAAACATAGCAAACGAACTTGCAAACACTGTTTTCCCGCAAGTAGCTATTCCTGCTGCTGTTGACATCATATTGCCCTCTGCAATACCTGTGTTAAAAAATCTTTCGGGGAATTTTTTTAAAAATGTTTCTGTTTTTGTAGATTTAGAAAGGTCTGCGTCTAGTACTACAATATCGTATTTTTCACCAAATTCGGCTAAAGCCAGACCGTAGGCTTCTCTTGTTGCGGTCTTTTTAACTTCCATCTTACGCGCCCTCCTTGATTCTTTTAATTTGTGCATCTATTTCCTTAATAGCAATTTCAAACTGCTCATCATTAGGAGCATTTCCGTGCCACGATGCATTGTTTTCCATATAAGATACACCCTTACCTTTAACGCTCTTTAGGATAATCACCGACGGCTTTCCTTTAACCTCTTTGGCTGCATTTATCGCATCTAAAAGTGCATTAAAATCGTGTGCATCGCAAACTGAAACGTTCCAGCCGAAAGCAGAAAATTTTTCATCTATCGGAAGCGGGGACATAACCTTGGAAATATCTCCGTCAATCTGCAAACCATTAAAATCAACAAAAGCTGTTAAGTTGTCAAGTTTATAGTGAGCTGCATACATGGCCGCTTCCCAAACCTGTCCTTCTTCGAGCTCGCCATCACCCAAAATTGTGTATACGCGATAGTCTTTTTTATCCATTTTACCTGCAAGCGCCATACCGTTAGCAGCACTTATTCCCTGTCCAAGCGAACCGCTGGACATATCCACACCAGGAACACTCTTCATATCAGGATGACCCTGCAGGTAAGAGCCTATCCTTCTAAGAGTTTTAATATCTTCTTTTGGAAAGAAACCACGCTCTGCCAATACACCGTATAATGCCGGAGCGCAATGGCCCTTTGATAAAACAAATCTGTCACGATCAGGCGAATCCTTGGTGTCAGGTGACACGTTCATAACCTCAAAATACAAAAGTGTAAGTACATCAGCAATAGAGAGCGACCCTCCCGGATGTCCTGATTTTGCCGCATGCACACCGGTTAAGATATGCTTTTTAACATTGGCCGATGTAAGCTTTAGTTCTGTGATTCTTTTGTCGTTTAGCAAAATTAAATTCCCCTTTCTATATATCAATTTTTGCTTTTTTTATTCTTTACAGGATAGCTTATAAACCCTTGTCCTGTTATTTTTCGTGCTTGTGAGAAAATAATAAATGCTTTTTTGTCAATTTTTTCTACTATTTGCTCCAGTTTTCTGATTTCAAACCTTTTTACAACGCACATAAGCATATTGCGCTCATCGCCTGTATACATTCCGCGCACCGATATGCCTGTTACACCTCTGTTTACGTTTTTTATAATCTCCTCAGAAATTTTTGCACTCCTGTCCGATATAATATAGACAAGTTTTGCAGTATTGGCGCCCAATATTATATAATCCAAAACAAAAGAATTTAGTGCCAGCGCTATAATTCCTGCAAGTAATAGGTCAGTATTTTGAAAAAATATTGTACCTATAGAAATTATAACTATATCTATTATAAAAAACCATTTTCCTATATCTATAAAAGGGATAAAATTGTGAAAAAGCGCAGCTAGTATATCTGTACCACCGCTTGTTGCACCCGTCAAAAATATAAATCCAAAGCCAATCCCTATGAGCGCACCGCCAAAAACTGCCGACATTAAAAGGTCATCTGTCAAAATAAAATCAGTTGCGGTTGCATCTAAAAATAACGAGAATAAAAACGCACCATAAAGCGATTTTATTCCAAAGCTTTTGCCCAAAAAGAACACACCGGCTATAAACAGTGGAATATTCATCAAAAGTACACTTACGCCAATAGGAAATCCTGTAATCTCATTTATGACAATAGCCAGCCCCGAAACTCCACCTGAAACAATGTTGTGTGGCGCTAAAAACTGGCTGATTCCTAAAGCTGCAATCAAGACTCCGGCTGCTATGATACCATATTCTTTAACTGTTTTTATAAATTTTGACTTCAACTAAAACCCTCCGCGAAAAGCTCTAGCTAAGTGAGTCAAAAGCAAGTTCTAAGATTTCTTTTAGTCTTTTTTCTTCTCCTTTTAGATAAAGATAACCGACTAGTGTCTCAAGTGCTGTTGCGTGTCGATAATCTGACATATCTGCGTTTTTTGGCACAGTATGAATGTTAGTATTTCTACCACGCTTATAAATCATAAGTTCATCCTCTGTCAACGTATCTAAAATCTTATGGGCAGCATTTGATTGCGCTTTTGCTTTCACATAGCCTACAGCAATTTTATGTAACTCATTGGCGGGGCGATTTCCCATTGCCAGGATTTTAGTACGTACAAACATTTCATACACACTGTCGCCTAAAAATGCAAGCGTCAAAGGCGACAATGTGTTAAGCTCGGGTATTTCCTCTTTAGACAAAATTGAATTTACATTCATTACTTAATCACTCTTATTCTTACTCCCTGACGAGTATCTGCAACTTCAATTCCCATCAAAAGCAGCTCATCACGGATTTTATCAGAAGTCGCCCAGTCTTTTTCAAGGCGCGCCTGGGCTCTTTTTTCTATCAGAGCCTTTGCCTCATCAGATATAGTATCTTCTGTCTTGCGTGTAAATATACCAAGCACGTCGCCCAGCTCTTTCATCATACCTTTTGCCGCTTCAAAAACACCAAACGCCCAATTTTCTTTATCTTCTGAATTGATGAACTTTGCCAAATCAAATATAGCAGCAATCGCATCAGCTGTATTTAAATCATCATCCATCGCTGCTTTAAACTGCTCTTTAAAGCTTTCGAGCTTTTTAACTACCTCGTTTTCATCATCAGTTAAATCGCGCACTTTAGCCTTTGTTTCTAAAAATTCAAGGTTACTTATGCAGTTATAAAGTCTGTTAAGACCTGATTCAGACTGAGCAAGTAATTCATCAGCAAAGTTTATAACACTTCTGTAGTGAGCACTGAGCATAAAGAAACGTATTACTTCATAGTCATATTTTTTGGCAACGTCACGCACAGTAAAGAAATTACCCTTTGACTTTGACATTTTTTCATTATCTACGTTAATGTAGCCGTTATGCATCCAATACCTTGCAAAAGGCTTTCCCGTACAACATTCGCTCTGCGCAATTTCGTTTTCATGGTGAGGAAAAATCAGGTCCTGACCACCTGAATGAATGTCGATTGTTTCTCCTAAGAATTTGTTTACCATAGCCGAGCACTCAATGTGCCAACCGGGTCTGCCTTCACCCCAGGGGCTCGGCCAGGAGGGTTCGCCCTCTTTTTTTGCTTTCCAGAGAGCAAAGTCTGTAGGATTTTTCTTAACATCAGTTACGTCAATTCTTGCGCCTGCTTCTAATTCCTCTAAAGGCATTTTAGAAAGCTTTCCGTATTCTGAAAACTTTTTGGTTTCAAAATATACGTCGCCCTGAGATTCGTAGGCGTAGCCTCTTTCTATTAAGGACTCTACTGTCTTAATTATTGCATCGATATTTTCTGTTGCTTTAGGATGAATAGTTGCCTCTTTAATGTTTAAACCACGGGCATCTATAAAATACTCTTCGATAAATTTATCTGCAAGTTCCTTTACGGTGATGCTCTGTTCATTGGAATTTTTTATCATTTTGTCGTCGATATCTGTAAAATTCTGAACAAACGTTACCTTGTATCCTATATACTCTAAATATCTTCTTAACGTATCAAAAATGATAAAAGGACGAGCGTTACCTATATGGAAAAAGTTATATACAGTAGGTCCGCAGGAATACATTTTAACCTCGCCTGGTGTAAGCGGTATAAACTCTTCTTTTTTTCTTGTTAGGGTGTTATAAACTCTCATATCTGATTCCTTTCTTCCAATCTTTTTTCAAGCTTTTCTAATTTTGCAGACAGTCTGCACAATTCCTGGGAAACAGGGTCCGGAATATGTATCTGGTCTAAATCACTATAAGTTACCTTTTGATTGTTTATCTTTACAATTCTTGCAGGTACCCCGACACAAGTGCTGTTTTTGGGCACCTCATTTAAAACAACTGCGTTTGCGGCAATTTTTGAATTATCGCCAACCTTAAACGGTCCTAAAACCTTGGCTCCTGAGCCTATCATAACATTGTTGCCAATCGTCGGGTGACGTTTTCCTATATCTTTACCTGTACCGCCCAGGGTAACTCCCTGATATATAGTGACATTATCTCCGATTTCGGTAGTTTCGCCTATTACTACTCCCATTCCGTGGTCAATAAAAAGCCCTCTGCCTATAGTTGCTCCGGGATGTATTTCAATACCCGTCCAGAATCTGCCGCATTGTGAAATATATCGCGCTATTCCCTTTAAATTGTGCTTATAGAAAAAATGTGATATTCTATACCACCAGATAGCATGAAGCCCAGAGTACAAAAAGAAAATCTCAAAGGAGTTCCTTGCCGCCGGGTCACGCTCCTTTATGGCCTTTATATCTTCTTTTATATTTTTAAACATAGTCTTGCTCCTATATGCGCTTTTTTAGAAGTGGTGAATATTTTTCGCGAAAGGCACTAAAATTCCCATCTTCTAAAGATTCGCGTATCTTTTCCGTTAATGTGTTATAAAAATACAAATTATGCATCACACAAAGACGCATTCCCAGCATTTCTCCTGCCTTCATAAGGTGCCTTATATACGCCCTTGAAAAGTTTTTACATACAGGACAATCACACTCTGGGTCTATGGGTAGCGGGTCTTGTGCATACTTTTGATTTATAATATTTATTATGCCGCTCCAGGTGAATAAATGTCCGTGTCTGGCATTTCTTGATGGCATTACACAGTCAAAAAAGTCAATACCACGCGCTACCGCCTCAATTATGTTCGTCGGCGTTCCTACACCCATTAGGTATCTTGGCTTATTTTCTGGGGCGTGAGGAAGTGTCACATCTAAAACGTGATACATTTCCTCTGCAGTTTCTCCCACCGCAAGACCGCCGATTGCATAGCCTGGCAAATCCAATTTAGCGATTTTTTTCATATTGGCAATTCTGATGTCGTCATAAATTGCACCCTGATTTATACCAAACAGCATCTGCTCGCGGTTGATTGACGTTTTGTTTAATCGCGCGAGCTCTGTTTTGCACCGCTCTAACCAACGCTCCGTTCTTGCGACACTTTCTAACATATATTTTTTATCAGATTTAGAATCTGCACATTCGTCAAACGCCATAGCAATGGTAGATGCTAAATTTGACTGGATTTTCATACTTTCTTCAGGTCCCATAAATATTTTTCTTCCATCTATATGCGAAGAAAAATAAACGCCCTCTTCTTTAATTTTGCGTATTGAAGATAAAGAAAATACCTGAAAACCGCCACTATCAGTCAAAATAGGCTTATCCCAATTCATAAATTTGCGAAGTCCACCCATTTTTGCCACTATCTCGTCACCAGGGCGTAAATGTAAATGATATGTATTACAAAGTTCAACCTGACATTTAAGATTTGATAAATCCAAAGAAGAAACTCCGCCCTTGATTGCAGCCGAAGTGCCCACGTTCATAAAAACGGGGGTTTGAACCGTGCCATGCGGTGTTATAAATACACCTCTTCTCGCTCTTCCTTCTGCCTTTAAAACTTTAAACATCTTAACTCTCCCAGATTGCCACAAAGTCATACTTATACTATCATATACAGTATAGCACAAGCTGTTTCTTATTTCAAGGGAGTAGACATAAAAAAATCAGGCAATGTTGTTGCCTGATTTTATAGCTATTAACCAAAAAGGTCTGCAAGAAAATCAAAGAACGCTTTATTGTCATCCGTATTGATTTTCCATTCTCCGTCTTCTTTTGATACAGTGATAGTAATCTTCTTTTCGCTTCTCTTAGTTATCTGAAGATATTGCTTATATGCATCTGCTATAACCGATATAGCCTTGTCGTTTTGTTCAATTTCATTAAGGTCATAAAAGCTGGGATGTTTTAAAACATACGCATCTACCTTACCGTTTGTATATTCAGTCATAGCGGTTTCATCAACGTTTGCGTGTTTCATTGTTATATCAAACTCAACTTTTCCGTCATCCTTTTCTTCGCTTGAATCTATCACGAATTCAAAGGTCTTAGCGAGTGCTCTATACATATCCTCTACGCTTTTTTTATAATTTTCTGTTTGGATGTAAGAATCTGAAATATTCTCTGTAGAAAATCCTATATCGTCTTCATCATCACCCTCAACGCAGTCCTTCATAGCATTTGTGTTAAATCCGGAAAGTGCTGAAAAGTATACCTTTAGCTTGTTTTCTGCCTCGGTCACGTTCTGAGAGCAACCTGAAAAGGCGATTAGTGACATTAACATTATAATAATCAATAAACTTGAAATAATCTTCTTCATTATATTTCCACAGCCTCTCATTATAACTGATTATGTTATATATTATAATATTCTTTACAAGAATTGTCAACATTTTGACAAAATATATTGACAAAACCGTCGTAATCCACGACTCTTTCGATGATTTTACCACTCAGCCCTCGGGTAATTCGGGCAAAAAAATTGCTTGCGGTGTTATAAAAAGATATTGATTTAAAGTCCAGGTTTTCTGAACCAACATCATAACAAGCCAGCTGCATCTGTATAGCAAAAAAGAGCCGACTTTCATTCAAAAAGGCGGCTCTTAACTGATTTAATATTTAATTATAAAATATTTATTTCGTCTTGGTTTACCAATACTACACCTTCTGATGCAATTAAATCTGCAATCTGTTCTTTTTCCATATTCTCAGCAGACAATCTCAATACAATAAGAGCCTTATTGCCTATAATATAGTTAAGTGAGTACATATATTCAATCGAAATGTTATTTTCCTCAATAATTTTAAGTACGCCATCAAGTCCTGCAGGCCTATTGGGAACAGCTACGCATATTACGTGATTAATTTTAGCAACAAACCCGTTTTCGCGAAGCTTATTGATTGCTTTTTCTGTGTCTGCTTCTTTAGTAACAAGACGAACAATACCAAAGTTCGTTGTATCTGCAATAGAAAGAGCAATAATATCTATATCGTTTTCGCCCAATGTTTTTGTAAGCATGCGAAGTGTGCCTTTGTCATTTTCAAGATATACTGAAATTTGTGTTATAAACATTTTTTTCTACCTCCTTATTTTGTAAGTCCTCTGTTATCAATAATCCTTTTTGCCTTACCTTCTGAACGAGGAATTGATTTTGGTGGTACAAGTTTAACTACTGCTGCAACACCAACAACAGATTTGATTTTTTCCTTGATTTTATTTTGTATCTTTTCAATATCAGAAACAGTGTCAGAGAAAATCTCATCAGTAAGTTCAACCTGAACCTCAAGTCTGTCGGTTGAATTAATTCTGTCGACTACAAGCATATAGTGAGGTGCTACTCCGGGAATTTTTAGCAATACCTCTTCAATCTGACTCGGGAATACATTTACACCACGAATGATAATCATGTCATCTGTTCTTCCTGTAATTCTGCTCATTCTTACATGCGTTCTGCCGCAGGAACAAGGTGTTTCATCCAACGTACAAATATCATGCGTGCGATATCTGATCATCGGCATACCTGTTTTTGTGATTGTTGTAAATACCAACTCTCCACTTTCACCATAAGGAAGCGGCTTTTCTGTCTGGGGGTCAATAATTTCTGCAATAACATGGTCTTCATTAATGTGCATACCGTTTTTGCTGCTGCACTCGAACGCAACACCAGGACCTCCAATTTCAGTAAGACCATAAATATTATATGCGTTAATGTCAAATAAGCCTTCGAGCTTATCTCTCATTTCTTCTGTCCATGGTTCAGCACCGAAACACCCTGACTTGAGTTTAAAGTCTTTCAAATCATAGCCCATTTCCTTTAACGATTCACCCAAATAAATTGCATAAGACGGAGTACAACAAAGCATTGTTGAGCCTAAGTCGTGCATCATCATAAGCTGTCTTTGGGTATTACCGCTTGACAACGGAATAACCATCGCACCAAGTGCGGATGCACCCTGGTGTGCGCCAAGACCGCCTGTGAACAAGCCATAGCCGTATGTAACCTGAATTCTATCCTCTTTTCCTGCACCTGCGGCAGTAAGTGAACGAGCCACCATATCTGTCCAGACGTCAACATCATTTTGAGTATAGCCAGAAACAATAGGCTTACCTGTCGTACCCGATGAGCCCTGAATTCTTACAATTTCATCTTGCGGAACGGCAAGTAATCCATACGGGAACTCATCACGCAAATCAGTTTTATTAGTGAACGGAAGAAGGTGTAAATCCTCGATACCCCTGATATCCGACGGGTTGACACCTGCTTCAATCATACGATTTCTGTACATTGGAACATTTTCATACACGTGAGCTACAGTAGCTCTTAGGCGCTCGTCCTGAAGCTTTTTAATACTCTGTCTGTCCATACATTCTATTTCGGGATTGTATATTTTATTTTCTGATACTTTCATTTTAATCTCACCTTTCTCTATCTATTTTTATGATATGCTATAGCTGTATAGCCCGCAATATTTTTATCTAAATCATCTTTTATATTGACTGTATAATGACTGAGTGTGTGACCGTCTTTATCACAAAAAGCAGTCGCAATCAGTTTTTTGCCCTTTGTTGCCGAGTAGTATCTTATATTGCATTCTATTGCAACTGAAGGAATCCCTTTTAAATTTGAAAAAATTGCAAACGCAAAATCTGCCAAAGTAAATATTGCGCCTCCCATAACCGCGCCATGTGCATTAAGCAAATCATCTGTTATAGGCATTTCGCAAACCACCTTGTCTTTACCGATTTGCGTAATTTCACAACCTGCATTGGTTGCAAATCGGTCATTTTTATACTTTTCTTGCAATTTCTTTAATGTGTCAGCGCAATCCATTTTTTGCCTCCTTTAAATCATCACAGCATAGTTTTACGTCAGATTTACCTGACTTTCTTTTAAAAATAAAATGAATAAATGCTTGAATCTCCTCCCATCTTTGGGAGCTTAAAAGAAAATTGGAAAATAAAAAAAGTCTCTTTAACAAATTTAAATAAATCTGTTAAAGAGACGAACTTTTTACAATCCGCGGTACCACTCTTCTTGCATACATGTATAAATACATATATACCACTTTAAGCTCCAATAAGCTCTTTGCACTAACGTAGCATACACGGAAGAAACTACTCGTCTTTTGACTTTCCCTTCTCCAACTCAGAAGTGAAAGGCCACGATATACACCGCTTCCGGCTCACACCAACCGCCGTATCTCTCAAATGCTTTAGTATACCTGCCATCTTCGTCACAGTTGTTATAATACAATATACACCTATAGAACATATTTGTCAAGAGTTTTTATAAAAAAATCCATTTAAAAACTTTTTCCTTACTTATTGCTATAGCATATTGCTTAAATTTTAATATTAACTGTCACAGGGCTTTTTTTACTGTTCGCACGACCTGGTGCAGTTCAGATTTACCTTGCCTTGTTTTTTATATTCTAAAACTTATCTACAGGAAATAATATCTTAAGCTGGTTGATTTTACTTTCGTATGCTTGTTGGCGTTTTTCCTGTAGCATAGCATTTGCAAGCTTCTCTTTAACTTCTTCAAACGACATCTCGCTTGCTTCATTTTTAGCTGTCAGCTTAATAACATGGAATCCAAACTGTGTCTTAACAGGTCCGCGCATTTCTCCAACTTCCATAGAAAATACTGCTTTGTCAAATTCAGGTACCATCTGTCCTTTAGTAAATTCTCCTAAAGCACCACCATTTTGTCCTGAAGGACATGAGCTGTTTGCACGCGCTGCATCTTCAAAAGAGATTTCACCTGCTTCGATTGATGCCATGATTTTTTCCGCCTTATCTTCATCGTCTACCAAAATGTGACTCGCTGCAACAGTTTCTCCACGAACAAACTGCGCTTTGTTTTCATCATAATATTCCTTTAACTCTTCATCCTTAACTTCTACCTTTTCTAAAGCCTTTGAAATGTTAAAGTTTGCGAGCATTTCGTTCTTCATTTTTTCAAGCTCTGCTTTAAATTCAGCATTGTGCTCCATTAAGTTTTTCTTGGCATCTAAAACCAAGAGCTTTTTGCCTATTAACTGGTCTAACACCATAGCTCTTCCCTGCTCTGTGTCATAATTCTGACCGCGCGTAGCATAAGCCATGACTACTTCATCAACCTCTGACTGATAAATTGGGTTGCCCCCAACATTTGCTAAAATTTTGTTTTCCATTTTTTTAATCCTTTTCTTTTTATTTTTCGCCCAGGCTCTCACAATAAAGACATCTGTAAGTTTTCTTTTCTCTGTCTGTCAATTTGAACACGTGAGGAAGTTCTTGTTCTGTTGTTGTGATGCATCTGGGGTTTTTACATTTTATAATATTCTTTACTTCTTCAGGAGTTTCCAGATGTTCTCTTTTGGCAAGTTTTCCGTCCTTTATAACGTTTACTGTTACACGCTCATCCAAATATCCTAAAACATCTAAATCAACATCTATTGCTTTATCGATTTTTATAATATCTTTTCTGCCATATTTTTTACTCTCGGCATTTTTAATTATAGCTACCTGACAGTCCAGCTTATCAAGTTCTAGCGCGGCATAAATTTTCATAGCAAATCCTGCTGTAATATGGTCTAACACAATCCCATCTTTTATCTGACCTATAATCATCTTTTAGCCTCCTCTAAAAGTTTTAAAATAAGTGCCATACGAATGAACTTACCGTTTAAAACTTGTTTAAAGTAGCACGCTCTTTCATCAGAATCAACCTCTTTTGAAATCTCGTTTACTCTCGGCAGAGGATGCAGAATTTTCATATCTTTTTTGGCAGGCACGAGCTTTTCGGGAGTCAGAATATAGCTATCCTTTAAGCGAATATAGTCCTGTTCATTAAAAAATCTTTCCCTCTGTACTCTTGTCATATAGAGAATATCAAGTTCGCCCATATATTCATCGAGTGATGTCGTTTCTATGTATTCTATATTATTCTTAACGATGACATCTTCAATCACATAATCAGGAAGCCTTAATTCATCAGGCGATATCAAAATAAACTTTATATTTTTATACCTCGTCATTGCATTAATCAGCGAATGAACAGTTCTTCCGAACTTTAAGTCGCCACAAAGACCGATTGTTAGATTATCAAGTGTTCCCTTTTCTCTATAAATTGTCAGAAGGTCCGTAAGAGTCTGTGTTGGGTGGTTGTGTCCTCCATCACCTGCATTAATTATAGGAACACCTGATGACTGTGTTGCAACCAACGCTGCACCTTCTTTGGGATGTCTCATTGCAATAATATCTGCATAACAGCTCACGGTGCGTATTGTGTCGCTTACACTTTCACCCTTTGCTGCAGATGAGCTTTGTGCTTCTGAAAATCCTAAAACGTTACCGCCAAGTTCATACATAGCCGCTTCAAAGCTCAATCTTGTACGGGTTGATGGCTCAAAGAAAAGCGTAGCAAGTTTTTTGTTTTTGCACTTTTCCTGATACTTTTCGGGATTGTTTATGATATCGTTTGAAACATTAATAAGCTCATTTATTTCTTCTTTTGAAAGGTCGAGAATATCAATTACATTTCTCATAACTTGCATTCTCCTCTATTTATAAATTATTTTATCCAGGACTCATCAGACGGGTTATTGCGGAATGCAATTAGCCTCTTTTTATCTTCTGGCTTTATATAACCTGTTTCTGCTGCAACCTCAACAACCGCATCAAAGTTCGACAGGCTGACATTTTTTACATTGGCAGCTTCTAATCTTTCTAAGCCTTTTTTCATTCCATAAGTGAAAATGCTTACGATACCTAAAACTTCAGCACCTGCTTCTCTGAGCGATTCTACAACTTCAATAACGCTGCCTCCTGTTGAAATCAGGTCTTCAACTACAACTACTTTTTGTCCTTTTTCCAATTTGCCTTCGATTTTATTTTGTCTTCCGTGGTCTTTGTTCCCTGAACGCACGTATCCCATAGGAATTTCTAAGATGTGACCACAAATAGCTGCGTGTGCAATACCTGCTGTTGATGTTCCCATCAAAACCTCAACCTCGGGGAAATGCTCCCTGATTTTTGCAACTAAGCCATTTTCCACATCATTGCGGACATCAGGAGCGGTCAGTGTGAGTCTGTTGTCGCAGTAAATAGGGCTTTTAATACCGCTTGCCCATGTAAATGGTTCTTCAGGGCGCAAAAATACTGCTTTGATTTTTAATAATCCTTTGGCAATTAATTTTTCCATCTTCGTATATCTCCTAATCTATAAATTCTTTCACACATCTTCTGTATGCAGCTATCGGGTCAGGCGCAGCTGTAATAGGGCGTCCTACAACTATGTAATCAGAGCCTATTTCCTTTGCTTTTTCAGGAGTTGTTACACGCACCTGGTCTCCAATATCACCATCTGCAAAACGAACCCCCGGCGTTACAGTTAAAAAGTCCATACCGCAAGCTTTGTGTACCTTCCCTGCCTCAAGCGGCGAGCATACCACACCGTCAAGACCTGCGCTATGGGCTGTCTTTGCATAGCTCATAACAACCTCGTCAATAGGTTTGTCTATTAATATTTCATCAGTCATTCTTTCCTGGCTTGTTGATGTCAGCTGAGTTACTGCGATAAGCAACGGTCTTGTTCCATCATCGCGTGTTAAACCCTCGATTGCCGCCTCCATCATAGCAGATGTTCCCGCAGCGTGAAGATTGCACATATCAACATCTAAACGTGACAAGACAGCCATCGACTTTTTAACTGTGTTCGGTATATCATGAAGCTTTAAATCCAAAAAGATTTTGTGCCCTCTTTTCTTTATTTCCCTTACTATTTCAGGACCCTCTGCATAAAATAGCTCCATACCTATTTTGACAAAAGGTTTTTCCTCTGTAAACTTGTCCAAAAATGCTAAAGCCTCAGATTTACTTGCAAAATCACAAGCAATGATTACGTCCTTTCCCATTAGTGGGCACCTCCTATTATATCCTTTAAATTGCTTATTCCATATTTTTTCATAGCTTTGGGTAAACTTTCTATTATATCACGACAAGCGTAGGGATTAATCAGATTTTCTGCACCTACCTCTACAGCTGTAGCACCGGCAAGCATCATCTCAATCACATCTTCTGCCGTTGCCACGCCGCCCATACCAATAACCGGGATTTTCACAGCCTCATAAACCTGGTAAACCATACGAACTGCCACAGGAAATATTGCTCTTCCTGAAAAACCGCCCATTTTATTGGCTACAACGGGTTTTTTTGTCTTTAAATCTATCTTCATACCAAGCAGTGTATTAATGAGGCTGATACCGTCTGCACCGGCCTCTTCGCAAGCTGCTGCTATGGATGCAATATCTGTAACATTTGGCGAAAGCTTCACATAAAGCGGCTTTTTCGTAACAGCCTTAACACTCGACACCACCTCTGCAGCCGCAGCAGCTGATGTGCCAAAAGCCATACCGCCATTATGAACATTAGGACACGAAATGTTTACCTCAAGCCAGCCAACCTGTTCTTCTTTATCCAAAAGCTCACAAGTATATACATATTCTTCAACTGAAAATCCGCTTACGTTTGCCATAACGGGCTTATTAAAGCATTTAGACAGCTTCGGAAGTTCCTCTTCAATTACCTTGTGAACGCCGGGGTTCTGAAGACCTACAGAGTTTATCATACCCTCTCTGCACTCTGCAATTCTGGGTGTAGGATTTCCAAATCTTGCATCCTTTGTTGTTCCCTTGAATGAAAACGTACCGAGTATATTAATATCATAAAGCTCTGCAAATTCATAACCAAATCCAAAAGTTCCGCTGGCAGGGATTATAGGGTTAGAAAGCTCAATACCTGATAAATTTACCTTTGTATCTACCATACTATCTCCTCCCTCACCAAGACCGGTCCGTCTTTGCAGATTCTCTTATTTCCATATTTTGTCTTGCAGGTACAGCCCATACAAGCACCAAAGCCACAACCCATACGCTCTTCAAAGCTGAACTGACCTGAGCCTTTTGCTGTTTTTTCAATAGCATTAAACATAGGCATAGGTCCACAGGTGTAAAAATATGTATAATCAATATCCTTTAATACATCTACTGCAAAGCCACGCACACCATAGCTTCCATCAACTGTCGTTACATATACAGAGTCACAAAGCGCACGAAACTCCTCTTGTGCAAATATTTCATCCTTTGTATTAAAACCCAGAATAACAGACGGGTGTTTTCCTTCTGCCAATAATTTTTTTAAAAGACCATACATAGGAGGAATACCGACACCACCGCCAATTAAAACAGGTGCATCTCCGCTTGTCGATGTGTCAAAGCCATTGCCCAAACCGACTAAACAGTCAAGCGTATCACCCGGCTTTATTCCTGCCATAACTTCTGTTCCCTGACCAACTACCTTATAAATAATTGTAATTGTTTCATCGTCCCAGTCATAAATTGAAATCGGTCGTCTTAAAAACAGACCTTCTAGCTTTATATTTATAAACTGACCGGGAGCAGTTATTGCCGATGTATCCCCCGAAAGCTTCATTCTGTATACATTATCGGTTAACCTCTCATTAGAAATTACCTTGTAAAACCCACTTGTCATTACTTTTTCCTCCACGCAAGTTTTCCGTCTTTAAAAGTTGCCACACATCTTCCGTATACACATTTATCTTTAAACGGAGTACTTCTTCCTTTAGTATAAAAATCCTCTGGATTTATCTTGTATTCCTTATTTAAATCAAAAACCGTGGCATCGCCCGCTTTTTGAACTATGTTAAAGCGCTTTCTCGGGTTAATTGCCATAAGCTCAACTAGTTTTTCAAGTGTGAGTACACCTGTTTTAACAAAGTGTGTATACATAACTGAAAAAGCTGTTTCTAAACCTACTACACCCATTACGCTTTTTTCTAAACCTTTAGATTTTTCTTCTAAACTGTGTGGTGCATGGTCTGTCGCTATCATGTCAATGGTGCCGTCTAATATCCCTTCAACAAGCGCTGTTCTGTCGCGCTCTGAGCGTATCGGCGGATTCATCTTAAATCTTCCGTCTTCTTCTAAATTCATATCATTAAGCACCAGATAATGCGGCGCTGTTTCACACGTTATATCAACACCATCTGCCTTTGCCTTTTTAATTATATCAACACTTTCTTTTGTTGAAATGTGGCATACGTGATACGATACTCCCGTCTTTCTTACAAGCTCGATATCACGGGCAATCTGCTCATACTCACTCTCACTGCAAATTCCCCTATGTCCGTTTATTTTAGCATATTCTCCATCGTGAATATATCCGCCACGCAAAAGCTCATTAACCTCACAATGTGCAACAATCATCTTTTTTAAAGACTTTGCCTTTATCATAGCCTCTTCCATAAGGTCAGATGACTGCACGCCTCTTCCGTCATCAGAAAAAGCAATGACGTGCGATGCTAATGCCTTCATATCAGAAAGCTCTTTTCCCATCTGTCCTTTAGTAATTGAAGCATATGGATGAATGTTAACTTTGGAAGTTTTATTTATTCTTTCTATCTGAACGTTAAGTGACTGCAGGCTATCTGGACAAGGCAAAAGATTTGGCATTGTGCACACATCCGTATACCCCCCTGCAAGAGCTGAAAGGCTACCCGTTTCAATCGTTTCTTTATACTCAAATCCAGGCTCACGAAAATGTACGTGGACATCACAAAACGACGGCATTAAAACGCATCCGTCTAAATCTAAAATCTCCTCATCTTCTGATTTTTCGTCAAAAACGACAGGAGCTTTTTCATCTTTATTCCACATTTTTACACCCTTTAGTAAATAACTCAATACATACACTCCCTACCCAAAACTTAAACACAAGGGCCTTGCTATCAACAAGGCCCTAAATCCTGCACAATTACAATCGTATCAAAACCTTGTCAGCAAAGTTTTTCTGCTTAAAGATTATCATTACTATTTTAGCATACGACAAGCTTTGTGTCAACAAATTAGAATATAATTAAATTTCTAAATTTTATCTTATGTTAAGACTGTCCTTTAGCTGGGATAATTTTGACGGACCTATGATAGGAAAAACGTCAAAATTACTTTGCTCACAAAGCATCCTAAGCGCCATTGATGAAATTGTTTCATTCTCTTTTTCTGCGCACTCTTTAATTTTTTCAAAGGTTTTTAAAGACTCTTCATTTAAATATCTGTCACGCGCTTTATCTGAAAGCTTCCCTGCGGCATATTTTTCAAAGAAGCCCTTTGCCTGCGATGAAAAAGCAAAAACGGGAATATTGTCATTGTCATACTTTTCTTTTTCTTCGTCAATATATGCAAGCTTTGTATCCCAGATATTATTTCTTGTGGCAAGATTATAAAGCGCCTGACTTGCACAAAATCCTGCCTGATTTGTGCTGTTTGCGTATTTATTTGCCTCTTTTATTCTGTCATATGACCAGTTGGATGCACCAAAATGTCTTACCTTGCCGCATTTTACCAACGAGTTTAATGTATCAATTATAGGTCCTACGCTCTTCGTTTCATCATCTCTGTGAAGCCAGAGAATGTCAATGTAGTCAATACCCAGTGCCTTAAGGCTTTCTTCCACGTCTTTTTCTATATCTTCTTTTTCCAGTCGCGAGCAGGATAAATCAGCAAGTGTTTTAGGGTGTGCACACTTTGTTGAAATATACACCTTGTCTCTTTTATCCTTTATAAATTCCCCTACTACAGCTTCACTTACTCCGCCGCAATAAAGCCTTGCTGTATCGATGACGTTTCCGCCATTTAATATATAGTTTTCCATCAAAGAAAACGCGACATCTTTATCTATTCTTTCGCCGTAACCTTCAGTTCCTAATATTATCTGCGATAAATTCATATCGCGCAAAGTTATATACTTCATTTTCCATCTCTTTCCTTTTTATATTGTTCGTAAGCAATTTTTCCAGTTTCTGTAACAGGCATTATCCACTTATTGCTTAAAAAATGTTTCACACACAGTATAAACTTAACTATATCTTCAAAAAACATACTTGATGCATACACCAAGACGAAATCCAGTTTTAAAACAAAAGCAGTTATAAAAGACAAAGGAACTGAAATTCCCCAAAGGCATAAAAGCTCATATTTCATACCGGTTTTGGTATCTCCGCCCGAACGGAAAGCTCCGGTAATTATAACAAACATAAAATATCTCAAAGGGCACGTCAACGCAAACACTATCATAATTGTTTGAGCTGTTTTAAGTGTTTTTCCGGTAATTGTCCCTGCCATATTAAACACGTTTACCAGATTTTCCCTGAAAATCACTACAATTATTGCCAAACCAGATGCAAGGATAGGAACGATGAGCGCAAATCTTTTAGCATCTTTTAACCCCATCTTTATCTTGCCACCGCCGATTTCCTGCCCAACCATAACACAGCAGGAATTGTTCAGACCGGCAAAAAAGGCAAATAATATATTTTCAAACGTCTTTATAATTGTAACTGCAGCATATTGTTCGTAGCCTGTATTGGAATAGACTACATTCAGCACGAAACATCCAAGTCCCCACAACATTTCATTAAATATAACAGGCAATGCACGAGAAAAGAAAACCTTCACATCTTCTTTTGTAAAGCCTAACAATTCAGAAACAGGAGCACAGGCAATTTCGTCTTTTTGAAAAAACAGAATTGTTAAAGTAACTATTGGTCCTGCCCAAGCAGATATAAACGTTGCAATAGCCGCACCCTCAACCCCAAGCTGAGGAAACCCAAACTTACCAAAAATAAGTACATAATTAAAAAATGCATTTAAAACAGTCGTTAACCCTGCTACATACATAGGCAGCTTTGTTCTGCCGGTCGAACGCAGAAGAACACCGACTATCTGGTTTATAACAATAGCGGGATATGAGAAAACCGCTATTCTTAAATAGCTCGCACTCACCTGTAAAACCGAAGCATCACGGTTGAAAATACTGATGATTTGCTTTGGGATTAAAAAACCCAGAATAGCAAACAAAAACGATGCTACTACAACAAAAAACATAGCTATGCCATAGACTTTTTTAATGCCCTCCAGATTCTTATCACCATAATACTGGGCAAAAAACACAGAAGCACCTGATGAAAATCCGAAAAGCATCAAATTTAAAAGCCAGCTCCATTGACCTGCCATACCAACAGCAGCTAAACTTACATCGCCGAGATTACTTACCATCAGCGTGTCTACCAAAGCGAACGAGCTGGTTAGAAGGTTCTGTATAGCAATAGGAAGCGCAAGACTCAAGACTGCACTCCAAAATCTTTTTCCACCAAATAATCTTCTTAACATACACCCACCACCAAAAATTTGGGCACTGCGACCACAGCACCCAAAAAACATTATTTTACACCAAACAAAAGGTCCGCATATGTCGGATAAGGCCAAAGCTCACGAGCCATAATTTTTTCTAACTCGTCAGAGTATTTTCTGACCATAAGCATATCATTTAATACTACATCTTTATGATAAACAGATGCTTTCTCTGCATCGTCAATTTCTTTTAGCTTGTTTTCATCTGCATCTAATTTTTCAACAGCTTCATAAAGTGACTCAAGCTTTTGTGAAAGTTTTTCTATAAGCTTTGTTTCTAAATCTGCTTTTACTCCGATAGCTTTCTTGTTAGCAGCTGTTTCTGATAATTCCTTAACGTATAAAAGTCCCGCAGGAATTACGTCCTGCCTAATCATATCTATTAAAGTGAGTGCTTCAATATGCACTGTCTTGTTGTAAATTCCCAACAAAATCTCGTGACGTGAACGCATCTCAACCTCTGTAAAGATTTTGTGCTTTGTAAAGAGCTTTACGTTCTTTTCCGATACAAAATGCGGGAGCGCATCAGCAGTTGTTTTAAAGTTACAAAGACCGCGCTTTTTAGCTTCTTTTTCCCACTCTTCTGAATAGCTGTTTCCACTGAATATGATACGCTTATGTTTTGTTATTGTTTCTTTAATCAAATCATGCAAATCATTTTCAAAGTTGTCTGACTTTTCAAGCTTGTCCGCAAACTGGCAAAGTGCTTCTGCCACAATAGTGTTTAAAACAACATTTGCATCAGAAATGGAGTCATTAGAGCCAAGCATTCTGAACTCAAATTTATTTCCGGTAAAGGCAAAAGGCGAGGTTCTGTTTCTGTCTGTTGCATCCTTGGAAATCCTCGGAAGAACAGAAACGCCTATGTTAAACTCCTCTTTTCCTTTATGTATGTAATTTTCATCATCGTTAACAATAGCATCGAGTACTGCCTCAAGCTCTTCTCCCAAAAACATCGAAACAATCGCAGGCGGTGCTTCTGCTGCCCCTAAACGATGGTCGTTGCCTGCTGTTGCCACACAAATTCTGAGCAGCTCCTGATATTCGTCAACAGCCTTTATAACTGCTGATAAAAACGTCAAGAACTGTGCATTTTCCATAGGCGATGAACCCGGGTCAAACAAATTCTTGCCCTTGTCTGTTGAAATAGACCAGTTGTTGTGCTTACCGCTGCCGTTTACTCCGGCAAATGGTTTTTCGTGCAACAGACAAACAAGGTCGTGCTTGTGCGCGAGTTTTTGCATAACTTCCATTGTAAGCTGGTTATGGTCTGCCGCTATATTTGTTGTAGCGTAAACAGGAGCTAACTCGTGCTGTGACGGAGCCGCCTCGTTATGCTCGGTTTTTGCTGTTACGCCTAATTTCCATAGCTCTTCATCAAGTTCCTTCATAAAGGCGCTCACGCGAGGCTTTAAATTGCCAAAATAATGGTCATCCATTTCCTGTCCTTTAGGTGGATTTGCGCCAAGCAGCGTTCTTCCCGTAAAGATAAGGTCTTTTCTTGCCTCATACATATCGCGTTCAATTAAGAAATATTCCTGCTCTGCGCCTACTGTTGAAGTAGCACGTTTAACATCCTTACCAAAAAGCTTTAATATTCTTAAAACCTGAATGTTTAACGCCTCCATGGAACGAAGCAGTGGCGTCTTTTTATCAAGAGCCTCTCCGCCATATGAATAAAACGCTGTAGGAATACACAGTACTCCCTCTTTAATAAAAGCATAAGACGTCGGATCCCACGCAGTATATCCACGGGCTTCAAACGTAGCACGAAGACCGCCTGAAGGAAAAGACGACGCATCAGGTTCACCCTGTACTAACTCTTTGCCTGAAAATTCTAAAATAACACTTCCATCAGACATCGGAGAAATAAAGCTATCGTGCTTTTCAGCAGTAATGCCTGTTAATGGCTGGAACCAATGGGTGTAGTGGGTTGCACCCAGCTCTACTGCCCAGTCCTTCATTGCTGATGCTACAACGTCTGCAATGTTTTTATCAATAGGCTTTCCTACTGAAATTGTCTTTTTTAAGGCTTTATACGTATCCTTTGGCAATCTTTCACGCATGACATGGTCGTTAAAGACAAGTGATGAAAAGATTTCCTGTATTGCTGCCATATCTATTCCTCCTATGTGTTAATGAAAAAAGGTTAAACTTACTCAAAATATCTCAAATTTTATACTATTTATTGTATATTTAAATGCAATATTTGTCAATAAATTTTTAACTTTTGCAACTAAATTGTAAGAAAACTTGAAAAGCTCATAAATGTTTGCTATAATTAGATTATTATATCTTAAAAGGAAGACGCTAACCACAAATGCCTAAGTTTTTTATTGACAAAAGTGACATTGAAAATAATTCGGTAAAAATAACGGGAAGTGACGCTTTGCATATTGCCAGGGTTCTTCGCACTGAGATTGGAGATGTGCTTACCTTATGCGACGGCTCCGGCACAGATTATTTTGCCCGTGTTGCATCGTGCGATAAAGACAGTGTATCTCTTGACATTATTGACACATTCCCTTGCCTTGCAGAGCCGGATGTTTCAGTTACACTGTTTCAGGGCATCCCAAAGCAAGGCAAGATGGACTACATAATAGAAAAATGCACAGAACTCGGCATCAACCGTATCGTTCCCGTTGCCACAAAACGTTCTGTTGTAAAGATTGACGACAAAAGGTCGGAGGCAAAAAAGCTTGAGCGTTGGAAAAAAATTGCAGCAGAATCCGTAAAGCAGTGCAAAAGAGGTGCCATTCCTGAAATTACAAATGTAATGACTGTCAAAGAAGCGATAGAATTTTCTAAAACACTTGATTTGACACTTGCTGCATACGAATGCGAAGAGGAACTTTCTGTAAAATCGGTCTTATCATCACACAACCCAAAATCTGTCGGCATCTTTATCGGCCCTGAGGGTGGCTTAGACGATACAGAAATCGCGCTGTTTGAATGCGCAAACATACAGACCGTAACACTCGGAAAAAGAATACTGCGCACAGAAACAGCAGGACACACAGTTCTCACCGCAGTTATGTACGAATATAATGAATTAAAATAAATAAAAATAACGAAAGAGGTCCTTAAAATGGAAAAGAAATTTATTACAAAAGAACAACAGGAAAAAGTAAGCAACAGATTAGTTTTAAACTTTGGCATCCTTTTGGCAGGTGCTTTAATTATGCTTTATGTTTATAACTTTGCAGCAGCCGGTTATTCAAATCAGGTAGAAAACGTTTTAGGTGTTTTAGGTATTGTTTTTGCTGTTGCCGGAATTGCGTTTTTAGTGCTTGGTTATACCAAACTTCCTAAACTTAAAAACTACTCTGCAATCTTCTTTGGTGCATTCATTCCTTGCGCACTTGTTTCATATTTCCAGAAGATTCCGTTCCTTTATAACAGATTTCCCGACTTTTCAGCAAAAAACGCAGTTGTTGTAACGCTTGTTTTAATGGCATTATATTTTATAGTTTTTTCTGTTTATACAGCCATTTATTCTGCAACACACACCGTTTTAGTTGAGAAAAGAATAATTCACCATAAGAAAAAAAGATAAATTATAATTAATACTGCAGACTACATTGACTAGTCTGCAGTTTTTTTGTAGATAAATTTTGCCAAAATCTGTAAATCTTGACAAAATACCCTTATAATGTTATAATTTGGCGTGAGTTAGCTTGATTTCGATTTTAAATACAAAAAGGAGAAAGGTTTTAAGTATGAAAAAAATAATAAGCGTCACACTTTGTTTGCTTATGTTCTTTACCTCGGTGAACGTTTCTGCAATAAGTAATATATCGGTAGAGCTTGACGCTGACAAACTGGAATTTGACGTTTCGCCTATTAACACAGACGGAAGAGTTTTAGTTCCTGCAAGAACAATTTTCGAAGCGCTTGGCGCTACTGTTTTATGGAATGAAGCAACAAAAACAGTAACATCTTCGCTTAATAACACGACTGTTGTTATGACTATCGACAAAACCCAAATGACAGTCAACAAAAAAAGTATCACATTAGATGTTGCGCCAAAAATCATCAACGACCGCACACTCATACCCGTACGGGCAGTTACAGAGGCATTTGGTGCCAAGGTTTTCTGGGAGGAAAAAGACAACACGGTAAAGATTTTTTCCGAAAAATATCTTAAGCGAACAGAAAATATGAAAACCTATAAATCTTCAAAAATTCTGTCCGAAAAAGATAATATAAAGTCAGACTTCAGCATTTCTTATTTTGAGGAATTAGATATTCAGGTTAATGCAAATGACGGGACAGATTTTGAAATTGTTTCATCATCAGATGATTATTTTCTGCTGCTTAGCGTCAGAACAGATGTTTACACGGGTTATGAATCTCCAATGACAGATGTATATGCAAAAAAAGTAGCAGACGGTATGGTAAATGCTATATCAGGAACACTGATCTCAGCAGAAATTTCTCATATTAAAGAAGAGCCTTTTATCAGGATCCACTACACAAAGCCCGGCGCTATCGCAAATGTAGCAGACGATAAAACAGATGTACTTGTATACATGGGAATTAAAAACGGCGTGGTCTACACCATTACATATACACTCTCAGGAAACGCACCAAGCACTGTTTTAGCTGACATCAACTACATAATGGACACTTTGGTAATCAATTAATACAAAGAGCTGCAGATTATAATCTGCAGCTCTTTATATTATGTATTTTCTTATTTCTTTTTTCAGTTTTTCTATAATCCTTTTTTCAAGCCTTGATATGTAAGATTGCGAAATACCCAACATATCTGCCACTTCCTTTTGCGTTTTTTCGTCTTTTCCGTATAATCCAAAGCGGAGCCTTAATATCTCCTGCTCCCTTTCGGAAAGCTTTTTCACAGAATCCATCAAAAGCTCTCTGTCTACGGAATCTTCTATGTTTTTGTAGACCTCTTCAGCATCTGTGCCTAAAATATCAGACAATAAAAGCTCGTTTCCATCCCAGTCAGTATTTAACGGCTCGTTTAGAGAAATTTCCGTTTTTTGATGATGAATTTTTCTAAGAAACATCAAAATCTCATTTTCTATGCACCTTGATGCGTATGTAGCAAGTTTTATATTCTTATCTGTATTAAATGTGTTGATTGCCTTAATTAACCCTATTGAACCGATAGAGACCAAATCCTCTAAGCCGATACCCGTATTTTCAAATTTACGGGAAACATAAACGACCAAACGGAGATTGTGCTCTACCAGGTTTTTTTTTGCAATTTCTCTGTTATCAGTCTGAAGAAGTGAAAGATAATAGCTCTCCTCATCAGCAGCCAAAGGCGGCGGAAGTGCTTCGCCAGTGCCGATAAAATAACACTCCTCTGACCAATAAAACGCCAGTTTATATATAAAACACTGTATTTTTAAATATATTTTTTTTATGAACAAAAACATTTTTTATATCCTTTCCTGATAAGAGTCAATTCTTGTTGTATTGGGCAGAATTATCCGGTATGCCCCCTCTTTATCCAGTGATGTTTCAGTAATTGCAACTAATAAGGGCTCAGAAAAATCTATCTCGTCAGATGAAACTCTGTCCGGCATAAAGGCATATAACCCTACAGGCGTGCTCAATCCACGGCACCCAACATACAAAAAATCCTTAGGATGATTTACTATTACCTCGGTAATTTTATCCTCGTCAAACAATGGCGATACCGATTGCCACTCAGCTATTATTATGCTTTTTTGGGTTATGGGGTCACTCATAAAATTTGCGCTGTCAAAAAGCGCTGTATCAGACACCGTACGCCCGTTTTTTTCAATTGTAACATTGTATAAAAATGTTGATTTTATCTTTTGCTTTTTGATGTATCCGGTTGATGTATGAATAATTAAAACAGAACACACAAAAATCAAAAGATACGTATATGCATCAATATCAGCATAAAAAATACCATTATTCATTGCGATTTTTGATGCTTTGCCCGAAAAAACAAATCCAAACGAAACACCTGATATAACAGCGCTTACCATATAAAATATTGCTAAATTTTTTAAAAGAATCAGCGCTTTATTTGCTCCGAAAGCAATAAATATCATTAAAAATGCCACCAAAGACGTCAAAAAAAACGAAAGCACAGCATTTATCCTGGCAAAAAACATAACCGAAGCAAAAACAGCTCCCACTATAGCAGATGCAGACATTTTAAGAATGCCGGGCGATTTTTTTGCAAAAAACGACGTGACAGACAAAAGAATATAGTCTATTATAAAATTTATTATAAAAAGTACATCCACGTAAATTTTAACCTCCATACAACCGCCCCTTTAAACTTTAAAACTATTATACTATGGAGGGCTATGGTTAAAATGTCACATCGTGGTGTCGAATAAAAAAAACTTTGTGACAAAAGCTTTATTCATTATCTATATTTCGTCTTGAAAATTGTTGAATTTTGTTATATAATAGGTGTATATATTTAATTTTTATAAAACATCAGAATTGTGAGGCAATATTATGATACAGACAAATTGTTCAAAATGCGGTGCAGATTTGATTTTACACGAAGGCTATGGAGTTTGCTCTTCATGTGGAGAAATCATCGGCTTTGATATCGAAGAAGAACCTGTGGATGAAATCGCAGAAGAAACAACACAAGAAGCGGTAGAAGAAATAATAGAAGAATCAGCTTACGAAACAGCAGCAGAAGCTATAGAAGAGATTAAAGACGAAGCTGCAAAAGAGTGCGGCCTTTTTGAAGAATTACCCGAGGAGACCAAAGAGTCGCCTGAAGATACAGAGAATGCAGAAGAAGAGAAAATTTCAGAAGATGACAAAGTCGCTGACGAACAAATTGAGCAGACTACACTAAAAAAAGACGATGCCCCTAAAAAAAGTAAGGTATCAGTCATTATATTACTTATAGCTGCGCTTTGCATTTTGGCTGTACTTGCAGGAATTTTTATACCTAAAATAGTATTAAATGCAGGAAAAATCAATCCCGTTAAAACAGCTCCTGTAAGTGATATTGTAGACGATGTCAAAGAATACCCTCAAGTTCCTGAAATTTCAGAAGAAGTGCCCGAATTGACAGAAGAGACACAAGAGACAGAAAAGACAGAAGAAGCAAAACCTAAAGAAGAACTATCCCCTACACCGCCCGTAAAAACACCAAAAAAATCACAGCAGGCAGTAATAACAGACACTCCTTCTATTTCATATCGCATAAGAAAAGAAGCAGGCGATTCATCAACCCAGATAGGTGCGTTTTCTGATTTAGAGCGCGCTAAGGCATTTGCACAAAATCACGCAGCAGACGGATATAAAGTGTATGATATGTCCGGAAATATTGTATACGAGCCGTAAATTTTATAGGACTTGCAAAACAAAAAAAATGTGAGCATATAATCTACAAAAAACATTTGCGAGGTAGATTATATGCTCTTTTCATTTATATTTGCCCTTTCATATTTTTTGCAGTATGGGCTATTTTTGGTTTCGTACGTATCAGGACAAAACAATTTCCAAAAGCCTCTTACACCCACTGAAGAAAAGCATTATTTAGAGCTTGCATCAATAGGTGATAAGAGTGCTAAAGATATTTTAGTAGAAAGAAATCTCAGGCTTGTTGCACACATCGCAAAAAAATATACCAAGGTGCTAGGTGCAGATGATGACGACTTAATTTCTATCGGCACGATAGGACTTATTAAAGCTATATCAACTTTTGATTACACAAAACAGGCACGACTTGCAACGTACGCCGCGCGTTGTATTGAAAACGAAATTTTAATGTCCGTAAGGGGCAGTAAAAAACTAAAACAGGAAATCTCCTTAAACGAATGTTTAGGTCATGACAGCGACGGAAACGAAGTGACGTTTATGGATATTCTGCCCGCCAACGATTTGGAAATAGCGGACAGAGTAAGTACTGATATGGACATAAAAAAGCTTGGCACCTATATTAAAAAGTGCCTTTCTCCCAGAGAACAGGAAATCATTATAAAGAGGTACGGTTTAGGAAAACGCATATATACCCAGCAGGAAATCGCACGCGAAATGAACATTTCCCGTTCATATGTTTCAAGAATAGAGAAAAAAGCACTGTCTGCTTTAAAGCAATGTTACAAAGATAAAAAATAAATAATGTATACAAAAAAAAGCATCTTCAGACAATGCCAAAGATGCTTTTTATAATTTATGGTTATTATACATTTTTTTCGGATATGACACCCGAATTATACAAAAACATAAGGTTTTCTAAATCTTCAATGTCCGAAAGCAATTTCTTGCCTATATCAGTATCTTTTACCAATATTCTTCGATGTGCCTTTTCAACAATATGTTTTTGTGACATCATCTCGCGGTTATTTAGAATAATTGAGTCTACATTGTCAAAAGGCAAATGAGAAGTCAATATTAATCCGTATGAATTAAACGTCAGTGTGTAACCTGCAATTCCTGTTTGCTTTCTGTAGCTTTTTGACATACCGCCATCTATCATAAGAAGCTTTCCGTTTGCCTTTACTGGATTTTCTCCCCTTTTAAATTTTACAGGTATATGACCATTTACAATATGACCATTTTTAGGATTTAGTCCAAACTCATCAAGAATTTTATTACATATTTCTTCGTTGTCCTGCAGGCTAAAATAGGGTTGTTTTTCTTCTATATGAGTTTTTTCATCAACTACAAACATCCTCTCAAATGTCGCCATTTTATTTTTTCCAAAAAGCGGCGAATCAGGAGAACACCACAAATACCATGCAAAGTCAATATCCTTTTGCTCTTTTTTTCTATATGCCTCCCTTAACCTTTTTTCGCAATAATCAAGATAGATTTTGCCATACATTTGTGTGTTTTCAATACAGATTTTTTTAAATTCACCGTCGTCATCAAGCGGAACACAACCATGATACAGCAAATTACCGTTATAACAAAGATAAATTCCACCATTTGAAAACAAAAATTTTAAATGCTTTTGTAACTTTTCACTGTGGCAAAAACTATGCAACAGATTTTCTATTACGTCTTCCTCTTCTTTGGTTAATCTGCTTGGATGCTCCCTGTCTACAGTAGGGAACTCATCTGACTTTAGTTTATATCCGTTCCAGGTAGAATTTTCAAAATCAATCTTATCGAGCTTGGTCATATCTGACATTGAAAATTCCGGCGTGCTTTTCATAATTTCATCTTCAAGCTTAAATTGAATGACAGAAATCGCCTTATACATTTTTTCAATGTCGTCTTCTCCGGTGTAATTGGCAACAGCAAAGCTTTCAAGCTTTCTCAGGCTCACACCATATCCCTCTTCTAAAAACAGGGTGTTTTTGTATTTTAAGCTGTTTGCAACAGCAATAGCAATACACGCTTTCTGTCCCATCATGGCACCCATCCACACGACATCGTGATTTCCCCACTGTATATCACACGACCTGTTTTTCATGAGTGTGTCCATAACAATATCAGGCCTTGCACCTCTGTCAAAGACATCTCCTACTATATGCAGATGGTCAATGGAAAGGTTGCGGATAACACCAGCAATTTCCGTAATAAAATCATCAGCACTCCCCAGACGGATTATACTTTCGACAATTTCATTATAATATTTTTCTTTATTAATGTTTTTTGACTCACAGTTTAAAAGCTCATCAATTATATAAGCATATTTTACAGGCAGGGCCTTTCTGACCTTAGAACGTGTGTACTTACCACAGACAACCTTGCAAATCTCAATCAGATGCAGCAGGTTTTCCTTGTACCAATCCCTGTCCTTTTTTGATATTTTCAGAGTTTTATCAGGATAATATATCAAATTAGCAAGTTTTGTCTGCTCATCACCTGACATTTTATCATGATATATGTCGTTGATTTTAGCCTTTATAACTCCGGACGCAGTTCTCATAATATGTATAAAATGCTCATATTCTCCGTGAATATCGCTTATGAAATGCTCCGTTCCCTTAGGCAAACTTAATATGGCCTGTAAATTTATAATTTCTGATATAACATCTTTTTTTGTCGGCATTTTATCTGCCAGCATTTTGTAAAATTTAAGTTCATCAAAAATATTCATATAATCACTCCCGCCACACTATAAAGAAAATATCACCTTATTAATCTTCATCATACATTTCCATAGCCTCGGCGATATCGTCAAAGCTGTTGCATTTTCCGTTTTTAACATACAGATACGATATACTCATACCGCTTACAAGACTTAATGTCCAGCTCTCCCAAAAGACCTCACAAAATCTGTTCTTTCTATAATTAGTTCTTTTTTACCTTACCAGCTTTTCACCTATTTTATATACGTCACCGGCACCCATGGTAAAGATTATATCTCCCTCCACAGATGTCTGTTCAAAATAATTCTCTATATCTGAAAAATCTTTTATATATTTGGCATTTTTGCTCACGTTATTTACAGCATCTACTAAATCCTTTGAATGAATTAATCCTGTATCAGGTTCTCTTGCTGCAAAAATGTCAGTTATTATCAATTCATCACACTGTAAAAAGGCTCGAGCAAAATCATCCTTTAATGCTAAAGAACGAGTATATGTGTGCGGCTGAAAAACACATCTTATTCTTTTTGCTTGGGTAGATTTGGCAGCTTTTAAGGTCGCTTTTATTTCTGTGGGATGATGTGCATAATCATCATATACCTTCGCTCCGTTTATCGTGCCTTTATATTCAAAACGTCTGTTAGTTCCTTTATATGACAAAAGACCCCTTTTAATTTCATCCCCCGAAATTCCCAAAAGATTTGCCGCTGCAATTACTGCCAGTGCATTTGAAACATTGTGAAGACCTGGCACTGAAAGTTTTACTGAGATAAATGGCTTTTTTAAGTGCAGAACATCAAATTCGGAAAATCCGTTTTCGTCAAATTTTAAATTTCCTACTGTATAGTCACAGTCGCTGTTGCTTAAAGAATATGACACCACTCTGCACGGTGCCGCTGAAACAGCACTGATTACTGCATCGTCATCGTAATTTGCGACAACAGCACCATCCTTAGGGGTTTTCTTCACAAAGCGAGAAAAACAATCTATAATATCATCAATATCTTTAAAAAAGTCTAAATGGTCCTCTTCAATATTTAAAATTATACTATAAAGCGGAAAAAACTTTAAAAAGCTTCCACAATATTCACATGCTTCAGTTACAAAATACTCCTTGCCGCCATCACGCATATTCCCCCCGATTAAAGGCAACACTCCGCCGACTAAAATCGTTGGGTCTAAATTGCTTATACAGAGCACATGAGAAAGCATAGATGTCGCAGTAGTTTTCCCGTGTGTGCCCGATACTGCAACAGGATATTTATAATTTTTCATCATTGCGCCTAAAAGCACTGCGCGTTCAATTGTAGGAATACAAAGCTCTTTTGCACGGATAATTTCAGGGTTGTCACTTTTAATGGCAGCAGTGTAAACAACGAGCCCTGCGCCTTCCACATTTTCCGCCCTGTGACCTACCTTTACAGGAATACCAGATGCTATAAGCTCTGAAACTGTTTCGCTCTCTTTAAAATCAGAGCCCGAAACCATATATCCGTCGTTTTTTAATATCTGGGCTAAAGCACTCATGCTTATGCCCCCTATACCTATAAAAAACACGCCTTTTTCTTTATCTATCTTCTTTAAATCAAAATCTTCCATTTGCAAAAACCTTCCTGATTTACTAGATGTTGTTGCCATTATTATTATACACTACTTTATATTAAAATAAAAGTATTTTTTTGATTTTAATGTATATTTTTTCTTGATTTTACTAAAAATAGATTTAAATCACATCGAAAAGGAGAACATATATGGATATCACAGATATCAGAATCAGAAAAATAAACCAAGACTCTAAAATGAAAGCTATCGTGTCAGTGACGTTTGATAACGCACTAGCTGTGCACGATATAAAAATTATTGAAGGCGCGGACAAGCTTTTTGTTGCAATGCCAAGCAGAAAAACTCCCGAGGGCGAGTACAAGGATATAACACACCCTATAAATTCCCAGATGCGAGAAAATCTTGAACACCTTATTTTAGAAAAATATCAGACAGCTCTTTTAGAAGAGCTTGATTCCCCAAACGCATAAATATAGGAAGAGACTTTTTGCATTTTGCAGAAAGTCTCTTTTTGTCGCCGAACAGTAATATTTTTGTAACAATAGCCATTTTTCGCCCAAAAATATATTTATTTCTTTTTTTTAATAAAAAGTTGATTTTATATATTTTTTATGTTATAATTATTATAGTGTATTTTTTGCGAATATTTTGAATTTTCTTACACTTATTATATGTTGTATTCTTTAGGAGGCTAAAAGTATGGACATTAAAGTAGATACCAACTATGACGGCTCCCAGATTCAAGTCCTAGAAGGACTCGAAGCCGTTAGAAAAAGGCCAGGTATGTACATAGGTTCTACCTCGGAACGTGGTCTGCACCACTTGGTTTATGAAATTGTTGACAACAGTATTGACGAAGCGTTAGCTGGCTACTGCAAAAACATTTACGTCGACATTAACGAGGATAACTCAATCACCGTTATTGACGATGGACGTGGTATACCCGTAAGTATTCAGCCTCAGACTGGTCTTCCTGCTGTTGAAGTTGTTTTCACAGTTCTTCACGCAGGCGGTAAGTTTGGCGGCGGCGGATATAAGGTATCAGGCGGTTTGCACGGTGTTGGTGCCTCTGTTGTTAATGCACTTTCTGAATACCTGGAAGTTGAGGTATCAGACGGCGAGCACGTGCATTTCCAAAGATATGAGCGCGGTCATTCATGTGGCTCACTAAAAATAATTGGAGACACAAACAAAACAGGTACCAAGGTTACATTCAAACCCGATGGCGAAATCTTTGAAACCTTGGTTTACGAGTTTGATATTTTATTAAAGCGCCTGCGCGAACAAGCCTTTTTAAACAAAGGACTGCGTATTGTTTTGACAGACAAGCGCGAAGAAAACAAAATCGCCGACATGAAATACGACGGCGGTATCAAAGAATACGTTCAATACTTAAACAGAGGTAAAAACCCTCTGCATGAAGAAATCATATACTTTGAAGCAGAACAAAATGATGTTATTTTAGAGGTTGCTATGCAGTATACAGATGCATATAACGAAACCTTAGTAAGCTTTGCAAATAACATCAGCACCACAGAGGGCGGTACTCACGAATCAGGATTTAAAACCGCTCTGACACGTATCCTTAACGACTATGCTAAAAAGCACAATATAATAAAGGATAACGACAAAAAGTTAGAAGGCAGCGACACCAGAGAAGGACTTGCTGCAGTAATTTCAGTTAAAGTTTTAGAGGCACAGTTTGAAGGTCAGACAAAAACCAAACTCGGCAACAGCGAGGTACAGGGTATTACCTCTTCTGCTTTAGGCGAAAAGCTTTCTGACTTTTTAGAAGAAAATCCACAAATTGCAAAGACTATTATAGAAAAAGCTCTCACCGCCTCACGTGCGCGCGAAGCCGCAAGAAAAGCAAGAGAAGCAGAAAGAAAAACACCACTTTCAAGCTCAACACTGCCAGGTAAACTCACCGACTGCATAAGCAAAGACGCAACTAAAACCGAAGTATATATCGTCGAGGGTGATTCTGCAGGTGGTTCTGCAAAAAGCGGTCGTGACAGCAAATACCAGGCAATTCTTCCGCTTTGGGGTAAGATGCTAAATGTAGAAAAAGTACGTGCTGACAAGGTTTACGGAAACGACAAGCTCACTCCTGTTATTCAGGCACTCGGCACGGGCATTTCAACTGAATTTAATATTGAAAAATTAAGATATAACAAAGTTATTATTATGGCCGATGCCGACGTAGACGGTGCACATATCCAGACACTGCTCCTTACCTTCTTCTTCAGATTTATGACTCCTTTGATTGAAGCAGGTCACGTATATCTGGCAAAGCCGCCTCTTTACAAATTAACTCGCGGCAAAAAGACACAAGTGGCATTTAGCGATGAAGAAAGAGACATAATCAGTGAAGAGCTAAAAGACGGAGATGCAAACGCAAAAGTTGATATTAGCCGTTATAAGGGTCTTGGTGAAATGAACCCTGAAGAATTATGGGAAACAACAATGGACCCTAAAAACAGAATTCTCTTAAAGGTTACATTAGACGATGCAATAAGAGCTGACGAAACCTTCAGAATCTTAATGGGCGATGATGTAGAACCAAGAAGACAATTCATCGAAGAAAATGCTCAGTATGTCACAAACCTTGACGTATAGCACAGGAGGCAATTAAAAATGGCTAAAATAAAAAAATACGAAGATTCCCATTTTGAAGAGTATTTTGACACTCAGACCATAGTTAATGTAGATATAGAAAAAAGAATGCGCGAAGCGTTTATCGACTACGCAATGAGCGTTATTGTTGCTCGTGCCCTTCCTGACGTGCGCGACGGATTAAAGCCAGTTCACAGAAGAATTTTGTATTCTATGCACGAAGAGCATCTGACATCTGATAAACCCTTCTTTAAATCAGCTACAACCGTAGGTAACGTTATCGGTAGATATCATCCCCACGGCGATGCATCTGTATACGATGCTATGGTAAGACTTGCTCAGGATTTCTCAATGAGATATACTCTTATTGACGGTCACGGCAACTTCGGTTCTGTAGACGGTGACCCCCCGGCTGCTTACCGTTATACAGAAGCAAGAATGAGTAAGATTTCTAACCTTATGTTAGAAAATATAGAAAAAGATACTGTTGATTTTTTGCCCAATTTTGATGAAAAAAGGCGCGAACCCACAGTTTTGCCTACAAGAATACCTACACTTTTGATAAACGGTTCGTCAGGTATTGCAGTAGGTATGGCAACAAACATTCCTCCACATAACTTAACAGAGGTGTTAAACGGTGTTGTTGCGCAGATTGATAACCCTGATATAACAGTCGAAGAGCTTATGGAATATATCAAGGGTCCTGACTTTCCGACAAAGGGGACAATTATGGGACTTGGCGGTATAAGAAGCGCCTATAATACAGGTAAGGGCAAAATTATCATTCGCTCAAAAACTGAAATAGAAGAGCACAAAGACGGAACCTCATCTATTATAATCACAGAACTACCATACCTGGTCAACAAAAAATCTTTAGTAGAAAGCATTGCTGACCTTGTAAAAACGAAGCGTGTAGAGGGCTTGTCTGATATTGCTGACCACTCATCTGACCGCGTTGGTATAAGAGTTGAAATTTCATTAAAAAGAGACGCTAATCCTCAGGTAGTATTAAATAAACTCTATAAATATTCAAGACTTCAGGACAGCTTTTCAATTAATATGCTGGCTATAAAAGATGGCAAACCCAAAACTATGGGGCTTAAAGAAATTCTTGAAAACTTCATTTCTTTCCAGGAAGAAATAGTTACAAGAAGAATTAAGTTTGACCTTGAAAAAGCAGAAGCCAGAATGCACATCTTAGAGGGACTGCGAATTGCACTTGCTAACCTTGACGAGATTATTGACGTTATCAGAAATTCATACGACGACGCAAAAGAAAGACTTATGGAGCGCTTTGGTCTTTCTGAAATTCAAGCGCAAAGCGTACTCGATATGCGATTAGCACAATTGCAGAAGCTAAACGGAGAAAAAATTGAAGCAGAATACAACGAACTAAAAGAGAGCATCGCAGAATTTAACCACCTGCTTTCTGACCGCACAGCTTTAATGAACCTCATAAAAGAGGAGCTTATCGCAATCCGTGACAAATTCGGCGACGAAAGATTATCCGAAATCACAGCAAACGCTGACGAAATAGACATAGAAGATTTGATTGAAGAAGAAGACGTTGTAATCACACTTACAAATCGCGGATACGTTAAACGTCTGCCAGTCAGCACTTATAAATCACAGCGAAGAGGCGGCAGAGGTATTACAGGTATTACAACAAGAGAAGAAGACTTCGTCGAAAAAATATTTACAACAAGCACACACGACCACATCCTATTCTTCTCATCAAAGGGTAAAATGTATCGCTTAAAGGCATACGAAATCCCAGAGGCAGGAAGACAGGCAAAAGGTACAGCTATTGTTAATCTTCTGCAGCTTGACCCAGGCGAAAAAGTGTCGGCTACAATCACTCTTCGTGAATTTGAAGAAGGCAAACACCTTATCTTTGGCACAAAGAAAGGTATTGTTAAAAAGACCGACCTTATGCTTTATAACACAGCAAGAAAAGGCGGACTGGCTGCTATTGTTTTAGACGATGACGACGAGCTAATCAATGTTCGCCTGACCGACGGTAACGATTTGATTGCACTATCTACTCACGATGGTATGTGTATTAAATTCTCAGAAACCGACGTTCGTCCTATGGGCAGAGTTTCACGCGGTGTGCGTGGCATTAAATTGTCAGACGGCGACTATGTTGTTGGCATGAGCGTTGCATCAGAGGGCGAAGACCTTTTAGTCGTTACAGAAAATGGTTACGGCAAAAAGACATCTTTAGAAGAATACAAGACACAAACCCGCGGTGGTAAAGGTGTTACAAATTACCGTATTTCTGATGTAACAGGTAAAGTTACAGGCGTTGTTGTTGTTACAGAAACAGACGACGTAATGCTCATCACATCAGAGGGCATCATCATCAGAATGAAAACTGCAGAAATCAGCAGAATTGGAAGACTCACCAAAGGTGTTCGCCTGATGCGTCTTGCCGACGGCGTATCTGTTGTATCGCTTGCTAAAACAGACGAAGACGATACCGAAGACGATGATGACATCGAAGAAAATCAGCAGACAACCGAAACAGAAGAATAACTGCTAAATAAAATGAGCTGTAGCATAATGCTACAGCTCTTTTATATTTATTATTAGTTAATAGCTACGTTAAAGTCCTTGTCCGCATCAACAGAAACGACAAAACCCCCTGCACTATATGCTTCTTCTGAAATCTCAAAAACATCCGCATCACTGACTTTGATTGAAGGATTTAAGTCACTCAATATTTTTGTGTCTAAATTAACTTCTGTTGCATAGTATGATGTTGCAGATATGTCATAGTCATATTTTACACCATTTGCATCACTTATTTTTATACCCGGACAAGAAAAAGATGAAATCGGCTTATCTGTAATATTCTTGTATTCCCAATTAACAACCACATATATTCCACCTTCAGAAGGTGTTGCACTCAGGTATTGGTTGCCGACTTTTGTTCTTGTCTCTACACTTTTTATGCATATTTCAAAATTTTCTGTCGTAATTACATCTCCAACATTAGCAGTTTGTTCTGTCTGATTTTGTTCGCTCTGAACATTTACGTTGTCTGAATTCTCTGAGCCCGAGCCACTTGCTATTGCAATAATAACTATCACTGCCAAAGCCCAAACCCACCATTTTTTATAAAACGGTTTTTTTATTTTTGTACCACAAGAAGGACAAGTTTTTGCGCCCTTTGCCACATCGGCATTGCATACTGCACATTTTGTCATTTTTTGCATGATATCTCCTCCATAAATTTAGTTTGCAGATTAATTATATATCTTTAGAGATAATTTGTCAATACTATAAATGTAATTTATATAGCTATAGTTATGATAAAATATTTTATAAAGACGAGGTGTTGCAAATGAATGTCGGAGAACGAATTAAAGAATTCAGGCAAAAAAAGAACATCACGGTAAACAAACTCGCAAATTTAGCCGGTGTTTCACAAAGCTATTTAAGAGATTTAGAATTAGGCAAAAAGCAGCCAACTGTGGAATACCTTTCATATATTTGCGATGCTATGAACATCACTTTGGAAACATTTTTTTCAGAAGGCACAAAAGATGATCTATATGCACAAATAAACAATTTAACAAAAGAACAAAAAGATGCACTTTACAATTTCTTAAAGTCTATTAATAAATAAAGGCAAGGAATTTTTCCTTGCCTTTATTTGTTATTCTGGTTTTACATTTACCGTTTCATTATTTGTATATATCACCATTCCGGGCGCAGCACCCGATGGCTTTTTTACATACTTCACTAAAGTATAGTCAACAGGTACGTTGGCAGAATTTGAAGCTTTAGAAAATTTTGCTGCTATTTTAGCGGCTTCAATTATTGCATCAATCGTAAAGTCTTTTCCATGCTCATAGCAAAGAATTACGTGCGAACCGTGAATATCTTTAGTATGAAACCACATATCAGAGTTTTTTGCAAGTTTTAACGTAAGTAAATCATTTTGCTTATTGTTCTTGCCTACTAACACCGTAAATCCATCTTTTGTCACAAATTCTAACGGCTTTGACACATCTTTTTTCTTTTTTCTGTCACTTTTGTCGCGCTTTATATAGCCCTGCTCAAAAAGCTCATCTTTAATTTCTGACAAATCCTCTTCGGTTTCTGCTTTTTTAAGCTCTTCTTCAACAGATTCTAAATACGAAAGCTCAGTTTTGGCAAGCCTTATCTGTTTTGTGAGTTCTTCCTTTGCTATTTTTGCTTTGTTATACTTTTTAAAATACTTTTGGGCATTATTTGCAGGGCTCAGCCTTTCATCAAGTGTTATGGTAATCTCCTTCATTTCAGGGTCAAAGTAGTCAACTACCACAGCTTGTTTTTCCCCACCAGAAATAGCATACAGATTTGCTGTTATCAGTTCTGCATATCTTTTGTACTTTTCCATATTTTCAGTGTCTAAAAGCTCTGTGTTTTGTGCTATTATTTTTTTTGCGCATCTGTCTATATTATTTGAAACAACCTTAACTAAATGTGCACTTTTTCTTGATAACCTCTCACGCATATCGCGTTCATAGTAAAAATCTTCTATGACCTTGCTCATAGAATTTTGCGAAATAACTGTGGCAACAGTTTCGTATTGCAAAATTTCAACCGACGAAAACTCAAACGGCTTGTACGTGTCTTTTCTTACCAAATAACAAGGATAAAATTCTTTGTTTTTAACCTTAGCAAACATTTCAAAGCAAGAAACCGAAAGGTCTAAAATACCAGAATAATCAAGCTCTTCTAAATATACCTCACAGGTTGAAAAGCCTCTGTAAACAATCTCTCGACATATGAGCGGACTTATACCCGAAAACGAATCTAAAATGGCTTTGTCGGCTTTTTGTGAGCCGTCTTTTGCCTTTAAAATCTCGACTATTTCATCTAGCGTTACATCAAGTATGTTATTTTTATTCTGTGAGGGCGGTTTTTCGTAATTTAGTCCCGGCAGGACCTGACGAACGGAGCTCACAGAGAAATCTACATGCTTTATTGCATCAATTATTTTCCCATTTTCATCTACTAAAATTATATTTGAATGTCTGCCCATAAGCTCTGCAATCAGGTATTTTGTGCACATATCGCCAAACTCGTTGGTGCCGTCAAACGCAAGCTTTATAATACGTTCAAAGTCTGGCTGCACGGCCTCTTTAAATCTCGCTCCTGATAAGTGTTTACGAAGAAGCATACAAAAAAGCGGCGCTGTATCCGGACTTTTTTTCTTGTCTTCTGTAATCGATACACGAGCCACCTGAGAATTTGCAGTAAGGCGAAGCTTTTTTCCGCCAGCGTTGCCGCCATAAAAGGAAATCAAAAGCTCGTCGCTTTCTGTCTGCTGAATTTTATCAACACGTGAACCTATAAGACACGCGTTTATTTCATCGACTAAAGCCGCTACGCTTATGCCGTCCATTGCCATTTAGTTCACATCCTTACCTAAAATCTTAGTTATATATGATTTTGGTACAAGCCTTTTTTCAAAATATTTGACTAATAAAAAGCTTGCAAAAAATGAAACAAGAAAGACTAAAATCACAAAAATATCGGATATTTTCATGCTGTATGATGCCACGGATGCTATTATTCCTATTATTACAGGCACGATATATAGGAAAAATGCCGCTCGCACTAATTCATTTGAGTTACTTTCTATCTTTACCATATCTCCAATCTTTGCGCCTTCTTTATTATAGACCTTGGTAGTCAGCGTGGTTGACACACATCCTCCCTTGCAACTTGCGCAATTTTCCCCGCAAGCTGATACTCTTCTCACGTTGACAACCGCCATATCTTTATCTATCGATACTACTGTACCTACACTTTCCATTTACAATTCCTCTGCTATTTTAATTATTTTTTTCAGTCTGTGGTTTACTCCCGATTTTGAAATCGGCGGACTTGTCAATTCTCCTAATTCTTTTAAATTTGCATCAGGATTTAAAAGTCTTAGATTCGCCATTTCTTCCAAAACATCAGGAAGCGACGAAAGTCCCAACTTTGCCTTGATTTTATTAATTGCCGCAAGTTGCTCTGTTGCCGCTGCGACAGATTTATTGATGTTTGCAATATCACAATTTGCGCGCCTTGTAACTTTATTTTTCATATCGTTAAAAATCTTTACGTTACAAAGCTCAAACATCGAATCAGTCGCACCAAAAAGGCCTAAAATATCACAAATTGCATCGCTTTGTTTTATATATAACACGTACTCTGATTTTCTGGTTACCTTTTTCGGCTCAAATCCTATATCAGCCATAATATCTGCCAAATCACGGCTTAGGTCACGATAGTGGGTTTTTATTTCGAAGTGATATCCGTTTTTTGGCGTTTTTACATAGCCGCCTCCTAAAAAGGCACCCGATACAAATGACGCCTTACAGCATTCATCGTGAACAACAAACGGGTCTGCTAAAAATTTTCTTACTCCGCCTTTCATAAAACCTAACTCTGACAAAAACTTTTCCAGATTTTCTTTTATATCTATTGTGTAAATTTTTCCTGTCTTTGTGATTTTGCACTCTATGTCAAAAAGTTCTTCGCAAAGCGCCACTATTCGGTCTGCTACAAGGCTGCTTTCTGTTCTCATACGAAAGATGGTAGCACCGCCCTCAAAAATGTGCGCACCACAAAAACCCGCAATGCCTGCCAGATGCGCTCTGACGCAACAGCGAGAAGCGGGAAATTCATTGCATAATTCACTTTTTACATCGATTGTAAATGACATTTTCTTTGCCTTTCTATTTTGTGTCAAACCAGCTGCGTCCTACCTTCATATCTACCTTCAGCGGCACTAAAAGCTTCGTCGCTTTTTCCATTTCTTCGCGCAAGAGGGCACATACTTTATCTACCTCTTCCTTTGGCGCTTCAATAATCAATTCATCGTGCACCTGCAGAATAAGCTTAGATTTAAGATTTTCTTCATTTAATCTGTTAAATACATTTATCATAGCAAGTTTTATAATATCAGCAGCACTTCCCTGAACGGGGGTATTTAGCGCTACACGTTCGCCAAATGAGCGAACCTGAAAATTACTTGCCTTGATTTCGGGAATATCACGACGTCTTCCGAACATCGTTGTAACATAACCATTTTCTTTGGCAAATTCCACTGTTTCCTTCATATATTTTTGCACTTTAGGATAACTTCCAAGGTAATCTTGTATATATTCCTTTGCACGCTTTAGGCTGATTTTTAAATCCTGCGACAAAGAAAATTCTCCCATACCATAAACTAAACCAAAGTTTATAGCTTTTGCTGCGCTTCTCATTTCGCTCGTTACTTCATCTTTTTTTACACCAAAAATCTTTGCTGCAGTTGATGAGTGAATATCAAAATCAGAATTAAACGCTTCTATCATATTTTCATCTTCTGAAATGTGAGCTAAGACTCTGAGCTCAATCTGCGAGTAGTCTGCATCTATTAAAACATAGTCTTCCGACTTTGCTATAAACATTTTCCGCATTTCTCTGCCTAACTGCGTGCGAACGGGAATATTCTGAAGATTTGGCTCGGTTGAGCTTATTCTTCCCGTCACTGTAACAGTCTGGTTAAAGCTTGAGTGGATTTTTCCATCACGCTTGTCAATAGCAGGAATCAGCCCCTCAACATACGTTGAATTAAGCTTTGCTATTTTTCTGTATTCTAATATTTTTTCTACAATCGGATGAGCAAATTTTAGTTTTTCTAAAACCTCTGCGTTTGTAGAATAACCGTTTTTTGTCTTTTTAACCGCTTTTAACTCAAGCTCTTCAAAGAGTACTACTGCCAACTGCTTTGGTGAGTTTATGTTAAACTCATGACCTGCAAGCAAATAGATTTCATCTGTTAGCTTCGTCTGTTCTTTTTTTAACTCTTCGCCAAATTCTGACAGTTTTTCTAAATCTACAAAAATTCCCTCATGCTCCATAGATGCCAAAACATAAACAAGCGGCATTTCAATTTTATTAAAAAGCGCAAAGCTTCCGCGCGCCTTTAACTCGTTTTCTTCATATTGCTTTAATTTTAAAACCGCAACAGCATACGCACCAAAGGATGCGTCATTTTTATAATCGAGCATATTATCTAACGAAAGCTGCGCACCAGAATTTGCCTCATTATTTAAAATCACACCCAAAAAATCTGATAAAAGTCCTGCTAAGTCATAACTTTTTTTAGATGGTTCTATTAAATAAGCTCCGATTTCTGTGTCAAAGGTTACACTTCTGACGTCTATATCGTGCTTTTTCATTTCCGCTATAAGCTCTTTTAATCCATGGGTTGTTTTTTTTGTATCACTTTCTAAAAACTCTTTGATTATTTCTTTATTTTCATAAAAATCGGCAACGTATGCCCTTTCTTCGTCTTTAGAAAAAGCAAAGACCTGTCCCATTTTATCGTAATAAAAGCTTATATCACTCCCCTTTAAGACCTCTTTTAATTTTTCCTGCGATGCAACTTCAAAGCTTGAATCAATGGTTTTTGTTGCTTTTATTTCTTCATTGCCTGTAAGTGCGAGTTTTTTGATAAATGACTTAAATTCCAACATCGAAAAAATATCATAAAGTGACGCCTCATTATATGGTAAAACCTTTGTGTCTTCGATGTTTATTTCGATTGGGACATTTCTGTCAATTGTCGCTAAGACTTTACTCATATATGCATCTTCTTTGCCGTCTAACAGCTTCTTTTGAACCGATTTTGTAATCGATGCATCATCTATATTTTCATACACGCCGTCAATTGAGCCAAAAGCAGAAATCAAAGCCGTTGCTCCTTTTTCGCCTATTCCCTTAACGCCGGGAATATTATCTGACGAATCTCCCATTATTGCCTTTAAATCTATAAATTCAGTCGGTGTAACGCCGTATTTTTCTAAAACTAATTTATCATCATATACAGTCGTTTCTGTATTTCCCATACGCGTGATTACTAAGTGAATATGGGTCATTTGTGACGCTAATTGCAAGTCGTCCCTGTCACCTGTTAAAATGCAGCACTCTACCTCATTTTCTTCACAAATTCTGCTCACAGTACCTATAATATCGTCTGCCTCATAGCCTTCTTTTTCTAAAATTTTAATATTCATAGCCGCAAGCACATCCTTTAAAACAGGAATTTGCTCACGAAGCTCATCCGGCATTTTGTGTCTTGTTGCCTTATAGCCATCAAACATTTTATGGCGAAAAGTCGGCTTTGATACATCAAATGCCGCAGCAATATAGTCAGGCTTTATCTCTTCTATATACTTAAAGAAAATATTTAAGAACCCAAAAATGGCATTAGTATTAAGCCCATCCTTATTAGTAAGGGGGCGTACAGCATAAAATCCACGGTTTACTATACTGTTTGCATCTAAAATTAAAAGCTTTTTCATGTATTTCTCCTAATATAAAAAATCGTATATTTTTATATTTCTCATGACTTTTTCTACATAGTGTCTGGTCTCATCAAATGGGATTTTATCCAAGTTTTTTCCGTCCCTGCTGCATGATTTTTCCCTAAGCCATTTGTCTACATTGGCAGGTCCTGCGTTATATGCCGCCACTGCTGTTTTTACATTTTCAGAGTATAGATCCATCAAATGAGAAAGGTAAAATGTCCCTATCTCTATATTTACCTCAGGCTCATAGAGGCGTTTTTTAGAAAAGTCCTCTATGCCTATTTTTTCAGCTGCCCAAAAGCCTGTATTTTCCATTATCTGCATAAGTCCCATAGCACCCTTTGGCGAGGTTGCATTTTTGTTATAGTTGCTTTCTGCTTTTATTACAGAAAAGACCAGCTCTTTGGGCACATCATAAATTTTAGCATACTTTTTTACCGCCAGTTCATAATCATTAGGGTATATAAAACAACCTATTCGCAATATCCCGATTACAAACGATATCAAAATAATAAAATATACTAATACAAGCTTAAAACGTTTCAAATTTAACTCCCTTTGATTATTTTGTCAACAATTTCTTCAAAATCAGATGCGTCGTCATTATTGTATATCACAAAATCTGCATTTTTAATATAAAACTCATCATCCTTTTGCGCATTTATTCTGTCGCTCGCTTCAATTTTTGTAAGATTATCACGCTCCATTATACGCTTTAATCTTATACCTTTTTCGGCAATAACGGAAATTGTTACATCACATATATCTGAAAGTCCGCTTTCAAAAAGGCTAATAGCATCAATAACAAAAATTGGGGCGCAGGATTTTTCAATTCTTTTTTTTATCTCATCAATAATATATTTATGCGTAATAGTATTTAATTTATGTAGAGCGCTCTTATCATTAAATACAATTTTTGCCAACTCGCGTCTGTTTAGGACATTATTTTCTACTACATTTCCCCATTCTTTTTCTATTTCTTTTAAAGCAGGTTTTGAAGGCTCTACAACCTCACGCGCTACTATATCTGCATCTAAAATCTCAGCGCCTAATTTTTTGATATACTTTGTTATAGTTGTTTTTCCTGCACCGCTACCGCCGGTTATGCCTATAATTTTCATACAGCACTACTCCCTCTCAAACCGCCCTGAAAGTCGCTTGGCACAATTTAAATGCGCATCCTTTTCAACTTCCCAGTTATCTTTATCACTTCTGTAATCAAACTGCTTGGTATAGCCGTGCACCTCGTTTTTATCATGTTCTAACATTTTCATTTCCAAATCATAAAGTTCTTTTTCGTATATGCTCTTTTTCGCGCCACATACTCCTGATTGTGAAATGAGCTTTGCAAAATGCGGCAGACAGACGCCTTTTCCGTCTAAAAAACACTGCCTGAATTCAGGCTCTTTACCATAAAGATACCAGAATGTGTTTATAAATTTTTGCATTGTTTTTTCTATTCTTTCGCAAACAAGACAAGTGCCTACAAGACTATTTAGCGTGTCTTCTAAAGTTTTTTCTTTTTTGAAAAATTTAGTTTTTTTGAATGAATTGTGTGACTGTTTTAGTTTTTTTAAAACCTCGTCACAACGGGTATCTAATACAAGCGCCAAAGGAAGAGCGCGTCTTTTTTTTGCCATCATGCCGATATGGTGTCTGCAGTATCCCTTTTCATTTGAAAGTACACGAAAGTCAGGCTCCATCATAGCAGGCCCAAGTGCATATTCAACCTGCTCTTTTTCAAGTTTTTCTTCCAGATAGCAAAATATGCAGTCACAATTTTCAGAAAGTGCGTCTGTCAGCGGAATTGTGTAGATTGATTCAACCATTATCTTCTCCTATAAAAGCGAAATCTGTTCTCCTGATAGGTCATCGTCTTTTAAATACGCTCCACGAGCGGGGATATTCTTCGTTCTGTAATATTCAAAATCAGTAAACGATACCTCATCTAGCGTACAGATTTTTTTGAGCTTACTTCCCTTTTTAGGTGTCAGAACAGACACGCCCTGTGTGCTCCTCGTTGACTTTTCGGCAATCTTTGACGTATTAAAAATCAACACCTTGTTGATACTTGATATAGCCACAAGGTCACAGTCACTGTCTATTTTTCTCATATCTGTCAGTCTTACTTTATCTGAATATGCACCCGTCAGCTTTTTGCGGTTTGTCTTCGTTTCATAGCTTGACATAGGCACTTTTGCTATTTTGCCATTTTCAAAGGCAAACAGCATATATCCCTGATAGTCACTCGTTACAACCATATAAAGTATTGTCTCGCCATCGTCAAGACCTAAAATATTCGGTAAAAACTCACCCAAATCACTTGCTTTACAAGTCGGAATATCGTTTATCTTCATCTTGTAAACATTAGACTTGTCACTAAAGAAGAGCGCGTCCGCTCTGTTTGAACACTCAACATCACATACAAATCTATCGTCTTCTTTGAGTTTGTGAACATTACTTGCACGAAGTGACGCAAGTGTTATCTTCTTTACATAGTTTTGCTCTGTAAAGTACATTCTTACCTGATAATCTTCTACTGTTTCCTCTACAACCTCTTCTACATCATCAACTGTTATAATCTTTGTTTTTCTTTCTTTTCCGTATTTTTTAGAAATCTCTGTAAGCTCTTTTATAATAAGCTTTTTAATAGCTAAATTGCTCGACAGTGTTTTGCTGATATCTGCAATTTCTGCACGCAAATCCTTTATGTCAGCAAGTCTTTTTAAAATATACTCTTTGTTTAAGTTTCTCAGCTTGATTTCAGCCACAAACTCTGCCTGAATCATATCTATCGAAAAACCTTCCATAAGGTTTGGAACAACCATTGCATCCTCTTCGGTGTTTCTTATTATTGCGATTGCCTTGTCGATGTCTACTAAAATTTTTTCAAGACCAAGCAAAAGGTGAAGCTTGTGATTTTTTTTGTCTAAATCAAAATTAAGGCTTCTTTTTACACAATCCATTCTAAAGGCTGTCCACTCAGACAGGATTTCACGAATCCCCATAACCTTCGGGCTTCCGTTTATCAGAATGTTAAAATTACAGCTAAATGTATCCTCAAGTGGAGTCTGCTTAAACAGCTTTGTCATAAGCTTTTGGGCATCTGTTCCACGCTTTAAATCGATTGTGATTTTTAAGCCTTTTTTATCCGTTTCGTCACGAACGTCAGAAACCTCTTTAAGCTTTCCTGCCTTTACAAGCTCGATTATCTTATCAATAATAGCTTCGATGGTTGTAGAGTATGGAATTTCTGTTACTTCTATGCAATTGTTCTTTTTGTCGTAGTTATATGTTGCACGTACTTTTACACTGCCACGACCTGTTTCATATATGTTTTTAATCTCATCCTCGTTATAAATAAGCTCGCCGCCCGTAGAAAAGTCAGGAGCTAACAAATAAGGCATCAGGTCTGCTTTATCATTTTTAAGGTATTCTATTTCGGCACTGCATACCTCGGACAAATTAAAGCTGCAGATATTCGATGCCATACCGACTGCAATACCCATGTTTGAATTTACTAAAATATTAGGAAATGTAGTCGGCAATAGAGTTGGCTCTTTCATAGTGCCATCATAGTTGTCCACCATATCAACGGTATTTGAGTCTATGTTTTTGAATATTTCAGCACATATCGCATCAAGCTTTGCCTCTGTGTATCTCGCAGCCGCAAAAGCCATGTCCCTTGACTGGTGCATACCGAAGTTTCCTTTAGAGTCAACAAAAGGATGAAGCAGCGCCCCGTTATCACGTGTTAAGCGCACCAGCGTTTCATATATCGCCATATCACCGTGCGGATTAAGTTTCATCGTCTGGCCTATAACATTAGCAGATTTTGTCTTTTCTCCCGCCAGAAGCCCCATCTTATACATAGTATATAAAAGCTTTCTATGGGATGGCTTAAATCCATCAATTTCCGGAATCGCACGAGATACAATTACACTCATTGCATACGGCATATAGTTTGTTTCCAGAGCAGCTACTACGCTTTGGTCTGTAAAAATATTCATATAATCAATACCTTTCAAAAGTTATATCTGGTCGCAAATCTCCTGCTTATATTATACCACAATTATTGGTAAAATTCAAGGAAAAAGTACTATATATTCACAAAATGAAAGCTTTGCAATAAAAGGCAAAAACCACAGCCATAGCCGCAATTTTTGCCTTTTTGTTAATCTAATTCTTTCGTTCCTTTATATAGCTCGTAATATCTGCCGCCTTGTGCTAACAACTCTTCGTGAGTTCCGCGCTCAATGATTTTGCCATGTTCTAAGACCATAATTGCATCTGCGTTTCTTACTGTGGATAGCCTGTGCGCAATAACAAACGTCGTTCTGCCTTTCATGAGCCTATCCATACCCTTTTCAATATGCTTTTCTGTTCTGGTATCAACCGAGCTTGTCGCCTCATCTAACACTAAAATCGGAGCTTTTGAAAGAGAAGCTCTGGCAATATTTAAAAGCTGACGTTGTCCTTGTGAAAGGTTCGCTCCGTCTCCGCTAATCATTGTGTTGTACCCGTCAGAAAGTCGCATAATAAACGAATGTGCCGACGCAACACGAGCAGCCTCTATCACTTCTTCATCAGTAGCGTCAAGTCTTCCGTACCTGATGTTTTCCATAATTGTTCCTGTAAACAGATGTGTATCCTGCAATACTACAGCAATATTTTTTCTCAAAAAATCGCGGTCATATGAAAAAATATCTACGCCGTCAATTGTTATTTTGCCGCTATCTATGTCATAAAACCTGTTTAAAAGATTGGTGATTGTTGTTTTTCCTGCACCGGTCGAGCCGACAAAGGCAATCTTTTGTCCTGCGTGTGCCCACAGCGACAAATCCTTTAAAACAATTTTGTCAGGCGTGTAACCAAAGGTTACATTTTCAAAAACAACATCTCCTTTAATTTTCGCATCGCATATAGCATTTTCGGGGTTTTCTTTTTCAGGCTCCTGATCAATGATATCAAACACACGTTCAGCCCCTGCAAGAGCTGAAAAGACCGTTGACATCTGCATTGAAATTTCGTTTATAGGCTGCGAAAACTGCCTTGAATACGTAGCAAAAACTGTAAGACCACCTATATCAAAGCCCGACAAAAGCGCCAAAACGCCACCAACGCCCGTCGTAACAGCATAACACACCTGACTGATATTTCCCATAACAGGCCCCATAATACCGCCGAAAAACTGTGCCTTTAGCTGTTTTTGCCTGAGGTCATCGTTTAAGAGCAAAAACTCCTGTTCACAATCCGATTCGTGCGAAAACGCCTTTACAACTTTTTGACCTGTTACTGTTTCTTCTATATATCCGTTTATTGCGCCCAGCGCTGCCTGTTGCTCTTTGTGATATTTGCTGCTGAATTTACCGATAAGGCCCGCTCCTTTTAAAAACAAAGGAACAAACAAAAGCGTCACCAAAGTTAGCCAGATGTTTGTGTATATCATCATAAAGAGCGTTCCAATCAGCGATATGCCACCTAAAATAACACTCATCAATGACGAGTCAAGCATCATACCAATGTTGTCAACATCATTTGAAAAGCGGCTCATAAGCTCGCCTTTAGCGTTTGAATCATAAAATTTGACAGGGAGCCTTTGCACCTTTTGGAACAGGTCATTTCTTATATCTTCGACTGCACTTCTTGACACTATAAGCATTGTTCTTCTTTGCAAAAATTCTGTCACAATGCCGATTAAATAAACTGCCATAAGCAAAATAATTGCATACAAAAAGCCCTCAAGTCTGCCAACTGCAATATAGTTGTTTATGATAGGTCTTATCATATACGTGCCAACGATATTTGAAACAGAACGTACAATAACCAAAAAAATCGCTAAAATGAGCATTCTTTTGTGTTTGCCCATATAACTTAAGAGCCTTTTTATGGTGCTTTGCGTTTTTTTGGGTTTTCCTTTCTCTATAGAACTGTTACGTCCGCCCCGCATACCACGGCCTCCGCCACCCATTACAGGCGCTGCGCCATACTTGTTATATTGCCTTTTTAAAGCCTCCAGATTTCTTGCCGCCACTAGTTATTCGCCTCCTCTTTTTCATTCTGCGAGTAATATATTTCGCGGTATTCTTCGCTTGTGTCCATAAGCTCATCGTGCGTTCCGATGCCGCAAATCTTACCCTCATCAAGAACTATAATCTTATCTGCATCACGCACAGACGAAATTCTCTGGGCAATAATTATCTTTGTCATATCAGAAAGTTTGTTCAAAAGAGTTTCCTTAATACGCGCCTCTGTTGCAGTATCCACCGCACTTGTGCTGTCATCTAATATCAGGATTTTAGGTTTTTTAATAAGCGCTCTTGCAATGCACAGACGCTGTTTCTGACCGCCTGAAAGGTTAGCTCCGCCTTGTCCTAACTCTGTTTCGTAGCCGTTTTTAAATTCTTTAATAAAATTATCTGCCTGGGCATAGTCTGAAAATTCACGTACAGTTTCTTCATCTGCTGTATCATTGCCCCAACGGATATTGTCATATATAGTGCCTGAAAAAAGAACATTTTTTTGCAGTACCATACCTATGCCATCACGAAGATTTTTCAAAGAGTATTCACAAACGTCTGCATTGTCAATCAGTACACTTCCTGAGTCTGTGTCATAAAACCTTGGAATCAGGGAGACGAGTGTAGATTTGCCGCAACCTGTAGAACCGATAATACCAACTGTTTCGCCCGGCAAAATTTCAAAATTTATATTTTCTAAAACGGCATCCTGGCTGTTTTTGTAATATCTGAAAGAAACATTTTTAAACTCGATTTTTCCGTCTTTTATTTTTTTGTCCTTTTCTTTAGAATCAAAATCGCAAATATCCGAAACCTCATCTAAAACCTCAGAAATTCGCCTTGCCGACGCCAAAGCTCTTGAACTTGTCATAAACAACATAACGACTATCATCAAAGAAAATAGAATCTGCGTCACGTATGTAATAAACGCAGTTAAGTCACCTACTAATAGACTTCCGCCTATTACCTGATTTCCTCCAACCCAAAGCACCAAAACGGTAGTTACGTTCATAAACAGCATTATCATCGGATGCATAAAAATCATTGTATTAAGAGCGTCTATTGCCGATTTTTTTAAATCAAGGTTTGCCTTATAAAACTTTTCCTTTTGATGATCTTCCCTGACAAATGACTTTATAACACGAACATTTGTCAAGTTTTCCTGAACATTTGTGTTGAGCGCATCAATTTTTGTCTGCATCTTTGAAAATTTCGGGAAACCAATCCTTACAACCGTAAATATTCCTATAGCAACCAAAGGGATAACAACCGCAAAAATAACACTCAGCGACGGACTCAGAATAATTGCCATAATCAGCGCGCCTATCAGCATACCCGGCGCCCTTAAGAACATACGAAGAAGCATATTTACAAAATTCTGAACCTGTGTAACATCATTAGTAAGTCTTGTAACCAGCGAGCCGGTTTCAAACTTGTCAACATTTGCAAAGGAAAAGCTCTGAATCTTTTTATAGACATCGTTTCGCAGGTCAGAAGCAAAGTTTACAGACGCCTTACTTCCAAAATAAGCACCTCCGACACCTCCTGCCAACATCAAAAGAGCAGTTAATATCATAATAAGGCAAATTCCTGCGATGTAGCCTGCCGACATACCTTTCGTCACAGAATTGATTATTGCACCAAAAAATTTCGGCATCATAACCTCGCCTACGACCTCAACTATCATACAAAGAGGTCCCAAAATAAAATATGCCATATGATTTTTTGCATACTTTATCCATCTTTTCATTATTTTCCCTCCAAATCACTAAAAAAGAGCCATTTTTGCTACCTTGCAAAAATGGCAGTTACTTTTCATTATAATTATACTATTTTGGAAATTTTGAGTCAATAACTTTAACAGAATATTTAAAATTTGTTTTTTCTGAGTATTTCGTCTTCGTTACCACACGGCGTCGCCTGAAAACTATAAACATCCATATATGCCTCGAGGTCATCTTCATCAGCAAAATGCGTCACAAGTCCCGTGCACTCTGTCGCCGAAGACGCATTACACATCGAAAAATGGTCAAAATCCTCTTTAGTCGGTCTTTTTCTTTTTTTCATAAAATCACCCCACAAATATTTTTTGCAGCAAAGATGAAAATATGAGATAAATTTTTATTTGATTTAATTTGATTTTTTTTAAAAAATATGCTACAATGTAAATACAAAGATGTAAATTCACCTGAAAGGATGATTGTCATGGAAGAAATTACAAAAAATAATAAGATTGAAAATACAGAAGATGAAGAAATCATAGAATACGAAGAGGTAAAAAAATTACCGCTCGGTGCTTTTGTCGGTATAGGTTTTGCATTTGGTGTTGCAGCAGGCTTTTCTTTGGGCAATTTATTAATTAACCAGATGTTTGGAGACATGGCAACAACAGGTTTTGCAATCGGTATGGTCTTTTGCATCGTAGCAGGAAGCCTAGGTGGTTTGGCGTTGGGACTTATAAATAAGGCAAAGGCAAAAAAGTAAATTTTTTATAATTATATAATTAATAAAACAAAAAAGCCGCTATATTGAAGTGATATAATGATGGTAGACACAAAAAAGTGTCTACCATCATTTTTTATGCTATAATAAAAAAAAGGAGTTGAAAGATATGGGGAGACCGAAGGGCGGGACGAATGCAAATCACAGTAAGGAAGAAAAGTTGGGATT
>JAZRBM010000003.1:0-18958 GCA_045635085.1 Congzhengia sp. | reverse complement strand
TCTAACCCCCTTCTGACCACATCTTTACCGACACAACTTTTACCTGTTAAAATAATAACGCTCATATAACGCCCTACCTTTCTATATACTACGGTCTATTATACCACATTATACCCTTAATGTCAATACCAATTTATAATTTACATAATTAATTTTCCGCACTCCTTATAATATATTAATATAAATATTATAATATTTTATATATTATATCTCATATAATATTATATATAATTATATATTATAATATATTTATTATATCTTGTTTTAATATATAAATATACTGTTTCCTATATTATAATTATATCTAATATACTATATTATGTATGGTGATTATTTATATTATATATTCTAATATTTTATATTTATTTCCTTATAATATATATTTGATTCTTTATTTATTTATATTGATATTTTAATATCTGTTTATTTATTTAAATATTGAAATATCACTGTATTTATATATATTTAAGGACATTTTATATTTTTAATTTTTGATTTTCATTATTTCACATTATTATGTAAACTATATATTATATAAAAATATATAATATATTATTATATTTATTGTGCATATTGTATAGTTTGTTTTTGGGAAATTTCGTGATTTTTTAATGATTTTTTTGCATGGGAAAGAGAAAAGGGTAGAAAAGAGAAAGGGGCTTTGGGGTGTGGGGTGGGGCAGGTTCAATAATAACAAACAAATACCACCACACAAAACCACACCATAAAAAATTTACCGCTACAAAAAGTTTGTAATATATATATTATATTATTACGAACTTCTTATAGCGGTAAAAATTATTGAACCTTAATAAGGAAATCAGAACAATGTTCTTTATCTTCGACACTATATTCTTTTAAATGACCTTGCTTCGACATATTTAATTTGTGGATAATGTTTTTATTCAAACTGTCTTTTAACTCAATTAAATCGGGGCGACCTTCAATAACACTTTGTAACCCTTCACGGTTCAATATCAATTCATATTCAGTATAAGCATAGGTAATCCCTAACTCACGGCAGACCTTCGCTTTAATCTTATACTTGGTGCGGTTGTTCAGATTATCAAGATTATGCGCACCCATTTCGTCTGCATAATATCTGAACAGGCGCATATACTCTTCCACTTGGTCGTTATTTGCCTCCACGGTCTTTAGATACTCTATACTACCCCCCGACTCTGTAGGTATTATGTACTTCTTCGCAAACATTAAGTGTTCCTTAATATAGAGCAACATCTCCCCCGACATTTTTTTGAACACTTGTTTGACTAATCGGTACAGAATCGGGTTTACATCGTCCACATAATCACATAGAGTGTTGTTCTCGCATTTAGGGTCAACGAACCCTTCAAGAATCTTGTACTTCTGCTCGGTCATATTCTCATACGCAAAATAGCGGTATTTACTGTTCACGATATTAAACAGTTCTAAATACCCCTTCATATCCGCACGAATAGTGTTTTCGTCAGATAAAGACAACTGAACCAAAATCGTATCTTCTAATAACTGTTTGCATTGGGTGAGTTTCTTGCCTGTTATCTGTTCTTGTTTTGTTAATTTTCTAACAATCCTATAATCTTTGCGCCCGACTTCTTCCAATAGATAATTCTGCTTTATCTTATTTAAGGAATAAGATGGGTGATTTGAATTATATTCTATGTTAGTTTCATTACATAATTCTTTGATATTCATAACACGCCTTTCTATAAAACGCTTTGGCTATATTATACCACAAAGCAACCCTAATGTCAACCCTACGGAGTTTATTTCCTATATAATAAAAAAAGGGGTTTTTCAAAAAAATTAAAAGGGGTCTTGACATTTATATATAGGTGTGATATAATAGACGCAGAGTTTGAAATTGAATTTGCTCGAATGTCGGAATTGGCAGACGAATCGGACTTAAAATCCGAGGGGAGCAATCCTGTGTGGGTTCGAGTCCCACTTCGAGCATAGTGTGCAGTGGCGGAATAGGTAGGGAGGATAAGGAATGATTTAATCGGGTGGCGGAATAGGTAGACGCAGTCGTTCGAGGGAAGAGGACGTTTGGATAACAAACCTCACAAGATGTGTTGACTATCGCATGTCAAAAGGATAGCTGTAGACAAACATGTAAGGTGCAAATCCTTACCCCGATTAAATATATAAGGCAGAAAGTGAGGAATGAATGAAACTGATAATTGATATACCCGAAAATAATTATAATCAAATACGAGAAGGTTTTTACGAAGATAATTGTGGAGTTATGGCAATCTCTATTATAGACGGCACACCGATACCCGATAATGCGACAAACGGAGATGTATTCAATGCTATTTATGCAGATATATCAAGAACGGGAACTGTTTTAATGGATGATATAGAAAATATAATAGCAACTAATGTGAATATAGGTTGGTGGAACGCACCATATCAGAAAGGCGGTAAGTGCGTTGAAGGAATAACACCGACAGTAGTAGCCGAGGCTTTTGAAGATGCAATAAGTTATATCATTAAAAATATGTGGAATTGGAGAGGAAGAGATACCACAAGTATTGATAAAGTTGCTATGGAACAGATTATCCATGACGAGTTACCTTCTGCGGTGTTCCGTCAGAAGTTTGGGGGATGTGGATTCCCATTAGCGAGGGGTTACCGAAAGAAAATGAAACAGTGACAGCATCCACAATGTATGGGGTTTATCCCGAAGCAAAATATACAAAAGAATATGGTTGGGAATGGGCTTATGAGTCTGGTGCAGACTACTGAAGAGAACTTGACTGCGTAACAGCATGGATGCCTTTATCGGAGCGATATGAGCCGCAGGAAAGGGAGGATAAGGAATGATTTAATCGGGTGGCGGAATAGATAGACACTAGTTACAAGGGCATGGTAGAAAATGCAGACACGGTTCGATTCCGTGATGCCATTGGTTCTCTGCATATCATATAGGGTGCAAATCCCTATCCGCACATTTTCATTACGGTTGCAAACGTGATGAAACAAACATTCAGAGAAATAATTGTTAGGGATAGTATTATAAAGAGTGAGTGTAGGGTGGGTGTCTGATGTACACAGACATAGAACAACAACCAAAGGTATGAATGTTTGATAAGAGTATTGGTGTAATGGTAGCACACTACCATAGAAAGGTGGAGGTCAAGGTTCAAATCCTTGGTACTCAATATAGGGGTATCGCCAAGCGGTAAGGCATATGACTTTGACTCATATATTCGTAGGTTCGATTCCTACTACCCCTGCGAAGTCATATTCTTATTATTTCTTAGATGACTATAAATCCGACAGAAATAACGTAAATCAAGAACGACAGACTTATTGACTTGTGGGTGGAAAAGTAACCCTCAAAAATATTTCAAAATTTACAAAAAAGGTATTGACATTAAAACATTGGTATGATATAATTGACTTGTCAATAAGACAAAACATAAGTTGATTATTCAAGGAGGGAATGTAGTATGCAGTACAAAAATTTTAGAACTAATCCAATGAGGTCAAGAAATGGTCGCCCTACAAGTGGACATTGTGTAGAGTGCGGTAGAGTTACTTGTGAAGCCGATGGTGGTAAAAGAGTAACAACACCTGCACAGCGTAATGGTGTATGGGTATGTTACGACCATAGAGGTAAAAGAAATCTTCATGGTTATGGCGAAGAGAATACTGTTCGTGTGGGTTCGGGAAATGCCGATAATATTTCTATCTCACTTGAATTAGAGTCAATGGGTATTTCAACTCACGCAAGGGCTTATCTTGTTGATAATAAATTTCTTGCTACAAGTGATGCCACAGTTGATATAGAATATAAAAGCCCCATTTATGAGAGTGAGCAACCTTTAGCAAAGATTATCGGTGGTATTGAGTATATGGATAAGAACGATGATTATAAATTCAAGGTTAATCATTATAAGTGCGGTCTGCATACTCATTTTGGGTTTATTGATAATAGATATAATTTCCGTGACCTTTACAAGGATTATGAAAAACTCTTTTTTGAACTTGATAAGATAGTTCGTTATCTTACCGATGAAGAGAGAGAATCAATTTTTGGCAGAACTTGGGGTGAATATAATGAGCCGATAGACTTTTATTGCCCCGATGCTCATTCAAATTGGATTAACATTCAGCACAATTATTCTATTGAAATTCGTATGCCGAGATTTGTTAATGCGATTCAGTATATGACATTCTTAAAGACATTTAAGAAGATGTTTAAGGCACTTGATACTCATTACATTTCAAAAGGCGCAGAACGTAATGTTAATCACGTTCGTAATGCGGAAAAGGCAAGCCGTAAGATGTGCGCTATATTCTGCAAGGCTTATAATATTGTTTGTGTTGATGGGCATTATAGGATTAAAGAAGAAATTGAAAACACAAATACTTTTACAGTAGTAGATAATGGTGCGGTTGATACTCTTATTAGCACTATTACAAACACAGGAGTAACGGCTACAGTTGCTTATGATAGTATAATGAGGGCTTCATAATGTATAACGTAGGATTTGTACCAAGTATGTATGTAGCGCAGACTATGTGCGAAAATAGAGAAAAGAGAGAACGTTCTGCAAAACGTAATTATCAAAGAACGGTATATGAATTTGCGGAGAATGGTAAGACAGAAGAATTTGAGGTGATGTTAAATGACGAAATACGAAAAATTAGGACAGTTGATAGGGATGGATGAAGATGTTGTCAAGCAGGTTATTGATGATGGCATTATTGACATTCTGATAGAACTTAATCGTAAAGGTTATAGAACACTTTATAGTTGTGAAGGTCACGTTGGATTTAATGTAGAAGCGGTTAGAAAGCCCGAAAATTATTGGCAGGGGTATCTTGGATTTGCAAGAGCATATAAATTCCCGATTTATCCTCCGAAGTATAGCAAAGTTTCAAAAGATAAAATGTACTTTTATTGGGAAGGTCTTGGAGAAGAATCACGGCAGGAATTTCTTGCACGTATTTATGATTGGGCGCGGTGCTTACCTACAAGACCAAAAACTCCCACAGTATATTATATACTTGATGTACGTTCAAAGAAACAACCAAACAGAGAACCTAAAACTATAATCCGCACAAAGGATTATGAAGAGATTAAACTCGCGCTTGCAAGTGCTGATATGGACAAATATTTTGATGTTTCCATGTATGAAAATTTTATTGAGGATGAGGATTATTAATGACTAATGGCGATAAGATAAGACAACTTAATAATGAAGAACTTGCGCGATTAATCTATGGGTTTATTGTTACAAGTAAAAATAGCATTACATTTTTTACAGGTACTGAATATAATGAAAATATAGAAGATACAAAAGGGTATAAAGTTTTATTAGAAACACTTAATGAGGAGGTAGACTATGAATGATACAGATATTATAAAAGGCGTTAATGCTCTTGAAAATATCGCAACTAATCTGAATCAGATATTGGATTATATCAACAATAACAAGGTCAAGGTATTGTTACCTTATACAGATGAAATACATAAAGGGTGTTCAACTCTTACCGATATTTTTGAAAAAGCATTTTTTGAAATGATTGCCGAAAAAGAAAGGATGGAAGATGATGGGAAATAATGAACTTGAAATAGTTATGAAACTTAATAAGGATATGCAAGGTTTGTTGTCTAATGTTAATACTATTGTTGAAGATTTAACAGTGCTTACTCAAATAGTTTATGACCGAGAAATACAGAAGTGCGATGAACAGATAGACATTAAGTTGAAATCGCATATGTAAATTTGAGAGAACAGGTTTTATGCCTGTTCTTTTTTTTTTTTTTTTTTTTTTTTTTTAGTAGTCTGATATTTTAACATTTTGATTTTTCGGTAGAATCTTAAAATATAGCCCCTATTGTAATATAATACAGGTGGGTGGGGAATGGGTCTGCTCGCATCTATCTCTCGTCTTTTTGCACAAAAAATCCTTAAAAATAGCCCCGTCATTGTGCAATATATACAATTCCGTTAAAATTTTAACAAAAAATCACCCGCCCCGCCCCGTAAAATATTGCACAAACTTTTGATAGATAACAACGTTATTTTAGTGCATAATTCACAATAAAATAACAATGTTATGTATCAATTACAAGTTAACATAAACACATAAAATTATAAATTATGTAAACTAAAAAAATGACTTTCTTCCTATATAAAGAAAACCAAAAAACAGACCGTCAAAAACAGACCGCATAAAAGCCACACAACACGCGCCACATACAACATGCGCCACAAAAAAACTATTGAACGTATAACCGCATTTTAGTATATTTGTTGTGGGCAATAGTGCCCACAATAACACATAGCGCACAAGCGCGGAAAGAAGGGTTAATATGAACAACAACACAACAAACAATGGTAACAATGTTAATGTAGCAATTGCAACGGCACGCGTTTCAATGCGTCATCACATCCGTATATCTATCGTTAGCGCACAAGACGCTTTTAGTGGCGTTGGTCGGCACGTTTGTAAATGTCCGTCTTGTGGCGGTATCGTTACACACAAGTGGTATGTAAAAATTGAAGGGATGACGGGGCACGCGGGAAAAGGGCACGCGCGTTACATCGGTCTTGAATGTTTTTTGCCTATTGCATACCACAACGGGAAAGACATACACACGGACGACGGGATTTTTCGTAACGCGGTTAACGTTAATCTTGACGGCACAAACAACACGACAAAACATCGTATGCCACACGTTAGTGTTGAATTTGAATGTGTGTCACGCAAACACGGCACGGGCTTACAAGCGGTTTTAAAATCGTTCGGCATTAAATATCGCTATGATGACAACGGGCAAAAAATACCATACATTGATGAAAACGCGGATTTTGATTTTGCTTTTATGTCGGTTTACGTTCGTTTGCTTTTTATCGGATATTCAAAAAGCAAGCGCACATCACACATTGAACAAGATTGTACAGTTAGCGCGGAAGGGCACGTTCGTTTTCGTTCATTACAAGGTTTATCAAAGTTTTTGTCAAATTGCACGGATGACGAGTTAAAATGTTTTGATGATGTGAGATGTGGCGCGCATATGCACGCAAGTTGTGATTTTGCCCGTGAACGTTGGTGTGGTCGGCAAATTTTCGGTTTATTGTTTGAACGTATACAAAATATGACAACATCCGAACGTGTGGCTTTTTTCGGTTCAGATTTTCGCGGTTATGCGTCAAACGATATAGGCGGTCACGGATGTTGTATCAATTATCGCACGGCACACAATACCATTGAAATAAGGTTAACGCGCATACATAGCGCACATCAATTTGTGCGTGTTTGCAAATTTTGGCGCGGATGTATCGCTTGCATAAATGACAACGGGCACAAAATAAACCGCGGTATATGGTCAACGGAAAGACTAGCGCGCCTTATAGCACATCAACTTGACAATGATGTTATTGCTACAAAATATGAAAAGGGATGTTAACATTATCCCTTTACATATACAGAACAAACAAACAATGTGGGATATATAAACCGCGTTAACAATTGAATATTGAAATAAAAACCGCGTCAATTGTGGCGCGGTTTTTTTTGCCCGTTTTCCATAAACCGCGTAAACAATAGGGCTATACGCATATATGCCCGTATAACGCGCGTAAAGGTATCAAAACGGGCTTTTTATATGTTTATTGATATTTTTATCATTGAAGGATAAAAAACGCTTTAAAACGCAAATAAACGCGTTTTTTGTCTTTTTGTCACATAATGCGCATAACGTAACGCATAACGTCACATTGTGACGCGTTTTTGTCACGTTGTGATTTTGTCACGTTGTGACATATGAATAATTGTTCATATGTTCATATAGTCAAATGTCGGTTCTATATTACAATTCCTGTTGTTTGTTCGCCTTTCGCAACAAACCCATAGTAATAAAAGTCCACAGAGTGGGGGCGCAGGGGCGGTGGCGGTGGGGCGGCTCTCGCGCCCACGGGTAGTACACGCGCGATTTTCCCCGACAAATATTATTGTGATACGCAGACAGACACCAATCGTAGTAATATATTTTTATATTTAGATAAACGTCAACTCCTATGCGCTCAGATACATCTAAGTGCGTATATATTTAGATACATCTATATATTTATCTACTATATATATTATAATATTATTTTAGGGAACTCTTATAGCGGTACTATTATTTAAGGTATTATATTACAATTAAATACCTTATAAATAATTGTAATATAAAACCTTATAAATATATATATTGTAATATAATACCTTTTAATTTAATATATAATTGTAATATAATACAGAATAAAATATATATTGTAATATAATACATAAATAAATATATATAATTGTAATATAATACCAAACAATATTTGAGTTGCGCCTGCTGCCGTGGCGTTTTTCTGTCGGTTTTATATTACAATACACTTCAAACCGTAGGATTTCTATAGGTATTATATTACAATTACGACTTCGCCTCGCATCTCGAACTCCATTTTTATTTTCCAAATAAAAAAGGTCTGCGTCTAAACGCAAACCCAAAAATGAAAATTGAAAACGCAAAATCGAAAATGAAAATCAATTTTGAAAATCGAAAATGAAAATCAATTTTGAAAACCGAAAATGAGAATTGAAAATCTTAATCATTTTCTTTTATAATTTGATAATCAACAATTATATCGTCTTTGATATTATCCATAGTGTTATTATTAAACATTTTAACTTCAACCATCATATCAGAATTTAATTCTTCTTCGGTTTCAAAAAGCCATATGTTTCCTTTGGAATCATAAAAATAATATTCATTTGTTGTCATACATTTCTTTTTTATGAATCCTGTACGCGTATAATGTGTTTCAGAATACGCAAGCAATAACATTATGGATAACATCATAACACAAACCAAACCAACTTTAATACCCTTAATAACTTTCTTCATACTCTCATTCCCCCAAATGATTATACTACTGTTTCCTCTAAATAGTCAATGTATGACTTATGACGCTTATCAGATTTCTTTGTAGCGAATCTTTGACTATTTCTTGTAGTCCACCAATCGTAGTAATATGAATCGTCACTATTACGATAATAACTCTGATAAGAATTAGTATTCCAAACCCAATGACGATTTGATACCATAGCCTTACTGTTATAATCCGACCAACCTACACCAAACAGGTCGCAAGAATCTTTGTCCATAAATGCAAACCTGCACCCGTGTATTTCATTATCGAATAATAAACGTTGCTTGCGTGTAAAATGTTTATAGAATCGAACGTCCGAATCATAATATACTTTAAGTGTATTCATAGTATACAGGGCGGTGTCTGAAAACTCCTTTGTACTTGAGCCTATTATTCCATTCATCATAATTGCAACGTCTGCCGTACCCTGTGCGCTTTTAATCCTCTTTGGAACGCTTGAAATAGGGAAAGGATGACAATTTGCTACATCAATGTTAGACCCTGTACCTATACGCATATGCAACGCAACGTCGCAAGTTTTTGTATCTTGCCGAATCGTAATATAAAAGTTATAAAATTCTTTAATATCAAAAAATCCTTTTTTATAATACGTTTTCTTGCCATCATTCCACATTATGCCGAATCCGTCGGGATTTTGTTTACACATCGCACGAACTTCATCGTATGTGAGATTAGGCTGTTTTTTAGTTTGAACCGCAATAACACACATAGTTACTACCTCCTTCTTTTCTGATTTGCCTATATTATACCACACTTTTATATAAAAGTCAACCCTAAATAATTGTAATATAAAACCGATAAAACGCAGTAGAAATCGTTTCTGCGGTCATTCTCCGCAGGTAAACTTTCGGTATTATATTACAAATAGGGTGGAAAAATGGTTTCCACCCCTTTCTCCCTCGTGAATCTGTTGGTATTATATTACAATTTCCTGTAACCTTTTAATTGTAATATAATACAGAATAAAATAAATGTTAAAATGTAGGTATTGTATTACAATTATTTCTATTCTTTTTAATTGTAATATAATACCATATATATTAACTTGTAAATTCATCGGTATTATATTACAAATAATCCAACTTAAATAATTGTAATATAATACCTAAAGGATATTCTCGTGCGCCTGCTGTCCCTTCGGTTTTGTATTACAATTCGCGGCATAAAAAAGGTTTAGGCGTTACCACCTAAACCCGATTTCTTCCATATAGTTTCCGAGCCTGTCGTGTTCTTTAAGATATGCAAGCCCTTCTTTACAAATAGAAGTTACTTCACACTCCTCATAATAATCAAAGTATGTTTCCTTGGGGAAATTAACCCAAACATACTCACCAAGAATAAGATGAGCGAGTACATCAGCAACAGTAAAACCCTTAAATTGTTCATCAAGTAATTCATCCCATACCTTACGGCAAACTGTCATAGAAAAGTCGCCATTTTCGCCTTTAACACACATACCTATAGCCTCGTAATTATGACTAAGATATGCAATAAGTTTAGCCTCAGCAAGACTATCTGCTGATACTGTGATTGTGTTGTTGTTCTCAAAAGATACTGTGTATGTCATAGTTAAACCCTCCTATAAAAAACTGCTAACCTCAACTTCTGAATACATTATACCACATTTCCGAAAGGATTGCAACAAAAACTTTTAGAAATTTTGCAATAATTGTAATATAAGACCGAATTTTACGCCTCCTGCATCGGGATTGTAATATAATACCGACAATCTTATACTGCATTTATTTGGTATTGTATTACAAATACTAATTGTAATATAATACCTTAAACTTTATGCTTCGCGCACGGTCATCTTTTCGGTTTTATATTACAATTCCGAATACAAAAACGGGAAAATCAATCTGACCTTCCCGTTTGCTCGTGTTAGTTTGCGAACGCTTCTTTTGTTCTCTCGATGAATGTATTAGCGTCAGAAATGATTTTTGCTCTCTCTCTTAACCTTTTCATCGACTCGCGGTTATAAGGCTTATTATTAGGCTTAAAACGAACTGTAGGCATTGTTAAACTCGAATCAATATAAGCCTGCTCCATTACCGCAACCACCAAATTGTTAAGTCCATCTGCGTCATACTTTGTTTGTAACATAATTTACACCTCCGCTACACAATCAATAATTTCAAAACGACTTGTAAAAGGACAATTCTCAAAATATTTCATAATTGCTTCAAGATTAGTCCTTGCTACTACACCATTTACAATCCTAACCTCATCGGGGATAGTATGATGACGAACTACATAAGTGATAATAAAAGATTTTTCCATATCAGACCTCCTAAAAGTGTTAACCTCAATTTCTGTATATATTATACCACAGTTTCGGAAACAGCACCATATCGGAAAAATTACCAAATTACAGGCTCGGCAGTTGTGCAAATTGCTACTGCACTAATTGTAATATAAGACCGAAAGAAAATCACTCTCTTGCGAATTGTAATATAATACCGACCCGAATCTGAATTGTAATATAATACCGAACTGCTCCCGATGCAATCCTGTCGGTTTTGTATTACAATTATATTTGTAATATATTACCGAAACTTTAACCGCTTCGGGCTACTGCTTTTCTCGGTTTTGTATTACAATTACTGCAAACAAAAAAGCGGTATTTCTACCGCCTTTCTGATTTCGTTCACGTTATCGAGAAACGTCTTGTGATGCCCTCTTTTGAGTATTCATCCCACAGGCTTGGCATTTCCTTTTTGAGTTTCTTGGAGTCAAGAGTGGTACTAATTACGATTGTGTAGTTGACGGTAAATCCACCAACTTCAACGTGTTCCTCATTTCCCATTTCGGTCTTGATTTCGTCCTTGATAGCGTCTGCCTTTCTCTGTAAAGCCTTAATCTGTTCCTCAAGTGTTTTAAGTTCTCTAATCTGTTCTACTGTCATTTTTAATGACCTCCTTTGTTTTGATAATTGTATTATACCACACTTTTTAACCCTTGTCAACAAAAATTTTCAAAAATCAAAAAAATTGTAATATAAAACAGAAAAAATATTCATCACGCGGCTCTCCCTGCTGAATTGTAATATAATACCGAAAACTTCCATCGCCAACGCCGCCTCTGCCTCCCTGCCTCTTTCGGTTTTATATTACAATACCTAATTGTAATATAATACAGAACATTTTTCATCTGATTTTGTAAGGTATTGTATTACAATTATTACGCCTCAAAATAATTGTAATACAATACAGTAAGTTTTTACCTGTCGGGCTTGGATTTTTGAAGGTATTATATTACAATTATCCCGATTGCATCTGATTGTAATATAATACCGAAAGAATTGAAATATATTTTGAAGGTATTATATTACAATTATTTCCTTACAGGTATTTGTAATATAATACCGAATATTTATCCTGTAGGGCTTCTCGGTTTTATATTACAATTCCGCAGGTTGACCGTAGGTTGAATGAACTTTCTCGGTTTTATATTACAATTCTACGCAAGAAAAAAGAGCGAACATCTCGTTCGCCCTCTTTCTTTCGGTGTCGGGTTAATCTTCTCGTTCGGCAATCGGGTTAATAATCGGATTGTGCCAATCCTTAACCATCCAAGCCTTGAAATGTTCATCCCAAGTTGCTTTGAACCAACCATCGGGGGTTTTAACCTCTCTGTGAGGGTCACCATCGAACATCCCAAGAAGGTTTGAACACTCACACCAAACCTTGAATGTGTTTGACTCGTGTTCACCTACCCAAACTTCGCAAAGGTCAAATCTACGACCATCAACGAAAAATGCCTGTACACCTGCTGAATACAAATCTGTTGCCATAAAACAAGCCCTCCATATAATGTTGTGAATGTGCGATGAGTAAGGGTAATTCCTTAACTCTGTATATATTATACCACACTTTCGGAGATATTGCAAGAAAAATTTTTCTTTTCTTCAAGCTTTTTTTTCATCGCCCACAGGAGCAGTAGGCGTAATAATTGTAATATAATACCGATAAACTTCTTAATTGTAATATAATACCGACTCGATGACTGCCGTGCAGGTAATTGTAATATAAAACCGACAACTTTCCGACCTCAATCTCTCGGTATTATATTACAATAAGAATTGTAATATAATACCGAAAATTACGCCTCAAAAACTATCGGTATTGTATTACAATTCAAAAAATTATCGGTATTGTATTACAATTGCATCAATCACGGTTTTATATTACAATTCGTAGCGTTTATTTATACGCATTTTTGCCTGTTAGTAATAGTAATTCATCGAGTGGCGCGTATAATGCGTTATTTGGGCGTTATTAGGCATTATTCATAGTAATTATATAATGTTATTAAGATACATTATTATATTATAAATGGAAAATGAGAACGACCTTTCGAGCCGTTCCCATTTCCACAAAACATTTATAGGAGGTTTTCTATGTCCTATGCGGTTTTGATGATTTTCCATCTACCGCATATCCCGTCTTGGAGAGCCTTTTCGATTCCTTTCTTGGTTGCAAGTTCGGGAATGTAGGCATAATCACGGAAAAAGATATTGCGATGTTTTCCTGTAGTAACTGAATAATCCCAATCGGGGAAAATTGTTACCGTGTTATTGTCACGGTCAACAACCGCAATCGTTGAGTCGTAACTCTGAAAAGCGATTGTGTTACCAACACGCAGAATAAACTGATTCATCGCGCCATTTCCTCTGTCGTTAATCATCTGTTCAACTTTGAATGTTCCCATACTTTCTACCTTTCCTTTCTGTTTAGGTTTTACTGTTTATGGTTTCTTTCCCTTTCGGTAATTGTATTATACCATAGTTTTACAACTCTGTCAACACCTTTTTTGAAAAAATAATTGTAATATAATACAGAAACAACTGCATCAGCCGCGCCTAATTGTAATATAAAACCGCGCCTGCTGCCTCGGCAGTTCTCGGTATTGTATTACAATAGCCGTTTGTAATATAATACCGAAAAAATCGAAGCGTGAAAATTGAAAATAAAAAATAAAAATCGGTATTATATTACAATTAAAAATGAAAATTAAAAAGGTAAACCAAAAAGGTTTACCTTAAAAAATGTTTACCTTATTTTATTTATAATACACTTCCAAAATATCTTTCATTTTCTTTTCTACTTTTTTAAGAATCCATAACGGGAGATAACGATGAATTGTATATGCTTTGCCGTTATTCATTAAAACGGTATCAGAATATCCAAAACCATTTTCGGGCGTTTCTACTGATACATACGGAATAACCTCAATTCCACATATTCCTTTTTCTCCAATATAGTCGGGTTCATTAAGATAAAACTTGTATTCTTCTTTATTAAATTTTCTTGTGCAAACTAATGTTGTTTTCATAGTGGCTACCTCCTTTATTGTAACTATATTATACCATATTAAAATATATTTGTCAATAAAAACTTTTAGAAAAAGAAAATAATTGTAATATAAAACCAACAGAAAACAGGATTGTAATACAAAACCGAAACTTCTCTGCTTCTCCGTGCATCAAAACCTCGGTATTATATTACAATTAACGCAAAAAAGAAAAGGGCTTAATAGCCCTCTTCTGTAAGTTCCTCCATTATTTCATCAAGTTCATCATCTGTAAACAAACGATGAATTGCTTTTGATGTTTTCTTACAAGCCTTGTATGCTTTTTCTGCTTCTACAAGGTTTGTATAACCCAATTCATCACAGAAATCTGCAAGACTTCTTGCGTCATCGTAACAGAACATATCTGATGTTACTGCGTACAGACAAGCAATAAGATTTGGCATATCGTGGTCGGTGTTACACTGATAACTGAACGTGTACTGTAAACCACAATATTTAATCTTACACTTAAATTTTGTGTGATAAGGTGTAAAATTGTGGCTTTGGTCGTTGGCTTCACGATAAGAAAATTTAATTTTGTTTAGCATAATTGCTACCTCCTTTTTTATTATGAATACATTATACCACAGATTTTAATTTCTGTCAACAAGTTTTTTGAAAAATATTTGTAATATAAAACCGCATAAAAATCTAATTGTAATATAAAACCGATAGACTCCACGCCTTATTTGTTCGGTATTGTATTACAATTATATATTATTGCGGTATTGTATTACAATTCACTACATAAAAAAGACTATTCATCAGCCGAATAGTCTTTTTTATGCTTGCGCTTGCGAGTATAGATTTTTGCGTGGTCTATACTCGAAGGACGGAACCCAACAAAGGTTTCACGCTCCTGTTTACGCTTGAGTTTTGCTTTGTTTTTGTCTAACATAATACACCTCCTAATCTCCCATTAAAAATCCACGGCTTTCATCATATACGAAAGTTCTGCAAAGATTACCCCAATGTTCACCTGTACGAAGATAAACTAAATCATCATCTTCATATTTAGAAACAGCCCAAACCTCTCTGCCATACTTTTTTAATGTTCTTTCAAGCCAATCACAAGCCATATTATAAGAACATTCTGAAAGAACCATTGCATAACCTGTAACTGAATCCTTGCACTCTGTTGTGAAAACTCTCATATTTTAATACCTCCTTTACTATGACTATATTATATCATACTTCACCCTCATCTGTCAACAATTTTTTTAGAAATTTTTTAGAAATAATTGTAATATAAAACCTTCAATTTCTTAATTGTAATATAAAACCGAACTGCCTCAATCAGAAATGACTCGGTATTATATTACAATACGCTCCTGCCTCTATTTTTTCGGTATTATATTACAATTATCCAATAAGAAAAGCGATGGACTTACTGCACCACCGCTTTTCACGAAAGGAAAATATCATGGAAAAACAACAACACCAACAACACAATTATATTATATCATATATTTTAATATTTGTCAATATTTATTTTGTATCTCTTAAAATTACTTTATCAAACAAACGTTCTTCACACTCTCCGTAACTATTAAGAATAAAACCTGTAACCACAATGTCATTTTCGTTAACCTCCGACTCGTCATATTTTATATAATTATAATACGGCTCTCCGTTGTATTCTTTGCCATTTCCTGCATTATCTATACACCGCCCTATTGTAATATCAACAAATGGATTTAAGACCGTTAAAATAATAAATAAAGTGATTATAAGCATATTAACCTCCTAATCTGTTATATCATCTTCATAAACCTTTTTTATTTTAACATCTTTATAGTTTATGTTTGCATCTTCAACATATAAACCCATATAGTTATTTTCTCTTAAAACGTGATTTATTGAATCAAAAATATCACTTATAACTACTGTTGGGTATTCTTTACCGCTTCTGATAATCTGTCTGCGGTATGCACCTAAAATATCAAGTAACTCTTCTCTGTTATTTAACATATTAACCTCCTAATCTTCATAAAATGATTTTCTTGCTTCTGCGTAATATTCTCTGTCAAACTCTTCACGCATTTCATCATCAATGCGGTCATAAAAATCAAGAGCCTGTTTTCTTGTGTAACCATAATCTTTTTGAATCTGATAAATTACCTTTTCTTTAATATACATTATTTATCCTCCTTATCTATTTCATCAAGTATTTCTTTTACTAAATCATAATCTTCATTATCCATTGCCTGTTCAAGTCTTTCAATAAGTGCCATTTCGCGCACCTCCTTTGTTTTGATATACATATTATACCACAAATATTAAAATATTGCAAGCACTTTTTTAATAAAATAATTGTAATATAAAACAGATAAAAAACAGAGGCTTCGGGCAGTTCGCAGAGAATTGTAATATAAAACCGAACAGAACGCCAAGAATAATCTCGGTATTGTATTACAATATATAATTGTAATATAATACCTAATAAAACAATAATTGTAATATAATACCGTACAGGTTCAGCAGTAAAACTCTCGGTATTGTATTACAATTACGCTTCACAACAGGAAAATTTCGGTATTATATTACAATTCAAAAATGCAAAAACCGCCATAAGAGTTCCCTAAATATAATATATATATTAGGGATTTCTTATAGCGGTAATTTTTTAATCGTCTAAATCATCATCATCATCATCGTCTTCGGGGTTAATTCCAAGACTTTCAAGAACCCAATCTCCGTCAAATCTTAACAGGTCATTTACTTCTGTAAGTGTTGGCACTTCTTCATTAAAAACATCTTCAAGAAGCATCATCAAATCATCTTCTTTGTCGGCATTATAAACCGCATCAAGAACATCTTCACATTCCCAACAGTTGTATTGTAAATCACTAAAATCAAACTCTCTTGCTATTCTCATTTTGAATCCCTCCCTTATTCTCCAATAATTTCGTCAGAAAAGTCAACCCAAGAATCATAAATATCAAGGATTTCAACCTCTCCTAATTGTTCATCAACAGGAATCAAACCACCGCAACAAGCACAAATAATATCTCCATTGTCAAGAAGAATACCACCGTGTACAAGTTCATTTTCTTTGTCAAACCATTTAATTTGTTTCATTTTTAATCCCTCCTAAATGTGCAACCCTGCATTTGTTTCCAAATCTTTCCGATTGAATCAACCATTCAAATCCGTACTCCGTTTTGTGGGTCATTCCTTTTGTTCTGAACACATTATATCATATTATTATATATGTTGTCAAGTATTTTTTTTAATTTCTAATAAAATCAAGTGCGTCATTAAATTGTTTTTGTGTTAGGTCTGCAATTTCCCACTGTCCGTTCATATCCATCCATTCTAACATACGAATAAGACAATCTACGGGGTCAAATTTCTCTTTATTATATTTATACATAAGTTTAGCCATCTTAACTACATCACTTTGTACGTTTCTGCACTCACATAAACGAATATAACATAAATAATCTACCGATTCAAGTTCAGAACGCCAATTATCATTCCACACCATATTATACCTCCAAATTATCAATAAAATTTTTAGCATCTTCAAGAGTTAAAAATACATAATCATCTCCACAATATTGTACTGTCCACTCTTTACGCTTATAAACATTAAAACAAATATCAAAATCTTTATAAACTATTCGCATTTCAAAGCCTCCTTTCGCTTGCAAGTTGATTATACCATAAGTGTTCTAATATTGCAATACCCCAATTTCATGTGCAGAATTGCAGAATTGTAATATAATACCGACAAACTTCTATATTGTAATATAAAACCGAAAGAATCGGGCAATAAAACTCTCGGTTTTATATTACAATTCAAAATAATTTTGGTATTGTATTACAATTACAAAAATTGTTCGGTATTATATTACAATCGGTTTTATATTACAAACCAAATCGGTCAATAACGACCTGTTCGGTCAAAGTAAATGGGAAATCTCCACGCCCATAGTACATAGTAATCGTAGAGCGTGGGACTAATATATATATGTATATATAATACAGGTATCACTCATAGTATATATATAATAATAGTTAGATACCTAAATATTAAAATATCGGGGTTATTCTGTTGATTTTGGGTTAAAATTACCTGTTAGGTAATTTGATTGAAACTCGGCTTCAAACGACTCGGTGCAAATCAAATTAAACTAAACATCGGTAAAACTAATAATTTTACCGATGTTTACTCAAATAATTGTAATACAAAACCGAAAATTCAACCGTGAAACGTTCCGCGAAACATCGGTATTATATTACAATATTGAAATATTTGGTTTTATATTACAATCACAACAGAGAGCAGATTTTCGGTTTTATATTACAATTATCTCGAACGAATGTTTAGGCTTGACAAATTGGAAAAATATGATATAATAAAAGCAAAAAATCCTTTTTTAATTGTCAGACAATTCACAATAAATCGGCAAAAAGTGTAAAAATTGCCGATAGTCTATAATCTCAATGTGCAAGTTTGCACATAATCTCATTATTATATATAAGTATATATACGTATAACTCATTATACGGCTCATACAGGCAGTTTTATATATGTATGAATAGATTTATATACCTATATATAAACACAGGCTTAAAACGGCTATTTAGAATATAGGAAAAATTAAAAATAAAAAATAAAAATTGAGAATTGAAAATTAAAAATAGGG
>JAZRBM010000002.1:0-1461 GCA_045635085.1 Congzhengia sp. | reverse complement strand
AAAATGATATTATTAAAAAGCATTAAGAAATATTAATCAATAAAAATAGAATTGGTTTAAATTTCCATAATATTTTTAAAGAAAAAATATTGACTTTTATATCTAAAAATGATATTATTAAAAAGTACCTTACAATAGATAAATAACAAAAAATAACATAAGAATTAGTAATAAAAAATGAACTTAGAGAATAAAATAAAACATGGCATTACTAGTTTTTTATTTTGCCCTAAAAAGCAGAAAAAAATTTTTTGAAAATTTGTCGAAAAAATGTTGACAAACAAAAAAAGGTATAGTATAATGCAAAACGTCCGTATAAAAAATCGGGCAAAAAGTACATTGAAAAGTAAACAATAAAATCCTTTAGAGAATAAACCGAAGCGGTATAATTTTTAAACCTAAAAATTAGTACCGAACAAGTAAATTTTTAAAAGTTTTTAGTAAAAAAGTAAGAAGCATTTAAAGAGCTTGAGAAAAACTTTAAGTTAGATTTATATAAACTCTACTAATATAAGTAGAGGAAAGTATAGATACAATAACAAGAGAGTTTGATCCTGGCTCAGGATAAACGCTGGCGGCGCACATAAGACATGCAAGTCGAACGGACTTAACCTATAGTTTACTATTGGAGCGGTTAGTGGCGGACTGGTGAGTAACACGTAAGCAACCTGCCTATCAGAGGGGAACAACAGTTAGAAATGACTGCTAATACCGCATATGCCTTGAATATCGCATGATATAAAAGGGAAAGGAGCAATCCGCTGATAGATGGGCTTGCGTCTGATTAGATAGTTGGTGGGGTAAAGGCCTACCAAGTCGACGATCAGTAGCCGGACTGAGAGGTTGAACGGCCACATTGGGACTGAGATACGGCCCAGACTCCTACGGGAGGCAGCAGTCGGGAATATTGCGCAATGGAGGAAACTCTGACGCAGTGACGCCGCGTGCAGGAAGAAGGTTTTCGGATTGTAAACTGCTTTAGACAGGGAAGAAAAAGGACAGTACCTGTAGAATAAGCTCCGGCTAACTACGTGCCAGCAGCCGCGGTAATACGTAGGGAGCAAGCGTTATCCGGATTTATTGGGTGTAAAGGGTGCGTAGACGGGAAGGCAAGTTGGCTGTGAAATCCCTCGGCTTAACTGAGGAACTGCAACCAAAACTATCTTTCTTGAGTGCTGGAGAGGAAAGTGGAATTCCTAGTGTAGCGGTGAAATGCGTAGATATTAGGAGGAACACCAGTGGCGAAGGCGACTTTCTGGACAGTAACTGACGTTGAGGCACGAAAGTGTGGGGAGCAAACAGGATTAGATACCCTGGTAGTCCACACCGTAAACGATGGATACTAGGTGTAGGGGATGAATAATCTTCTGTGCCGTCGCAAACGCAGTAAGTATCCCACCTGGGGAGTACGGCCGCAAGGTTGAAACTCAAAGGAATTGACGGGGGCCCGCACAAGCAGTG
>JAZRBM010000001.1:0-20756 GCA_045635085.1 Congzhengia sp. | reverse complement strand
ATCGTTACGCCATTCGTGCGGGTCAGAACTTACCTGACAAGGAATTTCGCTACCTTAGGACCGTTATAGTTACGGCCGCCGTTTACCGGGGCTTAAGTTCAGTGCTTCGATTGCTCTAACACTTCCCCTTAACCTTCCGGCACCGGGCAGGCGTCAGCCCATATACATCATCTTTCGATTTAGCATAGACCTGTGTTTTTGCTAAACAGTCGCTTGGGACTATTCTCTGCGGCCTCTAATAGAGGCTCCCCTTATCCCGAAGTTACGGGGTCATTTTGCCGAGTTCCTTAACAACACTTCTCCCGTTGGCCTTAGGATTCTCTCCTCATCTACCTGTGTCGGTTTGCGGTACGGGCACCTGATCAATACGCACGGCTTTTCTCGTCAGTGTAGAATCAGCCACTTCGCTACTTATTTTCGCTCCCTTACGCCGCACTATTCCATCAGTGCGGATGACTTATCTTCCTGCGTCCCCGTGTTTAACAATTTCGGTGGTTACGGAATTTCAACCGTATGTGCATCGACTACGCCTCTCGGCCTCGCCTTAGCTCCCGACTTACCTTGAGCGGACGAACCTTCCTCAAGAAACCTTAGATTTTCGGCCATTATGATTCTCACATAATTCTCGCTACTCATTCCGGCATTCTCACTACTGTAACGTCCACCACTCCTTACGGTATGACTTCGCTCGTTACACTACGCTCCCCTACCACGCATTACTGCATCCTAAGCTTCGGTATGAATTTTAGCCCCGTTAAATTTTCGGCGCCCAATCACTCGACCAGTGAGCTATTACGCACTCTTTGAATGAATGGCTGCTTCTGAGCCAACATCCTGGTTGTCTGGGCAATTAGACATCCTTTTCCACTTAAATCCATTTTGGGACCTTAGCTGTAGGTCTGGGCTGTTTCCCTTTTGACAATGAAACTTATCTCCCACTGTCTGACTCCGGTACATCATTTAGACGGTATTCTTAGTTTGATAGAGCTCGGTAACCCGTGAAGGCCCCTTACCCATTCAGTGCTTTACCCCCGTTAAACTAATACCAGGCTAGCCCTAAAGCTATTTCGGGGAGAACCAGCTATCTCCGGGTTCGATTGGAATTTCACCCCTAGCCACAGCTCATCCCCGCCTTTTTCAACAGACGTGGGTTCGGTCCTCCACGAGATTTTACTCCCGCTTCAACCTGTCCATGGCTAGATCACCCGGTTTCGGGTAAATTTCATGAAACTAAACGCCCTATTCAGACTCGGTTTCCCTGTGGCTACGGTGCTGAACACCTTAACCTTGCTTCATAAAATTACTCGCCGGACCGTTCTACAAAAAGTACGATATCGCACTCATAAGGTGCTTTATCTGCTTGTAAACACAGGGTTTCAGGTTCTTTTCACTCCCCTCCCGGGGTTCTTTTCACCTTTCCCTCACGGTACTATACTCTATCGGTCATCAGGTAGTATTTAGGCTTGGGGGGTGGGCCCCCCGGCTTCCCACGGGGTTACTCGTGTCCCGCGGTACTCTGGATACTGCCATGTCTTCTCGGATTTCGTTTACGGGGCTGTTACCCTCTCTGGCTCACCTTCCCAGATGTATTCTACTATCCTTAAAGAATCAATTATGCAGTCCGCAACCCCTAAGGTATTGCTACCCTAGGTTTGGCCTCTTTCCCTTTCGCTCGCCGCTACTAAGAAAATCGATGTTTCTTTCTCTTCCTCCGCCTACTTAGATGTTTCAGTTCAGCGGGTCTCCCTCCATACGGCTATATATTCACCGCACAGTGACTGAGTATTGCTCAGCCGGGTTTCCCCATTCGGAAATCTACGGATCGATACCTATTTGCGGTTCCCCGTAGCTTATCGCAGCTTATCACGTCCTTCTTCGGCTCCTGATGCCAAGGCATTCACCCTATGCTCTTTATAGCTTGATCCTTGGTTCTCTGAATTACATGAGATTCTTTAATACTTTTTACCCTTTTACGGAAAAACTTAATTAAAAAATCAATTTCGATATCTTCAATGTTTAGTTTTCAAGGTACTTTAGTGACTTCTTACAAAATCACTTTCGAAAAACTGCTACGCAGTTTCTCGAAACTGACTTTGGTGGAGATGAGGAGAGTCGAACTCCTGTCCGAAAAAAGTTCCGATTCAGGCACTCCGGGTGCAGTTTGTGATTAAAATTCCCGCCTTTTAAGGCTCACAAACAAGCCTTAAAATTTGGTAGCTTCATAGGTCATGGCAGCCGCAAAGCTTTGGCTGCTCACGTTCACCGCTAAAATGATACCCTTTTGCCGACTGCGGTAGATCGGCAAAGAGCAGCTGCCATTAATTAGGCAGCGTAAGCTAATCTATTATTATCGATTATTTTTAAGTTACGGATTTTAAAGTGGCTCCGCACCACTACCCGCTCCCAAATGTTCGCTTTTTCCGTCGAAACCGTTGCATCCCCATATTAATTTATTTGTATCTACTAATTTATTATACTATTCTTGCTTAATAAAGTCAACGATTTAATTCTGACTGAATTGTAAAGATTATACTCTTTTTGCTATCTTACGGATTGCGTCCTGTGCCATATCAACATCCTTATAGTTGTTAAAAAAACCAAAACTCGCTCTTATACACCCTGTTGCTTCAGTTTTCAACGTTTTGTGAGCAAGATATGCACAATGAAGCCCTGAGCGCACACAAATGCCAAATTCATCATTTAAAATTTGTGATACTTCCACACAGTCAAGTCCCAAAATATTAAAAGCACATATACCCAGTTTGTTTTTTCCGCCGTAAATTTCGACATTTTTTATATCTTTTATCATTTCTTCAAACGCCATACGCAACTTGATTTCGTGATTAAATATTTTTTTAGTACCAATCATCGATATAAAATCACACGCTGCTTTAAGTCCTGCAATTGCCGGTACATTCATCGTACCGCTTTCCAGCATATCCGGAAAAAAATCAGGCTGGACAAGACTTTCCGATACACTTCCTGTGCCACCCTCTATAATCGGCTTTATCTTTACATTTTCTCCTACATAGAGTCCTCCTGTCCCCATAGGCGCCATTAACCCTTTGTGTCCGGGAAACGCCAATAGGTCTATTTTTTCACAATCTATATCAAGTGTACCTATACTTTGCGCCCCGTCTACCATAAACAGCACATTCTTGTCGTGAGCTATTTTAGCTGCTTTTTCTATATCATAGATATTTCCGCACACGTTTGAAGAATGCGTCATAACAATGAGCTTTGTGTCGCGTCTTATCATTTTATCAAGTTTTTCTAAATCTAGCTCGCCGCAGTCATTTCCTCTTAATATTGAATGGCTTACTCCTGATTTTTCTAAAGCCTTGATAGGTCTTATGACAGAATTGTGCTCCATAGATGTTGTAATTATATGCCCGCCATCCTTCATTATCCCCTTTATTCCTTTATTTAATGCATCTGTTGTATTATGACAAAAAACAATTCTATCAGGATTAGCTACATTTAAAAGCCTTGCTAAGCTCTTTCTGGCATCATATAAAATTTCACCCGCACCAAGCGACAAATTATGCCCTGACCGTCCCGGATTTGCACTATTTTCATACATCGCTTTAATGGTTGTCTTCATAACAATGTCCGGCTTTTTATAGCTTGTTGCTGCATTATCTAAATATATCATTTCATCACTCCTCATTTTATTATATGAATAAAAAAAAATTATGTTATCTGTAAAAAAACTCACATTTTAAACATATAATGTAGCAACAAATAAAAAGGAGTGGTTGTTATTAATATTGAAACACTTTTAAAAAATCTTGACAAGGAAAAACTCAGCAAATTATTATCTGACCCAACACTAAAGGAAAAAGCAAAAAACGTTGACGTTTCTAAGCTCATAGATGAAATCAAAAAAAATCCTGACATCATTAACCAGTTTAAAAAGCTTTTTTAGGAGGTAAATATGTCAGAAGAAAATCAATTGCTCGAAACTTTGACTTCACTTTTATCAGACAATACTAAAAGCGAAGAAACAGAAAAAAACGCTACTGCAGATGATAACCCTTTTGATTTAGGTACAATTTTAAAGCTCGGAAGTATGTTTTCAGAATTAAATACAGATGATGAGCGGGCGCGACTGCTTCGTGATTTAAAGCCTTTTTTATCAGCTGAAAAAAGCAAAAAAATTGACCAGACTATAAATATGTTAAAGCTTATAAAAATTGCCGAAAAGGCAAAGAACGAAAACTTGTTTTAAAGGAGAAATGATGTGGTTACAAACTATTATAATTCAAGCAACAACTACTCATCCCCAATTCACAAGGGCGAACCAAAGCCCTATGAAAACAATACTAAAATCTGTGATCCTAAACCTGTTTTAAATCACAAAACAGATACCGACAAGATATTACTTTTAGGGCTTTTGGCTGTATTGTATCTTACAAACTGTGATGATGTGTGGCTTTTGCTTGCAATATTATATCTTGCATTTTCCTAAACATCCTCAGACAAAACTCTATAACCCTTTTTCTTAACCGCACGGATGAAATCGCTCTCCGTTGCGGTTTTGATAATTTTAAGGCTGTCATCGAGTATATAAATTATATAAAAAGTGCTGAGATTGAGCTTTTTAATCACTTTTTGTGCAGGTGTTTTATAACTTACTGTAAGTGTTGATGTAGGAATCAAGGAATGATTTTTAAATTTTTCTTTTTCATAAATCATTTCATTCATAATAAGAAGATCACTTGACTTTTTTTCTTCAATTAAAGAAAATGCCAAAAAACCGCCAATTATACAAAGGCTTGGATTTCCGCGTGTTTTAATAAGTAATATTATGCCCAGCGAGAAAATTAAAGCGATAAATATACGGGAAATTTTTCTTATAATTTTTGCAGAGTTCATAATTCCCATACTTTTGATTAAAATTGCCCGCATTATTCTGCCACCATCCAGTGGTGGAACCGGGACAAGATTTAATAAAAGAACCGACCAATTTATAATTACAAAAAGCAAAAAATTTAAATCATCGGCATGATTTTTTAAAAACAGCCCCGCTATCGCTAACATTATTGCATTTGATAAAGGTCCGGCAAGAGCTATCAGTATTTCTTTTTTAGGGTATCTTACTATATCCCCTGACAGCCTAAGCGTCATGCCAAACGGCAGGATTATTATGGATTTTACATCAGCTCCCACCAAAACTGCAACAACTAGATGAGATAATTCATGTATCAGAACAACACAAAAAGATATAAAAAACGTCATCTGGCTACCAAATGTATACGCTAAAATCAGCATAGGCGCAATCAGTATATGGATATATAAATAGCGTGTTATCTTAATCATTTGCCTCACCAAAATCAATAAATTCCAACGGATCTAAGTACGTATCACCTTTTTTTATTTCAAAATAAATGGTGTCGTTCTCTTTGTTTGCCCTTGCTATTGCCTGGCCTTTTTCAACTGTATTTCCGACATCAGGCAGTATTTCGTTCAAGTATGCATAGAGGGTTGAAATTTCGTTACTGTGCTTTATTATAATATAGGAGCCATACTCCTGATTTGTCGCAATTTCAGTCACTTCACCCTTTGCTACTGATACGATATTTTCATTTGGCAAGACCCTTAAATCCACACCGTAATGAAAACCACTCTCGTCTGCATCCTGCACACCAAATCCCTTTGTAACTGTGCAATTTTTAGCCGGGACAATGAAACTTGACACGGGATTCATTGCCATAATTTCATTATCAGTAACAAAAATATCTTTGATTTTTTTTATTTCATCCTTTATGTCTGTGTGCTTTGTCAAAACAAGTACAACTCCATTTTTAACCTTAACAAACATATCATCGGGCGAAATCTTTAATATGCTCAAAAAAATCAAAATAACAGCACAAATCACAAGTTGTGCCAAGAATGTGCTTTTATGATTTCTTTTGACAGGTCTTATATAATTTTTCATAATCAGCCTCCTTTAAGGGTTGTACAATATTATATTTTTAAGGCTTTTACAATATGACAAAAAGGTGGCGGACAAACAAAAAATAGGCTGTAGCAAAATGAAATCATTTTGCTACAGCCTATTAAAGCATATTGTACTATATGTTTTATTTTATGTTATTTTTCATTTATTATTTCTTTTCCGCCCATATACGGCTGAAGTGCTTTAGGAATTTTTATACTGTATTTTTCCCCGTCAAACATCAGGTTGTTTTCTAAAAATGCAATCAACATTCTTGGAGGCGCAACAACTGTATTGTTTAATGTATGTGCAAAATATTTTTTGCCATCATCCGATTTTACTCTTATTCCGAGTCTTCTTGACTGAGCGTCTCCTAAGTTAGAGCAAGAGCAAACCTCAAAATATTTTTGTTGTTTTGGCGACCAGGCCTCAACATCATAAGATTTAACCTTAAGGTCTGCCAAATCCCCTGAGCAACACTCAAGTGTACGAACGGGAATATCTAAAGAACGGAAAAGTTCAACGCTATAGCTCCACATTTTATGGAACCAATCCATACTCTCTTCGGGCTTACATACAACAATCATTTCCTGCTTTTCAAACTGGTGAATACGATATATACCGCGTTCTTCTATACCGTGTGCGCCTTTTTCCTTACGGAAGCACGGAGAATAGCTTGTGAGCTTCATCGGAAGTTTTTCCTCAGGTGTTAAGGTGTCGATAAATTTACCTATCATTGAATGCTCACTAGTACCAATCAGATAAAGGTCCTCTCCCTCAATTTTATACATCATGGCATCCATTTCTTCAAAACTCATAACGCCCGTTACAACGTTACTTCTTATCATAAACGGAGGGATATGATATATAAACCCTTTATCAATCATAAAGTCACGTGCATAGGATAATACTGCACTGTGAAGTCTTGCAATGTCGCCCATTAAATAATAAAAACCTTCACCTGCTACTCTGCCTGCGGACTCTTTGTCAATTCCCGAAAACTTTTCCATAATGTCCATATGGTAAGGAATTTCAAAATCAGGGCAGGTCTTTTCGCCAAATTGTTCAACTTCTACATTTTCTTCATCATTTTTTCCTATCGGAACAGAATCGTCAATAATGTTAGGAATTGAGAGCATTATCTTTTTAATTTTTTCTTCTAAAACAGTTTCTTCTTCGGCTAATGCTTTTAGTTCTTCTGCCTGTTCAGATACTAATTTTTTCATATTTTCGGCTTCATCACGCTTGCCTTGTCCCATTAACACGCCGATTTCTTTACTGATTTTATTTCTGTTTGCACGAAGATTATCAGCTTTTTGTGTTATTTCAAGCTTTTTATCATGAAGCAAAATTACCTCATCAACCAAAGGAAGTTTATGGTCAGAAAACTTTTTTTTGATGTTTTCCTTTACCAGTTCAGGGTTTTCTTTAACAAATCTTATGTCTAGCATATATACCTACTCCTATTTAAAAATCTAATACATTATAATATATCATAAATATACTTAATTTTCAACACTTTTTCTCTTTTTCAAGACACATTTTGCCAAAATTTTTAGCATCACAGGTCTTATAAATACTGTGTTCATCCAAAACACCTTATACAGTCTGTATAAAAAGCTGTTACAGTCAATATATCTTTCTTTCCGGTAAAATCCCTTTGCCACAGCTACTATCTGCTCAGGATATATCGGGTATTCGATTTTTTGCTCATAATCTCCACGAAGCATATATGCACCGTTCTTCTTCCCTACTATTCTGTGCAAAATAAAGCTTCCGTCAGAGCGTCTGTAAAATGGCACATCGCCTACTTTTATTTTTTCAGCTCTTGTTAACAGCACACTGTCGCGTCTGCTTGAAATCAGAGGATACATACTAAAACCCGAAACCTTTATTTTTACACTTCCGCCATTTGAAATACTTTCTTCTATGAGAGGATAAAGTGTTTTCATATCTGTTTTTACCTGGTTCACGCTTTTTGTCCCTCCCTTATGCTATTGAAAAAATCAACGAGTATTTTTTTGCACTCTATTTCTTCTATTCCGCCGTAAATTTCTGTTTTATAATCAAAACAACCTTCACGTAAAATATCAATTTTTCCGCCACAGGCACCGCTTTTTGTATCGTATGCACCAAAATAGACCTTGTCAATTTTAGAAAGCATACACGCACTGATGCACATTGCACACGGTTCTAATGTGACATATAAGTCGCATCCCTTTAAATTTTTAGCACGCAGTACTTCAAGAGCTTTATTTATTACTAAAATTTCGGCATGGTGGGTTGGATTTTGATCTTTTTCGCTCAAATTATGCGCTCTAGCTATAATTTGATTGTTATACACCAACACTGCTCCTACCGGCACTTCTTTTTCTCTTATCGCTTTTTTTGCCTCAGCTATGGCTTCTTGCATAAATTCATTCACGCGTCGTTACCTCGTACATTAAAATTGATGATGCAACACCTGCGTTTAAAGATTCAGCTCTGCCCGTCATAGGAATATAGGCAATTTCATCTGATATGTCTAAAATATCACCCGAAACACCACTTCCCTCATTGCCTATTACAAATATATGGTTTTTGGAAATTTTCATATCAGAAAGCTTGACACAATCTCCATAAAGTGCAGTAGATGTAACAAAAAACCCTTCTTTTTTAGCATGTTTTAAACACGAAATATCAGCACCAGTAATCACCTTTATGTTAAACAAAGAGCCTTGTGATGATCGTATAACCTTTGGCGAATATACATCGGCACAACCTGATGACAATATCACCGCGTCAAACGAAAAGGCATCTGCGCTGCGTATTATAGTACCCACATTGCCAGGGTCCTGCAGGTTGTCACAATATATCACTTTTCCGCAGAAATTAAAATCTGCACCTTTTGGCATTTTAAGCACAGCCATAACTCCTTGCGGGGTTTTAGCATCAGAAATTTTTAAAATCAGCTTGTCAGGAAGAAGTATTATATCGTTTGAAAATTTTATAGAGTTTTTTTCATAATAATCGTAACTCATAATAAGGCTTTCTATCTCAAAAGATGATGAAAGCGCCATTTCAACCAGGTGCTCCCCCTCTGCAATAAAAAGGCCCATTCCGTCACGGTGCTTCTTTTCTTTAAGCTTGACAAGTTTTTTAATATATTCATTTTGCGCAGATGTAATTTTCTTTATTTCCATAAATACTCCAAAGATAAATTGTTTTAACTATTTTATCATAATTTTTTATATTTTGCAATTATATATAAAAAATAAAAAAGCGAAAGAGATTAAACTCTTTCGCCTTTTTATTCGCGCGAATTATTTTACAGCGTCTTTTAACGCCTTACCAGCTTTAAAAGCAGGAACCTTTGTAGCTGCAATCTTGATTTTAGCACCTGTCTGAGGGTTCTTACCTTCACGAGCAGCACGTGCTCTAACTTCAAATGTACCGAAACCAACTAATGCAACCTTATCGCCAGCCTTTAATGCTTCCTTAATAGCATCGATTGTAGCGCTTACAGCAGCTTCAGCGTCTTTCTTTGAAAGTTCTGCTTTAGCAGCAACTGCAGCAACTAATTCTGTCTTGTTCATCATTTTCACCTCAACTTTTAAAAGTATAGCTAAATAATACCATAAAAAAGCAAAAAAAACAAGTGTTTTTTTACATTTTTATCAAAAAAACTTTCATTTTTTGGTTTTTTTTGTGTAAAACTCACTCAAACTAAAAAAAACTTGACAAACCGCTGGTCAGATGTTAAAATGTATAAGTAAGTTTTGCCGCTGTGATGGAATTGGCAGACGTAGCGGACTCAAAATCCGCCGGTAGCAATACCGTGCCGGTTCGACTCCGGCCAGCGGCACCAAATTCCCCGTACTGTCTCAGTACGGGGAATTTTAATTATCATAAAAGCGAGGTGTTTCGTTTGAGAAAAAAGTGTGGCCTTGTATTAGAGGGCGGTGCTATGCGCGGAATGTTTACAGCAGGTGTTTTAGACGTTTTTATGGAAAATGATATAGATTTTGACGGTGTAATCGGCGTGTCAGCAGGTGCTACCTTTGGTTGCAATTTTATAACAAAGCAAATAGGCAGAACCATCCGATACAACAAAAAATACTGCAAAGACAAACGCTATTGCAGTTTTTACTCACTTATCACCACAGGGGATTTATACGGCGAGGATTTTTGTTATAATAAAATTCCTAATGAGCTGGACCCCTTTGACAACGATGCATTCAGAAAGAGCAATATTGATTTTTATGTTGTTGCAACAGATATAGAATCAGGAAAACCGGTATATAAAAAGTACGACGTAGATGACCCCGACGCACTTTTATGGATGAGAGCATCAGCTTCTATGCCACTTGCTTCCCGCATTGTCGAAATAGAGGACAGAAAGTTTTTAGACGGCGGTATGACAGACTCTGTTCCTTTAAAGAAATTTGAAGATTTAGGATACAATAAAAACGTCGTAATATTAACCCAACCATATAATTATATAAAGAGCAAAAACTCTGCTATGCCATTAATTAAGCTGGTATACAGAAAATTTCCAAAACTCATAAAAGTAATGGAAAACAGACACATTATGTATAATGAAACTATAGCATACATTAATGAACAAGAAGAAAAAGGAAATATTTTAGTGATACGACCAGAAAAAAAGCTTTCGGTCAATCATATAGAACACAACGCCCAGGCGCTTGAAGAGACATATCAGGAAGGCAGACGCCTTGGCAAAATAAATTTAGAAAAAGTAAAAGAATATTTAAAAAACGACGCATAAAGCATGCGTCGCTTTTTAAAATTCAGTAATTTCGATAGGATTAAAATGCAGATAATCAGAAGATGTTAGCCTGTACTCCACACCGCCTACATTTCCTTTTGTTACTGCCCCAAATGTACCTCCGTGAATATGACCATATATACAATAGTCAACCTCTTCTCTCTTTAAAATTCTTGCAAATTCAGAGTCTGTACCAGGCGGATAATGAAGCATTACTATTATTTTTTTTGCTCCTGTTTTTTTAGCATTTATAAGTGCATTTTCCAGTCTTAAAATTTCCCTTTTATAAAGCTTTTTCTCTTCTTCTCCAGAAGAAATCACTTCTGTTTCCGGGTATCCTTTTGTCCCACAAATAACAATATCATTAAAAATTATATTTGTGTTATGCAAAAATTTAATCGTGTTAAAATTATTTTCATCTAAAAATTTATTAAGCTTAGAAAGAGTTTCCCACCAATAATCGTGATTACCTTTAGTAATTATTTTCGTTCCTTTAAGTTTATTTATAAAGTCAAAATCGGCAACTGCACGGCTCACATATGTTTCCCAGGAAATATCCCCTGCGATTAAAACAACATCTTCATCTGAGACTTTTTCTTGCCAGTTGTTTAGTATTTTTTCTTCGTGGTTGTCCCATCTCGTGCCGAAAATATTCATCGGCTTACTGCAGGAAAATCCAAGATGAAGGTCAGATATTGCAAATATCTTCGGCATAGACTCACCCCTTTTTTAAGTAAAAAGCCCCGAGTCAAGCTCGGGGCTAATAAACTGATTGTTTTACGCTGTAACGTCTTCGTAAACGCTTACACGCTTTTTGCCAGCGCCAAATTTCTCGAATTTAACTTTACCGTTAACTAAAGCGAATAATGTATCGTCGCCACCTTTGCCAACGTTGGTACCTGGATGAATTTTTGTACCTCTCTGTCTAACAAGAATATTGCCGGCGAGAACGTTCTGACCGTCTGCTTTTTTAACACCAAGACGCTTAGCTTCACTATCACGTCCGTTCTTTGTGCTACCTACACCCTTTTTATGAGCGAAGAGCTGAATGTTAATCTTAAGCATAACTACACCTCCATATCAATAATGGTTATATATTCTTTGTATTGTTCTTCTAAATTTTTAAAAGTTAAGTACATTGCCTCTAATAAAATATCTGACTGCTTACGCTCCTCTTCCGAAATATTATCGGGAACAATACACTCAAGATAAGCGTCATCTACTTCATATCCCACAGGTATCTTAACAACATCTGTAAGACCATTTAATGTATGAGTTGCAATAGCAGATACTGCTGAACAAACAATATCAGCACCACTGTCTGCATAACCTGTATGTCCTTTAACGACATATTTTACAATACTCTTACCTTTTCTATAAACGCTGATTCTAGTCATAATTATGCGTTTATCTTTTCGATAACAACTTTTGTGAAAGGCTGTCTGTGACCTTGCTTTTTGTGATAGCCCTTCTTTGGCTTGTACTTAAATACAATAACCTTCTTAGCTTTACCTTCGCCGATTAAAGCTTTAGCTGTAACTGTTGCGCCTTCTACTGTAGGTGTACCTACTTTTAAAGAATCGCCTTCGCCAACTGCTAATACTTCGTCAAAGGTAATTGTTTCGTCATCAGCTACGCCGAGCTTTTCAACGTAGATAACATCACCTTCGGAAACCTTATACTGTTTTCCGCCTGTCTTGATAATTGCGTACATAATCGCACCTCCTCCATCCTTGCTCGCTGCCGTTTCGGTAGAAGATATGTCTTCATTTATAACCTCACGCACGCGGCTAACATACATTATAACACTAGCAAATCATAAAGTCAACATTTTTTTACATAAAAAAAGAGAGCTTTTAAAAAGCTCTCTTTTGTAATGGGGTTTACTTTTTAGCAAATGATTTACAGTCAACACACTCACAAACTTCAGGATTTTGCTCGTGAGAACCTACTGAGATACAATCCAGCGAGCAGTAATCCTTATCACAACAATGATACTTACATTCATTTACTGTGCATTTGATTGAGTTATTAGCGTTATTACTACAATTCATATTCTTTTCCCTCCCATTTTTAAAGGACATCATGCCCTTTAAAAATAGTGTGCTCATATTTTTAAAAATTATTTCTTTTAATTTTTTCTATTATGCAATTAAAATCCCCGATAATATTTTCGATAAGCTTTACGCTCCTTTTTGCGCTTCTTAATGTGTTGAATTTTTTAGCAAAGTCCTTGTTTGCAACAAATGCCCTTATACTAAAAAAATATTTGTCGCCAGAAACATCAGCAATTTTTATGACATAATAGCTGTCAAATTCGTCATCTGATATCAACATCAATTCCGCCTCCTCGACGGACAGTTTATCATTTGAAATGCCCATTTTCAACAAAAGTGACATTTTGTGACGACTTTTTCCATCATCGTGTCAAGTTAAAAAAGGCATTATCTCCAAGATAGATAGCTTGGCTTCCCAGTTCTTCCTCTATTCTTAAAAGCCTGTTGTATTTTGCAACTCTGTCGGTTCTCGAGGGCGCTCCTGTTTTTATTTGTCCTGAATTTGTAGCCACAGCGATATCTGCAATCGTGGTATCTTCTGTTTCGCCGCTTCTGTGAGAGGTTACTGCAGTATATCCTGCTCTGTTTGCACGTTCCACTGCCTCTAGTGTTTCTGTCAGAGTTCCTATTTGATTTACCTTTATTAAGATAGAATTTGCGCAGCCCAGCTCCAACCCTTTGTTTAAACGCTCTGTATTGGTTACAAAGAGGTCATCACCTACCAGCTGAATTTTGCTACCTAAAGCATTGGTTAAATTTTTCCACCCATCCCAGTCTTCTTCTGAAAGTCCATCCTCTAAAGAAATAATAGGATATTTCGCCGACAAATCCTCCCAATACCTTATCATTTCATCGCGGTCTTTAAACTCATTTGTCTTCCAAAAATAATACCCGTCTTTCCCTATTTTTTTAGCTTCTTCATAGAGCTCTGTAGATGCTGCGTCCATAGCAATTTTAAAATCTTCACCTTGCGAGTACCCTGCACGATTTATTGCTTCACATATTAATTCTAAGGCTTCTTCATCAGACTTAAGGTTCGGCGCAAAACCTCCCTCATCTCCTACTGCCGTAGAATAATTTTTAGATTTTAAAACCTTTTTTAAAGAGTGAAAAACCTCTGTCGATTTTCTTAATCCTTCAGAAAAGCTTTTAGCACCTGTCGGCATAATCATAAATTCCTGCAAGTTTACGCTGTTGTCTGCGTGTTTTCCACCATTTAGAATATTCATCATAGGAACAGGTAAAACGTGTGAATTTACACCACCAATATATCTGTAAAGACTTATACCCAAGGTTGCTGCTGCCGCCTTTGCAGAAGCTAATGATACCGCAAGTATTGCGTTGGCTCCAAAGTTTTCTTTATTTTTTGTACCGTCTTCTTTAATCATAATGCGGTCTATTTCTCTTTGATTTAAGACATTTTGGCCAATTAATGCGTCTGCAATATCGTTATTAACTTTTGTTACTGCATTTTTTACTCCAAGACCGTTGTATCTTGATTTATCCCCGTCACGAAGTTCAATCGCTTCAAAAGCACCTGTTGACGCCCCTGACGGAACAGAAGCGCGTGCCACAACGCCATCTTCTGTTGTTATACTTGCCTCAACTGTAGGATTGCCTCTTGAGTCTAAAATTTCTCTTGCACATACATCGGATATTTCTACGTAATCCATATATACCTCCATTTTTATGCACAAAAAATGCACATTCTATAAGTTAGAATGTGCATTTTGATAAAAAATTATTATTCAATAATACTTTTTCCTGTCATCTCTTCAGGCTTTTCCAAATCTAAAATTTTCAGCATCGTAGGAGCAATATCTGCCAAAACGCCATCACTGCGCAGCTTAACATCTCCGCATCCCAATACTATAAACGGAACAGGGAATGTTGTGTGAGCTGTAAATGGTCCACAAGTCACAGGATCAATCATCTGATCAGCATTGCCATGGTCTGCTGTAATCAGCATTGCACCTCCCATAGATAATACCTTATCTGCTACCTTACCTACACATGTATCTACTGTTTCAACTGCCTTTACCGCGCAGTCAATAATACCTGTATGTCCTACCATATCGCAGTTTGCATAGTTTAAAATGATAACATCTAAATCGCCCTCGTCAAGCTTTTCCATAAGCTTTTGGGTCACTTCATAAGCACTCATTTCAGGCTGCAGGTCATATGTTGCAACTTTAGGAGAGTTAATTAAAGCTCTGTCTTCCCCGTCTGAAACCTTTTCAACACCACCATTAAAGAAGAATGTAACGTGGGCATATTTTTCGGTTTCTGCAATTCTTAGCTGCTTTTTACCCTTTATGCTTAAATACTCACCCAGTGTATTTGTCAAAACCTGAGGCTTGAACGCAACATCAACATTAGGCATAGTTTTATCATACTGTGTCATACACACAAAATATGTTTTAAAATATTCACGGCTAAAACCATCAAAGTCACGATCAACAATTGTCCTTGTAATTTCACGTGCTCTGTCAGGTCTGAAATTTGCAAAAACAACACTGTCATTTTCGCAAATTCTGCCAACAGCCTCACCGTTTTCTACAATAACAGTCGGAACTACAAATTCATCGGTTACATTATCAGAATATGAGTTAGCAACTGCGCAAATACCACAGGCAGCTGTTTTGCCTATACCTTTGACCATAGCGTTATAGGCTTTTTCTACTCTGTCCCAACGATTATCTCTGTCCATAGCATAGTATCTGCCCATAACTGTTGCAATCTTGCCTACGCCGATTTTTTCAAGCTCAGCCATCATATCGCTCACAAAATCCTTACCTGATGAAGGAGGAACGTCACGACCGTCTAAAAAGCAATGAACAAAAACTTTCTTTAGTCCCGCTCTTTTTGCAAGTTCAACAATTCCGTAGATATGCGAGTTGTGACTGTGAACACCACCGTCAGAAAGAAGTCCCATAATATGAAAGCTGCTTCCGTTCTTTTTGCAGTTTTCAACCGCAGCAAGCAGCGCTTCGTTTTCAAAAAAATCGCCGTCTTTAATTGACTTTGTAATTCTTGTCAATTCCTGATAAACAATTCTGCCTGCACCGATATTTGTGTGGCCTACCTCAGAGTTTCCCATCTGACCGTCAGGAAGACCAACCGCCATACCGCTTGCCTCTAGTGTCGTATTAGGGTATGTGGCAAATAGCCTGTCAAGGTTTGGTGTTTTTGCAATACTAACAGCATTTCCTGTTTTTTCCTCGTTTATGCCAAAGCCATCCATAATACATAATAATAAAGGTTTTTTCATTTTTATCATCCTTTTTCTTTAAAAAAGGCTGCGTATAGCAGCCTTTTAAATTATTTATTCCAGTTTGTGATTTTTGAAAAATCAGGTGCCTTAAGTGACGCTCCACCGATAAGACCACCATCGATGTTTGGCTTTGATAAAAGCTCAACAGCATTTCCTGCATTCATACTGCCGCCATACTGAATTCTGATAACTTCAGCAGTAGCTTCATCATAAATTTCAGCAATAACCTCGCGGATAATTCCACAAGCTTCATCTGCCTGGTCAGCTGTCGCTGTTTTTCCTGTACCAATAGCCCAGATAGGCTCGTATGCGATAACTACCTTCTTTGCATCTTCAGCTGAAATTGACAAAAAGTCAGCCTTAATCTGCATACGAACAAACTCTTTCATAATACCCATTTCGCGTTGCTGCAGAGTTTCTCCGCAACAAAGAATAGGTGTTAAGCCTTTTTCTAAAGCTTTTTTAACTTTTTTATTTACTGTTTCATCTGTTTCAGCAAAATATTCACGTCTTTCAGAGTGACCGATGATAACATATTTTACACCCAAATCAAGCAGCATATCCGCACTGATTTCGCCGGTGTAGGCACCGCTTTCTTCCCAGTGAAGGTTCTGGGCACCAACAGCTATGTTTGTGCCTTTTGTTAATTCTGCAGCAACAGCTATGTCAACTGCGGGTGTGCAGATAACAACATCTGCATCACTTTCTTTAACTAAAGGAATAAGTTCATTAATAAGTTCCGCCGCCTGAGATGGTGTCTTGTTCATCTTCCAGTTGCCGGCAATAATTTTCTTTCTTGACATTTTGTATTTCCTCCGATGTTTAATTATTTGTCTGTTAAGCAAACGATACCAGGTAAATCTTTACCCTCTAAATATTCAAGTGATGCGCCGCCACCTGTTGAAATATGGCTCATCTTATCACCAAGTCCTGCCTGGTTAACAGCAGCAACAGAATCACCGCCGCCGATAACTGTTGTAGCATCAAGTTCTGCTAACTTTTTAGCAATTGCGTTTGTACCCTTTGCAAAATTAGGCATTTCAAATACGCCCATAGGTCCGTTCCAAACAACTGTTTTAGCATCTTTTATTGCTTCTTCAAAGAGCTTGATTGACTTAGGACCGATATCAAGTCCCATATAATCTTCAGGAATGTTTCCTTCAACGATCATTGATTCAGCATCGTTTTTAAATTCCTTTGCAACAACTGTATCAACAGGAAGTAAAATCTTATCACCTGCAGCTTCTATCATTTTCTTTGCATAGTCAATGTAGTCTGGCTCTAAAAGTGATGTACCTGTTGTCTTGCCCTGAGCTGCAAAGAATGTATATGCCATACCGCCACCGATGATTAGTTTATCAACCTTCTTTAATAAGTTTTCTATAACTGAAATTTTAGATGAAACCTTAGAACCACCTAAAATAGCAACTAATGGTCTTTCCGGTGTGTTTACTGCATTTCCTAAAAATTTGATTTCTTTTTCAATTAAATAACCTGCAACAGCAGTATCTACAAGGCTTGATACACCAACATTTGAGCAGTGAGCACGGTGTGCTGTACCAAAAGCGTCATTTACAAAAACATCACAAAGTGAAGCAAGTTCTTTAGAGAAATTTTCAACATTCTTTGTTTCTTCTGCTCTGTAACGTGTATTCTGAAGAAGAACAACATCTCCGTCTTTCATAGAATCGATAGCTGCTTTTGCGTTTTCTCCAACTACGTTATCGTCTGCTGCAAAAATAACTTCTTTTCCTAATTTTTCTGATAAGCACTTTGCTACAGGAGCTAATGATAATTCAGGCTTAGGATCACCCTTTGGCTTGCCCATATGCGAACAAAGAATAACCTTGGCACCGTTTTCAATCAAATACTTGATTGTAGGCAGCGAACCTACTATTCTGTTTTCGTCTGTGATTTCAAGTTTTTCATTCAGCGGCACATTAAAGTCGCAGCGAACCAAAACTTTTTTTCCTGACACCTTGATGTCTTCAACTGTTAATTTCATATTTTTCACCTCATAAATATTATAAACATTTCTGTATAAAATCCACGCCAGTATATTATAGTACATTTTTTGGAAAATTTCAAGTAGCCTATCGATATTTTTTTAACAATATTGTAAAATATAAACTTTTTATAAAATTTATAAAAAAATAATGTTTTTTGGATAATTTTATGTTATACTCAAAATGGTGATTGAATGTTCGGATACGTTAAAGTAAATAAAGACGAGCTGAAAGTACGGGAGTATAACGTATATAAATCCTATTACTGCGGTCTTTGCAAAACTTTAAAAAGTGAATATGGATATTTTTCCCGATTTTGCTTAAATTATGACTCTGTTTTTTTGGCGCTTTTGCTCTCTTCGATCACGCAGGATGAATACGATTGCAAAAAGGAAATCTGCATGGCACATCCAACCAAAAAAACACCAATTATGGAAAGCAACAAATCGCTTTTATATGCAAGCACTGCTATGATTATTCTAACGCTTTTAAAGCTTGAAGATGACATACGCGATGAAAAATCATTTAGTGTTGCGTTAATCTACGCTCTGCTTTTTAGGGCAAAGCGAAAAGTTATAAAAAATCACAGAAAGCTTTATGATAATTGCCGCAAACAAATAAATAAATTAAACGAATTGGAAAAGAATAATTGTAGTGATATAGATGCTCTTTCGGATGTGTTTGCAAATCTTTTAAAAATACTTTTTGTCCCCGACTTTATAACCGATGAAAACAACTCAAAAATCCTTGCTTACATAGGCTATATGTTAGGGAGATTTATTTATATTATTGATGCTTATGAAGATATCGAAAAAGACAGACGAAAAAAAGCTTTTAATCCGTTTGTTATATCCAAAAAAGCACCCGATAAAGATGAGATAGAAAAGCTTTTGACATTTAATCTGAGCAGTCTGGCAAATACTTATGAACTGCTGGATATAAAGATAAATAAGCCGATACTCGATAATATTATATACTTAGGATTATCTGATGTGACAAAAAAAATCATAAAAGGAGAAAATGAAAATGCGTGACCCATATGAAGTTCTGGGCGTATCAAAAAATGCCTCTCAGGATGAGATAAAATCAGCGTACAGAAAACTCGCAAAACAATATCATCCCGACAGGTATATAGGAAATCCTTTAGCAGATTTGGCTGCTGAAAAATTTAAAGAAATAAACGAAGCCTACGATGTGCTGACAGGCGGTAGCGCGCAAAATCAGTCCTCTCAGGGTTCTTCGTATTCTGGCGCAGGAAACTTTGCCCAGGTAAGAAACTATATCAACATGGTCAGAATTGACGAAGCCGAGCGCATACTTGATTCAATGAGTGACAGAAACGCAGAGTGGTTTTATTTAAAAGGGCTGGTTTGTTTAAGACGCGGTTGGCACTCACAGGGAATAAACTTTATCCGCCAGGCGGTAAATTTAGCTCCTAATAATTTTGAGTACAGACGTACGTTAAATGCTATCGAAAACCAGTCACAGCAATACAGAAATGTGGGAACTAATATGTCCAGTGATACGATGTGCAACTGCTGCGGAAATCTTTTGTGTGCAGACTGCTGCTGCGAATGTATGGGCGGGGACCTTATTTCATGCTGCTGAGAGGTGCAGAATATGACAAAAACGAAAGAGCTTTCTCTCGGTGCAATGGGATGTGCACTGTCGTTCCTGTTTTTGCTGGGATGTTCACTTATCCCCACAGGCAAGCTTGTAATGGGTTTTCTTGCTTCTTTTGTACCCTGCGTACTATACATCGAAAGCAAATCCCTTAAAACTCCTTTACTATCAGGAATTTCATCTGCATTGCTAGCAGGTCTTATACTACCGAAATCAGGTCTTGGTGGGCTTGTTATAATTATGTACTGCACTTGCCTTTGCTACTATCCGATACTAAAAGCAATAATAGAAAGATTACGAAATTTGGCTTTTGAATGGATATTAAAAGTGATTTATTTCGTAGTTTTAACTTTAGCCATCAAATTAATTACTAAAGCACTGGGAATTGATATATTTAACATATGGGCAGGCATTATCGCACTTTGTGCATATGATTATCTGCTTTCATCCTTAATAGGATACTACACAAGATTTATATCACCACGGATAAAAAAATCAAGATGAAAGGACCAAATAAAATGTCTGAAAAGAAATGCGAACAGCATATTACCTCAATCGGAGGTCAAGCCGTTATGGAAGGCGTTATGATGCGCGGGCCTCAGAAAACGGCAGTAGCCGTAAGAAAACCCGACGGAGAAATAACAATCAAGACTGATGAAAACGGTACAAAAAAGAAAAATGCTATACTAAAATTACCTATTATACGCGGCTGTATTAATTTTTTTGAAAGTATGGTTATAGGAATAAAAGCACTTATGTACTCCGCGGAATTTGTAGATCTCGAAGAAGATGGGCAAAGTGAGAGTAAATTCGAAAAATGGCTGGAAAATAAACTTGGTGACAAAATTAAAGATGTGGTAATTTACTTCTCTCTCATCATATCGTTATTCTTGAGTGTGGGTTTATTTATTCTTCTCCCTACTGTTATAACAAGAGGAATAGAAGCTATTTTCAACTCCATTCCGTTTGTTGGAACGAAAACGTTTACCAGTCTTTGCGAGGGTATAATCAGAATGGTTATTTTCCTCAGCTATCTTGCACTCGTTTCGCAAATGAAAGATATAAAAAGAGCTAATTTCTTAGCTCT